>CAWDBZ010000009.1:0-87827 GCA_963800715.1 uncultured Actinomycetota bacterium | reverse complement strand
ACGGACTCCCTCGCTCAAATAGCGCTCAGACGGCGGCTGACGCGGGGGAAGCTCAGCCCTGCGAACCCTACCCGCGCACACCCCCGGGTTCGTGAATCCGGAGGCGTACCCACGCCCGCGTGTCCGGGTGACGAGCACCCTCTCCGAGACAGCTGACAGAGGATGAGCGCAGCGACCTGCGAGCGGAGCGAGCGCGCCCCGCGATCGACCCGGTGCCCGCGATGGACGGCGAAGCTAGCGAGCGCAGCGAGCGTCCGTCGCGGGCCGGGGTCGAAGTCTGCGGGGGTCAAAGCTCATCGGTACTTCTCGGAGACCGCCTCCAGCCCGGCGACCAGTACGTCGATGGCGAACTCGAACCGGTCGAGGCCGTCGCCGGCGGTCATCTCGGGTGAGTACTTCGTCAGCAGCGGGAAGAGCTCCGGAGGCAGCTGGTTCCAGAGCTCCACCATCTCGGCGTCGATCGCTTCGTGGTCGGGCTCCTCGCCGGGCGCCGTCGAGTTCTGGCGCTGGACCCAGAGCGACTCCTCGTAGCCGACCGCGCTGACGTAGAGCGCGGCGAGGTCGCACATCCATGCGGCCGCCTGCGGCGAGATGCCGCCGGCGACGCAGATCGCCATGATCCCCTCGGCAGCCCGCATGCTGCCCTCCATCGTCGGGATCTGCGCCATCGCGGCCCGGGCCGAGCCCGGATGGTCGTGGTAGAGGTCGCGCATCTGCCGCAGCACGCCCTTGAGCTGGTCGGCCCACTCGTCCGGGTCGGGCTCGGGGATGTCGAGCTGCCTGGCGATGCGGTCGATGACGAGCTGGTCGAGCTCGTCCCGGTTGGCGACGTGCTGGTAGAGCGACGCCGGTCCGGTGTCGAGCGCCTTGGCGAGCGACCGCATCGAGACCGCTTCGTATCCGTGGCTCGCCATCAGGGCCATCGCCGTGTCGACGATCCGCTCGGTGGTCAGCCGCTCCTTGGGGGGCCGCTCCTCGCCGCGCGGCGCGGAGCGTCACCCGGACGCGGAGCGGGCCGGCCTGCCAGGTGCGCTCCCGCTCCGGCGGATCCGTGGGATCAGGCATGTCGAACAGTGTACTTGACACGAACGCCGTTCGGGTTTAGAACAGTGTTCGAACTTTCGAACACCGTTCGGCCCAAATCCCAGGAGCACTCCATGTCTGTCACCACTCCCTCCCCCGCGGATCCGATGTCCGGGGAGACCCCGCAGCAGGAGTCGCGCGGCTACCAGTACCGCTGGATGGTCATGGCCGTGGTCATCGTGGCCGATGTCATGGACCTGCTCGACGCCACCATCGCCAACCTGGCCGGCCCGTCGATCCGGGCCGACCTCGGCGGCAGCCAGAGCACGCTGCAGTGGGTGCTCGCGGCGTACACCATGGCCTTCGCGGTCGGGCTGGTCGTCTCGGCCCGGGCCGGCGACCTGGTCGGGCGGCGCCGGATGTTCATCATCGGCATGGTCGGCTTCACCGTCGCCTCCCTGCTCTCCGGGCTGGCGCCGACCGCGGGCGCGCTGATCGCGTTCCGGGTCCTCCAGGGCGCCTTCGGCGCGGTGATGATCCCGCAGGGGCTCGCCATGGTGAAGCAGTCCTTCCACCCCGACGACCTCCAGAAGGCCTTCATCCCGTTCGGCCCGATCATGGGCTTGGCCGCGGTGCTCGGCCCGATCCTGGCCGGCTTCCTGATCGACGCCGACCTGTTCGGCACCGGCTGGCGGATGATCTTCCTGATCAACATCCCGGTGGGCATCGTCGGCACCATCCTCGCCGTCAAGTACCTGCCAGACCTCCCCCGCAACCGCGAGACGAAGCTGGACGTCGTGGGCTCGGTGCTCCTGGCCGCCGCCTCCGCGCTGCTGATCTACCCGCTGGTCCAGGGCCGCGAGCACGACTGGCCGCTGTGGTGCTTCCTCATGATGGGCGCCTCCGCGATCGTCTTCGCCGGGTTCGTGGTCAGCGAGCGACGCAGCGCGCACCCGGTGATCGAGCGCTCGCTGTTCCGCAACCGCGGCTTCGTGGCCGGCGTGGTCTTCCTGGCGTCGTTCTTCGTCGCCATGAACGGCCTGATGCTGATCGTGAACCTGTTCATCCAGATCGGCCTCGGCTTCACGCCGATGCACACCGGTGTAGCGATGACCCCGCTGGCGCTCGGCCTCGCGGTCGGTGCGGCCACCTCCGGCGCGGCGCTAGGCCCGAAGTTCGGCCGCAAGGTCCTGCACGGCGGGTTGATCGTGATCGGGCTCGGCATGCTCGGTCTCTGGTTGACCATCGACCGAGGCGGCATGTCGACCACCGGCTGGGACCTGGCGCCCGCGCTGTTCGTCGTCGGGCTCGGCAGCGGCGCCATCTTCGCCCCGCTCTTCGACATCATCCTGGCCGACCTCGGCGACCACGAGGTGGGCACCGGATCGGGAGTGCTGAACGCCGCGCAGCAGTTCTCCGGGGCGCTGGGCGTGGCGATCATCGGGTCGCTGTTCTTCCAGTGGCTGCCCGCCGAAGGCTGGACCGATGCCACCAAGGCCGTCATCTGGGTGAGCGTGGCCTGCTACGCGGTCAGCTTCTTCGTGGCGTTCCTGCTGCCGAAGGAGGCCCGCGAGGGCGCCGAGCTCGCCTGACCCGGGCGTGTCCTAGATTCGGCGGCATGGTGACGCCGGCCGGCCGTTGGCCTCGGGGCGAGACTGCGACGTCTTCGCGCTGGCGGACGGCCGGGTCGTGCGCTGGTACAAGGACGGCCGGTCGGCGGAGGACGAGGCCGAGCTGATCCGGGCCGTGCACGCGCTCGGCTACCCGGTCCCACGCGTCGATGAGTGGGACGGCCCCAGGATCGTCATGGAGCGGATCGAGGGGCCGACGCTCGGGGAGCAGCTGTTCGGCGGAGCCGTCGACGCCGACGAGGGCGCGCGGATCCAGGCCGACCTGCAGCGCCGGCTGCACGCCCTGCCGTGGAACGGGCAGAGCCTCCTGCACCTCGACTTCCACCCGCTCAACGTGCTCATGGGCCCCGACGGCCCGGTCGTCATCGACTGGACCAACGCGCGGCCGGGGCCACCCGGGCTGGACGTCGCGATGTCCGCGCTGATCCTGGCCGGGGTCGCGCTGACGCAGGAGTTCCCGGGAGCGGGCGACCTGCTGAAGGCGTACGGCGCCGCCCCGCCCGCGCCGTACGCCGAGCACCTCGAGGAGGCCGCCCGGATCCGGAGCAGCAAGCCGCTCACGACCGTCGAGGAGCACGCCGTCATGGCGCAAGCGGTGCAGCTCGCACGCGACGCGCACGCGTAGGCTCACCGACCGTGTCGAGCGACCAGAGCCTGCTCTTTCTGGCCGGGCTCGGGCGGTCCGGCACCACAGCGCTGCTGGAGGTCTTCGCCGCCCACGCCGACATCGCGCTGGGCGTCGAGCGCTACAAGCGGCTCTACCCGCGCGACGAGGAGCCGGTGACCGCCGACCTCTTCGAGGAGGGCCGGTTCTTCGACTTCACCGACGGCCTCACCAACCTCACGCCCGAGCAGGCGCCGGAGTGGGCGCCGCACTACGCGGCGATGCGGGCCAAGTGGAGCCAGGCTCGGTACGTCGGCGACAAGATGGTCGCGATCCGCCTCCAGCACGTGTGGGAGACACTGCCCGACGCGCGGTTCGTCTGCATCGTGCGCGACCTCGAACCGGTCGCGGCGAGCTGGGAGGCCCGCGCGCAGAACCCCGACGACCTCGGCTGGTCCGCCGACCAGGACGCCACCAAGGCGGTGGCCGGCTGGAACCGCTCGCTGCGCCGGGTCCGCCGTGCGGTCAAGCAGCGACCCGATCACGCCGTGGTCGTCGAGTACGACCGCTTCTTCGGCGACGCAAGCGCACCAGCCTCGACAAGGTGCTCGCCTGGCTGGGGCTCGAGCGGTCACCGGAGATCGACACCGCGTTCGCGCAGGTGCACGCGACGTACGTCGAGAAGGTGGCGCCCAAGCAGCGCAGCCTCTCCCCCGAGACGCTCGCGTTCCTCGCCGAGCACGCCGAGCGCGACGTCTGGGAGCAGGTCACGACCCAGCTCGCGCTCTAGGTGAGCCGCTCCATCTGCTCGGCGACGGTCGCCTCGCGACCGCTGCCCTCCGCCCGCAGCCCGGCCACGACGCCGGCTCGGTCCTCCTCGGACCGGTTCTGGCTCAGCTTGGCCTTGCCCTCCACCCGCTCGATGGTGAACTCGAGCCCGACGATCGCGCGCAGCTGCTTGTCGACGTACGTCGAAGGAGCGTCGGTGACCGCCCACGGCTCGGCGCGACTCGACTCGTGCTGCTCGGTCAGCATCGTGACCGCGCTCCGGATCCACTCCGGATCGTCGTGGCGCCGGACCCGGCCGGTGACGTGGACCGCCGAGTAGTTCCAGGTCGGCACCACCCGGCCGTGCTCGGCCTTGGTGGCGTACCAAGCGGGCGACACGTAGGCCTCGGCGTCGGTGACGACGGCGAGCGCGGGCACGTCGCGGTCCGACGGGATCGACCGCCAGTGCGGGTTGGCACGGGCGATGTGGAGCACCAGGCGGTCGCCGTCCCAGACCACGGGCAGGCGGGTCGCGAGCGGGTAGCCGTCCTCCCCCACCGTGACCAGCTCGGCGGCGCCGACGCCGCGCACCATCGCCCGGATGGCCTCGTCGTCGTCGAGGGCGTTGAACCGGGGCACGTACATGCCACCATCTTCCGCCCGGGGTCAGGTCGTCGCGGAGGCGAGGTCGTCATCGTGCGCGATGTGGCTGAGCTGGCGCCAGATGAGGACGACGAACACCGCCGACCCCACGAAGGCGAACCAGAACGGCGCCGTCACCCCCCACCGCTGCGCGATCAGCCCGCCGATCCCGGCGCCGACCACGAGCCCGCCGTACACGCCCATCAGGTTCACCGCGCCGACCCGGCCCTGGAGCTCGGTCGGCACCGCACGCTGCCGGATCGTGATCGACGTGGTGCCCCACACGAACGCGTGCGCGCCGAACATGAAGAAGACCGGCATCGCGACGTACGGCGACGAGGTGGACGCCAGCACGAGATGGGTGAGGGTCTCGATGATCAGACCGATCCGCATGATGTTGCCGAGGCTGATCCGGCGGGTCAGCCAGCCGTAGGCCAGGGTGCCGGACAGGCCACCGGCCGCGGTGACCGTCGTGACCAGACCGAAGCCCACGCTGCCCAGGCCGAGGTGCTCGGTGGCGTACAGGACGAGCACCGACCAGGCCGCGCCGAAGGTGACGTTGAAGATCAGGATGGTGAGCACCAGCGTGCGGACCGCAGCGTGGTGCCAGGCCCAGCGGAAGCCCTCGACGATGTCGTGCCAGACCGGGCGAGCCTCGTCAGGAGCGCGGCCGTGCGCGGGGAGCTGCAGCCGGGCGATCAGGACCACGGCCAGGACGACGACCAGCGCCTGGGCCGTGAACGGGATGAACTGGCCGAGCGTGAACAGCAACGCGCCGATCGGCGGGGCCGCCAGCTGGTTGATGGTCACGAAGCCGGTCTGCAGCCTGGCGTTGGCGATCGCCAGGTCGTCGCGCGCGACGAGCATCGGCAGCAGCGTGCTCGAGGTGTTGTCGGCGAACACCTCGGCGGTGCCGAGCAGGAACATCGCCACCAGCACCAGCGCGATGGGGGCGACGTCGAAGGCGACCGCCGCGGCCAGCAGCGCGAGCACGAGGGCCCGCAACAGGTCGACGGTGATGATGATCAGCCGGCGGTCGAGCCGATCGGTGAGCGCCCCGGCCCATACGCCGAAGACCATCGGGGGCGCCCACTGGAGGAGCGCGGCGAGCGCGACCAGGAACTCATGGTCGGTCTTCGAGGCGACGAGCAGCGGACCGGCCGCCAGGGCGATGCCGTCGCCGACGTTGCTGGTCCACGACGAGGCCATCAACAGGCGGAAGCCCCGCCCGAGGCGTGGCGGCGCGAGGACGTCGAGCAACCGGCTCACGAAGTCAGCACGCTAACGCCGTGTCGCTCCCCGTTTCACCTGGTTTCCCGGCCGGAGCCGTCAGCACCAGGCGGGCACGTCCCGCGAGTCATAGTGGATGCCAGCGTCGTCCAGGGCGTGCGATGGCTAGGCGACGGCGCGCTGGCAGACTGGGCGTCTTTCGAGCGTCGACGACGCCGCCAGCGTGCGTCCTGGGCGCCGTCTGGCGCCGCTAGGGCTCGCGGGACGTGCCCTAGCTGAGGGTGCCTGTCTGTCAGGCGGGCTGCATCTCCTGCATGCGGGGAGCGGTGTCGACCAGCAGCTCTTCGGCCCGGGCGGCCACGAGCTTGTCGTTCTCCTCGCTGAGCCGGACCACGAGGGCCTCCAGCTCGCCCACCCGCGCGCGCAGCCGACTGTTCTCGGCAGCAAGGCGGGGGTCACGCAGGTCGCTGTTCATGTAGCCGATCAGCGCCTTTGCCATAAATGTTGAACCTTCCGGTATCCGTGGGACTGGTTCTCTGAGGCTGGGTCCAAGGACCGTCTTCAAGCGTCCCACTCGAGGGGCCTCCGGTCAATCTGCCGCGATGCCTTTGGGGACCGCCGTGCGCCGGCGGCGCGGGACCGGCTGGCAGACCGGGCAGAAGTACGACGACCGGTTCATGAACGCCGCCCGTCGCACCGGCGCCCCACACCGGTCGCAGGGCTCGCCCTCGCGCCCGTAGGCGTGCAGCGACCGCTCGAAGTAGCCGGACTCGCCGTTGACGTTGACGTAGAGCGCGTCGAAGGACGTGCCGCCCTGCCCGAGCGCCTCGTTCATCACGTCGCGCGCGTGGCTGAGCAGCTCGCGCACCTGCGCGGCGGTGAGCTTCTCCCCGGCCCGCTCGCCGTGCAGCCGGGCCCGCCACAGCGCCTCGTCGGCGTAGATGTTGCCGACCCCGGAGATGAGGTTCTGGTCGAGCAGCTGCCGCTTGATCCCGGAGGAGCGCCGGCGCACCTTGGCGACGAACGCGTCGTCGTCGAACTCCGTGTCGAGCGGGTCGCGCGCGATGTGCGCGATCTCGGGCGGTAGCTCGGCGCCGCCGGCCGACACCGAGAGCCCACCGAACATCCGCTGGTCGACGAAGCGCAGCTCACGATCCTCGGCCGCGCCCGTGAGGGCCAGGCGCACCCGGAGGTGCGTCTCTGGCGCGGACTCCGGCGGCCGAAGCAGGAACTGGCCGCTCATGCCGAGGTGGCCGAGCAGCGCGTCGCCGCTGTCGAGGGGCAGCCAGAAGTACTTGCCGCGGCGCCGGGCGCCCTCGATACGTCGGCCGGTCAGCGCGGTCGCGAATCCGCGGGGACCGCGCGGGTCGCGGCGCACCGGACGGGGATGGAGCACCTCGACCGAGGTGATGACGGCGCCGACGACGTGTCGAGCCAGGCCGGCACGGACCACCTCGACCTCGGGCAGCTCTGGCATGGTCGAAACAGCTAGGCGTTGGGGGAGGAGTCGGCCGCGGCGTCCACGGCGGCGTCGACGGCGGCGTCGATCGGGTCGTCGGCGATGCCGAGGCTGCCGGCGATCGCGCCGTACGCCGTCTCGGCGGCGGCCTGCTCGGCTTCCTTCTTGGACCGGCCGACGCCGTTGCCGTAGAGCTGGTCGGCGACTCGCACCTGGGCGGTGAAGGTCTTCTGGTGGTCGGGGCCCTCGTCCTGGATGACGTACTCCGGAACCCCGAAGGCGTGCTCGGCGGCGAGCTCCTGGAGCGAGGTCTTCCAGTCCAGGCCGGCACCGAGCGCGGACGCCGCTTCGATGAGCGGGTCGAAGAGCCGGTGCACCACCTCGGACGAGACCGCGATGCCGCCGCTGAGGTGCACGGCTCCGATCACGGCCTCGACCGTGTCGGAGAGGATCGACGCCTTGTTGCGGCCGCCGGTGGTCTCCTCGCCGCGGCCGAGCTTGACGTGCTCGCCGAGCCGGATGCCGCGGCCGACCTCGGCCAGCGCGCGGGCGTTGACGACCGCCGCCCGCAGCTTGGCCAGCCGGCCCTCGGAGAGGTCGGGGTGGGTGACGTAGAGGGTCTCGGTGACGACCACCCCGAGCACGGAGTCACCGAGGAACTCCAGCCGCTCGTTGGTCGGCAGCCCGCCGTTCTCGTAGGCGTAGGAGCGGTGGGTCAGCGCGCGCTCGAGCAGCTCGGGGTCCAGGACCGGCTCCCCGAGCGCTGCGCGGAGCTGCGCGTAGTTGCTCAGAAGTCTGGGCGGATCAGAGAACCTGGCGACGGGCGTTGCGCGCGCCGTACTGGCCACAGGTGCCGCACGCGCGGTGCGGCAGGTGCTTGGCAGCGCAGGCGGGGTTGGCGCAGGTCACCAGAGTCGGCGCGGTGGTCTTCCAGGCCGAGCGACGGTGGCGCGTGTTGCTGCGCGACATCTTCCGCTTCGGGACAGCCATGGTGTTCTCTCTCTCAGTTCTGCTCGGTCTGCTGGGTGGTCTGGGGGGCCTGCGTCAGGTCGGCCAGTGCCGCCCACCGCGGGTCGATCGCCGCGTCGTGCGCGTGGTCGGGGTCGTCGGCCAGTCGTGCTCCACACTCGGGGCACAGGCCGGGACAGTCGTCCATGCACAGCGGCTGGAACGGCAGTGCGAGCACCACCGCGTCCCGCAGCAGCGGCTCCAGGTCGACCAGGTCGCCCTGCAGCATGCTGACCTCGTCGTCCTCCCCGGGAAGGGCGTGGTCCTCGTAGACGAACAGCTCCTGGAACGTGACCTCCATGTCGTCTGAGATCGGCTCCAGGCACCGTGCGCACTCACCCGCAAGCGAGGCGTGCGCCGTCCCGGTGACCAGCACCCCCTCCATGACCGCCTCGAGGCGCAGGTCTAGCTCGACCGGCGACCCCTCGGTGACCCGAAGGACTTCGATGCCCAGATCTGCCGGCGCGGCCACCTTCAGCGACACCTCGCGCTGGGACCCCGGGCGGCGTCCGAGCTCGCGGGTGTCGAGCACGAGCGGCGCTCTCGGGTCCAAGCTGTTCAGTGTCACTTCCGGTATCCAGGCAAACAGATCCAATCGAGAATCGTACGCGGGCCGCACCACAGCGACCAAACTCGGCCGCGCCTCACTCGGCCTTTCGCTGGGCGAGCTTGTCGGTGAGCGGGCCGAGCACGAAGTCGGGCACCAGGCCGGAGACGTCGCCGCCGTACGACGCCACCTCCTTGATCAGGCTTGACGACACGAAGCCGTACTGCGGGTTCGTGGGCACGAAGACGGTCTCGACCCCGGTCAGATGGGCGTTCATCTGGGCCATCTGCAGCTCGTAGTCGAAGTCGGTCCCCGAGCGCAGCCCCTTCACGATGGCGACGGCGTCCGCCTGCTGGCAGTAGGTCGTGATCAGGCCGGTGAAGCCCTCGACCCGGACGTTCGCGAGGCCGACGACCCCCTGCTCCAGCATCGACAGGCGTTCCTCGGGCGTGAAGAGCCGGCTCTTCGACACGTTGACGCCGACCGCGACGATCACCTCGTCGAACAGGCTCGAGGCGCGCTGGACGATGTCGAGGTGCCCGTTGGTGACCGGATCGAAGGACCCGGGGCAGACGGCTCGGCGCATCAGGTCTCCTGGGGGTCCTCTGGGTTCGCAGCGGCGTGACCGTACCAAAGCGTCGTCTCGCCGTAGCGCTTGCTGCGCCGCCCGTCGATGCCGTCGGGCCACGTCGGCTCCGGGCTGCGCGACGAGCGTTCCACCACGACCATGGCGCCCGGGACCAGCCAGCGCAGCTGAGCGAGGAGCGCGAGGTCTCCGCCGACCGCGGCCTCGTCGAGGGGGTACGGCGGGTCGAGGAACGCCACGTCGTAGGGCGCACCCGGTGGCCGGGACAGCGTCGCCGCGACCGGGCTGGCCACCACGTCCGCCTTCGCGAAGCCGAGCACCCTGGCGTTGTCACCGATCAGCCGGGCGGTACGCCGGTCCGACTCGACCAGGGTGACAACCCCGGCACCGCGCGACCAGGCCTCGAGCCCGACCGCTCCCGAACCGGCGTAGAGGTCCAGGAAGCGCAGCCCCTGCAGGGAGCCGCACCACGCCTCGATGCTGGAGAAAAGTGCCTCGCGCACCCGGTCCGTGGTCGGCCGCGTGTGCTGTCCGGAGGGGGCCGAGATCCGGCGCCCGCCGGCGTCGCCCCCGATGATCCTGGTCATGACCCCTCGACCCTAGGACTTCTCGATGAACTCGGCCTCGGCCGATTCCTCCATATCGGTGACGGCGCCGCGGAGGAGGTCGTGGGTGGAGAGGTCGGCGTCGGCGTCGAGCAGCGCCTCTGCGGCGGCGCGCGCCTCGATGATCGTCGCTTCGTCGCGGAGCACGCGGAGGTTCTGCAGCGTGGAGCGGTAGCCGGACTGCGAGCGGCCGAGGACGTCGCCCTCGCGGCGCTGCTCGAGATCGACCCGGCTCAGCTCGAACCCGTCGGTGGTGGCGGCGACGGCGTCGAGCCGCTCGCGCGCCGGGCTGCCTTGCTCGGCCTGGCTCACGAGCAGGCACAGCCCGGGGAGGCCGCCCCGGCCGACCCGGCCCCGCAGCTGGTGGAGCTGGGAGATACCGAACCGGTCGGCATCCATCAGCACCATCGTCGTCGCGTTGGCGACGTCGACCCCGACCTCGATCACGGTCGTGGCCACCAGGACGTCGAGCTCGCCTGCCGCGAAGGCGCGCATCGTCCGGTCCTTCTCGTCGGGAGGCAGCCGGCCGTGGAGCGCCGCGATCCGCAGCCCGTGGAGCTCGTGGGTGTCGAGCTCGACAACGACCTCGTCGACCGCGGCCAGGGTGTGGCGGGTGGCCTCGGCCACCCGGTCATCGAGCTCGCGGTCGTCGTAGGTCGGGTCGAGCTCACCCTGCTCGAGCTCGTCGCCGCTGATCCGCGGGCAGACGACGTAGGCCTGGTGGCCCTTGTCGACCTCCTCGCGGATCCGCTTCCACACCCGGTCGATCCACTGCGGCTGCTCGGCCAGGGGCACGACGTTGGTCTGGATCGCCGCCCGGCCGGCGGGCAGCTCGGTGAGCGTGGAGACCTCGAGGTCACCGAAGACCGTCATCGCGACGGTGCGCGGGATCGGCGTCGCGGTCATCACCAGCACGTGCGGCGGCGAGCCCAGGGCCTTGTCGGTGAGCGCGGCGCGCTGCTCGACGCCGAACCGGTGCTGCTCGTCGACAACGACCAGGCCGAGGTCGAAGAACTGGACCTCGTCCTCCAGCAGGGCGTGGGTGCCGATGACGATGCCGGACTCGCCGATCGCGAGACGCGACAGCGGCTCGGTGCGCTGGGTCTTGGTCATCGAGCCGGTGAGCAGCTCGACGTTCGTCCCGCCCATCGCTCCACCCAACATCGGGCCGGCCGCCAGGTCGCCGAGCAGCGCGGTGATCGAGCGATGGTGCTGCTGGGCGAGCACCTCGGTGGGCGCCAGCAGCGCGGCCTGGCCGCCGGAGTCGACGACGCGCAGCATCGCCCGCAGCGCGACCACCGTCTTGCCGGAGCCGACCTCGCCCTGGAGCAGCCGGTTCATCGGATGCGACTGGGCGAGGTCGGCCTCGATCTCGGCGCCGATCTCCCGCTGGCCCGCGGTCAGCGTGAACGGCAGCTGCTCGTCGAAGGCCGCGAGCAGCCCACCGTCTCCCCCGGCGCGGGCCACGGTGCCGAGTGCGCGTACGAACCGGCGGCGCCGTCCCAGAACGAGCTGGGTGACCAGCGCCTCCTCGAACCGGTAGCGCTTCTGCGCCCGGGTGATCTCCCCCCAGGTCTCAGGTGCGTGGACCCGGTCGAGTGCGGTCCGCGCGTCGAGCAGCTTGAACTCGGCCCGGACCTGGTCGGGAAGCAGCTCGGGCACCTCGTCGACCATGGTCCGCGCGAACGTGATCGCCTTCTGGAGGTCCCACGACTCGACATCCTTGGTCGCCGGGTAGAGCGGGTAGAGCGGGCCGATCGTCTCCAGGGAGAGGGCGGCCAGCTCCTCGCTCGCCTCCCCGTCGGCGCCGAAGAGCACCATCTGCGGGTTGGTCAGCTGCCACTCTCCGCGGAACGTGCCGACCTTGCCCATGAAGATGCCTCGACGCCCCGGGCTGAACCGCTGCTCGTTGAACCTGCCGATGTGGGCCTGCTGCGCGAAGAAGGACATCTGCAGGGACGGGCCCTCGGTGCGGAGCACGACCTCCTGCCGATAGGCCGGCCGGCCCGTACGCCGGTCGCGGTAGGTCCGGCTCTGGGAGCTCGAGATCTCGCCGACCACGGTCAGCAGCTGGCCCTCCCGGAGGTCCTCGAGCGAGGTCAGCGAGCCCGTCTCCAGGTAACGGCGGGGGAAGTGGCGCAGGAGGTCACCGACCGTCCGGAGGCCCAACCGCTCGGTGATGCCCTCGTAGCGCGACTGGGCCTTCTTGCCCTTGGCCACGCCGAGCACCGACTCGACGGGTGAGTCGAGGTCGATCACCGGCTGCCTCCTCCTGCTCGACCTACTCGACTGCGACCAGGAGGGGGTAACCCTCCTGGCCTCCGTCGTACACCACGACGTCGACAGTCGGGTGCGTCTCCTCCAGCCACCCGGCGCAGGTCCCGGCCAGCGCGCCGTCCGCGTCGTCCGCGCCGGAGACGAGCGTGACCATCTCGCCACCACCGCCGAGCAGCCTGCCCAGCACGTCCTCGGCGACCTCGGTGAGGTCGTGGCCGACGACCACGAAGTCGCCCCCGATCGCGCCGAGCACGTCACCCGCTTCGCACGGCCCGGCCATGGTGATCGCCTTCTTCGTCGCGACGGTGACCGCCCCCTGGCGGGCGTGCCGGGCGGTGGCGGTCATCTCGAGGACGTCCTGGTCGAAGGTCCGGCCAGGCTCGTGGACGGCCAGCGCGGCCAGCCCCTCGACCTGGGCGGTGGTCGGGATCACCGCGACCCGCATGTCGTGGTCCTTCTCGGCGGTGCTGGCCGCGACCTGGGCCGCGCGCACCGAGTCGTTGTCGTTTGGTAGGACCACGACCTCCTGGGCGCCCGACTGGACCATGGCCTCGAGCAGCATCCCGGTGGACGGCCGGTTGCCGTGGCCGCCGCGAACGACGACGGCGCCGGCCTCCCCGAACAGCGCGGCCAGCCCCGCCCCAGCGGCGACCGCGACGATGGCCCGGCCGACCCGCTTCTGCGGCTCGCGGGCGGCGATCTGCTCGGCGAAGTGCGTCACCCGCACGCGGTGCGGTCGGCCGGCCTCGATGCCCGCCTCGATGGCGGAGCCCACGTCGTCGACGTGGACGTGCACGTTCCAGAGCCCCTCGCCGCCGACCACGACCAGGGAGTCGCCGAGCCCGGCGAGGGTGCTGCGCAGCTTCGTGATGGTCTCGTCGGCGGCGTCGAGCAGGTACATGACCTCGTACGCCGGGCCGTCGTCCACCAGGTCGGCGCCGGGCTCGGCCACGATGGGTCGCGGGATCCGTCGTCCGGCCTCGACCGGTGGCGGCCGCTTCCCGGTCAGCGCGGTCTCGGCTGCGTCGAGGATCACCACGACTCCTCGGCCGCCGGCGTCGACCACCCCCGCATCGCGGAGCACCTTCAGCTGCTCGGGGGTCCTCGCGAGCGCCTCGCGGGCCGCGGCGGCGCTGGTGGTGAGCACGTCCCGCGATCGGACCTTCGGCTCGCCCTCGAGCAGCCTCGCGGCCGCCTCCGACGCAGCGCGGCAGACCGACAGCATGGTGCCCTCGACCGGCGTACCGACGGCGGCGTAGCTCGCCTCGGTCGCCTGCTTGAGCGCGTCGACCATGACCGCGCCGTTGCGCTCGTCCCACTGTGCCTCGGCGATGCGCCCGATGATCGCGCGCAGCATCTCGCTGAGGATCACGCCGGAGTTGCCGCGCGCGCCCAGCAGGGCGCCTCGCGTGAACGCCTCGAACAGCGCGGCCCGGTCGGCGTCGCCGGTCTCGGCCTTCTCGCGGACGGCGTCGCGGGCCGCGGCCATGGTGAGGTACATGTTGGTGCCGGTGTCGCCGTCCGGCACCGGATAGACGTTGAGCGCGTCGATCTCCTCGCGGGCGCCGGCCAGGGCGTCCACCGCGATGTCGATGAAGCTGAGCACCGTCGCGAGCTCGATGCCGCTCCCGACAGTGCCCGGTTCGCTCACGGGGGCGAGGCTAGTGCGACAGGCACGATTTCGGTGGGAGGGCCCGGTTCGGATATTCTTCTTCGGTTGCCCGCACGCCGGGCACCCCACGAACGCATCGAACACCATTCTCCAGGAGCTCACAGTGGCCGCCGTCTGCGACATCTGCGCCAAGAAGCCCGGCTTCGGCAACAACCGGCCGTGGTCGCGCAAGATCACCAAGCGTCGCTTCGACCCCAACATCCAGCGGGTCCGCGCGACGGTCAACGGCACGCCCAAGCGGCTCAACGTCTGCACCGGCTGCATCAAGGCGGGCAAAGTCACGCGCTGACCCCCGCTGTCCGCTGAGGCCGTCATCCCGTCTGGGATGGCGGCCTTTGTGCGGTCCGCGTCGTCGGGTTACCCGGGTACCCGGGTAACCCTGACGATCTGGGGTCTTGCAACGGCCCAGATCGTCAGGGAAAGGCCCAGATCCTAGAAGTGGGTCCAGCCGGTCTCGCCTGCGTACGCCGCGCCGTCGACGGTGACGCCCTCGCCCGCGGCCACCGCGCCGATGACGCTCCAGCCGTCGGGGACGGCGCCGTCCGGGAACGTCGCGAGCAGCGAGTGGTCCTCGCCGCCGCCCAGGATGAACGAGACCGGGTCGGCGCCGGTGGCCGCTGCGACCGCGTGCAGCGGCTCGGGCACCTCGAGGGCGTCGGTGCGGATGTCGATCGCGACCCCCGAGTCGGTGGCGAGGTGGCCGGCGTCGGCCACCAGCCCGTCGGAGACGTCGATCATCGACGTGGCCCCGGCCTCGGCGGCCGCCGGGCCGGCGTCGTACGGCGGGCTGGGGCGGCGGTAGGCCTCGACAAGCACCCGCGGCGAGCGGAACCCCCGGGTGAGGACGGCCAGTCCGCCGGCGGACCAGCCCTGGCGCCCGGTGAGCGCCAGCACGTCGCCGGGCTGCGCGCCGGAGCGGAGGACTGGCGACTGGGTGCAGGCGCCGATGACCGTGACGGCGATGACGACCTGGTCGCAGCGGGTCAGGTCTCCCCCGACCACGCTGGCGCCGAGGAGGTCGCACTCGGCCGCAAACCCGCCCGCGAAGTCGAGCGCCCAGCGCGCCGGCAGGTCGCCAGGTGCACCCAGACCGATCGTGAGCGAGTGCGCGCGGCCACCCATGGCGTTGATGTCGGAGAGGTTCTGGGCGGCGGCTCGGTGCCCGACGTCGGCGGCCTCGACCCAGTCGTTGCGGAAGTGCTGCCCCTCGATGAGCAGGTCCGTGGAGACGACGACGTGGCCCTGGCGCACCCGGAGTACCGCGGCGTCGTCACCGGGGCCCACCAGCACGTGCTCACCCTGGGTGAACAGCTGGGTCAGCTCGCCGATCAGGCCGAACTCGCCGACCTCGCCGAGGGTGGCCTCCGGCGGGAACGACATGGCCTCATCTCAGCAGACGCACGGCGTAACGGCACCTGTGCCCCCGGTCTCGGCTGTCGGTCTGCTAGGCGTGCTCAGCGTGCGTGCATGGCTAGGCGCCGGAGCGAAGACGCTGTAGGCCCATCATCGAGCGACGGTAACGACGCCAGGTGCGTGCGATCAGTGCGCGTAGCGCACCGACAGCCGGGACCGGGGGCACTAGGACCCGCGGGAGCAGCGCGATAGGTTGACCGCGTTCCCCCCGACCACAGACCAGCAGGGAGATCCGCACATGGTGGTGCAGGCCTACATCCTGATCCAGACCGACGTCGGCAAGGCCGCGGATGTGGCCAGAGCGATCGCCCAGGTCAAGGGCGTCACGATGGCCGAGGACGTCACTGGTCCCTACGACGTGATCGTGCGCGCCGAGGCCCGCAACGTCGACGAGCTCGGCAAGCTGGTGGTCGCGAAGGTGCAGACCCTCGACGGCATCACCCGCACGCTCACCTGCCCGGTGGTCCATATCTGACCGCCCAGCTGACCTACTGAACGGCGTTCCGAGCGCCCCGCACCAGCCCTTGGCGCGGGGCGCTCGCCGTACGCCGGGTGTGCGAGGCTTTCGGCATGTCGAGCCCCGAGGAGTTCCCCGGCCCGGTCGCGGTGATCGCGGGCGGGCTGAGCCACGAGCGCGACGTCTCCCTGGCCAGTGGCCGCAACCTGGTCCGTGAGCTGGGTGCGCTCGGGGTGGAGGTGCACGCCTACGACTTCGACCGGAACCTGCTGCACACCCTGGAGCGCGACAAGGTGGTCGCGGTGCTGCCGGCCCTGCACGGGCAGTTCGGCGAGGACGGCGAGATCCAGACGCTGCTCGAGCTGATCGCCATGCCGTACGTCGGCTCCCGCAGCCACGCCTGCCGGCTCGCCTATGACAAGTCGAACGCCCGCGAGCTGCTGCGTCGCGACGGCATCCCGGTCCCCGACTCGGTCGGGCTCTCGGCCCAGACCTTCCGCGACATCGGCGCCGCCGCCCTGATGGAGCACGTCATGCACCGGCTCGGCACGCGGGTGGTCGTGAAGCCCGCCCGGGGCGGCTCCGCGCTCGGCGTCGCGGGGGTGGACGGGCTGGCCGCCCTGCCGTCGGCACTGGTCGGCACCTACGCCTACTGCGAGGACGCCCTCGTCGAGCGGTTCCACGACGGCGTGGACGTCTCGGTGGTCGTGCTCGAGACCGATGACGGGCTCCGGTCGCTGGAGCCGGTCGCCATCGAGTACGAGAAGGGCCACGAGTTCGACTTCTCGGCCCGCTACACCGCCGAGTTCGTCTCCCTCAGCCGGCCCGAGCTCCCCGAGGAACAGATCGCCCACCTCGGTGAGGTCGCCCGCCAGGCCCACCGCACCCTGGGCCTGCGCGACGTCTCCCGCTCCGACTTCATCGTCAGCGCCGACGGCTCGTTCGTCGTCCTCGAGACCGCCATCACCCCCGGCACCACCGAGACCTCGGCGTTCCCGTTCGCGTGCGGGATCAGCGGCACCTCGCTCGGCGAGGTCAGCCGCGACCTGCTGGCCCGCGCGATCACGGCCGGCCCGCCCGTCTGAGCCTCCGGGTGCCCGCGCGCCGATCCGATCGCGTCTGGTGAAGCGCTCGAGCAGCGAGCGCGGGACGTCATACGAATCGTGGACCCGTCTGCTCGGAGCGTATGACGTAAACCGCAAGGCAGGCGGGCGGCCGCCCGGCAAGCGGACACCAGGCGCGACGCACCGGCAAGCAGGTCAGCGCTGTTGCGGCAGGCCAGCCAGCTTGCCGGCGATGCCACCGGCAGCGCGGAGGGCGACACCCACCTCGTAGTTGCCGGTGGCGCGGGGACGGGCCCGCTCGGCCTCCTCCAGCGCGGCGACGAGTACGTCGGCCGGAGGGGTGTCGGGCCAGAGGTAGAGCGAGAGCGCGCCCGGGATCGAGTTGACCTCGTTGACGAACGCCTCGGTGCCGTCGGAGAGGAAGTCGATCCGCAAGATGCCGGTGAGTCCGGTCAGCTCGACGACGCGGGTGGCGAGGGACTGGATGGTGGCGCGCAGCTCGGGCGAGATGTCGGCAGGGAACTCGCGGGGTGCGGCAGAGAGGCCCTCGGGACGGAGGTACTTCTCGGCGTAGGAGAAGATCGCGCCGTCGGCGGGGCGCAGCGGCTTCTCGATCTCGGAGACGGCCAGCGTCGGCGCGGTGCGGACCGAGATGTTGAGGTCGAAGAGGTCCGGCCGGTTCGGCTCGACGACCGCGCCCTCGCGCAGGTCCGGGGAGGTGGCGAGCAGCGCGACCGCGGTCTCCCAGTCCTCGACCACCTCGATGCCGATCGAGGAGCCGCCGAACCGCGGCTTGACGATGTAGGGGCCGTCGAACGGCGGCTTCTCGTCCGCCGACAGCAGGGTGCGCTTGAGGGACGGGACGCCGGCCGCCTCCATCACGCCACTGAAGGCCAGCTTGTCCATGCCCAGCGCCGCCGCGGCGACCGTGCCGCCGGTGGCCTTGATGCCGAGCAGCTCGAACAGCGCCTGCGCGCCACCGGACTCGCCGTGCCCGCCGTGGAAGCAGCTCAGGACCGGGCCGGTCTCGAGCAGCTTGCCGCCACCGAGGCCACCCTCGAGGTAGAAGCCGCTGCCCTTCTTCGCCCCGATCCGCAGCTCGAGCCGCTTCGCCCCGGACGGGACGCCGTCCCCCTCGGTGAAGTCGCGGGCCTCGAGGTTGCTGGGCACGAGGTACCACTGGTCGGTGCGCGACCAGTAGACCGGCTGCACCGTCACGCCCGCACCGGCGAGGACGCGCTCGGCCTGGAGGCCGGTGAGGATGCTGATGTCGTGTTCGTTCGCTGTTCCGCCGAAGACCACGGTTGCCCGCTGGATGCTGGAGCTGATCACGGTGTCCAAGCCTCTCAGTAGCGCGGCCCGGCCAGCGAATCACCGAGGATCACGGGTAGTGGTCGGGCAGGTCGTTCTCGTACAGCACCACGTCACCGGCGGTCGCGGTCGCCATCACGTGGCGGGCCGCCTCTTCGCGGCTGCCGAACATCTGGGTCCGGCTCGCGTCCCCCGCCCGCAGCGCGGTCCGGTTGGTGTGGCCCACGATGGCCAGCTGCATGCCCTCGTCGGCCGTGGCGGCCCGGGCGAAGTCGGCGTTCCGCCGTACCTGCTCGGGCCCGAGCTCGACCATACCGGGGGTGATCGTCCACACCGTGCCGCCCTCGCCCACGAGTGACCTGGCACTCATCAGCGCCTGCGCGGCGCCCTCGGGGTTGGCGTTGTAGGTGTCGTCGATGACCGTGACGCCGGTGTCGAGCGTCGTGGTCTCGGCGCGGTGCGGAGTCGCCGGGACCGAGGCGAGCCGGTCGAGGATCACCTGCTCCGGTACGTCGACCGCCAGCGCCAGCCCGACCGCGACGGCCACGTTGATCGGGTGTCCGACCTCGGCCGGGAGGGCGACCCGGTGCCCAGCTCCCGACAGCTCGACCAGCCAACCCCCGTCCGACTCGGCGTCGCGGCGTACGACGACGTCGGCGTCCGCACCCTCGGTTGTCGCGCAGCGGACCACCCGCTTGGTGGGGGCGTAGCGCTCGGCCGCCTCAGCCAGCTCGGGCACGTCGACGTTCAACACGATCGTGGTGGCCGGCTCGAGGATCTCCGACTTGGCGCGCACGATGGTGGCGCGGTCCTTCATGCGCTCCAGGTGGGCCTCGCCGATCGTGGTGATCGCGGAGACCTCGGGCGGGAACAGCCGGCACAGCCGCGCGATCTCGCCAGGCCCGTAGGTGCCCATCTCGGCGACGAACACGTCGGTCCCGGGAGTGAGCCGGTCGTTGACCGCCCGAGCCAGGCCGAGCACGTTGTTGAAGCTCGCCGGGCTCGCCAGCACCGACCAGCGGCCGGCCATCAGGTGCGCGGCGTAGTTCTTCGTCGAGGTCTTGCCGTAGGACCCGGTGATCGCCACCACCCGCGGCCCGACCTGCTCGATCCTCGCGGCGGCCGAGACCTCGTAGCGCCGGCCGAGCTGGTCCTCCAGCGGATGCGCGGCCAGCAACGCGACCTCGGCGATCGGCAGCGCCAGCAGCGGCACCAGCGCGACCGCCTCGCCGAAGGCCAGGAAGAAGCCGGAGACCATGACGTGCAGCACGACGGTGATCACCGCGAGCCGACGGACGCGCGGCGTCCACACGAGCTTCTTGGCCGGCCGCAGCAGCGCCAGGCCGGGCGGCCACAGCAGCCACACGACGGCGCCGACCAGGCCGACCAGCGGCAGCTTCAGGCCGACCAGGCAGAGCACCAGCACCGCTGCGAGCGCCAGGGCGTTCGCGGGCTGGGCCCGGCACCAGATCGCGGCCATGGCCACCAGCCGGCCCGGCTCGTAGTGCTCGCGCTGCGCAACCCGCCACCAGCGCAGGTACGACGCCAGGGCGAGCAGCGAGATGGCCAGCCCGACGAGCACGTTTGCGGTTGCGCTCATGGGCGGGCAGCCAGGTCGTCGATCGCCCTGCGGAGGGCGGCGACCAGCGCGTCGTCGAGCAGGTGCGCCGAGCCCGGCACGACCTCCAGGTCGGCATTTGCGCCGATCCGGGCCCGGGCTCGCTCTGCCATCGCCGTTGCCGCGGCGGTGTCGTGCTCGCCCCAGACCATCGCCACCGGCAGCCGGTTCGACGCGAGCGCGTCGAGCGCGTCGACGTAGTCCTCGTTGACCGCCTTGACCAGCACCTCACGCATCTCGCCCTCGGCGGCGCGGTAGTCGGCCGAGCCGCGCTTGCGGCGCTCCTTCTCCATGAGGTCGTTGGAGATGAAGTGCCACTTGTTGAGGAACCGCAGCACGCGGAAGCCGAGCGCCGGCTTGCGCGCGGCGGTCTCCTGTCGCAGCAGCGGTACGCCGGTCAGGACGATCCCGCGCACCAGCTCGGGATTCGTCGCGGCGAGCTGCACCGCCACCCGGCCGCCGAAGGAGTGGCCGACGAGGACCAGCCGGTCTCCCCCGGAGCTGATCACCTCGTCGAGGCACTCGGCCACCCACTCGGCGTACTCCGACGTGCTCCAACCGCTGTCCGGAGCCGGCGTGGCTCCGAAGCCGGGGAGGTCGATGGCCAGCGCGTCGTAGCCCTGGAGCGTGGCGTTCCAGTCGGCGCGGGTGCGGCCCCAGCCGTGCAGCGCGACGACCTTGGCGGGACTCTCGCCGTGCCGCTCGGCGAACGCGCGCCCGCCCAACAACGTCGTCAGCACAACCGCGACACTAGTGCCCATGGTTCCGCCTCCCGAGCACCCCCAGAGCGGGTCACTGCAGCCCGCGACCGTCGCCGTGACCGCGGGCCGGCCACCGCACGAGCCGGACCAGCCGCTCAACGCGCCGATCACGATGGCGTCGACGTACGTCGCGGGTGGGGACCTCGAGTACGGCCGCTACGGCAACCCGACGTGGACCGCGTTCGAGACCGCTCTCGGCCGGTTGGAGGGCGGGCAGTGCCTGGCCTACGCATCCGGGATGGCGGCGGTCACCAGCCTCCTGGACCTGGTCGCGCTCGGCGACCGCGTGGTCGTGCCGAGGCACTCCTACAACGGCACCCTGGTCCAGCTCGCCGACCTCGAGCTCCGCGGCCGGCTCACCACGACGCTCGTCGACATCACGGACACCGCGGCCGTGGTCGAGGCGTGCGACAACGCCGCGCTGGTCTGGTTCGAGTCGCCGACCAACCCTGCCCTCGAGGTGGCCGACGCCCCCACGATCATCGCGGCGGCCCACGACGCCGGCGCGCGCGTGGTCGTCGACAACACGTTCCTCACCCCGTTGCTGCAGCGGCCTCTCGAGCTCGGCGCCGACGTGGTGCTGCACTCGGCGACCAAGTACCTCGCCGGCCACAGCGACGTACAGCTCGGGGCGATCGTCACCCGCGACGACGATCTCCACTCCGTGCTCAAGGCGCGCCGCGACGTCCAGGGCAACACGCCCGGGCCGTTCGAGGCCTGGCTCGCCCTGCGCGGCCTGCGCACCCTGCACCTGCGGGTCGAGCGCGCCCAGGCCAACGCCGCCGAGCTCGCGCGCCGTCTCGCCGACCACCCGCTGCTCACCGAGGTCCGCTACCCGGGCCTCGGCGCCATGGTCTCGATCGTGCTGCCCACCGCCGACCAGGCCGACCTGCTGGTGCGCGCCACCGCGCTCTGGGTGCACGCCACCAGCCTCGGCGGCGTCGAGTCGTCGTTCGAGCGGCGCCGCCGGTGGAAGTCCGAGCCCGTGACCATCCCCGAGGGACTGGTCCGACTCTCGGTCGGCATCGAGGACGTCGAGGACCTCTGGGCCGACTTGTCGCAGGCGCTGGACAAGATCGCTGGTTGAGGAGCTCGCGCTAGCGAGCGTCTCGAAACCTCGCAAACTCGGGGCTGGGACGCAATCACCGCTCATCGAGCCTGTCGAGATGGCCGCAGGGTCGGCTCCCAGCCCACGCTGCGGTGGTCTCGACAGGCTCGACCTGCGGTGGGCGAGTTCCAGCGCCGGCTTCAGCGGTTTCGAGACAGGCGCAGAGCGCCTTCCTCAACCACCGGTGGGTGTCACTCCATTTCCGCCTTGGTCTCGCGCGCCAGCGTGGAGTCCATCATCTCCATGGCCGTCATCCGGCCCGCGACGACGTCGTCGACGTACTGCGCGATCGGGGAGTCAACACCGGAGCGCTCGGCAAGGGCGCGCAGAGAGGCGCAGGACTTGGCCCCCTCGGCGACCTGGCGGGTGGACGCGACGATCTCCTCGGTGCTCATCCCCTGGCCGAGCTTCTCGCCGAAGCTGCGGTTGCGCGACAGCGGCGAGGAGCAGGTCGCGACCAGGTCGCCGAGGCCGGCCAGGCCCATCAAGGTCAGCGGGTTGGCGCCCAGCTTGGTCGCGAGCCGGGCCGTCTCGGCGAGGCCACGGGTGATCACCGAGGCGGTCGTGTTGTCGCCGAACCCGAGACCGACCGCCATGCCGACCGCGAGGCCGACGACGTTCTTGTATGCGCCGCCGAGCTCACAGCCGAGCACGTCGACGGAGGTGTAGGGGCGGAACGCCGGCGAGTGGCAGCGGTCCTGCAGATGCTTCGCGACCTCCTCGTCGGCGCACGCGACGACCGAGGCGGCGGGCTCACGGCGGGCGATCTCCTTGGCCAGGTTGGGCCCGCTGATCACGCCGATCCGCTCGGGGCCGGCGCCCGTGACCTGGGCGATCACCTCGCTCATCCGGTTGAGGGTGCCGAGCTCGACGCCCTTCATCAGCGACACCAGCACGGCGTCGTCGGCGAGGTATGGCGCCCAGTCCTCGAGGTTCGTGCGGAAGCTCTGCGAGGGCGTCGCGAAGATGACGATGTCCGCGTCGACGGCCGCCTTCTCGACGTCGTGGGTGGCCGAGACCGCGGGCGGCAGCTCGACCCCGGGGAGGTACTCCTCGTTCTCGCGCCGTTCGTTGATCGCCTCGGCGACCTCCTCGCGGCGGGCCCAGATCGTGACGTCGTTGCCGCCGTCGGCGAGCACCATCGAGAACGCCGTCCCCCACGACCCGGCACCGAACACTGCGACCTTGCTCATGAGGCCTTCCCTCGCCGTCCGTCGTCGTTGGGGTTGCCGAACTCCTTGACCCCGGCGGTGCGCGGGTTGAACCGGTCGGTCGGCGCGGTCTCGCCGCGCACCTCCTCCACCAGGTCCGTCAGCGCCGCCATGATCCGTTCCGTCGCCTCATTGATCGTGGCCGGAGTCATTTCCCGGCTGGTCAGGTCGGACAGGTCGACCGGGTCGCCGACCTTCATCGTGATCAGCTTGCGAGGGAACAGGTCCGGCTTCTTCGCGTACGGCGCCAACACCTTCTGCGCGCCCCACTGACCGATCGGGATCACGGGCGCCTTGGTGGCCAGCGCGATACGCGCGGCACCGGACTTGCCGACCATCGGCCACAGCTCCGGGTCGCGGGTGATCGTGCCCTCCGGGTAGACCACGACGCACTTGCCACCCCGCACCGCCTCGACCGCTGCGTCGTAGGCACCGACGGCGTCCTTCGACGCGCGGTGGACCGGGATCTGTCCGGCCGAGCGGAAGAAGAGGCCCAGGAACTTGTTCTTGAACAGCCCGGCCTTGGCCAGGTAGCGCGGGATCCGCCCGTGGTCCCACACGATGTGCGCCACGATGAGCGGGTCGACCTCAGAGATGTGGTTGGCGACGAGCAGGAACCCGCCCTCGGCCGGGAGCTTCTCGCCGTCGATCCACCGGCGCTTCGTGGTCGCGATCAGGATCGGCTTCACGATGGGCACCGCGATCGCCCACGCCCAGCCGCGCCTGCCCTCCTGGAGATGCCGGACCTTCACACGCGACAGGCTAGTGGTCCCCGTCACTCGACCGACGGCTGCTGGAAGGATGGCGATGATGCAGCAGTACGTCGCCCTGGTCCCGGTGAAGCCGCCCGCGCTCGGCAAGTCCCGCATGGTCGGCCTGACCGACGACGCGCGTCGCACCCTCGCCGCCGCCTTCGCCCTGGACACGGTGGCCGCGTGCATCTCGTCGGAAGCGATCGCCGAGGTGCTGGTCGTGACGGACGACGCGTCGTTCTCGCTCGAGCTGGCAGACCTCGGTGCGGTCACGATCCCGGATGGCGTCGCGATGGACCTGAACGGCACCCTGCGCCAGTCCGCGGCGGAGGCGCGACGGCGCTGGCCGGAGCTCGTCCCTGTCGCGCTCACCGGCGACCTCCCGGCCGTGCGTGCCAAGGACCTCGACGAGGCGCTCGGCGCAGTGGCACCCGGTGAGCCGGCGTACGTCGCCGACGCGGACGGTCTCGGCACCACGCTCTACACCGCGGCGTACGACGCGTTCGACCCACGGTTCGGCCCGGGCTCCGCGCTGGCCCACGACGCCACCGGGGCGCGGGCGATCACGGTCCCTCTGCCCCGGCTGCGTCGCGACGTCGACGACCTCCACGACCTCGACGAGGCGCTGGCCCTGGGCGTCGGCCCCCGGACAGCAGAACGGGCCGCCTCCCTCTAGGAAGACGGCCCGTCCTTTTGAGCTGGGTCAGCGCTTCTTCGCGGCCTTCTTCGCGGTCTTCTTGGCCGGTGCGCGCTTCACGGCCTTCTTGGCCGGAGCCTTCTTGGCGGCCTTCTTGGCCGGTGCTTTCTTGGCGGGAGCCCTCTTGGCGGCCTTCTTGGCCGGTGCCTTCTTGGCGGGAGCCCTCTTGGCGGCCTTCTTGGCCGGTGCCTTCTTGGCGGGAGCCCTCTTGGCGGCCTTCTTCGCCGGTGCCTTCTTCGCGGGAGCCCTCTTGGCGGCCTTCTTGGCAGCCTTCTTCGCTGTCGACTTCTTGGCCGTCGACTTCTTGGCAGCGGCCTTCTTCGCCGGTGCCTTCTTCGCGGCCTTCTTCGCGGCCTTCTTCGCAGTCTTCTTGGTCGTCGTCTTCTTCGCCGGGGCGGCCGCGGCGGCCACCCGAGCGACCGGGGCCGTGGCGGCCTCGACCGTGAGCGCCGGCAGCTTCTTGGCGCCCGAGACGATGTTCTTCAGATCCTGGCCTGCAGTGAATTTGGGCACTTGCGTCGCCTTTGCTTTGATCCGCTCGCCGGTCCGTGGGTTACGGACCATGCGTGCGTTGCGGATTCGCTTCTCGAAGGAGCCGAAGCCCGTGATGGAAACCTTCTCACCCTTGGCTACTTCACGGCCGATGGTGTCGAGGACAGACTCGAGCGCGTGTCGAGCGGCCCTCTTGTTGCCGTCGTACCGAGCCGCCAGCGCCTCGATGAGTTGATTCTTGTTCACGGTCTTCCCTTTCGGTGTCCTACTTGAAACGGAACCGGTGCTCCGGTTCATGTAATGCAACTTAGGAAGAACAAGCGCCAGTAACAACGACCACGCCGCACGAATCGTCATGTTTTTTGGGGGGTCTGAACTGCGCGTGACGTGCATGAACGCACTCGCGAGCGACATGGAGCAGTTCGTCGGCTGCACATTCCACATCGATGAGTAGCCCGTGAAGTCATCGGCAAATGTTGCGATTTCCCAAGCGGGCTTGGGAAATCGAGCTCCTTCGCCTATCTATGGTGGAGCGATGCGGGACCGCACGCGACGCGAGATCGAGCAGTGGTGGAGCAACGTGTTCGACGTGCGCGACGCATTGTGGTCCGACGTGACGGTCCGGCATCCACACGGGCCTCTTGGTGACTACGCGGGTTGGTACGTCGCGTGGCGTGACACTGGCGTGCACGTGGCCGCACCCTCGAGTGCGGAGGCCGACGAGGTCGCTTTGCTCGTCCGCGAACCTTCGCTTTCCCTGCAGTCGGTCGAGTTCTGGCAAGCCTTCGCGCAACAGCGCGGACTCATCGTGATCGGGCCGGGAGTGCACCGCTACCTCGGCGAGGATCCGGGTCCGGCGCACGAGGTGGAGCGCGTCGATCCGGGTGCGTTGCTCGCCCTCCGCGACCGCGTCACCGCGGACGACTGGGACGAGTCGGGATTCGAGGACGCGATCGCCGAGCCGGGTGCGGTCGCGTTCGCGACGGATGGCGGCGGTGCGGTGCTCACCGAGTTGTCGGGATCTCCGCGCAACATCGGGTTGCTCGTCGCGGCGGATGCGCGCGGTAGCGGGCTCGGCACGACGCTCGGTCGGGCTGCGGCGTCGTACGCCGTGACCCGGCACGGCTACGCACGCTGGCGGTGCCGCGACAGCAACGTGCCGTCACTCCGGGCGGCGGAGCGGCTCGGCTTCGAGCCCTACGCCACGCAGCTTGCGGTCAGGAGTGAATCGTCTGAGGCTTGAACGACGGCCGCCCCGCCTCGAACGCCGCGATGTCGTCGTCGTGCCCGAGGGTGATCCCGACGTCGTCGAGGCCCTCGAGCAACCGCCACCGGGTGTAGTCGTCGATGTCGAAGGAGTCCTCGATCGCGTCGACACCTTCGCCGGCTCGCACCGTCCGCGAGTCCAGGTCGACGGTGATCAGCCCGCCGGGGTTGTCGTCGAGGAAGTCCCAGAGCCGCTGGACGACCTTGTCGTCGACCTTCGCCGCGAGCAGCCCGGCCTTGCCGGAGTTGCCGCGGAAGATGTCGCCGAACCGCGACGAGATGACCACGCGGAAGCCGAAGTCCATGAGTGCCCACACCGCGTGCTCACGCGACGAGCCGGTGCCGAAGTCGGGACCGGCCACCAGGACCGAGCCCGCGGCGTACTCCGGGCGGTTGAGGACGAAGTGAGGGTCGTTGCGCCACGCGGCGAACAGGCCGTCCTCGAAGCCGGTGCGGCTGACCCGCTTGAGGTAGACCGCGGGGATGATCTGGTCGGTGTCGACGTTGCTTCGGCGCAGGGGTACGCCGACGCCGGTGTGCGAGGTGAACGCGTCCATGTCAGGCCTCCTGTCGCACTGCGTCGAGATCGGCTGGCGACGAGAGCGTGCCCCGGATCGCGGTCGCTGCCGCCACCGGCACCGAGACCAGGTGGGTGCGTCCACCCTTGCCCTGGCGGCCCTCGAAGTTGCGGTTGGAGGTCGAGGCGCTGCGCTCGCCCGGCTCGAGGGTGTCGGGGTTCATGCCCAGGCACATCGAGCAGCCCGCACCGCGCCACTCGGCGCCGGCCTCCTTGAAGATCACGTCGAGGCCCTCGTCCTCGGCCTGCAGGCGGACCCGGGCCGAGCCCGGCACGACGAGGAAGCGGGTGTCCTTGTCGACGTGCCGGCCCTTGATGATCTCGGCGGCGAGGCGAAGGTCCTCGATGCGGCCGTTGGTGCAGGAGCCGACGAAGACCGTGTCGACCTTGATCTCGCGCATCGGGGTGCCGGCCTCGAGCGCCATGTACTGGAGCGCCTTCTCGGCACCGACCCGGTCCTGGGCATCCTCGAAGTCGTCCGGGCTAGGGACGCTGGCGCCGAGAGGCACGCCCTGGCCGGGGTTGGTGCCCCACGTGACGAATGGCGTCATCGTGCTGGCGTCGAGGACGATCTCCTCGTCGTACTCCGCGTCGGGATCGGTGACGAGGGTCTTCCAGTACGCCAGTGCGGCATCCCAGTCCGCGCCCTTAGGCGCCTCGGGACGGCCCTCGATGTAGTCGAAGGTCTTCTGGTCGGGTGCGACCAGTCCCGCCTTCGCGCCCCACTCGATGCTCATGTTGCAGACCGTCATCCGGCCCTCCATCGAGAGCTCCTCGATGGCCGGGCCGCGGTACTCGACGATGTAGCCCTGCCCGCCGCCGGTCCCGGTGTGCGCGATCAGGGTGAGCACGAGGTCCTTTGCGGTTACGCCCGCGGGGAGGCTGCCGTTGATCGTGACGGCCATCGTCTTCGGCTTGTCCTGCATCAGGGTCTGGGTCGCGAGCACGTGCTCGACCTCCGACGTACCGATGCCGAAGGCGATCGCACCGAAGGCGCCGTGCGTGCTGGTGTGGCTGTCACCGCAGACGATCGTCATGCCCGGCTGGGTGAGACCGAGCTGCGGACCGACGACATGGACGATGCCCTGGTCGAGGTCGCCGAGCGGGTGCAGCCGGACGCCGAACTCCTCGGCGTTCCTGCGCAGCGTCTCGACCTGGGTGCGGGAGACGGGGTCCTTGATCGGCTTGTCCCAGTCGACGGTCGGGACGTTGTGATCCTCGGTCGCGATGGTCAGGTCGGGGCGGCGGACGGTCCGGCCGCTGAGCCGCAGTCCCTCGAAGGCCTGCGGGCTGGTGACCTCGTGGATGAGGTGCAGGTCGATGTAGAGGAGGTCGGGTTCACCGGCTGCCGACCGTACGACGTGCTCGTCCCAGACCTTCTCGGTCAGCGTCCTGCCCATGACCACTCCCTCGTGACCCGTCCCATTCAACTGCTCGAGTCTAAGCCTTGCATCCCATGATCTGAGACGGCAGTATTGCAATATGGACAGTTCAGGTGGCGGATCCGGCGTCGGCGTTCTCGACAAGGCCGCGCTCGTACTCACTGCCCTCGAGGCGGGCCCGGCCACCCTGGCCGGCCTGGTCGCCGGGACCGGCCTGGCCCGGCCGACCGCGCATCGGCTCGCCGTGGCGCTCGAGCACCACCGCCTCGTCGCCCGTGACATGCAGGGCCGGTTCGTCCTCGGCCCACGGCTGGCCGAGCTGTCCGCCGCCGCCGGCGAGGACCGGCTGCTGGCCACCGCCGGACCGGTGCTGGCCCGGCTCCGCGACATCACCGGCGAGTCCGCGCAGCTGTGGCGGCGCCAGGGCGACGTCCGCGTCTGCGTCGCCGCCGCCGAGCGCCCGTCCGGCCTGCGCGACACGATCCCGGTCGGCTCGCAGCTGACCATGCGCGCCGGCTCGGCCGCGCAGGTGCTGCTCGCGTGGGAGGACCCGGAGCGCATGCACCGCGGCCTCCAGAACGCCGCGTTCTCCGCCGCCGCGCTGTCGGGCATCCGGCGCCGCGGCTGGGCGCAGTCGGTCGGCGAGCGCGAGCAGGGCGTGGCCTCCGTCTCCGCCCCGGTCCGCTCCCCCAGCGGCAAGATCATCGCCGCGGTCTCGGTCTCGGGCCCGCTCGAACGGCTCTCCCGCCAGCCCGGCCGGATGCACGCCCCCGCGGTGCTCGCCGCCGCCGAGCGGCTGTCCGAGTCGCTGCGCCGCGCTGCCGCTGCCGACTCGGCCTGACACCCCCGCGAGCTTCGGCCTCCCTGTCTACCCCGGCGAGCTTCGGCCCCAGTCCGCGGCGACTGCTCGCTTCGCTCGCAACGCTTCGTCGCTCGCTGGCGCTCGCTCCAGCGCTGTCGCCACGGCCATGGGGCCGATCGCCGGGCGCACGGGCTTCGCCCGCGAAAGACCGGGTCGCTGCGCTCCCGTCACGTACTCGCGACCGCGGGCGAGGCAGCGGGCTTGCTTGGTCACGTATGGACGTGGAGGGAGCGAAGCGACCCGGCTTGTCCGAGCGGAGCGAGGCGCCCCGCGATCGGTCTCCGGGCCGTGGCGACCGGCGCGGCGAGCGCAGCGAGCCAGGCGCCCGCGAGCGCAGCGAGCTGTCGCCACGGACTGGAGGCCGAAGCTCGCGGGGGTATCAGAACAGAGCGTCTTGCTCCAACTCGAGCAGCTTCTGCTTGCGGTCGAGGCCGCCGGCGTAGCCGGTGAGGGTGCCGTTGGCGCCGATCACGCGGTGGCACGGGATCACGATCGGGATCGGGTTGCGGCCGTTGGCGAGCCCGACCGCACGCGAGGCAGCGTTGGACTTGCCGAGGCGGTGTGCGAGCTCGCCGTACGACGAGGTCTCGCCGTAGCCGATCTCACGCAGTCCCTGCCAGACCCGCTGCTGGAACTCGGTGCCGACCGGCGCGAGCGGGAGGTCGAACTCCTTGAGGTCGCGGTCGAAGTACGCACGCAGCTGGCGCGCGGTCTCGACGAGTACGGGCTGCTGGTCGTCGCGGGCGCCGCGGGGGTGTCCGTCGAGGCTCTGTCCGACGCCGGGGAACGGCGAGAACTCGATCTGGGTGAGGGCGCCGTCGTGCTCGACGAGGCGCAGCTCGCCGACGGGGCTGTCGATCACGGTCCAGGACATGTCAGTCCTCCTTGCTGGTGGTGGGGTCGGTGGCGGGCATGAGGGTGTTCCAGAGGTGCATGAGGGCGTAGGAGCGCCAGGGACGCCAGCGGTCACCGTCCGCGATCACCGCCGCCGGGTCGTGGCCGAGGCCGGCGATCGCGTTGCGGACGCCGATGTCGGTCGGCAGGAACACATCGGGGTGGCCGAGCGCCCGCATCGCGACGTAGTCGGCGGTCCAGGGGCCGATGCCGGGCAGCGCGACCAGGGCGGCGCGGACGTCGTTGCGGTCGGCGCCCCGGTCGAGTGCCACGTCGCCCGCGGCCAGCGCCGCGGCCAGGCCGGTCAGCGCCCGGCCCCGCGAGCGCGGCATCGGCAGCGCCTCGGGATCGACGGACGCCAACGTCGCAGCGGACGGGAACAGGTGGGTGAGCCCCGGGGTATCGGTCTCGACCGGCGTGCCGTACGCCGCGACTAGCCGCCCCGTGACCGTCCGGGCGCCGGTGACCGAGACCTGCTGACCCACCACGGTGCGGATCGCGGTCTCGTCGCCGTCGACCTGGCCCGGCACCCGAAGGCCGAGGGTCGCGCGGACCAGCGGGCCGATGACCGGGTCGCCGAGGAACTGGTCGTCGACCGCCACCGGGTCGCAGTCGGCGTCCACCAGCCGCCGGGCGCGCTCGACCGCGGCCGCGGTGTCGCGGAGGTCGTGCAGCCGGAACTCGGCCGTCACGAACGCGGTCTGCCCCGTGGCGGCGGCGTCGGCGAGCTCGAGCCGGACGGTGCCTGGGCCGTGCGGGAGGTCGAGGGTGCGGGCGTACCAGCCCCGGCCCCCTGTGACACCCGCGGCCTCGACCCCGGGCACCACGTGGAAGGCGAGGAAGTCGAGCAGCGCCCGGCCGGCGAACGGCGTGCGTACGGCGAGCCGCATCGTCACCGTCCCCTGGGTCGGCGCCCCGCGACGGCGGCCGCGCAGCTCGGTCGGCGTCGCGGCGTAGACCTCGCGGACGGTGTCGTTGAACTGCCGGATGCTGGAGAAGCCGGCCGCGAACGCGACGTCCGCGAAGCCGAGGTCGGTCGTCTCGACGAGCACCCGGGCGGTCTGGGCACGACGTGCCCGGGCGAGCGCCAGCGGGCCGGCCCCGAGCTCGGAGGTGAGCAGCCGGGTGAGGTGCCGCGGCGTGTAGCCGACCCGGCGGGCCAGCCCCTCGACGCCCTCGCGGTCGACGACGCCGTCGGCGATCAGCCGCATCGCGCGGCCGGCCGCGGTCGCGGCGACGTCCCAGTCGGGGCTGCCCGGCGTCGCGTCCGGCAGGCAGCGCTTGCAGGCGCGGTAGCCGGCGGCCTGCGCTGACGCCGCGCTCGGGTGGAAGGTGACGTTGTGGAACCCCGGCGTGCGGGCCGGGCAGGACGGGCGGCAGTAGATCCCCGTGGTGCGCACCGCGGTGTAGAAGACGCCGTCGAAGCGACGGTCGCGCGACTTCACGGCGCGGTAGCAGGACTCCTCATCCAGGGAGCGGGGGTCCAGCCGGTTGCTGTTCATGAGTACATCCTGACCCACGGTACCGACAATCTCTGGCGGGAATCGGACACCACCACCGGAGCGTGGTCTGCGCAGTTCAGAGCGCCTGCGTCGGCCGTCGCTTGACCCTGTCTGCCACGATTCGAGACGTGACCGCCGAGCGTCTCGAGCCCGCGCATCGCCGCAGCGTGCTGCTGGTCATCATCGTCACCCAGCTCGTCGTCGCGCTGGTCACCGGCCTGGTCATCTGGACGGCGTACGACAGGCTCAACGGAAACATCAAGCCCGGCCGAGAGCTCGACCACCGGGTCAAGAAGGAGCCCCTGAGCGACGGCGAGCCGCTCAACATCCTGGTGATGGGGTCGGACTCGCGCGCCGGTCCCGGCAACGACATCGACAGTGAGACCGGCATCGGCGAGCGCTCCGACACCACGATCCTCGTGCACATCTCCGCTGACCGGAAGACGGTGTACGGCGTCTCGCTCCCCCGCGACGCGATGGTGGCCCGGCCCGAGTGCGAGGACGACGCGGGTAAGACGGTGCCCGCCGCCGACCCGGTGATCTTCAACGACGCCTTCTCGCTGGCCGGACCGACGTGCACGGTGGCCCAGGTCGAGTCACTGACCGGGATCTACATCGACCACTACGTCACCGTCGACTTCAACGGGTTCAAGGACATGGTCGAGGCGGTGCACGGCGTCACGGTCTGCATCCCCGAGGACGTCGACGACAGTGCCCACGGCATCACGTTCAAGGCGGGGACCCAGGAGCTGGATGGCCAGCAGGCACTCGACTACGTCCGCGAACGCTCCTCCACGCCGAACGCCGACATCGGCCGGATGAAGCGTCAGCAGGCGTTCGTGGCCTCGATGATCAACAAGGTGGTCAGTGCCAACACCCTCACCAAGCCCTCCCGCGTCTACTCCTTCCTGAAGGCGGCCACCGCCTCCGTCGTCACCGACCCCGAGCTCGCCTCGCTGAGCAAGCTGGCCAACCTGGCCTACCAGTTCCGCAAGACCGACCTGGACAACATCACGTTCATCACGGTGCCGATCGAGGAGTACGAGCCCGACCCCAACCGGCTGCTCTGGTCGGACTCGGCCGCCGGTCTGTGGAAAGTCCTCCTCAACGACGAGCCGCTGCCCAAGAGGTACCGCGAGGACGTGATCTCCGCGGACGAGGCGCCGGGCGCAGGGTCAGGCTCGGCGTCCGGCAGCGCATCCGGCTCGGCGTCCGGCAGCGCGTCCGGCTCGGCGCCCAGCTCGCCGCCGTCGACCGCCACCACGGAGGGCGACGCCCCCGGCGGCGAGCAGGAAGCGGACGCCAACGGCCTCTGCGCCTGAATGTCAGGCCGAATGCGCGACCAGCGCCTCGTTGCGCAGCAGCGGCAGCACGGAGTCGCCGACGCGCCCGATCTCGGTCTTGTACGGCGTGTCCGAGAGGACGAAGTGGGTGACCCCGAGGTCCTGGTACTTCCGCAGCGCGTGCGCGACGTCGTCCGCGGAGCCGACCAGCCAGGTGGTCGCGGCCCCACCGCCGCCGTACTTGCCGGGCGCGGTGTAGAGGCAGGTGTCGAGCACGTCGCCCTGCTCGGCGAGGTCGAGCAACCGCTGCTGGCCGGTGGCCTTGAAGCCGCTGCGCTGGAACTTCTGCCGGAAGGTGCCGTCCGCGGCCTGGTCGGCCATCTTCGCGACCCTTGCCTCGGCGTCGCGCCAGGCCTCCTCGGTGGTGTCGCGCACAAGAGTGGTGATCCGCAGGCCGAACTCCAGCGGCGGCAGGTCCCGCTCCAGGCTCTGCTCGAGTCCCTTGAGCCGCGCGATCCGCTCGGCCACGCCGTCGAGCGGCTCGCCCCAGAACAGCTGTACGTCGGACTCGGTCGCGGACACCTTCTCGGCCGGGTCGGAGGCGCCACCGAAGTAGAGGCGTGGGTGGATCCGGTCACGACTCACCACCGGCCGGGGTGACAGGGTCGACGCCTCGACGGAGAAGTGCTCGCCCTGGAAGGTGACGTTCTCCTCGGTCCACAGCCGCCGGACCAGGCGCATGAACTCCTTGGTGCGCGCGTAGCGCTCCGCCTGGTCCCCCTCCACGTCGCCGTACTGGTGCAGGTTGTCCTGCCCGGAGACGATGTTGACGCGCACCCGGCCGCCCGAGAGCTGGTCGAGGGTGGCGGCGGCGGAGGCGAAGTGCGCGGGCCGCCAGTAGCCGGGACGGATCGCGATCAGTGGGTTGAACGTCGTGGTGCGGGCCGCGATGGACGCGGCCACGGTGAACGTGTCCGGCCGGCCCCAGCTGGTGCCGAGCAGGGCACCGGCCCAGCCGTGGTCCTCGACCTGCCGGGCCAGGTCGACCTGGTAGTCGAGGGTGCCGTAGCCGTCATCGACGGTGCCGGTGTCGAGGCGATGGCCGGGCTCGACGGTGTTGGGCAAGTACCAAAGGAACTCCGTTGTTGGCGGCGTCGTTTGCGGCCTCGTGGGCGGCTGGGGGTTCGCATTGCGGCTCATGGGTTGAGCGCCTCCTGGGATTCGGACACGTTTGGGTTAATGTCTAGTGTGTTGGTAGTTTTACAAGAGTTCAATCTACAGTGTCTAAATCAAATAACACCACTATCTCCCGAGGAGAGTGATGAACGTTCGCACCGCATCCCGCCCCTGGTCGCGGCCGATTCGCGGCCGCCGGGCCGCCGCGGCCGCCGCCGTGGTGGCTCTGGGTCTGGCCGGCCTCACCGCGTGCGACAGCGCCTCCGGGTCGGGCGGGCCGAAGCTCGCCGCCGACGCCGCGCTCCCCGACAAGGTCCCCAGCGGCACCGTGCTGCGGGTCGGTGACCCCGCCACGCAGACCGCCATCGAGGCCTCCGGCCTCGACCAGGAGCTCGAGGACGAGGGCGTCGAGATCGAGTGGGCCAACATCAGTGGTGGCCCCAAGACCCTCGAGGCCTTCCGCGCCGACGCCATCGACGTCGGCTCGGCCCAGGACATCCCGCCGCTCTTCGCGCAGTGGACCGGCACCGACGTCACCATCGTCGCCACCACAAGCCGCGTGGACGCGATCCACCACCCCGTCTACCAGCTGGGCGTGGCGCCGGGCGTCGACGTGAAGTCCCTGGCGGACCTCGCGGGCAAGAAGATCGCCTACTCCCCCGGCCAGGCCCAGGGCGCGCTCGTGCTCCGGGCCCTGGACGCGGCCGGCCTCTCCCAGGACGACGTCGAGCTGGTCGAGATCCAGAGTGTCGACGACGTCTACGTCAACGTGCTCGGCAGCAAGCAGGTCGACGTCGCGCCCTTGGGCGGCACGCTGCTCACGTCGTACCTCGCCAAGTACTCCCAGGACGGTGGCAGCTCGATCCCCACCGGCATCCGGGACGACCAGAGCCTGCTCTACGCGCCGGTCGCGACCACGCGGGACGAGGGGAAGGCGGCCGCCCTGGCCAAGTACGTCGTCGTGTGGGCCAAGGCCAAGCAGTGGATCAACGAGAACCCCGAGGAGTACGCCCAGAAGTTCTACGTGGACCACGAGGGGCTCACCCTCGAGGACGGGCTCGCCCTCCTGGAGCAGCAGGGCCAGCTCGAGGTGCCGGCGAACTGGGACGAGACGATCGCGGCGCACCAGGCCACCGCGGACCTGCTCGCGCAGGAGCAGGGCCACGATGAGCTCGACGTGGCCGACCTCTACGACCGCCGCTACGAGAAGGTCATCGCGGACGGCCTGGGGGCTGGTTCCTGATGACCACGGTTCTCGAGCGGCCGACCACGACCACCGACGGTCCCGTCGTCGACAAGCGCGTCGTACGACGCCGCCTCGGTCCCGGCAAGCGCATCCCGTTCTCCCTGGCCATCGGCCCGATCCTGCTGGTCGGCCTGTGGTACCTGCTCTCGACCACCGGCCGGCTCGACCCTCGGACGCTGTCCGAGCCCTGGGTGGTCCTCGAGACCGCCCGCGACCTGATCGAGTCCGGCCGGCTGCAGGAGGCCCTGAAGACCTCGGCGGTCCGGGCGTTCGCCGGGCTCGGGCTGGGCACGCTGATCGGCACGGTCCTCGCCCTGCTGTCCGGGCTGAGCCGGGTCGGCGAGGCGGTGATAGACGGTCCGGTCCAGGTCAAGCGCGCGATCCCCACGCTGGCGCTGCTGCCGCTGCTGGTGCTGTGGCTCGGCATCACCGAGGAGATGAAGATCATCACCATCGCGCTCGCCGTGATGCTCCCGGTCTACATCCACACCCACAACGGGCTGCGCAGCATCGACGGCCGGTACGCCGAGCTGGCCGAGACCGTCGACATCAGCCGGCCGGAGTTCATCCGCGCCGTGGTGCTGCCGGGCGCCATGCCGGGCTTCCTGCTCGGCATGCGGTTCGCGGTCACCACCGCACTGCTGTCGTTGGTCGTGGTCGAGCAGATCAACTCAACCAGCGGCATCGGCTACATGATCACCCTCGCGTCGCACTACGGGCAGACCGAGGTCATCGTGGTCGGCCTGGTGGTCTACGCCCTGCTCGGACTCGCGGCCGACGGCACCGTCCGTCTCATCGAGAGGAAGGCCCTGTCATGGCGACGCACCCTGGGCAACTGAAGCACCGGTCCGCGGTCCGGGTCGAGAAACTGCACCGCAGCTTCAGCGAGGCTGGAGGGGTCCTCAACGGCCTCGACCTGGAGATCGAGCCGGGCGAGTTCGTGGCCCTGATCGGCCGCAGCGGCAGCGGCAAGAGCACGCTGCTCCGCGCGCTGGCCGGACTCGACCGCGATGTCACCGGCCACGGGTCGATCGACGTTCCCGAGCGGGTCTCCGTCGTCTTCCAGGACTCACGGCTGCTGCCGTGGCGCCGGATCCTCGACAACGTCGCCTTCGGCCTCCGCGGCCGGGTCGCCCGCGAGCGCGGTAGCCAGGCGCTCGCCGAAGTCGGCCTCGAGGGTCGGGAGAAGTCGTGGCCGCACGAGCTGTCCGGCGGCGAGCAGCAGCGCGCTGCGCTGGCCCGCTCGTTGGTGCGCGACCCGGAGCTGCTCCTGGCCGACGAGCCGTTCGGAGCGCTCGATGCGCTGACCCGGATGCGGATGCACATCCTGCTCAAGAAGCTCTGTGCCGTGCACCAGCCGTCGGTGCTCCTGGTGACCCACGACGTCGACGAGGCGATCGTGCTGGCCGACCGGGTGATCGTGCTGGTCGACGGCGTGGTGTCCTCCGACATCCACATCGACCTCGGGGAGCGCCGCTCCCCGGGCGACCCCCGGTTCGCGGCTCTGCGGAGCCGGCTGCTGGCCGAGCTCGGCGTGGAGGACGACCACGAGGCCTTGAGCGACCACAACCACAGGAAGGCTGCTTCATGACCATCGACACCTCGGACTACCGACTGCTCGGAACCACCGGGCTCAAGGTCAGCCCGCTGACCCTGGGCGCGATGATGTTCGGCAAGATCGGCAACCCCGACCACGACGACTCGGTCCGGATCATCCACCGGGCCCTCGACGCGGGGATCAACATCATCGACACGGCGGACGTCTACTCCCGCGGCGAGTCCGAGGAGATCGTCGGCAAGGCGCTCAAGGGGCGCCGTGATGACGTCGTCGTCGCCACCAAGGTGCACGGCGCGATGTCGGACGACGACCCGAACCAGCAGGGCAACTCGCGTCGCTGGATCATCCGCGAGGTGGAGAGCTCGCTGAAGCGGCTCGGCACCGACTACATCGACCTCTACCAGCTGCACCGGCCGCGACCGGAGACCGACATCGACGAGACCCTGTCCGCGCTCTCGGACCTGGTGCACGCCGGAAAGGTCCGCTACATCGGAACGACGACGTTCCTGCCGTCGCAGGTCGTGGAGGCCCAGTGGGTCGCCGAGCGGCGGCACCGCGAGCGCCCGGTGACCGAGCAGGCGCCGTACTCGATCCTCGTGCGCGAGGTCGAGCGGGACCTGCTCCCGACGGCGCAGAAGTACGGCCTCGGCGTCCTGCCGTGGAGCCCGCTCGCGGGCGGCTGGCTCTCGGGCCGGTACCGCCGCGGCGAGGAGTCGACGCACGCCTCCAGCCGGCTGGACCGACAGCCCGCCCGGCACGACCCGTCGCTGCCGGAGAACGCCCTCAAGCTCGACGCCGTGCACCAGCTCCAGGACCTCGCCGACCAGGCCGGGGTCTCGCTGGTCCACCTCGCGCTGGCGTTCGTGCTCGAGCACCCAGCCGTCACGTCCGCGATCATCGGGCCGCGCACCATGGAGCACCTCGAGTCGCAGCTCGACGTGGTCAAGGTCTCGCTGGCCGAGGACGTGCTCGACCGGATCGACGAGATCGTCCCGCCCGGCACCACGATCAACGAGGCCGACCGCGGTTACGCACCGCCCGCCCTCACCGACGTGGCGCTGCGGCGGCGCTCCGCCTGAGGCTCACGCAGCCTCTCGGCCGCCGAGCCGTCGTTGCTGCTCGTCAGTAGCGACGGCTCGGCAGCATTTCGTTGTCGACCCGTCGTTAGCGCTCATCAGCGGCGGCGGGTCGGCGCGGAGCAACCACTAGGCTCTGGGCACCTCTGACCAGGGAGAGCCGCGTGCACGCTGCCGACATGACCGTGATCCTCATGGAGCTCGCCATCATCCTGGTGCTCGCGCGAGCTGCCGGCTGGGTCTTCACCAGGCTCGGGCAGCCAGCGGTCGTCGGCGAAATCCTGGCCGGCATCCTCCTTGGTCCCACGCTGCTCGGCACGTCACTCAGCCAGGACCTGTTCCCTCTGGACAGCCGCCCCTTCCTGGTCGTGCTGGCCAACCTCGGCTTGGTGCTCTTCATGTTCGTCGTCGGCCTCGAGCTCGACCTGTCCCTGATCAAGGGCCGCGAACGCGTAGCAGGCTCGGTGTCCGTCGCGTCGATCCTGTTGCCGTTCAGCCTGGGCCTCGCCCTGGCCACCCTGCTGGCCGACGATCACCAGCAGAACGGCACGGGATTCTGGCCGTTTGCGCTCTTCATCGGCGCCGCGATGTCGGTGACGGCGTTCCCCGTGCTGGCCCGCATCTTGACCGACCGCGGCATGCACCGCACCGAGACCGGTGGCCTCGCGCTGGCGTGCGCGGCAACCGACGACATCCTGGCGTGGACCCTGCTCGCGGTCGTGATCGGAATCGCAGGCGGCGAGATGGCCGGCGACAACCAATGGATCGTCGCCCTCGCCGTGCCGTTCGCGCTGCTCATGATCTTCGTCGTTCGACCGCAGCTCAACCGGCTGACCGGCGCCTACGCGAAGGCTGGTCGGCTCACCCCTCAGCTGATGTCCTTCGTACTGCTCGGGCTGCTGCTGTCGTCGGCGGCCACCGAGTACCTCCACGTCCACTTCATCTTCGGCGCCTTCCTCTTCGGGGCGATCCTTCCGCACGAGGGCGCCACGGCCATGCGGCATGAAATCCTGGTGCGTCTCGAACAGATCTCGGTGCTCCTGCTGCTGCCCGTGTTCTTCCTCGTCTCCGGTCTCAAGGTCGACCTCCGGGCGCTCTCGACCGACAACGTCGTCCAGCTCCTCCTGATCCTCGCCGTGGCGATCGTCGGGAAGTACGTCGGTGCCTACTTCGGCGCTCGCTCCGCCGGAGTGCCCCACTGGCAGGCCAACAGCCTGGGGATTCTGATGAACACCCGTGGCCTGACCGAGCTCGTCATCCTCAATGTCGGGCAGCAGCTCGGACTGATCGGGCAGGAGCTGTTCAGCATGTTGGTCGTGATGGCGGTCGTGACCACGATCATGACCGGCCCGTTGCTCAACTGGGCCTATCCGAAGCGACGGATCGTTCGCGACATCGCCGAGGCGGAGCGGGCTGCGCTCGGGGACGCCGCGACGGACCGGGTGCTCGTCGTGGCCGCGAGCGAGCGCTCCAGCGCGGCCCTGGTTGACGTCGCCGTCGGGTTGCTGCACCACAGCCCGAATGCCGAGGTGGTCGTGGCGGCCCTCGAGCCCCAGCGCACTCGCAAGCTCGAGATGGGCAGTGGCCTGACAGACGAGCTCGCCGAGATGGCCGCGTCGATGGAGCGCCTGGAGGTGTTGGTGCGACGCGGCGAGCTTGCCGGCGTACCTGTCAGCATCATCGCCAACCCCAGCGCTGACGTCGCCGCCGACGTCTTGGCCCTCCGCGATGCGCTCTCCCCGCAGTACGTCGTGGTCTGGGCCGACGACGAGATCGGCCGGAGCGTGGTCGACTCCGCCGGATGCCCCGCCATCGTCGTGGCGGCGCACCTCGACGAGGTCGGCGGGGGTTCGCCAGTGGAGATCACGTGGAGCGCCGGGCCCGACGGGGAAGCCGCCGTCGCGCTCGGCTGCCGGCTGGCGGCCAGCCTTGGCTCAGCCGTTCACCTGCTGGAGGGCGCTGGTGGGCGACGGTTCTCAAATCTGCGAACGGCTCTGGCCGAGCGGGGCGTGCGGCTCGAGGACCCAGCCGCCGGCCTGCTCCCGGTCACGATGGGCGCGCTGGGCGCACCTGCTGACCTGCAGGTCCGCGCCGAGCCCGACGCGTCGCCCGTGGACTGGACCCAGGCCGACCTGGGCCTCGGGCTCACAGAGGTGACGTAGGACCAGCTAGTGACCTGAGTCAGAGGTCCGTGTGCGCTACGCGCACACACAGCACGCACCTAGCTGCGTTGGCGTCGCTCGAAAGACGCCCAGTCTGCCTTACGCTCCGCCGCCTGCCGATGCACGCACTCTGAGCACGCCTATCGCCTACGGACCTCTGACTCAGGACACTAGGCGCCAGAGTAGATATTGAAGGTGAGCATGCAGTCTCCGATGCGGACGCGGGTGCCATGCGCGAGGACGTGTGACCCGCCCGACGGCAGTCGTTGCCACTCCGTGGTTTCGGGTGGGTTGAAGAATGTGCCGTTCGTTGAGGCGTTGTCGATGAGCACGGCATCCCATCCACGCAGCTCGAGGCGAGCATGCACGCGCGAGATCTGGTTCGACGCGTCCTGCACCGGCACCGCGCGCGCTGCCCCCGATCGGACCCGGTCGTCCAAGCCGGGGTCGCGGCCGAGCAGGTAGTCGCTGTCGAGCTGGAAGACCGCGCCGTCGGCCAGCACCATCACCCCCAGCGGGGGCCGCGTGCCGTTCACCAGCACCGGTGTCTGCTGGACCATGTTGATGCCACAGATCCCGCAGAAGAGCTGTCGAGGGTCGTTGAAATGACGGTTCTTGCAGTAGACACCCCGCACCTCCTCGGCCTCTGCGCCGTGGTGGTGCACGTCGCGCTCGTCGTGGACGACGGGCAGTGGCTCGACGTCGTCGACTTCCACGTCTTGCAGCAGGATCGAGTCGAACCCACCGACCCGGTCCTCGATCACTGGCGGGGTAGGCCGGTCGTCGGGGGGTGTGGGCGGGAAGTCCCCAGACCCGACTTGCTCGGCCGGCATCACAACCGACACATCGAGAGCGTCGTCGGCCGGCTGCTCGATGGCCGCCTCGTCGACCATCTGCACGAGGTCGCCGGCCACGCCGGTGGTGATCAGGAGTCCGCCCGCCTCGACGATGCCGTCGGAGAGCCGGAACAGGCCGCCGCCCGGGCTGGCCGACCCGTCTACCACCGCCTCGATGTCGCTGACCGGGAACGGCAGGAGCCGCTCGGCCCAAGCCAGCGAGTGCTCACCCGTGATGCGCTCCCCGTTGGCGATCACGGCGGCGCTGCCCTGCACCAGCACGGCGAGCCCGGTCGCGTGCGGCGCCAGCGCCACGAAGTCGGGCAGGTCCCCGGCGGAGTTGCCCAGCAGGAACGCGAAGCCGCGCACCAGCTGGCGTCCCTGACCTCCGTTGGCCGCGACCTGCTGCGCCTGTGCCAGCAGCGGACTCACCACGACGGGATCGGTCGACCCGACGAGCAGGATGACGTTGCCCAGGCGCGCGAGCGTGCCCGAGCCGGAGCTCGGCACGCAGACCGACGCCGCCCAGTCGTCGACCGAACGAATCGCGTGCGCGGTCACATCGCTCATGGCTACACCAGCCTTCCACCGAAGAAGCGCCACCGAATGAACGGCACGCGCATGGGACCGTTCACGGCGATCCAGATCGCCATCCAGATCACGAGGAAGTCGATCAGGAACGCGCTCAACGGCACCTCACCGTCGATGCCGGGCACGACCTCGAGCTCGAGGAGCAGCCAGACCAGGGCTCCCTCGTTGACGCAGGTGATGAAGCCGAACAGCGTCGGCCAGTCCTTCTCCCAACGGAACTGCTGGATCACGTGGTAGATCAGCTCCCACCCGATCCCGAGCACCAGCACAGTGGCCAGGATGATGAACGTGGTCTGGTAGTCGGGATCCCCGGGCAGCACCGGGGTGAGGACCAGGGTGATCAGGGCCCCGAGCGTGGCCAGCATGAAGATCCGCGTCTGGATCCGGCCGTTGAGGGTGGGCAGCATCGCTTCAGTTCCCCTAGATCTGCGTTCCGCGGAGCCACTTGAACCACTGCGAGGTTGAGCGCAGCGGCCCGATCCGCTTGCAGAAGCCCCGCCGGGCGAGGTCCTGGGTGATCTCCTGGGCCGCGACCTGCAGGCCGAGGAACGTGTCCACACCGGGAAAGTAGCCCCCCAGGGTGGTCGCCCCCGACGCGTACATGGCGCCGTCGCCGTTGCGGGTGCCCTTGAGCTCGAAGGTGCGCTCTACATCGAGGCGCCCGAGCGGGTTTCGCCCCGCTCCACCGTGGTCGAGCAGGTCCTTGAGCAGGCGGTGCTCGGCGATGTCGGCCTCCAGGCCCGTGCAGTCGATGACGAAGTCGACCTCGATCGGCACGACGCCCTGCTGGGTGCGGACCTGGTTGACGATCCGGTGGCCGTTCGGGGTCATCTGGTCGACGGTCCCGACAACGAGCTGGTACCAGCCCTCCTGGCGACCTCGCTTCATCTGCCGCTGCCAGTAGCGGCGGTACGGCGTGTTGGTGCCGCCCATCCTCTTGTAAAGCCTGGCCCGATCCTCGCCCTCGAGCTTGCGCATCTGCCGCTTGAGCTGGCCGCCCCACACCGACTTGGGATAGTTGAAGCCCTGGTAGGCCCACCCGTCGGCGCCCCGGCGGCGCATGAAGACGCTGGTCTTGTGCGGCAGGTTGCCGGTGCTGCCATCGTTCGGCCCGTTGATGAACGTACGGAAGAGATGGACGATCGTGGTCTGCGCTCCGTGGAGCAGGCGGTCGTCCATGAGTCGTTGGAGCACCCGTGACGCGACGATGCCGCCGCCGCGCACGAGCACCGTGCTGGGGTACTGCATCAACCGGTCGTAGACGTGCTCGTGCGACTCGTAGGCGTTGACGATGTGCTGACGGTCGTTCTGCTCGGTGCGGTAGCGCTGCAGCTCCGGAAGGAACCTCAGCCCCGGGTAGCCGACCGCGACGTGCACGTAGCGTGAGCGGAAGGCGACCCGTTTGGTCGACGACAACCCTTCGGGCGGAGTGAGGATCGTGAAATAGCCGCCGCCGACCCGGCGCCGCACGATTCGCACCAGACCCTTGACGTGCATCTCCGAGTATCGGATCCGGCGGGCCTCCCGCTCCAGTGCCGTGAAGACCTGGCCGGCCTTCGGGGTGTAGTAGTCGTCGAAGATCGGCTCGACGAAGACCTGCTTGAGCGACTTCAAGCTCTTGTCGGCGATCGCCTCGCTGACGGCGTACGACGGAAAACCCCAGATGTTGTCCGGACGCGACGCCGAGTCGGAGCGCAGCCGCTCGGTGCGCGGGATCTGCGAGACGCGGGTGAGGTACTCGTAGGTCTGCCAGGGGTGGTCAAGCGCCGAGAGAACGCGGATCTGGCTCGTCGGCACACCCGCGATGCGCAGGTAGTCGGTAGTCACGAAGCTGCCGATCCCCCCGCCGATCGTCACGAACGGGATGTCGATGATCGGGATGCCTGCGTCGCTCACCATCTGGTCGGTCCAGAGGTCGGCGCCGAGCAACTGGTCGTTGAGGTCACCGGAAACCGGCATGGCCGGCGCGTAGTTGGCCAGGTCCGCCGTGGGGATCATGCTGGGGCCTGTCGGCTCGATCAAGGCCTCTGCCTTTCACTGGTGCTCCGGTGCGGCGGAACGTTACACCGCAGGATGCGCGCGCACCCATGGCATGATCCGGTCATTCTTGGCGACGAGGAGGTGCCGCGTGAAGGGGATCGCTGACTACGAGTTCGTGCGCCCGTTGGGCGAATCCAACTACGGCGCCAACTACCTCGCGACGACGCCGGCACGGCTGGGCATCCCGCAGGGCCAGGTCGTCGTCAAGGTGATAGCCGGGCCGACCTCCGACGACGCCTTCCGACGCGCCACCCGAGAGCTGAAGCATTTCAGCGTCGCCGACTCCGACCGCTTGATCGCGGTGTACGACGCCGGTCGGCACGGCGGCGCCTTCTACTACGCGATGGAGTACCTGCCACTCGGCTCGCTGGAGAAACCCGCGGGTGCCCTCGAGCAGGCGCACGCGGTCACCGCCGTCCGCGACGCGGCCCTGGCTGCGCACGCGCTCCACGAGCGAGGCATCGCCCATCGCGACATCAAGCCTGCCAACATCCTTCTCGCCGACGACGGCGGACGACTGTCCGACCTGGGGCTCTCCCAACTCCTGACCCCCGGGATGATGGTGACCGGTCTCGGCCAGATCGGCCTCGAGTTCACCGACCCGGCGATCATGCTCGGCGCGAGCGCCTCCAGAGCCAGCGACATCTGGTCGCTCGGCGCGAGCCTCCACTTTGCGATGACGGGCGCGGGCCTTTACGGCGACCTGCCGTCGGGTGAGCCGCTGTTGCTCGTCCGCTCGATCCTGGGATCCACTCCGGCTGTCTCGGCCGACATCCCGGAGGCCGCGGCGGAACTGATACGGTCCTGCATCGACAGCGACCTGCGGGCCCGCCCCAAGACCGCGGCCGAGGTCGCCGACCGGATTTCGGGCCTGTTGGCGACCAAATGACACAAATATTGTGGATATCGCTGAACAGATAATTCGGTCGTAGGGTTGTTCGATACAGACGGTCATTGACCACTGCTATCCAGTTGAAGGGCCCCCGATGGAGCTTCACGAAAATCTTTATGCCCTCGGGTTGCGCCTGGGGCGCGACATCTTCGATGACGCCGAGGGATTCCGCGGCGCTGTCGACGACTTCCTCGACGAGGATGCCGCGACCACCGGTGACATCAACCTCCTTGTCGACGCAGTGCGACTCGGAGCCTTACGGACGCTGACGTCCATGCTCGACAGCGGTGCCGATGTCGGACGCGCGATCGAGGAGGCCGGCAATCGTCTGGCTCGCGACCGCAGCGCCGACGTCGCCGGCTCTCGGTGGGCCTGTGCCGTGCTCGGGTTCGCGGTCGGCCGGGTCAGCGATGTGGACGTACGCCGCTACCGCACGCAGCAGGCGGGGCAGACGATGCTGCCACCACACAACCCGCCCCAGACCCCGCTGCCACCGCACACCCCGCCCCAGACCCCGCCCCAGGCCCAGACTCCGCCCCAGGCCCCGCCCCAGACCCCGATTCCGCCTCAGCCCCCGACCCAGTATCAGCCCCCGACCCAGCCCCCGCCCCACAACCAGCCCCAGCCCTATTCCCAGCCCCAGCATCAGCTCCCGCCCCCGGGCTCACCACAGACCCCGCCGTGGCAGGTCCCGCAGAGCAAGAAGCGGAAGAAGTGGCCCCTGATCGTCGCGGCGGTGGCCGTGCTGGCGTTGATCGGCGGAGGCATTGCCGTCCTGATCACGGTCACCGGTGACGACCCCGGGAGCGACACGGCTACGGACAAGTCGACGGGCGCGGACCCCTCGGAAAAGGGCGGCGAAAGCGAGGGCGGCGAGAGCGAGGGCGGCGAGAGCCCGGGCGGCGAGAGCCCGGGCGGCGAGAGCCCGGCAGCGGACCCCACCGCCTTCGACTCGGTCAACCAGCGCTACGGGGCGCTGGCGGGGTTGGTGACCACCGGCATGAACGACTGCACTGCCAGCACGACCCCTGTCGCCGGCGAGACCGAGAGGCTTGACTGCGTGTTTGCCGGCGGCAAACTCACCCTGACGACGTTCGACTCCGGCCAGCAGCTGCTGGCCAACCGCACGCGCCGCGTGGACCTGAGCCTCATTGGCGGTCGCTATCTCGACGACGGAGCTCACGTGATCTACGGGGTGGAGGAGGACGAGGACGACGCAGGCACCGTCACCCGGCCTCCTTCGCTCTACTGGGACAGCAGCACGGGGCTGCAGTCGGCGGTCTACGAAGGCGTCAACACCACCACGCTCGACGCGCTGGTCACCACCTTCAAGTCGACGGGTCCAACCGTGGGCTGGCCGACGGGGCCGACCGACCCCGAGCTCATCGAATTCCTGGAGGGATTCGTCAAAGGCGTCGGGGTGTGCGACCGAATCCAGACCTTCACCGACAATGAGACCGAGGAGGTCTCTTGCAACGCGCGGCTCGGGATCACGGTCTACTTCGGCAAGTGGACTTCCATCCAAGCCCTCCGCGAATATCGCCAGAACAAGAAGGCGTCGGCCAACTCTGACAACACGACCGTCGACACGTGGCACTACGGGGACGGGCCGGACGAGGGGACCCTCGTCGACTACTTCCTCGAGGATGACGGCCAAGGCGTGCGCTACTGGGACGACACGAGCTGCCTGTGTTACGGCGAGGCGTATCTCAGTGGCGACCAGGCGACCGCCCTCGACACCCTGGCAACGTGGTGGGCGGGCTAAGGCACCGCACGCTCTGACGAGGGCCCGGTCACGGCAGCGGCACAGGCACGGTGTCCGGCACCTGCATGTCGGTGCGGGCAAGGATGGCCATGGTGGTGTCGTCACCGCCGACCAGGGCCGGCTCCTCCAGCCAGCCCGGCAGCTGCTCGGCCAGCCACGTCGGCCCGTGCTGACGGCCGAGCTGCACGAGCTCATCCCCGGTCTGCTGCCACCAGCCCTTGGCGTCCACGCGCGAGCCGCCAAAACCGTCGGAGCAGAGGAAGCCCAGGACGACGTCCTCGACGTCGAGATCGAGGACCGTGCACCGCAGCGACTCGAGGGCACCCGGCTGGCACAGCGACGCGGTGACGACACCGTCTTGGCGCGGGTCGTCGGGCAGAGGCCGGATCGCCTCACCGTTCGCGCGCACTACGACGGCGTCGCCGTCGCCGATCTGGAGGGCCACCAGCAACTTTCCCGTTACGACCATCGCGAGCAGGGTCGTGCCGTACGGCGTGAGCAGGTCCCCCGGTGCGTCAGCCTGCGTGAACGGGTGCGCGGCCACGTGCTCGTGTACGGCGGCTGTCCAGGCCGCCAGCATCGTGGCAGCGACCTCCTCCACCGGTGGTCGTAGGAGGTCGTTCTCCCGGGCCCACTGGGGCAAGGCCCCCTTGAGTGCGTCTACGGCACAGCGCGTGGCGAGGTCGGCACCGACGTCGCTGCGGAAATGCAGGTAGTGACCGTGTCCGTCGGCGACGGCGATGATCGCGGCTTCACTGTCCGCCCACGTCAGCGACGAGTCCTGCAGTGGGCGGTGGTCGCGCAGGTGGACCGACCCGATGTGGCTGGCCGACGTGACTGCCCAGCTCACGTCAGGGTGCTCCAGATCGGATCACCCGCCGGACTCGGCACCTCGGTCACGCCGGCCACACCCGCGTCGCCGAGCACGGGACGCGAGGCGACGCGGCTCGCGGCCTTCGAGGCCCAGACGATGTACTCGACCAGCTGCTCGGGGTTGTCGGCCCGGAGCAAGGGCACGTCCTCGTTGCCGATGAAGCGCCGCAGCGAGTGCATGTGGGCGTCGCGGCCAACGCCCAGGGCCAGCCGGACGGCCGCTTCGCCCCATCGCGAGTTGAGCAGCTCCTGGAGCCCCTCCGCGAACGTGACGCCGCTGCTCTGCGTCGGTTGGCCGTCGGAGACCAGGATGATCGCCGGCGGGTAGGCCGCGCCTTGTGACTCCAGCTCCTTCATCGCCTCGGCCAGCACCATGAGCGCGCTGCCGAGCTCGGTGAAGCCCTGGCGCACCGCTTCGAGCTTCTGCCAGCGCAGGTCTGCAACCGGGGTGGGCTCCTCGACTACCCACACCGGCTCGTTGGCGAAGGCGAGGACGCGGACCAACAGCTCTGCGTGAGGGTTGGCCCGGGCCTCTTCGCGCAGGTGTGGCAACACCTCGGTGATGGCGTTGTTGAGGGCCTGGATCCGGCCGCCGCGCAGCATCGACCCGGACACGTCGAGCACGAAGATGAAGTGAAGGGGCTTGCGAGCGAGCGCGCCGCCGAGGCGGTCCGTCATGGCTTCTCCGCCTTTCGCCTCGGCAACTTGTGACCGGTATACCCTGTCGGCACCTCGGTATGGTGTGTGCGACTCGATCGCAGCGTTGAAAGTCCCCTTGGTGATTGCGGAGGCCGGCCACCGATGATGCTACCCAACGGGACCGAGGTCGATCTCGGTGCGTTGGGCACCGCACAGGTCACGGCCTTGATCGGCCAGGGTGGCCAGGGCTACGTCTTCGAGGTGAGCCGTCCGGTGGCTGAGCCGCTGGCGCTCAAGTGGTACAAGCCGGAGTGCGCGACGAGCGAGCAGTACCACGAGATCCAGCGGCTCGTTGAGGTCGGAGCGCCGCACACCCGGTTCCTCTGGCCGTTGAGCATCGCCCGTGCCTCGGGTCACGCCGGCTTCGGATATGTGATGCCGTTGCGGTCCAGCCGTTTCCTCGAGCTCAGCTACCTGTTGTCCAACGAGGACAGGGAAGGCAACGAGCTCAATGTCTCGTTTGCCTCCACGATCGAGCTGTGCCGGCAGCTCAGCTTCAGCTTCCTTCGACTACACGCGCGTGGACTCTGCTACCGCGACATCTCCTTCGGCAACGTGTTCTTCGATCCCGAGAACGGCAACGTGCTGATCTGCGACAACGACAACGTGGGCATCGACGACGGCACCGGTCGGGTGCTCGGCACGCCGTTGTTCATGGCGCCCGAGGTCGTCAGCGACCCGACCTTCACCACCCTGCCCAGCACCGACACCGACCGTCACTCGCTAGCCGTGCTGCTCTTCTACTCACTGTGCTTCGGTCACCCCCTCGAGGGCGCACGCACCGAGTCGGGTCTGCGTGACCCCCAGTGGCTGATGCGCCATTTCGGCACCGAGGCCCTGTTCTGCCTGCACCCCGACGACGACTCCAACCGGCCGGCCGACCTGGTCCTGCGCTACTGGGCCATCTATCCGCAGTTCCTGCGCGACCTGTTCATGCACGCCTTCGTCACCGGGCTCCAGGAGCCGGACTCGCGGGTCACCGAAGGCCAGTGGATCAAGGCCATGGACCGGCTCCGCGACGGCATGGTGAGCTGCCCGGTCTGCGGCACCACCAACTTCTGGGACCCCGCCGAGTCCGGCCGGACCTGCCGGAAGTGCCAGGCGTCAGTGGAACCACCGCTCGTGATCCAGGTCGGCCGGCGTACGGTCGCGGTCAGCACGTTGACCACCCTTCGCTCCGACCACGTCGAGACCGGGGTGGACAATCCGCAGACGCTGGGCCGGGTGCGCCGCCATCCGACAGAGGCCGAACGTTGGGGGCTCGCCAACGTCTCCGACTTTCCCTGGTCGGTGTCCTACCCCGACGGCCAGCTGTTCGTCCTCGAGTCTGAGCGCACCACCGAACTCGTCAACGGCGCTCGGCTGCGGATCGGCAACGCTGACGCCGTCGTTCGCCGTCCCCGCTGAGACGGCTGACCCTATGCTGACGCCCATGCAGGCGTTGCTCGTGCAGGTCGAGGGCCGCGTCCTGCGCTTCGACGTCCCGAAGCTGATCCGCATCGGTCGGTTCATCGAGGCCGACGTGGTGCTGTCGGCAGGGTCCGTCTCGCGGCAGCACGCCGAGATCAGGGCCGTCGACGACGGGTGGGTGCTGGTAGACGCCGGAAGCCAGTACGGCACCTTCGTCGACGGGGAACGGATCACCGAGCGGCGCATCACGGGTGAGATCACGGTGCAATGCGGCCCCGAGACCAGCTCGACGCTGGTCATCACACCCGAGCAACAGGCTTCTCCGGACATCGTCGGGCCGAGCGCCCCTCCGGCGGCCGCACCCCCGCCGTACGTGCCTGAGGCCCCGCTCGCTCCGCAGACGACCCCGTTGGCGCCGCCACCCGGGATGTCGGGTGGTGGCCCGGTCCCGCAGCCTGCGACGGCCGAAGCCTACGAACACACCCGCGTCGTCGCCCCCAGAGTCCCTGCAGGCCACCAGGGGTACCCGAGAAGCGGGCCCGACCTGCTGATCGTGGCTGACGGACGGGAGTTCCGCTACCGCCACCCCGCCGACCTTCGCCTGGGTCGCCAACCCGAGTGCGACATCGTGATCGCCGACCCGTCGTGCTCGCGGATGCACGGCCAGGTGTCTGCGGTGCCGGGCGGCTGGGTCTTTCGAAATCTCTCCCAGGAGGGCAGCTTCGTCGAAGGGCGCCGGATCGAGCACCAGGTGTTTCACGAGCGCCTCGTGCTTCGACTCGGCCACCCCGTAGCCGGGCCCGAGGTCAGCTTGGTGCCGATCCTCTCCGCGGAGGAGGAAGTGCGCCGGTTTGCGCGCAAGCGCCGCCGGAAGGTGCTCGTGCGGGCTGGTGCGATCGTCGCTGCCCTCGTGCTCATCGCGGGGAGCATCACCACGGCCGTCCTGCTCAGCCGCGACGACGACGATGGCCCCACGACGGCCGTCGACGACGACCCCACGATCGCCGTGCTCACGCAGGACGAGCTCGACGGCGCCAAGGCAGCGACCGTGCTGTTGCTTGCCGAGGCGCCGGGACCGGACGGTCAGAGGGTGCAGTTCACCGGCTCGGGCTCGATCCTCACCGACGAAGGCCTCATCCTGACCAACGCCCACGTCGCCCAGCCCACGGCCGAGGGCCTGTCGGAGTACTACGGTGACGACGGCATCGGCGACCCCGACTACCTGCTCGTCGCGCTGGTCAACGGGATGGACGACACTCCGGCGGAGGCGTCCTACCGGGCGCGACCCGTGGAGGTCGACGGACACCGCGACGTAGCGGTCGTACAGATCTACGCCGACGCCGACGGCGCGACGATCGACACCGAGGACCTCGACCTGCCGACGATGCCGATCGGTGACTCGGACGCGGTGCAGTCCGGCGACGACGTCACCGTGCTGGGCTTCCCGGGCATCTCCGAGTCGGCGCGCCTGTCGGTGACGAAGGGCGTGATTTCGACCTTCATCGACCGCGAGGACCTCGGACCGCGATCGGAGATAGACACCGACGCACGGATCGCCCCCGGCAACTCCGGCGGCGCCGCGATCGACAACGACGCCAGGATCATCGGCATCCCCTCTGCGCTGTTCGCGCCAGACGGGTCTCCGGTCGTGAGCGGTCGGATCCGTCCGATCAACTTCGTGATGGACATCATCGAGGCCGCCGAGCAGCAGGGTGAGCCCAGCGCTTCAGCCTCTTAGCTGAGGTGGCGCTACTGCCTTCCGAGAAACGACAGCGCGGCGCGCCGCTCGACTGTCTTCGTTGGTACCCCCGACCGGATTCGAACCGGCGCTACCGCCTTGAGAGGTCGGCGTCTGTCCGACGCATTCGGCAGTTGACAGGCGGTTTCGGCATCTACCTGCCGGAGACTTCTGCACGGATTCTGCACAACACAACACGACCCGCCCAGGTCGCCGTTGCCGCCCGCACTCGACGTGAAGCGAGGCGTCGCACTCACCCTGCGCCGGCCTTGGCGTCGCCTCACCTTGGTCGAGCTCTCCACGGCACGTAGACGGCTCGCTGTCGTAGCGTGGCTTCCTCGTGCGGTTTGTGGCGCAGCCACGATGTGCGTGAGGCCAGTCGGAGGTGGAGATGGAGCAACTATCGGCCTCGTTGCCGTTCGCGGTGATCGAGGCTCCGTCGAACCTGGGCCTACGTCCACCCGAGACGGGTGCCGTGCCAGGTGCAGACAAGGCACCGGCGGCTCTGCGCGAGGCAGGGCTGCATGAACGTCTTCGCGCCATGGGTGGACGCGAGGCAGGTGTGATCATCGCGGGTCGCTACCTGCCCGACGTCGCCTCGGGTGCTGTCAGGAACCAGGCCGCGCTGATCGACCACGCTCGCCGTCTCGGCCGGCGAATCGGTCAGTGCGTTGACGCCTCCCAGCGCGTGCTGGTCCTGGGCGGCGACTGCACAATCCTGCTGGGTGCCGCACTCGCGCTGCGCAGTCGGGCCGGTTCGGTCTGGTGCACATCGACGGCCACGCTGATTTCCGCCGCCCCGGCAACTCCGCGACCTTCGGAAGCCTGGCGGGAGAGGACCTGGCGGCCGCCGTCGGGCTCCATCGCCCGCAGATCAGCGACATTGAAAACCCGGGCCCGTACTTCCGACCCGACGACACCGTCCACCTCGGGTGCCGCGACGACGACGAGCACCTGCAGGAATGTCGCGCCGTTCTCGCCAACACGGTCACTGCGCGAGGTTGGATCGCCCAGGCGCACGACCGAGGCGGTCAAGGCGGTGACGAACCGGCCTGGTTTGGATGCCACTTGGGTCCACGTGGACGTCGACGTCCTGGACCCCGGGATCCTGCCCGCGGTCGACGGTCCGGATCCCGGTGGGGTCGAAACTCGCCACCTCGCCGACCTCTTGACGCAGCTTTGGCCGATCTGCGTCGGACTCCAGGTGTGCGTCTTCGATTCCGACCTCGACCCGACCGGTGAACAGGCTCTGCTGCTGTCGTCAATCCTCATCGAGGCCCTCGAGGGATCTCCGGGACCACGCTAGGGCCCAGTGCCGGCACCTGGCCCGTCATGTCCGCGGTCCAAGAGCGAACCTGGAGCCGGCTCGACCGAGTGGGAATCGCCCCCTGAGCGGGGGACCGAATCGCGATCTGTGCCTGACCTGCTCCGGACCCGCTTGACCTCCTGGCGAACCAGGCCGGGTTCGGCCTGTTTCGCCTAGGGAGGTGCGGCGGCCGGAGCAGCAGCGCGTCAGGTCATCGGACCGAGAAGCGGCTGATCCGCAGGTCTCCGGTGGGCACCAGGTAGACGTCGTGGCGACCGGCAGCACCGGCGACCGAGGCGCGGACGGTGTTGTAGGAATACAGTCCGCCGGTGCTGGGCACCTGCACGGTCCCGAGCAGCGGACCCGTCACCGGGTCGTCGAGGCGGACCTGCAGCGTGGTGCCACCGGCAGCCGCACGCGCCACCTGGGCCGTGAACGTTCGCTTGCCACCTCCGAGAACCGCGTCGCGGTACACCAGCCAGTCACCGGCGTCCAGCCCGACCGCGTCACCGCCGGGCTTGGTCTCGTCGACCAGCCGGACACCGGCGTAGTCGTCGAAGTCGACCGCCCGCACCATCTCGCGCAGCTTGCGCGGCGGGATCGTCTCGCCTTCCACCCGGAGCGTGGCGCGAGCCCGGATGTCGTCGGACGCGGCACCCACCATCAGGTCCTCGACGCTCGACTCGACGACCCAGCGGCCGCGCGTCACGTCCCAGTGCGCCAGATCGGCCGGTCGCAGCACGAACCGCACGGTCCGGGTCTGGCCCGGCTCGAGCGAGACCCGCTCGAAGCCGCGCAGGGACCGGAGCGGCTGCGGGTCGCGGGAAGTGCGCTGGTGCGTGTAGAGCTGCACCACCTCGTCGCCGGCCCGGTCGCCGGTGTTGGTGACGTCGACCAAGACCGTCACGGGCCGGCCCTTCAACTGCTTCGAGGACAGCCGGATCCCGGAGTAGTCGAACGCTGTGTACGACAGCCCGTGCCCGAAGGCATACAGCGGGTCACCGTCGTAGTACTGGTAGGTCGTGCCGTTGCGAAGGATGTCGTAGTCGGTGATGTCGGGCAGGTCGCTGGCGGAGGAATACCAGGTCTGGGTGAGCCGCCCAGCCGGGTTGCGGTCGCCGAAGAGCACGTCCGCCAGCGCGTTGCCAGTCTCCTGCCCGGCGTGCGAGGTCCACAGCACGGCAGGCACCGCGTCACGCGCCCATCCGAGGGTGGTCGGGTAGCTGTTCTCGAGCACCATCACCGTCCGCGGGTTCGCGACGGCCACTCCTTCGACGAGGCGGCGCTGAGCCTGCGCGAGGTCCAGGCTGGTCCGGTCGTGGTCCTCGCGGCCGTTGATGAACGGCATGCTGCCCACGACGACGACCACCGCGTCGGCGCCCTCGGCGGCCTGCTGCGCCTCGGCGAGGCCGTCGCGGACCACCTCCTTCTCGAAGCGCGCCGCCTGGTCGGACGAGACAGCGCCCAGCGCGAGCGTGCCGTCCGCGGCGACCGTGAGGTAGTGGTTCGGACCGGACCAGTCGTACGCCTTCTCGTAGCCGACATAGCGGACCACAAAGGTGCCGTCGGGCTGCTCCTCGAGCTTGAACTGCTGCTGCACGAACCAGCCGTTGGGCTGCGCCTGGTCGTTGCGGAACGGGCCACCTGAGAAGCCGACGTACTTGTCGTTGGCGGCGCTGCGGAGCGTGACCACGCCCTCGCCCCACTCGAAGACGTCGAACTGCGCGTCCTCTGCGGCACTGGTGCCGTTCACGGCGAGGACGGCACCGTCCGGGCCGGTCCCGCCGGTGACGTACTTCCCGGTGCCGACCTCGCGCAGCGCGATCCGGTCCACACCCTCGCTGACCCGGACGGTGGCGCCGTCGCCGAGGTGCTCGCGGACGCCGTCGGCCGGGGTCACCTCGTAGGGCAGCCCGCCGGAGTACCAGTCGGTGTACAGCGTGTCGGCGAGCGGGCCGACCACGGCGACGGTGCGGTCGGCGACGGAGTCCAGCGGCAGGGTGCCGTCGTTCTCGAGCAGCACCATCGCCTCGCCGGCGGCCTCGCGGGCCAGCGCTCGGTGGTCGGCGGTGCCGACGGCGTCGGCACCGATGCCGCCGTACGGGCCGCCGTCGGGGTCGAACTCGCCGAGGCGGACCCGGATGGTCAGCGCGTGCCGGACGGCCCGGTCGACGTCGGCCTCGGTGAGCAGCCCCTGCTGGAGCGCGCTGCGCACGGCATGCACGGTGGGTCCACCGTCGTTGTTGTCGGTGGTGAAGCTGTCCACCCCTGCCTTCAGGGCCGCGGCGTCGGCCTCCGCGAGCGTGTCGTAGTAGTCCTGGGAACCGGCCACGTTGTTGGGGCCGAACGCGTCGGTCACGTTGAGCAGGGTTTCGTCGGTCCAGCCGCGGACGCGCTCCCCCACGTCGGGGTTGACGGTCGCCGGCCGGCCGTTGACCAGGTTGTACGACGTCATCACGCCGGTCGCGGCGTTAGCCTCGATCGGCATCCGGAACGGCACGTCGTAGTACTCGTGCCGCAGCCGCGGGCGCAGGTCCGCGGAGGTGGTGTCGCGGTGGACCTCGTTGTTGTAGCCGACGTAGTGCTTGAGCGTGGGGGCGGTCATCACGTAGGTCGGGTCGTCACCGCGCATGCCGCCCGCGTAGCCGGTGGCCATCTTCCCGGTCAGGAACGCGTCCTCGGAGTAGCCCTCCTCGTTGCGACCGGCGCGGGGGTCGCGCAGCGGGTCGACCACGGGCGCCCAGACGTTGAGCCCCCATGCGTCGGGATCCTGCGCGTGGTAGCCGCGAGCCTCCTGCCCCACCGCGGTGCCGACCCGCTCCATCAGGTCGGCGTCCCAGGTGCTGCCCAGCCCGATCGCCTGCGGGAACACCGTCCCCTTTGCCGTCACCACGGCACCCGCGTTGTGGGGGTCGGTCGTCCAGGCGACCCCGTGCAGGGCCTCGGTGCCGGTCTTGAACGACGCGATCCCCAGCCGCGGGATGGCCGGCTGGTACTGGTGCAGCATGGCGATCTTCTCCTCCAGCGTCAGCCGGCTGAGCAGGTCGTCCACCCGTGCGTCGACGGGCAGGCTCGGGTCGCGGAACGGATAGGACTCGGCACTGTTCTGGGCCGAGGACTGGGTGACGGAGGGTCGGGCGACGGAGGGCTGGGCGAGGCCGGTCGCGGCGAGCAGGGAGGCGACGAGCAGGGCCTGGAGGACCATCACCCGTGAGGGGTGACGGAGCCGGCGTGGCGTAACGGCGGCGGTCATCTGATGCTCCTTCAACGAGGCGTCCTGACGGACGCGAGATCCGAGAGTTGAAAGCAGGGCGGGTGGGGGGTTGCGGCTCCTCAGGGTCTGGGCGGCGGGGCGGTGCTGGTGCGGATGGTCAGCTCGGGGGTGAGCAACGTCGTCTCGGGGACGGTCTCGTCATCGAGGAGCGTCATGAGCAGCTCCACGGCACGGTGGCCGAGCTCCTCCGACGGGATCTGCACCGAGGTGACTGGAAGCGGGGCCCGCTCGGCCACCTCGTCGGGGCAGATGGCCACCACGGAGACCTGCTCCGGGACCGCCCGACCCGACCGCCGCAGGGCGCCGATCGCCGGTTCGACCAGCGGCTCGTTGTGCACCACCAGCGACGTGAGGTCGGGATGGTCACGCAGCAGCGCGTCGAGGAGCTCCTCGACCGCCTCGGCGGTCGGAGCGCAGGGATGCGCGCTCGACGCCATCCCCTGTCGCCGTGCCGCCTCGTTGAAACCGTGCTCGACCCGCTCGGCGAAGCCCGTCTCGCGCGCGTAGACCTCCGGCGGTGATCCGATCAGCGCGACCCGGCGGTGGCCGAGATCCGCCAGGTGGTCCACACAGGCGGCGCCCGCGGCGGTGAAGTCCAGGTCGACGCACGTGAGGCCGGTGGTGTCCTCCGGGACCCCGATCAGCACCGCGGGCCGGTCCAGGGACCGCAGGGCGGCGAGCCGCTCGTCATGCATCTGGACGTCCATGACCAGGACGCCGTCCACCAGCGAGCTGGCGGCCACCCGCCTGATCCCCTCCTCGCCCTCCTGCTGGGTCAGCAGCAGCACGTCGTGGTCGTGCGCGCGGGCGGAGGTGACCACCGAGATGGCGAACTGCATCACCACGGGCAGGTGAATGCCGCTGCGCAACGGCAGCACCAGAGCGAGCACGTTGGAGCGGGCGCTGGCCAGCGCGCGCGCTCCCGCGTGCGCCCGGTAGCCGAGGCTCTCGATGGCCTCCCAGACCCGCTCCTTGGTCTCCGGTGAGATCGACCGCTTCCCGCTCAGCACGTAGGAGACCGTGCTGGGCGACACACCGGCGTGGCGGGCGACGTCAGAGATCTTGACCATGAGCTGCTCCGTCTCCCCTGCTGTGGCGGACCAGGTCGCGATACCAGGTCGCGCTGTCCTTCCAGGTGCGCCGGCCGGTGTCGTAGTCGACATGCACGATCCCGAACCGCTTGGAGTAGCCGTGCGCCCACTCGAAGTTGTCCAGCAGCGACCACACGAAGTAGCCCCGCACGTCGACACCGGCGGCGATCGCACGGTATACGGCGTCGATGTGGCCGTCGAGGTAGGCGATCCGGTCGGCGTCGCGGACCCGTCCGTCGGCGTCGACGGTGTCGGCGTACGCCGCACCGTTCTCGGTGATCATCAGCGGCAGTCCCGGATGGTCGGCATGCAGCCGGCCGAGCAGCTCCTCCAGCCCCGTGGGGTCGACGGTCCAGCCCATCTCGGTCTGCGGCGGCGGGGTGGGGAGCAGCTCCAGATCCGCGCAGCCGAGCCACGGCGAGGCGGTCTCCGCTGCCGGCTCACCGGTCCGGCTGCGGGCCAGCATGTAGGTGTAGTAGTTGACGCCCAGCACGTCGAGCGGCACCCCGATCGTCTGCTCGTCACCGTCGAGGACGAACGACCAGTCGGTGATCGCCGAGGTGTCCTCCCTGAGGTCGTCGGGATAGCCGTCACCGAGCATCGGGCCCAGGAAGATCCGGTTGCCGAGGGCGTCCAGCCTGCGCACCGCCTCGGACTCGCCCTCTCCCGCCCCCCGCACGACGTGGAGGTTCAGGGTCACCGACAGCTGGGCGGTGTCGGCCACCAGCGAGCGGAGCGCCTGGCCCGCCAGGCCGTGCGCGAGGTTGAGGTGATGGGCGGCGGCCAGCGCGGCAGCGGGCTCGGTGCGTCCGGGTGCGTGCCGCCCCTCGGCGTAGCCGATGAACGCCGAGACCCAGGGCTCGTTGAGCGTGGTCCACGTGTGCACCCGGTCTCCCAGCACCTCGCCCAGCGACGCGGCGTAGAGAGCGAACCGCTCGGCGGTGCTGCGCACCGGCCAGCCACCGGCGTCCTCGAGCTCCTGCGGCAGGTCCCAGTGATAGAGCGTGAGCACCGGAGCGACGCCGCGCTCCAGGAGAGCGTCCACCAGACGGTCGTAAAACGCCACGCCCTCGGGGTTGAGCGGGCCCTGCCCGCCCGGTTGCACACGGGGCCAGGACACCGAGAACCGGTAGGCGTCCAGGCCCAGCTCGCTGATGGTGGCCACGTCCTCGCGCCACCGGTGGTAGTGGTCGGTGGCGACGTCGCCGGTGTCGCCGTCCCGGACCCGGCCCGGGGTGTGGCTGAAGGTGTCCCAGATCGACGGGCTCCGGCCGCCCTCGGTCGCAGCGCCCTCGATCTGGTAGGCCGCGGTGGCCGCACCCCACAGGAAGCCGGGCCTCATGTGGCCGCTGCCCGCGGAGCAAGCCTGACCCGCAGCGTGCCGCCGGTCGCGCGCACCAGCACGCCGTGCTCGTGGTGTGCGGCCTCTCCGCCGTCGGCCTCGACGTCGCTCTCGCCGACCAGCAGGAGCTGCCAGTCGCCCGGGGCGTCGGTCGCCACCGTCACGGCGTCGCCGCTCCGGGTCGTCCGGAAGGTCGCTGCTGTTGCCCCGGACAGGTCCGGGACGATCGTCGTCACGTCCGCGCCGTCGGGCAGCCGATGGGCGCGGAGGGTGACTCCGTCGGCGTACTCGTAGTCCGGTCGCTCGTCGACGGCACCGAGCGCGAGGACCGAGCCGGGGCGCGCCAGCAGCGGGAGGCTGTCAACCCCGTGCTCCTCGGAGAACCACCGCGGCCCGGTCACGGTGGCCCCGCTGAGCAGCGAGGTCCACTCCCCCTCGGGCACGTAGTAGTCCACCCGGCCGTCGGCGCGCAGCACGGGCGCCACCAGCAGGTCGTCGCCGAGCATGTACTGCCGCTCGAGCGTGGTGCACGCCGGATCGTCGGGGAACTCCAGGACCATTGCCCGCATCACGGGGACGCCCTCGTCGGCAGCCTGCCGGGCTGCCTGGAAGAGGTAGGGCATCAGGCGAGCCTTCAGGCGGGTGAACTTCCGGGTGACGTCGACGGCCTCCTCGTCGAACTCCCACGGCACCCGATAGGACGAGTTGCCGTGCAGACGGCTGTGGGAGGAGAGAAGCCCGAAGGCGAGCCACCGCTTGAAGAGCGCCGAGTCGGGAGTGCCCTCGAAACCGCCGATGTCGTGGCTCCAGAACCCGAAGCCGGACATGCCCAGAGACAGCCCGCCGCGCAGGTCGCCGGCCATCGCGGGGAACGTCGACTCGCAGTCCCCGCTCCAGTGCACCGGGAACTGCTGCGATCCGGCGGTCGCGGACCGGGCGAAGACCACCGCCTCGCCGGGGCCGCGGCGCTTGGTGAGCAGCTCGAAGACCGTCTGGTTGTAGAGATAGGTGTAGTGGTTGTGCATCCGCTCGGGGTCCGAGCCGTCGTACCACGCCACGTCGGTGGGGATCCGCTCGCCGAAGTCGGTCTTGAAGCAGTCGACCCCCATGTCGAGCAGGGTGTCGAGCTTGCCGGTGAACCACTCGCGGGCCTCGGGGTTGGTGAAGTCCACCAGCCCCATCCCGGGCTGCCACAGGTCCCACTGCCACACGCTGCCGTCCGGCCTGAGCACCAGGTAGCCGCCGGCCATGCCCTCCTCGAACAGCTTCGAGTGCTGGGAGATGTAGGGGTTGATCCAGAGGCAGATGCGCAGCCCGCGGTCCTTCAGCCGGCGCAGCATGCCCGGCGGGTCGGGGAAGACCCGCGGGTCCCACTCGAAGTCGCACCAGTGCAGCTCCCGCATCCAGAAGCAGTCGAAGTGGAAGACCGACAGCGAGATGTCGCGCTCGACCATGCCGTCGATGAACGACGAGACCGTCTCCTCGTCGTAGGACGTCGTGAACGACGTGGACAGCCACAGCCCGAACGACCAGGCCGGCGGGAGCGGGGGGCGGCCGGTCAGCGCGGTGTACTTGCGCAGGATCTCCTTGGGCGTCGGGCCGTAGATGACCAGGTAGCGCATCGTCTGGCCCTGCACGCTGAACTGCACCTTGGAGACCAGCTCCGAGCCGATCTCGAAGGAGACCTTGCCAGGGGTGTCGACGAAGATGCCGTAGCCGGCGTTGGTGAGGAAGAACGGGACGTTCTTGTAGGCCTGGTCGCTGCTCGTGCCGCCGTCGGCGTTCCAGATGTCGACGGTCTGGCCGTTGCGAGCCAGTGGGCCGAACCGCTCCCCGAGGCCGTAGACGGTGTCGCCGATCCCGAGCTCGAGCTGCTCGCGCACGTGCTGCACCCCGTCGGCGGTCGTCATCAGCGCCATGTCCTTCGCGCCGCTGGCGGTGAGCAGGCGCCCGTCGCCGACGAGCTCCACCCGCCAGTCCGGGCCGCGATGCACGCGTGCGCACAGCCGACCGCTGGTGAGCGTGGCCACCTCGTCATCGACCCGCACGTCGATCTCGGGCTCGTCGGTGGCGAGGTCGAACTCCGGCCGGCGGGGCTGTTCGCCGGCGAAGTGTGTGAGCGTCACGCTGATCACGTCGGTCATCGGCGACCTGAGGTCCACCGTGAGGACGGGTCCCTTCAGCAGGTCGCCGCGGTCGCGCACCGGGAAGGTCGGCGCCAGCACCCGCAGCCCCTGGTCGGTGACGTCGACCTCGTGGGCGGCGGAGGGGTACGCCGCTGTGACGCCCTCGCGGAGCAGCCACTGGCCGTCGGTGAACTTCATCGTGCTCGCTCTCGGTCCGGTCGGGAACAGAAGTCGGTCATTTGATGGCTCCGGCGGTCACGCCCCGGGTGAGGGTGCGCTGGAAGACCAGGAAGAACAAGATCGCCGGGAGGATGCCCAGCAACGCGGAGGAACTGGACATGGTGGCGTCCATGAGCCGTTGCCCCTGCAGCACGCCCAGGGCGACCGGCACGGTCTGGTTGTCGTTGGAGATCAGGAAGATCAGCGGCAGGAAGAACTCGTTCCAGGTCCAGATGAAGAAGAAGACCAACAGCACCGCCATGGTCGGGCGGCTCATCGGCACCACCACCCGCCACAGCACCTGCCAGCGGCCGGCGCCGTCCATCCGCGCCGCCTCGAGGACCTCGCGCGGGAAGCTCGACAGCACCGCGGAGAGGAGGTAGGTGCCGAACGCCGTCTGGATGACCACGAAGATGAGCACCACCGCGAGCCTGGTGTCGTAGAGGCCGACCTCCTTGGAGAGGTAGTACAGCGGGTAGACCAGCGCCTCGTGCGGAAGGGTGTTGGCCAGCAGGAACACGACCAGCAGCCACATCCGGCCCTTCACCCGGCCGATGCCGAGCGCGTAGGCGTTCAGGGTCGACACGATCACCGCGAGCACCGCCACCGACCCACTGATCAAGAGGCTGTTGAGCAGCTTCTGTCCGTAGTCGACGCGGTTCCAGAAGTCGATGATCCCTTGGAGGTAGAACCCGTCCGGCAGCGACAGCGGGCCGTCGCCGGCGTACTCGGCGGGGGACTTCAGGGCGTTCATCGTGACGATGACGAAGGGCACCAGCATCAGCAGCGCGAACATCGTCAGCACCGCGAGCACGAGATAGCGGAGGTAGCCGGACCGTCTGCGTCATGATGCCTCCTCGTCCGGCTGGACGCGCAGGAAGACGACGGTCAGGGCCACGATCAGCAGTGTCAGCACGGTCGAGATGGCGGCGCCGTAGCCGACCTGGGTGCGCTCGAAGAAGTTCTGGTAGGAGTAGTACGCCGGGACGTTGGTGGCCCCACCGGGACCGCCACGGGTCAGGACGTAGATCGGGCCGAACACCTTCAGCGCCGCGATCGTGGTCCACAGCAGCACGACGTAGACCTCGGGCTTGATCTGCGGCAGCGTGATGTGCCAGAACCGCCGCATCCAGGAGGCGCCGTCCATCTCGGCTGCCTGGTAGAGGGCAGGGTCCACGCGCTGCAGACCGGCCATGAAGATCACCACCGGGAAGCCGAGCTGGACCCAGACCATGATCACCATGACGGTGAACAGGGCCAGGCTGGGGTCGCCGAGCCAGTCGTGGGTGAGCGACCCGAGCCCGACCTTCTCCAGCGAGGCATTCAGCGCTCCGTTGGTCGGGTTCAGGATCCAGCCCCAGACCACCCCGGCGACTGCGATCGGGAGGATCTGCGGGAGGTAGAAGCAGGCCCGGAGAGCGGCGACCGTGCCGGTGCCGAACTTCTTGCCGATGTAGTCGAACAGTGCCGCCGCCAGGAGCAGCCCGAGCGCCGTGGGCACGATGGCCATCGCCACGACCAGCGCGGCGTTGTGGCGGAACGACGCCCAGAACGTCTCGTCGTCCAGCAGCCGGCGGTAGTTGTCCAGGCCGGTCCACTCAGGACTGCCGATCCCCTGCCAGTTCGTCAGGCTGATCCACAGGTTCATCCCGAACGGCAGCGCGATGACCAGCGCGAACAGCACCAGGCCGGGGATCAGGTAGACGAGGTAGCCGGCGGAGTCCCGGAGGGAACCTCCCGGCGCCGAGCGGGTTCGGCGCCGGGAGGGGGGCCCGGAGGTCGCGGCCCCTGGCAGTGCGGTCGTCCCGGTGGTCACTTCGGGAGGGTGGCGGCGTAGTCCTGGTACTGCGTGGCGATCTCGTCGAGCGCCTCCTCCGGGGTGGCGTCACCCGTCATGATCTTCTGGGTGGCCGACACCCAGCCGTCGTACCCACCCGGCCACGCCCAGTCCGGGTAGAACGCCAGCCCGTCGTTGTCGGAGAGGGTCTGGAAGTTCGAGATCAGCTCACGGCTCTTCTCGTCGGTGACCGCCGCCGGGTCGGCGGCGACCGGGATGCCACCGTTGTTGCCGAGGATGTTCTGGATCTTCTCCGACATGGTGATGTCGATGAAGTCGTAGGCGAGCTCCTTGGCGTCGGAGTTCTCGGGGACGACCCACAGGTTGCCGCTCGAGCCGAGTGACATCGTGCTCCCCGGGAACAGGAAGGTGCCCCAGTCGAAGTCCTTGATCTCCTCCTGGAACCTGCCGTACCACCAGCTGCCGGAGAGCATGATCGGGTAGTCGCCGGAGATGAAGCTGACCCCCATGTCCTCGGCCTTGACGCCGGTGGCGTCCTTGTCGATGTAGCCCTTGTCGATCCAGTCGGCGAACGTCTCCGCGCCGTAGGTCCAGGCGTCGTCCTGGAAGTCGACGTCACCGTCGTAGAGCTGGTAGGCGTCCACCCACGACCGGTCGGCCTGGCTCAGCGCGAGCTGGTAGACCAGCTGCTGGGCGGGGTACTCGGCGCCGGCCATGGCCAGGGGCGTCACCCCATCGGCAGCGAAGGTGTCCATTGCCGCCACGAGCCCGTCGTAGGTCGTCGGCACCTCGACGCCGTGCTCCGCGAAGAGATCCTTGTTGTAGTAGACCATCACGTACTCGGCGTAGTTCGGGATGCCGTACCACGCGCCGGAGCCCATGATCCCGTTCTCGTCGTACCGTGCGGTGGTCTGCACGCTGGGGCTGAGCAGGTCGTCCCAGCCGCGCGCAGCGGCCTCGTCACTGAGGTCGGTGAGCAGGCCCTGCTTGGCCAGCAGCCCGGCGGTGGCGTTGCCCTTGTTGTACTCCATCAGGTCCGGCGCGTCGTCGGAGTTGAGCACCATCGGTGCGGTCTTCTGCATCTGCTCGAAGCCCTTCTCCTCGAACTCCACCTTGACGCCCTTGTGGGTGGCCTCGAACTCCTTGATGGCGGCGTCCCACGCCTTGCCCATCGCACTGTCGGGCCCTTCGTAGTGCCACAGCGTGAGGGTGTTGCTGTCGTCCGCCGATCCGTGGCCGTCATCGCCGCAGGCGCCGAGCGCGAGGGCGGACAGGAACGCGGTGGCGATCGCGGCCACCCTCTTCTTGGGGGTGAGCATCGTGTCCTCCAGGAGGCTGATCGGGAGCGTCGACCCGATTGTCGAAGCGCTTCGACTCGAAGCGCTTCGACGGAGCCTGCCAGTGTGAGCGCCATCACGTCAACCCCCATCTCGCCCGAGCCTCAGCAATTCGGGTGGGCGTGGAGCGTCGTCACACCTCGGCGAGGCCCTCGCACTCCTGCCTCGGCAGGTCCGGGCCGAGTCGATCTGCCGCACTGAGGCGGCTACGCTCGCCCGGATCTAGCCGCGGTCCGGGCGTCCAGGCAGCTGCGTCCTTTCGCCGCCTATGCCCCGTCAAGTCGTAGGTCCAGCAAGAGCCGGCGATGCTCAACCTTGTCTCAGTCCGACGCCCGGCCGGGCACCCGACGGGGCCCCGCAGGCCGATGTGGAAGGGCTCCGTGGTGGCTCAGGGTGGACAGGTCTCCTCGTACGGACGGTCGGGGAACTGGTCCTCCCACTCGGCCTCGGTGAAGTCCCGGCCTGCCACGCGACAGGCGAACTCGATGGCGAACTCGATGCGGGTATCCCACTCGTAGACGGGTCCGCCCCACGACGGCGCGATGATCACCGAGTTCGAGTCCTCGCCGAAATCGGCGGCAATGTACGGCTGCGGTGCGACGACATGAGCGAGCTGCAGACCCGTGTCGCCGTCCCAGAGGCCGACGGAGCCGTCCCCGCTAGTGGTCAGGATGCGCTCGCCGTCGGTCGAGTAGGTGAGCGAGCCGATAACTGCATCGTGGCCCGCGACCGGAGGCCGAAGCGGCTCACCGGACTCGGTGTCCAGCACGAGCACCTCACCACCTCCGGAGGTCCCTCCGCCGATGGCCGCGTGCCGGCCGTCCGGCGAGAAGGCAACACTCCCCAGGTCCATGGCGACATCGCCCTGGTCCACGACGGTGCCTGCTTCGAGGTCGACCAAGGCCCAGCCCGTGGTCGACCCGCTCAAGAACCCTGCTGCGTCCAGCACGCCGGTGAGTACGACGGCCGTCTGGTTGTCGGGTCCGGCCGAGACGCAGCAGACAGGTTCATCGAGGTTCACTGGGCGACCCACGGCGGTCATGGTGTTCGGGTCGAGCATGGTGACCCGGCCGGACAGCTCGGCCATCACCAGGCGGCTGCCGTCCGTGCTGTAGTCGATCTCGCTGATGTAAGGCCCCGACGGTCGGCCTGTCCCGGTCAGCCGGCCGGACTCGGCGTTCCAGATCCGGATCTCTGCGCCCGTGGCCAGGGCGAAGTGGACGCCGTCGGGGTGCCAGCTGCCCTTGCCCTGGACACGCCGGTAGCCCGCGCCTCGGTCCAGGCTCGCCCCGACGGTTCCGGAGCGGACGTCGAGGAAGCTGACGTGACTTGCGATGGGGTCGACAACCTGCGGGCCCTCCTCTGACGTCGTCGAGTAACCGACCAGGTCGCCACCAGGGGCCGGCTGGACGAAGTCGGCCTCGGTGCCACCGAGCCCCGATGGGGCAACGCTGACCTGGCGGATGAAGCGTCGCTGCCCTTCGAGATCCCACTGCCGCAGCGCACTATCGGCGCCAGCCGAATAGAGGGTCGAGCCGTCCGCGCCGAAGTCGACGACCTCCCCGCCCTCGCTGAGGGGGAACCGATCCACCAGGGCACCCGTGGCGACCTCCCAGACGACGGCTTCCCGATTGCCGACCGTGGCGACCTTGCTGCCGTCGGGAGAGAAGTTGGCGATCCACCCAGGTATCCCGGCCTCCAGTCGCAGTCGCAACTCGCCGGTGGCGGCGTCAAGCAGCACCAGCCCTGCGCTGTCGGATCCAGCGAGCAACCGACCGTCCGGGCTCATCGTCAGCTGCTCGACCCCCCCGGCTTGGTCCACGGCGACGGACGTGCCGGACTCGAGGTCATGGATGGTGAAAGGTCCGGTGGTGTAGAGGAGCGCTCCGTCGACACTCAGCGCGACGTTCGGGAAGGGGAAGTCGGGCAGCCTGATCCTCGCCGGGGGCCGGTCGGGCGCCTCCAGGTCCCAGACAGCGGCCCAGAGCGAGGTCGGCCGGAGGGTGGCGCCGCTGCCCCGGACGCGCCACATGGCGGCGGCGAGGCGGCGGCCGTCGCCGCTGTAGGTCAGGTCATTGACCTGCCAGCGCGTCCGCCGAGGTCCACCGGGCTGCGCTCGTAGGGGTTCGAGGGTGCCGGCATCGAGGAGCACGACCGGCTGCTGAGCTGGCGCCGCCATCACGACCGCGAGCGTTTCCCCGTCGGGACTGAACCTGGTTTGCCCGCTGACCCACGAGAGTGGTGCCGTCGCCCCGGCCTGGAACTCCCCGAGCAACCGTCCGGAACCCGTTTCGTAGAGCCCCACATGGTTGGCCGCGTCGTACGTGGCCACGGTGTCGCCGTCGGGACTCACGTCGAACGACGTCACGTACGGGCCGGTCAGCTGAGTCGACTCGATCAGTCCGGGGTGTCTCGCGAGCGCGCCGAGCAGGCTGCTACGAGTCTCCGGTGAGTCGTCCAGCCGGACTCCTGCGACCGCCAGCAGCATCGACTCGTCGACGTCGTCCGAGACCAGGGCTCGTGCCCCTGCTCGGCGGGCGTCGGCGGCCGTTGCTTCCCGGACGGCGCTGGCGGCGTTGTCGTCGGCCGCCCCCTTCTGCACGACGGCGAAGGCACCGGCGATCAGCGCGAGGACGAGGAAGACGACCGCGCCTGCAAGCACCGCCCTGAGCCGCCCTATCAGCCTCGCCTGGGCGCGGGCCCGTTCCTGTGCCGCGCGCTGTTCCCCCAGGGCGACCGTCTCGGCACGGTCCAGGAACGCCGCCTCGTCCTGCGTCAGCACCGAGCCACCCTTCGCACGCCACTCGACCGCCTGCGCGAGGCGGGTGCCGCGGTAGAGCTCACTGTCGGGTCGACCCAGCGAGTTCCACGCATCCGCCGCGTTGGTGAGGTGATGGAGGATGCGTTGCCCCTCGACGTCGTCCTGCAACCAGGCTCCGAGGCGAGGCCACGCACGCGCCAGTGCCTCGTGGGCGAGCTCGACCACACCGTCGTCGCTGGTGACCAGCCGGGTCGCGACGAGCAGGTCGATGAGGTGGTCCTGGGCGGGGTCGCCGACCACCAGCCTTCTCGGGACCCGGCTCCGCACCGGCTCGCCGTCCAGCCCCGGGGTCACCAGCCGCAGCAACATGTCGCGCAGCGCCCGGCGTTCTCCCTCGCCCACCTGTCGGTAGACGTCTTCCGCCGACTGAGCGACCGCGCCCCGGATTCCTCCGGACGCCTGATAGCCGGACACCGTCAAGGTCCGGCCCTCGCGACGCAGCCACGTCTCCCGCAGCGCGTGGGACAGCATCGGCAAGGCACCCGGTTCGCCCTCGACCTCGCGCACCAGCAGGTCCACCAGCCCTGGCTCGACGATCAGGCCGACTTGACGTGCTGGGCCTTCGATCGCCGCCGCAAGATCGTCAGGGGCCATGGCGGCCAGGACGTACAGGCCCCGCTCCACCAGCTTGGCGAACCCGGGGTGTCCCGACACGTCGCCCATGCGGTCAGCCCGCAGCGCGACCACCACGGGTGCGGTCCGCGCATGCTCCACCACCCTGTCCAGGAACGCACGCTGTTCGGCCAGGTCCGGGCAGACCGAGAAGACCTCCTCGCACTGGTCGACCACCAGAGTCGACTGATGGGACGGGTTCGGAAGCGCGGAGAGCATGTCCAGGGGATGCGCCCCTGGGATGACCGGGACGACCGAACGGCCATCGCGTGCCAATGCGGCCGCGACGCCGGCCCGAACCAGCGACGACTTCCCGCTGCCGGAGGGACCGACAACCGCCAGGACGCCCGTGTCGCGCAGACGCTCTAGACAGGCGGCAACATCCTTGTCTCGACCGAAGAAGCCCTCCGCGTCGGCCATGTCGTACGGAGTCAGGCCGCGGTAGGGACATCCCTCGTCGGGATGATCCTGCGCGGGTTCGACGAGAAGGCTCGGTTCCTGGCGGAGGATCGCCTGCTCCAGGGCGACGATCTCCGGCCCCGGGTCCACCGCAAGCTCGGCGACCAGTACCTGCCGTAGCTGATGCAGCGTCCGCAGCGCCTCGCCCTGCCGACCCGACTGGTACTGGGCGAGCGCCAGCAGCAGCCACCGCCGTTCCCGAAGCGGCATCGCGCGGACCATGGCCTGCGCTTCGGGCAGCACCTCGCGGTGATGACCAGCCTTCAACGCGGCCTCGAGCCATAACTCCTGTGCCTCTCGCCGCAGCCCCTCGAGCCGTTCCGCGTCCTGGCTGCCGGGCTCCCACTCCTCCAGGTCCACCAGGGCGGGCCCTCGCCACAGGGTCAGTGCGTCACGGAGCGTGAACGCGGCGCGCTCGTAGCTGCCCAGCGTCAACAGCTCACTGCCTCGAGCAACCCCCCGCTCGAAGACCTGTCCGTCGACCTCGTCAGCGGGGACGACCAGCCGATACCCCTGCGGCGACGTCACGATGGAGTCTGTACCGAGTGCCTTGCGCAACCGCACTACGCAGCCCTGCAGGTTCTTCTGCCACGAGGCCGGCGGGACGTCAGGCCACACCGCATCGGCCAGGCGCTCCGCACTGAGTACCTCGCCCGGCCGCATCGCCAGCGCAGAGAGCACCGTCCGATCACGGGAACCGAGCCGGACGGCTCCGTCGTTGACGACCAACGGTCCCAACAGGGCGATACCCATCCTTCCACAGTCCGCCGGCCGTACAGGCCCGTCAATGGCCTATGTACCGGGGAGATACCGACGCGGCACTGTCGAGGTACCGCCGAGCGATACACCGGGTCCTCTGAGCAGGTGGCTGGTCGCCACCATGAGGAAAGGGAAGTCATGATCCGACTTCGTTCGATGATGGGTATCGCGGCAATGCTTGCAGGGTTGGCCATCCCCTCGGTCGGTGTCGCCGGTGCCGCCTCCGCAACAGCCGGCAACTGGGAGACCGTCCACGTAGAGTTCAGTTTTGTCGAGGAGGACGGCTGTGGTGTTCCCGGCCTCACTCTGGAGCATGCCTTCGTGCTGGACGGTCGAGAGCGGGTCACCGCACATGGTCCCGACCAACTGCCCTTCTACACGGGGCTCTTCAAGAACTCCCGCACAGCGACCAACGCGGCGACCGGCGAGTCTGTGACCGAGGTTAGTAACGTCGGGATCCAGGACCTGAAGGTCACGGTCAACGGTCGGACGCTCACCTCGATTTCTTTACGAGCGGAGCGCGATGTGTACATCCACGACGGCCACGTGATTGCCCGCGGCGCGGGTCTGCTTCACATCAAGTCTGTCTGGGACCACGGCGGTACCCCGACTGACCCGTCCGACGACGAGTTCGTCGAGGAGGTCGTCATCAAGGAGGTCGGCAATATCCCTGACTTCTGCAGAACGATCATCCCGGCCATCGGTTAGGGCTATACGCATCTCGGCATGACAGGGCGGATCCGCCAGGAGCAAGTCTGCGTCCTTCCGCCGCGACAGCAGCCAGGTCACTGTGCGCTTGCTCGCTACCTGCTTACGCTTCCTGACGTTTGTGCTCGTGACCATTCGAGGTACAGGTTGGGGAGAGAATGAACCATGGAGAACGAGATCCGGGCAGCGATTCAGAAGTTTCACGACGCGTTGAACGCTCGTGACATCGACGCCGTCGCCCGGTGCATCACCGATGACTGCATCTTTGAAGACACGACCCCGCCAGACGGCACCCGCCACGTGGGACGAGACGCAATGCTCGGCGCCGTCAGACAATTCTTCGACGATTCCCCGTCCACGAACTTCCGCATCGAAGAGATGTTCATCGCCGGCGATCGGGCGTTGGTGCAGTGGCGATACTCCTGGACCGACGGTCACGTGCGCGGGGTCGATGTCATGCGCATCCTCGACGGACGGGTGGCCGAAAGCCTCGCCTATGTGAAGGGGTGAAGTACCTGTTCGGGACACCGCAAGACTTGTTCAGGCTCGGTTCGCCCAATCGGTCCGCTCATGGCTCCCCAACGCGCTCCAGAGCTGCGTCCTTCCGCCCCCTGTCGGACGCGCGGACCTGCCGATGTGCGTGCAACAAACCGGCCGGGGATGGTCAACGGACTTCGAGTTGAACAATCACCTTCTCCAGGCTGTGCGACTCAACCTCCACGATGCCCGGCTGGTCCAGGTTTGTGATGGTCAGAGTGCTGGACCCGGCTTCGTACTCCAACTCCTGCTCAGGCGTCGAGTGGACGTGAATCTCGCCGGGCTTGTCGGCCGTGACGAGGAGTGTGACGTCCTGCCCGCGCTTGACCTCGACGCGGTCTCCGTTGGGAGTCACCTTGTCGCCGTCGAAGGTGACCTCGATCGTGGTCCCTTCCGGGCTGCTGGTCGGGGTAGCCGGGCTGCTCGACACCGCAGGGCTGGACGAGATCACCTCTGATGGAGTGGAAGGGCTCGCGGACTCAGTCCCCCCATCGCCGGCGTTCCCATCGTCGTCGTCACCGCACCCGGAGAGGGCAAACGTCAGAGTCAGGGCCGTCAGGGCCGCAGCAAACTTGCTGAAGGCGGGTGTCACAGTTCGACTCCTCGTGGCACTGGGCTCAATGTCGGCGAATCAGAATGCCATGTCCTCACGGCGCCCCGTACGCCGGGGTTCCGCCCGCACATGCCGCGATGCGGATTCCACGCAGCACCTGCTGACGGGGCGCTTTGGGCGTACCGGTCTTGCTCGCGTACCCGCCCCTCACGTAGCAATCACCGGCCACAGCACGGCGACCACATCTCGGGGATCTCCTCCCTGCGGTCGCCTCGGTAGAACGGGAGGCGACCAAAGAGACCGCTTGGCCGTTGGCGCCGGTGGCGCCGCGGTGGTGACGTATAGCGGCGCATCCCGTATACCCGACCCGCCACCGCGAGTGATGGCCTCGACCATTCCACCCAACCCGACAATCACGCCGGCCGCGCCGGCGCGCGGTCGCTGTTCACGCAACGAATGTCGCCGTCGGGACGCTGGGAGGCCCCGGTCCGACATCCGGGCCGGATCCCCATCTACTTCCCGGAGTACGCCGTCGACGTGGACGCCAAGGGCCGAGCGTTGCTGGCGTGGTGGGACGGTTCTGACCTCCTGGTCAGATGGAGCCGTCACGACGGCGAATGGCGCACACCGTGCGTCCTCGCAGCAGGCGTCAAGATGCCGCGTTCGGTCGAGCCCAACGCTCAGCTCGCGGTGAACCGCCGCGGAGATGCGCTTGTGGTGTGGCGAGCCAGAGGTCCCGCACCGCAACTGTGGGCACGCTACAAGCCTGCCGGGCAGGGTACGAAGCCGGTGAAGCTGTCGCGGGCGACCGACACGCCGGAAACGTATGACGTCGCGCTCGGAGACCGCGGACATGCGGCGATTGCCTGGATGCCGCGCAACGGGCGCGAGCTACATATCGTCGGGACGTCCCCCAAGCACTGATGTCAGCGTGTGATCGACCGTCACCAGGCTCTGCTGCCCGGTGGGACACGGACGTGCACAGCGAGAGCAAGCACAGCATCTCGTCTGCTCCAGCCGAGACAGATCGGGTCGACTGTTCCAGCGACACGGCGGTAGGCAGCCCAGTTGCGGGACGCCCGCACCTGCCGCGATGAGTGCGTCACTTCGCCGCGAAGCGGCTGCGTCCGAATCTGTCGCCTGGCGGGGCCCATCTCAGGATCCGGGTCGGAATCTGGCGTGTGCGCCGCGTCGGACTCGGTGCGGGCGGCCACGACCAGCAGCCGGAGTGATCCATCCGGCACGGTTGTGATCCGGTCGTCGAGCACGGATCGGACCGGCCCGCGTCGTGGCCAGGGAGCCGCGCCGTGCTCCCGTGGGGTGAGGAGTCCGCCGCGCACGCATTGGTGCGGCGAGTGAGGCCAAGCAGCCCTCGCCTCACCCGCAAGCGGATGGCTCCAGGGTTTTCCCGGGCGCCCGGCGAGCTCGATGACCTGCGAAACAACCGCCCCTCGCGAGGGGCTGACATTCCCCAGCCTGAGCTGCACGCTGGAACCGTGATGATAGCCACCCGGCTTGTCGGTCGGGACAACGAGTTCACAAGTCTGGGCGAAGCGGTCGCCCGGGCCCGTGACGGCGCCCGCACCACTGTGGTCATCGACGGCGACGCCGGCATCGGGAAGTCGCGGCTGGTCACCGAGGCCCTCACCGCGTTCGCGGACGGCAAGGACGTCGTCTCGTTCGGGCACGGCCTCGAGCTCGCCGGCGGCGAGCTCCCGTACGGCACCATCCGCGACACCCTGCGCACCCTGGTCCGCGACGCCGGGGCCGATGTGGTCCGCAACGCAGCAGGGCCCTACGCCGACCAGTTGGCCGCCCTCTGCCCGGCACTCGGGACTACCCCGGCCCAGCTGGATCGTCTCCAGCTGCTCCCGGCCTACGTCACCGCCCTGGAGAACCTGGCCGCGGACCGGCTCGTGTGGCTGGTCATCGAGGACCTCCACTGGGTGGACGCACCCAGCCGCGACCTGCTCACCTACCTCGTCCGAGTCGCCCGCCCCTGCCGTCTGCTCACTCTGCTCACCGCTCGCACCCACGACCCCGCCCTCACCACCGACGTCGCGAACCTCATCGACGGGCTGGCCGCACTCGACTCCGTCGACCACGTCACGCTCACGCCGCTGGCAGCCGGCCACACTCGGACCCTGGTCACCGACCTGACCGCCGGGTCCGCCACTCAAGACCAAGTCGCACAGGTCATCTCCCTGGCCCAGGGCAACCCTTTGCTGGCCGAGCAGCTCGTCGCGGCCGGCCTCGACCCGTCCGGCGAACGCGTGACCAGCCCGATGGCGAGCAGGATCCGCGCGCTCGACTCGGCTACCCGCAGGCTCGTCCAGGTCGCGTCGCTGTCCGAGGATCACCTCACCCACCGCAACCTGTCCCGGGTCTACGGCCAGGACGACTTCGACGAAGCCGTCGACGCCGCACTCGAGGCAGCCCTGCTCCGGTTCGACCCTGCGGAGTCGACGTACCGGTTCCACCATGCGCTCCTCCGCCAGGCCGCCGAGGACAGCCTCACGCCGAGCGAGCGGAGGACGTACCACCGATGCTGGGCCGAGCTGCTCACCCCCTCGCCTGGCCACTCCGCCGCCGACCCGCGCACCGTGTTCGCGGCCGCACACCACTGGGCCGCCGCGGGCGTCGACGACCAGGCCTTCGACGCCGCCCTCGCGGCTAGTCGGCTCGCGACCGACCTCGCAGCCCCCGCCCAGGCGGCATCCCTGCTGAGTCGCGTGCTCGCCCTGTGGGAGCACGTGCCCGACGCGACGGCGCGCGCCGGCCGCCCCCGCGACGACGTCCTCGCAGACGCGCTCTGGTCTCTGTACTTCGCAGGCGACCTACGCCCCCGATTGCAGCTCTACGACGCCGAGCTGGCACGGCCAGAACACGACCCGATCCGCCTGATCAGTCTCCGCCTCAACCGCGACGCGACCGCCCAAGAGCTCGGGACCATGACTGACCCGGACGTCTACCGCGAAGCGTTGGCCCGCGTCGACGACCTGCTGGCCCTGCCCGCTACCTCGCTGATGGTCATGACCCTCGGCGAACTCGGCTGGAGTGTGCGCTTCTCCGACCCTGACCTTTCCTACCGGTTGCACGAGCACGCGCTCGCGGAGGCTCGGAAGCACGGGCACTTCGTTCAGTTGCGACAAGCCACACTCAACGTGCTCCAGCAGCAGGCCAACCGCGGCCGCACCGACGAGGCGCTGGCACTGTGCGGAGAATCGCAGGCCGATGCCGACAGTGTCGCGGGCCGGTACCGCACCGCGGTGAACATCGGCTTCGTAATGACCCAAGACGGCCGGTTCGCCGATGCCATCGCCGTGCTCGACCGTGCCCTGTCCCGCCTACCCGAACTCGAGAACGCACCCAACTTCACGGCATGGGGGAAGGCCCTCCTCTGTGACGCGCTGGAGGCCGCCGGGGAGTGGGACCGAGCCCAGAACCTCCTCGACGAACTGGCGACGGTCGAGCATCACTCCCGCGAGCGTGCCTTCGAGTTCGCCATCAGCGCCGGCCAGCTCGCCTGCGGCCGCGGAGAACTCGACACAGCAGAACGGTGGGCTGCACACGCACGATCGGCCTACCCACCAGACGCCAACCCGTTGGTGGAAGAGCATCAGATTATGGGCTGGGACCTCGACTACTCGATCGCGGCGGCGAGGGGCGTTCCGAACTCCGTCAGGCCCGCTGCCCTCGCCATGCTCCAGCATCCGGGGCTGGAGACGTACGCCGACACTTGGAGGCTCCTGCTCACCGCCGCCAGGGTCGAGGCCGACCTCGCGCGGCGCATTAGGTCCCCCGCCGCGGATGTCGCCGCCGACGCGCTCTACTCCCTGCGCGACCTGAGCGACCTGAGCGACCTGGCAGACCGGCTCCCCCGGACGAATCCGTACAACCACGCCCGATACCTGCACGTCAGCGCCGACCTCGCCCGCGGGGAAGGGGCCGACACCGCCCACGACTGGGAGGAGGCGGCGGCCGCCTGGCGTCGGATCGGGCACCCCCACTACCTCGCATGGGCATGCCTGCGGCTCGCCTCGGTTCACGCCACCGCCGGTGACCGCGACCGCGCGCTCGAACCACTCGATGAGTCGTTGAAGATCGCGCGCCGGCTCGAGGCAGCTCCGCTGCGCGAGGCGGCGATCGGCCTGGCCCGGCGAGCCAACCTCAGGCTCCAGGCCACGCCGGCGAGTCAGCCCGACGCCACCGACGGCGTCCTGGCGAGGCTCACCGAGAGGGAGCTGGAGGTCCTTCGTCACCTCGCCCGCGGCGCCACCAACAACGAGCTGGCCAGCGCCCTGTTCATCTCACCCAAGACCGCGTCGGTCCACGTCTCCCGAATCCTCACCAAGCTCGGCGTCCCCAACCGCGGCCAGGCCGCGTCCTTCGCCTACGAGCACGGCCTCCTCGACGCCCGCGACTGACACGACGCGAGAGATCCTTCGAGCTGCTGCTGGACTGTCAGCAGGTCACCTCACGGTGACGGTGAACGCCTTGCCGACCGCGCCGTCGACGGCGCCGTTGCCGGGACGCACGGCGCGGAGCGTCTGCTGGCCCTTCGCGGCCCTCTTGGTCACCGCGAACACGCCGTTCTTGGCGGCCTTGGTGTTCGCGACCGTGACCCACTTGCCCTTCACCAGCGTCTGGACGCGAACAGCCGTCTCGCTGGCCGGGATGACGGCCTCGCCGGCGTAGCCCCCCGGGCTGGGGAAGTTCTCCGCCGTTCTGAGATCCGGCCCCGCGAACTCCTTGTCCTAGCGTCCGTTCAGCATGGGCAGGGGCCAGGCTTTCGCTGGGCCTGGGACGACTGGTCTTCCGCGAACAGGGGTGTGGCAATGGCTGCGCTGGCCAGGGCGACGACCAGGACGGGGGCGGCCAGGATCGCGGCGATCCGGGTGCTCATCGGACGCCCGGTGACCGGTGTCGGGTTGCTGTAGGTGTCCATCTTGCTGCTCCGTTCTGTGCTGGTGGGTGGTGCTGTTGACGGCACCGACGTTTCCAGTAAGACAGGCCTCCGGCGTCTGGAAGATGTCGTATCAATGGCGGCTCGGCCGGGGCCGCGGGCCACGGGTGCCGCACGACGGCGAGACGACACGGTCATCGGGGATGCCTGGTTCCTTGGTGCCCACTGCGAGTCCACCGACCCGCTCGCCGAAGCCGCCCTGCGCGGCGCGGACGTCGTCCAGATCAACCTCGCGTCCGCGCAGTTGAAGGCGACCCGACGCCGCAAGGAAGCCGCCGCCCTCGTCGCCCAGGCGGCCGGTCCGTGCGAGGTGTCGGCATCCGCGCACGCGCGCCGCACTTGATCAACCTGGCCTCCCCGACCCCGAATTGGTCACGAAGTCCCGCGAGCCCTCCGTGCCGAGCGGATGCAGCCGCGACGATCGGGGCAGCCGGCATGATCGTGTATGCCGGCCACTGAGCGGCGGCCAGGGGCGACACCACCGAAGGCGTCGCGCAGTTGCCCTCGTCGTCGCACCACTCAGGGGCGCTGGTTAAGCGCAGTCGCCCACGTTGAGAGGGAAACTGGCCGCTACAGCGACCCAGCCCATCGGCCTACGCGCGCGTCACACCGCCGCGATCGACCTCGGTTCAAGTGCTCAGTTCACGCCCGAGCAGTTTCCGGAGCCGATCGCGCATCCACGGCCGACAACCAGTGCCGTCCTCTAGCGTGGCGCCATGCTTCAAGTGACGCCGAACGGACCGTGGGGCAAAGACGTCCATCCTGCGATGCCGCTCTCCTTCAATGAGCTCGCGGCCGATCTGCGAGCCTGCTTTCAGGCCGGAGCAACCGGCGTGCACCTCCACGTGCGAGATCCTGCCGGCGCGGAAACGCTCGAGCCGGCGGTCGTGAATAGCACCTGTCGCATGGTTCGCAGCGTCGCCGCCGAAGTCGGAGGCCAAGTTGAAATCGGACTGACGACCGGGGAGTGGATCGTGCCCGACCTGGCCGATCGGATCGCGATGATCCGCGAATGGGAAGGCGTCGACTGCGCCACGGTGAATTTGTCCGAGCGGGGTTTCGAAGCGGTGATGGAAGCCATGCTCGATGCCGGGGTGGGCATCGATGTGGGCTTGTGGGCGCCAGTAGAAATGGACCACCTGCTGCGATCGGGACTGCTACCGCGGGCGCAGCGAGTCAGCATCGAGTTGGACCCAGGCGAGCCCTACTTCCTTCAGGGCGAGCCGGCTGAGGTCGCGCAGCAGGTGAACGACGCGCTGGACTTGGCCGGATCGACCTGCCCTCGTCTCACGCATGGGATGCACGACTGGACATGGCCGCTGGTTGAGGACGCGTTCCGGCGAGGACATGACACTCGCGTCGGCTTCGAAGACTCCGTTCTGCTGCCGGACGGCACCCGAGCCGAAAGCAATGCCCAACTGGTGGAGGCTGCCGTCGCGCTCGAGTCACGAATCCGGTCGTAGCACAGCGACGAAGGCATGCATACGCTCACCTAGCCGCAGATGGCGCGCGACGCTACGGCCCTACCGGGGCCCGCATTGCTTGCGACCGGCCAATGCCGAGCATCTGCGTCGTACCGCCACGAGTGAGGCACTCGCCGCGTACCCGCTCGTGCCGCGTCCCGCGGAGTAGAACGTGCGTGAACCGCTGGGCAACGGGCCAGGCACAAGAGCCCTTGTATTCGAACATATGTTCGAGTAGACTCGGTCTCACGATGCTCACCCAGACCGATCCCGCCGCCCCAGGTCTCGACCTGCGCGAGATCACTGCAGCGCTGGCGGGGCTGGGCACGGGCACGACCGATGCCCAGCGCATCGACGCCATCCGTGCGGCCGAAGAATTGATCTGTGCCGCCCAGGCTCTGCAGGCGCGGCTGTCGGTCGACCTGGACACGTCGGTGCGGTCTGCCGCGGCCGACCGGGGCGTGCCGGCCGCGCGACGCAGCCGCGGGGTCGCCCACCAGATCGCGCTGGCGCGGCGGGAGTCGCCGCATCGAGCCGAGCGTCGGCTCCAGCTGGCCAAGATCGCCCGGACCGAGCTGCCCCATGCGATGGCCGCATGGTCGGCAGGCAAGGTCGACGAGTGGCGCGTCACCCTACTGGCCCGCGAGACCGCCTGCCTGCCGTTGACCGACCGCCTGACCATCGACTTCGAGCTGGCTGCCGACCCGACGGTGATCGAAGCCATGGGCGTCGGCGAGCTGGTCGCCGAGGTCCGGCGTCGGGCCTACGCGCTCGACGCCGAGTCGTTCGTCGAGCGCCGCCGCCGCGCCGAGGCCGACCGGCACACCAGCCTGCGGCCCGCCCCCGACACCATGGCGATCCTGTCGGCCCTGCTGTCGGTGAAGAACGGCGTCGCGGTGCACGCCGCCCTCAGCGCGGAGGCCGACAGGCTCAAGGCCACCGGCGACCCTCGCTCGCGCGGCCAGATCATGGCCGACACCCTGACCAGCCGGGTGGTCTCGCCGAGCGTGGCCGAGGCCGCTATCGGCGCCCCACTCATGGTCAACGTGATCGTGTCCGACCAGGTGCTGCTCGGCGACGCCAGCACGGACGGTGCGGCAGAGGTCGAGGGCTACGGGCCCGTGCCCGGCGAGCTGCTCCGGTCCTGGATCACCGACCACCTGGAGGCCGACGTCGACGTGTTCGTGCGCCGGCTCTACGAGACGCCGGCCACGGGCGCGCTGATGGCGATGGACTCCAAGGCCCGGCTGTTCCCCAAAAAGCTCGCCGAGTTTCTCCGCCTGCGCGATGGAAGGTGCCGCACGCTCTACTGCGACGCCCCGGCCAGCGACGCCGACCACGTCACCGCCTATTCCGAGGGCGGCGCGACGTCTGTCGCCAACGGCCAGTGCCAGTGCGAGAGCTGCAACATCGCCAAGGAGGCCTTCGGCTGGTCCGCCCGACCGCGACCGGGTCCGCGGCACACCGTCGAGACCACCACACCCACCGGGCACACCTACACCTCGGTCGCGCAGCGGCTCACTCCACCCCCAGTCCGACCGCTGCTGGGGACGGTGCCGGTGCCCAGCATCGAGCTCGCGGTCGACTTCCTCTGGCCCGCCGCCTAGGAAGGGTCTCGGCGTCAGCCCAGCACGACTGCGGCGAGCTCGCGCGCCGTACGAGCGGGATGCTCATCGCTTTGGGTCGCACCGGTGACCAGGGTCCCCTCGATCAGCAGGTGCAGCTGCTCCGCAGCCTGCTCGGGGCGGGCATGCCCCAGCGCCTCGAGCTCCCTCACCAGGAGTGCGCGAATGCGCCGTCGGTACGCCGCGGTCTCCTCATGTGCCGGGTGGTGCGGATCGGCAAAGGCAAGGTCGGAAGCGAAGTACCTGCAGCCTCGGAAGCTCGCGTCCGAGACGAGTTCGTCGAGCCGATCGAACAGCCCGAGGATCCGGGCTCGGGGCTCCGTGCCACCTGCCAACGCCTGCTCGTACCACGCCACATCCTCGTCGCCCGCGCGGCGGAGGACGGCCGCCACCAGGCCGTCCTTGCCTCCGAAGTGCTCGTAGAGCGACCTGCGGGCAACCTTCGCCTCCTTCAGCAGCGCGTCCACGCCCACCGAGGCACCGCGCGAGTAGAAGAGCTCCTGGCCGGTCGCCAGAAGGCGTTCCCGAGGTCCCGGCGAGGCCTGTGCGCTCATGAGAATTTCTCCGTGTGCTCTTGCAATGTAGATCGACCGGTCTATATCGTAGCGATAGACCAATCAGTCTACTTTCGAGGAGCTCGAGATGACCACACCGGAAACGCCCAGGGACACCGCCGAGACCATCGGCCTCTTCAATGACGCCTTCCGACGCCGCGACACGGACGCGCTCGCCGCCCTTGTCCACGACGACTGCCTGATGGTGTCGGCCCAGCCGGCACCCGACGGCACCCCCTACGTGGGGAAGGACGCGAGCATGGCGTTCTGGGCGGAGCTGATGGCCGACGAGTCGACCACGTTCGAGGTGGAGCACGTGTTCACAGAAGGCGAGTGGGCCACGGTGCGGTGGCGCTACCGCTTCGGGCCCACCGACGCAGAATCCGTCCTCGGCGTGAACGTGACCAGGGTCAGCGACGGGCAGGTGATCGAGCAGCTCGGCTACACCAAGACGCCAGGATCACTTCCCCTTCCGGAATGAGGGACGGTACGCCGACTCAGCTGTCGGTCGAGAACGCCGCGTCGAAGGCGGCGTCCGGCGCGTCGAAGGCCAGGCGCCGCACGAACTCCAGCGCCTCGGGCGCACCGAGCAGACGGTCCATCCCGGCGTCCTCCCACTCCACCGAGATCGGGCCGTCGTAGCCGATGGTGTTGAGCATCCGGAAGCACTGCTCCCACGGCACGTCGCCGTGGCCGGTGGACACGAAGTCCCAGCCGCGCCGCGGGTCGGCCCACGGGAGGTGCGACCCGAGCCGGCCGTTGCGGCCGTTGCCGACCTGGAGCTTCGTGTCCTTGCAGTCGACGTGGTAGATCCGGTCCTTGAAGTCCCACAGGAACCCGACCGGGTCGAGGTCCTGCCACACGAAGTGGCTCGGGTCCCAGTTGAGGCCGAACGCTTCCCGGTGGCCGATCGCCTCCATCGTCGCGACAGTCGTCCAGTAGTCGTAGGCGATCTCGGACGGGTGCACCTCGTGCGCGAACCGGACCCCGCACTCGTCGAAGACGTCGAGGATCGGGTTCCAGCGGTCGGCGAAGTCCTGATAGCCGGCGGCCACCATCTCGGCAGAGGCCGGCGGGAACATCGCGACGTACTTCCAGATCGAGGAGCCGGTGAAGCCCACCACCGTGTTCACCCCGAGCCGCTGGGCGGTGCGCGCGGTCAGCTTCATCTCCTCGGCCGCCCGCTGGCGCACGCCCTCGGGGTCGCCGTCTCCCCAGACCTTCGGCCGAGAGGATCGCCTCGTGCCGGGCGTCGATCGGGTCGTCGCAGACGGCCTGGCCCTTGAGGTGGTTGGAGATCGCGAAGACCTTGAGGCCGTACTTCTCCAGCAGGTCCAGCTTGCCCTGGATGTAGGCGTCGTCCTCGGCGCCCTGCCACGGGTCGAGGTGGTCGCCCCAGCAGGCGATCTCGAGGCCGTCGTAGCCCCACTCGCTGGCGAGCCGGGCGACCTCCTCGAACGGCAGGTCGGCCCACTGGCCGGTGAACAGCGTGATCGGACGCGGCATCGGTTTCCTCCAGTGACAGGTGAGTGACGCTCAGCGGACGCCGAGCAGGTGTTCCATCGCGAGCTGGTCGAGGGCCTCCTGGCCGACCGAGCGGGCGCCGAGGGCCTCGACGTCGTACGACGCGGCGCGCAGGTCGTCGAGCGACTCGCCCTGGGCCACGGTCGGCTCGTCGAGGTCGGGTACGCCGGCGGCCGCCAGGGCCGCTGCCACCTCGGGGTCGGCCCGGAAGGCCTGGACCTTGTCGCGCAGGATCAGGTAGTTGCGCATGCACGCCCTCGCCGACTCCCAGACGCCGTCGATGGCCTCGGCGCGCGGGGGCTTGAAGTCGAAGTGCACGTAGCCGTCGTAGCTGTTGGAGGTGCCGCTGCCCAGCAGGGTGTCGACCGTCCAGAAGGCGCCGCGCAGGTTGCCGGCGCCGAACCGCAGGTCCTGGTCGAACCGCGGACCGTGCTGGCCGTTGAGGTCGACGTGGAACAGCTTGTCGTGCCACAGCGCCTGCGCGATGCCGTGCGCGAAGTTGAGCCCGGCCATCTCCTCGTGCCCGACCTCGGGGTTGAGGCCGACCATCTCGGGATGCTCCAGCTCGCCGATGAGCGCGAGCGCATGCCCGATGGTCGGCAGCAGGATGTCGCCGCGCGGCTCGTTGGGCTTGGGCTCGATCGCGAACCGCATGGTGTAGCCCTGGTCGCGCACGTAGTCGCAGACGGTGTTGAGCCCCTCGACCATCCGGTCCAGCGCGGCGCGGATGTTCTTGCCGCCGCCGTGCTCGGCGCCCTCGCGGCCGCCCCACATGACGAACGTCTCGGCGCCGAGGCTCGGCGGCGAGGTCGATGTTGCGCAGCACCTTGGCCAGCGCGTAGCGGCGTACGTCGCGGTTGTTGGCGGTGAGCGCGCCCTCCTTGAACACCGGGTGGCTGAACAGGTTGGTGGTGACCATCTCGGCGCGCAGCCCGGTGTCGGCCAGCGCCTTGGAGAACCTGTCCAGGGTCGCGTCGCGGCTGTCGTCGTCCGGCACCAGGTCGTCGTCGTGGAAGGTGACCGCCGCGGCCCCCAGCTCGGCCAGCTTGTACGTCGCCTCGACCGGATCCAGCAGCGGCCGGCTGGCCGGGCCGAAGACGTCGACGCCCTGCCAGCCGACCGTCCAGAGGCCGAAGGAGAACTTGTCCTCGGGACGTGGTGTGAAGTCGGTCGCGTCATGTGGGGATCTCCTGCCAGGAACGGGTGTCGGAGCTGGTCTCGACGGCGGCCAGCACCCGCTGCACCTGCAGCCCGTCGGCGAACGACGGCGTCGGCTGGGTGCCCTCGGCGATGGCGGTCACCAGGTCGACGACCTGGTGGGTGAAGCCGTGCTCGTAGCCCAGCCCGTGGCCGGGCGGCCACCACGCGCCGACGTAGGGGTGACCGGGCTCGGTGACGATGATGCGGCGGAAGCCGGCGGTCTCGTCGGGCTCGGCAGCGTCGAAGAACTCGCAGGACGTTCATGTCCTCGAAGTCGAAGGCCAGGCTGCCGGCCGAGCCGTTGATCTCGATGCGGATCGCGTTCTTGCGACCGGTGGCGAACCGGGTGGCCTCGAAGACGCCGAGCGCCGCCACCCGTGAACCGCGCGATGAAGACCGCCGCGTCATCGACGGTGACCGGTCCGCGCTCGGTGCCGGCCGAGCCGGACAGCCCAGCGTGGTCGGTCGCGATCGGCCGCTCCTTCACGAACGTCTCGAGCTGCCCGGACACCTCGGCCATCTGTTGGCCGGTGATGTGCTGGGTGAGGTCGACGATGTGCGCGCCGATGTCACCGAGCGCACCCGAGCCCGCCTTGGCCTTGTCCAGCCGCCACGACAGTGGAGCCTCCGGATCGGCGATCCAGTCCTGGAGGTACTGCGCGCGCACGTGCCGCACCTCGCCGATCCGGCCCTCGGCGACGAGCCGGCGGGCCAGCGCGATCGCGGGCACGCGGCGGTAGGTGAAGCCGACCATCGCGCGTACGCCGTGCTGCGGCCGCCTGCTCCGCGGCGGCGGTCATCGCCTCCGCCTCGGCGACCGTGTTGGCCAGCGGCTTCTCGCACAGCACGTGCTTGCCCGCCGCCAGAGCGGCGATCGCGATCTCGGCGTGCGTGTCCCCCGGGCGTGCAGATGTCGACGAGGTCGACGTCCGGCGCGCTCGACGAGGCGGCGCCAGTCGGTCTCGGTCTCGGCCCAGCCGAGCCGTGCGGCCGCCTCGGCGGTCCGCTCGGCGTCGCGGCCGCAGACGACCCGCATGGCCGGGGTCAGCGGGAGGTCGAAGAAGCGCGGCGCGGTCCGCCAGGCCTGGGAGTGGGCGGCGCCCATGAAGGCGTAGCCCACCATGCCCACCGCGAGGGTGGGGCGGGTGCTGGTCATCGTCATGTTCCGTTCCGGGACGGGGGCGAGGTCTGGATCGGTCTGGGTGGCGCCGGTGGGCCGGGCTGGGTCGCCCGGCCCACCGGGGCTCAGTCGGACTCGATCAGGACTCGAACGCGGTGTCGAGGTACTCGTCGACGTTGTCCGCGGTCACGACCGGCGCGTAGAGCTGGATCAAGCGCGGCACCTCGACCTCGACCAGGTCGCCCAGCGCCTTCTGCTGGACCAGCAGGCGGGCCAGCTTGATGCCGTCGGCGGCCTGGGTGGACGGGTAGATGACCGTCGCCTTGAGCACGCTGTCACCGGACTGGATGTCGCGCATGGCGTTGGCCGAGCCAGCGCCGCCGATCATGACGAACTCGTCACGGCCGGCGTTGCTGATCGCCGCCAGGACGCCGACGCCCTGGTCGTCGTCGTGGTTCCACAGGAAGTCGATCTTCGGCGCAGCCTGCAGCAGGTTGGCCGCGGCCTCCTCGCCGCCCTCGACGGTGAACTCGGCAGCGACCCGGTTGTCGACGTCCTGACCGCACTCGGCGAGCGCATCCTTGAAGCCACGGCTGCGGTCCTGGGTCAGCGGCAGCGAGTCGATGCCGGCGATCTCGGCGACGACGGCGTCCGCGCCTTCGTCGACCTGGGAGCAGATGTACTGCGCCGGCGGACACCCCCATGCCGTAGTTGTCACCGAGGATGGTGACGCGGGCGGCGTTGGGGTCGTCGAACTCACGGTCGACGTTGATGACCGGGATGCCGGCCTCCATTGCCTGGAGTGCAACCGGGGTCATCGCCGCACCGTCGAAGGGCAGCAGCACGATGGCGTCCACGCCGTCGTTGATGAACGTCTCCACCTGGCAGATCTGCAGGTTGACGTCGTTGGTGCCCTCGGCGACGCGCAGCTCGATGTCGTCGTACTGCTCGGCGACCGTCTGGGCGGACTCGGTGATCGAGCCCATCCAGCCGTGGTCGGCCGCAGGGGCGGAGAAGCCGATGACGACCTTGTCGCCCGCCTCGTCGTTGGAGCCGTTGTCGGCCTTGGATGTGCCGCCGCCCAGGTCGGCCTTGTCGTCGTTGGAGTCGTTGCCGGTGCACGCTGCGAGGGCGAAGGCTGCGAGACCGGCGACCAGGCCGGTCGCCAGCTTCTTCTGGATGCGCAGGGACCTCATCGTGCTTCTCCTTGATGCAGAGGTGTGGTGCAGAGGTGTGGTGCTGCGTACTGGGTGATGCCGCGCGACCTGGCGCTAGGTACTGCTGTTCCGAGACGCCAACCTCTGCTGGAGCAGCACGGCGGCGACGATGATGGCGCCCTTGAAGAGCGACTGCTCCGAGAAGGAGCGGTTGTTGAGGACGAAGACGTTGGTGAGTGTCGCGAAGATGAGCACGCCGAAGACGGTGCCGACGATGGTGCCGCGGCCGCCGGAGAGCAGGGTGCCGCCGATCACGACCGCGGCGATGGCCTCCAGCTCGTAGAGGCCGCCGTGGGTCGAGCTGCCGGTCGTCGTCCGCGCGACCAGCATCAGGGCGGCGATGCCGCAGCAGACGCCGACCAGCACGTACAGCAGCACCGTGTGACGCTTGACGTTGATGCCGGCCAGTCGGGCGGCCTCCGGGTTGCCGCCCACCGCGATGGTGCGGCGGCCGAACGTCGTGCGGTTGAGCAGGACCCAGCCGACGATCGCGACCAGCGCGAAGATGTAGATCGAGCACCGGGATGCCGAGGATCTCCCGGTAGAAGAAGTCCCTGAAGCTCCGGGACCTGGACGATCTGGGTCTTCTTGTCAGAGATGATCTCGGCCAGTCCGCGGGCGCTCGCGAGCATCGCGAGCGTGGCGATGAACGGCACCACCCCGCCGTAGGCGATCAGCAGTCCGTTCACCAGGCCGCAGCCCGCACCGACGGCCAGCGCCACGCCGACCATGACGATCCAGTGGTGTCCTGGGCCATCTCCTGGGTCGCGATCGTGGTGCACCAGACCGAGGACAGGGCGAGGATCGCGCCGACCGACAGGTCGATGCCGCCGCCGATGATCACGAAGGTCATCCCGATGCTGACCACGCCGATGGTCGCGGCGTAGCGCAGGATCGTGAGGGCGTTGGCGATCGAGGCGAACCGGTCGCCGGCGGTGACCGCTCCCGACGACGCAGACGATGACCAGCGCGACGACCAGCCCGACGTTGCGGCCGGCGCTGCTGCGCAGCAGCGCGAGCACGGCGTTGTCCTCGCGGGCCGTCTCCTGCGCCGCGGCCTCGACGCGCGCGCGTCTCGTCGGCTGGCGGGGGCGGGGAACGTTCTCGGTCATGCGACTCTTCCTTCCATCACGAGGTCCAGGACCCTGGACTCGTCGAGCTCGGTGGCGGCCGCCTCGTGGACGACCTCTCCCTCACGTACGACGAGGACGCGGTCGGCCAGACCGAGCACTTCCTCGACCTCGCTGGAGACCACGACCACGGCCACGCCGGAGTCGGCGAGCTTGCGGATCAGCTGGTAGATCTCGGTGCGGGCGCCGACGTCGACGCCGCGGGTCGGCTCGTCGAGCAGCAGCACCCGGCAGCTCGCGCAGCAGCCAGCGGGCCAGCACGACCTTCTGCTGGTTGCCGCCCGACAGGGTCCGCGCCGCGCGGGTCACCCCGGCGGGTCGGACGTCCAGCGACGTCGGTCAGCTCCGAGGACCGCGCGCGCTCGGCGCTCCTGTTCAGGAAGCCGGCCCGCGAGAACGCCGCCAGCGAGGAGACCGTGATGTTGTTGGACACCGACTCGTCGAGCAGGAGTGCCTGGCTCTTGCGCTCCTCCGGTGCAAGCCCGACACCGGCCTTGACGGCCGAGGTCACCGAACCGCGGCGCAGTCGCTTGCCGTCGCACCGTGACGGTGCCGGTCGTGGCCCGCCGCGCGCCGTACAGCGTCTCGAGGATCTCGGAGCGGCCGGCGCCGACCAGGCCGGCCAGGCCCGACGATCTCGCCCGCGCGGACTGACGAGGTTCACGCCGCTGAAGACCCCGCGCAAGGACAGGTCGCTGCACCTCGAGGACGACTGCACCGTCGGGCGGCCCGGTCGGGCGCGGCGGGAAGACGTACTCGATGGCCCGGCCGGTCATCAGCTTGATCAGCGCGGCGGTCGGGGTCTCGGCGACCGGGAGGCCGGTCGCCACGGTCCGGCCGTCCTTGAGGACCGTGATTCGGTCGCCGATCTGTCGGATCTCCTCGAGTCGGTGGGAGATGTAGACGACCGCCACGCCCTCGGCGGTCAGGCCGCGGATGACGCGGAACAGGTTCGCGACCCCCTCCTGGTCCAGCACCGCTGAGGGCTCGTCGAGGATCAGCAGCCGGGTGTCCCGGGACAGTGCGCGGGCCATGCTCACGATCTGCTGGCCGGCTGGCGCGAGCGAGCCGACGCTGCGCGTCGGCGAGATCTCGGAGTGGCCGAGCCGGGTGAGCAGCTCGCGAGCGATCCGGTTCGCTCGGATGCGCTGGGAGAACCCGGCCGTGGAGAGCTCGTGGCCGAGGAAGATGTTCTCGGCGACGCTGAGGTCGGGGACCAGGTCGAGCTCCTGGTAGATGGTCGCGATGCCGGGCTTGAGCGCCGCATGCGGAGTGCCGAGCGTGATCGGCTGCGCCGTCCCAGAAGATGGTCCCCTCGTCGGGCTGGTGCACCGCCGCGAGCACCTTGATCAGCGTGGACTTGCCGGCACCGTTCTGGCCGAGCAGGCAGTGCACCTCGCCGGCGCGGACGTCGAGGTCGACGCCGCCCAGGGCGCGGACGCCCGGGAACTCCTTGACGATGCCGGTCATCTGGAGCAGCGCGCCGCTGCCGGTCGGGGTCTCGGTCACCGGACGGCTCCTGCAGCGACGGTACGGCGCTCGACCCGGGTCGGGTCGGCGAAGACGGCTTCCAGTGACAGGCCAGCGCCACCGCGGACCGACGGCGGTGAACCCGAGCGTCGACAGCTCGATGCGCGTGCCGCCGGCGTCGGGCGCGAGCACGCCCGCGCGCAGCCGGGTCTCCAGGGTGGGCCGCAGGTGCTCGCCGACCGCGGCGAAGTAGCCGCTCAGCACGATGGCTGCCGGGTTGAGCGCGTTGACCAGCACGGCCGCGCCGGCACCGAGCCAGCCCGCGACCTGCGCCAGGGCGTCGAGGGTGCGGGTGTCGCCGAGGTCGGCCCGTCGGTTGAGCTCGGCCAGCCGCTCGTCGACGTGCAGCGCCGGGTCCTGCACCGGGTCGTCCGGGTCCGCGGCACGGTCGAGCAGTGCCCGGAGGCCGACGACCGTCTCCCAGCAGCCGACCCGGCCGCAGCCGCAGCGGCGGCCCTGCGGTTCCACGATCACGTGACCGAACTCGCCGGCGTACCCCTGACGACCGCGGAGCAGCCGGCCGTCGGCCACGATGCCGCCGCCCATGCCGACCCCGCCGAAGAGCACCAGGATGTCCTGCCGCTCAGGGTCGCCGGGCGTGGCCTCGGCGAGGGTGGCCAGGTTGCTCTCGTTGTCGATGGTGACCGGGTACGCCGCACCGAGGCGCGCCCGGACGAGGTCACCGACCGGCACGTCGTGCCAGCCGAGGTTGGGGCCAAGGGTCACCAGGTCACGCTCGCGGTCGACCAGGCCGGCCGCTCCGACGGTGAGGCCGACGGGCGTCGTGCCTCGGCGCTCGAGGTCCACCTCGACCTGGCGTACCAGCTCGGCCAGCCGGTCCAGGACCTCTGTGGCGGGGAACGCGGAGACGTCGAGGCTGAGCTTGTGCTCGCTGACCACCGCGCCGCCGAGGTCGAGCGCCATCGTCCAGACGTGGTCGACGTTGATCTCCGCGCCGATACCGGCCACGGCGTGACCGTCGAGCTCCACGTTGGTGCCGGGACGACCGACCGCGCCGCGCTCGATTCCGCCGGCGCGGACCAGTCCGCGCTCGGCCAGTTCGGCGACCTGTGTGGACACCGCCGTCCGGGTCAGCCCCAGCTCGGTGGCGAGCGTGGCCCGGGACCGGGGGCCGTGATCGCGCAGCTGACGCAGGACTCGGCCGAGGTTGGTGTCGACGGTCGACACGGCCGCACCCCCACGTTGCTGGCGAGTGACTGGCATCACTCGTTTGTCAGGACGGAGCACAAACTAGAGGGCCGGAGCACGATAGCGCAAGAGCACTCGGCCTGACCGCGCTTGGTTTTCTGCGCAACTTCCGCCATCACTGGACGAAGTTTTCTCCCTTCGAAGGGTACGGAAGCGTGGAGTTGTGGAGGGAGGCGTGCGAGGATGCGCCGCGTGCGGCACTCGTTGGCGGGGCGTGCGGAGACCCCGGTCCAGGCCCGGCTCCTCGCGCACCTGCGTGACGAGGGCCCCCTGTCCAAGGCCCAGCTGGCCGATGCGCTGCAGGTCTCACGCACGACGGTCGGGGCCGAGGTGGGCCGCCTGGCCGAGCTGGGCCTGGCTGTCGACGCCGGTCCGGCGGTGTCGCGCGGCGGGCGGCGCTCGACGCTGGTCGACCTGTCTCCCGACATCCAGTTCGCGGGCATCGCGATCGGGGCGACCGGCGTGTCGGTCGGCGTCACCGACGGTCGGCTCACCACGCTCGCCGTCCGGCATCGCGCGTGCGACATCAAGGAGGGGCCCGAGAAGGTGCTCGCCCTTGCTCTCGAAACCACGCGCAAGCTGA
>CAWDBZ010000008.1:0-281250 GCA_963800715.1 uncultured Actinomycetota bacterium | reverse complement strand
GATCAGCCAGCAGTTCCTCGAAACCGACTTCGCCGAGCGCGGCGCGGTCAACGGGATGACGCTGACCTTCGGCGGCGGCCTCGGCGCGGCGGCGAGCGCCCTCGGCGGCACCACCGGCATCGACCCGGCGCCCTGGGGGCCGGGCACCGCGAGGCCTTCGCCGAGCGCTTCGACCGCCACGTCTTCCTCGCCCTCCAGGTCGAGGACCTGCCCCAGGCCGAGAACCGGATCACGCTCGACCCCGAGGTCAAGGACTCGAGCGGCCTGCCCGCGGCCCGCCGCGCCTACGCCCTGCACGAGAACGACCGCCGCCTCTTCGACTACGGCAAGGAGCGGCTCGGCGAGTTGGCCGCGGCGGCCGGCGCCCGCAAGCTCGACCTGCAGTCCTACGGCGAGGACTACTCGCCGCCCGGCTGGCACCTGATGGGGACCTGCCGGATGGGCACCTCGCCCGAGGACTCGGTGGTCGACAGCTGGCACCGGGTCTGGGACGTGCCGGGCCTCGTCGTCTGCGACGGCAGCTCGATGCCCACCGGCGGCGCCAACAACCCGACCTCGACGATCGGGGCGATGGCGCTGCGCTGCGCCGAGGGCCTCCTCGCAACCTGAACGAGCCGGTCCGGGCAGCCGCCGCGGCGTGAGCGCCGACCCCGCCACCGGCGCCGGCGCGGCTCCGCCGCCGACCGAGACGGTCTTCGGCTTCCAGGTCCCGCCGGTCCTCTTCGGGCTCGGCGCCAGCGCCGAAGTCGGCCGCGAGATGGCCCGCGGGGCGTTCGCAGGGCGCTTGTCGTCACCGACGAGAACCTGCTCGCGACCGGCTACCCGGCGGCGGTCGCCGGCCACCTCGAGGCAGCCGGCGTCGGCGCCCGGGTCTGGCCCGGGGCGATCACCGAGCCGACCCTGGCGGCGATCGAGGCGGCGGCCGACGAGCTCGGCGGCGAGGACGTCGACGGCTTCGTCGGCGTCGGCGGCGGCAGCGCGATCGACACCGCCAAGGCGGTCGACCTGCTGCTCACCCACGGCGGCCCGGTCGAGGACTACCTGGCGCCGCCGTTCGGCGCGGCGCGGCCGGTGCCCGGGCCGCTGCGGCCGCTGGTCGGGATGCCGACGACCGCCGGCACCGGCGCCGAGTTCACCGCCAACTGCGTGATCGACCTCGAGGATCGCCACGTCAAGGCGGCGATCTCCGACGCCTCGATGCGGCCGCTGGTGGCGATCATCGACCCGGCCGCGACCGTGACGATGCCACCCGGGGTCACCGCCTCCTCGGGCTTCGACGTGATCGTGCAGGCGCTCGAGTCCTACACCTCGCTCCCCTTCGACCAGCGGCCGCGCTTCGACCGCGCCGGTCCGCGGCCGACCTACAGCGGTGCCCACCCGGTCGCCGACGCCTGCTGCGAGCGGGCGCTCGAGCTCTGCGCCCGCTTCCTCCGCCGCGCCGTCGCCGACGGCGACGACCTCGAGGCCCGGGTCGGGATGTCGCAGGCGGCGCTCTTCTCGCGGATCGGCGCCGCCGGCGTCCACCTCCCGCACGCGATCGGCTACGCGGTCAGCGGCGGCGTCCGCAACTACCGGCCGGACGGGTTTGCGCTGACCCGACCGCTCGTCCCCCACGGCCAGTCGGTCGCGGTCGCCGCCCCGGCCTGCTTCGCCTTCACTTACGCCGCCCTGCCCGAGCGCCACGACCGCGCCGCCGAGCTGCTCGGCGCCGTCCCCGCCGGCTCGCCGCCGGGCACCGCACGCGAGGCGCTGCCGGCCTTCCTCGCCGAGCTGATCGCCGAGTGCGGTGGGCCCAGCAGCCTCGCCGAGATCGGCCTCGGCGAGGACGACGTCGAGGCGCTGGCGAGCGCCGCCCACGCCCAGCGGCGGGTGCTGGCGAACTCGCCGCTGCCGGTCTCCGAGGCCGACCTCGCCGCCGTCCTCCGCGCCTCGCTCACCCCCTGGGAACGATGAGCGACGCCACCCCCACAGCCAGCGCCGGCCTCAGTGCCGACCTCGGCGCGATCGTCGGCGCCGGGGCGGTCCTCGACCCCGGTGCCCACCCGGAGTACGGCCACGATGCGACCGCCTACCGCGGCCTCTCCGGCCGCCCCGACGTGATCGTCCTGCCCGGCTCGGCGAGCGAGGTCGCGGACGTTCTGCGCTACTGCTACGAGCGCGGGTTCGCGGTCGTCCCGCGCGGCGGCGGCACCGGGCTGGCCGGCGGCGCGGTCCCGGTCGAGGGCGGCGTCGTCGTCGCCAGCGATCGCCTGCGGGCGATCCGCTCCTTCGCCCCCGAGCGCTGGACGATCGAGGTCGAGGCCGGCGTCCGCACCGCCGACGTGCAGCGTCTGGCGCGCGAGAACGGCCTCCTCTTCGCCCCCGACCCGGGCGCCGCCGAGCAGTCCCACATCGGCGGCAACGTCGCCACCAACGCCGGCGGCCCGCACGCCTTCAAGTACGGCGTCACCGGCCGCGCGGTCAGCGGGCTGGAGGCGGCGATGGCCCCCGGCGAGCTCGCCCGCTTCGGCGGGCCGCTGCCGAAGGACGTTGCCGGCTATGACCTCGTCCACCTCTTGGTCGGCTCCGAGGGGACGCTCGGGCTCGTCACCGCGGCGACCCTGCGGCTGCTGCCGGCGCCCGAGGCGAGCGAGCCGCTGGTCGCCTTCTTCGCCGCGCCCGAGGCGGGCTGCGCCGCGGTCGCCGAGCTGGTCGGCTCGGGCACTGCAGGTGGCGGCGCTCGAGTACCTCGACGGCGCCACCCTCGCCGCGGTCGCCGCCGCCTACCCGGGCACCGTCCCGGACGGGGCCGGGTTCGCGCTGGTGATCGAGGCCGACGGCTCAGCGGACGAGGCGCGACGGCTCGCGGCCGAGGTCGAGGCGGTCCTCGCTCGCCGCCGCGCTCGCCCTCCACGCTCCGGCGGGGAGGGCGGAGCGCGAGGCGCTCTGGCGCTGGCGCGACGGCGTCTCCGGCGCGGTCGCCGGGCTCCGCGGCGGCAAGGTCTCCGAGGACGTCGCGGTGCCGATCGACCGGCTCGGGGAGATCGTCGCGGCGACCGCTGGAGATCGGCGAGCGCCACGGCCTGCCCGCCTGCAGCTGGGGCCACGCCGGCGACGGCAACGTCCACTCGAGCTTCCTCATCGATCCCCGGCGACGAGGAGCAGCTGGAGCGCGCCGAGGCGGCTGCCGAGGATCTCTTCGCGCGGGCGATCGAGCTCGGCGGCACGGTCTCCGGCGAGCACGGCACCGGCTGGCTGAAGCGCGGCCAGCTCGAGCGCCAGTGGGACCCGGCGGCGCTCGCCGCGCAGCGCGCGGTGAAGCGGGCGCTGGACCCGAAGGAGCTGCTCAACCCGGGCAAGAAGGGCGGGCCGCCCGGTCCGTCCGCGAACGAGCGAGAAAGCTGAGGCGGCGATGGCGAGCGAGACGGAACTGGCGAAGATCAGGGAGCGGCTGTTCGGGCTGATCGATGAGGACGACATCCGCGTGGTCGAGGTCGAGCGCCCGGACCCGGCGGCGGCGGCCGAGCTGCTCGGCCTCACCGACCTCTGCTCGACCGTCTCCGACGCGCTCGACGAGCTCGGGGTCGGCGGCGCGGTCTCCGCCTCGGTCCTGCCGCAGCGGGTCCCGGGGACCCGCATCGTCGGCCCGGCGACGACGATCCGCTACAGCTGGGAAGGCGGCACCGCCGGCGCCCGCCGCGCCCGCGGCGACCGCGCCCGGCTCGCCGACCGCGACGTCTACGCGGTCGGGCAGCCGGGCGACGTCGGCGTCTTCGACTGCGGCGGGCTCGCCGACGCCTCGGTGATGGGCGGGCTCTCCGGCCGCTGGGCGCGGCGCCTGGAGATGGCCGGCTGCGTCGTCGACGGCGCCGTCCGCGACCTCGAGTCGATCCGCGAGCACGGCGTCCCGGTCTGGTCGCGCGGGGTCACGCCGCGGACCGGCAAGCACCGGATGCGGGCGATCGAGATCAACGCCCCGGTCGCGCTCGCCGGCCTCCTCGTCCACCCCGGCGACCTCGTCGTCGCCGACGCCTCCGGCGTCTGCGTCGTCCCCCGCGAGGCGGTCGACCAGGTGGTCGAGATCTGCCGCGAGGCGGAGGAGACCGAGCGCTCGGTGATCGCGGCGATGGGCGAAGGCGCGAGCGGCGCCGACCTCGGCCGCATCCACCCGCCGGAGCGCTGGTAGCGATGGCCGCCGAGCGACTCGAGCCGGTCCGGCGCCGCGCCTGCCTCGCGGTTCCGGGATCGAGCGGCCGCAAGCTCGAGAAAGCGCAGGGCCTGGTCGTCGACGAGGTCGTGATCGACCTCGAGGACGGGGTCGCGCCGGAGGCGAAGCTGCGAGGCCCGCGAAACCGCGCTCGCCGCGCCTCGACGGCTGGACCGGGGAGGGGCGGCCGGCGCTGCGGATCAACGGCCGCGGCTCCGACTGGTACGAGGCCGACCTGCGGGCGCTCGAATCGGCGCCGGCACAGCTCGCCTCGGTCGTGCTGCCGAAGGTCGAGAGCGCCGGCGACGTCGAGCGCTTCGCCGCCGCTCCTCGACGTCGCCGAAGCCGGCGGCGCGCGGCGCGCGCGGCCGATCGGGATCGCAGGCCCTGATCGAGACCGCCGGCCGGCCTCGCCGCGGCTCGAGGAGATCGCCGCCGCCTCGCCGCGGCTGGAGGCGCTGATCCTCGGCTACGCCGACCTCGCCGCCTCGCTCGGGCGCCCGGCGCAGCCGCGGCGACCTCGACGCCTGGCTCGCGGCCCAGGACGCCGTGCTCGCTCGCCGCCCGCGCGCATCGGCATGCAGGCGATCGACGGTCCCTACCTCGGCATCGACCTCGACGCGCGGCTTCGAGCCGGCGTGCCGCGCGCGCGCGCCGAGCCTCGGCTTCGACGGCAAGTGGGCGATCCACCCCGCCCAGGTCGAGCCGCTGACCGCGGCCTTCACGCCGGCCGCCGGCCGAGGTCGAGCGCGCCCGCGCGGTCCTCGCGGCGCTGGCCGCGGCCGAGGCGAGGGCGGCCGGGCGCCGTCGCGCTCGACGGCCAGATGCTCGACGAGGCGGTGCGCGCTGGCGGCGCGCGGGATCGCTCGCCGGGCCGGGGAGGAGCGATGACGCCTCGGCGGCCTGGAGACCTCGGTCGCCGGCCCGTTCTTCGACGACCTCGCGGTCGGCGACGTCTTCGACGCCGCGCCGGCGCTGACCCTGACCGAGGGCCACGCCGCGCTGCACCAGGCGATCGTCGGCGACCGCCTGCGGCTCGCGCTCGACGCCGACGCTCGGCCGCGCGGGTGATCGGCGCGGCCGCGCCGCTCGCCCACCCGGCGCTGGTCTGCGACGTCGCGATCGGCCAGTCGACGCTGCTCACCCAGCGGGTGATCGGCAACCTCTTCTACCGCGGCCTGCGTGCTGCGCCGCGCGCCGCTCGATCGGCGACACCCTGCGGACCACCACCGAGGTCGTCGCGCCTGCGCCAGAACAGCCGCCAAGCCGGGCCGCGCGCCGACCGGGCTCGCCGCGCTGCGCGTCCGCACCGTCGACCAGGACGGACGGCGCGGTGCTCGACTTCCGCCGCTGCGCGATGCTGCCGCTGCGCGACCCCGACGGCGCGACCGGCCACGCCGACGACCTCGACGCGATCCCGGCCGAGCTCGACGCCGACGACGCTGCGCGGCCGCGGTCGCCGGCTGGGACCTCGACGCGCTACCGCGAGCGCGGTGCCCGGCGCGCACCTCGCCGAGCTCGCGGCCGGGGACGCGCTGGCGGTCGAGCGGCGGCGACGTCGTCAGCTCGGCGCCCGAGCTGGCCCGGCTCAGCCTCAACGTCGCCGATCGCCCACCACGACGCGCCGCCACCGGCCGGCCGCCGCCTCGTCTACGGCGGCCACACGATCGGCATCGCCGCCGCCCAGCTCGACGCGCGCGCTGCCCGAGCCTGGTCACGATCGTCGGCTGGCACTCGCTGCGACCACCTCGGCCCGGTCTTCGAGGGCGACACCCTGCGCAGCGAGCTCGAGCTCGAGCGCGACCGAGCCGCTGCCCGGCGGCGGCGGGCTCGTCCACCTGCGCTCGCGGGTCGCGCGCGCGACCGCGACGGGACGAGCGAGGTGCCGACGTGCTCGACTGGCGCCTCGTCGGGGTCATCGCGTGAGCGCCGACGGCATCCTCGCCGGGCTGCGGGTGATCGAGGGCTCGGCCTTCGTCGCCGCGCCGCTCGGCGGCATGACCCTCGCCCAGCTCGGCGCCGACGTGATCCGCTTCGACCAGATCGGCGGCGGCCTCGACCACGAGCGCTGGCCGCTCGCCGCGCGACGGCCAGAGCCTCTTCTGGGCCGGCCTCAACAAGGGCAAGCGCTCGATCCAGATCGACCTGCGCTCCGACGCGGGCCGCGAGCTGGCGACGCGAGCTGATCGACGCGCCGGGCGAGGACGCCGGCCTCTTCCTCACCAACTTCCCGGCCCGCGGCTGGCTCGCCTACGAGCGCTGCGCGAGCGCCGCGAGGACCTGATCATGGTCGCGCTGACCGGCAACCCGGACGGCACCAGCGAGGTCGACTACACCGTCAACCCCGCCACCGGCTTCCCCTGGGCGACCGGCCCGCGCAACCTCGCCGAGCCGCTGAACAGCGTCCTGCCGGCCTGGGACGTCGCGATGGGCACCCTCGCCGCGGTCGGCCTGCTCGCCGCCGAGCGCCACCGCACGCCGCAGCGGCGAGGGCCAGCTGATCCGCCTCGCGCTCTCCGACGTCGCCTTCGCGATGGTCGGCAACCTCGGCCGGATCGCCGAGGCGCCAGCTCGGCGCCCGCGACAGCCCAAGGACGGCAACTACCTCTACGGCGCCTTCGGCCACGACTTCGAGACCCGCGACGGCCGCCGCGCTGATGGTCGTCGCCCTGACCGAGCGCCAGTGGAGCGCGCTGGTCGAGCTCACCGAGCTCGCCGAGGCCTGCGCCAGCATCGAAGCAGGCGACCGGCCACGACCTCGACACCGAGACCGGCCGCTTCGCCGCCCGCGACCTGATCGCCGCCCTCCTCCGTCCCTGGTTCGCCGCCCGCGACCTCTCCGAGGTCCGCGAGCGCCTTCACCGGCACCGGCGTCTCCTGGGGCCCGTACCAGACCTTCCGCCAGCTGGTCGACGAGGACCCGCGCGCTCAGCACCGAGAACCCGATGTTCGAAGAGGTCGAGCACCCCGGCGTCGGCTCCTACCTGATGCCCGGCTCGCCCCTCTGGTTCGACGGCCTCGAGCGCCGCCCCGTCGCCGCGCGCCCCCCAACCCGGCGAGCACACCGAAGCGGTCCTAGCCGACGTCCTCGGCCTCAGCCCCAACGAGATCGGCCGCCTCCACGACGACGGCATCGTCGCCGGGCCGAGCGCCTAAGCTGGCGACCCGTCCGTCGTGACTCGCGGGTCGGCCTGCGGAGTCGCCCTCGGGCGCAGCTAGAACGCCTCTCGAACATCTGCGCAGGTTCGGCGCCGAGTTGTGAGTAGAGAGAGGGCGAAAACGAACCCGCAGGCCCCGTTTGGCCGTGCCCCCTTGACACGCGGTCTCAGAAAGTCATAGAACGCGAGAAGTTCGCTGATCGAATAGATCAATTCCATCAGCGCCAAAGGAACTGCTCAATGTGGGGGGACTCATGCCTGCTTTCGTGGCCGCGCGCCGCTGCTCGCTTCTATGCATCGCAATCGCCGCGATGCTGATCGGGATTTTCTCGTCCGTCGCCCAGGCATTGACGCCAACCTCCGAGCAGCCCATAGCCGACTACTCCTTCGACGAAGGCACCGGCGCCACCGCCGAAGACCTCACCGGCTCCGGCCACACCGCAACGATCGAAAACGCCACCTGGGCCCGCGGCAGATACGGCGACTCCCTCGCCTTCAACGGAACCAACGCCTGCGTCAAAGTCCCGGTCACCGAAGACCTCCAGGCCACGGAAGAATTCACGGTCGAGGCCTGGGTGCGCCCCGAAGGCACCGGCGCCACCGCCCTGCCGGTGATCGCGTTAAACGATGAAAAATCCAAAGGCGAAGAAGCCCAGATCGCCTACGAGCTCTTCGCCGGCAACGGCCAGACGCCCAAAGCATGGGTGAGGAAAGGCGGCTCCTCAGGAACGAACAACGTCTACGGCGAAGGCGCCCTGCCCGAAAAGGCCTGGTCCCACATCGCCCTCACCGACGACGGCTCGGTGATCCGCCTCTACGTCAACGGCGTCCTCGGCAAAGAAGAAAACTCGACCAACGTCGCACCCCTCCTGACCGCCGCCGAAGGGCCGCTCTCGATCGGCTGCGGGATCGAATACGGCACCTACAAGCGCTTCAAAGGCAGGATCGACGAGGTCCGGGTCTATAACCGGGCGCTCTCGGCGGCCGAAGTGCCCGCCGACGCCGCCGCTCCGATCGAGACGGCACCGGCCGGCCCGGTCGCCGACTACAGCTTCGACGAAGAAGCCACCGCTGGCGAAGACCTGAGCGGCAACGGCCACACGGCGACGATCGAAGGCGCCACCTGGACCCCTCGGGGACGGTTCGGCGGTGCCATGCAGTTCAACGGCTCGAGCGCCTGCCTCTCGATCGCCGACGCTGCCGACCTCCGAGCGGGCGAAGAATTCACCCTGGAGAGCTGGGTGCGCCCAGAAGGCGAACTGAAAAAACTGCCCGTCATCTTCAAGGAAGGATCGAGCTACCTGAACTACTCCCTGCAGATCGGCCACGCCACCACCGGCAGGGCGGAAGGCTCGATCGGCACCTCGGGGACCCCCCACAACAAAGAAGCGACGGCGACCAAAGAACTCCCGGCCAACGCTTGGTCCCACCTCGCCACCACCTTCGACGGCTCGAGCCTGCGTCTCTACTTCAACGGCTCCCTGGTTGCCACCAAAGCGATCACCGGCGCCGAATCCGGACGAGAAGGAGCCCTGAAGATCGGCTGCGACTCCCAATACGGCGAGCACTTCAAAGGCCGGATCGACGAGGCGCGGATCTATGACCGCGTCATCTCCGAAGCAGAAGTTCAGCGCGACCAGGCGGCCCCGATCCAGACCCCCCAGCGCGGCCCCATCGCCGACTACTCCTTCGACGAAGGCACCGGCGCCACCGCCGAAGACCTCACCGGCTACGGCCACACCGCAACGATCGAAAACGCCACCTGGGCCCGCGGCAGATACGGCGACTCCCTCGCCTTCAACGGAACCAACGCCTGCGTCAAAGTCCCGGTCACCGAAGACCTCCAGGCCACGGAAGAATTCACGGTCGAGGCCTGGGTGCGCCCCGAAGGCACCGGCGCCACCGCCCTGCCGGTGATCGCGATAAACGATGAAAAATCAAAAGGCGAAGAAGCCCAGATCGCCTACGAGCTCTTCGCCGGCAACGGCCAGACGCCCAAAGCATGGGTGAGGAAAGGCGGCTCCTCAGGAACGAACAACGTCTACGGCGAAGGCGCCCTGCCCGAAAAGGCCTGGTCCCACATCGCCCTCACCGACGACGGCTCCGTGATCCGCCTCTACGTCAACGGCGTCCTCGGCAAAGAAGAAAACTCGACCAACGTCGCACCCCTCCTGACCGCCGCCGAAGGGCCGCTCTCGATCGGCTGCGGGATCGAATACGGCACCTACAAGCGCTTCAAAGGCAGGATCGACGAGGTCCGGATCTATAACCGGGCGCTCTCGGCGGCCGAAGTGCCCGCCGACGCCGCCGCTCCGATCGAGACCGCACCGGCCGGCCCGGTGGCCGACTACTCCTTCGACGAAGAAGCCACCGCTGGCGAAGACCTGACCGGCAACGGCCACACGGCGACGATCGAAGGCGCCACCTGGACCCCTCGGGGACGGTTCGGCGGTGCCATGCAGTTCAACGGCTCGAGCGCCTGCCTCTCGATCGCCGACGCTGCCGACCTCCGAGCGGGCGAAGAATTCACCCTGGAGAGCCTGGGTGCGCCCAGAAGGCGAACTGAAAAAACTGCCCGTCATCTTCAAGGAAGGATCGAGCTACCTGAACTACTCCCTGCAGATCGGCCACGCCACCACCGGCAGGGCGGAAGGCTCGATCGGCACCTCGGGGACCCCCCACAACAAAGAAGCGACGGCGACCAAAGAACTCCCGGCCAACGCTTGGTCCCACCTCGCCACCACCTTCGACGGCTCGAGCCTGCGTCTCTACTTCAACGGCTCCCTAGTTGCCACCAAAGCGATCACCGGCGCCGAATCCGGCGAGAAGGAGCCCTGAAGATCGGCTGCGACTCCCAATACGGCGAGCACTTCAAAGGCCGGATCGACGAGGCGCGGATCTATGACCGCGTCATCTCCGAAGCAGAAGTTCAGCGCGACCAGGCGGCCCCGATCCAGACCCCCCAGCGCGGCCCCATAGCCGACTACTCCTTCGACGAAGGCACCGGCGCCACCGCCGAAGACCTCACCGGCTACGGCCACACCGCAACGATCGAAAACGCCACCTGGGCCCGCGGCAGATACGGCGACTCCCTCGCCTTCAACGGAACCAACGCCTGCGTCAAAGTCCCGGTCACCGAAACCTCCAGGCCACGGAAGAATTCACGGTCGAGGCCTGGGTGCGCCCCGAAGGCACCGGCGCCACCGCCCTGCCGGTGATCGCGTTAAACGATGAAAAATCCAAAGGCGAAGAAGCCCAGATCGCCTACGAGCTCTTCGCCGGCAACGGCCAGACGCCCAAAGCATGGGTGAGGAAAGGCGGCTCCTCAGGAACGAACAACGTCTACGGCGAAGGCGCCCTGCCCGAAAAGGCCTGGTCCCACATCGCCCTCACCGACGACGGCTCGGTGATCCGCCTCTACGTCAACGGCGTCCTCGGCAAAGAAGAAAACTCGACCAACGTCGCACCCCTCCTGACCGCCGCCGAAGGGCCGCTCTCGATCGGCTGCGGGATCGAATACGGCACCTACAAGCGCTTCAAAGGCAGGATCGACGAGGTCCGGGTCTATAACCGGGCGCTCTCGGCGGCCGAAGTGCCCGCCGACGCCGCCGCTCCGACGTTGATCAATATGGAAGCAAGCTTTGAAATCGAAGGGAAAGGTGGCGAAAATACCCTAGCGGTGGCTAGGGCGCAAGAACTGCCGAAGGGCGAAACACTCAGAATCAATCTCGCTATCGAGACGCTAGGACCGCCGGAAGACAGTGTCGACTCGCGACCCAGACCGAGACCCCGCAGCAAAGTGAAAGTTCGTGCGTACGATTTCACTACTTGCGGCTTTACCGTGAATGGGATGGGTCTTGGTCATGGCTCCGAAATTCCGGCACCTCCGCACTTGGTCGATTTCAAACAGCCGATGCGAGAATTAGTTGAAGCTCAAGCCAGCACGGCCGACCAAAAGTGCGATCCAGTAGAAGGCACTATTGGCGCGCACGAAGAACTGGCTTGGCTAATCAGGAACTACGGTCTCTTCAAGTACCAGCAGGGGGAGGAAGTATGGGTAGAAGAACCCCCAGTATGTGAAGCCAAAGGGCCACTGAAGCCCGAAAAAATTCACTGCAAGACGAACGGCGACTCTTCAACCAAGCACTTAGATATTCTGAGTGACTGGAAATATAAAGAAGGCACTTTCGCACCTAGCTTCCTGCCGTTCCAAGAAATATGCGCTCGGCTAGACGGGGTCCTTCCCATCAATCCGCGAAAACAGTTCACCGGAGAACGCATCATTCGCGAAAAATTCCACTTCCACTGGTGGGGCGCCCACACTCACAGCGGAGAAGTCTGTAACTACGAACATCCGGGAACTCCGACGTCCGGCTATTGAGGAGCTATTGTACCGTGTCGATTCTTGCCGTTCAAAATTTGCCTGATCAATCAAATTGGGGCCCGATAACAGGCGATGACGAATCGTTCGGGGGACATCACGTGCGAGCAAAGATTGAACAGGAATGCGTTGGGTACTGAGGAGGCGCAATGCAAAAAGCGAAGATCAAGGTCGGAGTCCTTGCGGTTAGTTTTTTTATAGTCCTGACGACTCCTGCGCTCGCTCAGTCATTGAGCTTCCATGCGGCTCGAGCGGAAGTTAGACTATGGCTGCGGGCCGTGATCCATTCGCCTGCTGCCACGCCTCAGCGCGGACGCCCAATTCGCTACCGTGCAAGTGACTGCTATCGGTTGAGTCGGTCGAGGATCGCGTGTGATGGAGTAATTTTTTCGACCGAGACGGGGGGGACCTTGCAGAGATGCGTATTTCCTAACCTCGTTGTTCGGCGCTTTCCAGGGTGGGATTCGCTGCCGATACTGGATCCGGCTGGACGCGTACTGGGTCCTCAGGGTCGCATCAGGTGCGGGTCTCAAAGTAGCGACCTCGGTGCGGTGGATCCGCCGCACAGAGTGTCCCTCGCTACCTACTGATCGTGGCGTCGTTAGCGTCCCACGACTACCAGCGCAAAAACAACGACAAGAGTTTCTGACCATGATCGTGCGCGCCGCTGTCCATCGGTGTACATCGTCACTTCAGACAGGCTGGTCCGGAACGCTTTGATTGTTGGTTGCTGATAGCGCGCAAGAGCGGCGCCGAAGCCAATGGCCGCCGCGCGCCCTCAGTTGAGCAGGTCGCCGACCTTGCCGCCGTCGACGCGCACGGTGGTTCCGGTCATGTAGGAGGCGTCGGGGGAGCAGAGGAAGGCGACGACCTTGCCGAACTCGGCTGGGTCGCCGTAGCGGCCCATCGGGATGCCGCCGCGGGAGCCGGATTCGACCTCGGCGACGGTCTTTCCCTGGCGCTCGGCGGCTAGGGAGTCGAGCTCGGCGACGCGGTCGGTGGCGATCCGGCCGGGGGCGATGCAGAGGACGCGGACCCCGTCGGGGGCGAGCTCGGCTGCCGCCGTCTTCGCCAGCGAGGTAACCGCAGCGCGCATCGCGTTAGAGGCGACCATGTTCGGTAGCGGCTCCAGGACGGTGGAGGAGGTGACGATCGCGATCACGCCGTGGCCGCGCTCGCGCATCCGCTCGCCGAGGCCGGAGACCAGTTCGTAGGCGGGGACGAGGAGGGAGCGGAAGGCGCCCTCGAGGCCCTCGACACCGAGCCCGGCGACGCTGGTCGAGGGCGGCCCGCCGCCGCTGAGGACGGCGACGTCGAGCGGTGCGCCGGCGGCTTCGACCGCCTCGATCGCAGCCCCGACGGCGCCCGGCTCAGCGAGGTCGAGCGGCAGCGCCGTCGCCGCGTCGCCGAGCTCGTCGACCGCGCGCTCTAGCCGCTCGCCCGGGCGCGAGGACACGGTTACCTCGGCGCCCTTGGCCAGCAGCTCGGCGGCGGTCGCCCGGCCGAGGCCGCGCGAGCCGCCGATCACCCATGCCCGCCCCAGTCGCTCCTCGGTCCTCTCGCTCATCGGTCCTCCTCCTCGCTCTCCGCTCGGTCGGTTGCGACGCCCTTGCGGTACCAGCGCGGAGAGGTGCTGGGTGGTGGGCGCAGTGAAGCCTTGAGCACGAGCAGCCGCGGCTCGTCGGCGGCAAGCCCCTCGGCGAGGGCCGGGCCGAGCGCGTCGAGCGCGGGCACGGGGCGCGAGTCGACCCCGAAGGCGCGGCCGAGTGCGACCAGGTCCGGGGTCAGCAGCTCGGTGCCGAGCGGCTCGCGGCCGGCGGCCTGCTGGTCGTAGCGGAGCATCCCGTAGCCGCCGTCGTCGACGATCAGCGTGGTCAGCGGCGCCGCCTCCTGGGCGACGGTCGCGAGCTCGCCGGCGGCGAAGGCGAAGCCGCCGTCGCCGCAGATGCAGAGGACCGGCTCGCGGTCGTGGATCGCCGCCCCGGCGGCGGCCGGGAAGGCGAAGCCGAGCGTGCCCCAGCCGACCGGGTAGCCGAGCCGCCGCGGCCGGCCCAGCGGGTGGTAGGCGGCGGTCCAGTAGCCGGCGACGCACATGTCAGCGAAGATCGGCGCGCTCGCCGGGACCGAGGCGAGGGCATCGAGGAAGGTGGCCGCCTCGGGGTCGGTCCGGCGCAGCGTCGCCCGCGCCCGATCCTGGCGCTCGGCGGCCGCAGCGAAGCGCTCGCCGCTCGGCTGCGGCGGGTCGCGTTCGAGCTCGGTGACGAGCGCCGCGGCGCTCGCGCGGGCGTCGCCGGCGAGGACGACGTCGGAGCGGTAGGCGCGGCCGGCGTCGGCCGCGTCGAGGGCGATCGAGACCAGTGCCGGCGGCTGCGGCAAGAGCCAATTCTGGGTCATCATCCCGTCGAAGTCGGTGCCGATCGCGAGCACCGCGTCCGCCTCGTCCCAGAGCGGGCCGACCTCGGGGTCGTGCGGGGTCACGGTCAGCTTGCCGGGATGCTCAAGCGGCAGCAGGCCGCGGCCGGCGTAGGTCTCGACCACCGGCGCCCCGAGCAGCAGCGAGAGCGCTGCGACCTCGTCCCCGGCCTCGGCGCGGACGGCGCCGCCGCCGGCCCAGATCAGCGGCCGCCGCGCCCCCCGTAGGAGCTCCGCTGCGACGGCGACCGCGGCTGGGTCGGTGACGGGCACCGGCCCGTTCTCCGCTGGCGTGTCGCCCTCAGAGGCAGCCACTTCGGCGCCGAGGAAGTCGGTGGGTATCTGGACGTAGACCGGGCCGCTCGGCGCCGCCAGCGCCAGCTCGCAGGCTCGGTGGACCAGCGGGCCGACCTCGTCCGCGGCCGTGGCGACCAGGGTCGCCTTGGTCACCGGGGCGAACATCGCCGCCTGGTCGCGGGTCTCGTGGAGGACGCCGCGGTAGGCGCCGGGGCGCCGCAGGGTGCTGGGGATGTCGGTCGCGATCACGACCACCGGCGAGCCCGAGGCCCAGGCCTCGCCGGTCGCCCCCAGCGCGTTGGCGGCGCCCGGCCCGGTGGTGGTGATCGCCACGCCGAGCCGGCGGGCGACGCGGGCGGCGCCGTCGGCCGCGTAGACCGTGGTCTGCTCGTGGCGCACGGTGACGATCGGCAGGCCCCCGCGCCCGGCGGCGTCCCAGATCGCCAGGTTGTGGACGCCGGGGAGGCCGAAGGCGAGCTCGACCCCGGCGTCGCGCAGGGCGGCGACCAGGGCGTCGGCTCCGCGCTCGCCTGACCCCACCGCGGCCTCCGCCACCGCTACCTCCCGTCCCCGCGACTGCGCAGATCGGCGAGGAAGTAGGCGAGCGTCTGGTTCAGCAACTCGGCCCGTTCCCACTGCAGGAAGTGGCCGGCGCGGGGGACGACGAAGGGGCCGACCAGCTCCTCGAAGGCGATCTCGCACATCTCCGGAAAGCGGCGCCAGATCACGTGGTCCTCTGGCCCGTAGAGGGCGAGGGTGGGGACGGCGCTCGGCGCGTAGAGGAGCGGTCGCTCGGAGCTCGGCCGGGCCCGCGTCGCCGCCCCGTAGTTGGCCCAGCCGGCGAGCAGCTTCGCCTCGTCGAGGAAGGGCTCGGCGAGGAAGTCGACCTCGGCCTCGGCAAACGCACCGGGCGCCGCCCAGAAGCGGTGGCCGTAGAACTCGCCGATGTAGCGCCGCCGCCGCTCGGGGCTGTCGAGCTCGGCGAGGAGCGCCTCCGGTTCGGTCCCCTGGCGCAGGAAGTAGTCGGCGGCCATCCGCTCCGCCGGCCCCGGCTCGAGCTCGATCCCGGCCTCGCGGTACTGCTCGCGCAGCCGCGGCAGCAGGGTGTTGAAGAGGACCTGGCGCTCGACCAGGCCATCGAAGCGCAGCGAGAGGTCCTGGGCGACGGCGCCGCCGAGGTCGCCGCCGACGACGGCGCAGCGCTGGTGGCCGAGGACGCCGGTCAGCAGCTCGTGCATGTCGCGCGAGTGGGCGACCGTGTCGTAGAAGCCGTCGGCGGCGAGCCCGGAGTCGCCGAAGCCGCGCAGGTCGGGCGCGATCACCTCGAAGCCGGCAGCGGCGAGCGGGCCGATGTTCCGCCACCAGATTCGCTTCGTCTCGGGCCAGCCGTGGAGCAGGAGCAGCGGGTAGCCGCCGGCCCCGGCCCGCACGTAGGCGAGCTCGACCCCCCGCACCTCGGCCCGCTCGACCGGGAAGGCGTCGGGCTCGAGCGGGGCGTCCATGCGTCCCACTCTATTTGGCCGGCCCTTTGACGCCCTCAGTCGTCGAGGCCGAGCAGCGCCGCCGGGTTGTCGGCGACGATCGTCCGCAGCCCCGCCTCCCCGATCCCGCAGTCGAGCAGCTGGCCGAGGACCTTGCGGTAGGAGTCGGCGGGCAGCGGGTTCTTCGCCTGGCCGAGGTCGGAGGCGAGGATCGTGTGGGCCGGGCCGATCTCCTCGATCCAGCGCGCCAGCTCCGCCACCGGCCAGCGGTAGAAGACCGAGTCGTCGTCGTAGAGCGAGAGGTTGTGCTCGACGAAGGTGCCGAGCTCGACCAGCCGCTCGGCGTCGGCGGGGCTCGCCTCGACGATGAAGTTCGGATGGTTCAGCAGCAGCCGAGTGGCGCCGCGTTCGCGGGCCGAGCCGAAGACGGTGACGATCTCCTCCGGCGATAGGTGCCCGGAGGCGAGCACCGCGCCCGCCTCGGCGATCAGGTCGAGGACGACCCCGGTCTCCGGCAGCAGCTCGCCGCTCTCGTCGAGCACCTCGACCGGCCTTTCGGCCAGCATCTTCACGCTCGGGTGGGGGAAGGCGTCGGGGTGTTCGTGGTGGAAGCAGATGTGGCGGTCGGCGGCGATCGTCGGCAGCCAGACCACCCGCGCGCCCATCCGCAGGGCGACGTCGACCGCATGCGGATTGATCCCGCCGACCGGCCCGTTCAGGGCGATGCCGCCGAACTCGCTGACCGCCAACTGGTCAAGCCCGTGCGGGCCGATCGCCGCGATATCGAAGGCGGTGCAGTGATGGTGGGACTTGGCGACGAAGGCGCGGAAGCCGGCCTCCTCGTAGTGGCGGGCGGCTTCGAGGTGGTCGATCCGCCGCGGGAAGGGCGACGGGCCGGGGTGGAGGTGGAGGTCGACCGCCCCCCGCAGGATCGCGTCGATCGAGTCGCTCATCGTCCATTCCCTTCGATCGAGAAGTCGTGGATGGTCCGCTCGGAGAAGCCGAAGCCGAGCCCGGGACGGTCGGGCGGGTGGATGCGGCCGCCCTCGATCCGCGGCGGCCGGTCGAAGATCCCCTCCGACCATTCCGGCACCAGCTCGGCCACGGTCGCGTTCGGGCTCGCCGCCATCAGGTGGGAGCTGATCTCCGGGAAGAGGTGGGAGGAGATCGGCAGCTGCCGCGCTTCGGCGAGGGTCGCGATCCGCATGAACTCGGTCGGGCCGCCGCTCCGCATCAGGTCGGGCATGACGACGTCGGCGGCGCCGGCGTCGATCAGCCGCTTCAGCTCGCGGCTGGTAAAGAGCGACTCGCCGCTTGCCACCGGCAGCTCCAGCGCCGCCGCGACCCGGGCGCTGCCCTCGAGGTCGTCGACCGCGACCGGCTCCTCCAGCCAGGTGACGCCGAGCTCGGCCAGGGCGCGGCCGGCGGCGATCGCCTGCGGCACCGACCAGGCCTGGTTGGCGTCGACCATCAGCTCCAGCTCCGGCAGCCGCTCGCGCAGGTGGGCGACCCGGTCGAGGTCGATCCGCCAGTCCTCGTGGCCGACCTTGAGCTTGAAGCGGTCGATCCCACGCTCCCGCACGCGCAGCGCCTCCTCGACCAGCTCGGCCTTCGAGGCGCCGAGGAAGCCGCCGGTGACGTAGAGCGGCACCGAGCTACGGGCGGCGCCGAGCAGCCGGTAGAGCGGCAGCCCGGCGGTCTGGCCGAGCAGGTCCCAGAGCGCGGTGTCAATCGCCGACAGCGCCATCACCGGCGGCCCGGCCTGGCCGATGTAGGTGATCCGGGTCCAGAGCCGCTTCCAGATCGCCCGGATCCGGTCGACCGGGCAGCCGACCAGGGTCTCGCCCAGATCGACGATCAGCATCCGGATCGCCTCCGCCTGGCGGCGCTCGAAGGCGAAGGCGTAGCCGATCCCGGTCGCCTCGCCGGCGTCGATCTCGAGCAGGACGTGCTCGAGCGCCTCGAACTCCCAGGTCCCGTTGACCATCTTTTCCCGCAGCGGGACCGAGAGGTGGTGCGTGCGGAACCCGCGGACGACCAGCTCGGCCATCCGCTCGGTGGGGGGGTGGACGGCGGTCAGACCGCGGCCATCCCGCGAACCTCGGCCAGCGAGAGCCCGCCGAAGTCGGTCGCCTCGATCTTCGCGCGGTAGCGGATCGCGATCCGCAGATAGGCGATCCGCCAGCGGTCGGATTCGCGGCGCATCCGGTGCTGGTAGGTCCCGATCAGCACCTGTTCGTTGCCGAGGATCTCGAAGAAGTAGGCGAACGTCGTCGCCTCGTCGCCGTCGAACTCGATTTCCATGTTGGTGCCGTGGTGGCCCGTGTAGAAGTTGCCGATGCTCGGGTTGGCGACCTCTTCGATGTCGGGGATGTAGAAGTCGTTGATGATTTCCTCGCGACCGCGGTAGGTGCGGTCCTGGCCCGGCCGGTAGTCGTCGAGGCCGACCATCTCGACCGCGCCGTCCTCGGTGAAGACGTCGCGCAGCGAGTCCCAGTCCGAGGAGTCGAGGGCGTAGATGTAGGCGCGCCACGCCTTGTGAACCGCCTCGATGTCCTCCAGGCGGCTGACGCGCGCCTCCAGATCCTTGATCGCCTCGTCCACGTCGCTCCTCCAGTTCTCGTCATTCCCGAATCGCTCCGCCATCCCGTAGTGCGGAACACAAGATTCTGCTAAAAGAACACTTACAACGCCGGGCACGGACTGTCAAGCACCGCCGCAGCCCCGCGTCCTCGCCATCCCCCAGCCGTCTGGCCCGCCCTTGACATCGCGTTCCCGAGGGCTAGTGTATCCGGAACGGCCATCCCGTTCTAAGGAACACGGGTGGTCTTCACTGAACCCTGGGAAGGCGAGGAGAGCGAATGACCGGTGCCGAGCTGGCAACGTTGGTCGGAGGTGAGCAGACGGACGCCGTCGCGCAGCGGATGTTCGTCGGCGGGGCGTGGGTCGAGGCCGAGGGCGGCGCCACGATCGACGTCGTCGACCCCGGCACCGGCAAGGTCTTCGCCACCGTCCCCGACGCGGCGAGTGGGGATGTCGACCGCGCCGTCGCCGCCGCCCGCGCCACCTTCGACGGCGGCCCCTGGTCGGAGCTGACCCCGCGCGATCGCAGCCGCCTGCTGCAGCGGATCGCCGACCGCCTGCGGCTCGACGCCGCCGAGATCGCCAAGCTCGAGTCGCGCGACAACGGCAAGCCGCTGCCGCTGGCCGAATGGGACGTCGGCGAGACCGCCTTCCTCTTCGAATATTACGCCGGCTGGGCGACCAAGCTCGAGGGGCGGATGCCGCCGCTCAGCGTCAACGCGCTGAGCCTGGTGATCGATCAGCCGGTCGGCGTCGCGGCGCTGATCACCCCCTGGAACTTCCCGATCCTGATGGCGGCGCAGAAGCTCGCCCCGGCGCTCGCCGCCGGCTGCGCCTGCGTCCACAAGCCAGCAGAGCAGACCCCGCTCTCGGCCCTCGCTCTGGCCCGGGTCGCCGAGGAGGTCGAGATCCCCGCCGGCGCCCTCAATGTCCTCACCGGCCGCGGCGAGACCGCCGGTGCCGCCCTGGTCGAGTCGCCCGGCGTCGACAAGATCAGCTTCACCGGCTCGGTGCCGGTCGGCCGCTCGATCATGCACAGCGCCGCCGACAGCTTCAAGCGGCTGACGCTCGAGCTCGGCGGCAAGGGCCCGAGCATCGTCTACGCCGACGCCGACCTCGAGACCACGGTCGACGGCGTCTGTAAGGCCGTCTTCTTGAACCAGGGCCAGGTCTGCGGCTCGACCAGCCGCGTCTTCCTGCAGAAGGAGATCTACGACGACGTCCTCGCCGGGGTCGAGCAGCGGGTCAAGGCGCTGCGGCCGGGCTACGGCCTCGACCCCGAGGTGACGCTCGGGCCGCTGGTCAGCGACGAGCACCGCAACCGCGTCAACGGCTACATCGAGTACGGCCGCGAGGACGGCGCCACCCTCGCCTTCGAGGGCGCCCGGCCCGACGAGGAGCGGCTGCGCGACGGCTTCTTCGCCAGCCCGACCGTCTTCACCGGAGTCACCGGGGAGATGCGGATCGCCCGCGAGGAGATCTTCGGCCCGGTGATGTCGGTCTTCACCTTCGACGACGCCGAGGAGGCGATCGCCGCCGCCAACGACGTCGAGTACGGGCTGACCGCCGCCGTCTGGACGACCGACCTGACCAAGGGCATCAACACCGCCAAGGCGCTCGAATCCGGCACGGTCTGGATCAACGACGCCCTCCAGGCCCCCTCCGAGGGGATCTGGGGCGGGGTCAAGAACTCCGGCGTCGGCCGCGAGCTCGGCCCCTGGGGCATCGAGTCCTACCTGGAGAAAAAGCAGGTGTATGTCAACCTCGACTGAGCTCGTGGTCCGGGAGGCCCGGACCCACCACGTCTCGCTGCCGCTGCCCCGGCACTACGTCAGCGGCATCCACGACTACCGGACGACCGAGGACGTGCTGCTCGAAATCGACGTCGGCGACGCCGTCGGGGTCGGCTACGCCTTCGCCTTCCTGCCGCAGCACGCGCGCGGCATCCGCGAGGTCCTGCGCGACTTCACCGAGGCCCTGGCCGGGCGCGCGGTCGACGACGTCCGCGCGGTCTGGGGCGAGCTCTGGGGCCGGCTCGACTTCATCGGCCAGACCGGGCTCGGGCTGATCGCCCTGGCGACCGTCGACATGGCGCTCTGGGACCTGCTCGGCAAGCGCGCCGGCCTGCCGCTCTACCGCCTCTTCGGCGCCGTCACCGATCGCCTCCCGGTCTACGCCTCGGGCGGCTGGTTCACCTACGAGAAGGACGAGCTGGTCGAGGAGGCGCGCGAGTTCGCCGCCGCCGGCTACTCCGGCTACAAGATCAAGATCGGCCACCCGGACCCGCGGGTCGACATCGACCGGGTCGGGCACCTGCTGGGCGCGGTCGAGGGCGAGATCGACGTGATGGTCGACGTCAACCAGGCCTGGAGCTGCGAGCAGGCGATCGCGGTCGGCCGCGAGCTGGGGGAGATGGGCGTCACCTGGGTCGAGGAGCCGGTCGCCTCGCGCGACATCGAGGGCAGCGCCCGCGTCCGCGAGGCGCTCGCGGTGCCGCTCGCCGCCGGCGAGTCGGTCTTCGCCCGCGACGGCTTCGCCCGCCTGATCGAGGGCCGCGGCGCCGACGTCCTGATGCCGAACGTCGCGCGTTGCGGCGGCCTGACCCAGTTCCTGCAGGTGGCCACGCTCGCCGAAGCCCACCACCTGCCGGTCTCCTCGCACACCTACACCGAGGTCAGCGCCCAGCTGATGGCCGCCTGTCCCAACGCCGCCGCGGTCGAGTACATCCCCGGCTGGTGGGACCAGCTCTTCGACGAGGCGCCGCGAGTGCGCGACGGGGCGATCGCCCTGCCCGACGCACCGGGCCTCGGAATCACCTTTTCCGAGAGTGCGATCCGGGACCACTCGGTCGACTCGGTCGTCGCCACCTGAACTGCAATGTCGGTTGAAAACAGTGGAGGAAACATGTCAGTGAAAACGCGTGAGAAGGCCAACCCGCAGGACGCTCGGGAAGGCAAATCGATCAGCACCAGGGCGGCCGTCCTGCACGAGACCGGACAGGAGTGGGACGTCGTCGATCTGATCGTCGACCCGCCGCGCGACCACGAGGTCCTGGTCCGCTACGTCGCCTCCGGGATCTGCCATTCGGACCTGCACCTGAGGACCGACAACTTCTGGGGCGGGACCGCGCGGCTGCCGATGGTCGCCGGCCACGAGGGATCGGGAGTGATCGAGGCGGTTGGCCCCGGCGTCCGCGGCCTCGCCGTCGGCGACCACGTGGTCTGCTCGTTCCTGCCGGCCTGCGGCCACTGCCGCTGGTGCTCGACCGGTCGTCAGAACATCTGCGACCTCGGCGCCGACCTGATGCAGGGCTCCCAGGTCGACGGCAGCTTCCGCTTCCACGACGAGCACGGCGAAGACTACGGCGGCCTCTGCATGCTCGGGACGTTCTCCGAATACGGCGTCATCTCCGAGTACTCGGCGGTCAAGGTCGACGACTCGCTGCCGCTGGAGAAGGCGGTGCTGGTCGGCTGCGGCGTCCCCACCGGTTGGGGAAGCGCCGTCTACAACGCCGAGGTCGAGGCCGGCGAGACCGTCGTCATCTACGGCATCGGCGGGGTCGGGATCAACGCCGTCCAGGGCGCCCACTACGCCGGCGCCAAGAACCTGGTCGTCGTCGATCCGCTCGAGAACAAGCGGGCGAAGGCCGAGGAGCTGGGCGCGACCCACTCCTGCGCGAGCGCCGAGGAGGCGGAGGCGCTGATCCAGGACCTGACCCGGGGAGTCGGTGCCGACAAGGCGATCATCACCACCGGTGAAATCGAAGCGCCGACCGTCTCCGCCGCGGTCGAGACGATCCGCAAGGGCGGCACCGTGACGATCACCGGGCTGGCCCCGGTCGAAGAGATCAACGTGCAGGTGCCGAGCGCCAGCCTGACCCTGTTCGAGAAGCGGATCCACGGCTCGCTGTTCGGCTCCTCGAACCCCTACTACGACATCCCCAAGATGCTCGGCCTCTACGAGAGCGGCCACATCAAGCTCGACGAGCTGATCACCAACACCTACAGCCTCGACGAAATCAACAAGGGCTCCGACGACCTGCTGAACGGAGAGAACATCCGCGGTGTCATCATCCACTGAGCCCTCCTGGGCACCGCTGCGGCGGGCCCTCGCGGCAGGACCGGTCGCCGGCACCTTCCTGAAGCTGCCGGCGACCGAAGCGGTCGACCTGGCGGCGGCGGCGTTCGACTTCGCCGTCGTCGACCTCGAGCACTCCCAGCTCGACGAGGCCGAGGGCCGGCGGCTGGTCCGCCACGCCTGGGCGCTCGGCTTCCCGGTCGTCGTCCGCCTGCCGCTGCCCGACCGCGACCGGATCAACCGCCTGCTCGAGGCGGGCGCGGCCGGGATCCAGCTCTCGACCGTGCGGCGCGCGGCGCAGGTCGCCGAGGCCCGCGACTCGATGCTCTACGCCCCCCGCGGCAGCCGCTCGATCAGCCTCGCCCAGGCGCCCGCCGGGTACGGCGCCGCCGACCTGGCGGAGTTCCTCGCGGCCGCCGACGAGGGGCCGCTGCTGGTCGCCCAGATCGAGACCGCGACGACCGACGACCCGCTGGCGGAGATCGCCGCCGCCGGCCCCGACGTGCTCTTCGTCGGGCCGATGGACCTGACCGTCGACCTCGGCGGCGACCTCGAGCGGACGCGGGCGCGGCGCGACGAGATCGCCGCGGTGGCAGAGGCGGCGGGGATCTCCCTGGGCGGCGTCGCGATCGACGACGAGCCGCTCCACTACGACCTCATCGGCTCGGACCTGGCGCTGCTTCGCGGCGCCTTCGCTCCGGGCCCGCGAAGAAAGGAAGCAGCGATGACCGTGAGCAACTGGGACCGGATCCCGGACGAGGAGGCCCGGCCGGGGATCCGCCGCAAAGGCTTCGGCACCGAGGAGTGCCTGCTCGTCTACAACGAATGCAGCCCGGGGATGGAAGTGAAGCCGCACAGCCACGACTTCGACCAGATCGGGATGATCACTGCCGGCCGCGCGCTCTTCCACCTCGGCGACACGGCGGAGGAGGTCGGGCCGGGCTCGGTCCTCCTGATCCCGGCCGGGGTCGAGCACTACATCGAACCGGTCGGCGACGAGGTCGTCCACAACGTCGACGTCTTCGTGCCGATGCGCGACGACTATCGTCATCTGCTCGACTGGATGCGACAGGGGGAGGGCAAGTGAGCGGGACGAGTGAGAAGCCTGAGGACGGGGGCGAGGGGCGCACCGAGCGGCGCAGCCCGGTGACCAAGGCGGTTCAGATGCTGGCCTGGATGGCCGACTCCGACGAGCAGAGCTGGGGCATCCGCCAGGCCGCCCGCGGCCTCGAGGTGCCGCCGAGCACCGCTCACCGGACCTTCGCGATGCTGGAGTCGGCCGGGGCGCTGGTCTCCGACGACGATGGCCGCTACCGCTTCAGCCTCGACCTGATCCGGCTCGCCTCGCGGATCGCGCTCGACCTGCCGCTGCGGCGGGCGGCGCTGCCGCACATGGGCAACCTGGTCGAGGAGACCGGCGAGACGATCTACCTCGGCGTCTACGGCGGCGAGCGCCGGCGGCTGATGTACGTCGACCGGGTCGAGTCGCCCCACCCGCTGCGCTACGTGCTGCCGATGTACGAGTGGCTGCCGATGCACGCCGGGGCCGGCGGCGAGGCGATCCTCGCCTTTCTGCCCGAGGACGACATCGAGGCGATCCTCGCCGCCGACGAGCTGCCGGTGCTGACCGACAAGACGGTCACCGACCCGCGGCAGCTGCGCGACGAGCTCGAGCAGATCCGCCGCGACGGCTACATCGAGACCCGCGGCCGCCTGCTCGAGGGCACGGTCGGGATGGCGGCGCCGGTGTTCGGCCCCGACGGCCGCGTCGTCGGCTCGATCGTCGTCGCCCTGCCGGAGATCCGGCTCGATCCGTCCGACTCGCAGACGCTCGGCGGCAAGCTGCGGGCACTGCGCCGACGCGGTCAGCGCCGACCTCGGCGGCAGCCGGCCGGCCGGCCCCCCGAGCCTGGCGGGGGCACGCTCGTGAGCGGCGCCACCGCCCCGAGCCCCTCGGTCGCCGAGGCGGTCGCTGCGATCATCGCGGCCGTCCGCGAGCGCGGCGACGAGGCGGTCCGCGAGTACTCCGCCGCGCTTCGACGGCTGGGAGCCCGCAGAGCTTCAAGCTCGAGCCGCGACGAGGTCGAGCGCGCATCTCGCGGCGGTCGACGAGCAGACGCTCGAGGACATCCGCTTCGCCCAGGCCCAGGTCCGCAACTTCGCCGAGGCGCAGCGGGCGTCGCTGACCGACGTCGAGGTGGAGACGCTGCCGGGCGTCTTCCTCGGCCACCGCCACGTGCCGGTCTCCGCGCGTCGGCTCCTACGTGCCGGGCGGCCGCTACCCGATGGTCGCCTCGGCGCACATGAGCGTGGTCACCGCCAAGGTCGCCGGCGTCGACGCGGGTCGTCGCCTGCACGCCGCCCTTCGAAGGCGCGCCGAACGCCGGCGACGATCGCGGCGATGGCGCTGGCCGGGGCCGACGAGATCCACGTCCTCGGCGGCGTCCAGGCGCTCGCCGCGCTGGCGCTCGGGACCGAGACGATCGAGCCGGTCAACATGCTCGTCGGCGCCGGGCAACGCCTACGTCGCCGAGGCCAAGCGCCAGCTCTTCGGCGAGGTCGGGATCGACCTGCTCGCCGGGCCGACCGAGATCCTGGTGATCGCCGACGGACGCGCCGACCCGCAGCTCGTCGCCGCCGACCTGATCGGCCAGGCCGAGCACGGCCCGACCTCGCCGGCGGTGCTGATCACCACCTCGGCCGAGCTCGCCGAGGCGGTCGCTGGCCGAGATCGAGCGCCAGCTCGACGACGACCTGCCGACCGCCGAGATCGCGCGCGCGGCCTGGCGCGACCACGGCGAGATCTTCGTCGTCGACTCGCCCGAGGAGGCGGTCGCGCACGCCGACGAGCTCGCCTCCGAGCACGTCGAGGTGCTGACCGAGGACCCGCGCTGGTACCTGGAGCGGATGCGCAACTACGGCGCGCTCTTCCTCGGCGAGGGGACCACCGTCGCCTACGGCGACAAGACGATCGGCACCAACCACATCCTGCCGACCGCCGGCGCCGCCCGCTACACCGGCGGCCTCTGGGTCGGCAAGTTCCTCAAGACGGTCACCCACCAGGAGGTGCGCGACCCGGCCAGCGTGCGTCCGGATCGGCGAGATCTGCGCCCGCCAGTGCCGGGTCGAGGGCTTCGAGGGCCACGCCCGCAGCTGCGACGTGCGGGTCGAGAAGCTCGCCGGCGCGGACTCGGTCCGGTGAGCCCGCCGCCCGAGGCGCCGCCGCTCGCCGGCGGCCACGCCCTCGTCACCGGCGGCGGCCGCGGCCTCGGCCGCGCCGCCGCCGCGGCGCTGGCCGAGGCGGGCGCCGCGGTGACCCTGCTCGCCCGCTCGGAGGACGAGCTGGAGGCGGCGGTCGCCGAGCTCGAGGCGGCGGGCGCCGAGGCATCCGCGATCGTCGCCGACGTCGCCGACGCGGAGGCGCTCGAGGCGGCGATCGCCGCGGCCGACTCGCGGCGGCCGCTCAGCGTCCTGGTCACCGCCGCCGGGCGTCAACCGGCTGGGCCCGGCGCTCGAGTACTCGCTCGCCGACCTCGACCTGCTCTGGGAGGTCAACGTCCGCGGCACCTTCGTCGCCTGCCAGGCCTTCGGCCGCCTGCTCGCCGAGCGCGGCCAGGGCGGCCGCGTCGTCACCATCTCCTCGCAGATGGGCCTGGTCGGCTACCCCGGCCGCAGCGCCTACTGCTCGACCAAGCACGCGGTCAACGGGATGACCAAGGCGCTGGCGGTCGAGTGGGCGCCGCTCGGGATCACCGTCAACGCCGTCGCCCCGACCTTCGTCCGCACCGCGATGACCGAAGCGGCGCTGGCCGACCCCGAGTTCGCCGCCGAGGTCGCGCGCCGGATCCCGAGCGGCGAGCTGGCGACGGTCGAGGAGGTCGCCGCCGCCGTCGTCTACCTCTCCTCCGACCTGGCCCGCTCGGTGACCGGGCACGTGCTGGCGGTCGACGGCGGCTGGACCGCCTGGTGAGCGCGCCGCAGCCCGGCGCTCACTCCTCCGGCATCGCGTAGCCGCGCTTGGCGTAGGGAAAGCCGTTCAGGCCGCCGCCCGAAGCGGGGTCGAAGTAGGCGCGGACCTCGCGATCAGCCCGCCCTCGAAGCGGTACCACTCGGCCCCCCGCAGCGCCTCGCGGCCGCCGCCTGGGGCGTCGGCCAGCATCGTCCACTCGATCGCCGCCTCGTCCTCGCCGACCAGCAGCCGCTCGAGCGTCCAGCTTGCCCGCCGCAGCCGCCGCACCTTGCGCCAGTAGCGGCCGAGGTGCTCGGCGCCGCGCACCGGCGGCGCCGCCGGGTCGGTGAAGTAGTGGACGACGTCGGCGCCGCAGAGCGCGGCGATCGCCTCGGCGTCGCCGGCCGAGCAGGCCTCGTGGTAGGCGGCCACGGTCGCCGCGATCGCACTCGCGGTCGCTCATCGGGGCGGCGGCAGGATGCCGCGATCCTGCAGCCGGCCGAACCAGTGGCCGAAGGTCTGCTCGCTGTCGTAGGTCTCGCAGACGCCTGCCTGCCGCAGCTTGATCGCGCTGACGAAAGGGGGAGGCGGCGGCTCGTCGCGGCCGTGGGCGAAGCAGAAGTCGGCGTAGTGGTGGGACTCGCCGAGGATCGCCGCGAGCGGGAGGGGGCGGAGACCGGCGGCGGCGACGACCCGCTGCCAGGCGTCCTCGTTGGCGGGCAGGAACTCGGCCAGGGCGCGCGGCTCGTCCGGCCCCGGCTCGACGCCGAGCTGGGCGGCGAGCGCCGGCCACAGGTTCCGCCACTCGAAGACCTCGCCGTTGGTGACGTTGTAGTGCTGGCGATCGGCCGCCGGGTCGGCTGCCGCGAACTCGCAGGCGGCGGCGACGACCCTGGCGTCGACCAGCTCCCAGGCGAATGAGGGGCCGCCGGGGAAGGAGAACGGGAGGCCGAGCTCGCGCGTGATCGCGGCGTAGACGCCGATCGCCGGCGCCAGGTTCATCACCGAGCCGATCGTCCCGCCGATCGTCAGCTGCGGCCGCAGGATCGTCCAGCGGAACCCGTGCCGCTTGGCCTGCTCGGCCAGGTAGTCCTCCTGCAGCCAGTAGAAGTTGGGGTGATCGTCGCGCGGGTGGCGCTCGCGGGCCGGGATCGCCATCGGGTGCAGGTGGTTGCCGTAGGCCTTGGTCCCCTGCAGGATCGTCACCTGCTCGAGCCCGCCGGCGGCGATCAGCGGCTCGAGCAGCGCGCGCAGCATCGCCGCGTTGATCTCGATGTGGTCGGGTTCGCTCCAGCCGGCGATCAGCCCGGGTTTCTCGTAGACGGCGGCATAGACGACGTGGCTGACGTCGTCGAGCTCGGCCAGCGCCGCCGCGGTCGCCTCGGGATCGCGCAGGTCGAGCGGCAGGTGGCGGAAGGGGCGCGCCGCCTCGATTTCGGGCGGCCGGCGGCAGACGGCGACCAGCTCGGGCTCGTCGTGTTCCAGGAAGCGTTCGAGAGCCGCCGAGCCGACCACCCCGCTGGCTCCGGCAACGAGCATCGTCCCCATCGGCTCAGGGTATCATCGCTCACTAGCGTTTGTTAGTTTGCGCACGTGCCGCCGACCCGAATCGCCTCCCCCGACGACATCGTCAGCAGTCACGAGGAGGCGGAAGCGAACGAGCGGCCGCCGCTCCTGGTGGTCGAGCCGCTGCGCCGGCTTCCTCGCCGCCGCCGGGCTCGGCGAGGGCGAGCTCAGCGCCCGCGAGATCGGCGACGGCCACTCCTGCGTCACCTTCCTGGTAGAGCTCGGCGAGCGCCGCCTCGTGCTGCGGCGACCGCCGCGACCGCCGGTGCCGCCCTCGACCCACGACGTCCTCCGCGAAGCTCGCGTCCTCGCCGCGCTGCGGGGCAGCGAGGTGCCGGTTCCCGAGGTGCTCGCGGTCTGTCCCGACCTCGAGGTGATCGGCGCTCCCTTCTACGTGATGGCCGAGGTCGAGGGCCACGTTCCGACCGACTCGCTGCCGGCGGCGCTGGAAAGCCCCGAGCAGCGCCGGCTCGTCGGCCGGCGCATGGTCGAGACCCTGTGCGCGCTGCAGGAAGTCGACTGGGCGGCCGCCGGCCTCGAGCGCTTCGGCCGCCACGATGGCTACCTGGAGCGCCAGCTGCTGCGCTTCGGCGAGCTCTGGGAGCTGAACCGGACCCGCGAGCTGCCGGCGGTCGGCCGGGTCGCCGAGTGGCTGCGGGCGAACATGCCGGCCTCGCCGCCGACCACGATCGTCCACGGCGACTACCGCCTCGGCAACGCGATGTTCGAGCTCGAAGCGCCGGCCCGGATGGCCGCCCTGCTCGACTGGGAGATGTCGACGCTCGGCGACCCGCTCGCCGACCTCGGGCTGTTCGCGATCCGCTGGGTCGAGCCGGATGACCCGAAGACGCCGCTCGAACTCAGCCCCGTCACCCGCCTGCCCGGCTTCCCGACCCGGGCCGAGATCGTCGCTCACTACGAGGAGCTGAGCGGGCGTTCCGCAGCCGACGTCGGCTGGTACGCGACGCTGGCCCTCTGGAAGTCGGTCGTCTTCATGGAGGGCAATTACAAGCGGGCGCTGATCGGCGCCAGTGACGATCCCTACGTGCGGCGCTTCCGCGACGGCGTGGTCGAGATCGCCGAGTGGGCCGAGCTGGTCGGCCCCGGCGGCCGTGGCTTCGGCTGAGCCCTCCGGCCGTTCTACGAACGACGGTTAGGCAGGTCCGCCGACGGACCCTTGACAAGTTGCGCGCACTCGATATACGCTCTAAAGAACAGCTGTTCTGTTAAAGGGAACAACGGCTGTTGAGGAGAGAGAGCCGTTTGAACCCGCAAAGCGCGGGCGCAAACGGTAAAGCCGAATTACGGCGGAGTACGGGAATGACCACCAGCGAGCCCACAGCGAGCGAACCAGATCAAAAACCGAACGGGCGACCGGTCGTGCCGAACGGTACGAGCGCCCTGATCCCGGCGGTCGTCGCGACCGCTGTCAGCAAGCGCTTCGGGGCGACGGTCGCCGTCGACGACGCCAGCTTCTCCTGCCGCGCCGGGGAGATCCACGCCCTGCTCGGCGAGAACGGCGCCGGCAAGTCGACGCTGATGAAGATGCTCAGCGGGATGTACCGGCCGGACGCCGGCGAGATCGAAGTGGGTGGGGAGAAGGTGCGGTTCGCCGGCTCGCGCTCGGCGATCGAGGCCGGGATCGCGACCGCCTACCAGGAGCTGACGCTGCAGCCCAACCTCAACGTCGCCGACAACCTGATGCTGAGCCGCGAGCCGACCTCGGCCGGCTTCGTCTCCTTCCGTCGCGTCGTCTCACGGGCCCGCCGCGTCCTCGCCGAGTGGGGCGTCGAGGACCTCGACCCGCGGGCCGAAGTCGGCAAGCTCAGCCTCGGCGCCCGCCAGCGGCTGGAGATCGTCCGCGCCCTCGATCGCGGCCGCCGCGTCCTGATCATGGACGAGCCCTCCTCGGCGCTGACCGCCGAAGACGTGCAGTGGCTCTTCACCCAGCTGCGCCGGGTCCGCGACGCGGGCGTCGGCGTGATCTACATCTCGCACCGGATGGGCGAGGTCAACGAGATCTGCGACCGGGCGACGGTCCTCCGCAACGGCCACTCCGTCTCCACCTTCGAGGTCGGCAGCATCTCCGACTCGGAGGTCGTCGAGCTGATGCTCGGCCGCACGATCGCCGCCCAGAAGCGACGGCCGGCGGCAGCCACGCCGAAGCCGCTCGGCGCCCCCAGCCTCGCCGCCGAGGGCCTCGCCTGCGCGCCGGACCTGCACGGCGTCGACCTGACCCTGAACGAGGGCGAGATCCTCGGCGTCGCCGCGCTCGAGGGACACGGCCAGCGCTCGCTCTTCATGACGCTCTTCGGGGCCATGCCGCATGACCGCGGCCAGATCCTGCGCAAGGGGAAGCGCGTCGCGCTGCGCTCCCCGCGGGCGGCGATCCGGTCCGGCATCGGCCTGATCCCGGAGGATCGCCAGGCCGAGGGCCTCCTCTCGGGCATGTCGATCAGCGCCAACGTCTCTCTCCCCACCCTGGGCGGCCTCTCCTCCCACGGCGTGATCCGCTCCCGTCGCGAGAAGGCGGCGGTGGCGGCCACCCTGGCCCCGCTCAAGGTGGGGGGAAGACGTTGGACTCCGACGTCGCCGAGCTCAGCGGCGGCAACCAGCAGAAGCTGGTGCTTGCCAAGTGGCTGCTGGCGGAGTCGCGGGTGTTGCTGATGTACGACGCGACCCGCGGCGTCGACGTCGGCACCAAGGCCGAGATGTTCGACCTGATGCACGAGTTCGCCGCCGGCGGCGGCTCGATCCTCTTCTACTCGACTGACCTCGAGGAGCTGGCGGTTCACTCCGACCGGGTCGCGGTGCTCTACCGCGGCAAGCTGCGGAAGCTGGTCGAGGACGCCGAGATCAGCGAAGAAGCGCTGCTCGCCGAGATGATCGGAGGGAGCACCGATGTCGCGGCTGCGTGACCCGCTCAGCCGGATGCTGACGCCGGTCGCCGGCGCCGCGCTGCTGCTGGTGATCCTCGTCGTGATCAACGGCAGCCGCGAATCGGCCGGCTTCACCTGGTACGGCCTCGGCCAGATCGGCAACGAGGCCGGCGCCGTCGCCCTCGCCGCGGTCGGGCTCACCTTCATCGTCCTGCTCGGCGGCTTCGACCTCTCGCTTGGCGCCGTGATCTCGGTCGTCAACGTCTTCATCGCCAAGCAGGCGGCGAGCGGGACCGGGGCGGAGCTGAAGGTGCTCCTCCTCGCCCTCGTCCTCGGCGCCGCGATCGGGCTGGTCAACGGGCTGATCGTCGCCCTGCTGCGGATCCCCTCGATCGTCGCGACCCTGGCGATGTCCTTCTTCTGGGGCGGCGTCGCGCTGCTGATCATGAAGGAACCCGGCGGCTTGGTTCCCGAAGACGTGACCGAATGGTTCACCGGCGAAATCTTCGAACCGGTGCCCGCGGTTTTCATCGTCTTCGCAGTCGTCATCCTGGTCTGGCTGGGGATCAAACACACCCGCTTCGGGCGCTCGATCTACGCGATCGGCGGCGACGAAGCGGCGGCCGCCGCCAACGGCGTCCGGGTCCGCTCGACAGTGCTTGGCGGCTACGTCCTCGCCGGCCTCTTCTACGGCCTCGCCGGGATCTTCCTCTCCGCCCAGACGGGTGCCGGCGACCCCGGCATCGGCGCCCCGCTCGTACTCCAGGTGTTCGCCGCCGTGGTGATCGGCGGGACCGTCTTCGGCGGCGGTCGCGGCGGCGCCGTCGGCAGCGTGATCGGCGCCGTGATCCTGACCCTGATCGCCCACGTCCTCTACTCGTTCGACGTCTCCTCCTTCTGGACCGACGTCTTCAACGGCGGCGTCCTCCTGGTCGCGGTGATCGTCAGCTCGATCGGCCAGACCGGGCTCGGCGCCGACGTCGTCAACTCGATTCGGCGGTTGCGTGGCGGCGGCGAGGGCGCCGCCGCGGAGGGGGCGGCATGAGCACCGCCTCGCCGACCGCTGCCCCCGAGCCGACCACCGTCGAAGCCGGCGGGATCGGCGACGCGGTGCGCGCGGCGCTGCGGCGCAAGCGGGTGCTGACCGTGATCGTCCTCTGGGTCTTCGCGATCGCCTTGCTCTTCGGCTCGCGGGTCTTCGGCGTCCACTACGGGACGATCACCTTCGTCTGGACGATCATCACGATCGCCTCCTTCACGATCGTCGCCGGCTTCGGCCAGGGGACGGTCGTCCTCTCCGGCGGCATCGACCTCTCGATTCCGGGCGTGATCACGATCGCCGGGATCATGCTCTCGCAGTGGTCCGACGGGTCGAACGGCAAGGCCGCGACCGCGATCATCCTCGTCCTCCTGCTCGGCGTCGCGATCGGGATCGCCAACGGCGTCGGCATCACCCTGTTCCGGATGTCGCCGGTGGTGATGACTCTGGCGACCAACGTGATCCTCGGCGGCCTGGTGCTGGTGATCACCGAAGGCACGCCGAAGGGCGGGCCGCCGCCGATCGCCAAGAAGGTGATGCAGGAGCAGATCCTCGGCGGCCTCCCCCTGGTGGTGGTGCTGGTCGCGGTCTTCGTCGTCGTCGCCGTCTTCGTCCTCCACAAGACGACCTTCGGCCGCTCCGTCTACGCGGTCGGGACCAACCCCGTCACCTCCTACCTCAGCGGCGTCTCGGTCAACCGGCTGACGATCAGCGTCTACGCGGTCAGCGGCTTCTGCGCGGCGCTGGTCGGGATCATGCTCACCGGCTACGCCAACCAGGCCTACTTCGGGATGGGCGACCCGTATCTGCTGCTCTCGCTGGCGGCGGTGGTGGTCGGCGGCGCCTCGATCACCGGCGGCAGCGGCTACTTCCTCGGCACCGTCGCCGCGGTCCTCCTACTAACCACCGTGACCACGCTGCTGCAGGGGACGACCCTGCCCGACGCCGTGCGCCAGATGACCTACGCCGCGGCGATCATCGTCGCCGCCCTGGCCGCCCAGGGCGGGATCCGGGCGAGGCGTTGAGAGCAGCCGCCGACGTGTCCTTCGACCAGAACTCACTCAGCAAAAACACAAGAGAGGAACCATGTCTAGATCTCGGGGAATAGGTATGAGGGGCGGTGGCAAGCTGCTCTTCGGCGCCGTGCTCCTGGGCCTGACGCTGCTGGTCGCCGCGGGCTGCGGCTCGGGCAAGCCGTCGACCGACTCGGAAGCGCACAGCGGCCCCTACAAGGTCGCGCTCAGCATGAGCTACGTCGGCAACGACTGGCAGAACGAGGCCGAGAACCTCGTCAAGGCGGTCGCCGCGTCGCCCGAATACAAGAACAAGGTCGACCTCCGCGTCGACATCGCTGGGACCAGCGTCCCCAAACAGATCCAGCAGATCAACTCCGAGGTGGCGGCCGGGATGGACGCGATCGTCGCCTACCCGATCAGCCCGACGGCGCTGAACGTGGCGATCCGCAACGCCTGCAAACAGGGCGTCGTCGTCTACGCCTACAACGCCAACGTGACCGAGCCATGCGCCTACAACGTGAAGACGTCCGACGTCCAGTTCGGCTACGAGCACGGCAAATGGCTCTGCGAAACCCTCAACGGCCAGGGTGAAATCGCCGAAATCACCGGCGTCCCCGGGACCAGCGCCGACACCGACCGCAAGCACGGCCTGGCCGAAGCGCTGAAGGAATGCCCCGGCGTCAAGGTCGTCGCCTCGGGCAACGGGATGTGGGACCAGGCGACCACCAAGCAGGTGTTCTCCGGGATCTACGCCTCGCACCCGAACATCGACGCGGTCAGCGCCCAGGTCGGCTGCCTCGCGGTCGGTGAATTCCTGCTCTCGCAGGGCAAGGAAGGCCTGCCCTGCGCGGGCGAGGCGAGCCAGGGCGAACGCCTCCTGATGCTCTCCAAAAAAGACGGAGGCGATGGGATACCCGGGGTCTCGGTCAGCGGTCCCGCCTACACCGGCGAGCTGGCGCTGATGAACTCGGTGAAAATCCTCGAAGGCAAGAAGATGAAGCACAACATGCTGGTGCCGCTGCCGCTGGTCACCAACGAAACCCTGAAACCGGGCGACAACCCGGCCGAAGGGGCGAACGTCTATCCGACGTCCGCCGGGGTCGAGGTCCCCTCCGGATTCTTCGACAGCTTCTACAGCCCACTCGTCACCCAGGGGCTGAAAGCGGCGCTCACCGGCGCCCCGGAGACGGTCTCCAAACCGAAGGAATGCAGCGAAGTCGAAGGCTGCAAAGAAAGCGACTCGGTGGAACTGTTCCACCAGCTGTCCGGCCCGACCGTTCCCTACTAGGGAACGGGGAGCGGACGACCCGGGGGCCGCGCGCCCCCGGGTCAGCCCGCGCCGAGCGTCGGCAGGGAAAGCAGCGATGATGAGCGGAACTGAGTTTGCCTCGGCACGAACGGTCGACCGGTCGTGGCGCGAGCACGAATGGACCCTCACCTTGGACAGCGAACCGAGAACCTCCACCGAACCCGCCGCCGAGCGACCGCACGGCGAGGAGGCGGCGCTCGGCCCGCTGGTCGCGCTCGTCGCCGGCGCCGGCGAGCACGGCGAGGACTCGGCCCGGGCGATCGAGGCCGCCGCGCTCGAGCTCTTCGCCGAACACGGCTACGACGGCACCACGCTGCGCCAGATCGCCCGCCACGCCGGGATCAGCCCGGCCGGGATCTACCACCACTTCCCGGCCAAGATCGACATCCTCTTCTCGCTGATCCACCGCAGCCTGACCCTGATGGTGAGCTCGACCGAGGGCGCCGTAGCGGCGGCCGGCGAGGAGCCGGCGGCCCAGCTCGAGGCGGCGGTCCGCGCCCACGTCGCCTACCACCTCGACTCCCAGCTCGAGGCCTTCGTCGGGCTCAGCGAGCTGCGCAGCTTCGAGGGGCGAGCGGCTGGCCGCGATCGTCTCCCTGCGCCGCCGCCAGCAGCGCGTCTTCGACGAGATCGTCCTCCGCCTCGGCGCCGGCGAGCCCCGCGTCCGCTACCCGGACGAGGTCAGCCGGGCGATCGTGACGATGGGGATGAGCGTCGCCAACTGGTACCGGCCCGGTCGGGCGCTGACCCGCGCCGAGGTGCTGGATCGCTACGTGCAGCTCGCGACCGTCCTGGTCGGGGGCGGAGAGAGAAAGGGTGGAGATGGCTGAGCACAACCTCGAGGAGACCAACCGGCTCGCGCTCGAGTACCGCAACTGGGGACGCTGGGGCGAGGACGACGAGGCCGGCGCGGTCAACTACATAACGCCCGGAGGCGATCGTCGCCGCCGCAGGGCTGGTGCGCAGGGGGAAGGTCTTCTCGCTGGCGCTGCCGCTCGACGACGAGGGCCCGCAGACGGGAGCCTACGGCCGCGTCAACCCGATCCACACGATGCTGCAGGACGGCGGCGACATCGCGGTCGGCGCCCAGGACCACATGCTGAACCGCTACACCGACGACGCGATCTACATGCCGCTGCAGTGCTCGACCCAGTGGGACGCGCTCAGCCCACATCTTCCACGACGGCGAGATGTACAACGGCGCGGGGCTCGACCAGGTCGACAGCGGCGGCGCCAAGCGCAACGACATCACCAACCAGCGCGACCGGATGGTCGGCCGCGGCGTCCTCCTTGACCTGCCGCGCCACCTCGGCAAGCCGTGGCTGCCGGAGTCCTACCCGATCCAGGGCGAGGAGCTCGAGAGCTGCGCCGCGGCGCAGGGGGTCGAGGTCGGCGAGGGCGACACGGTCCTCGTCCGCACCGGCCAGATCGCCGAGGTCCGCGACCGCGGCTCCTGGGGCACCTACGCCGCCGGGCCGGCGCCGGGCCTCGGCCTCAGCACCGCGAGTTTCCTCTGCGAGCGCCGGGTCGCCGCCGTCGCCACCGACACCTGGGGCCTCGAGCCGCAGCCGAACGAGACCGACGACATCTTCCAGCCGCTGCACGTGGTCCTGCTCGTCAACGCCGGGATGATGCTGGGGGAGATGTTCGACATGGAGGAGCTTGCCGCCGACTGCGCCGCCGACGGCACCTACGAGTTCCTCTTCGTGGCGCCGCCGCTGACGGTGACCGGCGGCGTCGGCTCGCCGGTCAACCCGCAGGTCATCAAGTAGCGATGTCGCTGGGGGCAATCACCGACTGCCTCGACCAGCTGGCGCGGCGCGAGGAGGCGGCGCGACCGGCGATCTCGCTCGAGGACGGCGAGGCCTGGAGCTACGCCGAGCTGCAGGACCGCTCGCTGCGCTGGGCCGGCGCCCTGCACGGGCTCGGCATCCGCTCCGGCGACCGCGTCGCCCTGTTGATGTTCAACTCGCTCGACTACTGGGCGCTCTACCTGGGGATGACGCGGCTGGGGGCGATCGCGGTGCGGGTCAACTTCCGCCTGGCGCCGGCCGAGCTCGGCTTCGTCCTCGCCGACTCGGGCGCCGTCGCCGTCTGCTTCCACGCCGAGCTGGCGCCGTCGCTGGCGGCGGTGCGAGGCGAGGTCCCGGCCTGCGCGCTTCCTCTGCTTCCCGGCGCCGGACTCCGCGACCGCGGAGGCGGCGGAGGTCCCGGACTGGGCCGAGCCCGGGCCGCCACTCGGCGCCGCCGCCGCGCCGCTGGCGGAGGGGTCGACGCCGCGCCCGGCGCCCGGAGACGGCGGCGATGCTGATGTACACCTCGGGCACCACCGGCCGCCCCAAGGGCGCCCTCTGGAGCCACGGCAACTCGCTCTGGATCGCGGCGATGCAGGCGATGATGTGGGGCTACGGGACCGACACGGTGGCGATGACGACCGGCCCGCTCTACCACGTCGGCGCCTGCGAGGACCTGCTCTTGCCGGCGCTGATGGCGGGCGGCCGCGCGGTGATGACCCGCAGCGGCGGCTTCTCGATCGAGCGGGCGATGGACACCTGCGAGCGGCTCAGGGTGACCGACGCGCTGCTCTACCCGTTCATGATCTACGACCTCGTCCGCCACCCGCGCTTCGGCGAGTGGGACCTCTCGGCGCCTTTCGACGGATCGTCACCGGCGGCTCGCCGATCATGCCCTGGGCGGTCGAGGCGCTCTCCGCGGCGCTCCCGGACCTGGAGCTGATCCCGACCTACGGCCTGACCGAGGGCGGCGCGCTGACCACGGCGATGCCGAGCGGCGCCGCCACCCGCCGCAGCCCGGGTGCCGTCGGCAGGCCGCTGCCCGCTGACCGAGATCCGCATCGTCGGCGAGGACGGCGAGGGCGGGAGCGGAACCGGCCTCGGGGTCGGCGAGGACGGCGAAATCTGGGTCCGCAGCCCCGCCGTCGCCAGCCGCTACTGGAACCGGCCCGAGGCCGACACCGAGACCTTCGTCGACGGCTGGTGCCGGACCGGCGACATCGGCCGGATCGACGCGGAGGGGCTGCTCTCGATCACCGGCCGGGCCAAGGACATGATCAAGAGCGGCGGCGAGAACATCTACCCGATAGAAATCGAGGAGGTCCTCACCGACCACCCGTCGATCGCCGACGCGGCGGTGATCGGGGTCCCCGACCCGCGCTATCAGGAAACCGTCTGCGCCGTGGTCGTCCGCGGCGAGGGCGCCGAACTCAAGGAGGTGGACGTGGTCTCGCATTGCCTCGAGCGCCTCGCCAGCTACAAGAAGCCCCGCCATGTCGCCTTCGTCGCCGAGCTGCCCCGCACGGCGTCCGGCAAGGTGCGGAAGTTCGTCCTCCGCGAGCGCTTCGAAGCGGGGGAGCTGTGAGCGCCGCCGGGCCGGTGCTGGCGCCGAGCAAGCTGCGCTCGCTCGCCGAGGCGGCCGAGCTCGTCCCCGACGGCGCCGCCTGGCGCTCGGCGGCGTCGCCGTCTACCAGCACCCGATGGCGATGGTGCGGCAGCTGATCCGGCTCGGCCGCACCGACCTCACCGTGGTCGGCGTCCTCAACGGGCCCGAGCTCGACATGCTGATCGCCGGCGGCTGCGTCTCCCGGGTCGAGACCTCCTACGTCGGCCTCGAGCGCTTCGGCCTCGCCCCCAACTTCCGCCGCGCGGTCGAGCGCGGCACGGTCGCGGTCGAGGACTACAGCGAGGGGGTCGCCTTCGACCGCTTCCGGGCCAGCGAAGACGGCCTCACCTTCCTCGCCACCCCGGCCCTCGCCGGCACCGACATCCTCCGCTCGAACCCGCGCCTGCGCCCCTTCGAGTGCCCGCTGACCGGCCGCCCCTACGTCGCCGTGCCGCCGGCGGACCCCGACGTCGTCGTCATCCACGCGGTCGCCGCCGACGAGCGCGGCAACGTCTTCGCGCCGCGCTCGAAGCTCCTCCCGCAGGGCTTCGACGAGGTGATGGCGCGCAGCTCCGACACCGTCGTCGTCACCGCCGAGCGGATCGTCCCGCGCGACTTCGCCTCCCGCAACCCGGAGCTGATGGTCGTCCCCGGCCTGCGGGTGACCGCCGTCGCCGAGGCTCCCTGGGGCGCCCACCCCTGCAGCTCGCTCGGCTCCTACCAGCTCGACGTCGAGCACTTCGAGCGAGTACGTCGCGGCCTCCGCCAGCGAGGACGGGCGTCGAGCGCTACCTCGACCGCTTCGCCCGCGGCCCCGCCGACCAGGCGGCCTACCTCGAGCTGATCGGCGTCGAGCGGATGGTCTCGCTGCAGACCGGAGCGGCGCTGTGAGCGGCGCCATCGGCGAGGCCGAGCGCCACCCGCCACGAGGCGCTGGCGGTCGCGATCTCGCGCACCCTGCGGCCCGACGACGTCGGCTTCACCGGGCTCGTCACCGGCGGCCTGGCGGCGATGTACGGGACGATGATCCCGCTGGCGGCGATGGAGCTCGCCCGCCACTCGCACGCCCCCGGCCTCACCTCGCTCCTCGCCGGCTGGTGCCACAACCCCCGCGTCCGCGACCTCGACTCGGTGCCGGGCTCGGAGTTCGACCCGATCCTGCTCGACCTCGCCTGCGAGGGCCGCGACATGACCTGGCCCTTCAAATACGCGATGAAACGCGGCGACGTCACCGTCGGCTTCAGCTCCGGCGCCCAGATCGACGCCGTCGGCAACCTCAACACGGTCGCGATCGGCCCCTTCGAGCAGCCGAAGGTGCGCCTGGTCGGCCCGATCCTCGTCCCCGAGCACTACGCCCTCTTCGGCCGCGAGATCGTGATGATGCCCCGCCACGACACCCGCGTCTTCGTCGAGCGGGTCGACTACGTCGCCGCCGTCGGCTTCCCCGAGGGCACGGGCGCGCCGCGAAGAGCTCGGCTTCCCCGGCGCCGGCCCCGAGCTGATCGTCACCCCCCTCTGCGTCTTCGCCTTCACCGACGGCGGGCCGCATCCACGTCGCCTCGATCCACCCGGGCGTCTCCCGCGACGAGGTGCGCCAGAGCACCGGCTTCGACCTCGAGGGCGGCGACGGCGTCCCCGGCCTCGAGGAGGCGCCGCTGACCGAGCCGCCGAGCGCGGCGGAGCTTGAGCTGCTGCGCACCGCCGTCGACCCGAACGGGCTGCTGCGAGCGGACCTGTGAGCGCCGGCCGCCGGGTCGTCCTGCTGCACCCCGGGGAGATGGGCGCGGCGATCGGGGCCGGCCTACGCGCCTGCGGGCACGACGTCCTCTGGTCCTCGCCGGCGCGCTCCGCGGCAAGCGCCGAGCGCGCCGCCGCCGCCGGCCTGCGCGACGCCGGCTCCCTTGCGGCTCTGCTCGGCGAGGCCGAGATCGTGCTTTCGATCATCCCCCCGGGTGCCGCGGAGGAGGTGGCGGGGGCGGTCGCGGACCACCGCTTCGACGGAGTCTTCGCCGACTGCAACGCGCTCGCGCCGGAGACCGCGGCGCGGGTCCGGCGCGCTCTACACGATGGCCGCCGGGCTGGCTCGCGGGACCCGCGCCGGTCTGCTCGCGGCGTTCGCCTGCACGCTCGGCACCGTCCCGCACGCCGTCGCCGCGCTCACCGGCCTGGCCGCGGTGCTGCACGCCTCGGGCGTGGCGTTCCAGGCCATCAAGTACGCCGGCGTCGTCTACCTGCTCTGGATGGCCGTGTCGATCTGGCGCGACACCGGCGCCCTCCACGTCGACACCGACGCGTCGCCGTCCTCGGTCCGCTCGGTGATCACCACCGGCATCACCGCGAACCTGCTCAACCCCAAGCTCACGCTCTTCTTCTTCGCCTTCCTCCCGCAGTTCGTCCCCGCCGGCTCGTCGGGCACGCTCGGCAGGATGGTCGGCCTCTCTGCGGTGTTCATGGCCATGACCTTCGTGACCTTTGCGGCGTACGCCGTCGCCGCGGGCGCCCTCCGCGACCGGGTGCTGACCCGGCCGCAGCTGGTCGCCCGCATCCGGAAGGTGTTCGCGGCGTCGTTCGTGGCGCTGTCGGCGCGGCTCGCCGTCGAGTCGCGCTAGGTGCTCGGCTCGGCGAGCTCCCGGATCGACGGGAGCATCGCCAGCGCGTTGACCACGAGCGAGAACACGAGCAGCGCCACGGCGAGGGAGTGGTGGCCGGCCGCCCAGAGGCCGATGGAGGCGAGGCCGAAGACGAGCACCTTCACGGCCGGGCGGATGACGCGGGAACCGGAGCGCGCCTTGGGGGAGGCGAAGAGGAACCACGCGAGCATGCCCAGCAGCGGCAGCAGCCAGACGAGCAGCCAGCGAGCCGGTGTGGACCAGCCGTAGACACCGAGGCCGGCCATGGCCAGGAGCTCGTCGAGGAAGACGAGGGCTAGGACCGTCCAGCCGAGTGCCACCCGGCCATTCTGCTAGGGCGCATTCTCTAGGGTCTGCCCATGAGCGAGCCCGTGCACGTGCCCCTGTTCTTCGTCAGGCAGAAGTTCGCCATGACTACCAACCGCTACGAGCTGCTGTCGGCAGGTGCTGACGGGCAGGCCGGGCAGACACTGGGGTTCGCGGAGCAGAAGCGGATGGCCTTCAAGGAGGAGGTCACCTTCTACACCGACCAGAGCCGTACGCAGAAGGTGCTCAGCTTCAAGGCTCGCAAGGTGATGGACCTCAACGCCGGCTACGACGTTTTCGACGAGGCGCACCAGCCGATCGGCTTCTTCCGGAAGGACTTCAAAGCCAGCCTGCTGCGGTCGACCTTCCAGATCGAGGGTCCCGGGTACGCCGGCACGGGTCAGGAGCGCAGCCAGGTGTCGGCCATCCTGCGCCGGTTCGCGGACATTCCGTTCCTGCCCATCCACTTCGACTACGCCACGGCCGAGGGCCAGCCGCTCATGAGCGTCGAGCGGCAGGGCAGCGTGCGCGACCGCTACACCGTGCGGGTCCCCGACCCGCGCGTCGACTTCCGGGTCGCCGCGGCCGTCGCGGTCGCCATGGACGCGATGATGGGGCGCTGAACCTTGCTCTACCCCCAGGCCCGGGCCGCGGTCGAGGCCGCGGCGCTCGAACTCCCCATGTGGACCGAGGGCTACGACGTCGCGGCCGCCCGAGACGCCAACCGGGTTTTCGCTCTCCAGGAGCAGCCCGAGGACGTCGCGGAGGTCGTCGACCTCGACGCGGACGGCGTGCGGGTCCGGCTGTTGCGGCCGGCCGGGGCCGAACCCGGCCTGCTGGTGCACGTGCACGGCGGCGGCTTCGTCTTCCACGACGTGGAGGTGCACGACCGGCCGTGCCGGCGGCTCGCGAACCGGCTCGGCATGGCGGTCCTGAGCATCGACTACCGGTTGGCGCCCGAGCACCGGTTCCCGGCCGCGCCCGACGATGTCGACACCGTGCTCGCCTGGCTCGACAACGCGGGAGCCGACGTGAGCCAGGGCGGGCCGACGTACGTCCACGGTGACAGCGCCGGCGGCAACCTCGCGCTGGTGGCCGCCCTGAGGCATCCCGGGCGGTTCCGGGCGGTGGTGCTGCACTACCCGTTCCTGGACCCGGAGGCCGGCTTCGAGTCCTACGCGCTCGGCGCGGCCGCGGCCTTCGATCCGCGCGAGGCGCAGTGGTACTGGCAGCAGTACGCGCGCGAAGAGGCGGACCTGACCAACCCCGACCTGGCGCCGCTGCTGTCGGACCGGCTCGGCACGCTGCCGCCGACGCTGGTCACCACCGCCGAGCACGACCCGCTGCGCGACGAGGGCGAGCACCTCGCCGCGCTGATCGCCGAGGCGGGCGGCGACGTCACCTGCACGCGCTACCTCGGCCAGATCCACGGCTACTGGCGGCACGCGGCCTTCCCGGCGTCCGAACAGCTGATCCGGCACACCTGTGCCTTCCTCCGTGCGCATTGAGAGAGGCCACTGACAGGATGGCCGCATGCGCGTCCACCTCGGCTCCGACCACGCCGGGCTCGACCTCAAGGCCCATCTGACGAGCTGGCTGTCCGACCACGGCTACGAGCCGGTGGACCACGGACCGTTCGAGTTCGACGCGGTCGACGATTACCCCGTCTTCTGCCTGCGCGCCGCCGAGGGCGTCGCGACCGACCGCAAGCAGGGGCTGGACAGCTGCGGCGTGGTCATCGGCGGCTCGGGCAACGGCGAGCAGATCGCCGCCAACAAGGTCCCCGGGATCCGCTGCGCGCTGGCCTGGTCGGAGGAGACCGCGAGCCTGGCCCGCGAGCACAACGACGCGCAGGTCGTCTCGGTCGGTGGCCGCATGCACCCGATCGAGGACATGACCCGGTTCGTCGAGGTCTTCCTGACCACGCCGTTCAGCGGGGACGAGCGGCACGTGCGCCGGATCGCACAGATCGGGGGCTACGAGCGCACCCGTGAGCTGCCACCGCTGCCCGAGTCGGCCCGGAAAAACGGGCCGGATGCCTGAGGGACACACGCTCCACCGGCTCGCCACGGCGCTCGACGACGCCTTCGCCGGTCACCCGGTCCGGGTGAGCAGCCCGCAGGGCCGGTTCACGGAGTCAGCAGCGCTGCTCGACGGTCGCACGGTGGAGGCCGCCGAGTCGTGGGGCAAGCACCTCTGGGTCCACTTCGCGCACGACGACCTCGTGCACGTCCACCTCGGGCTCTACGGCAGGTTCGACGTGCTCCGCGACGCGGAGGCGGTGCCGGCCCCCGTCGGGCAGGTGCGGCTTCGGCTGGTCCAGGCGGACGCCCACGACGGGCCGAGGGCCACGGCGTCGTACGCCGACCTGCGCGGCGCCACCGCCTGCGAGCTCCAGACTCGCGAGCAGCGCGAGGCACTGGTCGCCCGGCTCGGGCCCGACCCGTTGCGCCCGGACGCCGATCCGGACCTGGCCTGGCACCGCATCAAGCGCAGCAGGGCACCGATCGCCGGACTCCTCATGGACCAGTCGGTCGTGGCAGGGATCGGGAACGTGTACCGGGCGGAGCTGCTCTTCCGGCACCGCGTCGACCCGTTCCGACCGGGTACCAGCCTGCGAGTGGGCCGCTGGCGCGAGATGTGGGACGACCTGGTGGCGCTGATGGCCGACGGCGTACGCACCGGCCGGATCGACACGGTCCGCCCCGAGCACCTCAGCGACGCGGAGCGCGAGGCCACGGAGCCACGCCGCGGACATTCCTACGTCTACCGCCGCGCAGGAGAGCCCTGTCGGGTCTGCGGGACCCGGGTGCGCACCCGGGTCCTGCTCACCCGCAACCTGTACTGGTGTGCGAAGTGCCAGCCCCGGTTTCGCTCGCGGGGTCGTAGAGTGACATCTTCCACGTCCCGGACCCTGACGATGGGAACACCGTGATGGCCATCGACGCCCAGCTGTCGCGCGCGCGATCGGGTGACGTCGCGCCCCCGCGGCACACCGTGCGCCGGTTCAGGCGGCGCGGTGCCTACGCGGACACGAAGGTGCTCGGCGTCCTGGTCCTGCTCGGCCTCGCGATCGTGGTGGCGGTCGTCCTGTTTCCGACCGACATGCCGTTCACCAGCCTGATGGTGCCGCTGCTGCTCGGTAGCCTGCTGCTCAACCCACGGCACCTGCCGTGGTTCGTCATCTTCGTGTTCGCGCTGCTGCTGATCTGCCTGACCGAGCAGGCGAACCCCACCGGGCGCACCTACGCCGCGGTCGGCATCCAGGTGCTGATGTGCCTGATCGTGCTCGGCGCATCGCTGCGGCGTTCCCGGCTCGGCGTCGCCGGGGCGATGGGTGAGTCGATGTTCGTCGACCTGCGCGACCGGATCCTCCAGCAGGGCGGCGTCCCGGACCTGCCCCCCGGCTGGCTTGCTGAGTCGGCGCTCCGCTCGGCCGGAGGTACGGCGTTCGCGGGCGACTTCGTCGTCGCCACGCTCGCCTCGCCGACCAAGCTCGAGCTGGCCGTGATCGACGTCTCCGGCAAGGGCGAGGAGGCCGGCACCCGCGCGCTGCTGCTCTCCGGCGCCTTCGGCGGCCTGCTCGGCGCGCTGCCGGCCGACCGGTTCCTCCCGGCGGCCAACGACTACCTGCTCCGCCAGGACTGGTCCGAGGGCTTCGCCACCGCCATCCACCTCTCCCTCGACCTCGACGACGGCAGCTTCGAGATCCGCACCGCGGGCCACCCGCCGGCGGCGCTGCGCCAGTCCGGCACCGGGCGCTGGACCGTGCTCCCCAGCGAGGGGCCGATCCTCGGGCTGATGGAGGACGCGGTCTTCCGGGTCGCCGAGGGCCGGCTGGTCCACCACGACGCGCTGCTGCTCTACACCGACGGCATGGTCGAGGAGCCGCGCCTCGACATCGACCTCGGCATCGACCGGATGCTCGGGGAGGCAGAGCACCTGCTCCGCGGCACCTACGAGGGTGCTGCCCGGCGCCTCGTGGACGCCCTGGGCTCACGCGACGACGACCGCGCGATGGTCGTCGTTTCGCGGAGCTAGCGGTCTGACCGGTAGATTTCCACGGTCCTCCGCGCAACTTCGGGGGGACGCGCGGATGTAGCTCAATGGTAGAGCCCCAGTCTTCCAAACTGGCTACGCGGGTTCGATTCCCGTCATCCGCTCCAAGCCGGGTTCACGGTGGCCTTAACGGTGGCCGAGGACCCAGTTTGGCGGGGCGTAGCGTAGTGGCTAGCGCGCCTGCTTTGGGAGCAGGAGACCGCAGGTTCGAGTCCTGTCGCCCCGACTGATCCATCGCACGGACACAGGTCCACCCAGGAGGAGAACTGAAGTGAAGAGCGCCGTCGAGACCTTGAGCCCCACCCGGGCCAAGCTGACCGTCGAGGTGCCCTTCGAGGAGCTCAAGCCGAGCCTCGACGCGGCGTACCAGCAGATCGCCAAGCAGATCAACGTGCCCGGCTTCCGCCGCGGCAAGGTCCCACCCGCCGTCATCGACCGGCAGGTCGGTCGCGACGCGGTGCTCGACCAGGCGATCAACGACCTCCTCCCGCAGAAGTACATGGAGGCGCTCCAGAGCAACTCCCTCGAGCCGCTGGCCCAGCCGGAGATCGAGGTCACCAAGCACGGCGAGGAAGGGCTGGAGTTCACCGCAGAGGTGGACGTGAAGCCCGAGATCACGCTGCCGGCGTACGACGGCCTCGAGGCCAAGGTCGACGACATCGAGATCTCCGACGCCGACGTCGAGGAGCAGGTCCAGGCGCTGCGCGAGCGGTTCGCCACCCTGTCCGACGTCGAGCGGCCGGCCGCGGATGGCGACTTCGTCGTCATGGACCTCACCGCGACCCGCGACGGCGAGGTCGTGGACGGCGCCGAGCTGACCGGCATGAGCTACCAGGTCGGTCGCGGCGGCATGATCGACGGTCTCGACGATGCTTTGGCGGGGATGGGCGCAGGTGAGGAGAAGACCTTCGAGACCGAGCTCGTCGGCGGCGACCTCGTCGGCCAGTCGGTCGAGGTCCGGGTCAAGGTCGACCAGGTCCAGGAGCAGGAGCTCCCCGAGCTCGACGACGACTTCGCCCAGGAGGCCTCGGAGTTCGACACCGTGGCCGAGCTCAGCGACGACGTGCGCGAGCGCCTTGGCCGCGGCAAGCGGCTCGAGCAGGCCGCCGCCGCACGCGACGCCGTCCTCGAGGCGCTGCTCGAGAAGATGGAGGTGCCGCTGCCCGAGAGCATCGTCACCGACGAGCTCAACGCGCGCCGCCAGTCGATCGAGCAGCAGCTCGTCTACTCCGGCATGACGATGGACGCCTATCTCGAGGAGCAGGGCCAGACCCTGGAGGAGTTCGAGGCCGACCTCGAGCGCCGGGTCCGCGACGCGGTCGCCGCCCAGTTCGTGCTCGACGCCATCGCGAAGAAGGAGTCGCTCGGCGTCGACCAGAACGAGCTCACCCAGCTCATGGTCCGCCGGGCCCAGCAGTCCGGACAGGACCCGCAGGAGTTCGCGAACCACATGTTCGAGCACAACCACATCCCCGAGCTGGTGCAGGAGATCCTGCGCGGCAAGGCGCTGGCCCAGCTCGTCGAGGCGGCCACGGTGACCGACGAGTCCGGCAACCCCGTCGAGCTGAAGAACCTGCTCCCCGACGGCACGATCGGCGAGCCTCAGGCCGAGGCCGAGACCGGTGATGAGGCTGCCGACGACGCGGGCGACGACGCCGCCGACGACTCGGGCGACGACGCGGAGGACGCCGAGAAGTAGCCCCTCTGGGTACCGCACGGTGGACCAGACCACGGATTCCGCAGGTTTGACGCCGGTCCGGACGGTCGATCATCCGTGCGGAACGCGCCAGACTGGCGGAACCGTGCCAACACTCGAGGATCTGGGCCGTGAGTGACGTGATGAACGACAACGCGTGGCGTCCGCCGCGCGCCGCGTCGCCGCCGCCCGAGGAGATCGAGGGCTACGCCGACCTGGTCGAGATCGGCCGGGGCGGCGACTCGGTGGTCTACAAGGCCCGTGACCGCGCCGTCGAACGCGACGTGGCGATCAAGGTGCTCTCCGTCGACGACCCGGTCCGCGCCCAGCGTTTCGTGCGCGAGATCGAGATCACCGTCGAGCTCGGCCGCCAGCACCCGAACATCGTCACCGTCCTGGCCATCGGGACGACCGCCGCCGGGCGGCCGGCGATCGTCATGGACTACTTCGAGCGCGGCAGCCTCCACGACCAGCTCCGCACTCGCGGCCCGCTCGCCGTCGACGAGGCCGTCGCGGTGGGTGTGGTGGTGGCGGACGCCCTCGCGTTCGCGCACGCACATGGCGTGCTGCACCGCGACGTCAAGCCCCAGAACATCCTGGTCCTCCCGACCTCGTGGGTGCTCGCCGACTTCGGGATCGCCCGCCTCATCGACACCGAGCACACCGCGTCGGTGGAGACCTTCACCTACCGGCACGCCTCGCCCCAGCTGCTCGACGGGCTGCCGCCGACGGCCTCCGACGACATCTGGGCACTGGGCTCGACGCTGTTCACCCTGCTCGACGGCCGGCCGCCGTTCTCGAGCGACGATCCCGATGAGGACTCCGCGCTGGCCTACCTGCGCCGGGTCCGCACCGAGCAGACCCGCGAGCCTGCCCACCACGAGGGGCAGGGCGACACCGACCAGGTGATCGCGGTCGTGGAGCGCTGCCTGGCCAAGGACATCGGTGAACGGTTCGCGTCGGCCGAGGACCTGCGCGACGCCCTGGCCTCGGTCCAGGTGCACGGCTGGGAGCCAGGTGCGCCGCTGGCACCGCTGACGCCGGCGAGCACGCCGGCGGTCGAGGAGGTGCCCCAGCTCGCGAAGCACGCCCTGCCGGTGCCGGCCGATGCCCGGAGCCGCGCCGCGGCCACGGTGGAGCCGGCCGCGCCGCCGGCCGAGGAGGTTGCTCCCGCTGAGCCCCTCGAGCAGCCCGCACCGGTCCTGGCCGAGCCGGAGCCGGTGGCCCTGTCCGTGCTGGCGCACGGCGCGACGCCCGCGGACGAGGAGCCCACCGGCAGCCGAGAGCTGGACGGCGGCACCTCGGCACCGTCGCGGCACCGGGCGCCCGGGGATCCCGACCCGGAGCCAGGGAAGGACCGGCCCGATCGCAGCCGGCGCCGGGTGCTGCTGATCCTGGGCGCCACGGCGCTCCTGATCGGCGCCACCCTCGGGCTGATCGGCTCGGTGCTCCGGGACGACGACGACCCCGAGGGCAACACCGCGACCACCCCCACAGGGGCCACGGGCGAGGGCGAGCCGATCCCGACGCTCAGCGGCGAGCCCACCACCGACACCGGGCCGCCCCAGCCGAACATCGAGAACCCCGACCTGGCCTTCGACTTCCTCGACCTCAGCAGCGACGGCGTGACGCTGAAGCTCGAGTGGAACGACCCGTCCGACGGTGAGGGCAGGTTCGTGCTGTCCGAGGTCTCCCCCGAGCGCACCCTGCTCAAGCAGTTCGCGCCCGGCACGACGAACGGAGAGATCACCTTCCCGCTTTCCGTGGGCGATCGGGCCTGCTTCGCGCTCGTCGTCTTCATGCCGACCGGAGAGTACGGCGTTGCGCAGCCGCGACCTCGCTGCGTGACCCTGAAGGGGTAGAGCGGCCTCAGCGCCGCCGCAGCACCCGCGGGTCGAGCCACCACCACCAGCGTCGCCACAGTGGCACGCTGGTCCGGGCCGCGCGGCGTACCTGGTGTAGCGCCTCGCGGACCGTCGCCGACCTGCCGGGGCGCGCGGGCACGGCTGCGGGCGGGCCGAACGCCGCCCGCTCGGCCTGGTCGGCGACCTGCCGGGCGCCGCGGGTGCCGAACCGCTGATCGGCGTCGTCGGCAACCACGGTCGCGGGCTGCCCGAGGTCGGCGGGGGCGCCGGCCAGGGTGAGGGCGTCGAGGAGCTCGGCCCAGGCCCCCGGCGCACCGCGCCGCAGGTGGCGGAAGCTGCGGGCCCGGCGCAGCAGCAGCGTCAGGAAGACGATCGCGATGGCCAGGATGCCGGCCGCGGCCGCAACGGTGGTCCGCAGTGGCCGCTCGGCGCCTGTCCCCGTTGCCGGCGCCGGAGCGGCCCTGTCGTCCTCGGACGGCACGGGGGACTCCTGCCCGTCCGGTACGGCGGGGTCGCCGCTGTCGGCGTCGACGGCCGGCGGAGGCGCCACCAGCGGACGGCCGTCGGAGAAGGTGTCGTCGTTCGGCGTGGGGCTGAACGGGACCCAGCCGAGCCGGTTGAAGTACACCTCCGGCCAGGCCAGCGCGTCGCTGCCGCGCACCACCATCGTCCCGTCGTCCTCCGGCACGCCCGGCCTGAAGCCGACCACGATCCGGGTGGGCAGACCGGCGTTGCGGGCGAGCAGCGCGAACGAGGTGGCGAACTGCTCGGAGGTGCCGACCCGCGCGCCGGGGGTGCCGGGAGCGCCGAACAGGAACTGCTCGATCCGCCAGAACGCCGACCCGGACGTCGCCCGGGCCGACAGCTTGCGGGAGTGCTCGACGGCGTGCTCGATCGCCAGTGCGCGTTCGTACGGCGACTTCGCGTCGCGGGTGATCCGGGCGGCGTACGTCGCCAGCGCGATCGGCAGCTGCGGCTGCTGCAGGTACGGCGATGCGGCGGCACCGCTCGGCACCGTCGCCGCGAGCAGCTGCCCCGGGTCGGGCGCATCGGCGGCCCCGGTCACCTGGTAGCTGGTCCCGGAGCCGGCCTCGGCGTCGTAGAGAGTGCCGGTCTCGAGGTCGACGACGGCGTCCCGGTCGCTGACCTCGACGGGGTCGCCGGGGGTGGGCAGCCAGGGCCCGCCGAGGCTGGACAGCTCGACGATGACCGTGGACTCGCGCCGCTGCTCGCCATCCGGCAGCGACCGCTCGTCCACCGACCCGAGCGGTGAGTAGCGGGTGGCGGCCATCCACTGGCTGCCGTCGTAGGTGCGCAACGTGACCAGCCGGAGCGGGACGACATCGCCGTACACCCGCATCAGCTCGGCGTCCGGGTTGGCGGCCCACGCGCCCAGCCGGGGGAGCGGGCTCGGCGTCTCGACGCTGAGCACCGGAGGATCGACGTGTTCGCGGGGTTGGTAGGCGCCGCGGACCGGCAGCAGCCCCACTGCGGCGACCAGCACCGCGAGGCCCGCGACCACGGGCAGCCCGGTCGCGATCCGGTGCCGGGCGTCGTCCGGTCGGCGGTCGAGCATGATCCACCCGGCCAGGGCCAGGGCGACCAGCAGCATCGCGAGCAGCCCGTGCGGGTCGGTCTCGCCGGCACTCAGCAGCGCCCCGGCGAGGTAGAGCACGAGCGCGCCGGCCACCGGGCCGACCCGGGCGCGCGTGTCCAGCCGCAGCCCCGTCAGCAGCGAGACCAGGGCAACGAGGACGACCGGTGCGGCCAGCAGGTCGGGCCGGCTGACGAGGGGGAGCGGCTCGGTGAGCAGCCGGGGAATGGCGTCGGCCAGGCTCTCGACCAGCGTCCCGTCGGTGCTCGACGTCATCAGGTAGGCAGTCATGACGAGCAAGAGGGTCAGGACCAGAGCGGCGGCCCAGCGCGGCACGCCGAGCCACAGCACCGCACGCAACAGCAGCAGCGGCAGCATCGCCGCAGCAAGGAGGGCGAAGGTGGCGGTCCAGGCGTCCCACACGCCGGCGATGGCCAGGCTCCCGGTCGCCACGAGGCAGGTGCCCCAGATCGTCGTCGCCAGGGAGGTTCGCCAGGTGCTCGGCGGCTTCTGCTCCGTGGGTGCGGGCTTGCCGGCGGGCTTCGCGACCGGTCGGGTCATCGTGGTCGTCATGGCCGCAGCACCCGGTCCCAGGTGGTGGCCAGCGCCGTGGAGTCCTCGCCCCGCAGCACCAGCAGCCCGGCGTGGTCCTCGCTCGTCACGGTCGCGGCGGGGTCGACGACCGCGTGCACCGTCCTGCTCGGCGAGCCCCGATCGAGCAGCCGACGCACCTCCCGCTCGTCGGCTGTGGGTCCACTGACCGCGATCGCGAGGTCCGCGCCGTCGCTCTCGCCGAGGGCCAGCGTCCGGGTCTCGACGAGCTGGATCTCGGCGAGCAGCCACTCGAGCTCCTGCACCTCGCGGTGCTGCTGCCCGGTCGGCGAGCCCGGGATGTCCACGGCATGCCGTCCGCTGGCCGTCGTGAACCGGACTGGGTGCCCCTCGTCCTCGGCGACCCGGCACAGCGCGGCCGTGATCTCGACGGCGTCCTCGAACCCGTGGTGCTCCGGCGTCGCCGGGCGATAGCCCGAGGCCCGGTCGTCGAGCACCACGCGGACGTGCGTCTCGGCGGGGTCGACGTCCTCACGGACCATCAAGGTGCCGGTGCGCGCGCTCGTGGCCCAGTGCAGCCGACGCAGGTCGTCGCCCATGGCGTACTCGTGCAGCCCGACCAGGTCGGTGCCGCCCAGCTCCCAGGCGGTGTCAGTGCCGACGGCGGTACGCCGAGTGCCGGTGGGCATGCCGGAGATGGGGACCCGGCGCGGCAGCACGCGGACCACGTCGCTGCGGCCCACCCACATGGTGTGGTCGGCCAGCCCGGCGAGGCCGACCCGGCGCAGTCGCACCGGACCCACCTCCACCAGGCCGCGCTTGGGCGTCGGGATCGGATAGGGAACGCTGACCGTCTCCGACCGGGACGCCTCGGGCAGGGGCACCGGCACCAGGGAGCCGTCGACGGTGTCGCTGACCTCGAGCCGGGCCAGCCCGCGGTGCCGCCGGCCGGTGACGTAGAGGGTCGCGTGACAGTCCTCGTGCCGGACCACTACGGCGGGCTTCACGACGCGGCGCACCACGATGTCCGGGGTCCTGACGACGGCCACCACCTCGGCCCCCAGCACCACGAGGAGGGCGACGCCGACGCCGGCGACGACCGGGTAGTGCAGGCCGATCCCGAGGGCCAGGAGGGTGACACCGAGCCCACCCACGAGCCACCCGCGGGTGGTGACGGCGGCGCCGTCGGACCCCGCCGGCGCCGTCGTGGTCGCAGTCACGTCCCGTCGGGCTGCGGCGGCGGCACCGACTCCAGGGCGTCGTGCACCACCGAGAAGGGCGTGTGCCCGGCCAGTGCGGCGTCGCGGGTGAGCACCGTGCGGTGGGCCAGGACGGGTACGGCGAGGCGCTGGACGTCGCCCGGAACGACGTAGTTGCGGCCCTGCGCGGCGGCGTACACCTGCAGGCAGCGGACCAGCGCCCGCAGCCCGCGGGTGCTGGCGCCCAACCGGATCCGCGGGTCCTCACGGATGCAGACACCGATGTCGCGGACGTAGCGCAGCAGCAGGTCGGCCACGTGCAGTGTTTCGAGCCGCCTGATCGTCATCGCCACCTCGTCCGGTGTGGTGACGCGCGCGACCTCGGACACCTGGCCGGCGGTGCTGCCCGGCCGCAGCACCTCGACCTCGTGCTCGGCGTCGGGGAACCCGAGGGTGACCCGGACCAGGAAGCGGTCGAGCTGGGCCTCGGGGAGCCGGTAGGTGCCGTCGAGGTCGACGGGGTTCTGGGTGGCGATCACCACGAACGGGTCGGGGACGGGATGGGTCTCGCCGTCGACGGTCACCGTCCGCTCCTGCATGACCTCGAGGAGCGAGGACTGGGTCTTGGCCGCGGCCCGGTTGATCTCGTCGGCGAGCAGCACGTGGCCGAAGACGGGTCCGGGCCGGAACCGGATCTCGCCGTCGCGCGGGTCGAAGACCGTGGTGCCGGTGACGTCGCTGGGCAGCAGGTCCGGGGTGAACTGCACCCGCCGCATCTGACCGCCCAGGGCCTGAGCCACGGCCCGGGCCAGCGTGGTCTTCCCGGTGCCGGGGACGTCCTCCAGCAGCACGTGACCCTCGGCGAAGACGGAGACCAGGACGAGGTCCACGGTCGAGCGCTTGCCGTGCACCGCAGCCTCGATGGCGTCACCCAGCCGCTGGTGCAGCTGCCGGAACTCGGCGACGTCGGCCTCGGTCGGAGTCGGCGCGTCGGTCAGTGCGGTCAAGGTGTTCCTCCTGCGGTCAGTGCGGTGCGTGGCGGCGTCGGCTCACGGCGGCTGGCATCCGTTGCACAGGGTCGGCTGGGTCGTGTTCCAGGCGTACTGGGCACTGTCGACCGAGCCCTGGCCGTTGGCGGCGTGGAAGACCACCGAGTGCGCGACCGTGCCGGGGGCCGGGTCGTAGAGGTAGCCGGTCTGGATCGGGATCTGCACGCTGGCCGCTCCGCAGGCGAAGGTCCCGGTCTCGGCCCCGCCCTGGTTGCCGGTGTGCGTCCAGGAGCAGGTGCCGTTGAACGACGACCAGTCCGCGACCCCGGCCATGTTGAGCGTCGTCGTACCGGTGCCCTCAATGGTCGGGCCGTCGCTGGTGTCGCTGGAGACCAGCTGGTTGCCTGCAGTCGGCATCGGTGGCGGGGTCGGGCCCGAGTAGGTGAGCGTCGTCGTCCCGGCCGGGCCGGTGCCCCTGGCGTTGCGGGCCGTCACCGACACGACGACCGCCCCGGGGTCGCAGTAGGGGGCCGAGCAGGTCACGGTGTAGGAGGCCGACGTACCGGTGACCGTCTTGGTGTGCTCGCCGAAGGCGTCCTTGGCCTGCAGCGTGTAGTCGAGGATCGGCGAGCCGTTCGCGGTCGCGGCACCCCACGAGACGGAGATGGTCGTGTCGTTTGCGGTCTCGCTGCCGGTCACCTTGCCGGTGACCTTGGGCGGGATGTCGGGCCGGTTGGCGGTGGTGATCCCCGCGGTCGCTATCGAGGTGGCCGGGGCGGAACCGCTGCGGAACGCGGTCACCGTGAACCGGTGGAAGCCCGGAGGCACCGTGACGGACGCCTGCCGGACGCCGGGACTGACGGTCGCCAGCGACTGCCCTGCTCCGGACTCCTGCACGGTGAACCCGTCGACCGGCGTGAGTCGGTCGAAGAGCCAGGTCACCAGCACCTCGCCGGACTGCAGCTGCGTCGCGCTCACGCCGGTCGGCGCGGACAGCGACCCACCGGTCGGAGTCGAAGTGGGTGTGGGAGGCGTCGGCCACTCACCGGAACCGTCGGTGGCGCCGCCGGACGGACCGTGGCTCGGGTCCGCGGTCGGGTCCCCGGTCGGGCTGCTGGACGACGACGGGTCGCCCTCATCGTCGGTCGGGCCGCCGGAGGGGTCGGGTGTCGAGAACGTCGGCTCGTCCTCCGGGTTGCACTGAGAGTGCCTGCCCACGCAGACGGACGGCGGGGGCGGCATGGCTGGGAGGGCGTCGTCGTTCGCGACGTCGTCGACGGTCCCGGCCTCGACGTTGGGTGCGGCTGCGGGATCGCCCGAGACCGCCGGCAGGTCCTCGTCGAGCCGGACAATCGTAGACACCGAGCCGTCCTGGGCGACCGCGACGCCGTGCGCGGCTCCGGGAACATTGATGAGGAGCATGCCGTCGTCGAGCACCAGCGAGGGCTCGCCCCCGTCCGGCAGCTCGATGTCCTCGCCGGCGCGAGAGCCCTCGGCGTCCAGGCGGACGACCTTCGAGTCGCCCGGACAGGGCACGTAGACCATCCCCTGGAACGACTCCGGCCGTTCGGGTCGCTCGCAGCCGATCGAGCTCACGTCGACCTCGTGCACGGAGCCGCCGGAGACGATCGCGACCGTCGCGGTCTCGGGTGCGGAGACGGGCACCAGCGATGCCGGTGCGAACTCGGGTACGGCGAGCTCGCCGGACAGCCGCGGCGCGCCCGCGACGACCTCGTCGGCCTGGCCGGTGCCGACCTGGACGACGATGCCCTGGTCGGGGCCGAACAGGGTGACGCCCTGGTCGTGGCCCACCAGCACCGAGCGGGAGCCGCTGTGGTCGATGTGCCGCTCCTCCTCGGTCACGAAGCTCCCGTTGGTGGAGGACCACCGCAGCTCGAAGAGCACGCCCTTCTGGTTCACCGACCAGACCTTGCCGGTGCCGTCGAGCACGGCGTCGCTGATCCCGTCGGGAGAGGCCCAGATCTGGCCGATCGTGTCGGTGCTCACCGGGTCGATGGCCGCGATCGTGCCGCGCTCGCGGTCGACGAGGAAGACGTCGTCACCGTGGTGCAGCACGTCCGTGGCCGCGCCAGGGGTGACCCGGCGCTGACCCGAGGTGAGGATGCTGGCCAGGTCGAACGAGACGAGCTCGCCGCTGGTGCGGTTGGTGACGATCAGCCGGCCGGCGTACTGGGCGAGGTCGAGGGTGTTGCCCGGTGCCCCGACGTCGATGCGGGTCTCTGGCCGGCCGGTGGCCGGGTTGACCTGGATCACCTCGCCGGTGGGGCTGTCGGAGAACCACGTCAGGCCGTCGCCGATCTCGACCGACGTCCGGCTGAGCCCGGTGCCGAACAGCGCGCCGGCGACCAGCGACCCCGCGACCACGAGGACCGAGAGCTCGGCCGTGCCGTGGGCGGAGCGCTTGGGCCGCGAGCTGACGAGGCGAGCCGCCCGGGACCGGGCCGCTGCGAAGAGCGAGCGCGCGCCCGCCGGCGTCCGGCCGCTCACGACGGAACCGGCTCAGCGTCAGGCCCAGCGTCGTGTTCGCGGTTGGGGGCCGCGACCAGCTGGGCGACCCGCAGGGAGCCGTGCTCGCACCAGAGTCCGCGACCGACACCGGTCAGCGGCTCGATGGTGCGGTTGGGGACGGTGATGCCGAAGAGGTCGCCGTCGTTCCACTCGGGCTGCAGGAGGAACCCGCGGCGGCCGCGCCGCGCGGCGGCGACGAGGCCGTCCGGGCCGCCCCGCTGCCGGGCCTGCGCGACGTCGGCCGTGATCACGAGCGCGACCTTGTCGGCCCGCTCAGCGCAGGCCTTGGCTATGGACGCAACAGCGCCGCTGACCCCGAGATCAGCCATGGCCCGAGTGTCCCAGCCCTCGGCGCTGTCGACCAGCACCAGTGCCCACGATCCGGAATGTTCCGCTTTGCCCGCCAGCCAGGTGTCCAGCTGCTCGGAGGCCGCGACGGGGTCGGGGCTGCGCACGACGTACGGCGGGCTCTCGCTGCGCGCGGCGAGGAACTCGATGCCGTCCAGGGCCGACGTGCGGCCCGAGCGGCTGCGGCCGGCGATGAGCAGCGGGCCGGCGAGCAGGTCCGGCGCGATCGGGGCCACCGAGTCGGCGTCCACACCGATGGGGACCTTGGCCCCGTCGGGCGCGGGCAGCACCTCGGGCTCGACCCGGGCGGGCATCGGCGGCACCGGCGCCGTGCCGCGGCCCTTCACCTGCTCGGCGACCCGGTCGCCGAGCGTGCGGATCCGGTCGGCCTGGACCGGGGTGCCGACCCCGCCGGTGGTCGCCACCTGGATCAGCCGGCGGCCGACCAGTCCGGCGCCGGGAGGGGTGTCGATGTCGAGGAGCTTGCTGGGCACACCGAGCATCAGGTAGTCGTCGGCGGTCGGCATCCGCAGGATCACCCTGGCCCCGAAGGACGACGCCAGCGTGGTCGGCACGCCGACCCGGCCGGGCGCGGTGGCGATGACGTGGACGCCGACCCGACGGCCGTTCTGGAGCACCTGCTGGAAGTGGTCGAGGTGCTCGCGGGTCATCGGCCCGCCGCCCTCGAGCTCCTCCACCAGGGCCGGCAGGTTGTCGACGAGCACGTAGACGCGGGGGAGGCGGATGCCGTGGCGAGCCAGGTCGTCGACGTCGGAGCAGCCGCGGCTGGCCAGCGCGGCGGCTCGCTCGCTGGCGGTGCGCTGCAGCAGCCGCAGGAGCCGCAGCACCCGGCCCGGCTGGGTCTCGCCGACCACGGCCGCGACGGTGGGCAGACCGGCGATCGCGGTCAGGCCACCGCCGGCATGGTCCACGGCATACACATAGGGCGGTACCCCGTCCGCTCCGGCGGCGTCACCGACCGACGCGGACAGAGCCGCGGTGCGGAGCAGCTCGGTCTTGCCGGAACCAGACGCCCCGTGCACCAGCAGGTGTCCGACCGTGGCCAGGTCGACCACCCAGTCGGGCTGGGCCTGCGCGGCCGGGTCGTCGAGCAGGCCGAGCCGGACCCGGCCGGTGCCGCGCTCGGCCCCGACCCGGATGACCTCGTCGGCGTTGAGGAGCAGCTCCGACGGGAGCGAGGGCAGCCAGGGCCGGTGCGGCGGTGCCGCCTCGCTGAGCACGAAGGCCTCCTGGATGCTGCGCACGCAGCGCTCCAGGTCGGTGCGCGGGTCCAGCCGGACGTCGGACCGGGACTGCGCCTCGGGCTGGCTGGACGTCGTGGCGGCGAACGGCTGCACCACCACGGCGTCCTCGACACCGATCAGCGGCGCGCGGGCGCCGGTCCAGGCCGACTGCACGAGCTCGGCGGTGCCGTGGCCGGTACGGCGTACCCACGCGCGCCCCGGCGTACGACGGCTGATGCGCGCGGCCTCGGGGGAGTCCATGACGTCTCGCGAGTCGTCGGGGGACGAGACGCGCAGCGCGATGCGCAGGTCGGTGTTGGCCCGGATCGGTCCGGTCACCACGCCGGCGGGCCGCTGCGTGGCGAGCAGCAGGTGCATGCCGAGCGAACGGCCGCGCTGGGCCAGGTTGACCATGCCGTCGACGAACTCGGGCACCTCCTTGGTCAGCGCCGCGAACTCGTCGACGCAGATCAGCAGGCTGGGCGGCGCCGCCTCCGGGTGCTCGCGCTCGAGCTGGATCAGGTCCTTGACCTCGTAGCGGCCGAGCAGCTCCTCGCGGGCGGTGATCTCGGCCCCCAGCGAGGTGAGCGCGCGGGCGACCAGGGCCGGGGTCAGGTCGGTGATGTAGCCCACCGTGTGCGGGAGGTCGGCACACTCGCGGAACGCCGCACCGCCCTTGTAGTCGACGAGCAGGAAGGTGATCCGCTCCGGCGGGTTGTTGAGTGCGAGCGAGCAGATCAGCGACTGCAACAGCTCGCTCTTGCCGGACCCCGTGGTCCCGGCAACCAGGCCGTGCGGTCCGTCCTCGCGCAGGTCGACGGTGACGGTGCCGTCGACGCCCCGACCGATCTGGGCGCGCAGTCCGGATGCCTGGTGCCAGCGGCGCAGCACGGTCCGGGGCTCGTCGAGCTCCTCCAGGTCGCTGCTCACCTCGGGCAGCCGGACGATCGAGGGGATCGCGGTGCTCGGCGGCAGCACCGCCGCCTCGTCCACGTAGGCCGTGACCGAGCGGGCGTGCCGCCACGCGTGGTCCAGGCTGACGCCGTCCTGCACGTCGAGCTGCGCGGTCCCCATCCGGTCGCGGATGCCGACCATGCCGGCGTCGAGGTCGACGAGCAGCCCGGTGGCGGCCGGCACCTCGGCCGTCTTGTGGCCCAGCCAGACCAGGTGCACGCCGCGCTCGGCGGCGGCCTGGGCCACGGCCTCGACGGTGCGGCGGGGTACGCCGGCGTCCTCGTCGACGACGCAGATGGTGTGCCCGAAGCCCTCGCCCTCCGACACGAGGTGCTCGAGGAGCGCGATGGAGGCGCGCGAGCCCACGGCCACGGGCGGGTCGCCGCCGAGCCGGGCGGCGGTGTGCGGGAGCCAGCGCAGCCACGCCTCGTGGTGGCGCCGGGACCGGCCCAGGCAGGCCGCGATCGAGATCTCGGCAGGGGAGTGGTCGAAGGCGATCCGCAGCAGCATCGCCCGGGCCAGCGAGTCGACGGACGACTCCACGCCGGTGATCGCGACCAGCGCGTGCTGGGTGAGGTCGGCCAGCACCGGGAGCTCCTCGAGGACGTCGCGCTCCTGCACCTCGGAGACTGCCTTGCGCCGTTCCTTCCGGTCCCCGCCGTCCCGGACGGTGCCGCGCAGCATCGCCGACACCGGTCCGATGCCGACCCGGGTGGTCAGGAAGGCGGAGCGGTCCTCGGCGCGGGCCCAGAGGTACGGGTCGCGGCTCGCGGCGCGGGCCCGGAGGGTCTCCTCGTCGGGGAAGTCGTCGAACATCCGCTCCCGCTGGCGCAGCGCGTGCTCGTCGAGCAGGTCGAGCATCTCCTCGACATCGATCCGCCACTCGGCGAGCTCCTCCTGGAACTGCTTCTCCGCCGTACGGCGCTGCTGCCACCAGCCGAGGCCGCCGAGGATCGGCCAGGCCAGCATGTAGACGAGTGCGTAGAGGGCGTGCGAGCGCATCAGGATCGCCGCGCCCATCACCATCGGCAGCATCAGCATCGCCCACGGCAACGGGGTCGGGCGGTTGCGCGACGGTGGCGCCGGCAGGTCGAGCACCTCGTCGCGAAGCGGGTCCCCGAACCGCGGTGGGCGCCACACCGAGACCGGCAGCTCGGGGTCCTGGACGTCGCCGGGCTCCACCACGACGGTGGTGCCGCCGACCCGGACCGCCGTGCCCCAGTCCACCTGGCTGGCGGCGGCCGGTGCGCCGGCGATGGTGGTGCCGTTGGCCGAGCCCTCGTCGTGGACGACGGGCCGGGGGCCGAGCTCGATGCGGGCGTGCCGCTGGGAGACCCGCGGGTCGGTGAGCCTGAGCGTGCAGCCGGCTGCCCGGCCGATGGTGGCCTGACCGGCCGCTACCCGGACCCGGGCGCCGCGGTCCGGGCCGTCGACGACGCGGAGGACGGCGCGGGCGCCGGAGGTGCCGGCCGGCCGGTCTCGCCACGAGCCGGGCGCGGGGCCGACGTCGACGAGGTCACCGGTGCGGAGCCCGCATTCGGAGAGCCGTCGTTCGGCGGGCCAGAGCTGGCCGCCCTCGTGGGGGACCAGCAGCAGCGTCCGCTGGTCGGGGGCCAGGTGCCTGCCGAGCGAGCGGGCCAGGTCGACCACGGTCGCATCGGGTCGGGCCCGGACGGCGACGTCGACCGACGGGAGGCCGGTCTCGGTGGCTGGTCGCACCGAGAGGATCCAGTTCTGCACTGGCGGCCTCCTCGTCGGTCGTCGTCGTCAATCCCTATGTCCCGATCCTGGAATCACCTGGATGGAGTGCCTCAGCTGGAGACCTGCTCCTGCTCCTGTGCCTGGTTGTTGATGAGGGTCGAGAACTCCTGCAGCGCCTGCGAGATCTGCGTCAGCGCGGTGCGGTGCTCCGACTGCCAGGTCTGCCGGGTGCGGTCGGCGTCCGGACCGATCCACTGGAATCCCTCGAGTGACTGGGTCAGGGTGTTGGTGAGCTGCTCGAGCTCCGAGGAACCCTGCTGGATCTGCGTGGCCGACTGACGACCGGCCTCGATGTCCATGCCCTTCATGGTCATGACGGTTCTCCTTCGGTTGTGTTCCCTTTGTCGGGTCTGGTGGTGACGCAGGTGCTGCCCTGCTCAGGCAGGGGAGCCGGCAGCGCTCAGCGCGCGCCCTGGCCCATGCGGATGCGGACCTGCTGCACGGCCTCCTGCACGGAGATGCCGTTCTGGCCGTCGGTGTCGAGCCACTTGTTGGCGTTGTAGGCCGCGGAGCCGGGACGGAACATGACCTCGTCCGGGCCCATGATGCGACCGGGCAGGACGGCCGAGTAGAGACCCTCGAGGGTGCCGACCTGGCCGCGGTACGCCGGCTGGGACAGGTACTTCTCGACCCACGGCAGCTGCTCGGAGGGCGTCATCCGGGACAGCTCGCCGATGCTCGTGCCGAGGCCCTGGGCGGTCCTGGGCATGAACTGGATCAGCCCGGTGGCGTGCGTGTCCGGGTTCGCGACGCTGGGCCGGAAGGTGCCCATCGTCTCCAGACTCATGACGCCCATGAGCTCCTCAGGCTTGGCGCCGACCCGCTGGGCCACGCCCTCCACCTGACGCAGGAACTCCGGGGTGACGTTCGGGTTGTTTCGGACACCGCGGATCTGGTTGTAGTCGAAGCCGCTCGGGGCGTTGTAGCCGGTGCCGGTCTGCAGGGGCAGCGGGTTGTCGGCGCGGTACTGGTCGTAGGCGGCCTGGGTGTTCGCGCCCCACTTGCCGTCGACGCCCTGGGTGTCGTAGCCGGCGTCGGTCAGCCGCTGCTGCAGGTTCGTCACGTCGGCACCGCTGCTGCCTCGGCCGTTCGCCGCGGCCAGTCGATCGATCTCGGGGTCGGTGCCACCGGTGACGCTGCCGCCCTGCCGAGCGGCCAGGGCCGCTCCACCGAGGCCGAGGGCTCCGGCACCGCCGGCGATCCCCGCCGCGGCGCCGTACGACGTGCCGCTGCCGCCGTCGGAACCGCCGACCGAGTCGCCGGTGAAGCCGCTGGCGTCCGTCAGGGCGTCCGCCCCAGGGGTGCCTCCGCCGGTGCCCGCGCTGCTGTGCACCGCGGTCGGGCCGGAGTTGGAGTCGGAGACCGACCCGGCGTCCGGCCCGACACCGGTGCCGCCGTCGACCGAGCCCGTGCCGAGGCCGCCACCGGCGCCGCCGCCGGTCGGGGCCATCGAGCCACCTCCGCCGCCACCGCCGCCGGTGTTGTCGGCGCCGACGGTGTGCCACTGGTTGCCCTCGCCGCTGCGCAGCTCGGCGCTGCTGAGACCGGTGAGGCCGCCGTCGCGGGAGATGATCCCGTCGGTGGTGGCGGCCGAGATCGGGGTCGTGGTCACGGGAGCCGTCGTGATCGGGGCGCCCGCGGCGCCGGTGCCGCTGTCGGCGCTGGCGCCCGGACCGACGGTCGTGACGGTGCCATCGGGCGAGGTCACGGTCACCGAGGTCGGGGGCGCCGACGGTTCACCCATACCAGTGCCGGTCGCGGCGCCGGTGATGGCGCCGAAGGCGGCCCCGGCGTTCGAGCCGCTGCCCAGCACGGAGCCGTTGAACGGCTGCACCGCCGAGCTGCCGCTGACCTGCGAGGTGTAGCTCGGCAGTGAGCCGGCGTCCACGGTCTCGCCCTGGCTGGCCTGGTCCTGGGCCTCGGCGTTGGCGCCGAGCACCTTGGCGAAGAGCTCGAGCGCCATGGAGATCTTCTGCAGCCACGGGACGACAACGGTCTCGAGATACGTGGCATAGGCGGCGCTCGCGCCACCGCTGAAGAACGACGCGGCCTTCAGCAGTGCGATGAGCGCCTGGAGGTACTGGATCACCTGGTCGGTGACTTCCTTGCCCTGCATGCACTCGTCGGCGGCGCCGCGCAGCTCGTCGGTGTCGGCCCCGAGAAACGACATCCGATTCACCTCCTGGTGTGGGTGTTGCTGTGTCTGTTGTGGGGTCTCTGGTGGGTCTAGGTGGGCGGGACGCTAGGCACGGTCGTGGCCCGGCGTCGACGTTCGGCGGCGTGGAAGGTTCCGGCTTGTGCGCCGAACATTTCCGCGCTCCACCGGACGGTCAGGCGCTCGCAGCGTCCTGGCGGTCGGCGTGCTGGCAGAGCACGGAGCCCTGCTCCTCGAGGCTCTGCGCGGCGTTGTTGGCCTGCGGCGCGAAGCTGCCGTCCCAGTCCGAGAGGAAGGTCTGGCGGTCGGTGCCCTGCCAGTTCAGGGCGCCCACCACGCTGCTGATGCGGCCGACCATGCCCGCGACCTGACCGGCCTGCTGGCCCATCTGCTGGCCGATCGAGCGGCCGAGCTCGGTGTCCATTCCCTGCATCGAGTTGCCCTGCGTCATGTCGTCGCCTCCTTGCTGCGAGCCCGGCCCTTCCGGGTGGCGTTCGCGGCAACGTAGGCAGCGGTCAGGGCAGACGGCTAGGTCGCGGCGGGTGGAAGGTTCCGCTTCGAAGCGGCCCTTTCAACGGCGTCCAGGTCCTCCGGTGTCACCAGTCGGACCTCGGCCGTACGCCGTCCCACGGCGAACCTGACGTTCTGGGCGCGACCGGCGCCGGCCCGGAACGGATCGTCCTTCGGGCCGAAGGCGAGGGCCGAGATGGAGCGGATCGCGTCGTCGACCCGTTGCGACCGCTGCAGGTTCCAGGCGTACCCGTTCCAGTACAGGACCCGCTCGTAGATCTCCCGGTTCGACGGGGGTCGGGGGTAGTCGTCGGTGCCGGCCAGCCAGGGCTCGGCCAGGGCCATGGCGACGTACCACTCCCGGGACTGCGGCAACAGCGTCGGAGCCGGCGCGGTCGCCATCGCGTCCACGTCGTCGCCCTCCGACTCGGGGCGGGGCCGGATCGGTGGCCCGGGCTCGGAGGTCGCGACGTCGACGACGATCGAGAGGTCGTCGAAGGTGCCGCCCGCGGCCTTCCGGCCACGCATCAAGACCAGCTGGTTCTCGCCCTCGTCGAGCAGCAGCGACATGCCCTCGCTCAGGGTCACCCGGCGGGCGCCCCCGGGGGCGTCGAACAGGCTGGAGACCTGGGTCTCGCCGGCGCCGTGCCAGCGCAGCCGCGCGATCTCGTCACCGACCACCAGCTCGCCCAGCAGGCGCGACACGTGCGGTGCGCACCGCGGCAGCACCAGGGCCGAGACACTCAGCGCGGCATCGGGGTCGTTCTCGGGCACGGCGTAGTGCGGTGACCGCCCGAACAGCAGCGTCTCGCCGGACCCGATCGTCACCGTCGGCAGACCCATACCCCGCAGGGTCACCCGCAACATGGCGTGAGTGTTCCACGGCGCCGGGGTCTCGTGGAGAGCTCTTCGCGGCGTGGTGCAGACACGCGCCAGGGTGAGTGCACGACCGTTCACCGAAGGCCTAGGCTCCGCGACATGTCCCAGGTCGCGACTCCCGGTCCCACCGTGCTCGACGCTCTCTCCCTGCTTGCCGAGGTCGGGGAACAGCTCGTTGTCGGCACCGCGCGCGACACGCACTTCGCCGTGCTCGACCGCACTCCGGCAGGCCGCGTGCATCGCGGCATCGCCACAGCGCTGTACGGCGGGCTGGGTGGCGGGCTGCGGCTGGCCAGCCGCGGCCTGGACCGGGCGGCGGCGACGGGCGTGGGTCCCCGGCTCGAGGACGGAGCACGGGGCCGGTTCGTGAGCTCCGCCGTCAACGGGCTGATCGGCGACCGGCTGCTCCGGGAGCGGCCGCAGCTGGCGATACCTATGGCGGTGCGCCTGCACGGCGCGGACGTCGAGCCCGAGCCGGAGTCACTCGCGGGGGCGTTCCCGGACGCCACCGGTCAGCTCGTCGTGTTCCTGCACGGACTGTGCGAGAACGAGTCCTACTGGCGGCGTCCTCCTCCTGGGAAGCACCGCGACCGCACCGGGACGACGTACGCCGAGATGCTGGGCGATCGCGGCTGGACCCCGCTGATGCTGCGCGCCAACACCGGTCTGCCGCTGCGCGAGAACGGCGCAGCGCTCACCGCACTCCTCCAACGGGTGGTCGAGGCGTGGCCGGTCCCGGTCACGCGCATCGCCCTGGTCGGCCACTCCCTCGGCGGGCTCGTGATGCGGGCCGCCGGCGCGGTGGCCAGCGAGGTCGAAGAGCCGTGGAGCCTGCGGGTCGCCGACGTGATCACGCTCGGGACGCCGCACCTCGGAGCCCCGATCGCGTGGGGGATCGGCCATGGCAGCCGCGGGCTCGGCCGGCTGCCCGAGACCGCGGCGTTCGGCCGGCTCCTCGACTGGCGCTCGCGCGGCGTCCACGACCTGGTCGCGGGGCTCGCCGAGGACGTGCCACCCCTGCCGCACGCGCGCTACCACCTGGTCGCCGCCACCCTCACCAGCAGCGAGCGGCACCCGGTCGGTCACCTGGTCGGCGACCTGCTGGTCCGGCCGCCGTCGGCGTACGGGCGCGACCGGCGGCACACCCTGTTCCCCGACGCCGACGTCCTGCACGTCGGCAACACCGACCATTTCGGGCTGCTCAACCACCCCGACGTGCACGCGGCACTGAAGCGCTGGCTGTCCTAGTGTCCTGTCATGAAGGCCGCTCCGAACGCCGTTGCCGAACGCGAGCTGCGGGCCGAGACCACGATCGACGCGCCGCCGGAGGTGGTGTGGGAGGTGCTCGGCGACGTACGCCGGATGCCCGAGCTCTCACCCGAGCTGGTCCGGATGATCCCGCTCAAGAAGGGCGGGCTGCGGCCGGGCCAGTGGTACCTCGGCGTCAACAAGCGCAAGGCGGTGCTCTGGCCGACCCGCAGCGTGGTGTCCGCCGTGGACCCCGGCCGGATGGTCGCGTGGGACACGAAGTCCAGCGGGGCCCGCTGGATCTGGGAGCTCTCGGCTGAGGGGACAGGCACCAAGGTGGTGCACCGCCGGCCGGTGCCGCGCAGGCTCACGCCGCTGGGCAGGGCGTTCGCGACGGCGTTCCTCGGGGGCATCACCGGGCATGCCGACGAGCTCGAGGAGGGCATGGCTCAGTCGGTCGCCCGGCTCAAGCAGGCGGTGGAGGATCCCGCCGGTCACTGAGCGGGTCGCCGGGCTGTCGTCGTACCTCGGGCTTCATCTGCCCTGAGCGAACATCGCCGAACATGCCGTGGAACAACCCATCGCCCCGGCTATGGTCAACAACGTGACTGCTCAGACTTACGGCCCGTCGGCCGGCGGCGGCGCCGGGATCGCCGTCCTCGACGACCACATCTACCAGCGGCTGCTCCGCGAGCGCATCATCTTCCTCGGCTCGGAGGTCAAGGACCAGAACGCCAACGCGATCTGCGCCCAGCTGCTGCTGCTCTCGGCGGAGGACCCCGAGACCGACATCTTCCTGCACATCAACAGCCCCGGTGGCTCGGTCGACGCGGGCATGGCGATCTACGACACGATGAACTACATCCCCAACGACGTGGCGACGGTCAGCATGGGGCTCGCGGCCTCGATGGGGCAGTTCCTGCTCTGCGCCGGCGCCAAGGGCAAGCGCTACGCGCTGCCGCACTCGCGGATCATGATGCACCAGCCCTCCTCGGGCATGGGTGGCTCCGCCTCCGACATCAAGATCCAGGCCCAGCAGTCTCTGCACATCAAGAAGGTGCTGCTCGAGCTGATCGCCCAGCACACCGGCCAGACCATCGACCAGATCGAGGCCGACGCCGACCGCGACCGGTGGTTCACGGCCGAGCAGGCCAAGGACTACGGCCTGGTCGACCAGGTCATCACCAGCGCCCGTGAAGCCTCGGACGACGGTCGCCCCGCGCGGAAGAAGGACTGACCGACATGACCGAGCTCCACAACGACCTCAGCCCGTCGATGAACTACTACATCCCCCAGTGGGAGGAGCGGACGTCCTACGGCTTCCGCCGGATCGACCCCTACGCCAAGCTGTTCGAGGACCGCATCATCTACCTCGGCACCCCGATCTCCGACGACGTCGCGAACGCCGTCATCGCGCAGCTGCTGTGCCTCCAGTCGATGAACCCCGACCAGGACATCAGCATCTACATCAACAGCCCCGGTGGCTCGTTCACGGCGCTGACGGCGATCTACGACACGATGAAGTTCATCAAGCCCGACGTACAGACCGTGTGCATCGGCCAGGCCGCCTCGGCCGCCGCGATCCTGCTGGCGGCCGGCACGGCCGGCAAGCGGCTCGCGCTGCCCAACAGCCGGATCCTCATCCACCAGCCCTACACCGAGGGCACCTTCGGCCAGACCTCGGACATCGAGATCCAGGCCAACGAGATCCTGCGGATGCGCGAGCTGCTCGAGAAGATGATCAGCGACCATTCCGGCAGGTCGGTCGAGGAGGTCAGTCGCGACATCGAGCGCGACAAGATCCTCACCGCCGAGGGCGCGGTCGAGTACGGCCTGATCGACGCCGTCCTCCAGTCGCTCAAGGGGACGCCGGCACTTGCCGGCTGACCGGCCGACACCCCGTGTCTCGCCACCGAATGGCGGGGGGACGGGGTACCGTTCGGGACGCACCACAGGAGGAGGAGGAACGTCGTGGCACGCATCGGTGACGGTGGCGACCTGCTGAAGTGTTCCTTCTGCGGCAAGAGCCAGAAGCAGGTCAAGAAGCTCATTGCCGGCCCCGGCGTCTACATCTGCGACGAGTGCATCGATCTCTGCAACGAGATCATCGAGGAAGAGCTGAGCGAGGGCACCGAGGTCAGCCTCGACGAGCTGCCCAAGCCGAAGGAGATCTTCGAATTCCTCAACTCCTACGTCATCGGCCAGGAGAACGCCAAGAAGTCGCTCGCCGTGGCGGTCTACAACCACTACAAGCGGGTCCAGGCCGGCCTCCAGCCCATGACCGGGCGGCACAGCAAGGAGGAGGTCGTCGAGGTTGCGAAGTCCAACATCCTCGTCATCGGCCCCACCGGCTGCGGCAAGACCTACCTCGCCCAGACGCTGGCCCGGATGCTCAACGTTCCCTTCGCGATCGCCGACGCCACCGCCCTCACCGAGGCCGGCTACGTCGGTGAGGACGTCGAAAACATCCTGCTCAAGCTGATCCAGGCCGCTGACTACGACGTCAAGAAGGCCGAGACCGGGATCATCTACATCGACGAGATCGACAAGGTGGCCCGCAAGGCGGAGAACCCCTCGATCACCCGCGACGTCTCCGGCGAGGGCGTCCAGCAGGCGCTGCTGAAGATCATCGAGGGCACCACAGCCTCGGTGCCGCCGCAGGGGGGTCGCAAGCACCCCCACCAGGAGTTCATCCAGATCGACACCACCAACATCCTCTTCGTGGTGGGTGGTGCCTTCTCCGGGCTCGAGCACATCATCGAGCAGCGGGTGGGCAAGAAGACGCTCGGCTTCACCGCGGAGGTCCGGGGCAAGGAGGAGCGTGACGCCGACGACCTGCTCCTCCAGGTGCGCCCCGAGGACCTCACCAAGTTCGGCCTGATCCCCGAGTTCATCGGCCGCCTCCCGCTGATCGCGAGCGTCTCCAAGCTCGACCAGGAGGCCCTCGTCCAGATCCTGACCGTGCCGCGCAACGCGCTGGTCAAGCAGTACCAAAAGCTCTTCGAGCTCGACGGCGTCGAGCTGGAGTTCACCGAGGACGCCATCCGGGCCATCGCCGACAACGCCATGGAGCGCGGCACCGGCGCACGTGGCCTGCGCGCCATCATCGAGGAGGTCCTCCTCCACGTGATGTACGACGTACCGTCCCGCGGCGACGTCGCCAAGGTGATCGTGACCCGCGAGGTCGTCACCGACGACGTCGCCCCGACGCTGGTCCCGCGCGAGTCCGAGGCCAAGAAGAAGAAGTCGGCCTGACCATTCAGCGCGATCCGCGTCTTGGGGATGGATGGGTCCCCTGAGATCAGGTGACCCCATCACTTCTACACCGAAGTCTCGGTGTAGAAGTGCAGGACTCGGCACAGGTGTTTCGTGGTCGCTGGGCTCAGCCCTTCGACGCGCGGTTCCGGAATAGCTCCTGCCGAATCAGCGCCGCGCTGCGCTCGGGGTTGTACAGGTCCGCCCACGTGATCCGAATGCAACGCCAGCCAGTGATCTTCTCGATTCGGTCCTGACGCTTCTTCTCACGCAGCACCACGTCCGTTGGCGACTCGCCCTCCTTGAGTAGCTCCTGGTACTTGATCCTGCCGTCGAACTCGAGGAAGACGCCATGCTCCGGCCAGGCGAAGTCGACGTACGCGATGACCTTTCCGCCCGGTTCCTCGATCGGATACTGGGGCTCGGCCATGGGTAGTCCCTGCCGGAAGATCAGGTACAGGGTTCGTCCCTCACCGACGGAGCCCCCACATCGACCATCCGCGAGTTGGAGGACCAGTCCGTGGCGAAGGGATCCTGGCCATTTGCTCATGAACTGTTGCCCTTCGGCGAGCTCCTCCATGCTCGTGAGCTTGCGGTACAACAAGTCGTTGACCACGGTCAGGCTGTGCTCGGTGTCCATGATGGTCGCGCAATCCAACGCGGTCCTGGTTGCGCTCGTGACCTCGATCCCATTCAGGGCTACCACGTCTCCCTCGCGGAGCTCTCCTAGGTGCTGGATCACTCCGGCCTCCCGTCGGCCGGCACGCCCGTCGACTCGCGTCAGGTGCACTTCGCCGAAGGTCATGTCCCAGATCGGTACGTCCCATTCACCTAGCGCGCTCGTGTGCGAGAGCACGACGGCCGCCTGCGCTCGCTTGAGCGCCGCCCGCGCGACCAATCCGTGTTGACCGACGAGGTCGCAGGCCCGCCACGACGTTCCATCGACGTAGGCGCCGTAGCGCAGCCGGTGCAACAAGCCGTCCGCCACGAGGCAACCGATGGCGCGGTCGTTGAGGCCTTGGGCCAGCAGTTCTCGGCGCAGCGAGATCTGGGCCAGCCTGGGATCTTCGGGCTCGCGAAGCATCATGATTGCCAGCGTGGCCGGAAATCGATACGGGCGTCGTTCGCTATCCACAGGCGCGTTCAAACGCTGGTCCAGCGTCTACTTCTCCACCGAATCATTCACTTCTGTGCCGAGATCTCGGCATAGAAGTGCAGGGGTCACCTGAGATCAGGGGACTCATCCCGAGTCACGTCAGTCCGCAGACGAATCGGAGACCAGGCCCTCCCTCAGGGCCGTCGCCACCAGCTCGGAGCGGCGAGCGGCGCCCAGCTTGGAGAGCAGGTTCGAGACGTGCCGCTCGACGGTGCGGTGGCTGATGAACAGCCGGGCGCCGATCTCGCGGTCGCTGAGGCCGTCGGCGACGAGCCGCAGGACCTCGGCCTCCCGGGAGGTGAGCCGGTAGGGATTCTCCGGGGCAGTCTCGACCTTCAGGCGGGCGCGCCGTCCGAGGTCCTCGGCCCGCGAGACCAGCCCGTCGGCACCGATCCGGCGCGCGGTGTCGATGGCAACGCTCAGAAGTTCGGCGGCCTCGTCGCGGTCCGCGCCCGCACCCAGCAGCACTTCGGCCACCCGCAGGCGGGCGTACGTCGCCCGGTAGGGCTCGCCCAGTCCGTCCCAGGCGGTGACCACGTCCCGCCAGGTCGTCACGTCGCCGGACAGCTCGGCCTCCGCCGCGAGCACCTCGACCTCCGCCGGGGTGCCCGGTGCCGGCGCGGCGGCCAGCAGCGCAGCCGCCCGGTCCAGCAGCGCGTGGGCGTCCTGGAGCCGCGGCGGATCGGCGCGCACCGCCGCCGTGGCGGCTGCGGCCAGCACCGGCGCGACGTGCGCGGGGTGGGTCACGTGGCCCAGTCGGCTCAACCCCTCCGCCGACCACCGGGCCGCGGCCGCGTCGTCGCCCTGCCAGGTCGCGACTTCGACGAGGGTCGCGTAGAGCGGGGCGAGCAGGTGTGGGTCGATGATCTGGGACCCGGTCGTCTCGGCTCGCTCCATGGTGCTGCGCGCCCGGTCGACGTTGCCCCGGCGCAACCAGAGCTGGCCTTCCACGAGGTCGGTCCTGAAGTCGTCGATGCCCTGCGGCTGAAGCCCGCGGGCCTCATCGACCTGCTGACCGGCCTCGTCGAGTCGGCCGAGCAGGAGCAGCACTTCGGCCGCGTCGCACCGGCTCCACACGCCCTTGCGACGCTGCAGGCCCAGAGTGTCGACGATGCCGACGGACTCGAGTGCCACGTCCGCGGCTTCCTCGAGCCGGCCCGCGTCGAAGAGGACCGAGTGCAGGTTCACCATCGCGCGGGCGATGTCGTCGACGTCGTCGAACTGCTCCTCGGCGATCCGGCGGGCCTCGCGCAGCTCCGAGATGCCTTCCTCGAGCCGACCGGTGTAGGTCAGGTCCACTCCCAGGTTGCAGCGCGCGTGTCCTTCGACGGACCGCCCGTCGGGGACTCGCTGGGCCACCGCGATCGCCTCTCGAGCGAGCGCCTCGGACTCCTCGAATCGGTCCGCCAGCATCAGCATCTGCGACAGCCCGCTCAGCACGGCGGCCCGCCGCCGGGTCGGCGGTTCCGCGGGCACCAGCTCCACGGCTCGCTCGTAGGACGCCAGCGCATCCCGGGTGTTCGCCGACATCCACAGATAGCGGCCCTGCCGTTCGTGCAGCCAGCCATGCAGGTGCAGGTCCTCCGGGTCCACCCGGGCGATCGCATCTCGGATCAGCTCGGTGGCTCGGTCCGGCTGTGCGGCCAGGTGGGCCACCTCGGCCGCCAGCTGCAGCAGCCGGGCCCGCGGCACGTCGAGCAGCGCGTCGGCGTCCGGGACGGTCTCGACCAGCTCGAGCGCCCGCTCGTAGTGGGACAGCGACTCGGCGAAGGCCAGCGCGTCGCACGCCTGCATGCCCGCCGCCACCGATGCCACGAGTGCCTGGGGGTGATCCCCGGCCTCGGCCCAGTGCCTGGCCAGGCGACCTGCCACGCGCGCGCCCGCGCCGGCCAGCTCGGGGTCCTCGGTCAGCGCCTCGGCGATCCGACGATGCGTCCGGGCTGCCTCGCCGGGGAGCAGGCTGGCGACGACTGCCTCCTGGAGGAGGGCGTGACGGAACGACAGCCCGCCGACATCGGCGTGCAGGACGTGGGCGCTGACCGCCGATCGCAGCACGTCTTCGAGCCGCTGGCCGGACACGTCCACGACCTCCTCGAGCAGCTGGTGCGGCAGGGTGCGCCCGATCACGCTCGCGGTGCGCAGGACCTGTTGGGTCGCCGGGCTGAGGGTCTCGAGCCGGGCGACCAGCAGGTCCCGCACGGTGGCCGGCAGGCCGGCGCCGCCGTGCTGGGACAGGGCCAGGAGCTCCTCGGCGAAGAACGGGTTGCCTTCTGCGCGGGCATAGACGTCGTCGAGGAGCCGCCGGTGCGGCGGGACACCGAGGATGTCGCTCATCTGATGTGCCTGCTGCTCGCGGCTGAGCGGTTGCAGCGAGACGCGGTGGTCGCCACGGCGGACCAGCTCGGCGACGTACCGGGCCAGACCTTCGGGGGCAGGTGACTCGTCGGTGCGCAGGGTCAGGAGCAGGACGATGTCGCCCGGCTGTTGCCGCGCCAGCAGGGCCAGCAGCTCGCGCGTGGACGTGTCGGCCCAGTGCAGGTCCTCGACGACGATGAGCAGCGGCCGTCGGAAGCTGAGGTTCTGGAGCAGCGTCGAGACGGCCTGGAACAGCCGGCCCGCACGGTTGTTGTCGAGGGACGGCATCTCGTGCACCCCGAGGGCCGGCACCAGCCGGCCGAGCTCAGGGCCCGCGGGACCGGCGGCCTGACGGACCGCTGCCGCTCCGTCGCGGCGAACGAGCTCCGTCAGCAGCTCGACCACCGGTGCGTACGGCAGCATCTGCTCGCCCTGGGCCACGCAGTGGCCGACGACGACCTCGACGCCGCGGGCCTGGACCCGGGCGGCGAGCTCGTGAATGACGCGGGTCTTGCCGATGCCCGCCGGTCCCTCGACGAGGACGGTGCCGAGCCGGTGACCGGCCACGATCTCGTCGACGAGCGCGTCGAGCCGGGCCAGCTCGTCCTCGCGCCCCACCAGGAGGCGGCTGGCCGAGCGGCTGCCGCCGACCTCGATCGCGGACGTCATGACAGATGAGTATGGTCCGCTGACGGGGCCGACGGCAGTGCCGCTGGTCGGGAGGTCAGTGGCCTTCCTGCACCGGCACGAGCTGGTCGGCGACCAGGCCGTGCGCCTCGCGGTGCACTTGGCTCGCGGTCTCGGCGTCGGGCGCCTCGACGAGGCAGAACACCTTCCCGGACCCCTCGTCGAACCAGTACTGCTTGTAGTCGACGCCGTAGGCGCCCTGCGTCTCGAGGTCGGCCTTGTGGGCACCGGCCACCGCCTCGGCGGTGAGCCCCTCGACCTTCTCGTGGATGTCCATGTAGAGCGTCATGTCGTACTCCTTGCTGGTGGTTGTCGTCTGGACAACCCCAGCCTGTGACCCGACCGGACCGGGCAGGTACGTGGAACCACGCAGATCCCGCGGGATCAGCCCTCAGTCTCGATGATCGGCGCGAGCTCGGCGTCCACGGCCAGCTCGGTCGCCGACTCGTCGACGGTGAACTTCAGCTTGCCGGTGATCCTGCCGGTCTTGCGCAGGTCATCGGCGGCGAGCTCGGCGGCGCGGACCAGCGCCTCGGGACCGGAGATGCGGACCTTGGTGAGCTCGTGGCGCATCGAGACCTTGGCCTGCGACTTGGCGCCGCGGATCCCGATCAGCGCGGCGGCCACCGCGTCGAGGGTCGCCGGGTCGGCGGCGGCCGCGGCGCCGAGGTCGGCCCCGGTCGGCCAGGGCGCCCGGTGGATCGAGCCCTCCTGCCACCACGACCAGACCTCCTCGGTGACGTAGGGCAGGAACGGCGCGAGCAGCCGCAGCTGGACCTGGAGTGCGAGCGCCAGGGTGGCGCGGGCGGAGGCCGTGGCGGGCCCGACCGACCCCTCCTCGTCCAGGGTGGCGTACGCGCGCTCCTTGACCAGCTCGAGGTAGTCGTCGCAGAACTCCCAGAAGAACCGCTCCGTCGTCTCGAGGGCAGTCGTGTAGTCATAGGCCTCGAACGCCTCGGTGGCGGTGGTGACGACCGTGGCCAGCCGGCTGAGCAGGGCGCAGTCGATCGGCTCGGAGACCTCGAAGGTGTTGAGCTCGATGGCGCCGACGTTGCCGAGGACGAACTTCGAGGCGTTGAGCACCTTCATGGCCAGCCGTCGGCCGACCTTCATCTGGGTCTCGTCGAACGGCGAGTCCATGCCGGGTCGTACGGCGGCCGCCCGCCAGCGGACCGCGTCGGCGCCGTACTTGTCCAGGACCTCGGTGGGGACGACCACGTTGCCCCTGGACTTCGACATCTTCTTGCGGTCGGGGTCGAGGATCCAGCCCGACAGCATCGCGTGCGTCCACGGGGTGGCGTGGTTCTCGTAGTGCGCCCGGACCACGCGGGAGAACAGCCAGGTGCGGATGATCTCGTGGGCCTGCGTGCACAGATCCATCGGGAAGACCCGCCCGAACAGGTCGTCGTCGACGCTCCAGCCGCCGGCGATGTGCGGGGTCAGCGACGAGGTGGCCCAGGTGTCCATGACGTCGGGGTCGCCGAGGAAGCCGTTCGGCTTGCCGCGCTGGTCCTCGGTGTAGCCACGCGGGGCGTCGGTCGACGGGTCGACCGGCAGCTCCGCCTCGGCCGGCATCAGCGGGTGGGCGTGGTCGGGCTCGCCCTCGTCGTCGAGCGGGTACCAGACCGGGAACGGGATCCCGAAGAACCGCTGGCGCGAGACGAGCCAGTCGCCGGTGAGTCCGGACACCCAGTTGTCGTAGCGGACCTTCATGTGCGCCGGCAGCCAGGTGATCTCGGCACCGTGCGCCAGCATCGCGGCGCGGACGTCCTGGTCGCGGCCGCCGTTGCGGATGTACCACTGCCGGGTCGCCACGATCTCGAGCGGCTTGTCGCCCCGCTCGTAGAAGTTCGCCATCCGCGTGGTCGGCTTCGGCTCGCCGTCGAGGTCACCGGTCTCACGAAGCAGCGCCACCATCTCCTCGCGCGCGGAGAAGATCGTCTTGCCGGCCAGCCGCTCGTACGCCGGCGCCGCCCCCTGACCGGCAGAGTCTGTGGAGAGCCAGGCCGGCGTCTCGCGGGCGAGGCGGCCGTCGCGGCCGACCACGGTGCGGACCGGCAGGTTCAGCTCGCGCCACCACTGGACGTCGGTGAGGTCGCCGAAGGTGCAGCACATGGCGATGCCGGCACCCTTGTCCTTCTCGGCCAGGTGGTGGGCGACCACCGGGATCTCGACGCCGAAGACGGGCGACGTGACCGTGGTGCCGAACAGCGGCTGGTACCGCTCGTCATCGGGATGGGCGATCAGCGCGACCGCCGACGGGATCAGCTCCGGGCGGGTCGTCTCGACGTAGATCGGCGAACCGTCCGGGCGGTGGTAGGCCACCCGGTAGTAGTGCCCGGCGTACTCCCGGGCCTCGATCTCGGCCTGCGCGACCGCGGTGCGGTCGGTCACGTCCCAGACCGTGGGCGCCTCGGCGAGGTAGGCCTCCCCGCGGGCGAAGTTGCGCAGGAACGCGCGCTGGCTGATCTCCCGGGTGTGGCTGCCCGCCGTCGTGTAGGTGTGGTTCCAGTCGACCGAGAGGCCGAGCTGGCGCCAGACCTGCTCGAAGACCTGCTCGTCCTCCTCCACCAGCTGCTCGCAGAGCTCGACGAAGTTGGGCCGGCTGATCGGGACCTGACGCTTGGGGTCGGGCTTCTCCGGTGGGGTGAAGTCGGCCTGGTAGGGCAGCGACGGGTCGCAGCGGACGCCGTAGTAGTTCTGCACCCGCCGCTCGGTCGGCAGCCCGTTGTCGTCCCAGCCCATGGGGTAGAAGACCGCCTTGCCGCGCATCCGCTGGAACCGCGCGATGAGGTCGGTGTGGGTGTAGGAGAAGACGTGGCCGACGTGCAGCGAGCCGCTCACCGTTGGCGGCGGCGTGTCGATCGAGTAGACGTTCTCGCGCGGCTGGGAGCGGTCGAAGGCGTAGGTCTGCTCGGTCTCCCAGCGCTCCCCCCACCTGGCCTCGAGGCCCTCGAGAGCAGGCTTGTCGGGTACGACGACGGCGCGTGGGGCCGTCGACGTCTCCATGGCCTGGTCCTGCGGGGTCTCGGTCATGCCGAAATCCTAGGTGCGAGCGCGCCTCGCCCGAAAACGACATGGGCCCCGACCTGCGCGGTTAGCATTTCGACGCGCATCATGAGGTGCGACAGATCGGGGGTGGAACCACCCATGCGGGCACCCACCACGGCGCCCCGGGCTCGGACGGGGTGCGACCTGCAGCGGATCGACGACGTCACGGACGCGATCCGCGACTTCGGCGAGCGCTACCTCGACCGCGTCTACACCCCCGCCGAGCAGGAGGCGGGCCGCCTGGGCGGCGCCGCGTCGCTCGCCGCCCGCTTCGCCGCCAAGGAGGCGGTGCTCAAGGTGATCGGCACCGCCGACGGCGTCGACCCGCGCGAGGTCGAGATCACCCACGAGAACGGCCGCCCCGTGGTACGCCTGTCCGGACTCGCGGCGACCCTCGCCGAGGAGGCGGGCGTGGGCCCGATCGACGTCAGCCTCAGCCACTCCGGCGACCATGCCCTCGCGGTCGCCGTCGCCATCACCCAACCGGGAGACGAACCAGCATGACGCAGTCAGTGACCGACACCATCCGCGGGCTCCTCGCCGAGCACGCCAGGCTGGGCGTCGACGTCGCCTCCCTGTCCGACACCGACGACCTCTACGGAGCGGGCATGACGTCGCACGCGTCGGTCACCGTGATGCTGGCCTGCGAGGACGAGTGGGACCTCGAGTTCCCCCAGCAGATGCTCAAGAAGAGCACCTTCGCCTCCGTCGCCAACATCCGCGACGCCCTCGCCGAGCTGGGCGTCGACGACGCCACGGTGGCGAGCGTCTGATGGACACTCCGACCATGTCCGTGGCCGACGCGACCGCGCTCGCCCACCGCATCGGTCGCGAGGTCGCGGCGATCCACGCGGCCGACGTCGACGTCCAGGCGCGGTTCCCGAAGGAGACCATCGACGCGTTCCGGGCCGAGGGCCTGCTCGGCGCGCTGGTCCCGACCGAGCTCGGCGGCCTCGGCCACGACCTGCGCACCGCTGCCGCGGTGGTCCGTACGGTCGGCCGCTACTGCGCATCCTCGGCGATGATCCTGGCGATGCACCACATCCAGGTGGCCTGCCTGGTCCGGCACGGTCGCTCGGAGCAGCTGCGCGACTACGCCCGCCGGGTGGCCGCCGACCAGCTGCTGCTGGCCTCGGCCACCACCGAGATCGGCATCGGCGGCAACACCCGCTCCTCGACCTGCTTCGTCGAGCGGGACGGTGCAGGCGGGTTCACCCTGAGCAAGCAGGCGCCGGTCATCTCCTACGGCGAGTACGCCGACGCGATCTTCACCACCGCGCGGCGCGACGTGGAGAGCCCGCCCAGCGACCAGGTCCTCGTTGTGTGCGAGACCCCCGCGGTGACCCTGACCCCGCTCAGTGGCTGGGACACGCTCGGCTTCCGGGGCACCTGCTCGCTCGGCTTCACGCTCGAGGCGAGCGGCGACGCCGCCCTGATCCTGGACGACCCGTTCGGCGACATCTCCGCCCAGACGATGCTGCCGACCGCGCACCTGCTCTGGTCCTCGCTGTGGCTCGGGCTGGCCGAGGAGGCCTCGTGGCGGGCCCAGCGGTTCGTCCAGAAGGCCGCCCGCAAGGACCCCGGCACCATGCCGCCCGGCGCCATCCGGCTGGCCGCGCTGATGGTCACCCGGCAGGAGTTCGCGGCGACCGTCGACTCCCTCCTGGCCCGCTACCTCGCGATCAAGGACGACCCAGACGCGACCAGTGCGGTCGACTTCATGGTCGCGATCAACACGCTCAAGATCTCGGCGTCCACCGAGGTCGTCGACGTGGTCAACCAGGCGATGCTGATCTGCGGCATCCAGGGCTACCGCGAGGACACCGAGTACTCCCTGGGCCGCATCCTGCGCGACGCCCACGGGGCCGCGGTCATGGTCAACAACGACCGCATCGCAGGCAACACCGCTCAGCTTGCCCTGATGCAGCGGGAGGTCTGACTAGTGGTTGCCACCGGAAGTTCGTCAGGTGTGGCCCGTGCTCCGGGTGCGTGCATCGTAAGGCGCCGGAGCGACGCTCTACTTGTTCGTCCAGCTAGCTTCGGCAACGCCGCGAGGTGCGTGCCCGGGGTGCGGGACACCCGACGCACTTCCGGTGGTGACCACTAATGACGACGACCGAGGACCCGCAGGTGGAACGCCCGCCCGCGCCGTACGCCACGCCCGACCATCTCCGCCAGGCGCTGGTCGACGGCGGGGTCGTGCACCTGACGGCAGTCGACGGGGTCCACCACCGCTCGTGGGACTGGGAGCGGGTGCTGCGCGGGGTCGAGGGCCACGTGATGAGCAAGCGGGTCGCCACGCACGCGCCGCGGCGGTGGTTCCCGCCGATCATGCCGCGCGAGGAGTTCCTCAAGACCGACTACGTCCGCTCGTTCCCCGACCTGGTCGGCTCGATCGACGTCTTCACCGGCGGCGACAAGGAGCACCGGGCTCTGCTCGAGGTGCTCGAGGCCGGCGGCGACTGGACGGCGCACCTCACTCCGGCCGAGGTGGTGCTCCCCTCGTCGGTGTGCCACCCGCTCTACGGCAACCTGCCCCACGACATCCCTGCCGACGGGCTCGACGAGGAGTGCAGCGGCTGGTCGTTCCGCCACGAGCCGAGCCTCGACCCGGCCCGGATGCAGATCTTCCGGATCTATGAGTTCGTGAAGATCGGTACGCCGGAGCAGTCGCTCGCGCACCGCGACGAGTGGCTGCAGCGCGGGCTGGCCGCGCTCACCGAGCTCGGGCTGCCGGTGCGGTCCGAGGCCGCCAACGACCCCTTCTTCGGCCGGGTCGGCAAGATGCTGGCCGCCAACCAGCTGGACTCGTCGCTGAAGTACGAGATGTGCCTCGACCTCACCGAGGTCAGGCCCACCGCGATCGGGTCCTCCAACTACCACGAGGACCACTTCGGCCACGCCTTCGACCTGCACCTGGCCGACGGCACACCGTCGCACAGCGCCTGCATCGGCTTCGGTCTCGACCGGATCACCCTGGCCCTGTTCGCCACGCACGGCACTGACGTCGAGGCCTGGCCCGAGGGGGTGCGGTCCGCGCTGGCGTTGTAGCGCGCGCCGAGCAGAGCCATGGGGAGACACGAGAACGTCGACGGGGCCGAGCACACCCAGGTGTGGTTCGGACCCGAGTTGCGCCCTCTCTACGGCTGGGTGTCCCGACCGGCCGGCGGCGTGGCCCGCGGCGGCGCGATCCTCTGCCCGCCGATGGGGGAGGAGGGCCGCGCCGCGCACCGCACCTTCCGGCGGCTGGCCGAGGCGCTGGCCGGGGCCGGCATCGTCGCGCTCCGCTTCGACTACGACGGCACCGGTGACTCCGCCGGGCTGCAGGACGACCCCGACCGGGTGCCGGCCTGGCAGGCCAGCATCGAGGCGGCCCGCCAGTACCTCCTCGACCTCGGCGCCCCCACCGTGGCCGCGGTCGGCATGCGGCTCGGCGCGACCCTGGCCGCGGCGCAGGCGGCCGCCCCTGGGTCGTCCGGCCCGTTCTCCGCCCTGGTCTGCTGGGACCCGTGCCTGTCCGGTCGCACCTTCCTCCGCGAGGGCGAGGCGCTCTATGGCTTCGGGGAGACCGCCATCGACGTGCCAGACGACGGGCTGCGCCACACGCCCGGCTTCCAGTACGACGCCGCGACCGCCAAGGAGCTGCGCGCCCTCGACCTCGGCAAGATCCCGGCCGACCGGCCACTCGCCGACCACGTGCTGCTGCTGAAGCGGGTCGACCGTCCGGTCCTGCCCGGGATCGTGGACCGCCTCGAGCAGGAGCGGCTCGAGAAGGGCGCGGCCACCGGACAGGGCCAGCTGCTCGACGTGCCGCCCGAGCTCAGCGTCGTCCCGGAGGACGCACTTCGACAGGTGGTGGACTGGCTGACTGCTGCGGTCGAAGACAGCCCCGCCGTGCCCGTCAAGGCACCCGAGGCGGATCAGGGCGTGCTGGTGGGCTCCGGCCCCGACGGGTCCGCGCCCGTCCGCGAGCGGATCACCCGGCTCGGCCCCGACGGCATCTTCGGGCTGATGGACGAGCCGACCGACCTGGCCGCGCGCGCCCGGACCGGACCGGTGCCGTGGGTGGTCCTGGTCAACGTGGCCGCCGAGCACCACATCGGGCCCGGTCGGCGCTGGGTCGAGTGGGCCAGGCGCTGGGCCGCCTCGGGCTACCGCGTGGTCCGCATCGACCAGAGCGGCGTCGGAGACAGCCCCACGAGGCCGGGCAGCGCGGACGACCGGGCCTTCGCGCCGGAGTGGATCGACGACATGCGCCACGTCATCACCGAGCTCGCCGCCGACGGCGCCCGGGTGGGCATCGTGGGGCTCTGCTCGGGTTCCTACTCGGCGTTCGAGGTCGCGATGTGGGAGCACGTCGACGCGGTCTTCGCGATCAACCCGCGGCTCACGCTCTACCCCGCGGCCAAGGGCTCAGCGGTCTACACCAACCGCCGGCGGGCCGCGATGCTGCCCAACAAGCCGTTCGCGCGCCTCGCGGTCCGGCGCCGGATCCTGGCCGGCGGGCTGTGGCGGATCTACCGCGAGTTCGCCCTCTGGCACGCCCCGCTGCTGGTGCTCCGGCGGGTGCAGCGCCGCGGTACGGCGGTACAGGTGATCGCCTGCCCCGACGACGCCCAGCACTTCACCGAGGTCTACGCGCTGCGTCCTCTGCTGTGGTGGATGAAACGCAGCCCGCGCTTCGACTTCGCAGCCGACCCAGTGGTCGACCACTCGCTCCTGTCGAGACCCGCCCAGCTCGTGGGATACGACCTGGCCACCGAGTTCCTCCACCGGCACCTGACTGCTCCGCCTGCCGGGAAGGCCCAGCCGTGATCAGCCTGTTCGACCTCGACCCGGCGGCGTACGTCGTCCACCCGATCCACAGCGACGAGCGCACCTACTCCGAGACGAACTGCTACGTCGACTGCCTCGTCGAGCTGGTGCACGCGGCCGGCCTCGAGGCCGACGCGATGATGGGCGGCGCGGTCGCGGCCGACTTCGAGCTCGACCAGTGGACGTTCTTCAAGCCGAGCCCGGACGACCTGTTCCGGCTCTACGGCATCGACCTGCACGAGGTGCAGCCCTACCGCGGCTTCCCGACGCTGATCGCGACCCGGCTCGCGGCCGGCCAGACGGTGATGCCCGAGGTCGACTCCTACTACCTGCCCGACGTGGTGGCCACGGCGTACCGCACCGACCACGTGAAGTCGACGATCGTCGCGGAGTCGATCGACGAGGACGCGAAGGTGCTGCGCTACTTCCACAACACCGGCTACCACGAGCTGTCCGGCGAGGACTACGACAAGCTCTTCGCGACCTACTCCGGCGACGGCCACCTCCCGACCTACGTCGAGCTGCTCCGCCTCGGCGCCGGCCCGGTCCCGACCGGCGACGAGCTCCGCGGTGTCGCGCGCGAGCTGCTCGCGGCCTACCTGGCCCGCCGCCCTGCCGAGAACCCGTTCACCCGCTTCTCCGCGCAGCTCGAGGCCGACCTGCCCGCGCTGATCGAGGGTTCGACGGCGGACTACAACGCCTATGCCTTCCACAACCCACGGATGGTCGGCGCCTCGATGGAGCTGCTGGCCGGGCACGTGCGGTGGTTGTTCGCCGAAAATGGGCAGAGTCAGGGCGAGAAGGCCGCGGCCGCGCTCGACGACGTGGTCGGCGGCTCCAAGATGCTGCTCTTCCGCCTGGCGCGGCAGCGCGCCTTCGACGTGGCCGGCGTGGTGGCTCCGATGGCCGAGGCGTACGCCGCGGCAGTCACCGAGCTCGACTCTCTGGTTGTCTAGGCGCCGTGCGCACCGTCCTGGAGTTCCAGCGGCTCACGCCGGAGCCGGGCCCGGACGCCGACGCGGCGACGCACGAGTTCGTCGCGAACTGCACGGCCGACGCGCCGGGCGTGCTCGAGGTGGGCGGCATCGCGACGGTGTGGGACCTTCTGGTCGACGGCGAGGTCGTCCGGTCCGGCCGGTCGATGTTCGAGCGACACGTCGTGGACATCGGTCCCGGCGAGCACGAGGTGCGCATCGTGGTGCACCCGCTCACCGAGCTCCTCGACGCCTTGCCCGGCAAACCCCGGCAGCGCTGGCGGACCATGCTGGTCGAGGACGCCCGGCTGCGCTGGGTGCGGACCCAGCTGCTGGGCCGGGCACCCGGCTTCTCGCCCGGCCCCCCGGTCATCGGTCCGTATCGCCCGGTCACGCTGGTCACCGGCCGGCAAGCCGGCGCGCGGATGAAGGCCTGGGTCGAAGGCAGCACCGGCGTGGTCGAGGTCGACGGCGGGAGTCGCATCGAGTTCCCCGACGTCGAGCTCTGGTGGCCGCACACCCACGGCACGCCGCGGCTCCACGAGGTCACGGTGGACGGCGAGGTCGTCGGCCGGGTCGGGTTCCGGACCATCGAGAACCGGTCCTCGGACTCACTGGACCTGTGGGTCAACGGCGTCCGGGTCTTCTGCCGCGGCGCGGTGTGGACACCGGGCGACCTGGCGGTGCTGGACGAGGCGGTCGGGCTGGGGCTGAACCTGGTCCGCGTGCCCGGCATCGCGGCGTACGAGGCCGACGAGTTCCACGCCCGGTGCGACGAGCTCGGGCTGCTGGTCTGGCAGGACCTGATGTTCGCGACCTTCGACTACCCGCTGGCCGACGAGGAGTTCGCCGCCACCATCTCCGCCGAGGTGACCGACCAGTGCACGCGGCTGCTCGGCCATCCCTCGACCGTGGTGGTGTGCGGGTCGGCGGAGCACGAGCAGCAGGCGGCGATGTTCGGGGTCGGCCCGTCGACCGGCCATGCCGGTGAGCTCGCCGCGATCCTGAAGCCGCTCGTGAAGGAGTCCGGCCTCGATGCGGTGTGGGTCGACTCCTCGCCGTCCGGTGGAGATCCGGTGATCCGGGTCGACACCGGCATCGCGCAGTACTTCGGGGTCGGCGCCTACCTCCGCGACCTGCCGGATGCGCGCCACAGCCGCGTGGGCTTCGCTTCGGAGTGCCTGGCCTTCTCCAACCTCACCGACCCCGTGGTCGAGGGCGGCGTACCGCAGGACCGCGGCGCGGACTGGGACTTCGCCGACGTGCGCGAGCACTACCTGCGGCAGCGGTACGGCGCGGAGGCGACCGAGGCCGACGCCCAGCGCGTCACCGGTGAGGTGATGGCCGACGTGTTCGGGGAGTGGCGGCGTCCGGAGTCCGGCTGCGGCGGCGGCATCGTGCTCTGGCTCCGCGACCTCGTCCCCGGAGCCGGCTGGGGGCTGCTCGACCACGAGGGCCGGCCGAAGCCCGCCGCCCTCGCCCTCGCGCCGACGCTCCAGCCGACCGCGGTCTGGTTCGTGGACGAGGGCCTGAACGGCCTCGACCTGCACGTCGCGAACGACGGACCGGAGCCGCTCGAGGGCACACTCACGGTGGGCCTGCTCCGCGAGGACGGCTCGCTGGGGGAGTCGGCCGAGGTCGAGCTCGCTGTCCCGGCTCACGGGCACCACGTGGCGGGGGTCGAGGCCCTGCTGGGTCACTTCGCCGACGTGACCTACGCCTACCGGTTCGGACCGCCCCAGCACGCCGGCGTCCGCGCCCGGCTGGAGACGGCTACGGGGATCTCCCGTGAGGCCGTCTGGAGGGTGCCACTAACGTCGCTCGGGTGAAGTTCGCGCTCGAGTTCACCGAGGATCCGCGCGCCTTCCTGGTCCGCGCTGGTGCCCTGCTCGAGGCCGACCCGGTGCTCAGCACCGTGGTCGCCACCGTGACCGCCCGGGCGGTGGCGGAGGTCGAGGCGGGCGAGCCCGAGCCGTCGTACCCGCGCTGGTGGCTGACCGTGGCCGACGACGCGACGGGGGAGCCGGTCGGCGTCGTGATGCGGACCGCGCCGTTCGCGCCGCACCCGCTGTTCGTGCTGCCGATGCCCGAGGCGGCCGCGCGCCAGGTGGCGGCCGCGCTGGTCGAGCGCGGCGAGGAGGTGATGGGGCTGAACGGCGCGCTGCCGGCGGCCCGGACCCTCGCCGCCGAGCTGGCCCGGCGCACCGGTCGCCGGGCCCGGGTCCACGAGCACACCCGGCTGCACGTGCTCAAGAAGCTGGTCGAGCCGCGGGTGGCTCCGGACGGTCGGCCCCGCGTCGCCGTACCGGCGGACGTCGAGCTCGCGCTCGCGTGGTTCCGGGCGTTCCACGCCGACGCGGCCGAGCAGGCGGGCCGGCTGGAGCCGGCGGCCGGCGAGCTGTTCGAGGAGAAGGAGATCGCCCAGCGGATCGACGAGGGCCGGATCTGGCTGTGGGAGGACGGGCTCTCGACGCCGGTCAGCCTGGTCGGGTTCAACGCGCCGAGCCTCGGCGTGGCTCGCGTGGGCCCGGTCTACACGCCCGGGGCACACCGCGGGCACGGGTATGCGAGCGTGCTCACCGCCCACGTCTCGCGGCTGCTGCGCGACTCGGGGACGCGGGTCTGCCTCTTCACCGACCAGGCGAACCCGACGTCCAACAAGATCTACGCCGCGATCGGCTACGAGCCCGTCGTGGACATGGCGAACCTGGTCATCAGCAAGACCATCACCACAAGAGCACGGGCTTGACGACGGCGCCGCTGGTCACGTCGGCGACCGCCTGGTTGATCTGGTCCGCGGGGTAGGTCGTCACCAGGTCGTCCATCGGGAAGGTGCCCGCGGCGCGCATCTCGATCAGCCGCGGCACCATCTCCTGCGGGTCGGAGTCGCCCTCGATGGACGACTTCACGGTCTTGCCGCCCTGGAGGAGGTCGATCGCGTCGAGCGCGTACTCCTCCGCACCCAGCCCGAGAACGACCAGCGTGCCGCGGACGGCCAGCGACTGCTGCGCCTGCTTGACCACCTCGGGGATCGCGGTGGTGTCGATGCCGTACGCCGCTCCGCCGCCGGTCAGCTCCCTGACCCTGGCAACCACGTCCTCGACCGCCGTGGGATCGACAGCGGTGACGCCGAACTTCTCCGCCGCACTGCGGCGCGCGGCCAGCGGGTCGACCGCGACGATCGACTCGACGCCCTCGGCCGCAGCCGCGGCGATCGCCGCGAGCCCGACCGCACCCACGCCGTACACGACCAGGCTGTCGTCCTTCGCGGGCCTGATCACGTTGAGCACCGTGCCGGCGCCGGTCTGGAAGCCGCAGCCGTACGGCGCCAGGAGGGTCAGGTCGAGCTCCGGGTCGACCTTGACGCAGTTGTCGGCGTACGCGAGCGCGTGCGCGGCGAGGCTGGACTGGCCGAAGAAGTTGCCGAACAGCGGAGCGCCGTCGCGCGAGATCGGCATCGAGCCGTCCATCCGCATGCCCATGTAGTTGAGCAGCAGGGTCTGGTCGCAGTAGCCCACCAGGCCGGCCCGGCACTTGGCGCAGTCGCGGCAGGAGCGGAAGCTCATCACGACGTGGTCGCCGGGCTCGAGCCCCCGCACGCCTGCGCCCACCTCCTCGACGACGCCCGCGCCCTCGTGGCCGAAGACGTTGGGGAACATCTCCGCCGGGAGAAAGCTGCCCATGGTGATGTCGGTGTGGCACAGCCCGGTGGCCACCATCCGCACCAGCACCTCGTCGTCGCGGGGCGCCTCGAGCTCCACCTCGGCCATCGTGAACGGTTGGCCCTGGCCTTCGACCACGGCGGCTCTGGTCTGCATGGCGCCAACCTAGCTGTCATGTAGAACGTGTTCTAGATCTGGACGCACCGGGGTAAGGGTTACCCGGGTACCCGGGTAACCCTGACGATCTGGCCCGTTGCAACACCCCAGATCGTCGGGGATCACCTGAGATCCCGGCCGCATCCGGGCGTACGACGGGCCCCCCTAGGCTGGAGCCCTCATGACGGACCAGCCCGAGACCGACCCCGCCCCGCGACTTGCCGAGACCTTCGAAGAGGCCGAGGACGCGCTGCTCTCGCGCTGGCCGGAGACCAAGCTAGAGCCGTCGCTGGACCGGATCACGGCGTTCCTCGACCTGCTCGGCAACCCGCAGGCGGGCTACCCGGTGATCCACCTGACCGGGACCAACGGCAAGACCTCGACCTCGCGGATGATCGACACGCTGCTGCGCGCGCTCGACCTGCGCACCGGCCGGTTCACCAGCCCGCACGTCGAGCGGATGAGCGAGCGGATCTCCGTCGACGGCGAGCCGCTCAGCGACGAGGAGTTCGTGGCGGCGTTCAACGACGTCGCGCCCTACATCGCCATCGTCGACGCCGAGGAGACCTACCCGCTGTCCTTCTTCGAGACGATCGTTGCGATGGCCTACGCGAGGTTCGCGGAGGCGCCGGTCGACGTGGCGGTGGTCGAGGTCGGGATGGGCGGCGCCTGGGACGCCACCAACGTCGCCGACGGCGCGGTGGCGGTGGTCCTGCCGGTCGCGGTCGACCACACCCGCTACCTCGGCAACTCGCCCGCGGAGATCGCGATCGAGAAGGCCGGGATCATCAAGGCGGGTGCCGTGGCGGTGCTGGCCGAGCAGCAGCCGGACGTCGCCGAGGTGCTGCTCGCGCGGGCGGCCGAGGTCGGGGCCAGCGTGCTGCGCGAGGGCATGGACTTCGGCGTGGTGTCGCGGGTGCCGGCGGTGGGCGGCCAGGTGGTCTCGCTGCAGGGGCTGCGCGCCCGCTACGACGAGCTGTTCCTGCCGCTGTACGGCGCCCACCAGGCGCAGAACGCCTCGATCGCACTGGCCGCGGTCGAGGCCTTCGTCGGTGGCAGCGAGGTGCTGGACGACGAGCTCGTGCGGGCGGCGTTCGCCCAGATCACCTCGCCGGGCCGGCTCGAGATCGTGCGCACCGGCCCGACGATCCTGCTGGACGCCGCGCACAACCCGCACGGCGCCGCGGCGGTCGCGGCCGCGCTCGAGGACTCGTTCACCCTCGACCCGCTGATCGGCGTGATCGGCGTGATGGGGGACAAGGACGCCGAGGGACTGCTGGCGGCGTTCGAGCCGCACCTCTCGCACGTCGTCTGCACCCAGAACTCCACCGAGCGCGCGATGCCTGCCGCCGAGCTCGCCGTCGTCGCCGCCGAGGTGTTCGGCGAGGACCGGGTCACCATCCAGCCGCGGCTGGCCGACGCCATCGACGAGGCGGCCGGGCTGGCCGAGGCCCAGTCGGGCTCGTCGATCGGTGCCGGGGGCGTGCTGATCACCGGTTCGGTCGTCACGGTCGGCGAGGCCCGGTCGATGCTGCGCCGGAGACGGTCGTGAGCACCGAGTCCACCAGCGCGCAGCCCGAACGCTCCCCGCGGCGAGGCATGTGCGCCGCGGTCCTCTCCCTGGAGGCCATCACCCTGGGCCTGACCACGCCGGTGATGATCAAGGTGGCTGACGTGGACACGCCGATCGCGCTGGGCATCGGGCTCGGGCTCGCGGTGTCATGCCTGCTGATCGCCGGCCTGCTGCGCCACGAGTGGGGCTACGCGCTCGGCTGGCTGGTGCAGCTCGGCGCCATCGGCCTGGGTTTCGTGATCAGCCTGATGTTCTTCCTCGGGACGGTCTTCGCACTGCTCTGGGCGACCGCCTACCTGCTCGGTCGGAAGATCGAGCGGGAGCGGGCGGCGGCCTATGCCGCCATCGAGGCGGAGCAGCAGTGAGCGACCTCTCGCCCACTGACCGGACCCGGATCACCCGCCTGCGCGAGCGCGGCCGCAGCGACCGGGACGAGCTGCTGGCCTTCCTCGGGGAGGCGCTGATCGCCCATGTCGCCGTGGACGCCGGCGGACATCCGGTGGCGCTGCCGGTGGCGTTCGGCGTGGACCCGGACGGACCCGACGAGGACGGCACGATCTACCTGCACGGCTCGGTCGGCGCGGGCTGGATGCGCCACGCGCCCGGCTCGACCGTCTGCGTGACCGTCACGTCCCTGGACGGGCTCGTTGTGGCGCGGTCCGGCTTCCACCACTCGATGAACTACCGCTGCGCGGTCGTCATCGGCCCGGCGCGCCTCGTCGAGTCGGAGGAGGAGCGGGCCCGCGCCCTCGACCTGGTGGTCGACCAGATCGTGCCCGGACGGGCCGCGACCCTGCGCCCGCACACCCGCAAGGAGCTGGTCGCGACCGCGGTGCTCGCCGTACCCCTGCACGAGGCGTCGCTGAAGGTGCGGGCCGAGGGCGTCGGCGACGAGCCGGAGGACGTCGAGGCCGGGATCTGGGCGGGCGTGCTGCCGCTGCGGACGGTCGCCGGCGATCTCGAGGTCGACCCGCTCACGTCGGCACCCGTGCCGGAGGACGTCGCTGCCAGGGCCGCCGACCTCCGCGGCTAGGGTCTGCGGCATGTCACGCACGCTGGTCCTGCTCAAGCCCGACACCGTCCGCCGTGGGCTGGTCGGCGAGATCCTGTCCCGGTTCGAGGCCAAGGGGCTCACGATCGTCGCGATGGAGCACCGCACCATCGACGAATCGGTCGCCGACCAGCACTACGCAGAGCACGTCGCCAGGGACTTCTACCCGCCGCTGCGCGACTTCGTGACCAGCGGCCCGCTCGTCTCCTTGATCCTCGAGGGCGACGAGGCGGTCGAAGTGGTGCGGGCTCTCAACGGCGCCACAGACGGCCGCAAGGCCGCCCCGGGCACGATCCGCGGCGACCTCTCGCTCTCCAACCGCGAGAACCTCGTGCACGGCTCGGACTCGCCCGAATCCGCCGAGCGCGAGATCGGGATCTGGTTCCCGCAGCTCGCGGGCTGAGATCTCCCTCGTCACATCCGTCACTCCTGTCCCGGCGTGGCGGCCGAGGGATCGGCGCGTCGTTCCTTAGCCTCGAAGGGCCGAGACCAGTGGTCCGCTGGTCTCTCTTCCCTGCACTCTTCCCCGCACAAAGGACAGACGGATGGCGACCAATTTCGTCGGCCGGGACATGGCCGTGGACCTGGGGACCGCCAACACGCTCGTCTACGTGCGCGGCAGGGGCATCCTGGTCGACGAGCCGAGCGTGGTCGCGGTCAACGAGAAGACCGGCGAGCTCGTGGCCGTCGGGCACGACGCCAAGCAGATGGTCGGGCGCACCCCGGAGAACATCACCGCGATCCGGCCGCTCCAGGACGGTGTGATCGCCGACTTCGAGGCCACCGAGCAGATGCTGCGCCACTTCATCGCGCTGGTGCACCGGCGCCGCTACCTGGCCAAGCCGCGGATGGTCGTCTGCGTCCCGAGCGGGATCACCGCCGTCGAGCAGCGGGCGGTCAAGGAGGCCGGCTACCAGGCCGGCGCGCGCCGGGTCTACATCATCGAGGAGCCGATGGCCGCCGCGATCGGTGCCGGGCTGCCCGTGCACAAGGCCACCGGCAACATGGTCGTCGACGTCGGCGGCGGTACGACGGAGGTCGCCGTGATCAGCCTGGGCGGCATCGTCACCAGCATGAGCGTCCGGACCGCGGGCGACGAGGTGGACCGGGCGATCACGAACTGGATGAAGAAGGAGCACGCGCTCCTGCTCGGCGAGGCAACGTCCGAGGAGGTCAAGATGACCCTCGGCTCGGCGTTCCCCGGGCCGGAGGACCGCGAGGCGGAGATCCGCGGCCGGGACCTGGTGTCCGGGCTGCCGCGCACCGTGACGCTGAGGAGCTCCGACGTCCGCACCGCGATCGAGGAGCCGGTGCACGCGATCGTCGACGCCGTCCGGGTCACCCTGGACCAGACCCCACCCGAGCTGGCCGGCGACATCATGGACCGCGGCATCGTGCTCACCGGCGGCGGCGCCCTGCTCCGTGGCCTCGACGACCGGCTCCGCCACGAGACCGGGATGCCCGTGCACGTCGCCGAGGACCCGCTGCGGTCGGTCGTGCTCGGCGCCGGCCGGTGCGTGGAGGAGTTCGAGGCACTCCAGCAGGTGCTGGTGACCGAGCGGCGCGGGATGGCCCGGACGGCGTGATCGAGCCATGACCGACCTCCAGACCCGGCCGGCCCGACGTACGCCGCGGCGCCCGGTCGTCGAGGACCGCCTCAACCGGCGCGGCAGCCTCGAGCCGCGCGAGCCCGGGCGGCCGCGCCGCTCGCTGGTCCTCGCGTTGGTCCTGGCCTGCGTGACGCTGATGACCCTCGACCACGTCAACGACGGCGCCGCGATAGACCCGCTGCGGCGGCTCGTCGGCGAGATCTACGGGCCGATCGAGGCGGGCGTGAGCAGCGTGGTCGACCCGGTCGTCGCGGTCCCGCACTGGTTGCGCAGCAAGCACGACCTGGCGTCCGACATCGACCGGCTGGAGAGCGAGAACGACCAGCTCCGCTCCGAGCTCGCGACCACCGACTACGACCGCAACCGGCTCCAGGAGTACGACGACCTCACCGCCACGGCGGAGACCATCGGCTACGCGCTGGTGCCGGCCCGGGTGATCGGGATCGGGCCCGCGCAGTCGTTCTCGCGGACGGTCACCATCGACGCCGGGACGCGCGCCGGGCTGGCGCCGGACATGACCGTGGTGAACGGCCAGGGGCTGGTCGGCCGGATCCTCCGGGTCACCTCGACCACCGCCACCGTGCTGCTCGTCGTCGACGCAGACTCGACCGTGGGCGGCCGGGTCGGCAGGAGCATGAAGGTCGGCTTCCTGCACGGCCGCGGCGACCTCGGACAGGGCGCCCGGCTCGACCTCGAGCTCGTCGACCAGACCTATGTGCCGGCCGAGGGCGAGACAGTGGTGACCTGGGGCAGCCAGGACGGCGCGCCGTACGTCTCCGGCGTGCCCGTCGGCCGGGTCGACTCGGTCTACTCCAGCCTCCGTGAGACCACCCAGCGCGCCGTGATCACGCCGTTCGTCGACTTCTCCGCGCTCGACGTGGTCGGCGTGGTGGTGCCCTCGGGCACCGAGAGCGACCGCGGCCTCATCGACGTGGATGGCCTGCGATGAACCCACTGCTCACCCTGCCCCGCGCCATGGCCGCCCTGCTCGCGGTCTCGGTCGCGCTGGTGCTGCAGGCCTCGGTGTTCTCGCACCTGGCGGTCCAGGGCGTGGTGCCCGACCTGGTGCTGCTCGTCGTGGTGGCCGCCGGCCTGGCCTACGGCTCGGAGCTCGGGCTCGTGCTCGGCTTCGGAGCCGGGCTGCTGCTCGACCTGGCGCCGCCGGCTGACCACTACGCCGGGCGCTGGGCGCTCGCGCTGCTGGTTGCCGGCTACGTCGCCGGGCGGCTCGCGGCCCCGGGTCGCCCGCGGGTCAGCCAGTGGCTCCCGGTGGCCGCGGCGGCGGCGTTCGTCGGGACGTCGGTGTTCGCGCTCACCGGGCTGCTGCTGCGCGACCCGGCCGTCGGTGTGGGTGAGCTGCTGCGCGTCGAGGTCGTGGCCCTCTGCTGGGACGTCGCGCTCGCTCTCGTCGTCGTACCCCTCACCCTCGGACTGTTCGCGAAGGTCGAGCCCGACCGGGTCCTGGCGTGAGCAACTCGGCGGGCTCCACCGGCGACAACCGCAGCCGGCTCCGGCTGGTGGTGATCCAGGCGCTGGTCTTCTCGCTGTTCGCGACGCTGCTGGTCCGGCTCTACTACCTGCAGGTCGTCAGCGGCGACGAGTACGCCGCCCAGGCCGCCTCGCAGTCGATCCGCGAGATCGTCGTCCAGCCCCAGCGCGGGCTGATCGTCGACGACGAGGGCCGGCCGCTGGTCGCGAACCGCACCTCGTGGGTGGTCTCGATCGACCGCGGCACGCTGGCCAAGCTGCCGGACGACGAGCAGCGGGCGCTGCTGCAACGGGTCGCGCGGGTCACCGACGTGGCCGTGCCGCGGATCCACCGCTTGCTCACGACGTGCGGTGACGAGAAGGCCGTGCAGGGCGACTGCTGGAACGGGTCGCCGTTCCAGCCGGTGCCGGTCGCGGTCGACGTGCCCCAGCCGATGGCGCTGCGGGTCCTCGAGCAGCCCGAGGACTTCCCGGGCGTCACGTCCGAGCAGCAGAGCCTGCGCGCCTACCCCGCGCCGTACGGCATCAACGCCGCGCACCTGCTCGGCTACCTCAGCCCGATCACCGGCGAGGAGTACGACCAGGCGAAGGCGGACGGCGACCGGTCCGTCAACGGCGCATCGGTGGTGGGCCGGGCCGGCGTCGAGAAGGAGTACGACGCGTGGCTGCGCGGGATGCCCGGCTACCAGCAGGTGGCGGTCGACTCGATGGGGCGCGTGATCGGTGACGAGGCCGAGGTCTCCGCACAACCGGGCGACACCCTCGTGACGTCGATCGACGCGCAGGTGCAGTCGATCGTCGAGCAGCAGCTCGCCGCGACGATCCAGACCGCGCGGCAGACCTACGACAAGGTCACGCACAGGAACTACGTCGCCGACTCCGGTGCGGCCATCGTGATGGAGGCCAAGACCGGGCGGATCGTGGCCATGGCCAGCCAGCCGACGTACGACCCCTCGGTGTGGGTCGGCGGCATCTCCAAGAAGGAGCTGGCACTGCTCTACTCCGAGGAGGCGGGGACGCCGCTGCTCGGGCGGGCCACGCAAGGTCAGTTCGCGCCCGGGTCGACGTGGAAGCCGATCATGGCGGTCGGCGCCTTGAACAACGGTTACACACCCTCGTCCCAGCTCGACTGCTCGTCCGGGCTGCAGGTCGGCAACCGGTGGTTCAAGAACTACGAATCCGCTGCCTACGGCTACATCGGCTTCGACGAGGCGCTGCAGCTCTCGTGCGACACGTTCTTCTACCGGGTCGGGCTGAAGTTCTGGCAGCAGTACGGCTCCGACGAGGAAGACGTCGACGCCAGGGACCCGCTGGTCTCGGAGGCCCAGTCCTTCGGCTTCGGGTCGCGCACCGGTGTGGACCTCCCGGGGGAGGCGCCGGGGCGGATCGCGGACCGGGCCTGGAAGCTTTCGTACTGGAAGTCGATGCGTGCGTACTACTGCAAGATCGACCGCGAGGGCTCCGCGAAGAACGACTACCTGCAGCTGTTCGCGCACGAGTTCTGCCTCGACGGCAACCGCTACCGCGCCGGCGACGCGGTGAACTTCTCGATCGGCCAGGGCGACACGATCGTGACGCCGCTGCAGCTCGCCCGCGCATACGGGGCGCTGTCGAACGGCGGCACCCTCTACGAGCCGCGGGTGGCGAAGGCGATCGTGGCTCCAGACGGCACCGTGCTGCGGCGCTTCCAGCCTGTCGTTGCGGGCCAGGTGCCGTCGTCCGCTGCGGTGTTGAAGTACGTCGACACCGCGCTCCTGGGCACGCCGAAGGTCGGGACGCTGGCGTGGAAGTTCATCGACTTCCCGCTGGACAAGGTGCACGTCCGGGGCAAGACCGGCTCGGCCGAGGTCTACGGCAAGCAGTCGACGTCATGGGTCGCGACGTACGACGAGAACTACGTGGTCGTGATGATGGTGTCGCAGGCCGGCACCGGCTCGGGCACGTCCGGGCCTGCGGTGCGTGCGATCTGGGAGTCGCTCTACGGCATCAGCGGCCAGACCGTCACGCCGTCCGATTCCGCGATCGCGGGGGTCACGCCGCCTCCCGGCCTGCCGACGTTCATGGACGACGGCTCGATCCTGCCTCCGGGTCGCTCTGCTGGTTCGAAGGGGGACTGATGTCGTGACTGTGTCCCTGCGTCGTCTCGACTGGATCCTGCTCCTTGCCGTGCTCGCGCTCGTCGCGCTGTCTGCTCTCCTCGTGTGGTCGGCCACCTCGCACCGCGTGGACCTGACCGACGGCGACTCGACGGCGTACCTCCGCAAGCAGCTGGTCAACATCGTCATCGGGCTGGTGCTGCTCTTCGGCGTCACCGTCGCCGACCATCGCTGGGTGCGGATCGCGGCGCCGTTCGTCTACCTGCTGTCCGTCTCCGGGCTGGTGCTCGTCCTGACCTCGGGGTCGACCATCAACGGCTCGCGGTCGTGGCTTCGGGTCCTGGGTCTCTCGATCCAGCCGTCGGAGTTCGCGAAGCTCGCGGTCGTCATCGGCATGGCGCTGGTGCTCGCCGAGCGCTCGTCGGCCCGCTGGCAGCGTCGGGTTGGCACCTTCGACGTCCTGCTGATGCTGGTGATCGCCGGCGTACCGGCCGTCCTGATCCTGCTCCAGCCGGACCTCGGGACGATGCTCGTCCTGTCCGCCACGGTGTTCGGCGTGCTCGCCGTGTCGGGTGCCCGTCGGCGCTGGCTGGTCGTGGTGCTCGCCTCCGCCGGTGGTGTGGCCGCGGCCGCCCTCGCCGGCGGAGTGCTGAAGGCCTACCAGGTGGACCGCTTCCTGGCCTTCGTGAACCCCGACCTCGACCCTCGCGGCGCCGGTTACAACGTCGAGCAGGCCCGGATCGCGATCGGCAACGGTGGCCTGTTCGGGCAGGGGCTCTTCCACGGCTCCCAGACGCGCTCCGGCTTCGTGCCCGAGCAGCAGACCGACTTCGTCTTCACCGTCGCCGGCGAAGAGCTCGGGTTGCTGGGCGCCGGCCTGCTGATCCTGCTGCTGTCCCTCGTCATCTGGCGTGCCCTGGTGATCGCCCGCCACGCCGAGGACGTCTTCGGCCGGGTCGCGGCCGCCGGCATCGCCTGCTGGTTCGGTTTCCAGGCCTTCCAGAACATCGGGATGTGCCTCGGGATCATGCCCGTCACCGGCGTACCGCTCCCGTTTGTGTCGTACGGCGGGTCGTCCCTCTTCGCCGGGATGCTTGCGGTCGGTCTCTTGCAGAACATCCACGTGCGGTCTCGGGCGCGGACGTACGTCGCGCCGTACGAGGAGCGCCGGGTCCTCGTCGGCCGGTGAACAACACCCGTTTGGGTGAGTTCGGGATCGTCGTACGTAGGCAACCCTTACGCTGACGGGCTCGCACATCTTCGCGGGCTCGTCTCGGGGGGTTCACCATCGGGGGATTCGTGAACGTCTCCGGGGGACCGCGGCAGCAACCCTGTCGTCAGGTAGGCGCGTTGTCGCGGTCCCATCCGGGACCGACCCGGAGCCGGGATCGGCGGACTCAGGAGATGGCGGCCTTCACCAGCTCGACCACGCGCTTCTCCACCTTGGGGCTCCATCCCTGGAGCGCGAACGCCACCGGCCACAGGTCTCCGTCGTCGAGGTGCGCCTCGTCCTGGAAGCCCAGCGTCGAGTACCTGTAGTCGAACTTGCCGGCGTTCTGGAAGAAGACGACGACCTTGCCGTCGGCGTCCGCATAGGCAGGCATGCCGTACCAGGTCTTCGGCGTCAGGTCGGGCGCGTTCTCGGTGACGGCCACGTGCACTCGCTCAGCAAGCGCACGATCGGCCGGCGTCATCTGAGCGATGGCGTCGAGGACGGCCTGCAGGCCGTCGGCCCTCTTGGCACCCTTCTTGCCTTCGGCGCGCAGCTCGGCAGCGCGCTCCTTCATCGCGGCGCGCTCGTCAGCGGAGAAGCCGTCGGATCCGGACTTGACGGACTTGGTGGACTTGGTGGACTTGGTGGCCATCTTCGTGTTCCTTTCGAGGCTCTGGATTCGGCGTGCTGCCGACCTGATCGAAAGGCTAGGTACGGCGATCCCGGTGGCGCTTCTCGATTCCTGACCGGATCGCGGGTGCTGGCTCAGGCAGCGTCGGGTAGCCGGCGGGTGCCGGTCTGGTCGACGAGGTAGAACGCGCCGTGGGGGTCGCGCCAGACGTAGATGCCTGGGAAGGGTTGTCGGACCTGCCATCGGCCATGGGTCTTGATCCGGTGGTGGAAGACCGTCATCGGGCCGTAGTTCCCAACGCCGGTCTCACCGCCCTCTTCGTAGGGGATGGTGTGGTCCACCTGCTTCTTGCGAGACAGGCTGGAGGCGAAGGGGAAGGTGTCGGCCGGCGTCATCAGGTGCACGGCCTGGCTATGTCGGTGCGGGATCTCGTAGGAGTCGACAGGAGCTTGGCCGGCGAGGTCGAGGACCGGGGTGATCTTGAACCGGGCGTTGGGGCCGAGGACACGTTGGATCCAGGCCTCGGTGACGGGGCCGTGGCCCTCGAGGCGGGCGATCTGGCCGGGCTCGGTGTCGGCGTCGGGACCCACATAGGAGTGCAGGTAGAGCTGCACGGTGGGCAGCAGGTCTGACGCGGGTGTCTCGGGGGTTGCGCAGGGATTGGCCAGCAGCAGGACGGCGTGGACCTGGCGCTCGTCTTGGGTGGAGTCGGGCATCGACTCTTCCAGCTGGTCGGCGCGGGCGGTGACCGCGGCGTCGATGGCGTCGATGGTGGGCAGCGGGGCGCGGACCATGAAGGTGCCCATCCCGTGGGCGTCGGTGCGGAGCTTCTTGGCGAAGGTCGCCTTGGCCGCTTGCTCTTCCTTCGCGCGGGCGGCCTCGGGTGCCGCTGCCGCGACCTTGCCCTCGACGAGCGCTTCGAAGCGGGACCAAGGGATGCGCCCGTCGGCGGGTTCGGTGACGGCGGCGTCGACGTAGGCCGCCTCGTCCTTGGTCAGGTCGCGGGTCATCTTGCACACGTGCCGCGCGTAGGACGCGCGCACCTCCCCGGCCTCGACTCGGGCCCACAGCTGGGGGTGCCGATGGTGGAGGTCGAGTGCGTCGGCGATCAGCTGGGCGGCGGCGGAGGGGGAGCGGCCGATCCTGGCTCCGAACTGGGCGGCCGCGAACTCGGTGACCTCGGGGGTGCCCTCGCCGCCGAGGCGGCGGGCCTTCTCGCGTCCGGGGAGAGATGCGGTGGCCGGGTCGAGGCGGGCCGGGTCGTGCAGGATCGCCCATTGGTAGGCGGCGCGGAGCAGGCCGGCCTCAGCTGCGCGGATGGTCTCGGCGCACGCGTCGGCGTAGGCGAGGACGTCGTCCTCACCCATCTCCTCCAACGCCATCGCCTCGGTCATGGGCCAATTCAAGCAGCGACCACCGACATCGAAGCAGTGTCGGAATCCCTTGTGGATAAGGGCTTCCGGCGTACTCAGTGTGGACGGAAAGTGGACACTTTGGTGCCTGTTCGGTGGGCGGCTCCCAGCGCGGGCTGCGGTGGTCTCGACAGGCTCGACCAGCGGGTGGTCGCCTTCCAGCCCAACGAGAGACCCGTACCCAGAACAGTCAGGGCGCCTGAGGTTCCACGTACTCGAACGTCATCCCGAGCAGCCACAGCAGGAGCAGCACCACCGGCAGATGGAACAGGAACTGCAGGAACGTGAACCCGATCAGGTCGCGGGCCCGCAGCCCCAGCACGGCGAGGAGCGGCAGCATGAAGAACGGGTTGACCAGGTTGGGAAGGGCCTCGGCGGTGTTGTAGATCTGCACCGTCCAGCCGAGGTTCATCTGCACGTCGGTGGCCGACTGCATGACGTACGGCGCCTCGACCAGCCACTTGCCACCACCGGACGGCACAAGGAGGCCGAGCAGGGCGGTGTAGATCGCGATGACGACGGCAAACGCGCCGCTGCCTCCCAGGCCGGTGAAGAGGTCGGCCAGGTGCTCGGACACGGTGACGCCATCGCGCCCCTCGGCGCGGGTCAGGATCGCGGCCATGGCGGCGTACAGCGGGAACTGGACGAGGATCCCGCCCGTCGCGGGCACGGCCTTGTTGGTCGCGTCGAGGAAGCTTCGCGGGGTGCCGTGCAGGACCAGGCCGAGGACCAGGAACACGAGGAGGTAGGCGTTGAGGTTGCTGATCACGGTGGTGACCGGCAGGTCGATGAACTGCACGACCAGCCAGCCCAACGTGAGGAGGCCGAGGGCCGCCGGCAGGATTCGCGAGTACTCCAGCCACTCACCCGGTCGACTGCGTGGGGCGAGCTCGTCGACGGTGTCGTCGAGGTCGACCTTCATGTCCGCAGCCGTCCGGATGGCCTCCCCCCGAGGGGCGGACGCAAAGGCGATCGTCACCGAGAGGGCGATCAGGACCGCGGCCATCGTCATCGACTGCCAGGTGAAGATCGTGTCGCTGAAGCTGAGGACGCCGGTGATCTCGAGGAGCTCGGGGGGCAGCGATTCGGGCGTGGCCTGGAGCTGAGCCGCGGACGAGGAGAGGCCCAGCGCCCACACCGCGCCGAGTCCCATGTACGCCGCCGCGCCGAGCGCGCGGTAGTCGGCCCGGAGGTCGCCGCGTCGGGCGATGGCACGAGCGAGCAGGCCGCTGAAGACGAGGCTCAGCCCCCAGTTGAGCAAGGAGACCAGGCACGATGCCAGGGCGACGAACCCGACGGCTCCCCTCGGTGTCGATGGGTAGGTCGCGATGCGTGCGATGACCCGCGCGATCGGAGGCGAGGACGCGACGACGTACCCGGTCAGGACGACCATCGCCATCTGCAGGGTGAACGCGGTCAGGTCCCAGAAGCCGTCGCCGAAGGCGCCGGCCACGTCCTTGGGGCTGGATCCGTTCACGAACGCCGCGAGCGCGACCACGACCACCCCGACGAGGGCGAACACGTAGGCGTCGGGGAACCACTTCTCCGTCCAGGCCGCGGTGCGTTGGGCGAACCTGCCGAGTCCGCGTTCCTGGGTGGCCTCTGAGGTGGACTGCGACATGAGTCGGCCGTACCCCGAATCGGTCCGATGAACACGGTTGTCGATTTGGGCAGAGCTCGACCGTCATCGTGTCGAGGTCACAGTCCGGTGGCCCATGAAACGGAGGTCATCATGAGTCACCCCATCGTGCACGCGGAGATCCGTTCGAGCGACCCCGATGCCACCCGCGCCTTCTTCGGAGAGCTGTTCGGCTGGACCTACCCGGCGGAGGGCGCCTACCCCGGCTACACGTTCGTCGACACCGGCGTTCCCGACGCGCTCTACACGGCGATCAGCCCGCTCCAGGGCGACAGCGACCTGGTGACGTTCTTCATCGGCGTCGAGGACATGTCCACGTCGATCGCGGAGGCCACCCGGCTCGGCGGGAAGGTCGTCCAGGAGCCGGTCGACGTCCCCGGCGTGCAGTTCGCCCTGATCTCCGACCCCCTGGGCCACGTGGTGGGGCTGGCTCAGCAGCTCTCCTGACGGACCGCTCTGACCGTCGTCCGGGCATCCCGCCAGGCGATGAACCCGGTTCGGAGGCGCGGCGACACGACATCTTCGCCGCGCCTCCGGGCGCGCAGCTGCTCGATCAGCCAGTCCGGCGCCCTGGCCTCCTCGATGGCGCCGGACTTGGTGAGCAGCCGACCGTGACGTACGGCGTGGCGGCCGCGAGCCATCGATGTCAGCCCCAGGTCGGCGATGACCGGGCTCAGCCACATCCATGGTCGCCGCGACGCCCAGGCCCAGTAGCCGCACACCTCAGCTCGAGCCGCCGCACGTACGTCGTCGTCGGTGATGGGCGGCAACACCTCAGCCGGAGCGCGGCCCAGGACCGCGAAGCCGTGCCGTCCCAGCTCGGCTCGCGTCACGCCGGAGAGGATGCGCTGCAAGAGCACGCCGTGCGTCCAGGTCGGGTGCAGAGCGGCGGCCTCGTGCAGCCGGCCAGCGTCGACGTACACACAGCCCAGGTCAGTGCCGGCCGCCTCGGCGAGGTCCAGCTCGCGGTGGAGGTCGACCAGCACGGCTTCTCGCTCGGCGTCGACCGGGCCGTCCACGATCGCGACGAGATCGAGGTCGCTGACCGCCGGCACGTAGTCGCCCGTTGCCACCGAGCCAGCCACCCACAGGTCACTGACCCACGGCAGCGAGCCGAGCCGCTCCGCCAGTGCCGTGACAGCTGGCGGGATAGCCGTCCTCATGGGCCGAGTCTGCACGAGACCGGTGCGTGATACTCGACGCGTGGCACGGGTGGCATTGGCGTCCGACATCGGCGAGGGGCTGGGTCCCTGGCGCCTCGGTGACGACGACGCGCTGCTCGAGATCGTCACCAGCGCCAACATCGCCTGCGGCTTCCACGCCGGCGACCCGGTGATCATGCGTCGCACCTGCGCCACCTCGGTCGCCAACGGCGTGGCCATCGGGGCGCAGGTCAGCTATCGCGACCTGCACGGGTTCGGGCGCCGGTACGTCGCCGTCCCGGGCCCCGAGCTCACCGACGACCTGCTCTACCAGCTGGGCGCGCTGGAGGTGTTCGCACGGCTGGCCGGCGGCAAGGTCGACTACGTGCGCGCACACGGTGCGCTCTACAACGTCGCGGCCAAGGACTCCGAGCACGCCCAGGCGCTCGTCGACGCGACCGTGCAGTTCGACAAGAACCTGCCCCTGCTCTGCCAGGCCGGGACCGAGGCGTGGCGGCTGGGGGAGGAGGCCGGGCTCCGGCTGATCTCGGAGGCGTTCGTCGACCGGGCCTACAGCGCCGACGGGCTGCTCCAGCCACGCTCCGAGCCAGACGCCCTGATCCAGGACGCCGACCAGGCGGCCGCCCGCGCTGTCCGGATGGTCACCGAAGGCCGCGTCACCGCCGTCGACGGCAGCGAGGTCGAGATCCGGGCAGAGGCACTCACGGTGCACTCCGACACCCAGGGCGCAGTCGAGCTCGCAAGCCGGACGCGGGCGGCCCTCGAGGCGGCAGGGGTCAAGCTCGTCCCGATGCGGTGATGGGTTCGAGTCAGGAGGAGTGAAATGGAGCTGGAAACGCTGCACGCGCGCACGGTCGGTGCGTGGACCCAGCTGGTGGAGGGGATCCGCGACGACCAGTGGGAGCTGCCGACGCCCTGCACGGACTGGTCCGTGCGCGACCTCGTCAACCACGTGGTGGGCGAGGACGCCTGGACCGGGCCGCTCGTCCGAGGCAGCACGATCGCGGAGGTGGGTGACCGGTTCGACGGTGACCTGCTGGGCGATGAGCCCGTTGGCCGAGCGCGGGACGCCGCCACCGAGGCGGTGGCTGCGGTGGCCGAGCGGATGCCGGCCGGCGGCACCGTGCACCTGTCGTACGGCGAGGAACAGCTCGGCGAGTACGTGCTTCAGCTCGCCGCCGACCACCTGATCCACGGCTGGGATCTCGCGGTCGCCACGGGGGCGGACACCACCCTCGATCCGGAGCTGGTGGACGTGGTAGCCGCCTGGTTCTCGGAGCGCGAGGAGCTGTACCGCTCGGCCGGTGTGGTCGGGGACCGCGTCGCGGGCGGCGACGACGCCCAGTCCAGGCTGATCGCCGCTAGCGGACGGGACCCGGCCTGGTCTGCCTAGACGCTAGGAAGCCTGAGCCCCGCGTACGACGACCGCGACCGGCCGGAGCAGCGCCCCCGGGTCCTGGCCCAGGTCGCCGTTCACGACGAGGAGGTCGGCGGCGAGCCCCGGTGCCAGCCGGCCGGTGACATCGGCGAGCCCGCACGACTCGGCAGCACCAGAGGTCGCGGTGGCCAGCGCCTCGGCGACCGGGTAGTCCGCGGCCACGAGATCGAGCACCGCGAAGCCGGCCCCGCCGTGCGCCTTGGGCGGACTGATGCCGGCGTCGGTGCCGGTCACCACGCGCACCCCGTGGCTCCGCAGCCGTGCGAAGTGGCCGATCCGGGTCGAGTGCATGGTCGGGAAGTCCAGACCCATCCGCTCCAGGGCAGCCCGCAACCCGGGCGCCAGGTGCTCCGGCGGCGGGACCTTGGCCATGTCGCCGCCCGCCGTGGGGCACACCTGGATGCCGGCGCCCGCGACCAGCTCGATCACCTCGTCGGGCATCCTCAGGCCCTCCGCGGTGAGACCGGTGAAGTGCTCGATCCCGTCGACGCCCGCCCCGACCGCATGACGGATGCCCGCCAGGGAGTGCGCATGAGCCAGCACCTGCAGCCCGGCGCCGTGGGCGGCCGCCACGACCGCCCGCAGCTCCTTGTCGGAGAACTGGACGCCGAACGCGTCCGTGCCCGCGGTCAGCATCCCGCCGCTGGCCATCACCTTGATGACGTCCACTCCGCGCTCGACGTGCTCGGCAACCGCGCCGCGTGCGCCGTCCACCCCCGAGACCTCCCCGCCCAGGTAGTGGCAATGACCACCAGTTCGGTCAGCGGCGGACCCGCAGAGACCACCCGGGGCAGCCCGTCCAGAGCGCGGGCGCCCAGGGTCCGGAAGTGCCGGTCACCGAGGTCGCGCACCGTCGTCACCCCACCCGCGCGCTGCGCCGCCAGGCTCGCGCGGATCCGCGCGTCAAGCTCGTCGTCGGTCGCGTCACCCGCCTGCTCGAGGCTGCCGACCACCGAGGTGGCCACGAGGTGGACGTGGCAGTCGAAAAGTCCCGGCAAAAGGGTGCCGTCGTACGTCGCGACCTCGACGCCGTCCGGCAGGTCCGGGTGGCCGCGCTCCACTCCGACGATCGACTCGCCGTCCACCAGCACGGTGGTTGGCCCCAGGAACGCCGACCCGTCGAAGGCCTCGGCGACCCGGAACGCCAGCACGGGTCTCAGTCTGTCAGCGCGAGTAGCGAGCCACCATCGGGGCGAACATCTTGATCACCCTCGCGTTGTTGGCCTTCTGGTTCCCGATGGGCAGCCCGAAGTAGTTCCCCTTCGGGTTGGAGAAGACGGGGAGCCGCACGCAGGTGTAGTCGCCGACGTCTGAGCACGGGTCGTAGTAGCCCATCGCCGTGATGAAGTGGTTCGGCACGTCGTACCAGCCGTAGGAACCCGGGATCTTCGAGTAGTGGGTGACGCCGGGGTAGGAGATGTGGTCGGCGCCCAGGTTGTGGCCGAGCTCGTGCGTGGGGACGATGTAGGGCAGGCACGAGAGGTACGTCGTGGACACCCCCTGGATGGGAACCGCCCAGCGCTTGGTGGCGGGCAGGGCACCCGCCCCGCAGATCCTGGTGGCCGGGCCGCCGCTGAACATGTGGACGATGTCCGCGTGGCGCTTGGCCCGCGCCCGTATCGCACTGTCGAACTTGCCGTCGTGCGCACGCTGGAGCCGCTTCAGGTCCTTGATGACGTTGTTGCTCTCCTTGCCCTTGACCTTGACGATGCCCTTGACGCGGATCTTGGCCTTGATGCCCGAGCTGGCGAACGCGCTGTTGGTGACGGCCGCAGCCTGCCCGACCGCGGCCTTCAGCGCGGCCTTGCTGCCCGCGGCCGCCTTCGCCGACGGGGTGTAGGCGAAGAGCACGTCGATGCGGGTCTTCCCCCGCTTGAGCCGGGCGGCGGGCGACGCCGGGGCGGCCATCCGCTCGCGCTCGGCGCGGGTCGGTTGATGGGTGATCGTGTCAGCGCCGCTGCTCGGACCGGCGTACGGCGCCACGGCGGTCAGCCAGTAGCGCGACCCCTCGGCCTGGGTGACCTCCCACAGCCCGTCGGGCGAGGCGATCGAGACGCGGTAGACCGAACCTGAGCGGACGATCGTGAACGTCCCGAGGTCGACGTCGAGCGAGCCCACCCAGGCGGTGTAGTCGGGGTTGTGCTCCATGCGCGTGAACTCGCCGGTCACCGACTGCCGGCCGAGGTCGAAGCGGATCTGCTGCCCGTCCGCCTGTCTGGGGAGCAGGGAGGTCTGCAGCGTCACCAGGCTGCTCTCGCCGGACACCGCGCGCGGCCGGGGGAGTGACTCACCCCTGGCCGAGGTCGCGACCAGGAACGACGGCGCGGCGGGGGTGGCCCGCTGGGCGTCGGCGCCGTCCTCGGCCGGCGCCGGACCCGCTGCCAACAGGCCGGCAGCGACCAGCCCTCCGGCTGCGAGCGAGGCGACAACGGCACGACGAGGCCGGTGGGGGACGCGCATGGGTAGCTCCCGAGTGGGCGAGACGACGAGGTGACCCCCACGTACCCAGCCACAGCCGCGGCGAATCCTCGAGTTGCGGCTCAGGGCAGCCAGGCCACCGCTTCCACCTCGACCAGCAGCTCCGGCCGGAACAGCCCTGCCACCTGCACGAGTGAGCTCGTCGGTGGCCTCGCCGTGTCGACGAACTCGTCGCGCACCGAGCGCACCGTCGCGATCTCCTCGACGCCGGTCACGTAGTAGGTCAGCTTCACGACGTCGGACCAGCCGGCGCCCTGCCCGGCGAGCGCGCGGCCGACGTTCTCGAAGACCAGCCGGGTCTGCGCCTCCCATCCCTCCGGGACGTCTCCGGAGGCGTCGACCGCCACCTGGCCCGAGGTCCACACCAGCCGGCCGGCGGGGATGCCGACCACGTGCGAGTAGCCGAACGGCGTGGGCAGGTCGGACGGGGAGGCGAAGTCGGGAGAGGTCACGCATCGAGCGTAGGCAGGTCGTCATTCGGCGCGGGGTCCGACCTCGCCGTACTCTTGTGGGCTGACCCGCCACCCATCGTTGGAGTGCCACACATGCCCGCGCCCGCGTCCGTCTTCCCTCGTCTCGAGCCACTGCTCCCAACGGTGTCGAAGCCCATCCAGTACGTCGGCGGCGAGCTCAACTCCACGCTGAAGGACTGGGACTGCGCGGCCCTGTCCGACGAGGGTGGCGAGACGGTGCGCTGGGCGCTGATGTACCCCGACGCCTACGAGGTTGGCCTGCCCAACCAGGGCGTGCAGATCCTCTACGAGGTGCTCAACGAGCGGGACTGGATCGTCGCCGAGCGGACCTACTCCGTGTGGCCGGACATGGAGGCGGTGATGCGCGAGCACGAGATCCCGCAGTTCACCGTCGATGCACACCGGCCGGTCCGCGACTTCGATCTCTTCGGCCTCAGCTTCTCGACCGAGCTCGGCTACACCAACATGCTCAACGCCCTCGACCTGGCCGGGATCCCGCTGCACGCCGCGGACCGGACCGAGGACGACCCGATCGTGCTCGCTGGCGGGCACGCGGCGTTCAACCCGGAGCCGATCGCGGACTTCCTCGACGCGGCGGTCCTCGGCGACGGCGAGGAGGTCGTGCTCGCGATCTCCGAGGTCGTGCGCGAGTGGAAGGACGAGGGGCGGCTCGGTGGCCGCGACGAGCTGCTGCGGCGGCTGGCGGTCAGCGGCGGCGTCTACGTGCCGCGCTTCTACGACGTGACGTACGCCGCCGACGCGACGATCGAGGCCGTCGTACCCAACCGTCCCGGCATCCCGTTCCGGATCCGCAAGCACACGCTGATGGACCTCGACGCGTGGCCCTACCCCGCCAAGCCGCTGGTCCCGCTGGCCGAGACCGTGCACGAGCGTTTCTCGGTGGAGATCTTCCGCGGCTGCACGCGCGGCTGCCGGTTCTGCCAGGCCGGGATGATCACCCGGCCGGTCCGCGAGCGGTCCATCGAGACCATCGGCGACATGGTGGAGAACGGCATCCGCCAGACCGGCTTCGAAGAGGTCGGCCTGCTGTCGCTGTCGAGCGCCGACCACACCGAGATCGCGGAGGTGGCCAAGGGCCTGGCCGACCGCTACGAGGGGTCCAACGTCTCGCTGTCGCTCCCGTCCACGCGGGTCGACGCGTTCAACATCACCCTCGCCAACGAGTTCTCCCGCAACGGACGCCGCTCCGGCCTCACCTTCGCGCCCGAGGGCGGCTCGGAGCGGATGCGCAAGGTGATCAACAAGATGGTCACCGAGGAGGACCTGATCCGGACCGTCGCGACGGCGTACGGCAACGGCTGGCGGCAGGTGAAGCTCTACTTCATGTGCGGCCTCCCCACCGAGACCGACGAGGACGTGCTCGCCATCGCCGACCTCGCGAAGCAGGTCATCGCGAAGGGCCGCGAAGTCTCCGGCCGCAACGACATCAAGTGCACGGTCTCCATCGGCGGCTTCGTGCCGAAGCCGCACACGCCGTTCCAGTGGGCGGCGCAGCTCGACCACGACACCACCGACGAGCGGCTGCGCAAGCTGCGCGAGGTGGTCCGCGCCGACAAGCGGTACGGCCGCGCGATCGGCTTCCGCTACCACGACGGCAAGCCCGGCACCATCGAGGGACTGCTCTCCCGCGGCGACCGCCGGGTCGGCGCGGTGATCGAGCAGGTGTGGCGTGACGGCGGCCGGTTCGACGGCTGGAGCGAGCACTTCTCCTACGACCGCTGGCTCGAGGCCTGCGAACAGGCGCTCGTCGACGTCGACCTCGACTGGTACACCACCCGCGAGCGCGACTACGACGAGGTGCTGCCCTGGGACCACCTCGACTCGGGTCTCGACAAGGACTGGCTGTGGGCCGACTGGGAGGACGCGCTCGCCGTCGCCGACGGCACTTCCGACGTCGAGGTCGACGACTGCCGATGGACGCCCTGCTACGACTGCGGCGTCTGCCCGGAGATGAACACCGAGATCCAGATCGGCCCCACGGGCAAGCAGCTGCTGCCGCTCACGCCGGTGTAGCCCGACGGCCGCGTGCCAGACTGCACGCCCGTGCCCCACGTGCTGGACCTCGCGTCCCGGAAGTTCTGGCGGCTCGCCGGCCGGGGTGTCGATCTCGACGGTCGTGAGTCGTGGCTGCAGGCACCGATGAGCCGCTCGCCGAAGGTCACCGACGGGTGGCTGGAGGCCGAGGCGGCGCGGCACGGCGGCGTCCTGGGCCCGGACGATCAGCGCGCCGGTCTCTTGCCGTCCATGGCGCTGCTGGACGGGCCCGGTTTCGACTCGGGACGGTTGCGGCCCGAGATTCGCGACTTCTACGAGCACACTGCGGCCTGGCAGATGGAGGTGTGGACCGGCTGGTCGCCGGTGTTCTGGCCCGCTGGGGAGCTGGTCGCACGCCTCTACGGCCGGCGGGTCGAGCAGCTCGCCCTGCCGATGCGGCCCCTCGACGTGGCCCACGGCATGGACAGCCAGGTCACCGTGATTCGCGACCGCCACGCCACCCAGGTCGCGGCCGCCTGGATGCGCACGTTGCGCGGCAGCGGACGGCACGTGTTCAGCGGCAGCTACTCGGCGCGCACCCTGCCCGGGGCCGGCCGGCCGAGCGTCCATGCCGCCTTCCCGCTCGAGTCGGGCAACGTCCAGGTGTTCCTCCGCCCCTCCGTCACCGACGACGGAGGGCTCGTCCTCGAGTCGCCAGCCGGCCGCTTCGGTCAGGACGGCGCGTACGTCGTGGTGCGCGACGCCCGGGACTACGCTGCCCGCGTGCCGCTGCACGAGACGTTCCGCGTCTACGTGGACCGGCACGGCGTACTGCGCACCGACCACGAGCTGCGGCTCTGGAACGTGTGGGCGGTGCGCCTGCACTACAAGCTCGAACGCGCGGCATGACCGTCCACACGTTCCATCTCGCCAACGTCCCGCGCTCGGTCGGCGCGCGTGCGCTGATGCGTCCGCCGTCCTCTGCCACAACCTCCGGGCTCGATCACGCCGAGCCCCTGGCCCTGATGCGGCTCGGCGCCCCCACCCTGTCGCGGGACCGCATGCAGCTGCGTCGCCTGGCCGTCTTCGCGCAGTGGCGCGACGAGGACGCCGTCGAGCGCTTCCTCGCGGACGATCCGCTCGGCCGCCACCTCGCGCAGGGTTGGCACGTGCGGCTCGAGTTCCTGCGCCGGTGGTCGACGCTGGCTGCGCTGCCCGGTCTGCCGGCGCGCGCCGGCGCGTGGGAGCAGGACGAGCCGGTGGTCGCCGTCACTGTTGCGCGGATGCGCCTGCGTGAGGTGCCCCGGTTCCTGCGGTGGGGCAAGCCGGTGGAACGACTCGTCCGCGATCACCCAGGCGTCACGCTCGCGCTCGCCGCGTTCCGGCCGCCCCGCACGATCTCGACCTTCTCCGTCTGGCGAACGGTGCGCGAGATGGAGGAGATGGTGCGCGGGCACTCCGGCGTCCCCGATCCGGAGCGGCATGCCGCCGCCATGGCCGAACGAGAACGCCGCGACTTCCACCACGAGTTCGCCACCTTTCGCTTCCGGCCGCTTTCGGAGCACGGCGCCTGGGAGGGCCGGACCGGCATCGTGCCGCCGGGCATCAGCGGGGCTTGACCCGCCCGTCCAGCCGGGTGCCGTCGGCGGCGAAGCCGAAGCACGCCAGGGTGTCGCCCTCGGCCGGCTCGGTCTTGTCGGCGACACCCGCCACCAGCAGCCGCTCGTCGCTGACCGCAGCATCGGCCCGGCCGTCCAGGGCGTCGAGGCAGATCGCGTCGGGCACCACCGGTCGGTAGGCCGCGGCCTGCCGGGCATCGAGGTCGAGCAGCACCAGCACCTCGGCGTCGTGCAGGCCCTCGCAGTCCCCGCGCGTCAGGTCGGCCAGCGCGGGCTGTTGGCCCGCGAGGAACGGCGCTCCGTCGACGCAGTCGCCACGGTCGAGGTCGGTCACGCTGCCCAGGTCAGCGTGATGGCGCACGACGACGACCACGGCGACGGCCACGGCGGCCAGGGCCACCGCGACCGCCGTAAGGACGGCTCGCCGCAAAGGTTCAGGATCCGAGTCTGGAGGTCAGCTTCGACCCATCCGCGTTCGCGATCACGCAGACCAGCTTGTCGCCGGAGGACGGCGACGAGTCCTGGGTCAGGGCGATGAGGACCAGCTCGGGGTCGGCGAGGAGGTCGACGCTGCCGGCCTCGGTCACCGACGGGGTGCAGATGGCCACGGGTGAGGTCTCGCCGTAGCTGTCCGCCTCGTCTGCGGTCAGCTCCGCGGTGGACAGCACCTCGCCGTCGTGGTCCTCGGAGCAGCCCACGGACCTGATCTGCTCGACACCCGTCTCGGACTCGTCGGTGAGGCCCTTGGCGGTGAAGCAGTCGCCGGCCTTGAGGCTCTCGACGTCCTTGAGGTCCTTGACGTAGTTGTAGCCCGCCACGCCCCCCACGACCGTGATGAGCAGAGTGATGACGCCGATGATCAGGGCCGCGATGGCGAGCCCCTTGCCGTGGTTGCGGCCGTCGCGGCTCCTGATCAGGACGACGATCGCCAGGATGATGCCCACGACATCGAGGCAGCAGATGAACGACAGGATCAGGGCGGCGATCGCCATGCCCTTGCTGGGTTCGGCGGGACCCGGCATGGGGGATGAGTAGCCGGGCGCGGCGTACGCCGGCTGACCGGGCCCACCCTGCTGGCCGTACGGCGCCTGCTGGCCGTACGGCGCCGCGGGCGGCGGCACCGCGGACCCGGTCGGCTGCTCACCGTAGGGCGGCGGCGTCGCGGGAGGCGGCGTCGGAGGCGGGGACGAGGGAGGTGGCGTCGTCGGCGGTGGCGTCGGCGGAACTGGCGTCGTGGCACCCGGGTCGCTCGGCGGCGGGGGCGGTGTCGAGGGCGGCGGAGGTGGGGAGCCGTACGGGTTCTGCGGGTCGCTCGGGTTCTGCGGGTCGCTCGGGTCCTGCGGAGTCGTCATGGGTCTCCCTCGGGTGCCGCCGTGGACGGTGCGCGAGACAGCGTTCCACATCATCGGCCCGAGCGGTGCGCTCTCCCGACAGGTTCTACCGGCGGGAGCGCGGACGGGTCAGGAGCTGGTCCTCGATGTGGGCCGGCTTGCCGACGTACAGCCCCACGAGGAACAGCGGGACGCTGAGCGCGATCAGGACGAGCAGCGGGACCGTCCAGCCATCGGTCGCCTCGTGCAGCACGCCGACGCCGAACGGCCCGAGCGCGGCCATCAGGTAGCCGGTCGACTGCGTCCAGCCGGAGAGCGCGGCGGTCGCGCCGGCGGTCCGGGTGCGCAGCCCGACCAGGGTCAGCACGATCGGGAAGGTCGCCAGCGCGGCGCCGAGGACCAGCGCCCACAGCACTGCCATGTCGTGCGGGGCGACGATCAGGCCGATGTAGGCGACGGGATAGCAGCTCATGATCAGCACCAGCACCCACCGCTGGTCGCCCGGGCGGGCCACCACCTGCGGCGCCCACAGCGAGAGCGGGATGGACACCGAGGCGACGATCCCGACCAGCGCGCTGGCCGTCCCGGCGCCGAAGCCGGCGTCCCGCCACAGCGTCGCGAACCAGCCGAAGACGACGTAGGCGTTCAGGGACTGGAGCCCGAAGAAGAGCGTCATCGCCCAGCCCATCCGGGTGCGGGCGATGTCGCGGTAGCCCACGTCGCGCACTGGCGCGTCGATCCGCTGGTCGTGCCGGACCAGGCCCAACCACGGCAGCGCCGCGACCGCCGCCAGCACTGCCCAGAGCCCGATGCCGTAGCGCCAGCTACCGAACGCGTCGGCCACCGGGACCGTCAGGAGGAACGACGCGGTCAGCCCCACGGCGAGGGCCGTCGTGTAGAGCGCGGTGACCAGCCCGATCCGGTCCGGGAAGTGCAACCGGACCAGCGACGGGATCAGCACGTTCGCCATGGCCATCCCCGCGACGGCGATCAGCGAGAGGGCCAGGAACGACGCCTCGTGGTGCACCAGCGCCCGGCCGGCCAGTCCGACGACCACGGCCAGGAGCGACAGGAAGGTGACCCGGTGCGGCCCGAGCCGCGCCGCCGCCGCGGGCGCCAGTGCACCGAAGACCGCGAACGCCAGCACCGGCAGCGAGGTGAGCAGCCCGGCCGACGCGGGTCCCATGTCCAGCCCGTCCCGCAGCTCGTCGAGGACCGGGCCGACACTGACCGCTGCCGGCCTCAGGTTGAGCGACAGGAGCAGCAGGCCACCGAGCAGCAGGACCCGCTGGAGGCGGCGGGCCCGTCGGTCCGGCTGGGTGGTCACGGTCTGATCCCAACAGACCGGGGCGCTGGCGCCGTCATTGGCAGCGGGTTGACAGGTTGCGCGGCGGTCGGGACGCTGAGGCACCAATGTGACTCGGGTCACAAGGTCGAGCGATGCATGGGGTCGACATGCTGAGTGCGCGCAACCTGGAGGTCGTCTACGACGACGTCGTGGTGGCCCTGCGCGGCGTCGGCCTCGACGTCCCCGACGGCCAGATCGTTGCGCTGCTCGGCTCCAACGGCGCCGGCAAGACGACGCTGCTGCGGGCGCTCACCGGCCTGCTGAAGATCCACGACGCCGAGATCACCAAGGGCAAGGTGACCCTCGACGACCACCCGCTGAACCGCTCACGTCCGGAGGCCATCGTCCGGCGGGGGGTCCGGCAGGTGCTCGAGGGCCGTCGCGTCTTCGTGGAGATGACCGTCGAGGAGAACCTCAAGGTCGGCGGCCACACCGCCACCAGCCCGATCAAGGACAACGTCGAACGGGTCTTCAGCTTCTTCCCTGTGCTCGCCGAGCGCCGGAGCCAGACCGCCGGGCTGCTCTCGGGCGGCGAGCAGCAGATGCTGGCCATGGGCCGCGCCATGATGTCCGACCCGAGATACCTGCTGCTCGACGAGCCGAGCCTCGGGCTGGCGCCCAAGCTGGTGGAGCAGGTCCGCGACGTGATCGTCGAGATCAACCAGGCCGGCACCGGCGTGCTGCTGGTCGAGCAGAACGCCACCATGGCGCTGAGCATCGCCAGCCACGGCTACGTCATGGAGACCGGTCGCATCGTGCTGGACAAGCCGGCGGCCGAGCTGCTTCGCAATGACGACGTCCGGGAGTTCTACCTCGGCCTGCATCCGGGTGAGGACTCGACCGCGCGACGCTCGTTCCGCGAGGTCAAGCACTATCGCCGTAAGAAGCGCTGGTCGGCATGAGTCATCCCGGTCCTCCCATCGCGAGCATGCGTGATGTCCACCTGTCCTTCTCGGGCGTCAGCGCGATCAAGGGCGTCAGCTTCGAGGTGTTCCCCGGAGAGCTGTTCGCGATCATCGGCCCCAACGGCGCCGGCAAGACCTCGCTGTTCAACGTGCTGTCCGGCGTGTACCGGCCGCAGCGTGGGGCGGTGGAGTTCCTCGGCGAGAGCATCCTGGGAGTGAGACCGCACCAGATCGCGGCCCGCGGACTGGCTCGCACCTTCCAGAACATCGCCCTGTTCTCGCACCTCACCGTGCTCGACAACCTGATGCTCGGCCGGCACCAGCACATCCACTACGGGTTCCCGGCGGCCTTCGTGTGGCGCGGCCGGGCCCGCAGGCAGGAGCTCGAGCACCGCGCCGTCGTGGAGGAGATCGTCGACTTCCTCGAGCTCCAGGCGTGGCGCACCCAGCCTGTGGGGCTGCTGCCGTACGGCGTGCAGAAGCGGGTCGAGCTCGGCCGGGCCCTCGCCATGGAGCCCAAGCTGCTCCTGCTGGACGAGCCGGTGGCCGGCATGAACCTCGAGGAGACCGAGGACACCGCCCGCTACATCCTCGACATCCGCGACGAGCTCGACGTGTCCATCGTCATGGTCGAGCACGACATGGGCCTGGTGATGGACCTCGCGGACCGGGTCATGGTCATCGACTTCGGCATCCCGATCACCACCGGAACCCCCGAAGAGGCGCAGCGGCACCCCGACGTGGTGCGTGCCTACCTCGGCGAGGAGGTCGGATCGTGACGAGCCCCGTCACCCGGATCCGGGAGCACGCGAGCCAGATGCCGCAGTCGGTGGCCCTGCGCGACAAGGACATGGGCATCTGGCGCGAGTGGACCTGGGCGACGTACTGGGAGGACATCGAGCTGGCCGGGCACGCGCTCCTCGCCCTGGGTGTGGCTCCCGGCGACCGGGTCGCCATCCACTCCGAGAACCGTCCCGAGTGGCTGATCGCCGACATGGGAGCGCTGGCCGTCAGGGCCGCCTCGGTGGGCATCTACCCGACCAGCCCGGGCGAGGAGGTCGGCTACCTGCTCGGCGACTCCGGGGCCCGAATCCTGGTCGCCGAGGACCAGGAGCAGGTGGACAAGACGTTGTCGGTCCTGGCTGAGTGCCCCGACCTCGAACGGATCGTCTACCTCGAGCCGCGGGGCATCCAGCATCGCTACGACCACGAGAAGCTGCTGTCCTGGCCGGCGTTCCTCGACCTGGGCCGTGAGCACCGCGAGCAACATCCCGACGCACTGACGGACGTGCTCTCCGGACAGCTCCCGGACGACCTCGCCACGCTGATCTACACCTCGGGCACGACCGGGCCGCCGAAGGGCGCGATGCTGAGCGTGGCCAACGTCGAGTTCGCGATCCAGGTCCTCGTGGAGGAGGGCGCCTTCACGGACCCGCCGCCCGGCCCGCGCGACCTGTCGCTGTCCTACCTCCCTCTCTCGCACGTCGCCGAGCGGATCTTCACGACCTGGTTCAACGCCGCCGCCGGCACCCAGGTCAACTTCGCCGAGTCCATCGAGACGGTCCCCCAGAACCTGCGCGAGGTGCAGCCGACCATCCTCTTCGGGGTTCCCCGGATCTGGGAGAAGCTGCTGGCCGGGATCGAGATCCGCCTCTCCGGCGCCACCTGGCTCAAGCGCAGGGTCGCGGCGTTCTGGCTCGGTGCCGCGGACCGGATCGGGTCCCGCCTGGTCGAGAACGGCGGCTCGCACACCCTCGGCACCCGGGTCGTCTACGCGCTGGGCTACGTGGTGTTCTTCCGCGCCCTCCGGGACCGGCTCGGGCTGCGCAAGGTCCGGTACGCCGCGTCGGGTGCGGCGCCGATCGCGCCCGAGGTGCTGCGCTTCTTCATGGGCATCGGGGTGCCGATGCACGAGGTCTACGGGATGACGGAGAACACCGCGGTCGCGACCGGGAACCGGCCGGGCCGGGTCAAGCTCGGGACGGTGGGGGAGGTGCATCCGGGCACCGAGCTCCGGTTGGACCCGGACACCGGAGAGATCCTCAGCCGGCACCCCGGCGTGTTCGTGGGCTACTGGCGCAAGGACGAGGCCACCAGGCGGGCGGTGACAGACGACGGCTGGCTGCGGACCGGGGACGTCGGCGAGTGGGTGGACGGCACCCACCTGCGGATCACGGACCGGATGAAGGACATCATCATCACCGCCGGGGGCAAGAACATCTCGCCCTCGCAGATCGAGAACGCGCTCAAGGCCTCGCCGTACGTCCGCGAGGCCATCGTCATCGGCGACGGCCGGAAGTACCTCGCCGCGCTCATCGGCATCGAGCTGGACACGGTCGGAGAGTGGGCCCAGCGCCGTCGGCTCGGCTACAGCACCTACCGCGACCTCAGCACGAAACCCGAGGTGCTCGAGCTCGTCGCAGGTGTCGTCAAGGACGTGAACAGCAGGCTCGCCAGTGTCGAGCAGGTCAAGGAGTTCCGGCTCCTTCCCAAGGAGCTCGACCACGAGGACGGCGAGCTGACCGCGACCCAGAAGGTCAAGCGCTCGGCAATCGCCACGATGTTCGAGGACACCGTGTCCGACATGTACACCGGGACCCCGGCATGACCGAGTTCCTCGAGTCGGTCCTGCGCGGCCTCGGCACCGGGTCGGTCTACGCGCTGCTCGCGCTCGGCTTCGTGATCATCTACAAGTCCACCGGCGTCATCAGCTTCGCCCAGCCGGCGCTGATGCTGACCGGCGCCACCATCACCAGCTACGTGGCACCGGCGATCGGCATCGTGGCGTTCGCCGGATTCTCGTTCTTCCTGTCGATGTCCCTGGCGGCGCTGGCCACGGCAGCGGTCGCCCTGTTCATCGAGCGCACGGCCATCCGACCGATGGTGGGCCGGCCGGCGTTCGTGGTCGCGATCATCACCATCGGCATCGACATCGCCGTCCGGGTGGTGGCCAGCGGCTTCATCGGTCTGGGCGCCCGGCCGATCCCCAACCCATGGGGCCTGGAGCGCGTCGACCTGCTGGGGCTGCGGATCCAGGAGCGGCACCTGGTGGCCATGGCCACCCTCGTGGTGATCGTGTCGGTGCTGTTCTGGTTCTACCAGTACACCCGCTACGGACTCGCGATGCGGGCGGCCGCGTTCGACCAGGAGGCGGCGCTGACCCAGGGCGTGAGTGTGGGCAGCGTGTTCGCCCTGTCGTGGGCCCTCGCCGGCGCGCTGGCCGCGGTCGCCGGGACCCTGCTGGCCACCTCGGCCGGGGTCGACCGGCAGATCTGGATCGTCGCGCTGGTGGCGCTGCCGGCGATCATCGTGGGCGGCCTCGACTCCCTGCCCGGCGCCGTGATCGGCGGGCTCGCGGTCGGAGTGGTCGAGTCCCTTGTCGGCAGCTACCAGCGGGACCTCGCGCCGTGGCTCGGGGACAACTTCTCGTTGGTCTCGGCGTACGTGCTGATGCTGCTGGTGCTCCTCGCCAAGCCCTACGGCCTGTTCGGTACTCCGGAGGTGCGGCGGGTATGACCACGACCGACCTTCCGACTCCGACCCCGACGCCAACCCCGGCCCCAACCAGACGTGCCGGGCGGCGGCTGTCGGGTCGCCCCCAGATGTACCGCTCGTACGCCCAGGAGCTCGCGCTGTTCAACACCCGCGCCAAGCTGCTCTGGGTCGGGGTGATCATCCTCGTGGGCTTCGTCCTGCCCTTCATGCTGACCGACTCCCTGCTGGAGACCCTCGCGATCGGGTTCGCGTTCGCCATCGGTGCGCTCGGCCTCAACGTGGTGACCGGGCTGGCCGGTCAGGTCTCGCTCGGCCACGCGTTCTTCATCGGCGTCGGCGCCTACACCGCCGCCGCGATCTCCGGCGACCCCGACGGGCGGACGATCGGGTTCGGGATCACCAACATCCTGGTCTGGCTGCCCGCGGCGGGCGCGGTCGCCGCGGTCGCAGGCGTGCTCGTGGCACCGCTGGCCACCAGGCTGCGCGGGCTCTACCTCGCCATCATCACGCTCGGGCTGGTCTTCATCGGCGAGCACATCTTCCGGGAGTGGAGCGACCTGACCGGCGGAGCGGGCGTCGGCCGCGAGGGCGCCGTGCCCGAGCTGTTCGGCTACGAGTTCAACCGCGACAGCGACTCGTTCACGTCCGAGCAGAACTTCTACCTCCTCATGCTCGTGCTGCTGCTCGTGTTCGCGCTCGGTGCCCGCAACCTCGCGCGCTCGCGGGTCGGTCGGGCCTTCGCGGCGGTGCGCGACCGCGACATGGCCGCCGAGATGATGGGGATCAACCTGCCGCTGACCAAGACGGTGGCATTCGGCATCTCGTCGTTCTACGCCGGGTGCGCCGGCGCCCTCATCTACTCGGTGATCGGCTACTTCGAGCCGAGCACGTTCTCGTTGCTCCTCTCGGTGCAGTTCATCGCGATGGTGCTGATCGGGGGCGCGGGCACGGTCAGCGGCACGATCATGGGCGCGCTGTTCATCTCCCTGCTCCCGACGCTGACGCGCGAGCTGCCGGCGTACGTGCCCTTCATCTCGGCACAGGTCACCGACACCCCCAACGTCTTCCAGCTCGAGTCGATCCTCTACGGGCTGCTCATCGTCGGGTTCTTGCTGTTCGAACCCCGCGGGCTCTTCGGCATCTGGGTCCGCATCCGCAATTACTGGAAGGGCTGGCCGTTCAGCTACTGAACGGCCGCAGACAAGGAGAGTGCTGTGAAGGTTCGCAAGACCGGAGTGCTATTGGCAGCACTCGTACTGATGGCTACCGGTTGTCGTGGCGAAGACGCCGACGACGACTCCGGGGCCATCGACGCGCCTGGCGTGTCGGATGACGCATGTCCGGATGCGGTGAACGAGGACAACGGCTGCATCTACCTCGGCACCATCTCCGACCTGACCCAGGGGCCCTTCGCACCCCTCGGGGTTGCGATCACCGAGGCGCAGAAGGCGTTCTGGCAGCGGGTCAACGACGACGGCGGCATCGGCGGCTATGACATCAACGTCACCGAGTACGTCAAGGACAACCTCTACAACCCGCAGACCCACAAGCAGGTGTACGGCGAGATCGAGGGCGACGTCCTGGCGCTGGCCCAGACCCTGGGCTCCCCGACGACGCTGGCGATCATCCCGGACATGAAGAGCGACGAGATGATCGGTGCGCCGGCCTCGTGGACCTCCCTGTGGGCCTTCGAGGACGCCATCCTCGAGTCCGGCACCAACTACTGCACCGAGGGCATGAACCTGGTCGACTACGCGGTCGAGCAGAAGCAGGTCAAGTCGGTCATGGCGGTGCACTTCCCGGGCGACTACGGCGGTGACGGGGCAGCGGGCGCCGAGATAGCGGCCGAGCAGAACGGCCTCGACTTCACGGCGGTCGAGACGGCTCCCGGTCAGGAGGCGCAGGCCGGGGCGATCAGCGCGATCGTCAGCCAGAAGCCCGACCTGGTCATGCTGGGCACCAGCCCCACCGAGACCGCGGTGATCGTCGGCCAGACGGCCGCCCAGGGCTACACCGGACAGTTCATCGGTCTCGGTCCCACGTGGAACCCCGCCCTGCTCGCGACACCGGCCGCTCCCGCACTCGAGGCGCTCTACCTGCAGTCGGGCTACTGGGGGCCCTTCGGCACCGACACCCCGGGACACCAGGCGATGCGGGACGCGCTGGGTGAGCTGGAGCAACCCAGCGACGGCTACACCGCCGGCTGGGCGTGGTCGTACGCACTCAAGGCCGCTCTCGAGGAGTGGCTCGACGGGGACTACGACAAGGACCGTGCCGGACTGCTCGAGGCCGTCCAGTCCCTGGAGACGATCGACTACGAGGGGATGCTGCCCGAGGAGGCCGGCGTCCGGTCCGGCGAGGCCGGCGAGAACATCTTCCGGCAGAGCGTGATCAGCAAGGTCGACCCGGCGGCACCGACGGGGGTGAGCATCGTCCAGGACTTCTTCGAGGGCCCGACTGCGGAGGGCTACGAGTTCGACGGCGCCTGCTTCGAGGGCTGATCGGGACGGCGCACGGCGCCCCTGCCTGGCTCGGGCAGGATGGCGTCGTGCGCCACGTCCCCGACCGCGAGCGCCGGGCCCGGCTGGCCCGGCGCCACGCGATCGCGCCGGGTCACCGCGCCGCCGACCCGGAGGCCGCAACCCGTGCGGTGACCGTCCTGCACTCGACCGAGGCGGCTACCGTCTACCTGTCCGTGTGGGCCCGGGTCGACGGGGTGACCGTCGCCGACGTCGACCGGGCGCTGTACGACGACCGCACCGTGGTCAAGCAGCTGGCCATGCGGCGCACCCTGTTCGTCTTCCCTCGTGACCTGCTGCCCGCGGCCTGGGGAAGCGCGTCGGCTCGGGTGGCCGGCACCCTGGCGACCCGTCTGGCCAAGGAGATCGAGGCGGGCGGCCTGGCCAAGGACGGTGAAGCGTGGCTCGAGCAGGCTCGTCAGGCCGTCCTCGCCCGGCTCGAAGGTGGCGCCGAGCTCTCGGCCCAGGAGATCCGCGAGCAGGTGCCCGAGCTGGCGGGACGGCTGGAGCTCGCGCAGGGCAAGGCCTACGCCGTCAACGTCTCGGTCGTGCCACGGGTCCTGACCCAGCTCGGGGTCGAGGGCGAGGTGATGCGGGGTCGCAACGGCGGACACTGGCGGCTGTCGAAGCCCCAGTGGACCCTGACGCGAAGCTGGCTCGGCCACGATGCCAACCCGGCCAAGCCGGATGAGGGGTACGCGGAGATCGTCGGTCGCTGGCTGCGGTCCTTCGGGCCGGGCACCGAGGACGACCTCGTGTGGTGGCTGGGCGGCACCAAAGCGGCGGTCCGCGCCGCACTGGCCGCCGTCGAGGCGGTCAAGGTCTCGCTCGACGGTGGTGGCACCGGCTGGGTGCTCCCCGACGACGTCGAGCCCGTGGCAGACGTCGAGCCGTGGGCGGCTCTGCTCCCGGTCCTCGACCCGACGGTGATGGGCTGGAAGCAGCGCGCCTTCTACCTCGGCGCGCACGCCCCGCACCTGTTCGACAGCAACGGCAACGCCGGAACGACGGCGTGGTGGGACGGTCGCATCGTCGGCTGCTGGGTGCAGGACGGCGCCGGCGTGGTCGAGGTCCGCACGCTCGAGAAGCTCCCGAAGGCCGCCCTCGACGCGCTCGAGGCGGAGGCCGCGCGGCTCACCGACTGGCTGGACGGCGTACGCGTGGGCACCGTCTACCCTTCGTCGGCCATGAAGGTCGTCGACTGGGTCAAGCCATGAGCAGCCATGAGCCGACATGACTAGGGAGCAGCCCAAGCAGGCGCCGCCACCGGTGCAGCGGCTGCGCGTGCAGTACGCCAAGCGGGGCCGGCTCCGGTTCACCAGCCACAGGGACTTCAGCCGGGCCTTCGAGCGGGCCGTCTTCCGCGCCCGGCTGCCGATGGCCTACTCCTCGGGTTTCAACCCGCATCCGCGCATCTCCTACGCCGGCGCCGCGCCGACCGGCTCGGCGAGCGAGGCGGAGTACCTCGAGCTGGCCATGGCCGAGGTCGTCGACCCGGCCTCCGTGCACGCCGCGCTGGACGAGGCGCTGCCCGACGGGCTCGACGTGGTCGAGGTGGTCGAGGCGCCCGGCACCGGGCTGTCCGACCTGCTGGAGGTCAGCCGGTGGCGAATCGCCCTCCCGGTCCCGGTCGCGGAGGCGGAGGCGGCGGTGGCGGCGTTCCTCGCGGCGGGAGAGGTGCTCGTGCACCGGATGACCAAGAAGGGCATGCGCGACTTCGACAGCCGCGCGGCGGTGCTGTCGCTGGTGGTCATCCACCACGAGGGGGGCGCGGTGCTCGACCTGGTGCTGCGCCATCTCGAGCCGGCCGTGCGCCCCGACGACGTGCTCTCGGGGCTGACCTCCCTGCACGGTCTCGACCTGGTCGGCGTGCCCTTGCTCACCCGGCTGGCCCAGGGACCGCTCGACTCCCACACCGGCGAGATCGGCGACCCGCTGCGGCCCTAGTTTTTCCCGCATGCGCGGGCCGCGCTGTGGTCGAGTCACGCCGGCATAACCCGCGGAAGCGCGACCCCGTCCGGCGCGCAGCGCCGCCGACTCGCGGTTCCGTGGGGTGGGTGAATTGAGTTGCGAGCGGGGCGGCTGTGCGATACTCGCCAGAGGTTGACCACACGTCGACCCGACGACGTTCTCTGAAGCGAGGCTCGTCGATGCCAGACCGCGACGCGGCCCGGCCGGTTGGTGACAGCGACCGGAGCTCAGGGCCGGCGACCGCGGCAGGGATCGGCCGGACTCGGTGTGACACCACGAGGGTGTCGTCGCCATGAAGGCTTGATGCTGCGCCCGGACTCCGGGCTGCGGCGATGACCACCCGGTTGCCGAGGCACCCGGGTCGAGGAGCAGTACATGCCCGAGGACGAGACCAACACCTCTTCGGAAGCCCCCTCGGAGTCGACCCCGTCGACCGACGAGGCGCCTGCGAAGAAGGCGGCCAAGAAGAGCGCGGCGAAGAAGACCACCGCCAAGAAGGCCCCCGAGAAGAAGGCCGCGGCCAAGAAGACCACGGCCAAGAAGGCCGCCACGAAGAAGACCGCGGCCAAGAAGCCCCCAGAGCCCGCCGAGCCCGCCGACGAGCGCGGTGGCGTCTCCTCGCCGGCGGTGCTCTTCCAGGTCCCCGACCCGATCGAGAAGCCCAAGAAGAAGGCGGCCAAGAAGGCCACCAAGATGGTGGCGGACCACCCGCCCGCGGACGAGGCGCCCGGGGACGTGCCGCCCGGCGACGAGAAGCCGGCCAAGAAGACCGCCAAGAAGTCCGCCGAGAAGACGGCCAAGAAGACGGCCAAGAAGACCGCCGGCGATGAGGCAGAGCCCACCGACGACGCCCGGGCCGAGTCCGACGACGACGGCGACTCGGCCGACGGTGACGGCGCGGGTTCGCGGCGGCGTCGTCGCCGAGGTGGCCGCCGCCGTCGCAAGACCTCCGACTCGGGAGCCGAGGGCGACTCGTCCGACGACAGCGCGGACGAGGGCGACCAGGGCGACACCGACGAGGAGGAGTCCGGTGACGGAACCTCGCGACGCCGCAGGCGCCGCCGCCGGACCGGCGAGGACGGCGGTGGCGGCAGCTCCGACGACCCGTCGAAGACCACCACCAGGGTTCGCCGCAGCCGTACCGGCGACGACCAGATCACCGCGGTCTCCGGCTCCACCCGGCTCGAGGCCAAGAAGCAGCGCCGCCGCGAGGGCCGCGAGGCCGGCCGTCGGCGGGCGCCGATCGTCAGCGAGGCCGAGTTCCTGGCTCGCCGCGAGGCGGTCGACCGGGTCATGGTCGTGCGCCAGCGCGAAGAGCTCACCCAGATCGGCGTGCTCGAGGACAAGGTGCTCGTCGAGCACTACGTCGCCCGCGAGTCCCAGACCTCGCTGATCGGCAACGTCTACCTCGGCCGGGTCCAGAACGTGCTGCCGTCCATGGAGGCGGCGTTCATCGACATCGGGCGCGGCCGCAACGCGGTGCTCTACGCCGGTGAGGTCAACTGGTCCGCGCTCGGCCACAAGGACGGCCAGCAGCGCAAGATCGAGTCGGTGCTCTCCTCGGGCCAGTCGATCCTGGTCCAGGTCAGCAAGGACCCGATCGGCCACAAGGGCGCCCGGCTCACCAGCCAGATCAGCCTGGCCGGCCGGTTCCTGGTCTACGTGCCCGACGGCACCACGTCCGGGATCTCCCGCAAGCTGCCCGACACCGAGCGCAACCGGCTCAAGACGGTGCTCAAGGAGATCGTCCCCGACACGGCCGGCGTGATCGTGCGCACCGCTGCGGAGGGCGCCAGCGAGGACGAGCTGACCCGCGACGTGGAGCGGCTCAAGGCCCGCTGGGAGGACATCGAGAAGAAGTCCAAGGGCAGCGCCCCGCAGCTGCTCTACGGCGAGCCGGACCTGACCCTCAAGGTGGTCCGCGACCTGTTCACCGAGGACTTCGGCAAGCTCGTCATCCAGGGCGACGACGCCTGGGAGACCGTGCAGCAGTACGTCGAGCACATGGCACCCGACCTGCAGGAGCGGCTCGAGAGGTACGACCCCGCGGAGCACGGCGGCACCGACCTGTTCACGTCGTACCGCCTCGACGAGCAGATCGCCAAGGGGCTCGACCGCAAGGTCTGGCTGCCCTCGGGTGGCTCGCTGGTCATCGACCGCACCGAGGCGATGACCGTCGTCGACGTCAACACCGGCAAGTTCACCGGCTCCGGCGGCAACCTCGAGGAGACGGTCACCAAGAACAACCTGGAGGCGGCCGAGGAGATCGTCCGCCAGCTCAGGCTCCGCGACATCGGCGGCATCATCGTCGTGGACTTCATCGACATGGTGCTGGAGTCGAACCGCGACCTCGTGCTCCGCCGGCTGGTGGAGTGCCTGGGCCGCGACCGGACCCGCCACCAGGTCGCCGAGGTCACCTCGCTCGGCCTGGTGCAGATGACCCGCAAGCGGATCGGCACCGGGCTGCTGGAGGCGTTCAGCGAGACCTGCGAGCACTGCCAGGGCCGCGGTGTGATCGTCCACGAGCAGCCGGTCGAGGCGAAGCGCTCCGACGACGACGGCGGCCGCGCACGCGGCGGCCGGCGCAGCCGCGGCGGTCGGGGCCGGAGCTCCGGTGGCGACTCGGGAGACAACGGCAACGGGAACGGCGCCAAGGCGCCCTCGCCCAAGGACGTCGCCGCGATGGCCCGGCCGCCGGCCGACGAGCCGAGCGATGATGTCGACGACCTTGACGACGTCGACCGGGTCGACGACGACAACAACGACGTGAACGACGACCTCGAGAGCCTGACCTCAGAGGTGGTCGAGGCCCTCGACGACCGGGACGACTCTGCCGACGAGAGCCCGGCCGAGCCGGAGCCCGAGCCCGAGCCTGAGCCTGAGCCTGAGCCTGAGCCTGAGCCTGAGCCTGTGCCGGAGAAGCCCACCGTCGTCACCCGCACCCGTCGCCGCAGCGCCAGCCGTCCGGCGGGGCCTCCGGAGGCGGTGCCCGTGCCGGCCATGGCCAACGTTGCCACCGGACACGGCAACGGCGACGAGGAGGCTGCGCCTCCGCACGTCGAGCACGTGCCGATCAAGCGGAAGGGCTCCCGGAAGCGCTGACGGGCCCGGCCGGTGTGACGATCTCGCCGGGGGACGAACGGCGTAGCCCCGGCGTGTTCAGCAAGGCGACCGCGACGGAGGCACAGGCCATCAGCCCGATGGCGTGTGCCGGGCTCACGAACGACGCCACCGTGCCCGCGAGCAGCGCACCGAGCGCCTGCCAGATCGCCAGTCCCTGGCCGTAGAGCCCCATGGTCTGGCCCTGGATGCTGTCGTCGGTCAGGCTGAAGAGCCGCTCCTGGAGCGGCAGAGATGCGGCGTACCCGACCGAGGCCACGAAGGCTGCCGCCACGGCCACCGCGGCGGGCGGGGTCAGCAGGAATGCGATGAACGGCACCGCGAGCAGCAGCCGCAGTGGCCCGATCAGCCGGTCGCGATGCTCGTGCGGCACGAACCGGCCGACGGCCACGTCTCCGAGCATCATGCCGGCCGCGGTCGCCGCGAACAGCACGCCGGCGAGGGTGCCGGGTCCGTACGGCACGAACAGCGCCTCGCAGCCGACGATCAGGCCGTTCGGCACCCACATCGCGACGTACAGCGGTCGGGTGACGCTGGACCCGAGCAGCTGCCGGTTGACCTCTCGGGTCCGGCCGACCAGCGTCGTCCCCGCCCGGCTACCCGCGGCCGGGCGATCCTGGATGCTCAGGCGGAGCCCGACCAGGCAGACGAGGTTCCCGGTCGCGGCGACCAGGAACAGGTCGGTGGGGGAGAGCCGGAGCAGTGCGATGCCGCCGACGCCGTACCCGACGATCTGCATGGCCCCGACCGCGGTCCTGAGAGTGGCGCGCGCGAGCATGCGGCCCTCCTCGGGGATCACCTGCCGCAGCACCACCCACTGCGAGCCCGCGAACAGCGGCCCGACCGCGAACGGGATCGCGAGCAGCGCGAAGCGGACGGGCCACGGAAGCCCCGGGATGGCCTGTAGTGAGTTGGCCAGCAGTGGCCCGGCGACCTGGCCCATCAGTCCCGTGCGCGGCCGGAAGGTGTCCGAACCCGCAAGCAGCAGCTGCGAGGCGACCAGCGAGATGAGCGGCCCGCCGAACATGGAGAGCGCGGTGAGCACCGGTGACCCCGTGGCGTCGTAGGTGATCGTGCCCAGGGCCAGCGCCGAGACGGCCGTGGCCAGCACGTTGATGCAGCGGCTGGCGAAAAGCACTCTGAACTCGCGGACGGTGAAGAGCTCCCGGTAGGTCTGCACGGTGGCAGCCTCGTGCGCCGGGCCGGCGTGGCAAACTGATTCGCGAGGAGGCGAAACATGGGCGCGTGGCTGGTCCCGGCCGATCTGCTTGCCCGGAGCCGGTTCGTGATCTCGCCGCTGATCGAGACCACGGCGGCGCTGCTGTTGCTCAACGCCCCGACCAACCCCGGAATCCCCTGGCAGCGGGCGTTCCGGGCGGCCCACCTCGAGGCCTACGCCGAGATGATGGCCGCCGACCCGCGCCGGGCGGCGCTCGCGGGGTGCCTGACCCGGCCGCGACGCGGTGCCTCGCCGGCCTGGATCGCCGACTTCATCTCCCTGCCTCCGTTGGGACCCGGCTCCTCGTTCGAGGAAGAGGTGGGACAGGTGCTGGCGTGGGACGACGCGCGGGTGCGCCGCGAGATCCGCGCCGTCCGCGGCGATGTTCCGGCTCCGCTGCAGGGGTCCGGACTCGCCGAGGTCGTCGCCGACGTGCTCACCTGGGTCTGGACCGCGACCGTCTCCTCGGACTGGCCGCGCCGCCGTCGCGTGCTCGAGGCGGACGTGGTCTCGCGGACCCAGCGGCTGGCGACGAAGGGCTGGACGTCGGTGCTCGAGACGCTCGGCACCCAGCGCCGCTGGCTGGGTGACGGCCGCCTCCAGGTGAACAGCTACGACCTGCCCGCCCGAGACCTGTCCGATGCTCGAGAGCTCTCCTTCGTGCCGGTGCACGGCCACAGCACCTACGTCGTCTGGGACCCTCCGGAGCGCTACGCGATCGTCTATCCGGTCACGGGCGCGCAGGCCGCGGTCGACAACGCCTCGCCATTGGGTCTGGCCCGCCTCGTCGGCCCCAACCGGGCGCGGGTGCTCACGCTGCTGGACGAGCCGCACTCCACGACCCAGCTCGCCGCGATGACCGGGCTCCCGCTGGGCGCGGTCGGCAACCACCTTCGGGTGCTGCTGGAGTCCGGTGCAGTGCTGCGTCGGCGCTCGGGGCGTGAGGTGTTGTACTGGCGCACGTCCCTCGGGGACGCGCTGGTGGCCACCGGGCGCTGAGGCGGGGTTTTGCGGGGTACCCGGCGGATCCGTACTATTGACCCTCGGTGCGCTTTCACGTGCGCCCCTCTGTGCGGCGCCTAGCGTTGCGCCCCAGCTCAGCTCAACGACCAAGGAGACCGCGGTGTACGCGATCGTGCGCGCAGGCGCCAAGCAGCAGAAGGTGACTGTCGGCGACGTCATCGAGATCGACACCATCGCGACCGCGGTCGGCGACGAGGTCTCGCTGCCCGTCGTGCTCCTGGTCGACGGTGACGACGTCACCTCGGACACCAAGAAGCTCGACAAGGCGTCGGTGACCGCCGAGGTGCTCGGCGCCATCAAGGGCCCCAAGATCGTGATCCAGAAGTTCAAGAACAAGACCGGCTACAAGAAGCGCCAGGGCCACCGCCAGAAGTACACCCAGGTCAAGATCACCGACATCAAGGCCTGACGGCCTCACCAGCAGCAGGAGACAGAGCGATGGCACACAAAAAGGGCGCGGCGTCCACCAAGAACGGCCGCGACTCCAACTCCCAGCGACTGGGCGTCAAGCGCTACGGCGGCCAGCTCGTCAACGCCGGCGAGATCATCGTCCGCCAGCGCGGCACCCACTTCCACCCCGGCGCCGGTGTCGGCCGCGGTGGCGACGACACGCTGTTCGCCCTGGAGGCCGGCGCCGTGCAGTTCGGCACCCGCCGCGGCCGCCGGGTCGTCAACATCGTCCCGGGTGACGACGCCTGAGTCGTCCAACCAAGACTTGACGAGAGGCGTCCCGTTGGGGCGCCTTTCGTGATTTCAGCCCACTTTGAGGAGCACCACGGTCATGGCAGTCCCGACCTTCGTCGACAGGGTGACGCTGCACGTCAGCGCCGGCCGCGGCGGCAACGGGGTGGCCTCGGTGCACCGCGAGAAGTTCAAGCCGCTCGGTGGTCCCGACGGCGGCAACGGCGGCCCGGGTGGATCGGTGATCCTGCGGGTCGACCCCGACGTCACCACGCTGCTCGACTACCACCACAGCTCCCAGCGCCGGGCCGAGCACGGCGGGCACGGCGCGGGCGCGCACAGGAACGGCGGCCACGGCGAGGACCTGGTGCTGCCCGTCCCCGACGGCACGCTGGTCACCGACCGCGACGGTGCGGTGCTCGCCGACCTTGTCGGCCCGGGCACCGAGCTGGTGGTCGCGGAGGGCGGTCGCGGCGGCCTCGGCAACGCCGCCCTGGCCAGCAGCAAGCGCAAGGCGCCCGGCTTCGCGCTGCTCGGCGAGCCCGGCGACGAGCTGGAGATCGCGCTCGAGCTCAAGGTGGTCGCCGACGTGGGCCTGGTGGGCTTCCCGAGCGCCGGCAAGTCCAGCCTGATCGCCGCGATCTCGCGGGCCCGGCCCAAGATCGCCGACTACCCGTTCACGACGCTGATCCCCAACCTCGGCGTGGTGACCGCCGGCGAGACGACCTACACCGTGGCCGACGTGCCCGGCCTGATCGAGGGGGCCAGCGAGGGCCGCGGCCTCGGCCACGAGTTCCTCCGCCACGTCGAGCGCTGCGCCGCACTGGTGCACGTCGTCGACACCGCCACGATGGAGCCGGGCCGCAACCCGGTCGACGACCTCGCGGTGATCGAGAACGAGCTCAGCCGCTACGGCGGCCTCCAGGACCGGCCCCGGCTGGTCGCGCTCAACAAGATCGACGTCCCCGACGGGCGCGACCTGTCCGACATCGTCATCGACGACCTGCGCGAGCAGGGGCTCCGCGTCTTCCCGGTCAGCGCCGCCTCGGGTGAGGGGCTGCGCGAGCTCACCTTCGCGATGGCCGAGATCGTCGCCGCGGCCCGCACGGCCAAGGGCGTCGCCGAGACGACCCGCATCGTGCTGCGCCCGCCGTCCGCCGACGGTGGCGACGACTTCTCGGTGGCAGCGACCGACCTGGGCTGGCAGGTGCGCGGCACCAAGCCCGAGCGCTGGGTGCGGCAGACCGACTTCAGCAACGACGAGGCGGTCGGCTTCCTCGCCGACCGGCTCAACCGGCTCGGGGTCGAGGCCCGGCTGCTCCAGCTGGGTGCCGAGGAGGGCGACACCGTCCTCATCGGCGACCCCGACAACGCCGTGGTCTTCGACTTCAAGCCGGGCATCGACGCCGGTGCCGAGAACCTGGCGCGCCGCGGCGAGGACACGAGGCTGATGGAGAAGCGGCCCGCCGTCGGTCGTCGCCGCGCCATCCAGGAGGGCATGACCGAGCGCGCCGAGGGTGAGGAGCGCGCCGACGTCGCCCGCCGGCTCGACCGCGGCGAGACCGGCCCGGCCATGCCGACCGGACCCTCGTCGTACGAGATCGGCTCCGACCAGGATCCGGATCGTGACACGAACTGAGGTCACCGAAGCCCGCCGGATCGTCGTGAAGGTGGGCTCGTCCTCGCTCACCTCCGCTGAGGGCGGCATCGACCCGGCCCGCGTGCGGCAGCTCGTCGAGGTACTGGCCGGCAGCCGCGCACGCGGTGTCGAGGTGGTCCTCGTGTCCTCCGGTGCGATCGCGGCCGGCCTGGCGCCGCTGCGCCTCAAGCGCCGCCCCCGGTCGCTCCCGGCCCAGCAGGCCGCGGCGTCGGTCGGCCAGGGGCTGCTGGTGCACCGCTACACCGAGGAGCTGGCGCGCCACGGCGTCGTGGCCGGCCAGGTGCTGCTCACCGTCGACGACGTGACAAGGCGCTCGCACTACCGCAACGCCCACCAGACCTTCGCCAAGCTCCTGGAGCTCGGCGTGCTCCCGATCGTCAACGAGAACGACACGGTGGCGACCAGCGAGATCCGGTTCGGTGACAACGACCGGCTGGCCGCACTGGTCGCGCACCTGGTCCACGCAGACCTCCTGGTGCTGCTCTCGGACGTCGAAGGGCTCTACGACGCCGACCCGGGTGCGCCGGGCAGCATGCTGGTCTCTGACGTCCGTGACCCCGCCGACCTCGCGGCCGTCCGGGTCGGCAAGGCGGGTGTTGACAAGCTCGGCACCGGCGGCATGCAGACCAAGCTCGACGCCGCCCGGATCGCGACCGGGGCGGGGATCCCGGTGGTCCTCGGGGCGGCCGAGCGGGTCGCGGACGCGCTGGCGGGCGAGCCGGTGGGCACGCTGTTCCACGCCACCGGTCGTCGCCGGCCGACCCGGCTGCTCTGGCTGGCGCACGCGACCGAGCCGGTCGGCACGCTGCTGCTCGACGACGGCGCGGTCGCCGCGGTCACCCAGCGCCGCGCCTCTCTGCTGGCCGCCGGAGTCACCGGTGTCGTCGGCACCTTCCTCGCCGGAGACCCGGTCGCCATCGCGGGTGCGGACGGCGTGCCGGTGGCCCGCGGGCTGGTGAACTTCGACTCCGGGGAGCTCCCGGCGCTGCTCGGCCGCTCCTCGAAGGACCTCAAGCGCGAGCTCGGCGCGGCGTACGAGCGTGAGGTCGTGCACCGCGACGACCTGGTGCTGCTCTGATGTGGCGGGTGCTGTTCTGGCTCAGCGCCGCCGCGCTGGCCGTCCCCGCACTCACCCTCACCCTGGCCCGGGCCCTCGACACCGACAACGGCTCGATGATCAGGATCGAGTCGTTCACGCCGCTCGCGCTGCCGCTGTACGCCGTGCTGGTGGTGCTGCTGGGCTTCGGTGCGTGGCGACAGCGCGACGCCCGCAAGCCCCCGGTGGTGGCGGCCGTGCTGGCCGTGGCCGGGCTGGGCCTGCATGCGTGGTGGTTCGCGCCGCAGGTGGTCGGAGCCACCCCGGAACCCGCCCAGGGTGCGGAGCGGATCACGGTGATGAACGCGAACCTCTTCGAGGGCCTGGCGAACGCGGAGCAGGTCGTGGACGCGGTCCGCGACAACGGCGTCGACATCCTGGTCCTGGAGGAGATCACCCCTGACCTGCTCACGGAGATGGACGCTGCCGGCCTGGCCGAGCTGCTGCCCGAACGCGTGGGGGAGCCGGACTACATGGTCGCCGGCACGATGATCCTGGCCAACCGCCCGCTGACCGACCATGTCCGGTTGCGCACGACGTTCCAGGGCTGGGAGGCGAAGTACGGCACGCTCACGGTGCTCGGCGTCCATCCCGTGGCCCCGGTCGACCCGGCGGGCTGGCGCGCCGACCACGCCGCGATCCTCAAGCAGGCCGAGGCCGACGACGCCGACCTGATCCTCGGCGACATGAACGCCACCCCCGACCACGACGTGATGCGCAGCCTCGACGACGCCGGGTTCCGCGACGCGGGCGAGGTGTCCAACGAGGGCTGGCAGCCGACCTGGCCGGCCAACCACGTCGGGATCCTCCCGCTGCTGCCGCCCCTGGTGCGGATCGACCACGTCCTGATCGGCGACTCGCTGGCCTCGCTCGGCACGCACACCGTTGACATCGACGGCACCGACCATCTGGCCCTGGTCGCTACGGTGGCCCGGCGATGAACGAGACCGACAGTCCCGAGGCCGAGGACGCCGAGTTCTACCGCTGGTACGGCGACTGGCGGCCGCTTGACCCGCCCGGGGTCGCGGCCCTGCTGGCGGGTTTCGACCGGCCCTGGTGGCTGGTCGGCGGCTGGTCGATCGAGGCGTTCACCGGCGTCCCCCGCGAGCACGAGGACGTCGACCTCTCGATCCTCGCGTGCGACGTACCGGCATTGCGCGCCCACCTCCGCGACGCGTGGACGCCGTGGAGCAACTCGGCAGGCACCCTGCGGCCGTTGAGCGACCGGTTCCCGGAGCCGTTCGACGCCGAGACCCAGATCTGGCTGCGCCGCGACGCCTCCTCGCCGTGGGAGGTCGACCTGCCCCTCACGCCGGATCGCGACGGCCTCTGGACCAGCAAGCGCTGGAGCTCGCACGTGGCGCCGGTCGACGACGTCACGTGGGTCGCGGACGACGGGATCCGCTACCTGCGCCCGGAGATCACGCTGCACTTCAAGGCCCGGTTCCAGCGGCCGAAGGACGAGCGAGACCTCGAGGTGGCGTTGCCGCTGCTGACCGAGGACCAGCGGGCCTGGCTGCACGAGGCCATCACGGCCACCGAGAAGCCGGACCACCCGTGGCTGCGCCGTACGCAGTGAGTCAGGGTTTCGCACCGCCCACGGGAGTCTCCTGCCGCGGCGGCCGGCCCGGCTCCGGGGCCGCGACGTCGGCCACGTCGGCGACGTGCTTCTCCAGCGCATCCTGCGAGTTCTTGTCGACGCCCTCGATCGCGTCGGCCGCGAGCACGAGGTGCTCGCCGGCCGCCGTGAGCTCGTTCGAGGTGTCCTTCAGCAGGTCCACCAATCGGTCGAGCAGGGCCGTCCATGCCTCGCGGGGGCCGATGCCGTTCACGCCGATGTGCGCCGGTCGCTGCCAGGCCGCCGCGCTCGGCACGGCAGCCGCCAGGTTGACCGACGTGAGGTCGAGATGGTCGGCAAGCCCGACGGGGTCGTCTACGGACGGCCCGTAGTACCCCTCGGAGAAGTTGGGTGCCTCGGTGCCGGCGACGCCGCCGCTCAGCAAACCTGCCCCGTATCGCATCCACGTGGGCTTGATGCGCAGCTCGTCCTCGATGTGCTCGGCGGACGAGTCGGTGATCAACTGGGGCGGGCCGAGGTTGAAACCCACCCGCTTCGGCGTCGACCGTTCGTAGGTCTTGTCGGCGATGCCGCGCGCCCAGGTCCCGACGGCGTTCTCCTCGTCGACGATCTGCCTGTCCAACTTGCTCAGGGCGTTGAAGATGTTGTCCATGACGTTCTCGGGCGTGGTGCCGTTGAAGATCTCTTCGACCTGCGTGTAGACGGGCGGGGGCGCGAGTTCGTCGTAGACCATCACACCGATGGCGACGGCCTGTGCCGTGTTGGAGACGAACGGGATCTTCAAGTACCCGATGTCGTCGGCGAACTTGCCGACGGCGGTCAGCTGCGCCCGCGCCACCCGGGGGTCTGGTGCGGGGTCGAAGCGGCCGAAGGGGTCGCCCATGGATTCCGCCGCCTCCTTGCCGATCTCCATCACGTTCTGGCGAGCCTCGCGCCACATGTCGCCGGTCGCCTGGAGCTTGGCCGTGAGCATCTGGGCGATCCAGTACTGCTGGGCGACCAGCAGATCGAGCTTGCCCTGGTAGTTGGCGCGGAAGGCGGAGACCGTCTTCCCGTTCATGTCGTCCGGACCGGCGAAGATCGCGTCGAGCGCGCCCAGCAACGCCACCACATCGTCGTTGCCGCTCAGTGAGGGCAGCGCCTTCGGGTCGAGCTTGATGAAGTCCGAGGCGCCCTCGAAGTTGCGCGCGGCGTCATGGAAGTCGCGCTCATCGGGCAGCTGGTCCCAGCCCTCGAAGGCGGCGTCGACGCGCTCGAACCACGGCTGGTAGTGGGTCGCCCAGACGTCGGTCTGCTCGGGCAGCCACTCCCCGTTCAGGTCGCGCATCGTCTGCCTCGGGCCGGCGTGCTCGGGCCCGATCGGCGGCCAGACGTGGACGACGTACTTCGCCCGCTCCTGCGGGGGCATCAGGTCCACTTCCAGGCCGGTGCCGTGGTCAAGGGCGAACTCGTAGCCGCCTTCGGCGGTGCGGGCCAGGTAGGCCGTTGCCCCCACGGCGTCGAACGCCTGGCGGGTGATTCCCTTCTCGATGGCTGCCCTCGACAACCGGTCCTTCATCGCTTCGAAGCCTGCCCGGGTGTAGTGCTCGCGTTCCGTCATGACACGAGCCTTCACATCCCGGCTGACGCAGGCCTTTCACGGCGCTGACACCGGCTCGCGGCCCACCGTGGCTGGGACGATCTGAGGTAGTCCCGGCTGATCTGAGGTAGCGGCCGGCTTCGCCGGTGCCCGGAACATCGCGGCCTCGCCGTACGCTGGGAAGGCTATGGACATCACCCAGCGCACGGTCTACCTCGACCATGCCGCCACCACGCCGATGGTGCCCGCGGCGGTCGAGGCGATGACGGCGCACCTGCTCGAGGTCGGCAACCCGAGCTCGATGCACGCGTCCGGCCGGCACGCCCGTCGCATCGTCGAGGAGTCCCGGGAGACGATTGCGCAGGCCCTGGGCTGCCGACCCGGCGAGGTGGTCTTCACCTCCGGTGGCACCGAGGCCGACAATCTCGCGGTCAAGGGCATCCACTGGGCCCGGCTCGCCGAGGACCCGCGCCGCACCCGCATCCTGGCCTCCGCGATCGAGCACCACGCCGTGCTCGACCCGCTGGACTGGCTGCGTGCCTCCGAGGGTGTCGAGGTCGAGCTGCTGCCGGTCGACGACAAGGGGCGGTTGGTCGTCGACGCGGTCCGTGCGGCCGTCGAGCGCGACCCGGACTCGGTCTCGCTGATCTCGGTGATGTCGGCGAACAACGAGGTCGGCACCCTGCAGCCGGTCGAGGAGGTCGTCGCGGTCGGCGCCGCACACGGGATCCCGGTGCACACCGACGCGATCCAGGCGGTCGGCGCCGTGCCGGTGGACTTCGCGGCCAGCGGCGTGGACGCGCTCAGCCTCACCGCGCACAAGCTCGGCGGCCCGTACGGCGTGGGCGCGCTCATCGTGCGTCGCGAGGTGGTGGTCACGCCGCTCGTGCACGGTGGCGGCCAGGAGCGCGACATCCGCAGCGGCACCATCGACACCCCCGCGATCGCCGGCTTCGCCGCCGCGGTCGAGCTCGCGGTCAAGGAGCAGGCGTCCTACGCCACCCGGGTCGGCGGGCTCCGCGACGACCTGGTCCGCCGCGTCATCGAGGCGGTGCCCGACGCGCACGTCCACGGCGGCGCCATCGACCCGCTCGCGGTGCACCGGCTGCCCGGCAACGCCCACCTCGGCTTCCCCGGCTGTGAGGGCGACTCGCTGCTGATGCTCCTCGACGCCCGCGGCATCGAGTGCTCCACCGGCTCGGCCTGCTCGGCCGGCGTGCCGCAGCCCTCGCACGTCCTGCTCGCGATGGGTTGCGACGTGGAGGCCGCGCGGCACTCGCTGCGGTTCTCACTCGGCCACACCTCCACGCAGGCCGACGTGGACGCCGTCGTCGAGGCCATCGGGCCCGCAGTCGAACGCGCGCGGGCGGCGAAGAGGTGAACATCCTCGCCGCCATGTCCGGCGGCGTGGACTCCGCGGTTGCCGCCGCCCGGGCCGTCGATGCCGGTCACGACGTCACCGGCATCCACCTCGCCCTCTCGCGCAACCCCGCGTCGTACCGCTCCGGCGCGCGCGGCTGCTGCACGATCGAGGACTCCAACGACGCCCGGCGGGCCGCCGACGTGATCGGCATCCCGTTCTACGTCTGGGACCTGTCCGACCGGTTCCATGAGGACGTGGTCGAGGACTTCATGGACGAGTACGCCGCCGGGCGCACGCCCAACCCGTGCCTGCGGTGCAACGAGAAGATCAAGTTCGCCGCGGTGCTGGACCGGGCGCTCGGGCTGGGCTTCGAGGCGGTGGCGACCGGCCACTACGCCCAGCTGCGGGCAGACGCCGACGGACGCATCGAGATGCACCGGGCCATCGACCATGGCAAGGACCAGTCCTACGTGCTCGGCGTGCTCGACCAGGAGCAGCTGCGGCACTCGATGTTCCCGCTCGGCGGCTCGACCAAGGCCGACGTGCGCGCCGAGGCCGCCGAGCGCGGACTGCTGGTCGCGGACAAGCCGGACAGCCACGACATCTGCTTCGTCGCGAACGGCGACACCCCGGGCTGGCTGCGCGAGAAGCTCGGCGAGCGCGCCCCCAACCAGGGCGGCGCGATCCTCGACGAGTCCGGCCAGGAGCTCGGGCAGCACGACGGCACCTACGGGTTCACGATCGGCCAGCGCAAGGGACTCCGGCTCGGTCGGCCCGCGCCGGACGGCAAGCCACGGTTCGTCCTCGACATCGAGCCGGTCTCGGGCACGGTCACCGTCGGTCCGCGCGAGCGGCTCGCGGTGCACCGGCTGACCGGGATCAAGCCGCGCTGGTGCGGCACTCCGCCCGCGCGACTCGACGGGCCCGACGTCTCGGTGCAGCTGCGCGCGCACGGCGACCCGCACCGTGCCGTGGTCACCGTCGCCGGCGACGCGGTCGAGGTGGACCTGCTCGATCCGGCGTACGGCATCGCGCCCGGCCAGGCCGCGGTGGTCTACGACGGCACGCGGGTGGTCGGGTCGGCGACGATCGCGAGCACCGCGCGCCGTTAGGCTCGCTCAAGTGCGTGACGTGGTGGCGGTCTGGCTCGGCGGCCTGGACGGTACGACGTGGTGGGAGCAGGACGCCGACGAGCCGGTGCTGGCCGCCAGCCTGATGAAGGTGCCGGTCGCGATGGCGGCGCTGCCCCTCGACCTGGACGCGAAGGTCTCCGTGCACGCCGACTTCGACTCAGTGGTGAGGGGGGAGCGGTTCGAGCTCGACGAGGACGGCGACCAGGACCCGGACACCTGGGCCGAGGTCGGCGGCACCGAGACGCTGCGCGAGCTGCGGCGTCGGTCGATCGTGTTCTCGGGCAACCTCGCAACCAACCTGGTCATGGAGCAGACCGGGGTGCCGGCGGTGACGGACGTGATGCCCCAGGTGCGCCGGATGATCAGCGACCAGCCGGCCACCGACGCAGGCATCGTCAACGCCGCCTCGGCACGCGAGTGGGGACTGCTCCTCGGCCGGGTCCCCACCGAGGTCGAGGACGTGATGCGCGGCCAGACCTACCGGGACGGGATCCCGGCCGGGCTTCCGCCGGGCACGCCGATCGCCAACAAGACCGGGTGGATCGACGACCACACCCACGACATGGCCGTCGTGCGCCCCGACGGCGGGACGCCGTTCGCGCTGGTGGTGCTGACCCGGTTGGCCGGCGTACCGACCGACGAGGGCAACGCCCGGATCGCCGACGTCGCGCGCGAGGCGTGGGGGCGACGCACTTGAGTGCAGGGACCACCATCGAGCGGGTCGAGGTGGAGCGGCTGAGCCTGCCGCTGCACACGCCGTTCGTGACCGCGCTGCGACGGGCCACCACTGCTGAGTCCGTCTTGGTGCGGGTGACCGACAGTGCCGGTCGAGTGGGGCTCGGCGAGGCACCCCAGAACTGGCAGGTGCTCGGCTCGTCGGTGCCCGGCTCGGCGGCCTGCCTCGAGGGGCCGCTGCACGACGCGGTGCTGGGCCGGTCGGCCGACCCGCTCGAGACCTGGCCGGTGATCGACCGGGCGGTGGCGGGCAACGGTGCGGCCAAGGCCGCCCTCGACTGTGCCCTGCACGACCTGGCGGGGTCCCCGACGCTCCTGGTGCCGACGCTGGTCACCGTCCCGGTGGGCGAGCCGGAGGAGATCGCGGAGGCCGCGCGGGCACGGGTGGCCGAGGGCTTCCGGACGCTCAAGCTCAAGGTCGGCACCGACGCGGCCACGGACGTGGCGCGGGTGCGGGCCGCGCGCGAGGGCGCTGGCCCGGACGTTGCTCTGCGGGTGGACGCCAACACCGGCTGGGACTGCTTCGAGGCGGTTCGCGTGATCGGGGCGCTCGAGGACGCCGGCGTCGGGCTCCAGCTGGTCGAGCAGCCGGTCGGGCGCCGGGACCTGCTCGGCCTGGCGCACGTACGCCGCCACGTCCAGACCCCGGTGATGGCCGACGAGTCCGTGTTCGACCTCGACGACCTCGTGGAGCTGGTCCGCCACGACGCGGCCGACCTGGTCAACGTCAAGATCGCCAAGGCCGGCGGGATCACCCCTGCCCTCGAGCTGGCCAAGGTCGCTCGGGCGCACGGGCTCGGCGTCTCGGTGGGCTGCATGCTCGAGTCGGCCGTCGGGGTGAGCGCCGCGGCCGCGCTGGCCGCTCGCGTCGTCTGCGACGTCGATCCGGACCTGGACGGCGCGTGGTGGCTGGCCGAGGGGTCACCGTACGCCGAGCGGGTGGCCTATGCCGACGGTCAGGTCCTCCTCGGCAGGATGGCCCCATGAGGGCTGCGCGCGAGGTCGGTGTCCACCGGGAACCCGACGACGGCTCGGAGCGGGTCACGTCGCTGACGGTCGGCGAGGAGGTGTTCGTGGTGGAGGCTCAGGGGGAGTGGACCCGCGTCCTCGCGCCCGACCAGCCGAGCCACCTCGACCCGGCCGGCTACCCGGGCTGGGTCCGCAGCGACGCGCTCGCGCAGGGCGACCCCGTCGCGGTGGCCCGGGGCTTCCTCGGCACGCCGTACGTCTGGGGCGGGCTGGGCCGCGACGGCATCGACTGCTCCGGCCTGGTGCACCTGAGCTTCCGCGCGATCGGGTCGCGGGTGCCGCGGGACGCGGCCGACCAGGCGGCCGCCGCCGTGCCGGTCGAGGACCCGCAGCCGGGCGACCTCTACTTCTTCGGGCGACCCGATGAGGCGGTCAGCCACGTGGGGTTCGTGACCGAGGTCGGCCTGCTGCACGCGAGCGACGGCGTCGGCGTGGTCGAGGAGCCGATGCCCGAGGAGCGCCGCGCCACGCTGCTCGGCGCGGGTCGGCTGCCCAGATGATCACCCCACGAAACCGCTCGGTGGGCGCGCTGCGCGCGGAGCGCCCACGCTTTCGCGGGGACCCCGAAAAAGCATGACGTTGGCCACCGGCGTCGGCTCGCACCCCGGCGACGACCAGCGTGACTTCGACGAGGCGGTGCGGCTGGTCCTCGGCGAGCTACCGGACCTGCCCTATCTCCCTGAGCTGCCAGACCGCGGTCCGCCCGCATCCATGACCGGCCGCGCGCTCGCCGTCATGGCCGAGCTGGGGGCCGACCTGCAGCCGGCCGGGTGGCGGCTCACGGGTCATGGGGGCACCCCGGGCATCGACCACCGCCGGGCCCGCAGCCTGCTCGCCCAGGACCTCGATGGGCTGGAGGAGCAGGCGCAGGAGTACGACGGCGCGTTCAAGGTCCAGGTCGCCGGACCGTGGACCCTGGCGGCGACCGTCGAGCGGCCGCGGGGCGACAAGGTGCTCGCGGACTTCGGCGCCCGGCGCGAGCTCGCGCAGGCCCTGGCCGAGGGGCTCACCGTCCACATCGCCGACCTGCGCCGCCGGCTGCCGGGCGGGCACCGGATGGTGGTCCAGGTCGACGAGCCGGCGCTCACCGCGGTGCTGGCCGGCGCGGTGCCGACCGCGTCCGGCTTCGGTCGGCACCGCACGGTGCACCCGCCCGAGGCCTCGGAGGCGCTCGGCTGGGTGCTCGACGCCATCACCGGCGCGGGCGCCGAGCCCTGGGTGCACTCGTGTGCCGCAGGAACGCCGCTCGACCTGCTCCGGGGGGCGGGCGCCGCGGGACTCTCCGTCGACCAGACGCAGCTCTCGGCTCGCGACCTCGACGAGCTCGCCGGGGCGCTCGAGGAGGGGCAGACGGTCGCGCTAGGCGTCGTACCGTCGACCGACCCGGCCACGGCCCCGACCGCCGGCGAGGTCACCGAGGCGGTGCTGCGCTGGACCGACATGCTCGGCCTCGACCTGGACCAGATCGACGACCGCCTCGTGCTGACCCCGGCCTGCGGCCTGGCGGGCGCCTCCCAGCAGTGGACTCGCAGCGCCCTAGAACTGACCCGAACCGCCGCCGCGAACCTCTGACCACAGTTCGTTTGCGAACCTCTCAACACAGATTCGTCTGCGGTCCCGCGGCGGTTTCCCGTCGCGAGACCACAGACGAATCGATGGTGGTGCTTGAGGTCAGACCCCGGCGGGCACGCCCTCCGGGCCGTCGGTGGCCAGCTCCTCGTGCTTGACGTTCAGGAGCGTCCACACGATGACCGAGGCGAGCAGCATCATGAGCGCGCCCACCAGGAACGCATTGGTCGCGCCCTCCGTGAAGATCTGCAGGCCGACCACCCGCTCCATCGCCGCAACCTGCTCGGGTGAGGCCTGGGCCCCTCCAGCCTGCTCGGCCGCCGCGCCCAGCTCGGACCCCCGGTCGGTGATGATCTGGGTCGCCGCGCTGCCGAGGATGGCCAGGCCCAGTGCGCCACCGACCTGTTGCATGGTGTTGAGCACCCCGGAGCCGATTCCGGAGTCGTCGGTCCGCAGGTGGTGTACGGCGGTCAACGTGAGCGGCACGAAGGTGGCGCCCATGCCCAGCGACATCAGGAGGATGTAGGGCAGCAGGTCGGTGACGTAGCTGCCGGTCACCTCCTGGACCGGGAAGGTGGTGTCGTAGGGCAGGCGGGAGAACCCGAACAGGCCGGCCGCCGCCATCAGGGTGCCCACCCCGGCCAGGTAGCGCGCGTCGAACCGGCTGGCCAGGCTGGAGCTGATGCCAGCGGCCACCACGATGCCCACGCAGAACGGCAGGAACGCGACGCCGGCCTTGATCGGGCTGTAGCCCATGACGTTCTGGATGTACTGGCTGAGGAAGTAGAACATCGCGAACATCGCGGCCGGGGCCAGGAACATTGCGGCGTAGCTGGCTGCGCGGGTGCGGTTGGTGAACACCCGGAACGGCAGCAGCGGGTGCTTCGCACGACGCTCGACCAGGACGAACACGATCAGGAGTACGACACCTGCGGCCAGGCTCGAGATGGTCCACGTGTCGGTCCAGCCGTCGCTGCCCGCCCGGCTGAAGCCGTAGACCAGCCCGAGCAGGCCCAGGGTGCCCAGCACCGCGCCGGGCAGGTCGAGGATGCCGTCGTGTCCCTCCGACTCGCGGAGGAAGCGGGGGGACAGCGCGGCCGCGGCCAGCCCGATAGGCACGTTGATCAGCAGCGTCATCCGCCAGCCGTCGATGTCCAGGCCGGCGATGCCGTCAAGCCCGGTCAGCCAGCCGCCGAGGAGCAGGCCGACGGCCGCGCCCGCGCCCGACATGGCGGCGTACACCGCGAAGGCACGGTTGCGCGCCGGTCCGGCAGGGAACGTCGTGGTGATCAGGGCCAGCGCGGCCGGTGAGGCCAGTGCAGCGCCCAGGCCCTGGAGCCCACGGGCGGCCAGCAGCAGTCCCTCGTTGGTGGCCAGGCCGCCGAGACCGGAGGCGACCGCGAAGATCGCCAGGCCGATCATGAACACCCGTCGCCGGCCGTAGAGGTCACCGAGCCGACCGCCGAGCAGCAGCAGGCTGCCGAAGGCCAGTGCATAGCCGGTCACGACCCACGTCAGGTTCGCGTCCGCGATGTCGAGGTCGGCCTGGATGTAGGGGAGTGCGATGTTCACGATCGTGCCGTCCAGCACGACCATGAGCTGGGCGATGGAGATGAGCACGAGGGCCCAGCCCAGGTGCAGCTCCTTGCCGCCGGTGGCCTCGACCTTCTGGTCGGGCACGGTGGTGTCGGTCATGGGGTGATCTCTCTGCTTTGAGGGGTGGGTGGGAGGTCTGTCGGTCAGCCGGCCGCGGTCGCGGCCGGAAGGATGATCTGGTCGATGACGCTGATGACGAGCTCCTTGGTGGGTGGCTCGCCGACCAGGAAGAACCGATGCAGCACGATCCCGGCCAGGGCCGGGGCGAGCAACTCGATATCGACGTCCGGTCGGATCTCGCCGCGCTCCTTGGCGCGCTCGAAGAGCGCCTTGGCGCCGGCCAGCTTGGGGGCGAGTACCTCGGCGCGGAACGCCTCGGCGAACTCGGCGTCGCGGGCGATCGCGGTCATGATGGCGCCGAAGGTGTTGACCTCCGGCTTGTCGGTGAGGCCGCCGTGGCCGCAGAAAGCGGCGATGAGGTCGCCGCGCAGCGTGCCGGTGTCGACCGGGGCCTGCTCGGTGTAGTGGTGCATCTGGTGGTCGTGGTGGAGCGCGTCGATGACCAGCTGGACCTTGCCGTTCCAGCGACGGTAGAGAGTCGCCTTGGACGCCTTGGCCCGCAGGGCCACCGCGTCCATGGTGAACCGGTCGTAGCCGACCTCCGCGAGCACGTCGAGGGCCGCCTCGAGGATCTCGGCCTCCCGGATGCCCTCGACCCGCGGACGGGGGTGGGCGGTCTCGGCCTGCGGTGACATCTGCGCTCTGCTCCTCGTTTACGTGCATGAAACGAAACGGTTTCGTTTCATCGAGAACAGAGTGCCACGGCAGGCCATTCCAGCCAAATCCATTTTCTGCGAGCGGTCTGGACCACTGGCCTTTTGCCGACGCCTGCAGCGGCAGAGTGCACGCGAGGCGACCCCTGACCGAGGACGGAGGGACGATGAGCGACCTGGAGGAGAACCGGCGGATCGCACGAAGCATCTTCGAGGTGGGGCTGAACCAGGGCGATGTGGACGCGATCGCCGCGCTCACCGCGGACGACTTCGTCGACCACGACGTCCACGTCCAGACGGGCGGGCTCACCGGGCCTGAGGACATGCGCCAGGCCCTCATCGCGATCCGCGAGGGCTTCCCGGACATCGAGGTCACCGTCGAGCAGACGATTGCCGAGGGCGAGTGGGTGGCGACCCGGAACACCTGGCGGGGGACGCATCGTGGGGTGTTCAACGAGATCCCACCGACCGGCAAGCAGATAGAGATCACCGGCATCGTGCTCTGGCGGATCTCCGAGGGCATGATCCGGGAGCGTCGGGCCACGCTCGACACTGCCGCGCTGTTCGCCCAGCTCGGCGGCGACTGACCCGGGACCGCGGACCGTCGGCGGTTCCGGGCAAGATGTGCTCCATGCCAGAGGCCCCGTCCGCCGCCACTCCAGAGGCCCGCGAGGAGCACAAAAAGCTCTCGGAGGACATCGAGGACGCGCGCTGGCGCTACTTCGTCCTCGACGACCCGACGCTCGACGACGCCGACTATGACAAGCGCATGCGACGGCTGCAGGTGCTCGAGGAGGAGTTTCCCGAGCTGCAGACGCCGGACTCGCCGACCCAGAAGGTCGGCGGCACCGTGTCGACCGAGTTCACCGCGGTCGCCCACCTGCAGCGGATGGAGAGCCTGGACAACGCGTTCTCCTTCGAGGAGCTCGAGTCCTGGCACGCCCGACTGGCGCGCGACGGCGTGTCCGACCCCGACCTGCTCTGCGAGCTCAAGGTCGACGGCCTCGCGATCAACCTGCTCTACGAGGGCGGCCGGCTGGTCCGGGCGCTGACCCGCGGCGACGGCTCGACGGGCGAGGACGTCACCCCCAACGTGAAGACGATCGACGGGGTCCCGCACCGGCTGACCGGCACCGATGAGTTCCCGGTGCCCGAGCTGCTCGAGGTGCGCGGTGAGGTCTATCTGCCGAAGGTGGCCTTCGAGCGGCTCAACGACTCGATGACCGAGGCCGGCAAGCCGGTGTTCGCCAATCCCCGCAACGCCGCTGCCGGATCCCTGCGCCAGAAGGACCCTCGGGTCACCGCCAGTCGGGCGCTCGGAATGGTCTGCCACGGCATCGGCGCGCGCACGGGCTTCGAGCCGAAGGCGCAGTCCCACGCCTACGACGCGCTCGCTGCCTGGGGCCTGTCGACCTCCGAGCAGGTCAAGGTGCTGCCCAGCCTCAAGGAGGTCGAGGCCTACGTCGAGCACGCAGGCGAGCACCGCCACACGATCGTCCCCTACGAGATCGACGGCGTCGTGATCAAGGTCGACGACGTCGCCCTCCAGCGCCGCCTGGGCTCGACCAGCCGCGCACCGCGGTGGGCGATCGCGTTCAAGTACCCGCCCGAGGAGGTCAACGCCAAGCTGCTCGACATCCGGGTCAACGTCGGGCGCACCGGCCGCGTGACGCCGTACGGCGTGATGGAGCCGACCCTGGTCGCCGGATCGACAGTGGAAAACGCGACGCTGCACAACGCCCACGAGGTCAAGCGCAAGGACGTCCGGCCCGGCGACACGGTGATCCTGCGCAAGGCCGGCGACGTGATCCCCGAGATCCTCGGCCCGGTGCTCGCACTGCGACCCAAGGGGCTGCGCGCCTGGAAGATGCCGACGAAGTGTCCGGCGTGCGACAGCGAGCTCGCGCAGCAGAAGGAGGGCGACAAGGACCTGCGTTGTCCAAATCACCAGTTCTGCTCGGCCCAGGTGCGCGAGCGTGTGTTCCACGTGGCCGGCCGCGGGGCCTTCGACATCGAGGGGCTCGGCTACGAAGCCGCGGTCGCGTTCCTCGACGCCAAAGTGATCGACAACGAGGGCGACCTCTTCGACCTCGACGAGGCCAAGCTCCTGACGGCGCCGCTGTTCACCCGCGCTCCCAAGAAGGGTGAGGAGGGCCCGCAGCTGTCCGCGAACGGCGAGCGCCTGCTCGCCAACCTCGGCAAGGCCAAGGCGGTCCCGCTGTGGCGGGTGCTCGTCGCGCTGTCGATCCGCCACGTCGGTCCCACTGCGGCCCGGGCGCTGGCTCAGGAGTTCGGCTCGATGAAGGCGATCCGCGATGCCTCGGAGGAGAAGCTCGCGGCGGCCGAGGGGGTCGGCCCGACCATCGCCGAGGCGGTGATCGAATGGTTCAAGGAGCCCTGGCACGTCGAGATCGTCGACAAGTGGGAGCGCGACGAGGTCTCGATGGCCGATGAGCGCGACGAGTCGGTGCCGCGGACCCTCGAGGGGCTCACCGTGGTCGTCACGGGGTCGCTGGTCGACTTCTCCCGCGACTCGGCCAAGGAGGAGATCCTCGCCCGGGGCGGCAAGGCGGCCGGCTCGGTGTCCAAGAGCACCGACTACGTCGTCGTCGGCGACAACGCCGGCTCCAAGGCCGACAAGGCCGAGCAGCTCGGGGTGCCGGTGCTCGACGAGGACGGCTTCAAGGCCCTGCTCGAGAACGGCCCCTCCTGAGGCGTTCTTGAGGCACTTTCACCCCCATGACGAGGTCGGGTCCGAGCTAGCGTCAGCGCCATGATGGACATTCGCCTCGAGGACTTCGCCGCCGTCGTCGAGCAGACCACCGACCTCGCGGCGTACCCCCAGGCCGACCGCGTCGAGAGCAACGTGCTCGTCTACGACGCCGACCGGCTCCGTGCCGCGACGAAGTCCGAGTCCGGCCGCGACGAGGTCTCGGCCGAGCTGGTCCGCGCATTCACCGAGGGCCCCGGGGTGGTCGTCTTCGAAGGTGCGTTCCCCGACCACTCCGTGATCGACCGCGTGGCCCGGGTCTTCGACGAGATCATCGCCGACGAGGCGGCCGCGGGCGGCGCCGCCGGCGACCACTTCGCGGCACCGGGGGCCAACAGCCGGGTCTGGAACGCACTGGAGAAGCTCGCGGTGCGAGCGCCCGAGGCGTTCGTCGACTACTACGCCAACGACGTGATCGCCCTCGCGTCCGCGGCCTGGCTCGGCCCCGGCTACCAGGTCACGTCGCAGGTCAACGTGGTCCGGCCAGGCGGAAAGGCCCAGGAGCCGCACCGCGACTACCACCTCGGCTTCCTCACCGACGAGGTGATTGATCAGTACCCGACCCACGTGCACGCGCTGTCGCCGGTGCTGACGCTCCAGGGCGCGGTCGCCCACACCGACATGCCGCTGGAGAGCGGGCCGACGCTCTACCTGCCGTACTCGCACCAGTACCTCCCCGGCTACCTCGCCTGGCGGCGTGAGGACTTCAAGGCGTACTTCGCCGAGCACCACGTCCAGCTGCCCCTGCGCAAGGGCGACGCCGGGTTCTTCAACCCCGCGCTGTTCCACGGCGCCGGGTCGAACGTCTCGACCGACATCCAGCGGATGGCGAACCTGCTGCAGGTCTCCTCGGCGTTCGGCCGGGCGATGGAGCAGGTGGACCGGGCGCGGGTCGTGAACGCCGTCTATCCCGCGCTCCGGTCGAGTGGACTCGACGCGGCCGGCCTGGCGGCGGCGGTGGCCGCCTCCGCGGAGGGCTACCCGTTCCCGACGAACCTCGACCTCGACCAGCCGGTCGACGGGCTGACCCCGGCCAGCCAGGCCGAGCTCGTGCACCGCGCCCTCGAGGAGGCTTGGGAGCCTGCCGCACTCACGGCGGCTCTCGCCGACTACACCGCGCGCCGGCGTACCTGATCAGTCGCGGTCGACCAGGAGCGTCGACGGCTCGTTACCACCCCACCAGACATTCCGCGCGGGGCTACGCATAGGGCGGAATCTCTGGCGGGGGCCCCGGAAAAACGTTGAACGGCGTCACCACCTGGATCTGCGACGGCACGCTCGCCGGGCTCCCCGGGAGCACGCCGCGCGCCTGGAGCAGCAGCCGGCAGGCGCGGCGCATGTCGGCCCGCAGGTCGTGGTGGAGCACCGCCGAGATCCGCCGGGTGCGGAGCAGCCGTCGGTTGTCCGCGTCGAGGTCGTGGGCGACGAACACCTCGGGCGTCCGGCCGAGCGTGTCGAAGACGTCGAGGATGGCCTGGTTGCCACCGCCGATCGAGTAGCAGGCGGCGATGCCGGGTTCGGCCTCGAGCGTCCCGCGGACCGCGGCGTGCATGGTCGCGTCCAGCCCGTCGGTGTCGGTCACCTCGTGAACGGTTCGCTGCGGCGCCAGGTCGGCCATCGTCGCTCGGAAGCCGGCCTCACGCCCCTCCTCGCCGTGGAACGACGAGCTGCTCAGCGTCACCAGCACCGGGCCGTCTTGTCGCGCCCAGCTCGCGACGAGGTACGCCGCGGTCGCGCCGGCCGCACGGTTGTCCACCCCGACGTACGCCGCCCGTGCGCTGCCGGGCACGTCGGTGACGAAGGTGATGACCGGGATGCCCTGTTCGGCGAGCCGGGCCACGGCGGCCGCGACCAGGGGGTGGTCGGGCGCCTTGAGGATGACGCCGTCGGAGCCGCGCTCGGCGACCCGGTCGAGCATGGTCACGGCGGCATCCGGGTCGCTCTGCTCGCCGAGCTGGGCCCGGCTGCGCAGCAAGGCAGGGCGCAGGGAGGCGAGCTCGGTCTCCAACGCCTCGCGCGACGCGGTCGAAAACCGCTCCGGAGCCTGCATGACGAGGTCGAGCAGCAACGTCCGTCCGGAGAGCGACACCTGGGTGCGCTGGCGCTCGAGCTCGGCGACGGCCCGCTCGACCTGGGCCACTGTCTCCGCGCGAACACCCTCGCGGCCGTGCAGGACGCGGTCCACGGTGGCGCGGCTCAGCCCCGACTGGGCCGCGATGTCGGAGACCCGCGGGAGGCGTGGGAAGGGGCGGACCACGAGACAGAGTGTGTCGCAGCCAACGAGGTAGGCAATCCTGTCGCTCGTGGCCAGCAATTCGTTCACCCTCGCCGTCTGCGTCGAGATGGTCCTGCGCGACCTGCCCCTGGCCGACCGCATCCGTCACGTCCACGACCTCGGCTTCGCAGCGGAGATCTGGGACTGGACGACCAAGGACCTAGACGAGCTGGCCGGGCTGGCCGAGTCGGGCGTCCGGTTCACGTCGATGACCGGGTACGTCGAGGGCGAGCTCGTCGACCCCGACGGCGTGGAGGCGCTGCTCGCCTCAGCCGCGCGTTCGATCGAGGCCTCGCGCCGGCTCGGTGCGCCGAACCTCAACCTGCACGGCACCGGCCTCGACGGCGACGGCCTGCCGGTGCGGCCGGTCGAGGTGGTCACCGGCCCGATGTGGGTGTCTGCCGTCGAGACCCTGGCTCAGGTGGCCGAGCTGGGGGAGCACGCCGGCGTGGTGTTCACCCTGGAGAACCTCAACACCGAGGTCGACCATCCGGGCACGCCGTTCGCCCGGGCCGCGGACACCCGCACCCTCGTCGCTGCGGTAGGCAGCCCGCACCTGCGGATGAACCTCGACCTCTACCACGCGCAGATCGGCGAAGGGAACCTCATCCAGCTGGTCCGCGGCAGCGTCGACCTCCTCGGTGAGGTCCAGGTGGCCGACGTGCCGGGGCGGTGCGAGCCGGGAACGGGCGAGATCAGCTACCCGGCGATCGCGAGGGCGCTGGCGGAGGCTGGGTACGCCGGTGTCGTCGGCCTCGAGGCGTTCGCGTCGGGTGGCGACGATCAGGCGCTGGAGCGGTTTCGCGCGGCGTTCACCCTCGACTGAGCAGGCGGGCACGTGGTCCGCCGCTCGACCAGCGTCGTCTCGATCCGCTCGACCACCCGCGGCCTGTCCGGATCGTCGATGCGCTTGACCAGGAGCTCCATCGCGGCCGAGCCGAAGAGGTCGATGCCCTGGCAGACGCTGGTGAGCTGGACGAGGTCGAGACGAGCGATCTGCGAGTCGTCGTAACCGACCACGCTGATGTCGTCCGGGACCCGCATTCCGTGGGCCTCGAACACCCCCATGGCGCCGACGGCGATCAGGTCGTTGGCGGCGATCACGGCGGTGGGTAGCGGGGACATCTCGACGATCTCGCGGGCGGCCTCCTGTCCGGCCTCGTGCGAGAACGCGCCCGCGACCTCGCGTGGCTCCAGCCCGAGCTCGCGCATCACCGCGCGGTAGGCCTTGGCGCGATCCTTGGCCGAACGGTTCGACCCGCCCGTGATCTGGACGATGTCGCGGTGACCGAGTCCGGTGAGGTGCTCCAGCACCAAGCGCGCCGCCTGGTGCTCGTCGGTGGTGACCACGTCCACGCTGTCGAGCGATGCCTCGCGGCCGATGAGGACCGTGGGCCAGGACGCCGTGAGGCCCCGGAGCTCCTTCGTCGTCATCATCGGGCTGAGGAGCGCGAGTCCGGCGACGCGGTGCTCCAGGAGTGTGCGGACGAGCGCGGACTCCTTGGCGGCCGAGCGCGTGCCCGGCGCCACCAGCAGGTCGAACCCGGCCTCCTCGGCTGCTGCGGCGAGCGAGGAGTAGACCCCGCCGAAGTAGGGGTTGGTGACGTCGTTGATCAGCACCCCGATGGTGTGCAGCCGCTTGCTGGCCAGGGAGCGCGCATACGCATTGGGGCGGTAGCCGAGTTCCTCGGCCGCCCGCAGCACGCGGCGGCGGCGCTGCTCGGAGACGTTGGGTGCGTCCCGCATCACGAGGGAGACCAGGGCGCGGGACACCTTCGCCTTCTTGGCGACGTCCTCCTGGGTGGGACCCAACCGCGTACCCCTCTCGGAGAAATGTCAGGACTTTGTGTAACGGTTCGGTAACGGCGTCTTGCCCCGGCGGTGTGACTGCCGCCACAGTACCTGATTAGCGCGCGCTAATCAGTAGCGCGCGCTAATGCGCAAAAGGGCGCAGGCGGGCCCGGCCCGCAACCAAGGAGGAAGCATGAAGGCTCCGAAGTTGGGTCTGGCCGCCGCACTGGCGGCCGCCCTGGTCCTGTCGGCCTGTGCCAGCGGCACCGACTCAGATGACGACGGCGACGGCGGCGACGGTGGCGGTGGTGACAGCGCCGGCATGAAGATCTGCATGTACACCCATGGTGACGGTGGCGGGTTCTGGTCGGTCGCCAAGAAGGGTGCCGAGAAGGCCGCCGACGACCTCGGGATCGACCTGGACTACCAGGAGTCGAACAACGACGCCGAGGCGCAGGCCCAGCTCATCGAGGCCGGCATCAGTGCGGGCTGCGAAGGAATTGCCGTCTCCGCTCCCAACCCGGACGCGATCCAGACGGCCATGGACCAGGCCGATGAGGCCGGCATCCCGCTGGTGACCATGAACTCCGGCGCGGCGGTCTTCGCCGAGCTGCACGCGTTCACCCACGTGGGCCAGGACGAGTTCATCGCGGGCCAGGAGGCCGGCAAGAAGTTCACGGAGCTGGGCGCCACCAAGGTCCTCTGCCCGATCCAGGAGGCCAACAACATCGGTCTGCAGGAGCGCTGCGACGGCGCCGCGGACACCTTCGGCAACGTCGAGAACCTGCAGCTGTCCGCCGGGCTCGCCGACCTGTCCAAGAGCCAGGCCGAGATCCAGGCGAAGCTCGAAGCCGACCCCAGCATCGACGCGGTGTTCTCGCTCAACGCGGACATCTCCACCGGTTCGGCGATGCCCGCCTCCGAGGCGGTCGGCCGGGACATCATCAACGGCACGGTCGACCTGTCCGGCGACGCCGTGCAGTCGATCGCAGACGGGGAGCTGGCGTTCGCCATTGACCAGCAGCAGTACGCGCAGGGCTATCTCCCGATCGTGCTGCTCTACCTCAACAAGCTCAACGGCCACGTGCTCGGCGGCGGTCTGCCGATGTACACCGGCCCGGGCTTCGTGACGCAGGAAAACGCGGAGCTGGTCCAGAAGCTGGCGGAGGAAGGCACCCGCTAACCCGAGTCCGTGGTGGGGCGGCCCAGCGCCGCCCCACCACGGATCAGGCCTCACCACGGCCGGAACGACCCGACCGTGGCTCAGCGCCCCGACCCGGGCGCAGCAGACAGCCACCAGGGAGGAACAGTGTCCGCAACCACCGCGCCGACCGATGAGCGCCTCTTAGCCACATCGAGAATCACTCGCGTGCTCCGACGTCCTGAGCTCGGAGCGCTGATGGGCGCGGTCGTGATCTACGCCATGTTCGCCGCCGTCGACACCACCGGCGTCTTCGCCACCATCAACGGCACCGCCCGCTGGACCGACGTCGCATCGACGGTCGGCATCGTCGCCGTCCCGGTCGCCCTGCTGATGATCGCCGGAGAGTTCGACCTGAGCGCCGGCGTCATGATCGGCACCTCCGGCCTGCTCTGTGGCCTGCTCACCACCGAGTACGGCATCCCGATGTGGCCCGCCATCCTGCTCACCTTCGCCTTCGCGGCCGTGGTCGGCCTGATCAACGGCTGGCTGGTGATGCTCACCGGGCTGCCGTCGTTCATCGTGACGCTGGCGATGTTCTTCTCGCTCCGCGGCATCAACCTCGGCGTCACCAAGTACCTGACCGACACCGTGCGCGTGGCCGGCGTCGACGACGTCGACGGCTTCGACTCCGCTGCCAGAATCTTTGCCTCGACGTTCTGGGATCCCTACAACTACCGCATCGCCGTCGTCTGGTGGATCGGCATCACCCTGATCGCGACCACCGTGCTCACCAAGACCCGGTTCGGGAACTGGATCTATGCGGTCGGCGGTGACCAGAACGCCGCACGCAACACCGGCGTGCCGGTGCGCCGCACCAAGATCACGCTGTTCGTCTGCACGTCGATGGCCTCGGCCCTGGTCGGCATCATCGCCCTGACCAGGCTGCACTCCATGCAGGCCGGTCAAGGAGTCGGCGAGGAGTTCACCTTCATCATCGCCGCGGTCGTCGGCGGTTGCCTGCTGACCGGAGGCTACGGCTCCGCGATCGGCGCGAGCATCGGTGCCTCGATCATCGGCATGGCCTTCATCGGCATCGCGTACGCCGGCTGGAACACCGACTGGTCGTGGCTGTTCCTCGGCGTGATCCTCTTCGCCGCGGTGCTCGTCAACACCTTCATCAGCAAGCGCGCGCAGGGAGCGAAGTAGTGAGCGACGAAGTGACTTTCGAGGAGATCCCCGAGCCGGACCTCCCTCCGCCACCGAAGAACGTGACGCCGGCTCTCCGGCTCTCGAACGTCTCCAAGTTCTTCGGCAGCGTGCTCGCCCTGCGCGACATCTCCCTGCACGTGGACCCGGGCACGGTGACCTGCGTGCTCGGCGACAACGGTGCCGGCAAGTCGACGCTGATCAAGATCCTCAGCGGCGTCCACCAGCCCACCGAGGGCGAGCTGCTCGTCAACGGCGAACCGACGTCGTTCTCCTCGCCTCGCGAGGCGCTGGGTGCCGGGATCGCCACGGTCTTCCAGGATCTGGCTACCGTGCCGCTGATGTCGGTCTGGCGGAACTTCTTCCTCGGCAACGAGCCGCGTCGGGGTGTGGGGCCGCTCAAGTTCATCGACACCCGCTCGGCCAAGAGGGTGTGCCGCGAGGAGCTGCTTGCGATGGGCATCGACATCCGCGACATGGAGCAGCCGGTCGGGACCCTGTCCGGGGGTGAGCGCCAGGCTGTGGCGATCTCGCGCGCGGTCTACTTCGGTGCCAAGGTGCTGATCCTCGACGAGCCGACCAGCGCGCTGGGCGTCAGGCAGTCGGGCGTCGTCCTGAAGTACATCCTCCAGGCGCGCGAGCGCGGGATCGCGGTCGTGTTCATCACCCACAACCCGCACCACGCGCACATGGTCGGCGATCGCTTCTACCTCCTCAACCGCGGCCAGATGACCAACGAGTTCGAGCGCCAGACGGTCACCCGTGAGGAGCTGGTGAAAGCGATGTCCGGTGGCGCCGAGCTCGAGGCGCTCGCGCACGAGCTCGAGGGTTCGGCGGTGCGGTAGGCCATGGAGACGCTCAAGGTCGGCATCGTCGGTGCCGGCTGGATGGGCCACGTGCACGCACGTGCCTACCAGCGCCTGGGCCAGCACTGGCCGGACCTGGCGGTGCGCCCCGAGCTCGTCGCGGTGGCGGACTCGTCCAAGGCCGCAGCGGAGACGTTCGCGCGGGCGCACGGGGTGGCGACTCAGCCCATTTCAATCTGGCCAGACTGGCGCGAGCTGCTCGCCGACCCCGACCTCTCCGCGGTCAGCGTGACCGCACCCAACTTCCTGCACCGCGAGATCGGCGTCGCGGTCGCCGAGGCCGGCAAGCACCTCTGGATCGAGAAGCCGGTCGGGCTCACCGCCGACGATGCCCTGGCGGTCCGCGACGCGGTGCACGCCAACGGCGTCGTCAGCTGCGTCGGGTTCAACTACCGCAACGTGCCGGCCGTGGCCCGGGCCCGCCGGATCGTCGAGTCGGGCCAGATCGGCGAGCCGACGCACGCGCGGGTGCAGCTGCTCACCGACTACGCAGCGCACCCGGGCAGCCCGCTGTCGTGGCGCTACGCCGTCGACCGGGGCGGTCACGGTGTCCTCGGCGACCTGGCATCGCACGGCGTCGACCTGCTCCGCTTCGTCCTCGGTGAGGTGTCTGGAGTGATGGCCCAGACGGCGATCCACATCCCGCGGCGGCCGGTCGGGCAGGCCCAGGGCCACTACGCAGTCCTCGACGTGAGCGACCCGGACCTCACCTTCGGCGAGGTCGAGAACGAGGACTACGTCGTCGCCATCCTCAAGATGGCCTCCGGCACGCCCGGTGGTCTGCTGGCGGTCTGCGAGGCCAACCGGGCCGCGGTCGGGGAGCAGAACAACTACGCGTTCGAGGTGCACGGCACCCGGGGCCTGGTGCGATGGGACTTCCGGCGCCCGGGCGAGCTGCAGGTCTCCTCGGGCGACCAGTACGCCGGCCAGCCGACCAGCACCGTCTTCAGCGAGCCGGGGGACGGCGAGTACGCCGCGTTCCAGCCGGGCGCCGGCATCGCGATGGGCTACGACGACACCAAGGTCGTCGAGGCCCGCAACTTCGTGAGGGCGATCTCCGGCGAGGCCGCCGAGCTCGCAACGCTGGACGACGCGGTCGCCGCCGCGAGCGTCCTCGACGCCATGGTGGCGTCGCACCAGACCGGGGAGTGGGTGGCGCTGCCATGAGCAAGGACGCGGGGTTCTCGATCGAGACCGGGCCGGAGCTGCCGACCCGACGGATCGGCGTGATCGGCTGCGGCCGGATCGGGCGGATGCACGCCTCGCTGCTGGCCCGCGAGGTGCCGGGCTACGTCGTGGCCGCGGTGGCCGACGCCGTACCTGCCGCGGCCGAGGGCGTCTCGGCGGCGACCGGTGCGCCCGTCAGGACGATCGAGGAGCTGCTGGCCGCGCAGGACGTCGACACCGTCGCGATCTGCACGAGCACCGACACCCACGTCGACCTGATCATCGCCGCGGCGCAGGCCGGCAAGGCGATCTTCTGCGAGAAGCCGGTCAGCCTCGACCTCCAGCTGGTCGACCGCGCACTGGCGGCCGTCGAGGCTGCCGGGGTCCCGTTCATGATCGGCTTCAACCGGCGCTTCGACCCGGGCCACAAGTCGGTGCGGGACCGGGTGGCCGAAGGTTCGGTCGGCGACCTGCACGTCCTGCGGATCACCAGCCGCGATCCCGCCGCCCCGCCGCCGGAGTACGTCGCCGTCAGCGGCGGCATCTTCCTCGACATGGTGATCCACGACTTCGACATGGCGCACTACGTGGTGCGGAGCCCGGTGGTCGAGGTGTTCGCGCGCGGCGCGGTGCGGGTGGACCCGCGGATCGGCGAGGCCGGAGACGTCGACACCGCCGTCACGGTGCTCACCCACGAGAACGGCACGCTGACCACCATCGACAACAGCCGCGAAGCGGTCTACGGCTTCGACCAGCGCGTCGAGGCGTTCGGCAGCGGCGGCATGGCGGTCTCCGACAACCCGGTCCGGCACGCGGGCTGGCACGTCGGCCGCGAGGCCCGGACCGGTGAACCGCTGCCGTGGTTCTTCCTGGACCGGTACGTCGAGTCCTACCGCCACGAGTGGGCCGCGTTCCACACCTACCTCACCGAGGGCGGGCCGTCACCGGTCGGACCCGCCGACGCGCGGCACTGCACCGCCGTCGCCCTCGCCGCCGGCCTCTCGCTGCGCGAGGGCCGACCGGTGCAGGTGAAGGAGATTGGGTGACCTTGAGCACCATCGCCGTCACCGGCGCCACCGGCTTCGTCGGCGGCACCGTCGCCGCGGTTCTCGCGGACAAGGGCTACGACGTGGTCTGCCTCGTCCGCCGCCACCTGGGCCCGGACTTCCCCTGGCCGACGCGAATCGTGGACATGCACGACACCGAGTCGCTGACCCATGGCCTCGACGGCTGTGAGGCGGTCGCGCACCTGGCGATCTTCAACGACTTCCACGGCATGTACGCCGATCGCAAGGCCGCTCAGGACGGCTACGTCGGCCTGACCCGTCGGGTCGTCGACGCCGCCAACCAGACGGGCGCCCGCGTCGGCTACGTCTCGACCGACTGGGTCTTCGACGGCACCGGCCACCTGGTGGACGAGGAGGAGCCGCCGAACCCGGTCAACTTCTACGGGTTCATGAAGGCCGCGTCCGAGCTGGTCGTGCTGGAGCGCTCGGACGCCGGCTTCGTGGCCCGGGTCGGGGGCGTCCAGGGGCTGCACCAGACCCAGGACTCGGGCCCGCGGTCGCAGGACGTCGGCTTCGGCTACTTCGTGATCTCGCTGGTCGAGGCGCTGCGCGGCGGCGGACGGTTCACGGTCTGGGAGGACTCGGATATCAACTCGGTCGCCACCCCGATCGTCTCGCCCGAGATCGGCGCCCTGCTCGGCCTGGCCGTCGAGAAGCAGGTCGACGGCGTGCTGCACTTCGCGGGCGGGTCCGCGGTCACCCGCCGCGAGCTGGCCATGGCGACCTGCGACGTCTTCGGCCTCGACTCCGGGCAGCTGGACTTCGGGCCGCCCCCGGCCGAGGCCCGGCTCCCGGCTCCGGTGCCCTACGACACCAGCATGGCCGCCGGCACGACGATGGCCCGGCTCGGCGCCACCGCCCACCCCATCGAGGCCCAGCTGGGTGCGCTCAAGGCCGAGCTCGAGCAGGGCGCCCCGGCGCCGCTGTCATGACCGGCTCCGGGCACCTAGCCCCGAACGAGGTTGATCTCGAAGCTGTAGCGACTGGCGGCATAGAGATGGCTCGCGAACTCCACCACCGTGCCGTGGTCGTCGAGCGTCTCGCGCTCCATGGTCAGCAGCGCCGCGCCGCGCGACTCACCGAGCTGACGCGCCTCGGCGGCGGTCGCGGTGCGGGCGCCGACCGTCTGCGTCGCCGAGTGCAGATGCACCCCGGTGCGCCGGAGCAGGTCGTAGAGACCGGTCGCTGCGAGGGCGTCCGCCTCGAAGGTCACGATGTCGGCGGGCAGCCAGTTCGTCATCCGCGCGATGGGCTGCTCCCGCGCACTGCGCAGCCGCTCGACCAGGACGACCGGGTCGCCCTCCTCGAGCCGCAGGCGCCCGGCGACGTTGGCGTCGGCTCCCACCGTCTCGAAGCGGAGCACCTCGGTGGTCGGCTCCTGACCGGTGTTCGCGAGGTCGTCGTGGAGGCTGGTCAGCTCGAGGGGCCGGCGCACCTTGGGCTGCACGACGCGGGTGCCGATGCCGCGGCGACGGACGACGAGTCCTTGGTCCACGAGCTGCTCCATGGCCCGCCGCATCGTCGGCCGGGAGATCCCCAGCCGTTGGGCGAGGACGATCTCGTTGTCGAGCAGGCTGCCTTGGGGGAGGGTGCCGGCGGCGATCGACTGCTCGAAGTGCTGAGCGACCTGGAACCACAGGGGGATCGGGCTCGACCGGTCGACGGCCAGCGCCGTGAGCACGCCGTCGGGGGAAGAGTGGGGAGCGGACATGAGTGTCAGTATGTCACATGATCTAATGTTAGGACAAAGCATTGACAGTCAGTTCGTACATTCGATTGGATCGTTGTTGTGACCACTTCCCTGCCCGTTGACCGCATTGCCGGGGCGCCCATCTCCTGGGGCCTGTGCGAGGTGCCCGGTTGGGGTTATCAGCTGACGCCGCAGCGAGTGCTCTCCGAGATGCAGGGCCTCGGGCTCGTGGCGACCGAGTTCGGTCCGCCCGGGTTCCTCGAAAGCGAGCCGGAGTCCCGCGTCGCCCAGCTGGCGGCGTACGGCCTCGGTGCCGTCGGCGGCTTCCACGTGGCGGTCCTGCACGACCCCGGCCACGACCCGGTCCCAGGCGTCGACGCGTTCATCGACGAGTGCCTGGCCGCCAAGGCCGGCATGGTCGTGCTCGCAGCCGGCACCGGTCAGGCCGGGTACGACGCCCGACCGGAGCTCGACGGGAGGGGCTGGCAGACCCTGCTCGGCAACCTGGACCGGATCGCCGACCACGCCGCGAGCCGCGGGGTCGAGGCCTCGCTGCACCCGCACATGGGCACCATGGTGGAGAGCGGTGCCGAGACCCTGCGAGTCATCGAGGGGTCGCACATCGGCCTCTGCGTCGACACCGGCCACCTCGCCGCCGCGGGCTCCGACGCCGGCGCGATCGTCGCCGCGGACCCGGCCCGGGTCCGCCACGTGCACCTCAAGGACGTCGACAGCGCCCTGGCCGGGCGGGTGGCGGACGGCTCGCTCACCTTCGCCGACGCCGTCCGCGACGGGTTGTTCGTGCCCCTGGGCACTGGCAGCGTGGACGTCACCGGGATCGTGGACACCCTGGAGGGAGCGGGCTACCAGGGCTGGTACGTCCTCGAGCAGGACGTGATGCTCCCAGGCGTTCCCGACGGCGAGGGCCCGATCGCCGACGTCCGGCAGTGCCTCGACTACCTGACAGGTGGCAACAAATGACCACGATCCAGCACTGGATCTCCGGCGCCCCGAGCTCGGCGGGGTCGACGCGCACCGCTCCCGTCTACAACCCCGCAACGGGCCAGGTCGCGGCGGAGGTGCTGCTCGCCGAGACGTCCGACGTCGAGAGCGCCATCGACGCCGCCTGGGACGCCTTCCCGGGCTGGTCGCAGACCTCGGTGAGCGCGCGGACCAAGATCATGTTCGCCTTCCGCGAGCTGCTGAACGCGAACGCCGAGCGGCTGGCCGAGGCGATCACCGACGAGCACGGCAAGGTGCTGTCCGACGCGCTCGGCGAGGTGCAGCGCGGCCTCGAGGTCGTCGAGTTCGCCTGCGGCATCCCGAGCCTGCTCAAGGGCGACTACTCCGACCAGGTGTCGAGCGGGGTGGACACGTTCTCCTTCCGCGAGCCGCTCGGCGTGGTCGCGGGCATCACGCCGTTCAACTTCCCGGCGATGGTGCCGATGTGGATGTTCCCGGTCGCGATCGCGTGTGGCAACACGTTCGTGCTCAAGCCCAGCGAGCGGGACCCGTCCGCGTCGCTGCTGATCGCCGACCTGTGGCGCCGGGCGGGGCTGCCGGACGGCGTGTTCAACGTCGTGCAGGGCGACAAGGTCGCGGTGGACGCGATCCTCGACTCGCCCAGGGTCGCCGCGGTGTCCTTCGTCGGCTCCACCCCGATCGCGCGCTACATCCACGAGCGCGGCACCGCCAGCGGCAAGCGGGTCCAGGCCCTCGGCGGCGCCAAGAACCACGCGATCGTGATGCCGGACGCCGACATCGACTTCGCCGCCGACCACCTTTCCGCGGCGGCGTTCGGCTCGGCGGGCGAGCGGTGCATGGCGATCTCTGCGGCCATCGCGGTCGGCTCCGGTGGCGACGCGGTCGTCCAGGCGGTGTCGGAGCGAGCGCGGGCGGTCAAGGTCGGCCCCGGCCGCGACGCCGCCAGCGAGATGGGTCCGGTCGTCACCCGCGAGGCCCAGCAGCGGATCCTCGGCCTGATCGACACCGGCGAGAAGCAGGGCGCCTCGATCGCGGTCGACGGCCGCGAGCTCGTCGTTCCTGGCCACGAGGAGGGCTTCTTCGTCGGTCCGACTGTCATCGACCAGGTCGGCACCGAGATGGACGTCTACACCCAGGAGATCTTCGGCCCGGTGCTGTCGGTCGTCCGCGCCGACAACGTCGACGAGGCGATCGCCCTGATCAACGCCAACCCCTACGGCAACGGCACCGCGATCTTCACCTCGTCCGGTGAGGCCGCGCGGCGGTTCCAGCGCGGGGTCAACGTCGGCATGATCGGCATCAACGTGCCGGTCCCCGTGCCGATGGCGTTCTACTCCTTCGGCGGCTGGAAGGACTCGCTGTTCGGCGACAAGCACGTGCACGGGCCGGAGGGCGTGAGCTTCTACACCCGCGCCAAGGTCGTGACCTCGCGCTGGCCCCAGCAGTCGCAGGCCAGCGGCGCCAGCCTGCACTTCCCCACCTCAAGCTGATGCTCGAGCTGCTGACCGTCGGCCGGGTGGGGGTCGACCTCTACCCCGAGCAGTCGGGCGTGCCGCTGAAGGACGTCGAGACCTTCTCGAAGTCCCTCGGCGGCACGGCGACCAACGTCGCGGTCGGTGCCGCCCGGCTCGGCCACCGGACCGCTGTGCTCACCAAGGTGGGGCCGGACGGCTTCGGCGACTACGTGCGCGAGGCGCTGACCGGCTTCGGCGTGGACCCGTCGTACGTCGGCACGGCAGCCGGTCTGCAGACGCCCGTGGTCTTCTGCGAGCTCAACCCGCCGGAGGACCCGCCGCTCACGTTCTACCGGGCGCCCATCGCCCCCGACCTGACGATCACCGCCGACGACGTGCCGTGGGACGTCGTGTCCGACGTCCCGGTCCTGTGGGTGACCGGCACCGGAGTGAGCGTCGAGCCCGCGCGAACGACCCAGCTCGAGATGCTGGCCCGGCGGCCGCGTCCCGAGCCCGGCTCGGGCCGCTGGACCATCCTCGACCTCGACTGGCGCGAGATGTTCTGGCCCTCGCCGGAAGAGGCGCGCGCCGAGTACGACGCGATGCTCGACCACATGACCGTCACCGTCGGCAACCGGGCCGAGGTCGAGGTCGCGGTCGGCACCAGCGACCCACACGAGGCGGCCGCCCGGCTGCTCGCCCGCGGCGTCGAGCTGGCGATCGTGAAGATGGGCGGTGAGGGTGTGCTCGTCGCGACCGCCGACGGGACGACCGTCGTACCCCCGCACCCGGTCGAGGTCGTCTGCGGCCTCGGTGCCGGCGACGCGTTCGGCGGCGCTCTGGTGCACGGGCTGCTGTCCGGCTGGGACCCGGCGCGCTGTGCTGAATACGCCAACGCCGCCGGTGCCCTGGTCGCCTCGCGCCTCGCCTGCGCCGACGCCATGCCCACTGTCGCCGAGCTCGACGCGATGATCTCGACTCGAGGAGCCAGAGCATGAGCGTCCCGACCCTCTCCGACGAGAGCTGGCGAGACCTGCTCGCAACGCGGGCGGGCGACCCCGGTGCGATCGCCAAGGCGTACGCCGCCCGGCGCCGGCCCGGCCGGATCCTCAACGACCGCGGCACCGTGTTCCTCGTTGCGGCCGACCACCCGGCCCGCGGTGCCCTGGCGTCCGGCGGCGACCCGATGGCGATGGCCGACCGGCGCTCGCTGCTGGCGCGCCTGGCCGAGGCGCTCAGCCATCCCGACGTCGACGGGGTGCTCGGCACGCCCGACGTCGTGGAGGAGCTGCTGCTCCTCGGCGCCCTCGAGGACAAGGTCGTCATCGGCTCGATGAACCGGGGTGGCCTCGACGGAGCCACCTGGACCATGGACGACCGGTTCACCGGCTACGACGCCGCGAGCATCGCCGAGTGCGGTCTCGAGGGCGGCAAGATGCTGCTCCGCATCGACGACTCTGACGACGGCACCGCCGAGACGCTGGCGGGCTGCGCGGAGGCAGTCAGCGAGCTGGCGGCCCGCGGGCTGGTGGCGATGGTCGAGCCGCTGCCCTACCACCGGGAGGCCGACGGATCGCTGCGGCTGCTCAAGGACGTGGCGTCCCTGTCCCGGGCCGTCGCGATCGCGAGCGGGCTCGGCACGACGAGCGCCTACACCTGGCTGAAGATGCCGTCCTGCGACGACCCTGAGGCGGTCTTCGCGACGACGACCCTGCCGTGCGTGGTGCTGGGCGGGGTGCCGCACCCCGACCCGGCGGAGGACCTCGCGTCCTGGGGCCGGGCGCTCGTCCAGCCGGCGGTGCGCGGCCTGGTCGTGGGCCGGGCGCTGCTCTACCCGCCCGACGGCGAGGTGTTCGCCGCGGTCGACGCGGCCGCGGTGGTGCTGCGCGCGGCGGGAGAGCTTCCGTGACGCGGCTCCGCGAGGCGAACGACGGCGGTGGCCCCGGCCCGATCGTCGAGATCACGCCCGAGGACGCCGGCTGGGACTGGACCGGGCTGCGGGTGCTGCGGCTGGCTCCCGGGGAGCCGCAGGTCGTCGAGACCGGCGGGTCGGAGCTGTTCGTGCTGCCCCTCGCGGGCTCGCTGCGGGTGACCGCCGGTGACCAGACCTTCGAGCTCCAGGGCCGCGACTCGGTGTTCACCCGCGTCACCGACTTCTGCTACGTCGGCCGCGACGCGGTCGCCGAGCTGGTGTCCGAGGGCGGCGCCGAGGTCGCGCTGCCGTCGTCGCGCTGCGAGCGGGCGCTCCCGCCGGCGTACGGCGCGGCCGAGGACGTCCCGGTCGAGGTGCGCGGCGCCGGCCCGGCCACCCGGCAGGTCGCCAACTTCGGTGTCCCAGGCGTCTGGGACCACGCCGACAAGCTGGTCTGCTGCGAGCTGCTGACCCCGGACGGCAACTGGTCGAGCTACCCGCCGCACAAGCACGACGCGAGCGACCCTTGCCGGGTGGTCAACGAGGAGATCTACTACTACCGGATCGACGGCGGTCCGGATGGATCCCGCGGCTTCGGCTACCACACGACGTACACCGGACCCGAGCACGAGGCGGCCGGGCTGGTGCCGCTGGAGGAGAGCCACCGGGTCCGCGACCACGACGTGGTGCTGGTGCCGCACGGCTACCACGGTCCGTGCGTCGCGGCGCCGGGCTACGAGATGTACTACCTCAACGTGATGGCCGGGCCGGGCGCCGAGCGCGAGCTGGCGTTCTGCGACGACCCGGCGCACGGCTGGGTGCGCGACACCTGGGAGAGCATGCCCACGGACCCCCGCTGCCCGATGACCTCGGCGGCAGGACGGAGGGAGAGCTGATGCCTCGTCTCACCACCGCTCAGGCGCTGGTGCGCTGGATGACCGCGCAGCGCTCGGAGCTGCTGGACGGCACGCCGGTGCCGCTGTTCGCCGGGATCTTCGCGATCTTCGGGCATGGCAACGTGCTGGGGCTCGGCACGGCACTGCAGGAGGCCGGCGACGAGCTGCCGACCTGGCGCGGCCAGAACGAGCAGGGCATGGCGCTGGCCGCGGTGGCGTACGCGCGGGCCACCGACCGCCGACAGGTGATGGCGGCGACGTCGTCGATCGGCCCGGGCGCGCTGAACATGGTCACCGCGGCCGGCCTCGCGCACGCGAACCGGCTCCCGGTGTTGCTGCTCGTCGGCGACACGTTCGCCAGCCGGGCGCCGGACCCGGTCCTGCAGCAGGTCGAGCACTTCGACGACCCGACCACGACCGTCAACGACGCCTTCCGATCCGTCTCGCGCTACTTCGACCGGATCACCCGGCCCGAGCAGCTGCTCGCCTCGCTGCCGCAGGTCGCCCGGGTGCTGACCGACCCGGCCGACTGCGGGCCGGTCGTGCTGGCGCTGCCGCAGGACGTGCAGGCCGAGGAGTGGGACTTCCCCGACGAGTTCTTCGACACGCGGCCGCACCGAGTCCCCCGGCCGCGCGCCGACTCGACGGCCATGTGGGCGGCCACGGCTGCGGTCCGCTCGTCCGCCCGGCCCCTGCTGGTGCTGGGTGGCGGGGTGCGCTACTCGGGTGCCGCCGCGGAGGCGGTCGCGTTCGCGGAGGCGCACGGCGTACCCGTCGTCGAGACCGTCGCCGGCCGCACGCTGGTGCCGCACGACCACCCGCTGTACGCCGGCGCGCTCGGCATCGTCGGCTCCGCGTCGGCCAACGCGATCGCGGCCGAGGCGGACCTCGTGCTCGCGGTCGGCACCCGGCTGCAGGACTTCACCACCTCGTCGTGGACCGGTTTCGACGAGGGCGTGCGGGTGGTCTCGGTCAACGCCGCGCGCTTCGACGCGGTCAAGCGCGGAGCCGAGGAGGTCGTCGGGGACGCGCGCGAGGTCCTGGTCGAGCTCTCGGCCTCGCTCGGCCCCTGGGTCGCGCCGTCGAGCTGGACCGGCCGCGCGGCCGAGGAGAAGGCCTCGTGGGACGCCGAGATCGACCGGCTGCGGGCCGGCGTGGTCGACGGGACGCTCACGTATGCCCAGGTGACGGGCGCGGTCAACGACGCGTCAGGACCCGACGACTACGTGCTCACCGCGTCCGGCGGGATGCCGGGGGAGCTGCACGGCGGCTGGCGCACCGGCAAGGTCACCCCGGGCGCGACCTCGGGCGCGACCATGGACCTCGAGTACGGCTTCTCCTGCATGGGCTACGAGGTCGTCGCTCCATGGGGCGCTGCCATGGCCCGGGCGCGCACCCACCCGGACGGCGTGGTGACGTCGATCTTCGGCGACGGCTCCTACCTGATGCTCAACTCCGAGCTCTACTCCGCGGCGTTCGCGGGCGTGCCATACGTCGCGGTGCTCTGCGACAACGCCGGCTTCGCGGTGATCCACCGGCTGCAGACCGGCCAGGGCGCCGACGGGTTCAACAACCTGCTCGCCGACTCCCGCGGCCCCGGCGCGGCGGCCGGCCTCACCGTCGACTTCGCCGCGCACGCTCGCGCGCTCGGCTGCCACGTCGAGGAGGTCGCGGATGGCGACCTCGACGGCTTCCGGACGGCGTACGCCGCCGCTCGAGCCGCGGCCGTCGCCGAGCAGCGCCCGGCGGTGGTGGTCTGCCGAGTCGCGCAGTCCGCATGGACCGAGTCCGGCGCCTGGTGGGAGACCGGCACGCCCGCGTCGCTGTCCGGCCACGCGGCCTACGACGAGGGCAAGGAGCGCCAGGTCCGCTGGCTGTGACTCTCGCGGTGGGACGATCCCGTCGTGAAGGTGTTCCTCGGGCTCGACGACCGGTTCCGGCCGCTCGCCCAGGCGGTGGCCCTGCTGTTCTCGGTGCTGACCGTCGTCGTCGGCCTGGTCGCGGAAGGCTGGGAGTGGGGCGTGCTGGGCGTGGCGGTCGGAGTGCCCGGCATCGTGCTGCCGTACGTCGCCCGGCGCCACCTCTGGTCGGCCGCGCGGACCTGGCTCCTGCTCGCGTTCATCATCGTCCTGGACTTCGGCGTCATGAGCGCGGTCGCGAGCACCCCCGGCACCTGACCCGGCAGACCGCGAGCTGTCCCTAGCGCAGCACGATGGTGATGATGCCGGTGCTGCAGGCGCCCTTCGGGTCGCAAACCTTGTAGCGCACCTTGACGTTGCGCATCCGACCCCGGTCCGTCGGCAACGTCAGCACCAGCGCGCCGGCGGCGCCGAGCCTGACCCGGCCCACCTTCGGCCTGCCCAGCAGCTTGGCCGTCAGGTCCTGGTGCTCGGCGTCGACGTCGTTGCCGAGTGGACCCGGGGCGAGGAGCCGCACGGTGTTCTCACCCTTCGGCATCCGTACCCGGTCGTTGACCGCCACCGGTGCGTCGTTGACGCAGTCGACCTTCACGATGTCGGTGGCCGTCGAGGACCTCCCGAACCTGTCGGTGATCCGGTAGTCGAAGGCGTCCAGGCCGCAGGCGTCCCGGTCGGGGTCGTAGCGGAAGATGCCGTCCTTCACGGTCACCTCGCCCATGATCGGCGCAGACGTGACCGAGAGGGCCACCGCCCCACCGGCCGGGCTCTGGTCGTTGGCGACGGCGTCGATCGCCACCGCCTTGTCCTCAACGGTGTTGACCCGGTCGGTGACCGCGGTCGGACCATCGGGGCTCGACACCGCGTCGTTGGTGACGAAGTACTCCCAGTCGCTGCTGACGGCGTTGTCGAAGAAGTCGGTCGCGTCGACCTTCCAGCGGTAGAGCTGGCCGGCCAGGAGCGCCTGGTCGATCGACACGGCATGGACGAGCGGATTGGTCTCGTTCGACAGCTTGGGACTTGCGTAGGAGATCTCGCCGGTGCGGACGTCATGCTTGCCGATGGCCTCGATCTTCCAGCGGTAGGTCTCGACGGTGCCGGACTCCTGCTTCCACTTGAGCACGGTCGCATCCGGTGCGGTCCCCTGGCTCTCCACCGGTCCGGTCGCGACCACCGGCGCCAGCGGCCGCATGCCGCCCGAGCCGTCATAGTCCTTGGTCGCGTAGTGGAGCACCCACGCGGTCACCGGTTCGCCGGTGGTGGCCTGAGTGGTCACCTGGCACAGGAACGACCGCCACGAGTAGGTCTCCGTGGCCAACGCCGGGTTGTCGGACGGGATGTGGCCGACGAACGACGAGAAGTCGACGCCCGTGGCCAACGTCGTGGACCAGCCGTGGCCGACGGACTGGCCGTAGCTCGCGCCGACCGTGAAGTAGCTGGCCTTGGCCTGGGCGCTCACCTCGAACGAGCTGGTCTGCACCCGGCTGTTCGTGTAGGCGTCCTCCATGGTGAACAGCGCGCCCTCGGAGTTGCCCGAACCGGTCACCACTTGGTGGACGTCACTCACGATCACGTCCGGCCCCAGCGGGGTGGTGGGCGGGGACTGGTAGGGGTTCTCCGGCACGAAGGCACTCAGGTCCGGGAGCTCGCGCGGGCCCGTGGGCGAGACGCTGCCGTCGCACATCGCGTCCACCCCGGCGTTGTTCGCGGTGTCCTGCGGATAGCTCCCTGGGTCGCCCACGGTGTTGCTGAAGACCCTGTCCAGGACGGGCTCCAGCTCTCCTCCATCACCGTAGAGCTCGGGATACTGCGCGGCCAGGGCCCCGACGTTCGTCGCGGTCGTGACGACGTTGCCGTCCGTGAGGTCGACCGATGTCGGCTCGCCGATCCCGATGCCGGTGCTCGACTCGGTGATGGTGCCGTTCCAGCGGGTGATGGGCACCCGGCGGTAGACGACCACGTTGTCGTCCTCCAGCCCGCGGAAGGCCTGGGCGGTCTGGACGGTGCGCTCGACCGTGTTCTCGTCGCTGACCTCGTTGGCCATGCTCACGGCGAACGACGCGCCGTAGGCCCCGGTCACGTCCTCGATCTCCACGCCGAGGGTGGCGCTGAGGCTGCTGGAGGTCGAGGTCGTCGTGCCGTTGGTGGAGCGGGTGACGGCGGCGAACTCCGGGGCGTCACCCTGCTGTCCGGCTCCGGCCACCGCCGGCGGGGCCGGCAGGAACGCCACCGGGATCGGCTTGCTGGTGACGTGCTCGGGCGGGTTGTTGATCGGGTCGTCGGGCACCTCGGCCCTGATCAGGTTGTCGACTGCCGGCAGCGGCGCGCTCAGCAGCGGGAAGACGCTGCTCACCGGGACCGGATCACCGCTGATCCGCGACCACCAGAACAGGCCCTGGGTGTTGACGGCGCTCGTCTTGACGTCGAGGTAGGCCGCGCTGGTCTGGTAGGTCGTGGCGAGGCTCGAGCCGGTGGTGCCGGCGGCGACCGTGGTCACCAGGGCGACGTTGCCGGCCTTCTGGGCATCGGTGAGGAAGTTGATGCTGTCGCTGCAGCTCTTGGCCGGGTCCGTCTTGTGCAGCCACTGGCAGGAGAGCACGACCCGGACGTCGGGCATCCGGAGCGACTGGGCGCCGGCGACCTCCTGGGCAGCCACCTTCTGCGACCACGAGCCGCGGAACACAGACTGGACGAGCCGGTCGTTGCCCCCGGACACGTGGTCGATCGAGGCACACCCGACGACCGTGCTGACGCCGGACACGTCGATGTCGATGTCGGATACCTCGTCGTCGCCGCAGGGGCCGGCCGGGCCTCCGCTGCCGACGACGTCGGAGTCCAGGGCGGTGCCGACCACCCGGTCGACCCCGATGCGGTTGTCGCCGTCGGTGCGGCCGGTCAGAGCCAGCGAGTAGCCATTGACGCTGACTCCGGGGAAACCGCCCGCACCGGCGGGCGGTGCCCAGTCGTAGCGGACCTGGCCGGACTGCCACGCGAAGTCGCTCCAGCCCAGGCTGTGGACGACCGGGGTGAAGCCGGTGATCGAGGACAGCGTCACCGCGTCGGCGCCGCCGGTCGGCACGAGCAGCTGCGCCTTGAGCTCGATGAGGCCCCCGGGGCTCTCGTAGGTCACCGCGAGGGCGCCGGCCCGGGACTCGGCGCTGAAGCTCTGGTCCTCGCCCGGGTCGAGCCACGACGGGCGGTGGTAGATGTCGAAGTACTCCGAGCCGCTGGCGATGACGTTGCCCAGCGCGAGCGTCACCTCGGACAGCTTGCCGGCGACGCCGGAGTTGAACCGGTAGGCCTTCAGCGAGGTCGGGTAGCGCACGTAGAGCAGCGCGGGGACCGTGGCGGTCTTCTCCGTCATCGCCAGCGAGAGGGCGCCGCCGGTGATCGCCTTGTCGGCGAGGAGCGGGAATCCCTGACCTTGGGAACCCATGACGTAGAGGTGGTCGTCGCTGCCGGCGCTGCCCCGGACCAGGTAGGCCGCCTCGACCTTGGGGTCGGTTGCCGTGCCGTTGCCGTCGAGGTCGCCCACGGCCACGCCGACCGCGTGCAGGAGCCGGTCGGGGTCGGCGTTCAGCTGACCGTCGGTCTTGCCGTACGCCTCGTCGTGGGCCCAGGTGCGTCGCAGGTCGTCGGTGAAGAGGCTGGTGTCGTTGGTCGTCAGGCCGTACTCCTGGGAGACCAGTCCGTTGAGGGTCAGGGTCGCGAAGACCCCGCGGCCCCCGGAGGTGATCAGGCTGGCAGGTTTCGGCGGCACCTTGAACAGCGTGAGGCTCTCGTCGTTGAACGGGTACGGCTCGACCGCCGCGGCCGTGCCGGGTCCGGTTCCGACCGCGAGTCCTGCGCCGAGCAGAGACAGGACGGCGATGAGCCGGGTCGGTGACGAGCGGTGCATGGGGTTCCTCCCCGTTGGCCCTCCCGAGACCCGGCGCGAGTGTGACACGCGGTGCGCAGAAGGGCATGACACGTCTAGCCCCGTCAGCCTCAGTGCCACCAGGCTTCAGGAACCGTCCGCCAGCGGGTGCCGGTGCAGCCGGGTGGTGAGCAGCCGGCGCTCGGCGTCGTTGCTGGTCAGGCCGAGGGCGGTGCGGTTGGCCTCGCGGGCTTCGTCGTGGCGGCCGAGCGTGGTGAGCAGCTCGGCGCGGGCCGCGTGGAAGAGGTGGTACGACGTCAACGCGTCGGCGAGGCCGTCGAGCTGGGCCAGCGCATCGGCGGGCTCGCACAGCTGGGCCCGGGCGACTGCCTGGTTGAGCCGGACGACCGGGGACGGGTCCAGGCGCGCCAGGACGTCGTACAGCAGCACGATCTGCAGCCAGTCGGTCTCCTCCCACGAGGGAGCGGTGGCGTGCAGGGCGGCGATCGCGGCCTGCAGCTGGTAGCGCCCGGGCCGGCGCAGGGCACCGGCCCGCTCGATCAGCCGTTCGCCGTCGGCGATGGCGGCATGGTCCCAGCGCGACCGGTCCTGGTGGCGCAGCAGCACCAGCCCGCCGTGCTCGTCGAACCGGGCCGCGGCCCGCGCGTGCTGGATGGTCAGCAGCGCGGCCAGCCCCCACGCTTCGGGGTCGTGCGGGACCGAGGTCGCGACCACGCCGGCCAGCCAGACCGCATCCGCGGCCAGGTCGCGGTCCTGGGTGGCACCGGTCGAGGAGACGAACCCCTCGTTGAACATCACGTAGACCACGGCCAGCACGTCCCCGAGCCGCTCGTTCAGCTGGTCGGAGGGCGGCACGACGAGCGAGATGCCGGCGTCCACGATCTTGCGCTTGGCGCGGACGATGCGCTGGGCCAGCGTGCTCTCGTTGACCAGGAACGCGCGAGCGATCTGGGGTGTGGTGAGGCCGACGACCGCGCGGAGGGTCAGGGCAAGCCGCGCCTCGGGCGCCAGCGCCGGGTGGCAGCAGGCGAAGAGCAGCGCGAGCCGGTCGTCGGTGCCCAACCCGGCGGGGGCCGGTGGCGAGGCGCGGGCGGCCAGGTTCCGCTGCCGCGTGCTGCGGCGTACGCCGTCGACGGCGTTGCGCTGGGCGGCGACCTGGAGCCACCCGGCGGGGTTGTCCGGCGGCCCGTCTCGGCGCCAGGTGGTGAGCGCCTCGACCACCGCCGACTGCACCGCCTCCTCGGCAAGGTCGAAGTCGGCGTGCCGGCGCGAGAGCCGGGCCACCAACGGACCAGCCTCCTCGCGCAGGGTGTGCGCGAGGAGGCCGTCCGTCGGAGCAGCGCTCACTCGGGGGACGTCACTCGAACTGCGAGTAGTCCTCGACCATCGGCCGGATCTCGACGGCGCTGCCGGGGAACTTCAGGCTCGGCCACGACTTCGTGAGAGCGATCGCGGCGTCCATGTCGGCGACGTCGATGATCGAGAACCCGCCGACGATCTCCTTGGCCTCGTTGAACGGGCCGTCCACGACGACGGGGCCGTCGGCGCCGTACTTCACGCTGGTCGCGGTCTCGGCACCGAGCAGCTCGGCGCCGCCTTCGGCGATGGCGGCGGCGTTCTCCTCGAACCACGCGTAGATCTTCGCGTAGTCGGCCTTCATGACGTCCGGCTCGACCTCGGCGTCGAGGTCGGGGCGGGAGGTGAACATCAGGACGTACTTCATGGCTGTGGCCTCTCTCGTGCGGCCCCGGGTGGGGCCTGGTCACCGACTCGTCGTCGCTCGAGGTCGGAAATCGACAGCTGGTGCGAGAAAGTCTCCGCCGACTTTCAGCCCGGGGCCAGCACCTGCTCGCGGAGGATGTCGCCGTGGCCGGCGTGCCGCGCGAGCTCCTCGACCATGTGCACGTAGATCCAGCGCAGCGTGAGCGGCCCGCGCCGGTTGTGGGTGGCCAGGTCGTCGAGGTCGTACGGCGCCGCGATCTCGTCCGCCTCGGCCCACGCGGCGCGGTAGTCGGCCAGGACCGACGCGATGGTGTCGTCGTTCTCGAGCACCCAGCTGTCGTCTCCGCTCTCGGGGATCCCGACCTCCTGGCGACTGCGCCCGGCCAGCGAGACGTGGAACCACACCCGCTCCACGAACGCGCAGTGCTTCACGATGCCCAGCAGCGTGGTCGCGGACGGCACCAGCCGGGCCCGCGCCTGCTCCTCCGTGAGGCCCCCGAGCAGTGCCACCACCTCGGAGCGGTTGTCGTGCACGAACGCCAGCAGCTGGGCTCGCTCGCTGCCGATGAGGGTGTCTTCACTGAGGTAGTCGGGTTCGGTCACGGGGCAGGAGCCTAGGGCGCCCGCCCGCGCCGGGTGTCAGGCGGTCGGGACCGGCGCAGTCACTCCCACAGTTGCCGGCGTCACAGGCTGAGGCAGGACCAGCGACCGCAGCACCGGGACGAGCACGCGCGGGTGGAAGAGCGCCGTCCGCGGCTCCACCAGGCCCGCCACGGCCATGAACCGCCGAGCCACCTCGGGGTCTCGCTCGGCCACGCTCAGCACCCGGTTGACGTAGCGGCTCGCCATCCGCATCGCCCGGGTGGGGTCGCCCTTCACCTCGGGGTAGGCGAGGTCGGACCCGGCGGCGAGCTCCCACGCGGTCGTGATCGTGGGCAGGGCGCCCTGGAGGGTGCGTCGGGCCAGGTCGTGGGTGCCCTCGGCAAGAGCTGCTCGCAACGCGAGCGCCTCCTGCGCGGCCACGCTCATGCCTTGGCCGTAGATCGGGTTGAAGGCGCACACGGCGTCGCCGGTCACGACCAGCCCGTCGGGCATCCGGGTGAGCAGGTCGTAGCGGCGGCGGACGCTGGCCGGGTGTCCGTGGGTGGCGACCGCGCCCAGCGGCTCGGCGGCGCGCACGATGTCCATCGCCCAGTCCGGCAGCTCCTCCTCGGCCACCGAGTGCATCCACTCGCGGGTCGGTTCGTCCGGGAATGCGTGCTCGGCGCCCATCACGGTGAAGGTCCAGGTCCCGCGCTCGCACCCGAACAGCGCGACGCCGACGTCGCGCCCCGGGCCCCGGCCCTCGATCACGAACCGCCGGCCGGCGGCCGGGGTCTCCAGGTGGATGGTCTGGCTCGCGTAGCGCACCCGGACCGCGATCCGCTCCTCGGCCGGTCGCTGATAGCCCAGCTCCTCCAGCCACGCCGGCGTCCGGCTCCCACGGCCGCTGGCGTCGACCACCAGGTCGGCGAGCACCTCGTCCTCGGCGCCTCCGCCGGGCGGGACGACCCGGACTCCGGTGACGATGCGGCCGTCACCGTCGCAGGCGGACTCGTGCATGAGCCCCGCCACCTCGAGGCAGTCGCGGAACCGGACGTTCGGCAGTGCCTCGATCCGGCTCCGGATGCGGTACTCCAGGTAGGGACGGCTCGCCAGCAGGACCGGCGCGATCGGCTGCGGGCGCTGGCTGAGCAGGTGGCCGCCGGCCCTGAAGTGCGCCTCGGACAGGTCACCGATCTTCGAGGCGCCGGCCTCGACGAGCTCTGCCACCAGACCCGGGAACAGGTCCTCGACGACCTGGACGCCGCGTGCCTGGAAGCCGTGCACATGCCGGGCCTGCGGCACCCCGCGGCGTACGCCGGGACCGGCCGGCAGCGGGTCGCGGTCGATCAGCGTCACCCGTGCGTACCGCTCGCTGAGCACCCGGGCCGCGAACAGGCCGGCCATCCCGGCGCCCAGGACCACCGCGTGGCCGGTGGCCGACCGCTGGGATGTTCCGTTCATGTCTGTCTCTCCTCGTCGTGCTGAATGTTCCGAGGAGGGTGCCGACTGGTGCTCGACGAGACATGGAGACCGGGTGGAGATCGTGTGGAGAGCCGTGGAGACCTCCGTGGCCAGGACTGCGGTAGCGATGCTGACCATGGCCTGTCTGGGTGGTTGTCGGGTCAGCCGGAGGCTCTGACAATGCAGGGAGCATCTCGGAAGGTTTCCTGGTGTACGCGTTCGACGGTTGCTGCCTCGACCCCGCCCGGGTCGAGCTGCGCCGCGACGGGGAGCCGGTGCACGTCGAGCCGCAGGTCTTCGACGTTCTCGCCTTCCTGCTCGTCCATCGCGATCGGGTGGTCACCAAGGCCGAGCTGCTCGACCACGTCTGGGGCAACCGGTTCGTGAGCGACTCGACGCTGACCAGCCGGGTCAAGGCAGCTCGCCGCGCGATCGGGGACGACGGTGCGAGCCAGCGGCTGATCGCAACCGTGCACGGCGTCGGCTACCGCTTCGTGGGCGAGGTCAACGAGCCGGCCGTCAACCGTTACGACCGGGCTCCTCAAGGGCGATCGCAGGAGATCCGGTACTGCCGCTCCGACGACGGCGTACGGATCGCGTACGCGACGTCGGGAGCCGGGCCTCCCCTGGTGAAGGCGGCGAACTGGCTGACCAACCTCGACCTGGAGTGGGAGAGCCCGATCTGGTCGCACTGGATCGACGCGCTCTCGGCTCGGCATCGACTCGTGCGGTACGACGAGCGTGGGTGCGGCCTGTCGGACTGGGACGTGGAGGCCTTCGACCTCGAGACGTGGGTGGAGGACCTCGAGCTCGTGGTGGACTCGGCGGGACTCGAGCGCTTCCCGCTGATCGGCCTCTCACAGGGCGGCGCGGTGGCGATCGCGTACGCCGTGCGTCACCCCGAGCGCGTGACCCACTTGGTGCTGGTCGGCGCCTACGCGCGGGGTCGGCTGGCAAGGGCGAAGACGGCCGACGAGCGCGACGACGCCGCTCTGGACCTGCAGATCGGGCGGGTCGCCTGGCGGCGCGACGACCCGGCGTTCCGGCAGGTCTTCGCGGCCCAGTTCTTCCCGGGCGAAGGGCGGGACACCTGGGACGCGTTCAACGCCTTGCAGCGCGCCACCACGTCGACGGAGAACGTGGTGCGGTTCCTCGACACGTTCGCCAACATCGACGTCGCCGACCTGGCCACGCGGGTGCACTGTCCGACGCTGGTGCTGCACGCACGCGACGACCGCCGGGTGCCCACCTCGCAGGCCCGTGAGCTGGCCAGACTGGTCCCCGACAGCTCGCTGCGGCTCCTCGACAGCGCCAATCACATCCTCACCGCCGAGGAGCCGGCGTGGCCCGCGCTGCTCGAGGAGGTGGAGCGCTTCGTGGGCTGAAAATCGACCCGCCCGGTGGCCTGCGCAGCGCTGGGCGCCCGCCGCATGTACGGTGCAACCGCAGTCAAACCGAACCCTCGACCGATGAATTGGGACGTGACATGAACAAGGGAGAGCTCAAGGACGCGGTGGCCGAGGCCACCGGGCTCAGCGGTGCCGATGCCGAGCGGGCGCTGGAAGCCGTCCTCGACACCATCACCAAGACCGTCGCCAAGCGCGAGAAGGTGACCATCCCGGGCTTCGGCACTTTCGAGTCTCGGGAGCGCTCGGCCCGCACCGGCCGCAACCCGCAGACGGGCGCCGAGATCCAGATCGCTGCGAGCACCGTGCCGGGCTTCAAGGCCGGCGCCAAGTTCAAGGCAGCGGTCTCCGGCAGCTAGATCCGTACGTCGCCCCGGGCGGTCACGGGTTGCTGCGAAGCAGCAGCCCCGACCGTCCGGGGTCCGGCGGCGCGTCCGGCCCACCGCTGATCGAGCTTGTCGAGATCACCGCAGCGTTGGCTGGGTCGCACGCGTAGCCCTTCGTGGGTACCCGCTCCTAGCCTCTAACTGGCACCCACAGCTCGATCTGATCGTGCCGCTTGTAGAACTCGACGAGCGGACGTGTGCGGTCCGCGTCGCCCGCTGCCTCGAGTTCATCGAAGCCGGGCCCGATCGAGCGGTAGAGATCGGGTGGCTCACCGCGGAGGCGACCGCGACGGTAGCTGCCACCGGGAAGGGCACCTCGGTGAAGACCCAGCTTCTCAGGGTCGTCACCGTTCCGGATCGGTGTACACGTCGAGTAGGTCCCGGCCACCAGGTCCACCAGTGCATACATCTTGCGGCTGCGCAGCCCGACGAGCTGCTCGAAGCGAGGCCACAGCTCTTGGATCGCAGGGAGCGCGTCGTCGCAGGTCGCCAGCATGACCACGACCGGGCCACGGACAATGAGGTCGCTCGAGCCAGCCAAGACGGTCACGGCAACAAGTCCATCACCGACCGCAGACAGTCGAGATCACAAGCCCAGCATCACCGGCGTGCCCGGGATGTCACCGGCGATCAGCGCCGCCAGCGGTGTGGCGATGTCACGGGGTGAGAAGAGGTCGGTTCCGCCGTGTTCAGCGAGGTCTCCGTGCCGCCACCATCGCAGCTCGCTGATGAGCTCGGCGGCGAGGTCGTCATCGGACAGGGTGCCGCGGGGATCAAAGCGTGTGGTGAGGACGAGGAAGTAGTCGTTGACCACCCCGTCGTAACCGTCGGCACGGCTGGGAGCGGCGACCTCCTGGTGCCAGACGTGAGGCGGGTCGGCGTCAATGACAAGCCCGGTCTCCTCGTGCAGCTCCCGGCGCAGTGCCGCCAGCGGCAGCTCACCGGGCTCGATGCCGCCGCCGGGGGCCGCCCACACGCCCGTTGCGCCCGTCGGTACAGCTGGATGCGGGAAGCTGAAGCGGCACAGCAGGACATGGTCGTCGTCGGCCAGGATGATCGCCCGGACGGCACGTCTCAGCCTCGCCGTGGCAGGCGTCTCGTTCACATGCAGATCATCAGGGCGCGGATGGACGTCTACAAGGTCATCCTTGCTTGCTCGTCATGAGGCCCCGAACCAGTGCGCCAGGGCCGGCACCCGGCGCAGCACCAGCTGGTCGAGCAGCAGCGCGGCCAGGAGGGTGATCCCGAACAGCGGGAGGAACAGCCCCAGCGCCACGAGGCCCACGACGAGCACGGGAGTGGCTCTCAGCGGCATCCGTCCGCGTGGGGCACCGAGCTTGGCAGCCCCCCGGGGCCGGCGGCGCCACCACATGAGCGGCCCGGTGACGCACATGAAGATCACCGCGAGGCACATCAGCGCCGAGCCCCAGAACGACCATCGCCCGAGGCTGCGGCCCTCGTGCAGCCCGATGCCCTGCGAGACGACCTTGGCCAGGAGCGGGTAGTCGGCGAAGCCGTACGTCGACTCCACCTCGCCGCCGTACCGGCCGACGTGCACGGTCTGCTCGTCCGATGGCGCGTCGAAGGCGTAGCCGATCACCGAGAAGACGCCGGTCGCATCGTCAGGTGCCGGCAGGGCCACCGTCATCGGGTGGCGCAGCCCCTGCCGGTCCGCGACCGTGATCGCGGTGTCGACGTTGGCGACGTTCCGCTCGCCGTCCGGTGTCGATCCAGGGGCCGGCCCGGACGGGACCGGAGCGTCGCCCTGCGCCCATGGCACCTCCTGCTGGTGGTTGTGCGGCAGCGACTCGTCCAGCGTGGACGCAGGGTCGCTCCGGGCGCCCGGGTCGAGGCTCCACATCGACGAGCCGTTCTCGGTCGCGAACGACTGCACCTTCGCGCCCCAGAAGCCGGTCCACGGCAGTCCGGTCACCAGCAGGGTGAGCAGTCCGACGCCGACCACGGCGCCGACCAGCCCGTGCCGGTGCCGGAGCGCGGCCCCCTGGCGACCGCCCCGACGAGCGCGGCGCCGGGCGCGCCACCCGCGGACGAAGAGGTAGTAGCCGGTCAGCGCCATCACGACCGCCCAGCAGGCGCCCACCTCGATGACGTGGTCGCCCCACGGCCCGGCCATCAGCTCGGCGTGCAGCCGGATCGCCCGGCCGGAGAGCGTCGTGTCCGGGTCGACGGACCCCAGCACCTCCAGCTGGTAGGGGTCGACGAACACGTCGCGGGCCGCACCGTCGGCCGTGGTGATCGACACGATGGTCGGACTGTGGTCGTCGCGGGGCTCGGCCAGCGACACGGCGGTCGAGCCCGGGTACTCCTGCTCGACGGCGGCCAGCTGGGTGACGTAGGGCTGGGCGAGCCCGCTGGGCTCCACCTTCATCAGGGCGGGGTGGAGCAGGGGCTCCAGCTGGAACCGGAACAGGTAGATCAACCCGGTCGTCGCCATCAGCAGCAGGATCGGGACGACCAGGAAGCTGGCGAAGAAGTGCCAGCGCCAGACGGCCCGGAACCAGCCAGAGGCCGGGGACGTACGCCGTGGGTCGGGTGGGGCGGGGGCGCGTTCGGGCGCCGCGGGCAGGGTCATCAGAGCTCTCCTCGAGCAGGTGAAGGAACGCAGGACAGCCCGCCCGGGGACCGGGCGGGTCAGGGAACGGATCAGCCTGCGAGGAGAGGCGGGCCGCGCCGGGAGACGGAGCGACCGAGGAGGAAGTGGCGGAACGGCGTCGCGGCGACGGCGGTGAGGGAGCTGCGGACCACGACGGGGACGTCGACGGCCAGTGCCGGCCGGACCAGGGCGAGCAGAAGCCGGGTCGTCAGCGCGAGGACCGAGAAGAGGCAGCGCTCGCCGTACGCCAGCCAGAGGGCCACGAGCGCCGCGGCGGCGAGGTGGGCCACCATCATCGGCGCGTGCGCTGACAGGTCGGCGACGAGGTGGTGGATGGGCAGCGTCGGTGTGGTGGCCGGCTGGGCGTCGGTGCCGACGAAGGCGTCCTGGAACGAGCCGACCCGGTGCCCGTCGACGACCGGCAGCTGGGCGAGGCCGGCGTCGCGCGGCGCGGCCGCCCCGGGCGGTTTCGGGTCACCTACGTGGCCCGCGGTCAACGTGAGACAGAGGTGGATGAAGGTCTGGCCTCCGACCATGAGGCCGAGCATCCGCAGGTGGGATGCGGGCCGCACCAGGACCGGCACGCTGAGCACGACCGTGAACGCGTAGAGAACCACCAGGAACGCCGTGCCGGGCAACAGGCCGTCGGCCATGACGTGGCCCGCCGTCCCGAGGAAGAACGCGAACGACCCGGCGAAGAGCGCGCGCAGCCACAGCAGCGGGCTCGCGACGGGGGTCTCCATGGCTCCTGGATTCTCGCAGGGTGGTGCCAATAGTCAACCAGATCACTCGGCTACTGGACCGATGCTCAGGACTCGTACGGCTCCCCGCCCAGCCGGACGGTGCCGGAGCCGTCGAAGGCCTGCACGGTGCAGGCGCCCGACATCGCCTCGCAGACCCGCACCGTGTCACCGACGAGGAAGAGCACGTGCCCGTCGGGCGTCCAGCCGATGTCGTCTCCTGCGTCGGGGAACTCGAAGGAGGTGCCGGACGCAACGTCGTGCAGGTACGCGGGCCAGGTCTCCCGGACCTCCGTCACGTCGTTGGGGAAGCTGTGCATCAGGCGGCCGTCGGGGGAGAAGAACGCATACCAGCCCTTCAACATGGTGACCTCGCCCACCGTGGTGTCGTCGGCCATCGAGCGGATCTCCCACACGTTCCCACGCTGGACTGCGTACCGGCCGTTCTGGAGCTCAAACGTGTCATCGGTGTCCGGCACGGCGTGCAGCTCACCGGTACGCCAGTTGACACGGGTCCAGCCCTGGCCGCTGCGCACCCACACCAGGTCGCCGTCGATCGCGACCCGCGGAGCCTCCCAGCCGGACTCCACGGGGTGGTCGAGCACGGTGACCCGGGCGAGCTCACGGTCGGTGACGACGTCGTGCACCACCACCTCGAGCCGGCCGTCGTCCTGGGTGGCGTAGGCGAACCGGGTGCTGTCCGGCTCGAAGCTCGGAACCCGGTCACCCATGGTCACGTGCACCGCGGACCGTTCCCCGGTGGGCGTGACCAGCGTGTAGTGCGAGGCGCCTGTGCCGGTCTCGGAGGTCTCGCCGCTTCGGATCATGACCCCGGCGGAGGTGTAGTAGAGCGCCTTGATCGACTCGTCCCAGCGAATCATCCGGTCGCCGACATAGAGGTCTCGGCCGACCGCGAACGCCCCCTGGGAGGCGAACGCCTCTGCCGCGTGCACCGGGTCGATCTCGTCGGCGCGCAGCCGGTGCACTCCAGCCGTCCCGGACGCGACCACAGCGACAGCGGCAATCGCCGCGGCCGCACGTGTCCACTGTCGGCGCCGCCGCAGCCCACGGCCGCGGGCCAGGATCGCTCCGGTCGCGGCGGGCGGGACGTCGAGTGCGGCAGCCTCCTCGCGCAGCAGCACACTGAGTCGCTCAGTCATGGCGGGCTCCCGTCTCCTGGGGGACGACCGCGTCGCCGAGCTGCTTGCGCAGCTTGACCAAAGCGGCCGAGGTCTGGCTCTTGACCGTGCCCTCGCTGATCCCGAGGGCATCCGCGACCTCGCGGACGCTCAGGTCGTCGAAGTAGCGCAGCACCACCACCGCGCGCTGGCGCGGCGGCAGTGTCGCCAGCGCCGCGAGCACTGCCGGCCGGTCGGACGGCTCGCTGTGCGTCGCCTGCTCGGGCAGCGTCGACGAGGGCAGCTCGTTGCGCCACGACCGGCGCCGGAACCACGACGCCGCCGTGTTGGCCAGCACCACCCGCGCGTAGCCCTTGGCTGCCCCGGACTCACGGACCTTGCCCCACGACGCGTAGGTCTTGGCGAGCGAGGTCTGCACGAGGTCCTCGGCGAGATGGTGCTCGCCCAGGAGGAGGTACGCCGTGCGGTAGAGCCCCGGCCAGGCGGCCTCGACGAGCTCGGCGAACTCCTCGTCCGAGGGTGCCGCCACGACGTACCTCCTCAGGCTGGTCCGGTTCCTGTGCCTTCCAAGATGCCCCGGGACCGCAATCGGTTGGTCAGGAGGCTAGAAACGCGGGACCAGATGTTGGGTCGGCGTGTCGTGCCAACCGGCGGTTGAGGAAGGCGCTCTGCGCCTGTCTCGAAACCTCTGGCAGGCGTGCTGGGACCTACCGCGGCTCAGTCCCAGCCTTCGTTGCGGTGGTTTCGAGACGGTCGCTAGCGCGACCTCCTCAACCAGCGAATGGTCGCTAGCGCGACCTCCTCAACCAGCGAATGGTCGCTAGCGCGACCTCCTCAACCAGCGAATGGTCGCTAGCGCGACCTCCTCAACCAGCGAATGGTCGCTAGCGCGACCTCCTCAACCAGCGAATGGTCGCTAGCGCGACCTCCTCAACCAGCGAATGGTCGCTAGCGCGACCTCCTCAACCAGCGAATGGTCGCTAGCGCGACCTCCTCAACCAGCGAATGGTCGCCAGCGCGACCTCCTCAACCAGCGAACGGTCGCTAGCGCGACCTCCTCAACCAGCGAATGGTCGCCAGCCCGACCTCCTCAACCAGCGAATGGTCGCCAGCGCGACTTCCTCAACCACCGAAAGTCAGCCGGTGCGGGACTTCCGGCGCCACTCGGAGAGGTGCTCGCCGAGCTCGGCGAAGACCGCGCGGTTGAGGCGGAACGCGGCCTGGACCTCGGTGACGATGCGTGCCTTCTCCTCCGCACGTGGCCCCGAGTGCGTCGAGCCGGGCGCGGTAGGCGGCGGCACCGCAGCCCCGACCGGCAGCGTCACTCTCACCCTGGAGCGGAATGGCTCGTCGAAGACCAAGACCGTGACCGGCACGCTGGTGAACGGCGCCGTCGTCGTCAAGCTCCCGAAGCTCAAGGGCAAGTGGGCGGCCGCCGTCGCCTACGCGGGCGACAGCACCCACCTGGCCTCCGAGGGGATCCTCAAGGTCAAGGTCAAGGCCGCACCGAAGAAGTAGGCACCACCAGCACGCTGCGACCGGGTCGTCCCCCGACGGAGGGGCGGCCCGGTCGCGTCGCGGGCGGTGGGTCGCTCAGCTGGCGTCGACGGTCTCGAGCTGGCCGACCCGGATCATCGTGAGCTTGGCGACCTCGGCCACTGCCGCGCTCCCGAACGCCCAGCAGCGAATGTCACCGATGCCCGCGAAGCCCGTGAACGAATGAGCCAGCTGCAGGTTCACCGTCGCGGACATCGTGGGCGCGAGGCGGACGACCGCGAGGTCGGAGGAGTTCTGCGCCGCCAGCGTGCACCGGACCGAGATGTTGACACCGGCGTTGTTCGCGATGATGACCTTGCCCAGCAGCACGTAGGTCCCGCCGACGACCACGTTGTAGACCACGCGCGCGTCGTCGCCGCTGACCTGGTTCGTGATGTTGGTGTCGGTGTTGTCGTAGGCGAGCCGCGCGTACGACGGACCGTCCTTCCCCGCGGGTCCCGCAGGTCCCGCGGGTCCGGCGGCGCCCCTGGCGCCGGGCGCGCCGGTCGCTCCCTTGAGCTTTCCTTTGGTGGCGGGGCTCATGTCCTTGAGGTTGAGGGACTTGTTCTTGACGTCCTTGGTGGTGACGGTGCCGTCCGCGATGTTGGAGCCGGTGATCTTCACGGCGGCGTACGACGTGCCGCCGAGCGCGATCACGAGAGCGGCGGTCGACGCGACGGTGGCGTAGCGGTTGTGGGTGACCAGTTTCATGGGGACCCCCTCGGGTTGGGTGAACGGATCCCTGGAAGCTAGGAAGACGGCGTAATGACGTTGTAACGACTGGACGTCGGCCGGCGGGTCGTCAGCTCGCGAGGCGCTCCGCGACGTGCAGGACCCGCTCGACGAGGTGGTCGATCGCGTCGAGGTCGGGCTCCTCGAGCTTCGTGGTCTCGCCGGTGACCTTGGCCGCACCGTACGGATTGCCGTCGACGAACTTCACCTCATCGGTGTAGCCGGGGGCCACGATGATCCCGCCCCAGTGGATGAAGTTCGTGTACAGGCTGAGCAGCGTCGTCTCCTGGCCCCCGTGCTCGGTCTTGGTGGCCGTGAAGCCGGCGTAGACCTTGTCCGCGAGGCCGCCCTCCTCCCAGAGCGGACCGAGGGTGTCGATGAATGCCTGGAGCTGGCTGGTCGCGCTCCCGAACCGGGTGGGCGTCCCGAGCAGAACCGCGTCGGCCCACGCCAGGTCGTCGGGGTCGGCGACCGGCTCTCCCTCCATGTCGTCGCGGTGCTCGGCCCAGTCGTCCTCGGACTCGATCGCCTCGTCCGGGGCGGTCTCGGCGACGTGCCGGAGCCGCACCTCGGCGCCCGCCTTCTCGGCGGTCTGCGCGGCCCGGCGGGCCATCGCGTCGACGGTGCCGGTCGAGGAGTAGTAGATGATCGCGAGCTTGGTGGTCACGGTTCCTCCGGTGCGGAGACGAGAACGGTTGACGGTTCAACCGGTAACCGCAGGCGGGTCCTCCCAGTCGGGCGGCGGGCCGAGGATCTCGAGCCCGTAGCGCTCGTGCACGGCGCGCAGCGCGGCGTCGTCCACGAGCGACGGGTCGCCGTGGGCCCGGTCGATCAGCCGCTCCTCCTCGTCGATCCAGCCGGACCGGTAGCCGGGCGAGAGCAGGGTCAGCCACGAGACAGGGACGTCGCCGAGGTTGGCGAGCGCGTGGGGCAGACCTCGGGGGATCAGGCAGACCTCACCCGGTCCGGCGTCGAGACGGCGCGACCCGGCCACCACGCTCATCGTTCCGGTGACCACGACGAAGGCCTCCTCCATGTCGCGGTGCCGGTGCAGCGGCACGGAGGTGAATCGCGGCGGTGCGGTGTTGCTCCGCAACGCATAGGCACCGCGGGTCCACTCGGGTTCGAGCTTCACCACCGTGGACTCGCCGTTGAGCCGGCTCACGGCGCGCCCTTCGGTGACGCTCAGGTGGAACGAGGTGTCCGGGGCGGGATCCGGGGGCATGCCGGTCCCGTACCCACTCCCAGGAGTGGCCCACGAAGTGAGCCACCGATTGGCACCCGGTCAGCCGCGTCGACGGACCTAGCGTGGCTTTCCCGAGAGCAATGCGAGCGATCAGCACGACAGGAGCCCCATGAGAGTCCACCGCATCACCGCCGTCGCCGCCGCAACGGCCGTCATCGCCGTCATCGCCACCGCCGGCGTCCTCGCCAGCACGTCACGGGCCACCGCGCATCCGCATCCCCACTCGCAACGCATCGAAGCGACCATCTCCGACAAGGTCGTCGACGAGGGTTGCCCACCCCCCACCCAGGTGTGCGTGGTCGGCACCGTCCGCGGCAAGCACGGCTTCAACGGAACGACGGTCTTCGTGCTCGGATCGCGTGGCGAGGCACCCCCGACGGCACCTGACCAACGCCCGGTCACTGGGACGATCACCTACACCTTCGCGGACGGGTCGACGCTCACGGCGCTCGAGACGAGCATCGGCAACGTCAACCCCGACACCGGCGCCGGTCACGCAGGCGGCACCCAGCAGTTCACCGGCGGCACCGGCCGCTACGAAGGTGCGACCGGCTACGCCTACCTCGCCCAGCACTTCGAGGACGACCACTTCGTCACCCAGATCGAGGGCGAGGTCTCCCTCGCGAGGGACTAGGACCGTCAGGGACGAGAGGGCGCAGGGTCACCGACGGGCAGCCGTGACCACCTTTCGCTACCGGCGAACGGCACCAGGGCGCGCACGAATAGGCTTGAGCACATGCCCGAAGCGCTCTCCCGTGACGAGGTGGCCCACCTGGCCGACCTCGCCCGGATCGACCTCACCGAGGCCGAGCTCGACCACCTGGCACCCCAGCTGTCGGTGATCCTCGAGTCGGTCGCGTCGATCCAGGGCGTGGCCGCCGCCGACGTGCCGCCCACCTCGCACGCGCTGCCCCTGACCAACGTCTTCCGTGAGGACGTCGTCGAGGACTGCCTGACCCCCGAGCAGGCGCTGTCGGGAGCACCCGCGCAGGAGCTGCAGCGGTTCTCCGTCCCCCGGATCCTGGGCGACGAGCAGTGAGCACCGGTATCCGGAAGACCGCCGCCGAGCTGGTTGACGACCTCGCCTCCGGCGCCACGACGAGCGTGGAGATCACGCAGGCCGCGCTGGACCGGATCGCCGAGGTGGACGGCGCGGTGCACGCGTTCCTCCAGGTCGACACCGAAGGTGCGCTCGCGGCCGCGCGCGCGTCCGACGAGCGGCGCGCGGCGGGCCGGTCGGCGTCCGCGCTGGACGGCGTGCCGATCGCGGTCAAGGACGTGCTCGCGACCAAGGGGCTGGCGACCACCTGCGGCTCACGCATCCTCGAGGGCTGGATCCCGCCGTACGACGCGACCGTGGTCGCCAAGGTGCGCGCGGCCGGGCTGCCGATCCTCGGCAAGACCAACATGGACGAGTTCGCGATGGGCTCCTCCACCGAGCACTCGGCGTACGGCGTCACCCACAACCCGTGGGACCTCGACCGGATCCCGGGCGGCTCCGGGGGCGGCTCGGCGGCAGCGGTGGCGGCCTTCGAGGCGCCGCTCGCCCTCGGCACCGACACCGGGGGCTCGATCCGCCAGCCGGGCGCGGTCACCGGCACCGTGGGCATGAAGCCGACGTACGGCGGAGTGTCGCGCTACGGCCTCATCGCGCTGGCCAACTCGCTCGACCAGGTCGGCCCGGTCACCCGCACCGTCCGCGACGCGGCGCTGCTGCACACCGTCATCGGCGGCCACGACCCCAGGGACTCGACCAGCCTCGACCAGCCCGTGCCCGATCTGCTGACCGCGGTCGAGCAGGGCGCCACCGGTGACCTGTCCGGCGTCCGGATCGGAGTCGTCACCGAGCTCGGCGGCGACGGCTACCAGGGCGGTGTCCTGGAGCGGTTCAAGGAGTCGGTCGACCTGCTCGTCAAGGCCGGCGCCGACGTCGTCGAGGTGTCGTGCCCGCACTTCGTGCACGCGCTCGCGACCTACTACCTGATCCTGCCGGCCGAGGCGTCCAGCAACCTGGCCCGCTTCGATGCCATGCGCTACGGGCTGCGGGTGCTGCCCGAGGGCATCGAGGCGCCGTCGGCCGAGGACGTCATGCGGGCCACCCGCGAGGCCGGCTTCGGCGACGAGGTCAAGCGCCGGATCATCCTCGGCACCTACGCGCTCTCGAGTGGCTACTACGACGCCTACTACGGCCAGGCCCAGAAGATGCGCACCCTGATCAGCCGCGACTTCGACAAGGCCTTCGAGTACGCCGACGTGCTGGTCTCCCCGACCGCGCCGACCACGGCGTTCCCGATCGGGGAGAAGGTCGACACCCCGCTCGCCATGTACCTCAACGACCTGGCCACCATCCCGGCCAACCTGTCCGGCGTACCCGGCATCTCGATCCCGAGCGGCCTGGCCCACGAGGACGACCTGCCGGCCGGCTTCCAGATCCTCGCGCCGGCGCTGGCGGACGACCGTTGCTACCGGGTGGGCGCGGCGCTGGAGGCCAGGCTGCGCGAGCAGTGGGGTGGCTCGTTGCTGGACCGGGCTCCGGACGTGAAGGTGGTGGCCCGATGACGACGACCCAGGAGAGCCTGGTCCCCTTCGACGAGGTCCTCGAGCGCTACGACCCGGCCCTCGGCCTCGAGGTGCACGTCGAGCTCAACACCGCGACGAAGATGTTCTGCGGCTGCCCGGCGGCGTTCGGCGGCGAGCCCAACACCAACGTCTGCCCGACCTGCCTCGGCCTCCCCGGGTCGATGCCCGTGGTGAACCGCAAGGCGGTCGAGTCGGCGATCCGGATCGGGCTGGCGCTCAACTGCCAGATCGCGGACTGGTGCCGGTTCGCGCGGAAGAACTACTTCTACCCGGACATGCCGAAGAACTTCCAGACCTCCCAGTACGACGAGCCGATCTGCTTCGAGGGGTTCATGGACGTCGACGTTGACGGCGAGCCCTTCCGCGTCGAGATCGAGCGCGCGCACATGGAGGAGGACACCGGGAAGTCGACCCACGTCGGCGGCCTCACCGGCCGGATCCACGGCGCCGACTACTCGCTGGTCGACTACAACCGCGCCGGCATCCCCCTCATCGAGATCGTCACCAAGCCGATCACCGGCGCAGGGGAGAAGGCGCCGGCCGTGGCCCGCGCCTACGTCAGCCAGCTCCGCGACCTGATCGTGGCGCTCGGCGTCTCGGAGGCGCGGATGGACCAGGGCAACCTGAGGGCCGACGTGAACCTCTCGCTCGCGCCGAAGGGCTCAGGGGTGCTCGGCACCCGCACCGAGACCAAGAACGTCAACTCGTTCCGGTCGGTCGAGCGCGCGGTGCGCTACGAGATGCAGCGGCACGCCGGCGTGCTCGACGGCGGCGGGTCGATCCTCCAGGAGACCCGGCACTGGCACGAGGACACGGGGGTCACCACCAGCGGCCGGGAGAAGTCGGACGCCGACGACTACCGCTACTTCCCCGAGCCGGACCTGGTCCCGATCGCGCCGCCACCCGAGTGGGTCGAGGAGCTGCGCGGCACGCTGCCGGAGAACCCCACCGAGAAGCGGACCCGGCTCCAGACCGAGTGGGGGTTCAGCGACCTGGAGATGCGGGACACCGTCGGAGCCGGAGCGCTCGGGCTGGTCGAGGAGACGATCGCGGCCGGTGCCGCGCCGCAGGCGGCCCGCAAGTGGTGGCTGGGTGAGCTGGCCCGCCGGGCCAACGACTCAGGCGTCGAGATCGCCGAGCTCGGCGTCACGCCGGCGGACGTCGCGCGCATCCAGGCACTGGTCGACGACGGCGCGATCAACGACAAGCTGGCCCGCCAGGTCTTCGACGGCATCTTCGCCGGCGAGGGGACGCCTGACGAGATCGTCGCGGCCCGCGGGCTGGCGATCGTGTCCGACGAGGGCGCGCTCTCGGCCGCCGTCGACGCCGCGATCGCCGCGAACCCCGACGTCGCGGACAAGATCCGCGACGGCAAGGTGGCCGCGGCCGGTGCCCTCATCGGCGCGGTGATGAAGGAGATGCAGGGCCAGGCCGACGCCGGTCGGGTCCGCGAGCTGATCCTGGAGAAGCTGGGCTGACCGGCTCGCGGTACTGTGCGCGGGCACAACTTCATTCATCACGCCCGCCGTGGGGGAAGCCGGTCCGAATCCGGCGCTGACCCGCAACCGTAGGCGCGCTCGCCCTGCCGAATTCTGGGAGGGAAGCGCGCGAGCCGGAGCACCTGTAGCGACGCGTCCTGACCTCACGCTGTCGAGGAAACCAGCGGGTCGGCCCTGACGGCCTTCCCGTTGTGCAGCGGGAAGGAACCCACCATGCGCATCACCCCACGCCGGATCGCGGCTCTCGCCGCTCCGGTCCTCGTCCTGTCGGCGCTCACGTCCGGCCAGTCCGCGTCGGCAGCCGCCGACCCGACTCCGTCGGGCAACGCCAGCGCCGCTTGGCTCGTCAGCCAGCTCACGGGCGGCCTGGTTCACAACGACCAGTTCGCGTTCGACGACTACGGCCTCACCGCCGACGTCGGCCTCGCCCTTGCCGAGCTGGGAGGACAGCCGACCGCGCTGCAGTCGCTGACCAGCGCGATGGCCACGCACGTGCACGACTACACCGAGCCGGGCTTCGGCACCGATATCTCCGCAGGCGGCACCGCCAAGGTCCTGCGGCTGGCCCAGGTCACCGGCTCCGACCCGCACGCCTTCGGCGGGGTCGACCTGATCACTCGACTCGAGACGCTGACCGGCGGCAACGGTCGCATCGCCGACGACACGACCGCGCCGGCCGACCCCGACTTCGCCAACGTGATCGGCCAGTCCTTCGCCGTCCAGGGCCTGACGGTGGCCGGCAGCCCGGAGGCCGCCGCGGCCGCCGGGTTCCTCGTCGCCCAGCAGTGCTCGGCCGGCTGGTTCCGTCTCAACTTCTCCCCGGCCGCCGCGCCGGACCAGAGCTGCAACGGTGCCAGCCCGGCCGCGACGCCGGACACGGACGTCACGGCGCTCGCCGTGCTGGCGCTCCAGAGCCGTCGTACCGACCCCACCGTCAGCCAGGCCATCGCGAAGGCCGTCGCGTGGCTGAAGACGGTGCAGCTGGCGGACGGTTCGTTCGGCGGCGGGACGTCGACTGACACTCCCAACACCAACAGCACGGGGCTCGCGGCAGCGGCCCTCGGCTCCCAGTGCGAGGTCACCGCGGCCGGCAGGGCCACGACCTGGGTCCGCAGCCTCCAGGTGCCGGCGGGCCAGACCGGCCCGCTCGCGGCCTCGGTCGGCGCGGTCGCCTACGACCCGGCCGCCAAGGCGGACGGGGTGGCCAACGGCATCACGGTTCCCAAGGCGGACCAGTGGCGCCGGGCGACCTCCCAGGCCGCCCTCGGGCTCGTGTGGGACGGCACCGCACCCGCAACGGTCGTGGTGACCGGTCCGAAGAAGTTCGTCAAGGGTGGCGACACCGCCAAGGTCACGATCACCGGCGCGGCGGTCGGCGAGCGGGTGTGCCTCACCGACTCGAACGGCGGTGTCGCGATCCTGACTGGCACGGGCTCGCCGCTGACCCACCAGGTCGACACGGCGAAGAAGAGCCAGGAGGTCACCGTCTCGGGCACCACCGGCCCCGGCTCGGCGACGGACGAGATCCAGGTGCTCGGCCGGGACCGGCTCAAGCCGAGACTGGCCAAGTCCGTCACCCAGGGTGGCAAGGTCATCGTCCAGCTCAAGAAGCTCGGCGCCAAGGAGAAGGTGAAGGTCTTCGTGGACGGCAAGCTGGTCACGAAGGGCAAGGCCAACAAGAAGGGCACCTTCAAGCGCGCGTTCCTCGCCAAGGTCAAGCTCGGCACACACAAGCTCTCAGTGGTCGGGCAGTTCAAGAATCGCCACGGCAGCACGACGTTCCGGGTTGTCGGCTGAGGATGCGACTCCAGATCGCCCGCCTCGCCGCCGCGGTCCTCGCGACCTCGGCGGCCGGGCTGGGCCTCGTCGCGGGCACATCGGCTCCGGCCGCCGCGGCCGCCTGCTCGGGGCCGACCGGTGTGACCGTTGTGGTCGACCACGGCGCGCTCGGTGGTGGTCTCGAGGTGGTGTGCAGTCCGTCCGGAGGTGGCGACGTCGCGTCGTCGATCTTCACCGGGGCCGGGTTCTCATTGACCTACGTGCAGCGCCAGCCCGGGTTCGTCTGCCGGATCAACGGCCAGCCGGCGTCCGACCCGTGCGTCAACACGCCACCGACGACCGCCTACTGGGGCCTGTTCTGGTCCGACGGGAAGTCTGGCTCGTGGTCCTACTCCTCGCTGGGCGCCGGGTCACTGAACGTCCCGAACGGCGGCTATGTCGCGTTCGCCTGGCAGACCGGGTCGCAGAACCAGCCGAACTTCCCGCCGACGGCACACGCCAGCACCCCGACGCCCGCTCCGACGCCGACCGCGTCGCCGACGTCCGGTGGTGGCGGTAGCGGTGGCGGCGGTGGTGGGGGCGGTGGCGGGGGCGGTGGTCACGGGAACGGCGGTGGCGGCAACGGCCAAGGTTCGGCCACGCCGACGGTCAAGCCGTCCACCAAGCCGTCGGCCACCTCGACCACTACACCCACGCCGACGCCGACCGCGTCCGGCAGCCCGGCACCCGCGTCGGTGAGTCCGGACGAGACGAGCGACTCGGCCACCCCGACGGCCACGCCAACCCTGGCCCCGTCCGACGGCGCCCTGCCCACAGCGTCCGACTCGACGAGCGCCGCGGCCACACCGTCCGACTCCGCGTCGACCAGTTCTGCGGACGTCCCGGACGCGAGCTCCAATGACACCGCGGGCGCACTGCCGGCGTGGGCGGTGCCGCTGGTGCTCCTCGCGCTGGCGGCCGGCGGGGGTGCGACGTACCTGTTGCGCCGACGGCACCGGACTAGCCCATAGTTCGCCGAACTTTCACCGAGCCAGACGTGTGTGCTGTATTTTCCATGAGGGACCCGGAGCCATCCATGGGGGCCTCAGGAGGTCGTGGTGAGCAGGACCGGGACGAACTTCGTCCGCTTCGCCGTTGCGGTGTTGCTGGGCCTCGCCGCGTGCCTCGTCGCCTGGTGGCCACAGAGTGCGGCCGGCTCGGGAGACGCTGTCGTTGCCTCTTCCCCGGCGGCCGCCGCGCCGACCCAGAAGACCCCGAGTGCGCCCAACCCCCCGACCGCGACCGTGGCGCCGACCACGGCCGCCCCTCCGCCCGCGCAGCCCACCCCGAAGCCGACCAAGAAGCCGAAGCCGACCAAGAAGCCGCCGACGCTGCACAACAACGGCGGCAACAACAACGGCGGCAACAACAACGGCGGCAACAACAACGGTGGCAACAACAACAACTCGGGCGGTTCGAACAACAACAACCCGCCGCCGACGAACTCGGGCCCGGTGTCGACCAGCGCGCCGTACACCCCGCCGCCTGCGGCGCCGAGCACGCCGGTCGCGCAGCCGACCAAGCCGCCGAAGTCGACACCTGCTGCTCCGACCACCGCCCCGACCACCGAGGTTCCCACCCCGGCAGCGCAGCCTGTCGCGGACGACGAGACCAAGGATTCCGACCCGGAGACCTACGACACCTACCTGACCAGCTCGGCGCCGGTGGAGACCCAGAGTGCCCCCGTCTGGGTGGTGCCGGGCATCCTCATCGTGCTCACCGCGATGCTGGCCCTGCTCGGCGGTGTGCTCGGCCGTGGCACCCGTCCGGCCCTGGCCCCGGTCAAGGCCTCCGACGAGAACGACGAGCCCACCGAGTCCTAGGCCACGCCCCAGCGGCGGCTCCGTCCGGGAGACTCTCCCGGTGACTGCCGCGCGGCTGCCCCGCGACCTGCATCCGGTCGCCTGGTGGGTGTGGGCGCTGGGGCTGGCGGCCGCGGCGTCGTTCATGACCAACCCCCTGCTGCTCCTGACCATCTGGGGCGTGGCCACGCTCGTCGTGATGGCCCGGCGTTCCGAGCAGCCGTGGGCCGACGCGTTCCGGCTCTACGTCATCGTCGCCATCGTGATCGTGGTGATGCGGGTGCTGTTCCGGGTGCTGCTCGGTGGCGGCGCGGACGGCGGCCTGGTGCTGCTCGACCTCCCGGAGGTCCCGCTGCCGGACTGGGCGCTGGGGCTGCACCTGCTGGGGCCGGTGACCAGGGAGTCCATCCTGGCCGGGCTGTACGACGGGCTGCGGCTCGGCACGGTCGTGGTCTGCGTCGGTGCGGCCAACGCGCTGGCGAACCCCAAGCGGCTGCTGCGCTCGGTGCCGGCGGCGCTGCACGAGGTCGGCACCGCACTCGTGGTGGCGGTGACGGTGCTGCCCCTGCTGGTCGAGAGCGCGCGCCGGGTCCGGTCCGCGCAGGCGCTTCGCGCCGGGGACACCCGGCGTACCCAACGGCTGCGCCGCTACCTGGTCCCGGTCCTCGAGGACTCGCTCGACCGGTCGCTGCGGCTGGCCGCCGGGATGGACACCCGCGGCTACGGTCGCTCGGGCGGCGTCCCGCCTGCCGAGCGCCGGCTCACCGGTGCGCTCATGCTGCTCGGCCTGTGCGGGGTCTGCGTCGGCGTGTACGCCGGCCTCGACCACACCGCCCCACGGGTACTCGCGACGCCCATGCTGCTGCTCGGCGTGGCCCTCGCGATCGGCGGCCTGGTCCTGGCCGGCCGCCGCGTGGACCGGACCCGCTACCGCCCCGATCCGTGGCTCTGGCCGGAGTTCGCGGTGATGCTCTCCGGCATCGCCACCGCAGCGGTCGCGTGGTGGGTGTCGGGCCATCAGCTCGTCGTGGCCTACCCGGGCCTCACGACGTTCCCGGAGGTCACGCTGGTCGCGCTGGTCGGCGTGCTGCTGGGTCTGCTCCCGGCCGTCGCCGCGCCGGAGCCACGGATGGCCACCGCATGAGCCTCCTCGAGCTGCGCGGGATCTCGTTGGCCTACGACGACGCGCCGGTGCTCGCCGGCGTCGACCTGGCCGTCGAGGAGGGCGAGCTGGTGCTCGTCACCGGTGCGACCGGGTCGGGCAAGTCCACCCTGCTCGGGATCGTGACCGGGCTGGTGCCCCGGTTCTCCGGCGGCCACCTCACCGGCGAGGTCCTGCTGGACGGGACGTCGGTGCTGGAGGCACCGCCGCGGGAGCGGGCACACGCCATCGGGTTCGTCGGGCAGGACCCGTTGGCCGGTTTCGTCACCGACACGGTCGAGGAGGAGCTCGCCTACGGCATGGAGCAGCTCGGGCTGCCGCCGGAGACGATGCGCCGCCGGGTCGAGGAGACCCTCGACCTGCTCGGCATCGCAGACCTGCGGCTCCGCGACCTGCGCACCCTGTCCGGCGGACAGCAGCAGCGGGTCGCGATCGGCTCGGTGCTGACCATGCACCCCCGACTCATCGTGCTCGACGAGCCCACGTCCGCACTCGACCCGACCGCCGCCGAGGATGTGCTCGCCACGCTCACCCGCCTGGTCCACGACGTGGGCGTCTCGGTGCTGCTCGCCGAGCACCGGCTGGAGCGGGTGATCCCCTTCGCGGACCGGATCTGCCTGGTGACGCGCGACGGACGGCTTCAGGTCGGGGACCCGGCCGAGGTGCTCGCCACGTCGCCCGTCGTACCGCCCTTGGTCGAGCTCGCCCGGGTCGCAGGGTGGAGCCCGTTGCCGCTGAGCGTCCGGGACGCCAGGCGCCACGCGAGCACGCTCACGTTGGTGCCGCCGGGCGAGGCCGCCCGGGACCCGGAGCCGCCGGACGTGGTGGTCAGCCGGCTCACGGTGGTGCACGGCCGGACCGTGGCGGTGCGCGACGTGTCGTTGTCCCTCTCTCGCGGCCGGGTCACCGCCGTGATGGGTCGCAACGGCTCGGGCAAGTCCTCGCTGCTGTGGGCGCTGCAGGGGAGCGGGCCCCGGCGGTCCGGCCAGGTCGCGATCGGTGGCGTCGACCCGGCCGGCCTCAAGGCGGTCGAGCGGCGGAGTCTCGTCGGACTGCTACCCCAGCAGGCCTCCGACCTGCTCTACCTCGAGACCGTGGACGAGGAGTGCGCGGCCGGCGGGCCGGAGACGCGCGGCATCCTGGATTCCCTCGCGCCGGGCATCCCCGGCGACCAGCACCCCCGCGACCTCTCGGAGGGACAGCGGCTCGCGCTCGCGCTCGCCCTGGTGCTCGCCGGCGGGCCGTCCGTCGTACTGCTGGACGAGCCGACCCGCGGCCTCGACTACCGCGCCAAGCGCGTCCTGGCCGAGGCGCTGCGCCACCTCGCCGCCGAGGGCCGGACCGTGCTGGTCTCCACCCACGACGTGGAGTTCACCGCGCTGGCCGCCGACGAGGTGGTGGTGCTCGCCGAGGGCGAGGTGGTCTCGTTCGGTCCGGTACGCCGGGTGGTGGCCGAGTCGCCGGCGTTCGCGCCCCAGGTGACCAAGGTGCTCGGCCCGCCGTGGCTGCGCGTCGACGAGGTCGTCCAGGCGCTCGGGACTCTGCGATGAATGCCGCCGTCCCCGTATCCCGCCGGTCCGCGGTGATTCTCGGCGTCGCCTCGCTCGGCGGACTGATGATGCTGGTCTGGCCGCTGCTGCTCCGGGTGCAGCCGACCGACCGGGTCGACCCGCCGTTCCTGTTCCTGGCGCTGCTGCCGGTGGTCATCGCGGTGATGCTCGCGGAGCTCAGCACCGGCGGTCTCGACACCCGGGTGCTCGCCGTGCTCGGCGTGCTCAGCGCGGTGATCGCGATCCTGCGTGGCCTCTCGGCCGGCACCGGCGGCATCGAGCTGGTCTTCTTCCTGCTGGTGCTGGCCGGCCGGGTCTTCGGCGCGGGGTTCGGCTTCGTCCTCGGCGTGACCTCGCTGTTCGCGTCCGCGCTGTTGACCGCCGGCGTCGGTCCCTGGCTACCGTTCCAGATGCTCGTCTCGGCCTGGGTAGGCATGGGCGCCGGGCTGCTACCCCGCCGGGTCACGGGCCGCTGGGAGATAGCCATGCTCGCGGCGTACGGCGTCCTGGCGGCCTACCTCTACGGGCTGCTGATGAACCTGTCCGGCTGGCCGTTCCTCCTCGGCATCGTGATCCCCGGCCACGAGCAGACTGCGCTGTCCTTCGACCCCGCGGCGCCCCTGCTCGAGAACCTGCAGCGCTTCGGCGCCTACACCCTGATCACCTCGACCGGCTCGTTCGACACCGGCCGCGCGATCACCAACGCCGTCGCGATCGTGGTCGTCGGCCCGGCCGTGTTGACCACGCTGCGGCGGGCCGCCAAACGAGCCACCGTGGTCGGCACCGTCGGGAGTGGGGGTGGCACATGAGAAGGTCCCCGTCATGGCAACCTTCACCCGTTCCGACGACCTGCAGGGAGCGACGTTCGTCGAGACAGACCTGCGTGGTGCCCGCTTCGTAGGGGCTGACCTGTCCGGCGTCGTGATGCGCGGAGTCGAGGTGGGCGAGGCAGACATCGATGCTCCGTGGCTCCCCGAAGCCAGGTTCATGCGCGTCAACGGCGTCGACGTGATCCCGCTCGTTGAGGCCGAGCTCAACCGCCGCTTTCCCGGCCGCGCCGACAGACGCGCCGGAGATCCGGACGGCCTGCGTGCAGCCTGGGCCACGCTCGAGCGCACCTGGACGGCCACGCTCGAGCGCGTGGCGGCGATGCCACCCGGCACGGTCGACGTGTCCGTGGACGGCGAGTGGTCGTTCGCGCAGACGCTGCGGCACCTGGTCCTGGCCACGGACATGTGGCTGGGCCGGGCGATCCTTCGGGCCGAGCAGCCGTTCCACCCGCTCGGGCTCAGGGACGCCGGCTCCGAGGGCGAGGCCGGCCTGGACACGTCGACCTTCACGACGGTCGCGCCGTCGTACGCCGAGGTCCTCGAGGCCCGGGCCGGCCGCGTCGCGATGGTGCGTGACTTCCTCGCGACCGTCACACGCGACCTGCTCGCGGAGGCGCGGTCGAACCCGCACGATCCCGATCACCAGGAGAGCACTCTCTCCTGTCTGCACGTGATCCTCGAGGAGGAGTGGGAGCACCACCGCTACGCCGTGCGCGACCTCGCCGCGATCGAGGCGGAGTCCGCGACCCCTCTTGGCACTGACCGTGAGGTTGCTGGCTGACCGCCCGGCCGGGTCGCGACGGACTGGCGGTGCGTCAGCAACCTGGAGCTGGCCCGGTTGCCGTGGTTGAGGTTGCTGGCTGACCGCTTGCCCGGGTCGCGACGGACTGGCGGTGCGTCAGCAACCTGGAGCTGGCCCGGTTGCCGTGGTTGAGGTTGCTGGCTGACCGCTCGCCCGGGTCGCGACGGACTGGCGGTGCGTCAGCAACCTGAAGCTGGCCCGATCACGACAGTTGAGGTTGCTGGCTGACCGCTCGCACGGCAGAGGGCCCAGTCAGGCTCACGCGCCGGTCGGGCTGACCACCAGGATCTGGTCGTCGTCGTCCGACGGGTCGCCGCGGCCGTCGCGGTTGCTCGTGGTCACCCAGAGGTTGCCGTCGGGGGCGACGACGACGGTGCGCATCCGGCCGTAGTCGCCCACGAAGTAGGCCTCGGGCTGGCCGGCGGCCTGGTCGGCGACCGGGATCTTCCAGAGCCGGTTGCCCCGAAGGGCAGCCATCCAGAGGGCATCCGCGGCGTAGGCCAGCCCGGAGGGGGAGGCGACGTCGGTGCCCCACGTGGCCTGCGGGTCGGTGTAGCCCTCCGAGGCGCCGCCGGTGCCTTCGTAGAGCGGCCAGCCGTAGTTGGCGCCGGCGTCGATCCGGTTCAGCTCGTCGAAGGTGCTCTGTCCGAACTCCGAGGCCCACAGCTGGTCGTCGGCCCACGCCAGTCCCTGCACGTTGCGGTGGCCGAATGACCAGACCGCGGTGTCGAACGGGTTCCCGGGCGCGGGCTTGCCCTCGGGGGTGAGCCTCAGGATCTTGCCGCCGAGCGACTTGCGGTCCTGGGCGATCTCGCTGTCGCCGGTCTCGCCGGTCGCGGCGTAGAGCATCCCGTCGGGGCCGAACGCAATCCGGCCGCCGTCGTGGATCGCGCCGAGCGGGATGCCGGTGAAGATCGGCTTGGTGGCGCTCAGCTGACCGTCGGTGAGGGTGGCGGTGACGATCCGGTTGTCGTTGTCGCTGCTCGCGTAGAAGTACAGCGTCTGGTCCTGGTCGAACGCCGGCGAGACGGCGACTCCGAGCAGCCCGCCCTCGCCCTGCGGCGCCGCGTCGCCGATGTTGCCCACCTCGGTGACCTCGTGGTCGGAGCCGGAGATGACCAGCACCTTCGCCGAGTCGCGCTCGGTGACCACGGCGTCGCCGTCGGGCAGGAAGGCCAGGCCCCACGGCACCTCGAGCCCGGTCGCGATCGTCTCGATCACGGCGGGCTCAGAGCCGGACGCCCCGGCGGAGGCGGTGCCGACCGGCGGGGTGCCGTCGTTGTTCACGTTGACGTTCACCTCGTCGCCGCCCTGGGAGCAGCCCGCCGCGACCAGGACCAGAACGGCGGCCGCGAGAGCGGGTCGGAGCATCAGCTGACCCGGCCGAGGAACTCCAGCAGCAGCTCGTGGACCTTGTCCGGCTGCTCCATCTGGACGAAGTGGCTGCCGCCCAGCTCGACGTACGTCGCGTCCGGGATCCGCGCGGCCGCGGAGGCCATGTCGCGCGATCCGGCCAGCACGTCCCACTTGGCCGCGACGAACGCGGCCGGCACCTTGATCCTGCTCAGCGAGACCCGGCCGTGCTCGGAGGTGGCGATGGCGAGGTGCATGTACCACTCGATGGGGGTCTCGAGGAGCTCGCGCACGGCGTTGGCGGCGCCCTCGGGGTCGGGCACGGGGAGCATGAAGCCGCTGTGGGTGAGCACCGCGATGGTGCGCGGGCCCACCGGGAGCCGGGTGGTGACCGGGGAGAGTGCGCGGCCGGTCAGCCTGAGCACCCGGGCGATGTTGACCGTGACCTCGTGCGCGATAAGCCGGGGCAGCTTGAACGGCGCCAGCATGGTCGCGAAGGTGTCGCCGGGCACCCCCGCGACTGCGAACAGCCCGGACACCCGCTCGGGGTGCCGGAAGGCCAGCTCGAACATCGTGTTGACCCCCATGGACCAGCCCAGGACCGGTGCCCGGTCGACGCCGAAGTGGTCCATCACCGACAGCGTGTCCTCGACGAACGCCTCGATGCCGCAGTGGCCCGGGTCCGCCGGACGGTCCGAGCCGCCGGTCCCGCGGTGGTTCCAGGAGATGATCCGGACGCCGCAGTCAGGACGCAGCAGCGCCGGCCAGGTCCACGGCCCGGTCCCCAGTCCGTTGCAGAGGACCACGGTGGGACCGTCGATGGTCCCGTGCGGGTCGTTGGTCCACGCGGTGAGGCGGGTGCCGTCGTCGGACAGCACGTCGTGGTAGGTGATGCTCGGCGCCGGCGCGACCCGCGCCGCAGAGGTCGGCATGGGTCAAGTCTGCCGGAGGGACGGGCGTCGTTCCCGGCGGGAGGGTGGAGGGCGTGTCGCTTACGGCACTAGCGCTGTACGACGGTGGGGAGACCCTGCGCCGGAGGCTCGCGGCGTAGCGACTTGAAGTAGGCGTCTACGTCCTGGCGCTCGGCGCGGCGGGCGGCCAGCGCGGTGTTCGCGACCATGGCGTTTCGGCGGGCGCCCTGCTGTGACTCGACGCTCCAGGCGCGGACCCGACCGAGCATGGCGGACGGTACGGCAACAAGCGGGTTGAACGAGGGCATGGTGTGACTCCGGACCTGGGGGAAGGGGAGTGGACCCGACGTTAGTCACCCGACCGCCGCGCGTCATCACCCCTTTGTAAAGAGTGAGTGAACAGTTCGATGAGAGGCGCCTGAGTGGAGTCAGTCCGGGACCGGGTCGGAAATCGTCGCGCTGGACCGGGTGGCGCCGACACTCGCGACCACTACGCACGCCATGGCCAGCAGCTGCACCGGCCCGAGCAGCTCCTGGAGGACGATGAACCCGGCCAGCGCGGCGGCGGCGGGTTCGAGGCTCATCAGAATGCTGAAAACGGCGGGCCTCATGGTCCGCAGCGCCACCAGCTCGCAGGTGTAGGGGATGACCGAGCTGAGCAAGCCCACGAGCGCGCCGATCACCAGGATCCTCGTGTCGGCCACCTGGTCGGCGTACCGCCCGAGGGCCAGCGGAGTGAGCAGCAGCATCGCCACCACGCTCGCGATCGCCAGCCCGTCGATGCCCTGCCAGCGGCGGCCGGTCTGTGCGGCCAGGAGGATGTACGCCGCCCAGCAGCCGCCGGCCAGCAGGGCGAAGCCGACGCCGGCCCAGGTCAGGTCGCCCGGCTGCAGGCCGAGCAGCAGCACGCCGAGACCGGCCAGCCCCACCCAGATCAGGTCCCGCGCCCGCCGCGAGCCGAGCACCGCCAGGGTCAGCGGGCCGACGAACTCCAGGGTGACCGCCAGGCCGATCGGGATCCGCGCGAAGGACTGGTAGATCGACCAGTTCATCAGCCCCAGGATCAACCCGAAGGTGACCACGACCAGCCAGTCCTGGCCGGTCCGGCCCCGCAGCGCCGGCCGCGCGATCGCCAGCAGCACCACCGCGCTGGTGGCGAGCCGGAGCCAGACGATCGTGGTCGGCGCGACCTCGTCGAACAGTGTCTTCGCGATGCCGGCGCCGAACTGGACGGACAGGATCCCGAAGAGGACCAGCCAGATGGGTGAGACCCGCGAGGTGCGCACCGATGAGTCCCGCGCAGCCACCGGGTCAACCTATCGACGTGCGTCATCGAGCAGATGAGGATGTGAGCATGAGCGGAACAGTGCTGCTGGTGGGGACCCGGAAGGGGCTCTGGATCGGGACCTCCGACGAGGCCCGCGAGGACTGGAAGTTCACGGGGCCGCACCACAACATGGAGGAGGTCTACTCCTGCATGGTCGACACGCGCAGCGACCCGGTCCGCATCTTCGCCGGCGCCTCGTCCAGCTGGCTCGGACCGCAGGTGAAGTGGTCCGACGACCTCGGCGAGACCTGGCAGGAGACTCCCGGGGGCGCGATCAAGTTCCCCGAGGGTGAGGACGCGTCTGTCGAACGGGTGTGGCAGATCGTGCCCGGCATCGAGGACGGGACGGTGTGGGCCGGCACCGAGCCCGGTGCCGTCTGGCGCTCGACCGACCGCGGGGCGACGTTCGCCCTCGAACAGCAGCTGTGGGACCACCCGCACCGCAAGGAGTGGGGCGCGGGGTACGGCGGACAGGCGTTCCACACGATCCTGCCGCACCCCAGCGACCCGGCCTCGGTCACGGTCGCCATCTCCTCGGGCGGGGTCTACCAGACCGATGACGACGGCTCCTCGTGGGCGCCGCGCAACGAGGGCGTCCGGGCCGAGTTCCTGCCCGAGGGCCAGCAGTACCCCGAGTTCGGCCAGTGCGTGCACAAGATGAGCCGGCACCCGTCCCATCCCGAGCGGCTGTTCATGCAGAACCACGGGGGCGTCTACCGGTCCGACGACCACGCCGGGTCGTGGGACTACATCGCCGACGGGCTGCCCGGCGACTTCGGGTTCCCGGTCGTGGTGCACCCGCACGAGCCGGACACGGTCTTCGTCTTCCCGCTCAGCGGCAGCGGGGGTCGCTACCCACCCGAGGGCAAGGCCAGGGTCTGGCGCTCCCGCGACGCCGGTGAGACCTGGGAGGAGCTCGGCAACGGGCTTCCCGACGACTTCTACATCGGCGTGATGCGCGATGCCATGGTCGCGGACGACCACCCCTCCGCGGGGCTGTACGTCGGTGCCCGCAACGGCGCCGTGTGGGCGTCCGCCGACACGGGGGAGACCTGGCGCCAGGTCGTGGCCAACCTCCCGGACGTGATGGTGGTGCGGGCCGCAGCCCTTCCCGCCTGACCGCGTCAGCGGCCATGATGCGGGCATGGGCAGCAGCTTCGAGGTGACGCGTTCGACCACGATCCAGGCCGATCCGGCGCGGGTGCACGGCCTGGTCAACGACTTCCACGAGTGGACCGCCTGGTCGCCGTGGGAGGACGTCGATCCCGACCTGCAACGCACCTACTCCGGACCGTCGTCCGGCGTCGGCGCGCACTACGCGTGGACGGGCAACCGCAAGGCGGGGGAGGGGTCGATGGAGATCACCGGCTCCGCGGCCGATCGCATCGACATCGAGCTGGAGTTCATCAAGCCGTTCCGCAACACGCACCGGGTGGAGATCGCGTTCACCCCGACCAGTGGCGGCACGGACGTGACGTGGCGGATGACCGGCGAGAACAACGGCCTGATGGGCCTGTTCACCAAGGTGATGTCGATGGACAAGCTGGTCGGCAAGGACTTCGAGAAGGGTCTGACCCGGCTCAAGGCCGTCGCCGAGGCGCCGTGAGACACCCGACCCGACGCTGACTCGCCCCGTCGTACCCTCGCTCCATGAGCGACGCTCCCGACATCAAGCCACGATCCCGCGATGTCACCGACGGCCTCGAGAAGGCCGCCGCACGGGGCATGCTCCGGGCCGTAGGCATGGGCGACGACGACTTCACCAAGCCCCAGATCGGCGTCGCGTCGAGCTGGAACGAGATCACGCCGTGCAACCTCTCGCTCCAGCGGCTGGCCCAGGCCGTGAAGAACGGCGTGCACGCGGCCGGCGGCTACCCGCTCGAGTTCGGCACCATCTCGGTGTCCGACGGCATTGCCATGGGTCACGAGGGCATGCACTTCTCGCTGGTGTCTCGCGAGGTGATCGCCGACTCGGTCGAGACCGTGATGATGGCCGAGCGGCTCGACGGCTCGGTGCTGCTGGCCGGCTGCGACAAGTCGCTTCCCGGCATGCTGATGGCGGCGGCCCGGCTCGATCTGGCCAGCGTCTTCCTGTACGCCGGATCGATCATGCCGGGCCAGGTCGACGGGCACGACGTCACGATCATCGATGCCTTCGAGGCGGTCGGCGCCTGCCTCGCGGGCAAGATCACCCGCGAGGAGGTGGATCGCATCGAGCGCGCGATCTGCCCGGGTGAGGGCGCGTGCGGCGGCATGTACACCGCCAACACCATGGCCGCGGTGGCGGAGGCGATCGGCATGAGCCTGCCCGGCTCGGCCGCACCGCCCGCGGTCGACCGGCGCCGCGACGGCTTCGCGCACCGCTCCGGCGAGGCGGTGGTGGGGCTGCTCCGGCAGGGCATCACCGCGCGCCAGATCATGACCCTCGAGGCGTTCGAGAACGCCATCACCGTCGTGATGGCGCTCGGCGGCTCGACCAACGCGGTCCTGCACCTGCTGGCGATGGCCCGGGAGGCCGAGGTCGAGCTCACCATTGACGACTTCAACCGGGTCGGCGACAAGGTCCCGCACCTCGGCGATCTCAAGCCCTTCGGCCGCTACGTGATGAACGACGTCGACAAGGTCGGCGGCATCCCGGTCGTGATGAAGGCACTGCTCGACGCCGGGCTGATGCACGGCGACTGCCTGACGGTGACCGGCAAGACGATGGCCGAGAACCTCGAGGAGCTCGCCCCGCCCGCGATCGACGACGACGTGATCCGGTCGCTGGACCGGCCGATCCACAAGACCGGCGGCCTCACCATCCTCAAGGGGTCGCTGGCTCCCGAGGGCGCTGTCGTGAAGACCGCCGGCTTCGACGAGTCGGTCTTCACCGGCACCGCCCGGGTCTTCGACGGCGAGCGCGCCGCCATGGACGCCCTGGAGGCCGGCCAGATCACCGCCGGCGACGTCGTGGTGATCCGCAACGAGGGCCCCAAGGGCGGTCCGGGCATGCGCGAGATGCTCGCGATCACCGGCGCCATCAAGGGAGCGGGGCTCGGCAAGGACGTCCTGCTCATCACCGACGGCCGCTTCTCGGGCGGCACCACGGGCCTCTGCGTCGGCCACATCGCCCCCGAGGCGGTCGACGGGGGACCGATCGCGTTCCTGCGCGACGGCGACCAGATCACCCTCGACGTGCTCAACCGGTCGCTCGAGGTCGCGATGGGCGAGGACTGGGAGTCGCGCAAGGACGGCTGGCAGCCGCTGCCGCCGAAGTACACGACCGGCGTGCTGGCCAAGTACCGCAAGCTCGTCGCCTCCGCCGCGCACGGAGCGATCACCGGCTGATCTCACCGGGGCGCTAGGTCCAGATTCACCGGGTACCCGGTGAATCTGGTCCTTCCTGGCTGGAGTTCCAGCCAGCCAGCGGCAGTTTCACCGGGTACCCGGTGAAACTTCCCGCGACTTACTCAACCAAATGGTTGACAACGAGGTGCGGCGTCTGGCAGGCTCCTCGTATTCAACCAATCAGTTGAGGAACGAGATGCCCGATCCGCTGTCCCAGGTGTTCGCCGCCCTGGCCGACCCGACCCGCCGCGACATCGTGGCCCGCCTGTGCGCGGGCGACGCGACCGTCGGCGAGCTGGCGGCGCCGTACGACGTGAGCCTGCAGGCCGTCTCGAAGCACCTGAAGGTGCTCGAGGGGGCCGGGCTCGTGACCCGGGGGCGGGACGCTCAGCGGCGGCCGGTGCATCTCGAGGCGGAGGTGTTCGACCTGATGACCAAGTGGATCGAGCGCTACCGCCTGGAGGCCGAGGCGCGCTACCAGCGACTGGACGCCGTCCTGGCCGAGCTGAACGACGACGACATCGACCATTCCGAGCAAGGAGAGACCGCATGACCACCACGACCAAGACCGCCGACGGCACCACCACGATCGAGGCGTTGCCCGACGTGCCCCTCATCCGGATGACCCGCGAGTTCGCGGCCACCCCGGCGCAGCTGTTCCGGGCGCACACCGACGCGGACCTGTTCGCGCGCTGGTGCGGCCCGGACGGCACCGAGGTCAAGATCGACCAGTGGGACGCGCGCACCGGCGGCAGCTGGCGCTACGTGACAGTCGCGGACGGCGAGGAGTACGGCTTCCACGGCTGCTTCCACACCGTCCGCGAGGACCGGTTGGTGCAGACCTTCACGTTCGAGGGTGCGCCCGACGGGGTGTCGCTCGAGACGATGGTCATCGAGGACCTGGGGAACGGGCGCACCCGCATGGTGAGCGAGTCCCTGGTCGAGAGCTTCGAGCTCCGGGACATGATCCTGTCCTCGGGCATGGAGGTCGGCGTGAACGACGGGTACGCGCGCCTCGACACGATGCTGGCGGCCGGCGAGGTCTGACCCGAGGTCCAACCCGCCCGAAACGGGGACGCCGTTTCATCGCAACCGCTGGGCATCGCCTATCGTCTTCTTCCCGATGGACAAATCAGAACGCCCCGTCCTCGTCGCCACCTTCCTGGCGATGGTCGCGCTGATCTCCCTGGCCGCCGCCGTACCCGACGCGTCGTTGCTGCCTGCCTGGGGCGCGATGCCCGACGCCGGGAGCACGGCCACCACCGTCTCCTCGACGTCCGGACGCTCGGCCACCGCGCACACGGACACCTCGCCCGGCGGCAGTGGCACCACCGTTGTCGACCCGCAGAGCGGGCAGCCGGTGCAGCCACTGCCGCCATCGGCGCCCACCCAGACCCTCCCGGGTGGTGCCACGAAGATCTTCGGCGACGGCAGGTTCCTGGTCGCCTACTACGGCACCGCCGAGACCGGGGCGCTCGGCGTCCTGGGCGAGACCAGCCCCGACACGATGCAGCGCCGGGTGACTCGCGCCGCCGAGCCGTTCGCCCGCAAGCGCCAGCCGGTGCAGGTCGTCTACGAGCTGATCGTGAGCATTGCGGACCGGCACGCCGGCAAGGACGGCGACTACTCCCACGACATCGCGCGTGCCGAGGTGCAGAAGTACATCGACGCCGCGCACCGCCACGACGCACTGCTGCTGCTGGACATCCAGCCCGGCCGTGCCGACTTCCTGACCGCCGCCAAGCGCTGGGCCTGGGCGCTCAAGGACCCCTACGTCGGCCTCGCGCTGGACCCGGAGTGGCGGATGGGCAAGCACGGGGTCCCCGGCACCAGGATCGGCCATGTCAGCGCCGGTGAGGTCAACAGGGTCACGGCCTGGCTGCGCGACCTGGTGGCCACGCACGCGCTGCCGCAGAAGCTGTTCGTGCTGCACCAGTTCCGCACCGACATGATCGAGAACATCGGCAACATCGAGCCGCGCCGCGGGCTGGTCATGGTCCAGCACGTCGACGGCTTCGGCACCCCGGGCCAGAAGCTCGCCACCTTCCACGCCGTCGCGCGTCCCCGGCAGTTCTTCATGGGGTTCAAGCTGTTCTACGACGAGGACACCCGCCGCATGAGGGCGGCCGACGTACGCCGGATCAACCCGAAAGTCCGATTCGTCAGCTTCCAGTGAGCCACTAGGGTCACCGGGTGGCTGACACCGCTGGGCTGGACGCGGCCGACCCGCTCGCGGCGTACCGGGACCGCTTCGTCGGCGCCGAGACACCGCTCGTCTACTTCGACGGCAACTCGCTCGGTCGGCCCCTGAAGATGACCGGACCGCGGCTCGCGGAGTTCGTCGAGCACGAGTGGGGCGGCCGGCTGATCCGGGGCTGGGACGAGCGCTGGTTCGACCTGCCGCGCACCCTCGGCGACCGGCTCGGCGAGGTCTGTCTCGGTGCGGCGCCCGGGCAGGTCGCCGTCGGCGACTCGACCACCGTGCTGCTCTACAAGCTGATGCGGGCCGCCGTCGCCGCACGTCCTGGCCGCACCGAGATCGTGCTGGACCGCGACCAGTTCCCGACCGACCGCTACGTCGCCGCCGGCGTCGCGGCCGAGACCGGGCTGACGCTGCGCTGGATCGAGGTCGACACCACCACCGGCGTCACGGCCGAGCAGCTCGCGGAGGTGGTCGGCCCGCAGACCGCGCTGGTCATCCTCAACCACGTCGCCTACCGCTCGGCATGGCTGGCGGACGTCCCGGAGCTCACCCGCATCGCGCACGACGCCGGCGCGCTGGTGCTCTGGGACCTGTGCCACTCGGCCGGGGTGGTGCCGGTCGACCTGGACGCATGGGACGTGGACCTCGCGGTCGGCTGCACCTACAAGTACCTCAACGGCGGCCCGGGCTCCCCGGCGTTCCTCTACGTCGCTGCGCGGTGGCAGGAGGAGCTGACCCAGCCGATCCAGGGCTGGATGGGGGCCGAGGACCCCTTCCTGATGGGGCCGTCCTACGTCCCCGCCACGGGCATCCGGCGGTTCCTGTCCGGCACGCCTGCGGTCGTCGGCATGCTGGCGCTCGAGGACATGGTCGACCTGGTCGCCGAAGCCGGAGTGGCCGCGATCCGTGCCAAGTCGTCGGGGCTGACCGAGCACGCCACCGAGGTCTCGCTCGAGCTGCTCGCGCCGCTCGGGGTCGTCATCGCCTCACCGCTGGACGCCGGACGCCGCGGCGGCCACGTCACCCTCAACCACCCGCTGATGCACGAGGCCACGGCGGCGCTGTGGGAGCGCGACGTGATCCCCGACTACCGCGACCCGAACGGGCTGCGGATCGGGCTCTCGCCCCTCTCGACGTCGTACGCCGAGGTGACGGCCGGGCTGGAATCGGTTCGCGAGGTGCTCACCGGGCTGACAGCCTGAGCGCATGACGCGCTTCCCTCCGCCGTTGGGGCCCGGTGCCCGCATCGCCGTCACGTCCCCGTCCAGTGGCGTGGAGGCGGAGCTGCAGCCGCGGCTCGAGGTCGCGCTCCGGTCGCTGCGCGACCGCGGCTTCGACGTGGTCGTGGGCGAGTGCATGTCCGCGGAGCAGGTGCGCTCGGGTCCCAAGGAGCAGCGGGCCGCCGAGCTGGTCGACTTCCTCTGCGACCCGACGGTGGCCGCGGTGGTACCGCCCTGGGGCGGCGAGCTGGCCATCGACCTGCTCGACCAGCTCGACTGGGAGCGGCTGGCCGCGGCCGAGCCGACCTGGCTGGTCGGCTGGAGCGACATGACCTCGGTCATGGTCCCCCTCACGCTCCGGCTCGGTTGGGCCACGGTCCATGGCTGGAACCTCATGGACACGCCGTACGCCGCGCCGGACGGGCTGCTCCACTGGGTCGACCTGCTGTCGAGGACCGGGGAGGTGACCCAGCGCAGCCCCGGCCGGTTCCGCAGGAGCTGGGGCGACTACCGCGAGACCCCCGAGATCTCGACCTTCCGGCTCGACGAGACCACCGACTGGGTGGTGCTCGGCGGGGACGACGTCGACGTGTCCGGCCGCCTGGTCGGCGGCTGCCTCGACGTGATCGCGCCGCTCGCCGGGACGCCGTACGCCGACGTGCCGGCGTACGGCCGTGCGCACGCCGACGAGGGGCTGCTGGTCTACCTCGAGGTCTCCGAGTTCGGCGCCTACGACGCCTGCCGGATCTTCCACGGGCTGCGGTACGCCGGCTGGTTCGACCACGCGAACGCGATTCTGGTCGGCCGTACGCCGGCACCGGATGCCGACGACCTCACCCAGCTCCAGGGGGTCGAGGAGGCAGTCGGTGGTCTCGGCATCCCGATCGTGGCCGAGATGGACATCGGCCACACCCAGCCGTTCCTGCCGCTGGTCAACGGCGCCTCGGCCCGAGTGGTCGTGCGGGACGGCGTCCGGGAAGTCACCCAGCAGCTCGGCTAGTGCAGATGTGCTCGCCAGTCGGCGGGGACGCGGCCGGCCGGGCCGGGCACGGTCTGGTCCTCGGGGCGCGCGGTGGGGCCGGCGAGCTCGGGGCCGTCGACCGGCTCGTCGGTGCGGTAGTCCCAGAACCAGTCCTCGCCGGGCTCGAAGCTCTGGACCAACGGGTGCCCGGTGGCCCTGAAGTGTGCCGTGGCGTGCTGGGCAGGGGAGGTGTCGCAGCAGCCGACGTGGCCGCACTGGGCGCAGCGGCGCAGGTGCACCCACCAGCCACCGACCGGGTCGCAGTCGGCGCATCCGGAGCCGCTGGGCGGGACGGTGGGGTCGATCCCCGGGTCGATGGGCGGAGTGGTCATGTGCGGGCGGTACCTCCGCGGTAGGGGTCCCACGCCTGCGGTGCGGGCGGGAGCCGTTGGTCGACGAGCCGGGCCAGCCAGAGGACGGCCACGAAGAACGCCGTGATGCCCACGATGGAGATGACGACGCCAGGCACCCCGTGCTCCTCGCGATGGTCGAGGAACGGGTAGGGATACCAGCCGCTCAGCCCACCGACGACGAGCGTCCAGACGAGCCAGACGATCGGCCAGGCGAGCACCCACGTGAGCTCGCGGCCCTCGATCCTGGGTCGGGGTCCGAACAGCGCCCAGCCGATCACCGCGAGCAGCGGCACCGCCATGTGCAGCAGCTTGTCGGCCGCCCAGTCCGCGCCGTCCAGGTCGAGCAGTGGCCGGAGCAGGATGAAGTGGACGACGCCCGTGAGGAAGATCCCAGCCACCGCCGCCAGCCGGACCACCCGCCACGTAGTCCCGTCCCTGAGCGGGTCCCGGGTCAGCTGCGCGCTCGTGATCGCGACCAGCAGGTTGCTCTGGATCGTGAAGTACGAGACGAACCGGCCCAGCCGGACAGGCAACCCCGGCTGCGAGGTGTCGTCGAGCACCCGGCCGCCCTGGATGATCAGCACCAGCTGCAGGACCAGTGCACCGATCGCGACGACGGCGGTCAGCCCGTGCCAGAGACGCGCGCTCCGGATCGTCACGGTGGCAGCCTAAGGTTCTTTGGTGCCCGACCTGAACGAGTTCGGCCAGCCGGTCGGTGACGTCGTCCCCGAGTGGTCGCCGCGCCCGCGTCCGGACGCGGTCACCCTCGAGGGGCGGTACATCGTGGTCGAGCCGCTCGGCGTCACGCACGCCGCCGCGCTGCTGGGCTCGTTGTGCGGCCCGCAGGACCGGTCGCTGTGGACCTACCGGGCGACCGAGCCGCCGGCAGACCTCGACGAGATGACCGAGCTGATCGCCCGCACGCTCGCGACGCCGGACCTGCTCACCTTCGCCCTCGTGCCGCAGGAGGGTGCGCCCGCCGGCATCGCGTCGTTCACGCGGATCGACCCGGCCACCGGCCAGGTCGAGGTGGCCGGCGTGCTGTATGCGCGGTCACTGCAGCGCACCCACGCCGCGACCGAGGCGATCCACCTGCTGATGCGCTATGCCTTCGACGACCTCGGCTACCGCCGGTTCGAGTGGAAGTGCGACTCGCTCAACGAGCCGTCCCGGCGCGCGGCCGCCCGGCTCGGCTTCACCTACGAGGGCCGGTTCCGGCACCACATGGTGACCAAGGACCGCAATCGCGACACCGACTGGTTCTCGGTCACCGACGCCGAGTGGCCCGCCGTACGCGCGGCGCACGAGGCGTGGCTGGACCCGGCGAACTTCGACGCGGACGGCGGGCAGCGGACGTCGCTTTCGTCGATGTGGCCGTCGGCATGGGGTACCGCGTCGGCATGACGGACGATGCCTCGAAGACCACGCTCTCCCCGAACGACATCGAGCAGGCGGAGCTCGAGGACTGGCGGGTGCTCTTCGACGCGCTGCACGCCCGGTTCCGCACCGACGACTTCGCGACGGGTCTCAAGCTGGTCAAGAAGATCGGCAAGGCCGCCGACAAGGCCGACCACCATCCCGACGTCGATCTCTCCTACGGACAGGTCGACGTGCGGCTGTCGAGCCACGACGCCGGCGGAGTCACCGAGCGGGACATCGACCTCGCCCGACAGATCAGCGGTTTCGCCTCCGACATCGGCGCCGAGCCCGCTCCCGGGGAGCTGTCGGTCGTCGAGATCGCGCTGGACACCCCGACGTACGACGACGTGAAGCCGTTCTGGGCGGCCGTGCTCGGCTACGAGACCTCGAAGGCGCACGCGGAGGAGCTGAACGACCCGAACGGCATCCGGCCGACGCTGTGGTTCCAGAAGGCGGAGTCGGCCAAGGGCGAGGTCCAGCAGCGCTTCCACCTCGATGTGCGGGTGCCGCCCGAGGTCGCCGAGAAGCGGGTCAAGGCGGCCCTCGACGCGGGAGGCACGCTGGTCAGCGACGAGCGCGCTCCGACCGTCTGGGTGCTGGCCGACACCCACGGCAACAAGGCGTGCATCACCACCTGGCTGGGCCGCGATCCCGACCACGACTCCGAGGAGGGGGACGCCGCGGGCAAGGTCGACGCGGGTGATGGAGACGTGGGTGAAGCCGACGCGAGCGATGCCGACGAGTGATGGCACGCTGAGGACATGGACCAGCGGATCAGCTTCCTGACCCTGGCGGTGCGCGACCTCGAGACGAGCAGGCGGTTCTACGTCGACGGGCTCGGGTGGACGCCGGACCTGGAGGTCGAGGGCGACGTCATCATGATCATGGCGGGGGAGAGGCTGGTGCTCTCCCTGTGGGACCGCGAGCACTTCCAGGCCGAGGTCGGGGAGATCGCCGTCGGTGAGGGCGTGCCGCCGTTCACCATCTCCCACAACGTCGCGACCCCCGAGGAGGTCGACGCCGTCCTGGCCACCGCCCGCACCGCGGGCGCCGACCCCGTGCACGACGCCGTCGAGCGGGAGTGGGGTGGCTACACCGGCTACTTCGCCGATCCCGACGGCTACCGCTGGGAGATCGCCACCAACCCCGGACCCATCGGACAGAAGGTGCTGCCGTGACCGACCCCAAGAAGACGCTCCGCTACCCCGAGGTGATGGCCGAGGAGGGGCTCGAGGACTGGCGGTTCTTCGCCCTGCGGCTGCACGCCCGGTTCAAGACCGGCAGCTTCGTCAAGGGGCTCGAGCTCGTCACCCGGATCACCGAGGCCGCCGAGGCGGCCAACCACCACCCCGACGTGGTGCTCACCTACCCGCAGGTCGACGTCGACCTGTCCAGCCACGACGTGCATGGCGTCACCAGCCGCGACGTCGACCTGGCCCGGCGGATCAGCGCGATCGCCGCCGAGCTCGGCGTCGAGTCCGCGCCGCGCGATGTCTCCACGCTCGAGGTGGCCCTCGACGTACCGGACGCCGACGAGGTGAAGCCCTTCTGGGCGGCCGTCCTCGCCTACGATCCCCATCACACGTGGCCCGAGATCATCGACTCGGGTGGCCGCAACCCCGCCCTGTGGTTCCAGGACGCCCCCGGCGCGACCGGCGACGTCCAGCAACGGTTCCACATCGACATCGTGGTGCCGCGGGAGGTCGCCGAGGAGCGGCTGCAGGCCGCGCTCGACGCCGGCGGCACCCTGGTCAGCACCGAAGCGGTCCCGGCGTTCTGGGTGCTCGCCGACAAGCACGGCAACAAGGTCTGCATCTGCACCGCCGACGGGCGTGAGCCGTCCTCCCAGGACTAGCTCTCCACCACGAGCACGAGCTCGCGCAGCAGGTCGGCCAGCCGCCGCTGGTCCGCGGGGGAGAGGGCGGAGAGCAGGGCGGCTTCGTCGCGGCCCTCGAGGCGGGCGTGCCGGTCGAAGGCCCGCCGGCCGGCGGCTGTGAGCCGGACGTGCACCCGGCGCCGGTCGTCCTTGTCCACTGTCCTGGTGACCAGCCCGCCGTCCTCGAGCGGGCCGAGCCGTGCTGAGAGTGCGCCGCGGCTCAGTCCGAGGGCGGCGGCGATGGCGGACGGGCTCGCGGTGTACGGCGGACCGAGTCGGCGCAGGGTCAGCAGGATCTTGAACGACTGGTGGGGCAGCGCGGCACCCTCGTGCGCTGCCTCGCGGGTGCCGGCCAGGTGCCGGCTGACGATCATCAGCCTGGCGACGATGGCCTCGTGCACCGGGTCGAGGTAGTCGAGCTCGTCGCGCCAGCGCTCCACGTGCCGGTCGATGGAGTCCTGCCGGGACCCAGCCATGCTGCCGCCTCCGAAATAGTTTTCTGGAGAATAGTTTTCGCTCAAACTATCTTGCCGGGCATGCCCACCACGGAACTATCCGCCGTCCTCGCCGCTGCCAGGGCGCTGGCCAACGCCGCACGCTTCGGCGAGGCGCTGACCCTCCTCGACACGACCGAGGTCACCGATGACAACGAGCGGCTCGGCCTGCTGATGGCCAGGGCCGAGGTCGTTGCTCGCCAGGACCACATCCGCGGGGTCCCGTCCTCCGCCGATCACCCGTTGGACACCGCAACGGCACTCGCCCGGGAGCTGGGCACCGGCCCGACGACGGCGTGGGACCTGGCGATGCTGCACCTGCGTCGGCAGTACGCCGACCAGCTCCTCCTCGGCTTCGGTCCCGCCGGCCGTGACCTCGCGCTGGTCGACACGATGGCTGAGGAGGCCCGCCGGCTCCGTGACACCGCGCCAGACGACGGCCGGCGTGGCTGGGCCCTCATGTGCCTGGGCTGGATCGACGACAACCTGCGTGGCGACCGGGTGGCGGCCCCGTCGTACTACCTCGAGGCGCTGGCGGAGGCCAGGACTGTGGGCGACGACCTGTTGGTCTTCGAGGCACAGCGCCACCTCGGAGACCACGCGCACGATGACGGGGACCACGGCGCCGCCGTGGCGGCGTGGGAGGAGTCGACGGAAGCAGCGGTGCGCGCCGGCCACGTGTCCGGGGTGCTCGCCCAGCAGCTGCTGCTCGCCGTCCTGGCCAGGGACGCCGGGGACGAGGCGGGAGCGGTCGCCCTCGCCCGGGAGGTCGGTCGCTGGTCGGGGCAGCTGGGAGCGGTCCAGCGAGTCCGCCAGGTCGAGGAGTTCCTGGCCGGGGTGGATCCGACGGCTCCGCCGCGGGAGGTCGCCGCCAATCGGTGAGACCGTCGTCCCGTATTCTGGGACGGCTGGGCTACGGGATGACGGTCGTCCGGGCGACCGACTACCGTGGCTGCATGCGCCAGGACCTTCTCGTACGCATGCGACGCGCCGGCTGACTCAGTCCGTCAGCGCGTCACCCCTCGTTGCCCAGCGCAGCAGAGGGGTTTTTTGTTGCGAGGGAGAGGCCGAGCTTGCTCGGGCCCTCCGGAGGGAAGAAGAACGAGGAAGAGGACCGATCGGATGAGCGAGCAGATCACCGGAGCACAGAGCCTGGTCACGTCTCTGGAAGCGGCGGGCGTCACCGACATCTTCGGGATCCCCGGAGGGGCGATCCTGCCGGCGTACGACCCGCTGATGGACTCCAAGATCCGGCACATCCTGGTCCGCCACGAGCAGGGGGCCGGCCATGCCGCGCAGGGGTTCGCCGCGGCGACCGGTCGGGTCGGCGTGTGCATGGCGACGTCCGGCCCCGGCGCCACCAACCTGGTCACCCCCATCGCTGACGCGCACATGGACTCGGTCCCGATGGTCGCGGTGACCGGCCAGGTCGGGGCCGCCGCGATCGGCACGGACGCCTTCCAGGAGGCCGACATCCGCGGCATCACGATGCCGATCACCAAGCACAACTTCCTGGTCACCGACCCCGACGAGATCCCACGCCGGATCGCGGAGGCGTTCCACATCGCCAGCACCGGCCGTCCCGGCCCGGTGCTCGTCGACATCGCGAAGTCGGCGCTGCAGGCCATGACGACGTTCGAGTGGCCGGCCGAGCTGCACCTGCCCGGCTACCGCCCGGTGACCCGCCCGCACTCCAAGCAGATCCGCGAGGCGGCCCGGCTGATGCTGGAGTCGCGTCGCCCGGTGCTCTACGTCGGCGGCGGCACCATCCGCTCGGGCGCCTCCAAGGAGCTCAAGAAGCTCGCCGAGCTCACCGGCATGCCGGTGGTCACCACGCTGATGGCCCGGGGCGCGTTCCCCGACAGCCATCCGCAGCACCTCGGGATGCCCGGCATGCACGGCACCGTCGCGGCGGTGGCGGCGCTGCAGAAGAGCGACCTGATCATCAGCCTCGGTGCCCGCTTCGACGACCGGGTGACCGGCAACCTCGACACCTTCGCCCCCGGCGCCAAGATCATCCACGCCGACATCGACCCGGCCGAGATCGGCAAGAACCGGCACACCGACGTCCCCATCGTCGGCGACGTCCGCGAGGTGCTGCTCGACCTGTTGCTGACGCTCAAGACCGAGGCGGACGCGGGCCACACCGGCGACTACGAGGGCTGGGTGAAGTTCCTCGAGGGCGTCCGCGACTCCTACCCGCTCGGCTACGACACGACTGAGGGCTCGCTCGCGCCGCAGTACGTCATCGAGCGGCTCGGTGTGCTCGCCGGCCCGGACACCATCTACACGGCCGGCGTCGGCCAGCACCAGATGTGGGCCGCTCACTTCGTCGGCTACGAAGAGCCGCGGAAGTGGATCAACTCCGGTGGCCTCGGGACCATGGGCTTCGCGGTCCCGGCGGCGATGGGCGCCAAGGTCGGCTGCCCCGACCAGGTGGTCTGGGCGATCGACGGAGACGGCTGCTTCCAGATGACCAACCAGGAGCTGGCCACCTGCGCCATCAACGACATCCCGATCAAGGTGGCCATCATCAACAACGAGTCGCTCGGCATGGTGCGGCAGTGGCAGACGCTGTTCTACAACTCGCGCTACTCCAACACCGACCTCGAGTCGAAGCGGATCCCCGACTTCGTGAAGCTGGCCGAGGCCTACGGCTGCGTCGGGCTCTCGTGCGACAGCCCCGAGGACGTCGACGCGACGATCACCAAGGCGATGGAGATCAACGACGTCCCTGTCGTCGTCGACTTCCGGGTGCACCGCGACGCCATGGTGTGGCCGATGGTCGCCGCCGGCACCAGCAACGACAACATCAAGTACGCGCGCGACCTCGCGCCCCAGTTCGACGAGGACGACCTATGATGCCTCCCACGAAGGATGTCGAGCGCTTCGCGCACACATCGCACGCACCTCGCGGCGTTGCCGTCACTCGCGAGACAACCCGGTATGGCTTCGCTCCGGCGCCTTGCGATTCACGCACGCTGAGCACGCCAAGCAGTTCGACATCCTTCGTGGGAGGCATCTGATGTCGACGCACACCCTGTCCGTGCTGGTCGAGAACAAGCCCGGCGTCCTCGCCAGGATCGCCGGCCTGTTCAGCCGCCGGGGCTTCAACATCGAGTCCCTGGCGGTCGGCCCGACCGAGCACGCCGAGGTCTCGCGGATGACGATCGTGGTCAACGTCGAGGACTCGCCGCTGGAGCAGGTCACCAAGCAGCTCAACAAGCTGGTCGAGGTGATCAAGATCGTCGAGCTCGACCACGAGGCCTCGGTGCACCGTGAGCTGGTGCTGGTCAAGGTCGCGGCCTCCGCCGAGACCCGCGGCCAGATCCTCGACGTCGTGCAGCTGTTCAGCGCCAGCGTCGTCGACGTGTCCACCGACGCGGTCACGATCCAGGTGATCGGCAACGCCGCCAAGATCGCCGACGTGCTCAAGGTCCTCGAGCCCTTCGGGGTCCGCGAGCTCGTCCAGTCCGGCATGGTCGCCATCGGCCGGGGCGCGCGCTCGATCTCCGAGCGCACGCTGCGTCCGGTCGCCGTACCCACCCCGCCCGCGGTCGGCTGACGCTGTCCGTTGGTTGAGGAGGTCGCGCTGCGACCGCCTCGAAACCTCGTAAGTTTGCTTCGCCAACACCACCAGAAGGAGAAGCCCCCGTGGCTGAGATGTTCTACGACGACGACGCCGACCTGGCCCTGATCCAGGGCAAGAACGTGGCGGTGATCGGCTACGGCAGCCAGGGTCACGCGCACGCGCTGTCCCTGCGCGACTCCGGCGTCGACGTGCGAGTCGGGCTCCAGCCCGGCTCCAAGAGCCGTGAGAAGGCCGACGCCGAGGGGCTGCGGGTGCTGACGCCGCGGGAGGCGGCCGAGGAGGCCGACGTCATCGTGATCCTCGCGCCCGACCAGCACCAGCGGAAGCTGTACGCCGAGGAGATCGAGCCCGAGCTGGCGCCCGGCGACACCCTGGTATTCGGCCACGGCTTCAACATCCGCTTCGGCTACATCACCCCGCCGGAGGGCGTGGACGTGTTCATGGTCGCCCCCAAGGGCCCCGGCCACCTGGTCCGTCGCGAGTACGTCGACGGGCGCGGCGTACCCGTGCTCGTCGCAGTCGAGAAGGACGCCTCCGGCACGACCTGGGACCTCGCGCTCTCCTACGCAAAGGCGATCGGCGGCCTGCGTGCGGGCGGCATCAAGACCACGTTCACCGAGGAGACCGAGACCGACCTGTTCGGCGAGCAGGCCGTCCTGTGCGGTGGCGCGTCGCAGCTGGTCATGTACGGCTTCGAGGTCCTCACCGAGGCCGGCTACCAGCCCGAGGTCGCCTACTTCGAGTGCCTCCACGAGCTCAAGCTGATCGTCGACCTGATGTACGAGGGCGGCATCGCGAAGCAGCGCTGGTCGGTCTCCGACACGGCTGAGTTCGGCGACTACGTCTCCGGTCCGCGGGTGATCACACCCGAGGTGAAGGAGAACATGAAGCAGATCCTGGCCGAGATCAAGGACGGCTCGTTCGCCGCGCACTTCATCGCCGACATGGACGCCGGCTCGCCCGAGTTCAACGCCTACCGCGAGAAGAGCGAGCAGCACCCGATCGAGCAGACCGGTCGCGAGCTCCGCAAGCTGATGGCCTGGGTGAAGTCCCACGACTCCGACTACGTCGAGGGCAGCTCCGCGAGGTGATGTCGTGACAGAGCGGCGTGACGAGGTTCCGTGTCCGGCATGCGGTGCGTCCCGAGACCAGAGCACCAACCCCGGCAATCTCCGGCGTGCCGTCTGCTACTGCGGTCACCCGCGCTTCTTTGACTACAAGCACCTGGACGGGACCTGTCCCTGCCTTCAGCGTGATTGACCGCTGACGGTTCCGCAGCGGTCCCACTCGGCCAGGACCCACTCGGCCCAGGCGGACTCGGCGTCGTTGCGGGGGTGGATGCCGTCCTGGAGCAGGCCGGGGCGCGACCGCACGTACGCCGGCCAGTCCGCGACGCAGGTGAGGGGACGGTCGGCGGCGACGGAGCGCATCCAGCCGTCGAACTGCTGCGACCACGACGACACGACCACCGGATCGCTGCTGACCTCGACGTAGGGCAGCACCAGCATGACCGGCGTCTCGGTCGGGAGGCTGTGCACGACGGCGGCCAGGTCACGGTGCTCGAAGCCGGGGGCGGGGTTGGTCCCGAGCTCGATGACCAGTCCAGAGAGCTGGTCGTGCTGGGCCCGGAAGGCATCGACCCGGGCGGCGAGCTCGGTCGGGCGGCGGGCCGGCTCGGCGTCGACCGTCATCAGCGGCCGTAGCCGGGCGAGCTCGTCGCTGCCGCGCCAGCTCACCGAGTCGCCGACCATCAGCATCCCGTCCGACCTGGGCTCGACACGCCGCTGCCGGGCGCCGACCTCGGCAGCCAGCGTCGTGCCGTGCACGGCGGCCTGCCGGGTCAGCGCCGCGACCCGGGCGGTCGTCAGGCACTCGTCGTAGCGGCCAGCTGTCTCGGACAGGGTCACGTAGATGTTGGCCGGGCTGACGCACTGGGGTGCGTCGCGGACGGCCGCGAGCGAGCGGTCCGGCTGGGACGCGCAGTAGTTGACGGCCGCGATCCACCGGCGATGCAGGTCCTCGCAGGTGCGCTCGTCGACGGTGGCGGCGTACCCGAACCCCTTCGGCTGCCCCACCAGGGCGCACGCCTCCGCGCCGGCGACCTTGCGCCACGGCACCGCGCCTTCGACGCACCGGTCGCGGGCGCACCCGAGTCCGGTCGCGTGTGCCCGGCCGAGAAGAGCGCAGTCGCCCGCCTGGAGGCTCGGGTCGAAGGTGTTGCCGCTGTCGGCGACCGCGGTCGCCGTACCGGGTGCGAGGTTCGACACCGGAAGCGACACCTCGGCCGCGATGACGACCATCACCCCGAGCGCGAGCACCACGAGCCGACGCCGGAGGGCGTGGCGACGTACGAGCGGCATGCGAAAGTCCCCGTGCAGATGTGCGTGAACCGGAGACCGAGGCCGGTTTCTTCGACGCTCACCACGGTAGGTACGCCGTGCGGCGCTCGCTGCCGATCACCGACAATTGCCGGTCTCGGCTGCCACTGGTCCAGAGGACCTGGCCGCCCGTCAGAGCTTGACGGGTCGTGAGGTCGATCCGGCGACGTTGTTGAGCGCGGGCACGACGGCGCGCAGCCGCTGGCCACGATGCCCGTCGATCCGGGCCACGGCGCGGCCGTGCACGGCGGTCAGCGTGAGGCCGGGGACCCGTTTCCAGTGCCCGGACACGAGCCGCTCCAGCCGGACCGGGACGCCGTTCGCTGGGCGGAAGCCGTTCTCGCTCTCCTCGCGGACCCGCGTGGTGAGCTGGTAGCGACCGCGGGCCAGCCGCTTGTCAGCGAGCGCGGTGCGGGTGGCCGCCGGGCGGACCTGGAACGAGGTCTCGGGCAGGGCGAACGGGAGCTGGACCGCGGGAATGATCTGGTAGAAGCCGGTGGCGCGGACCGTGTAGGTGCCGGCGGGCTCGGACCCGCAGAAGGCGACCTGGACGGTCCCCTTGGTGGTCGGGTTGGTGGCCGAGTTGACGACGGTGCCCTCCGAGACCATGCCGTTGGGATCGGCGACCTGGATCTCCAGCCGCCACAGGAGGGTGCCCGGGCTCACGGCCAGGTCGTAGGAGATCGGGTGCTGCTGGCAGTGGTCGAACAGGACGACGTCCTGGGTCGCGGTCGACCCGGTCACGTCCGCGGAGGCGGGCCCGGCCACGGCCACCGAGGCGGCGAGCAGGACGGGCACGGCCACGACGGGCAGGGCGAGACGGCGGAGGGGGAGCACGTCTCGACGGTAGCCAAGGAACCCTGGCCACCGCGTCCGCCCATGGTCGGACGTCGGTCGGATGTGACGCAGCCCTCAGAGACGTGCGAGGACCCCCGGCAGAGTTCGGTCGGTCGCTCACCCCGGCGCTAACGCGCCGGGGTGAGCCGAGCCGCTCTCAAAGTCCTCGCTGATCGCGGTCCGAGCAAGCTCGGCCCGCGCGCTCAGACGCCGGGGGTCCTCGTCGTGCCGCCTGGTGGCCGCGAAGGTGCTACTTCACCTCCGACCGCATCACCATCACCAGGCCGACGGCCAGGGGGACGACCAGCCAGATCAGGCCGGAGGTCCCGAGCTGCGCCCACTGCTCGGAGCTCAGGCTGCCGTCGTACAGCTCGCCCTGCGCCCAGTTGAAGTCCAGCCAGGGGCGGATGTCCTCCCACCACTGCTGGAAGTTGCCCAGCACCATCGAGAGGGTCGGGAGCACGAACGAGTAGACGACGAACGCGACGATCGCGCCGGGGGAGTTGCGGATCAGCACGCCGAGCATGAAGCCGATCAGCAGGTTCAGCACGTTGGCGAGCACCAGCAACACGATCTGGTTGCCGGAGATGTCCCACACCGTGTCGACCCCGGCGATGGTGGAGCCCACGATGTTGCCGAGGGCGCCGATGGCCAGCGCGACCCCGATCGAGACGGCGCCGAGCGACATCGAGACCACCATCTTCGCCCAGATCACCCGGCTGCGGTGCGGGACGAGGGTGAACGTCGTGAGCCCGCTGCGCTGGCTGTACTCGCTGGTGACTGACAGGATCGCCATCACCGGCAGCAGGAGGGTCATGGGCACGCCGATGGCGGCGCCGAAGTTGTCGTAGGTCATCGCGCTGTCGGGCGCGAAGAGGATCACCGACGCGGTCGCGATGAAGGCGGTGCCCGCCATCGACATGATCAGCCAGAACCCGGCACGGGTGTCGAACATCTTGGCGAGCTCGACCGACATCAGCCGGTGGAACGGGATCGGCGCGGGTGCGGTGCGGGGAGCCACCTGCGCCGGAGCGCGGTCGAGTGGTTCCACGGTGGTGGCGGTCATGCTGCTGCTCCTTCTCGGGAAGTGTCTGCGGTGAGCTCGAGGAACATCTCCTCGAGGCCGGCGCCGTCGGCGGCGCGCAGCTCGGTGAGGGGTATGCCGGCGGCCAGCGCGACCTTGCCGATCTGGTCGGCCTCGGCCTCGACGCGCAACCCGTCCCGGCCGGCCGGCACGGTGTGGATGCCGTCCAGCTCGAGGGCTCGGGCCAGCTCGACGACGTTGCTGGTGCGGACCAGCGTCCCGGCGGACTCGAGCAGGTCGGCCTTGGTGCCCTGCGCCACGATCCGGCCCTGGCCGATGACGACCAGGTCGTCGGCGATGACCTCGATCTCGTGCAGCAGGTGCGAGGAGAGCAGCACGGTGCCGCCCTTGTTCGCGAAGCCGCGGAGCAGGTCGCGCATCCAGCGGATGCCGGCCGGGTCGAGGCCGTTGGCCGGCTCGTCCAGGATCAGCACCTCGGGGTCGCCGAGCAGGGCGGTGGCGATGCCGAGCCGCTGGCGCATGCCGAGCGAGTAGTTCTTGACCCGACGCTCCGACTCGGTGCCGGTCAGCGAGACCAGGTCGAGCAGCTCGTCGACCCGGCGCGTGGGCAGGCCCATGGTGCGGGCGGCGATCTTGAGGGTCTCCCTGCCGGTGCGGCCGGCATGCTGCGCGGAGGCGTCCAGGAGGACGCCGACCTCGCGGCCGGGGTTGGGGAGGTCGGAGTACTTCCGGCCGAGGACGGTGGCGGACCCGGAGGTCGCCGGGGTCAGTCCGACCATGACGCGCATGGTCGTCGACTTGCCGGCGCCGTTCGGACCGAGGAATCCGGTCACACGGCCCGGCTGGGCGGTGAAGGTGACGCCGTCCACGGCCCGGAGGCCGCCGTACGTCCTGGTGAGTGCGGTCACGTCGATCATGTGGTCAACGTTCGCGGCAACCGGGGTCGGCCACATCGGGGAGCGGGCCCCACCGACCCCTTGTCGGACCCTGAGGAGATCTCGGGGATGACCCCTGTGGAGTGTCCTCCTGAAGGTCCCGGGACCGCGGGTAGCGTTCGGCCCATCTCTCGGGAGGGTGATGTCGATGGAGGTGCTGACGGCGCTGCTGGCGTTCGCCGGTGCCGCGCTCGGATCTGCTATCGGTTACCGGGCCACTGTGGGCGCGACCAAGGTCAAGCGCGACGCCCGTCGGCGCGCCTCGTTGTCCCGCCAGAACACTTGGACGAAGCGGAGATCGTGGAGGACAATTTGATCGAGGAGCCCACGGAAGGAGAGGACCGATGACCAGGACCATCGTCGTCTCGCACCTGCAGGTCGAGGCCGCGAAGACGGTCATCGAGATCGCCGGTGGGCCGGACAAGGTCGACCCGCTCATCGCCAAGATCGCGGCGGCCAAGCCGCGCAAGCGCACCTCCAGCGCGGACGAGTCCGTCTGAGCGTTCGAGGCGCCATCTGAGGGTTACCTCACCTAGGTTAGCCATGCCTAAGTTGGTGGGCGTACAGTGACCGGCTGTGTTGGCCAACTACCTCATCGGTCTGCGTGAGGGGCTCGAGGCAGCGCTGGTCGTCAGCATCCTCGTCGCCTACCTCGTGAAGACCGACCGGCGATACCTGGTGCCCCGGATCTGGTTGGGCGTGGCGCTCGCAGTCGGCCTCAGCGTGGCGATCACCCTGGGTCTTGGCCTGCAGTCGCGCCAGTTCACGTTCAAGACCCAGGAGCTCATCGGGGGACTGCTCTCGATCGTCGCTGTCTGCTTCGTGACCTGGATGATCTTCTGGATGGCCCGCGCTGCCCGGACCATCGGCACCCAGCTGCGCGGCAGCATCGACCAGGCCGCCGACGGTCACCGCTGGTCGCTGGTGCTGATCGCGTTCCTTGCAGTGGGGCGCGAGGGGCTCGAGACCGCCCTGATCCTGTGGACCAGCACGCGGGCCGCGATCGGGCGCGACATCGCCCCCAGCGCCGAGCAGACAACGGGCCCGTTGCTCGCCGGCCTCGCGGGGATCCTCACCGCCGTCGTGATCGGCTACCTCATCTACCGCGGCGCGGTCACCATCAACCTCACGCGGTTCTTCACCTGGACCGGCACGTTCCTGATCCTGGTGGCCGCGGGCGTTCTCGCCTACGGGGTCCACGACCTCCAGGAGGCCGATTTCCTGCCCGGCCTCAACAACCTCGCGTTCGACGTCTCGGAGACCGTGGACCCCAACTCCTGGTACGGCACCCTGCTCAAGGGCATCTTCAACTTCTCGCCGGCCAGCACCAAGCTCGAGGTGGGCGTGTGGGCGACGTACGTCGTCGTCGTCGGTCTCCTCTTCTTCCGATCCGTGCGTCGTCGCGCGGCCGCAGCCCAACCGCCGGCTCCCGCCGCGGTATCGCACTGAGTACTCGCCCCGCCTACATCTCACCGACCGAAGGAAGCACGACCATGCGTACCCCTCTGATCATCGCCAGCCTGCTGCTCAGTGCGCCGGCGCTGGTGGCCTGCGGAACCGAGAGCACCGACGGGGACGGCGACGGAGATGAAGGCAGCGACGCCCGCTCCATGACCGTGGAGTCCTCCGACGACGCCTGTGACGTGTCCGCCGCCGAGGCGCCCGCCGGCACGCTGACCTTCGACGTGAGCAACACCGGCTCGCAGGTCACCGAGTTCTACCTCTTGGGTGAGGACGGTCTGCGCATCGTCGCCGAGGTCGAGAACATCGGGCCGAACCTCAACCGCGAGCTCACCGTGCGGGCCCCCGCCGGCCAGTACGTCACCGCGTGCAAGCCAGGCATGAAGGGCGAGGGCATCCGCGCCGACTTCACCGTCACGGAGTCCGACGAGGAGCCGGTCATCGACGCGGACGACCAGGCGCTGGTCGACCAGGCCACGGCCAACTACGCGGCGTACGTCGAGGACCAGACCGCGCAGCTGGTCGAGAAGACCACGGAGTTCGTGGCCCTCTACAAGTCCGGTGACGACGACGCGGCCAGGGCGCTGTACGCCGACGCGCGGGTGCATTGGGAGCGGGTCGAGACGGTGGCCGAGTCCTTCGGCGACCTCGACCCCCAGATGGACGCCCGCGAGGCCGACCTCGAGCCCGGCGCGGAGTTCACCGGCTGGCACCGGATCGAGAAGGACCTCTGGCCGGCACGGGCGGTTGACTACACGCCCCTCACCGACGAGGAGCGGGCGGTCTACGCCGACGACCTGCTGGCCAAGACGAACGAGCTCAACACGCGGGTGCAGGAGCTGACCTACACCATCGACCAGATCGCCAACGGCTCGCGCGGCCTGCTGGAGGAGGTCGCGACGGGGAAGGTCACCGGCGAGGAGGAGTACTGGTCGCGCACCGACCTGTGGGACTTCCAGGCCAACGTCGACGGCGCCAAGGTCGCCTACGACGGCGTCCGTCCCATCGTGGAGCAGAAGGACCCTGACCTCGCCGAGGAGCTCGACGCCCGCTTCGCCGAGCTCCAGACCCTGCTCGACTCGCACCGTGTCGACGACGGCTTCAAGTACTACGACGAGCTGACGCCGGACGAGATCAAGGCCCTGTCGGACGCTGTCAACGCGCTCTCCGAGCCTCTCTCCAGGCTGACCGCGGCTGTGCTTTCGTAAGCGCCGTGCGGATGATGGAGTCATGACCATGCACGACGACGCCAAGCGCCGGGGGATCTCCCGGCGTGGCCTCATCGGCGGTGGCGCGGCCGCGGCCGGGGTGGTCGGCGCCTTCGCGGTCGGCAGGTCGAGCGAGGGCGCGACGGGGCAGCCGGCCAGCAGCCGGCCCGCGACGTACCCGTTCCACGGTGAGCACCAGGCCGGCATCGTGACGCCGGCCCAGGACCGGCTGCACTTCGCGGCGTTCGACGTGACCACCAATGACCGGGACCGGCTCATCGACCTGCTGAAGCAGTGGACCGAGGCGGCAGAGCGGATGACGGCCGGCAAGCCGGCCGGCCCCGTCGGTCCGGTCGAGGGCCCCGCCCTCTACCCCCCCGACGACACCGGCGAGGCGATCGGCCTCCCGCCCGGGGGGCTCACGATCACGTTCGGATTCGGGCCGTCGCTGTTCCGGGACGCCGACGGGAAGGACCGCTTCGGCCTGGCCGACCGGCAACCGGAGGCGCTGCGCACGCTGCCGCACTTCCCGGCGGACGCACTGGACCCGACGCGCTCGTACGGCGACGTCTGCATCCAGGCCTGCTCCGACGACCCGCAGGTCGCGGTGCACGCGATCCGCAACCTGGCGCGGCTCGGCTTCGGAACCGTCGCCGTGCGCTGGTCGCAGCTCGGCTTCGGGCGGACATCGACCACCTCGACCAGCCAGTCCACGCCGCGGAACCTGTTCGGCTTCAAGGACGGCACCATGAACGTCAAGGCCGAGGAGACCAAGGACCTCGACGAGCACGTCTGGGTCGCCGCAGGTGACGATCCGAAGGCGACCTGGCTGGCCGGCGGCTCCTACCTGATCGCACGCCGGTTCAACATGACGATCGAGGTCTGGGACCGGCAGCCGCTGGGTGACCAGGAGGACTTCATCGGGCGCACCAAGAACACCGGCGCGCCGCTGTCGGGCGGGGAGGAGTTCGACCAGCCCGACTTCGACATGCCGGGCAGCAACGACCTGCCGGTGGTGGCCGTGGACGCCCACGTCCGGATGGTGCACCCCGACTTCAACGACGGCGCCCGGATGCTGCGCCGCGGCTACAACTTCGTCGACGGCAGCAACCAGCTCGGCGGCCTCGACGCCGGCCTGTTCTTCCTGGCATTCGTGCGCAACCCGGACACCCACTTCATCCCGATGCAGACCAAGATGGCCGCCAACGACGCGCTGATGGAGTACCTCCGGGTCAACGGTTCGGCCCTCTTCGCCGTACCCCCCGGCATCGGCGAGGGCGAGTACGTCGGCCAGGACCTGTTCACCTAGCCCTGGCCCTTCCTGCCCGCACGGCGATGAGTCCTGCCCGCACGGCGATGAGTCCTGGCCGCGGGGCCGGTCGGAACTGACATGACCGATCCCAGCAAGGCATACCACGGCTTCGCTGTCCCCGACACCGACGCCGCTCGCGCGTTCTACGCCGACGTGCTCGGCATCGAGGTGACCGAGGAGAACGACATCCTGCGGCTGCAGCTCGGGGGTGGCAGGCCCACGATCGTGTACCCGAAGCCCGACCACGTGCCGGCGACCTACACGGTGCTCAACTTCCCGGTTCCCGACGTCGAGGCCGCCGTCGACGAGCTCACCGCCCAGGGCGTCGTCTTCGAGCGCTACGAGGGAACACCCGCCGAGACCGACGAGAAGGGCGTCTTCCGGGGCGGCGGTCCGCTGATCGCCTGGTTCACCGATCCGGCCGGCAACATCTTCTCGGTCATCGCGGAGGACTGACCTCCAGCCTCCGGTCCACCCCGATCTCGTCGAGGAACACCTCGTCGTGGCTGATCACCATCAGGGCGCCCCGGTACGCCGTGAGCGCCGACACCAGCGCGTCGTACGACGCCAGGTCGAGGTTGTTGGTCGGCTCGTCGAGGAGCAGCAGCTGCGGCGCGGGGTCGGCGAGCAGCAGCGCCGCCAGGGTGGCCCGGAACCGCTCGCCGCCGGACAGCGTGGCAACCGGCTGCTCGGCGGTGGCGCCGCGGAACAGGAAGCGGGCCAGCTGGGCGCGAATCCGGTTCAGGTCGACGCCGGGCGCGTGTTGGACCACGTTGTCAACGACTGAAAGGTCGGGGTCCAGGACGTCGAGCCGCTGGGGGAGCAGCGCGGTCGGGACGTGGGTGCGGACCGAGCCCGAGCGCGGCGGTAGGTCGCCGGCGATGGTGTCGAGCAGCGTGGTCTTCCCGGCGCCGTTCGGGCCCACCACGGCGACCCGGTCCGGGCCACGGAGGTCGAGCTCGATGGGGGCGCCGGTGCGGATCACCAGCGAGTCGGTGGTCAGCACGACTCGGCCGCGGGGCACCTCGGTGGCCGGCAGGTCGACGCGGATGGTGCGGTCCTCGCGCAGCCGCCCCTCCGCGTCGTCGAGGCGGTCCTGCGCGGCGTCGAGCCGCTCGTCGTGCACCTTGCGGTAGGACGCCGCCGACTTCTCGGACCGGTTCTTGTAGAAGTCCCTGGCTGCCTTGCCCATGTTGGTGCGGACCGCGTTGCGAGCGCCCTGCCGCTTGCGCTGGGCGACGACCCGCTCGGCCTCGACGCGGTCGGCCCGCTGCCGGCGCACGTCGGAGCGGGCCGCGACCACCGCCTGCTCGGCGGCGGTCTGCTCGGCCGCCACCTGCTCGGCGTACGACGAGAAGCCGCCGCCGTACCAGCGCACCACCCCGTCGCGCAGCTCGCCGATCCGCTCCACCCGCTCGAGGAGTTCGCGGTCGTGGCTGACCACGAGCAGGGTGCGCGGCCAGGAGCCGAGCACGTCATAGAGCCGCGACCGCGCTGCGGCGTCGAGGTTGTTGGTCGGCTCGTCGAGGAGCAGGACGTCGGGCCGGCGGAGCAGCAGGCGGGCCAGCCCGAGCCGGACCGCCTCGCCGCCGGACAGCTCGCCGAGGCGGCGGTCCAGGACCGAGGCGGGCAGGCCGAGGCGTTCGAGCTCGGCGACCGCTCGCTCCTCGACGTCCCACTGGTCACCGACCGCCTCGAGGTCTTGTGGGTCACCGGAGCCGGCGTCGAGAGCTCGTAGCGCCCGCAGCGCCGTACCGATCCCGAGCACGTCGTCAACGCGGCGCGACCGGTCGAGGACGAGGTCCTGCGGCAGGTAGCCCACCTCGCCGGCCACCGTCACCGAGCCGGCCGTTGGCCGCAGCACACCGGCCGCGAGCCTGAGCAGCGTGGACTTGCCGGAGCCGTTGGCGCCGACCAGGCCGGCCCGTCCGGGGGTGACCAGCAGGTCGAGCCCGTCGAACGCGACGGTGCCGTCGGGCCAGGTCAGGCCGACGGCGGAGAAGGTGAGCATTGAGGGAGCGGGGGCAGGCACGGTGACTCCTCGGGACTTCCCGAACGAGGGGCGGACAGGGCGGTCACCGGTTCACTGCACGGAGCCGAGGTTAGGTCGGACCACTCGCCAGACGCACGTCATTTAGCCGTCCCCCGCGGGGTACTGTATGCCGTCGCACAGCGTCGTGCGCCTCTGATCACCGATTAGCGAGGACCGCTGTGACTGACGCTCCGGATGCCGCTCCGACAGACCTTGGCAAGCCGGTCGTCCTGATCGCCGAGGAGCTGAGCCCGGCGACCATCGAGGAGCTCGGGCCGGACTTCGAGATCCGGCACTGCAACGGTGCCGACCGCGCCGAGCTGCTCGCCGCGCTGCCGGACGCCGCCGCGCTGTTGGTCCGAAGCGCCACCGCCGTCGACGCCGAGGCGCTGGCCGCTGCACCGCGCCTCAAGGTCGTGGCGCGTGCTGGTGTGGGGCTCGACAACGTCGACGTGCGCACCGCGACCCAGTCCGGCGTGATGGTCGTCAACGCCCCGACGTCCAACATCGTCTCGGCCGCCGAGCTCGCCGTCGCGCTGATGCTCGCGGCCGCCCGCAACGTCAGTCCGGCGCACGCCGCGCTCCGGCACGGTGAGTGGAAGCGGTCGAAGTACACCGGCATCGAGCTGTTCGAGAAGACCGTCGGCATCGTCGGCCTCGGGAGGATCGGTGTGCTCGTTGCGCACCGGCTGGCGGCGTTCGGCATGGAGGTCATCGCCTACGACCCCTACGTCCAGGCCGGCCGGGCCGCGCAGATGGGCGTCCGCCTGGTCGACCTCGACACCCTGCTCGCCGACTCCGACTTCATGTCGGTGCACCTCCCCAGGACACCGGAGACCCTCGGTCTGATCGGCGACGCGGAGCTGCACAAGGTGCGTCCCCACCTGGTCCTGGTGAACGCCGCCCGCGGCGGGATCGTCGACGAGGACGCGCTCTACTCCGCGCTGAAGGAGGGCCGGATCGCTGCGGCCGGGCTCGACGTGTTCGCCAAGGAGCCGTGCACCGACAGCCCGCTGTTCGAGCTCGACAACGTCGTCGCGACCCCGCACCTCGGGGCCTCCACCGACGAGGCGCAGGAGAAGGCTGGCCTGGCGGTCGCACGGTCGGTGCGGCTCGCGCTGTCGGGCGAGCTCGTCCCCGACGCCGTCAACGTCCAGGGCGGCGTCATCGCCGAAGAGGTGCGCCCAGGCATCCCGCTCACCGAGAAGCTCGGCCGGATCTTCACCGCGCTGGCCGGCGAGGTGGCGCAGCAGGTCGACGTCGAGGTGCGCGGCGAGATCACCGACTTCGACGTCAAGGTGCTCGAGCTCGCGGCGCTCAAGGGCATCTTCACCGACGTGGTCGAGGACCAGGTCTCCTACGTCAACGCTCCTCTGCTCGCGGCCGAGCGTGGCACCGCCGTACGCCTCGTCACCGATCCGGAGAGCCCCGACCACCGCAACCTGATCACGATCCGCGGCACCCTCGCCGACGGCGACCAGGTCTCGGTGAGCGGCACCCTGATCGGCATCCACCAGCGGGAGCGGCTGGTCGAGGTCAACGGCTTCGACGTCGACATCGAGCCGACCGAGCACCTCGCGTTCTTCAGCTACGAGGACCGGCCCGGCATGGTCGGTACGGTCGGCGGCATCCTCGGTGCCGCCGGGGTCAACATCGCCGGGATGCAGGTCGCCCGCGACGCCAAGGGCGGTCGGGCGCTGGTCGCACTCTCGGTCGACTCGGCGATCCCCGCCGACACGCTGCTCGAGATCGAGAGCGCCATCGACGCGGTCCAGGTGCGGGCCGCCGACCTGGTCTGAGCGATGCGCACTCCCACCACCGCCCGCTGGCCCCGACGACTGATGGCGGTCGCCGCGGTCGCCATTGTTGGCCTCGTGCTCGCCGGCTGCAGTGACGACGGTGACAGCGACGAGAGCACCGCGAAGGACCCGGCGCCGACCGCGGCTGCGGACGAGCCCGCCGCGCTCCCCGACTGGGCGCCGAAGGTCATCACCGACGAGAACAACGACGTGACGGGACTCGACTTCTCCGAGGTGGTGGGGGAGCCCAGCGCGGAGCTGCAGGTCGCCGAGGTCTTGACGGGCACCGGCGCTCCGGTGGAGCAGGGCCAGACCATCACCGCCGACTACTTCGGACAGGTGGCCGACGCGGACGAGCCGTTCGACGAGAGCTACAGCGGCGAGCCCTTCCAGTCTCCGATCGGCGTCGGTTCGCTCATCCCCGGGTGGGACCAGGGCCTGGTCGGCCTGCCTGTCGGCACCCGGGTCGTGATGTCGATCCCGCCGGATCTCGGCTACGGCGAGGGCGGCTCGGGACCGATCCCCGGAGGCGCGACGCTCTACTTCGTCGTCGACATCATCGACGCCGCGTAGGTCACCCGGTCACGCGACCATCACGCGGCCGCTCGACCGGCTCGCGGTCGACTGCCGGGCATCGACGATCGCCCATGCCTGGGCGATGCCGGCCACCGCCAGCTCCAGCTCGTCGATCCGGCGCGTCCAGGGGATGCGCACGAACCGGTCGAGGCCGCCGTCCGGCGCGAACACCGGGCCCGGCGCGATGATCACGCCGTGCCGCTCGGCCTCGTCGGCCAGCGCGGTGCCCAGGCCGCGGCCCGGGCCGGGCAGCTCGCACCACAACGACAGGCCGCCGGTCGGCACGCGGAACGTCCAGTCGGGGAGCGCGGCGCGGACCGCCGCAACGAGGCCGTCGCGCTGCTCACGCAGCCGGGCCCGATGCCGCTCGAGCATCGGGCCAGGGTCTTCGAGCAGCCGCACCGTCGCCAGCTGCTCCATCACCGGGACACCGAGATCGAGGGTGACCCGCGACTTCGTCAGCTGCTCCATCAGGTCGAGCGGCGCGCGCACCCAGCCGACCCGCAGCCCGCCCCAGAAGGCCTTGCTCGCGCTGCCGACCGTGATCGTGTCGGGGGCGTACGCCGCGAACGGACGCGGCATCGACTGCCCCTCCATGGCCAGCATCACGTGGGACTCGTCGACGATGGGCGTCACGTGCCCGCGGCGCAGCTCGGCGGCGTACCGCTCCCGTTCGTCGTCGCTCATCAGCAGCCCGGTCGGGTTGTGGAAGTCGGGGATCAGGTAGGCCAGCCGCGGCGCAACCTGGCGCAGCCGGGCCGCGGTCGCGTCGAGGTCCCAGCCGTCCGGGTCCACCTCGGTCGTCGCCAGCCGGGCGCCGGCGTTGCGGATCCGCTCTGCGGCGTTGGGGTAGCCGGGGGTGTCCACCAGCACCCGGTCGCCACGTCCGGCCAGTGCCTGGGTCACGATCGAGACGCCCGCGAGCGCGCCAGGGGTCACCATGACCTGGGCGGGGTCGGTCGGCAGGCCGCGGGCGTCGTACAGCGCGGCGATCGCGGACTGCAGCTCGGGGAGCCCGGCCGGGAAGTAGCCGTGCCCACCGAGGTAGGCCGGGAGCCGGGTCGCCGCCTCGGCGTACGCCGTCGCGATCTCCGGCGGCGCGAACGGGGCGGCGCAGTTGAGGTCGATCGCGGACCGGTCGCTCTGGCGGGGGAGCAGCGCCCGGTCATGGGCGCGCGTCGGCCCGCCCGGCACCTGGGTGAAGGTGCCCGAGCCCCGCCGCGCCTCGGCGTACCCGTCGTCGCGGACCGACGCGTAGGCGCGCGTCACCGTGGTGCGCGAGACGCCCAGCGCCTCGGTCAGCTCGCGCTCGCTGGGCAGCCGGGTTTCCGCGGGGATCCGGCCGTCGCCGATCAGCAGCACCAGTGCGTCCGCGAGACCGGCGTAGGCCGGACGTCGGTCGAACCCGCCGACCAGGGTGGCCACCCGCCGGGCGGTGATGGAGCGGTCCATGCAGGCCACTCTCGCATGATTGGCTATTTATCGAAAGGCCACTTCTGGGCAGGATGGCCTGGTGACCTCCACCGCCCTGCCGCTCCGCTCACCGCGGGTCCTCACCGACCTCGGCCCGATCGCCCAGCTGCGGGCCGGGCGGCTCGGGCGGCGGCTGCCGCAGCTGTACGTCGGGCTGGTGCTCTACGGCTTCTCGATCGCGCTCATGGTCCGCGGTCACCTGGGCAACGCACCGTGGGACGTGCTGCATTCCGGACTGGCCAGGCACCTGCCGGTCACGCTCGGCGAAGCGCTCGTGATCGTGAGCCTCCTGGTGATGGTCTTCTGGATCCCGCTGCGCGAGGTGCCCGGCATCGGCACCATCTCCAACGCGATCGTCATCGGCGTTTCCGCCGACGCCTTCCTGGCCGTCCTCGACCAGCCGGGCGCGCTGTGGCTGCGCGGCGTGCTCATGGTCGGCGGGGTCGTGGTCTGCGGGCTCGCGACGGCGATGTACATCGGCGCCCAGCTCGGCCGCGGCCCCCGCGACGGCCTGATGACCGGCCTCGCCCGGCGTACCGGCCTCTCGCTGCGCCTGGTCCGCACCCTGCTCGAGATCACCGTCGTCGTCATCGGCCTGCTCCTCGGCGGCTCCGCCGGCGTCGGCACCGTCCTCTATGCCCTCGCCATCGGCCCCCTCACCCAGCTCATGCTCCCCACCTGGATCGTCGACCTGCCGCGACTCGGCAGTTAGGTCAGCGTTTGGTGGCGATGATGGTGGAGGCGTCGGGGGCGACCATGACCTCGACGGCGGTGAAGCGGTCGTCGGTGAGCCAGTGCTCGCGCAGGGTGTCGACGCGGCCCTGGGTGATCGGGGGCCAGAGCTCGCACGGCGTGAAGTCGTCGAGCACGACGATGCCGCCGTCCTCGACCAGGTCGGCGATCGCGTCGACCGAAACCTCGGTCGGCTCCTCGGAGTCGAGGAACAGCAGTGAGTAGGGGCCCCGGTCGAGGAGCGTCGACCAGTCGGCCGCGAGCACCTCGACCTGGTCGTCGTCCCTGAAGATCTCGGCGGCCGCCTCGGCCAGCTTGGGGTCCAGCTCGGCGGTGACGATCCGCGCCTTCTCGCCGCGTACGCCGGACCGCAGCCACGCCGTACCGACGCCGCAGCCGGTGCCGAACTCGGCCATGGTCCCGTCGCGGGTCGCGGCCAGCATCGCGAGCAGCCGGCCGGTCTCGTTGCGGCAGAAGGAGACGTAGCCGGCCCGTCGGGAGACGTCGAACGCGCGGTTGACGATCTCGGGGAGGGAAGGCGGGTGGCTCACGTGTCGAGTCTTTCATCTCGGTACGGCCGTCTCGCATGGCGAACAGCCTGCGATATCCGCTGCCATGCGATGCGGGGACGTCCTACCATCGAAACACCATGCGGAGTGTGTTCGTACTCATCGAGCGCCGCGGCGAGGCCTGACGAGAGGCCACCTCGCCGCGGAGTTCGGTGGTGCGTGGCTTCTCAACCAGCTTCAGGTCGAGACGCCCCGCGACGCGGACACCAAAGCTCAGCCAGCGTGATCCGCTAGCAGCATGGCTCCTCCCTCGTGTGATCCACGAGTCGGTACGTCCCCGTCGCCGGGGCGTCCTCGGCCAGACCCGAGACCAGACTCATCACTCACGAGGAGAAGGACCCGATGTACGACATGTACCCCGACTGGGGGCCGGCCAGCCACCATCCCGAGAACCCGCGCAGCGCCGAGAACACCAACGCCGCAGTCCAGGCGTCGCTCGACCTGCGGGACCATGGTGGCGAGCGTCCCGACGACAACTAACGTCTGCGCCCATGACGTCCCTCCGGCTCGCGGTCATCCCCGGCGACGGCATCGGTCCCGAGGTGACCGCCGAGGCGCTGAAGGTGCTCGAGGTGGCGGCGCCGGCCGAGCTCAAGCTCGAGCAGACCAGCTACGTCCTGGGCGCGGAGCGCTACCTCGCCACCGGTGAGGTGTTGCCCGACTCCGTGCTCGCCGAGATCCGGGAGCACGACGCCATCCTGCTCGGCGCGGTCGGCGGCAAGCCGAACGACCCGAACCTGCCGCCCGGCCTTCTCGAGCGCGGACTGCTGCTGCGGCTGCGCTTCGAGCTCGACCACTACGTGAACCTGCGCCCGTCCCGGATCTTCCCCGGCGTCACCTCGCCGCTGTCGAATCCTGGTGAGGTCGACTTCGTGGTGGTGCGCGAGGGCACCGAGGGCCCCTACACCGGCAACGGGGGCGCTCTCCGGGTCGGCACTCCGCAAGAGATCGCGACCGAGGTCTCCGTCAACACGGCGTACGGCGTGGAGCGGGTCGTGCGCGACGCCTTCGCCCGGGCCCAGCGCCGGCCCCGCAAGAAGCTCACCCTGGTCCACAAGACCAATGTGCTCGTCAACGCCGGCTCGCTCTGGTGGCGGCTGGTCCAGGCCGTCGCACCCGAGTTCCCGGACGTGACCGTGGACTACATCCACGTGGACGCGGCGATGATCTTCCTGACCACCGATCCGTCGCGGTTCGACGTGATCGTCACCGACAACCTCTTCGGCGACATCATCACCGACCTCGCCGCTGCCATCACCGGCGGCATCGGCCTCGCGGCCTCGGGCAACATCAACCCGGACCGCACCACCCCGAGCATGTTCGAGCCCGTGCACGGCTCGGCCCCCGACATCGCCGGCCAGCAGAAGGCCGACCCGACCGCGGCGATCCTGTCCGCGTCGCTGCTGCTCGACCACCTCGGGTACGCCGACGCCGCGGCCGACGTCGAGCGGGCGGCGGTCGCCGACCTCTCGGACCGCACCGCGGGCGCCGCGCGTCGTACCGCCGAGGTCGGCGACGCGATCGCCGCACGAGTACACCAGGTCAGCGGGCCGCCAGCGCCTCGATCCCGTCGAGCACCAGCGCCAGCCCGAACTCGAACTCGTCCCCCGGAAAGCTCCCAGTCCCGGCGGGCTCTCCGTTGTCGAACGCCCCGGCCGCCAGCACCTGGCTCAGGCCCGGCATCGCCGCCGGGGTCCACCAGCTGCACGAAGCTGGTCGGCCCAGCCGGCGCTGGCCTCGGCGTCGGCGAACTGCAGGGCCATCAGCACGTGCTGCCGGGCGTACCCGTCCACCAGCAGCAGTGCCGACGCGGCCGGCTGCTCGGTCAGCCCCGACCGGAGCATGATCTGCATCCCGGTGTCGGTCCACGCGAGCAGGTTCGGGCGTCACCTGGGGTGATCCCGGGCCGGACGTCGAGCGACCCACGGGTGCGCAGCCAGGTGCCGGGCGTCGGCGCGGGCCCAGTCCTCGAGCTCGCGCCGCCACGAGCGGCGCAGGTTCAGCTCCGTGGGCGGACCGATGCGCGATGTCCACCATCACCACCTCGAGCTCCTGGCGGGAGTCGACGTAGCGGTAGAGGGACATCGCCGTGGTGCCGAGCCGCTCGGCGACCGAGGCCATGGAGACGGCGGCCAGTCCGTCGGCGTCCGCGATCTCGACGGCGGCCGCACCGATCGCCTGGCACCGACAAGGAGCGCTTCGGGCCGCGTCGGCCGGCGGCGTCGTCGAGGCCCCACAGGGCTCTGACAGCGCGGGGGAGATCGGTCACGGAGGCTCCTTCCAAAAAACCATTTACATCCTACACAGTTCTGGTGCATCATCTGCGTAGTATCAAAACAGTTTATGTTCCTACGCAAAGGAGATGGCCATGACCACGACGACTCCAGGCCCCGGCCGCCACAGCGGGCCGGACGACGCGAGTGGACCGCGCTGGCCGTCCTCGCGCTGCCGCTGCTGCTCGTCTCGATGGACGTCTCGATCCTCTACTTCGCCGTCCCGGACATCGCCCGCGACCTGCACGCGACCTCGACCCAGCAGCTCTGGATCTTCGACGTCTACGGCTTCGTCCTGGCCGGCTGCTGGTCACCATGGGCGCCGTCGCGACCGGGTCGGCGCCCGGCGGCTGCTGCTGATCGGCGCTCGTCGCGTTCTCCGCCACCTCCCTCATGGCGGCGTACGCCCAGTCGGCCGGTCTAGCTGATCGCCGCCCGCGCGCTGCTCGGCATCGGCGGCGCCACCCTGATGCCGTCGACCATGTCGATGATCCGCACCCTGTTCCACGACGAACGTCAGCGCGGCCAGGCGATCGGCGATCTGGACCGGCGTGATGACCGCCGGCGTCGGTCTCGGCCCGGTGCTCAGCGGTGTGCTGCTCGCGCACTTCTGGTGGGGCTCGGTCTTCCTCGTGAACCTCCCGGCGATGGCGCTGCTCGTGGTCGTCGGCCCGGTGCTGCTGCCCGAAGGGCGAGCGGCGCCGCGGCGCGCCGTTCGACGTGCTCAGCTCGGTGCTGTCGCTGGCGGCGATCCTGCCGACCATCTACGGCATCAAGGAGTGGGCCGCGCACGGCACCGAGCTCCGCTGGGTCGCCTGCATCGCCGTCGGGCTCGCCCTGGGTGCGGTGTTCCTGCGCCGCCAGCTGACGCCACCCGCACGCGATGATCGACGCCGACCTGCTCCGCAACCGGGTCTTCACGACCGCGGTCGGCACCAACGCGATCAGCACCTTCGCCCTGGTCGGCAACGCGGTCTTCATGACCGCCTACCTCCAGCTGGTGCTCGACTACAGCCCGCTGCGCGCCGCGCTGTGGAGCCTGGTCCCGACCGTCGGTGTCGGCTTCTCCGCGCCGTTCGCGTCCGGCCTCGCGCACCGGTTCGGGCCACCCGCGTCGCCGCCGGCGGGATGGTGGTCGCCGCGGCCGGGCTTCGGCGTCCTCACCCAGGCCGGCACCGACTCGCTGCTGCTGGTCCTGGTCGGCGCCGGCGTCCTCGCCTGCGGCCTGGTCGGCACCATGACCGTCGTCTCCGAGCTCGTCCAGGCGCGGAAAAGCACGAGTAGAGCGGGGTCCGGCTCCGCGGTCTCCGAGGCCGGCACCGAGCTCGGCGGTGCGCTCGGCATCGCGCTGCTCGGCAGCATCGGCACCGCGGCGTACCGCTCGTTCGCCGGCGACCACCTGCCCGCCGACGCGCTGCACGGCCCAGCGGCGAGCTCACTGGCCGGCGCCTTCGGCCAGGGCGCACAGGTGCTGGCCGTCGCCCGGACGCCTACGTGCACGGCCTGCACGTCGCCGCCCTGGCCGGCGCCGCCGTCCTGGTCGTCGCCGCCGTCGGCGCTCCTGCTCGGTCATCGGACCACAGATTCTGAATACGTTGAGAGCGTACTTTGATGTCCATGGAGATCAGCACCACCCGCTCGGAGCGCCCTGTCGACGAGGCCAGGCTGGCCGAGATCCTGGCCAACCCCGGCTTCGGCATTCACTTCACCGACCACATGTTCACCGTCGAGTGGACACCCGCCGAGGGCTGGCACGACGCTCGCATCACGCCGTACGGCCCGCTCACGCTCGACCCGGCCACGGCGGTCCTGCACTACGCGCAGGAGATCTTCGAGGGCATGAAGGCCTATCGGCACGAGGACGGCTCGGTCTGGGCGTTCCGCCCGGAGGAGAACGCCGCGCGGATGGTGCGCTCCACGCACCGGCTCGCGCTGCCGCCGCTCGACGTCGACGACTTCGTCCAGGCCGTCGAGGCCCTGGTCGAGGTCGACCAGCGGTGGGTGCCCGACCCGGAAGGGGAGAAGAGCCTCTACGTCCGGCCGTTCATGTTCGCCTCCGAGTCGTTCCTCGGCGTCCGGCCGGCCCAGCACGTGACGTTCATGGTGATCGCCAGCCCGGCGGGGTCCTACTTCAAGGGCGGCATCAAGCCGGTCAGCCTCTGGCTGTCCGAGGAGTACACCCGGGCCGGCCGCGGCGGCATGGGCGCCGCCAAGACAGGCGGCAACTACGCCAGCTCGCTGCTGCCGCAGCAGGAGGCGATCGAGCAGGGCTGTGACCAGGTGGTCTTCCTCGACGGCGAGGAGGGGACCTACGTCGAGGAGCTCGGCGGCATGAACATGTACTTCGTCTTCAAGGACGGCCGGATCGTCACCCCCGCGCTCGGCACCATCCTCGAGGGCATCACCCGCGGCTCGATCATCGAGCTGGCCGGGAAGATGGGCCACCAGGTCGAGGAGCGGAGGATCTCGATCGACGAGTGGCGCGACGGCGTGACCAGCGGCGAGATCACCGAGATCTTCGCCTGCGGCACCGCGGCCGTGGTGACTCCGGTGGGCGAGCTCAAGTGGGAGGGCGGCTCGGCACCCGCGCCGGCGTCGACCGACCTGACCTTCCGGATCCGCCAGGCGCTGGTCGACGTGCAGTTCGGCCGGGCCGAGGACACCTTCGGCTGGATGCACAAGATCGTCTGACCTGTAACGGTCCGGCGCCGGGACACCAATAAGGGTTGTGAACGCTCCCGAGAGATCCGGCACAGTACGCGCCGCTCGACCGGATCGCCCGCGAACCAGACGCGCTCGAGTCGTTCTACCGCGACCACGTGGAGGCGGTGCAGCGGTTCGTGGCCCGCCGGGTCTCCGACCCGCACCTGGCCGCGGACCTGACCGCCGACGTCTTCCTCGCCGCGGTCGACAGCGCCGCGTCGTACGACAGCAGCAGGGGACCGGTGGTCGCCTGGCTGTACGGCGTGGGCCGCAACGCCATCGCCGCGGAGGCCCGGCGCCGGTCTCGGGAGCTGCACGCCGTACGCCGGATCGAGGGGCGCCGTCTCGTCGACGGCTCCGCCCTGGCCCGGATCGAGGAGCGCCTCGACGCCGAGCGCGAGTCGCGCCGGCTCTACCGGGCCATCGAGGAGCTCTCCCCGGACGAACGTGCACTACTCGAGCTCGTGTCGCTCGACGGGCTCTCGATCACCGATGCGGCCCGAGTGCTGGGGGTGAAGCCGGCCACCGCGCGGGTTCGGCTGTACCGCAGCCGGGCTCGGGTCACCGCTCGCCTGCACGAGATGGGAGCACCCGAGCTCCCTGATCGTGCCCTTCCTGTGGAGGTACGCCCATGAACAACCCCACCAAGCTCGATCCCTTCGAGACCGCCTTGCTGGCCGAGCTTCGGCGCGAGGTCGCCGAGCACCCGGCTCCGGCGCCCACCGTCAGGCGGCTCCCTCGTCGCCGCCTGAAGATCGCAGCCGCCGGGGCCGTCGCCACGGCCACCGTTGTGGCGGTCGGCCTGACCGGTGGCGGGCCCACGGCCTCGCCGGCGTTCGCCGTCGACGCCAACCCGGACGGGTCGGTCAACATCGTCATCCACGAGCTCGACGACGCCGACGGACTCGAGGCCGCCCTGGCTGACCACGGCATCGACGCCACCGTGCACTTCGTGCCGATCGCGGAAGGCGGCTTTGTGCCCGAGCCCGAGGTGGACGGCACGTACGTGACCTACCCGTCGGCGGCCGGGAAGTCGTGCGGAATCGACAACGGCCCGGGACCGGCGACGATGGTGCCGAGCGGGGAACACTTCGACGGCGACGACCACGTGCTGCAGATCCCGGCCGACTCCCCGCTGTTCGAGCGGCCGGTCATCTTCGACGTGGGCGGTCCCGGCTCCATCTCGCTCGCCTACCCGTCCGCTGAGGCCGGGCTCTGGTGCTTCTACGGGCAGGGGCCTGTGACCGTCGTCGCGCCGGACGGCAAGGGCAAGGTCAAGTAGTCACCTTCTGGTCGCTCGCCAGCCAGCCGGCCAGCTCCCCGAGGTAGCTCGTCTGGGCCTTGTAGTCCATCGACTTGAACTTCCACGGGTGCAGCTGGCCGGCCCGCGCGGCCTCGAGCCCAGCGAAGACCGGCTGGTCCATGAGCTGCTCCGGGGTGAAGGAGTCACGGACCGAGTAGAGGACGATGTCGGGCTGGTACTTGTCGGCGTTCTCCCAGCTCAGCACCTCCCAGTAGTAGTCGTCGCCCTCGACTGGGACGAAGGACAGGCCGAGCTCGGAGTAGTAGTGCAGCGCCGGGTCGTCGGGCGCCTTCGCCACGTAGTAGTTGGCGTCTTCGCCGTAGACCGGCAGCACGGTGAGCCCGCTCCCCGCGGCCTCGCTCAGCGCAGCGGACGCCTCCTCGAACGCCGCCCGGTCGTCGGCTACCGGACCGGACTCGACGTCGACGCCCAGGCTGGCGACGAGCTGCTCGTTGGTCTTGATCACGTCGAGCGCCGAGCCGGTCTGCATCACGCCGACCACCGGGGCGATCGCCTTGATCTTGGCGAGCTGCGCCTCATCCTTGAAGCCGTACATCGACTCGGCGGTGTCGCCGTCGTAGAGCGTGGTGACAACCAATTCGGGCCGGGCCGCCGCCAGTGCCTCGAGGCCGATCTCGCCGTACGCCGTGCCGACGATCTCCGCGTCGGAGAGGTCGAGGTCCTCGAACGTGGAGTCCTGGTCCGGGGCCATGTAGTGGAACAGCGCCACCGGCGTGATGCCGAAGTTCATCAGCGCCGCTGCCGCGTCGCCGTACGCCGCGATGCGGGTCGGTGTCGTGTCGAGAGTGACCTCTTGGCCGAGGTCGTCGGTCCAGGTCCACGGGCCGCTGTCTGGCTCGACGTCGCCCGACGCCGCGGGGCTGCTCGAATCATCCTCACCGCAGGCAGCCATCAGGCCGGCCACGGATGCGACAGCAAGGGAGCCGCCGAGCAGTCGGCGGCGGGAGAGGTTGGCCATATAGGTAAGGCTAACCTAACTCAGTGCAGCTCCTCGAACAGGGTGATCTGCAGGTCGGCCGGGGCCTCGAGCCGCGCGTTGAGCGAGTCCCACGGCGTCCGGGTCGGCGGCGCCACCACCTGGGCGCCCGCCCTGACCAGCGAGGAAGTAACCCGCTCGGCGTCGTCGACCTCGAACGCGACTCGGAGCCGCGGTGCCACCCGGCGGCCGACCTCGACCTCGTCGATCATCGCCACCTGGGCGGGGTTGGACAGCTCGAGGGTGGCGCGGCCCGCGTCGAGGATCATCACGTGCTCGCCACCATCGCCGGCCAGGTCGAGCTCGACCGGCAGCCCCAGTGCGTCGCGGTAGAAGGCGACGGCGGCGTCGAAGTCCTCGGCCTCGACGACGAGCCGGAGCTGGCTGACGCGGGGGAGTCCGCCACCGTCCTCGCCGAACGTGGTGCCGGGTGCGAGCCAGTGGTAGTCGGCGCCGCCCTCGGTGGAAAGCCAGTGGTTGATGCTGTCTCGCGCCCGGTCGTTGACCTGGCCGTCGTGGATCCCGACAGCCCGTTCCGGGCCGACAGCACGCACGAAGCCGATCGCCTCCTCGGTCTTCAGCCACGAGGCCTGCATCGGCACCAGCAGCGTCGTCACGGGCCCTTCGGGGACCGCAAGCGCGTCGCCCGGGTGGTAGGCGGACTCCCCGTCCGCCGTGACGACGTACCCGAGGTTGGCGCAGACGTCCTGGCCCGGCACGATCGCCGCATGCCGGTCGCCGACGGCGGTCACCGCGAAGCCCTCGATGTTCAGCGACTGGCCGGGTTCGAGCGGGGTGAACGCGAGGTCATCGAGGTCGGAGCCGCGCGGCGCCCATACCGGCAGGCCAGAGGCGCGTACCCGGTCGATGTCGACATGGTCGCCGTGCTCGTGGGTGACCATGACGGCGTGGGCGCCGTCGAGGGCCCGCGGCTCGCTCCACCCGCCGGGGTCGAGGACGAGCTTGTGTCCCTCCGTCTCGAGGGCGACACACGAGTGGCTCCAGCGGGTCAGGCGCATGGACCGAGGCTAGCCACGGCCACGGCGCAGCTCGGTCTCGAGTGCGTCGAGCCGCTGCTCCCAGAACTGCCGGAACGGCGACAGCCAGGCGTCGACCTGGGCCAGCGGTGCCGAGTCGATGGCGTAGAGGCGGCGCCGGCCGTTGGCGCGGACCGTGGCGAAACCGCTTTCGCGCAGCACCTTGAGCTGCATGGACACGGCCGGCTGCCCGATCCCGAACTCCTCGGAGATCACCTCGACGACCTCGCCCGACGACCTCTCGCCATCAGCCAACAGCTCGAGGATCCGGCGCCGGACCGGGTCTCCGAGGACGTCGAAGGCGTGCATCAGCTGCCGACGTACGCCGACACGCACCGGCCGGCCGACGCCCGAGCCCACTCGGGGTCGGCGCCGTCGGCGACGGCCGCCTCGCCCCAGGCGGTGCCCGAGCCGCGGTAGAAGTCGTCCAGGGGCGGCAGCTCATCGGGCGCGGGCCGGTCGGCGGCGGGGTCGGCCAGGTGCAGGTCCAGTCCCATCATCATTGCCTCCCAGCCGATCCCCACGGCGCCGGGGCCGAACTCTGCCCAGTGGTCGGGAGGGCTCGGCAGCAGGTGGGTCAGCTCGAGCAGCGTGCCGTCGTCGGCCGGGACGAGCGTGACGATGATCCGGCTCACGTGCCCTCCGAACTCCCAGGTGGCGGCGAAGGAACGCGGCGGGTCGCAGGCGGTGATCTCACCGCCGGCGTGCCCCTCGAACTGGTAGCGCCCGCCGAGATCCAGGTCGCCACTGACAGGAGCGAACCAGCGCTCGATGCGGTCTGCATCGGTCAGGGCGGACCAGACCTCGTCCGGCGCGGCGGCGTACCGCCTGGTCACGACCAGGTCGGTCCCGGTCACGGAGCGAGTGGCGGCGGCGAGCTCGGCAGTTATATCAATGTTCATTGATATGACAATGCCAGCGATGCAGGCTGTCGTCAAGCGCGTCCAAGGAACCGGTCCACCCGCCAATTAGTCTGAACAGCGTGACCAGCACGCCGCGGACGCCGGCGAGAGGCACGCCCGCCGTCCCGGCCGTCAGGCCGTCGCCGACCGTGGGCGGCTACACCCTGCTCACCAAGATCGGCGAGGGCGGGATGGGTGTGGTGCACCTGGCGCGCCGCGGCGACGGGCAGCGCGTGGCACTCAAGGTGCTCCGGCCGCACATCGTCGGCGACGACGAGGCGAGACGCCGCCTGGAGCGCGAGGTCGGGTCGCTGAGCCGGATCAGGAGCAAGTGGGTCGCCGAGATCGTCGACGCCGATCCGTGGGCGCCGGTCCCGTACGTCGCGACCCGCTACGTCCCGGGTCTCTCGCTGCACGACTACGTGCACGAGGAGGGGTCGATCAAGGGCAAGGACCTGACCTGGTTCGCCGCCTGCCTCGCCGAAGGCGTCGCGTCGGTGCACGCGGTCGGCGTGCTGCATCGCGACGTGAAGCCCTCCAACGTGCTGATGGAGGGCCGGACGCCGATCCTGATCGACTTCGGCCTGGCCCGGGTCGCCGACGACCCGAAGCTGACGCACACCGGCTGGCTGCTCGGGACGCCGGGCTACCTCGCCCCCGAGATCCTGCACGGCGAGGACGCCACCACTGCCTCCGACGTGCACTCGTGGGCGGCCACCGTCGCCTTCGCCGCGACCGGCAAGCCGCCCTTCGGCCGTGGGCCGTCGATGGCCATCATGGACCGGGTCCGCCGAGGCGAGCACCACCTGTCCGGCATCTCCGATCCGCTGCGCCAGCTCCTCGCCGACTGCCTCCACCCCGACGCCGAGCGTCGGCCGACGCTGGACGCGATCCTGGGCTGGCTGCGGCCGCAGGTCGCTCCCACGTCGCGTACGACGGCGGCTCCGCCCGCGCCGGACAAGCTGACGATGCCGTACGCCGCCGCCGCCCGGACCTCGCCGGACGCCCGGTCGACCGACGTGCTGCCGGGCGGGCCGCCGGTCGGCGCGGACGGCACGAAGATGCTCACCGAGCACCAGACCGTGATGGAGCGGGACCCTCGCGCGCTTCCGCCCAAGCCGCCCTTCCCGGCCGAGCACGGTCGTCCGCCCTTCGCCGAACGGGCGCGGCGCGCGACCTTGCTCGTGGTCGGCGCACTGCTGTGCGGAGGCATCGTGGCGGCCTACCCCTGGTACGGCTCGGTCACCCTCCTGCTGACCGTCTGGCTGCTCCGCAGCGGCTCGCTGGCTGCCAGCGAGGCCGGCGCCCGGCGCCGGGTCCGCGGCCCGAAGTGGTACGACGGCGCCCAGCTGCTGATCCGAGCCCCGTGGGAGCTGCTCCGGACGCTGGCCGGGACCGTGATGCTCCAGCTGTGGAGCGCCGGGCTCGCCGTCGCGGCGGCGCTGCTGTGCTACGCGTTCGTCGCCGGCGAGACGGTGACCCTTTTCGTCTGCGGGGCGGTCTTCGCGGCCGCGGTGTGGACCGGACCCGGCGGCTCTCGGGTGCGGTCACCGCTGTCGCGCGTGGTGAACCCGATCGCTCACAAGTGGAAGCCGTGGCTGGCCGTCACCTTCGTCCTGCTCGTGATAGCCACGGGGCTCGGCGGGCTCGCCGAGTCGCGCGGCACATCGTGGTCGCCCGGCTCGGACCGTCCGCTCAGCGGACCGAGTGTCCTGTCAGCGAGATCCGCACACTGATTCCGCGGCCCAGGCACGCACCTGGCGGCGTTGCCGACGCTGCGAAGACGCCCAGTCTGCGTGCGCGCCGGCGCCTACCCATGCACGCACCTGGACCACGGCCTCAGCGCACGCATCTCGCTGACAGGACACTCTCTCGGACGGCCGTCTCAGATCGTGGCAGGATGGAACTCGTGACGACCACCGCTCTCATCAGCGAGATCATCATTCAGTAGCGCGTCGACCCGTCGACGCGCCCACCTCTCGTACTCCGAGAGGTTTTTTCATTTTCGAACCTGATCGAACCTGATCGAACCCGACCGAGAGAGACCGAGATGGACCTGCACGGCGCCTTCCACGTCTACGACACCACCCTGCGCGACGGCGCGCAGCAGGAGGGGCTCAACCTCTCGGTCGCCGACAAGCTCACCATCGCCCGGCAGCTCGACGGACTCGGCGTGGGCTACATCGAGGGCGGCTGGCCGGGCGCGAACCCGAAGGACACCGAGTTCTTCCGCCGCGCCACCACCGAGCTCGACCTCAAGCACGCGAAGCTTGCGGCCTTCGGCTCCACGCGCCGGGCCGGCGCGGTCGCCGCCGACGACCCGCAGGTCGCCGCGCTCCGTGACAGCGGCGCCTCGGTGGTCACCCTGGTCGCCAAGTCGCACGACCGGCACGTCGACCTCGCCCTGCGGACCACCCTCGACGAGAACCTCGCCATGGTCCGCGACACCGTCTCGCACCTGCGCGCCGAGGGGCAGCAGGTCTTCCTGGACGCCGAGCACTTCTTCGACGGCTACCGCGCCAACCGCGACTACGCGCTCGAGGTGCTCCGGACGGCGTACGAGTCCGGCGCCGACGTGGTCGCGCTGTGCGACACCAACGGCGGGATGCTGCCCGACTGGGTCTCCGACGTCGTGCACGACGTCATCGCGACCACCGGCGTCCGGGTCGGGATCCACGCTCACAACGACAGCGGCTGCGCGGTGGCGAACTCGCTGGCCGCCATCGACGCGGGCGCCTCTCACGTCCAGGGCTGCATCAACGGGTACGGCGAGCGCACCGGCAACGCCGATCTCGTCTCGGTGGTCGCCAACCTCGAGCTCAAGCTGGACCGTTCCGTGCTCCCTCCCGGGCTGCTGGCGGACGCCACCCGCATCGCGCACGCCGTCGCCGAGGTCACGAACTTCCCGCCCGCGTCGCGGCAGCCGTACGTCGGCTCGTCGGCGTTCGCGCACAAGGCCGGGCTGCATGCGAGCGCGATCAAGGTGGACCCCGACCTCTACCAGCACACCCAGCCCGAGCGGGTCGGCAACGACATGCGGCTGCTGGTCTCCGACATGGCCGGACGGGCGTCCATCGAGCTGAAGGGACGCGAGCTCGGCTTCGAGCTCGGGACCGACCCGGAGCTGTTGGTCCGAGTCACCGGCCGGGTCAAGGAGCTCGAGGCGACCGGATACACCTTCGAGGCCGCCGACGCGTCGTTCGAGCTGCTGCTGGAGGAGATGGTCTCCGGACACCGGCCGTCGTACTTCGACGTCGAGTCGTGGCGGGTGATCACCGAGACGCTTGAGCATCGCGAGGTCGGCGAGGAGGCGGTCTCCGAAGCCACCGTGAAGCTCACGGCGCAAGGCGAGCGGCACGTCGTCACCGGCGAGGGGAACGGACCGGTCAACGCCCTCGACCAGGCGCTGCGCAAGGCGATCGGCCAGGCGTTCCCGGAGGTCGTGAAGTTCGAGCTGATCGACTACAAGGTCCGCATCCTCGACCAGGGCCACGGCACCGACGCGATCACCCGGGTGCTCATCGAGACCTCCGACGGCGAGTCGTCGTGGGTCACCGTCGGCGTCGGTCACAACGTGATCGAGGCGTCCTGGGGCGCCCTCGTCGACGGGCTCACCTTCGGGCTGCGCCGGCAGGGCGTCTAGGGGCTCAGCGCTGGGTGATCCGGTGCGCGAGGTCGGTCCAGGCCTCCATGATCCGGTCCACGTGGATCCCCTCGATCCGCACCTGCTGCTCGAGGATCGGCACCTCGAGGGGAGCCAGCAGCGCGGTCGACAGGAGCGCGATGTCTCCCCTCACCTCGAGCTCGCCCATCAGGTGGCGGGTGTGCATGGCCACGAACGAGTACGCCGCGTAGCTGCGGGTCCCCGCCCGCCCCGCCGCCCGGATCAGGTCGGCGAGCAGCAGGTTGGTCTCGAGCCGCGAGCGCCCGAACGCCAGCAGCCGCTCCATCGGCGGCGCCCCCGGACCTAGCGGGGGAGGGCCGGAGATCACCGACGCCTGCCACTCGGTCTCCGAGAAGTCGAGCAGCGCCGCCATCAGCCCCTCCCGGGAGCCGAACCGGCGGAACACCGTGCCCTTGCCGACGCCTGCGCGCGCCGCGACGGCGTCCATGGTCACGCCCTCGATGCCGCAGTGGTCGACCAGCGCCTCGGCAGCCACGAGGAGCGCCTGCCGGTTTCGGGCAGCGTCGCTCCGCTCGGGGGTGGGCTCCCCGAGCAGTGGCAGGAGGGGTCGCTCGCTCATCGGTGAGGGCAACTGTAGGAGCGCGGGGGCCGTGGTCCAGACCACCCACCACGCAGGGCCCTGCGGAATATAAGCGGACCTCAGTCCGTTTCGAGATGGCCAGAGCATCTCCGACTCCATCAGGAGCACCCATGTCCCAGACCCGTGTCGCCGTCCTCGTCGGAAGCCTTCGCGCCGACTCCGTGAACCAGAAGCTCGCCGAACTGCTGCGCGACCAGGCTCCCGAAGGCGTGACCCTCGACCTCGTCGAAGGCCTCGACCGGCTGCCGTTCTACAACGAGGACATCGACGGGGCGGACGTCCCTGCCACCGCGGCGGCCCTGCGCGAGCGCGTCGGTGGCGCGGATCGCGTCCTGGCCGTCACGCCCGAGTACAACGGCACCATGCCGGCCGTCCTCAACAACGCCATCGACTGGCTGTCGCGGCCCTACGGCCAGAGCGCGCTCACCGGCAAGCCGTTCGGCGTGGTCGGCACCACCCCGACGGCGTACGGCGGCAAGTGGTCGCACGCCGACGCCCTGCGTTCGGCGACCATCGCCGGAGCGGTCGTCGTCGAGGACGTGACCGTGTCGCAGTCGTCCATCGACGTGGACGTGCTCTCCGACCCCGAGGTGCTCGGCAAGCTGCACGCTGCCGTGGCCCGGCTCGTCGACTTCAAGCAGGAGACGGTGGCCGCCTGACCGCTGTCACGTCGGGCTGACTAGGTTCGACGCGTGGCCGAGCTGCACGACCTGACCGCCCTCGAGCAGGGCGAGCTCGTCCGCCGGCGCGAGGTCTCGCCGGTCGAGCTCGTCGAGCACTACCTGGCACGCGCCCATCGCATCGACGACGACCCGTCGACGACGGTGGGCGCGTTCGTCACGCTCACCGACGACCTGGCCCGCGCCCGCGCGGGTCAGCTCGAGACCCTTGAGCGCGGGGCCAGCTCGCCGCTGTACGGCGTGCCGACGGCCATCAAGGACCTCAACCTGACCCAGGGCATCCGCACGACGTTCGGTTCGCCGGTCTACGCCGAGTTCGTGCCGGACATCTCCGACGGCGTCACCCTGGCGCTCGAGGCCGCGGGCATGGTCAGCCTCGGCAAGACCGCGACGCCGGAGTTCGGCTCGCCGTGCTACACCGAGCCCGAGGGCAGGCCGCCCTCGGTCACGCCCTGGGACCGGTCCCGGATGGCCGGCGGCTCCTCGGGCGGCGCGGCCGCGGCGGTGGCGGCCGGACTGGTCCCTGTGGCGCAGGGCTCGGACGGTGGCGGCTCCATCCGGATCCCGGCCTCGTGCTGCGGGCTGTTCGGGCTCAAGCCCACGCGGGGGCGGATCAGCGGTCACCCCATGTATGGCGACCCGGTGGGTTTGGCGACGGCCGGGTCGATCGCCCGGACCGTGCGCGACGCGGCGGCGATGCTCGATGAGCTCGCCGGTCGTCGGGCGGGGGATCCGTCCTGGGCACCACCTCCGGTCGGGACGTTCCTCGCGGCGTGCGACCGCGATCCCGGCCATCTTCGGATCGCCCGGTTCACCGCGCCAGTGATCGCGGACGTCGCTGTGGACAAGGCCTGCCTGGACGCGGTTGTGGACGCTTCGCGGCTGCTGGAGTCGCTCGGCCACGAGATCGTGGACATCGAGGTGCCGCTCCCGCACGAAGCCGTGCCGGTCTTCGAGACCTGCTGGTCGGTCCTCACCGCCATGTCGCTCGTCCCGCCCGAGCAGGAGTCGCTGCTGCGCCCGCTCACCCGCTGGCTCACCGAGCGCGGCCGCGCGGTCAGCGGCCCGGACTTCGGCCTCGCCATCGGCGAGATGCGCCGTTTCGCGGCCGATGCCCTGACCACGTTGGCGGCGTACGACGCCGTGCTGACGCCGACCCTCGCGACGCCACCGTTGCCCGTGGGCGCGATCCGCAACGACGACGACCCGGAGGCCGACTTCGAGGCGCAGAAGCGGTTCACCCCCTGGACCAGCGCGTGGAACGTCACCGGCATGCCGGCCGCCTCCCTCCCTCTCCACTGGACCGCCGACGGCCTCCCGGTCGGCGTCATGCTCGCCGCGCGTCCCGCCGAGGAGGAGCTGCTCCTCAGCCTGTGCGCACAGGTCGAGGCCGCGGCTCCGTGGCAGCACCGGAAGCCGCCCGGATGGTGAGGGTCACCCGCGCGCACACGGCGGAGCTGACCAGCCGCGACCTCGCCGCAGCCCGGGCGCTCCTCGACGCCGCCTTCGAGGAGCTGCCGGACGAACGGTTCGGCGACGATGACTGGGAGCACGCCCTGGGCGGCCAGCACGTTCTGGTCCACGAGGGCGAGGTCCTGGTCGGCCACGGCTCGCTGGTGCAGCGCCGGCTGCTCCATGACGGACGTGCGCTAAGGACCGGGTACGTCGAGGCGGTGGCCGTGGCGGCTGCGCACCGCAGGCGCGGCGTGGGCGCGGTGCTGATGGCGGCTCTGGAGGAGCTGGGACCCGCCTACGACCTGCTGGCCCTCGGCGCGACCGACGACGGGGTGCTGCTCTACGAGAGCCGCGGCTGGCTGCGGTGGCGCGGTTCGCTCTCGGCCCTGACACCTTCCGGTGTGGTGCCCACGCCGGACGACGAGGGATGGCTCTTCGTGCTTCCGGGGGCGGCCCAGCTCGACCTCGACGGTGAGCTGACCTGCGACTGGCGCAACGGAGACGTGTGGTGACCGACTCAGGTCACTAGAGCGACGGCGGTCCCGCCTCCACCCGACGCAGCACCGCCGAGAGGCTGTCGATGTCCGGTCCGCGCTGCACCTGCCGCTCGTCCCACCACGTCGCGCCAACCGCCGCCAGAGGTCCCACGACGTCCGGCGCGGATGACGGCTCGGTCACGCCGCCGAGCACGACGTCGAACCCGTCCAGGGAGCCGCGTTGCTCGCCGACGTACGACAGCATCTCGGTCACCAGGTCGACGGGTGGCACGATGCCGTGCCGGTGCTCCTGGAACAGCGGCACCACGCCGTCCCAACGGGCGGCCCGCCGCATCGGCGGCCGGTTCGGCCAGAAGCCGGCGACCCAGATCGGCACCCGTGGCTGCTGCACCGTCGGCGGCAGCAGCGTCACGTCTTTGACCGTGTAGTGCCGGCCGGAGTGCGACACCGACCGACCGGACCAGTACGCCGGCAGCAGCGGCAGCGCCTCGTCCAGCCGCCGGGCCAGCTCGACCGGGTCAGTGGTGTCGCCGAAGCTGCCGTACTCGTCGTCGATCGGCCCACCCAGCCCGACGCCAAGGGTGACCCGGCCGCCGGAGAGCACGTCGAGGGTCGCGACCTGCTTTGCCAGCGCCTGCGGCCGTCGTCGCGCCACCGGTGTCACCAGCGTGCCGAGCCGCAGCCGCGAGGTGGACAGGGCCGCGGCGGTCAGCAGCATCCACGGGTCGGCGAAGGGCCGGTCGCCGTGGAAGCGGTGCACCAGGTGGTCCCACACGAAGAGGCCGTCCCACCCGGCCTCTTCCGCGGTCTGAGCCAGGTCGCCCACCGTCCGGGGATCCGCGAAGTCGCCGAAGCATGGGATGTTCACCGAGAACTTCACGATTCCAACCTGCCGTGCCCGGTCCGAAGACGCCATCGAGAATCGAGACTTGCTCCTCACGTCACGTCAGGCCCTAGCGTCGAGCCATGCCCACTGAGCTCACCATCGGCGAGGTCGCGGTCCGCACCGGTCTGACCCAGCGCACGCTGCGCTACTACGAGGACCTGGGACTGCTCGAGCCGCCGCGCACCGAGGGCGGCCGGCGATCGTACGACGCGGGCACGCTCGCCCGGCTGTACCGCATCCGCCTCCAGCGCTCACTTGGTACACCCGTCGCCGACGTCGCACCGGACCAGACCGACCTGCTCGCCATCGCGCGACGGCACCTCGCCGAGCTCGACGACCGGCTGGCCCGGACGGCCCGCGAGCGCGAACGCGTCCGCGCCGTCGAGGCCCGCCTGCTCGAGGGCGCCGACCCCACCGACACCGAGCTGCTCGACCTGTTGTCCGGTCTCGGCGACGAGCCGGCCGCCGTACGCCGCCTGACCCTGCTCGTCTACCGGGACGTCGAGGCGGCGCACCGATTCCTCGTGGAGACCTTCGGGTTCGGACCCGGCCAGGTGAACCAGCACGACGGCCAGACGTTCCACGCCGAGGTGTTCGCGGGGGACGGGGTGATCTGGCTGCACCGCGAGTCGCCGGAGCACCGACTCGCCAGCCCGGTCACGTCGGGCACCGCCTCGCACTGCATGGCGATCGACGTCGACGACGTCGAGGCGCACTTCGAGCGGACGAAGGCGGCCGGCGCCGAGATCGCCTACGAGCCGACCGACATGGCGTACGGCGTCCGCGAGTACGGCGCCCGCGACAATGAGGGCGGTCTTTGGTCGTTCATGCAGCCGATCGAGCAGGAGGAGGAGACCGATGAGTGAGCTCACGCCGTACCTGTGCGTGGCGGACAGCCGCGCTGCGATCGAGTGGTACGTCGCTGCGCTGGGGGCCGAGGTGGTCTACGAGCCGATCGTCATGGACGACGGCCGGGTCGGCCACTGCGAGCTCGCCGTCGACGGGGCGCGCTGGATGATGTCCGACGAGTTCGAGTCGGCGGGGGTGGCACCCCCCGACCCGACCAGGGGCAGCGATGTCAGTCTGCATCTCTCGGTCGATGACTGTGATGCGTTCGCGGCTCGCGTGGTCGACAACGGCGTCACCCTCGACCGCGGGCCGGAGGACAGCCCGCCGGCCGGCCGGGTGGCGACGTTCCGCGACCCGTTCGGGCACCGCTGGTTCGTCAACCAGCGCCTAGAGGACTAGACCGCGATCGTCGCCGTCGCGATCAGGTCGCCCAGCGCGCCACCCATCGCGATGACAGCAGCGAGCTTCTTGCCGCCCTCGCTCACGGTCACGGTCGACTGGCCTGCCTCGACGTAGAAGTAGAACGACGAGTCGTCGGAGTTGGCGAAGTCCATCGCCCACTCCAGGTAGTCCGGTGCGGCGCCCGCGGCCTCGCGCTGTCGTGCGATCGCGGTCAGGTCGTAGGTGCCGTCGCCGTGGAACCCGGGGATCTGGAAGCTCCAGTGCGTGAGGGCCAGGCCGCCGAGGTCGGGACGCGCCGTGTCCTCCGAGAACAGCTCGAACCAGACCAGCGGCTTGTCGGCGTAGGGGTCGGTGGGGTCCGGCTCGTTGGGCGTGATGTCGTTCCTGGCCCAGTGCAGCTGGCCCGACCACTGGGCGGTGACGTGGCCGGTCACCGAGAGCTGCACGTCGGCCACCGGCAGCGATGCGATCTCGTCGCGGCGTTCCTGTTCGGCGGCCAGCTCGCGGGCGGACTTGTCCGCTTCCTGCTTGTCGGACCATTCGCCGAGCTTCGGGAACGCCGTTCGCAGCAGCTTTTCGCCGATGTCGTCCTTGGCCTGCCGCTCGGCCGCGTCGGCCGAGGCGCCGGCGCTGTCACGCTTGCCGCTGTCCGCGGTGAGCATCTCCGTGGCCTTGGACGAGGCCCACTTCTTGAGGCTGTCTCCTAGTCCCATGTCTCCCTCGTCTCCCCCGAGACCGTGGACCAGAACAGTACGACGCCGAGCGCCACGGACGCGGTTACGGCCGTCCGCCGGGTGGCATGGGTACTCTTCTGCGGACAAGGTTCATCAGGGGGGTCGTCGTGACACGGGGACTAGCTCGCGTCGCCATGTGGCTTGCGCTCGCGCTGACCGCAGTGGTGCTCACGCACCCTGACGCGGCGTCGGCCGACGATCCGTTCGTGGCGCAGGGCCACAACCCGACCCAGGGCACCCCGGTCCCGGGCGCCTACCTGACCGCCGACCTCGGCATCTGGTCGAAGGCACCGGACCCCGAGACCTACACGTTCCAGTGGCTGCGCGACGGGGCACCCGTCCCGGGTGCCGTCGACCGGGACTACCTGATCCAGGTCTCAGACATCGGCCACACGCTCGCCCCCTACGTGACCAACACGGTCGAGAGCCAGACCGCCCACTTCACCGGCGATGCGATGACAGTCCGCAAGATTCGCGCCACGCTCACCCTCGAAGTCGGGCGGGTCCACCCGGTCCCCGGCCGGGGGCGACTGGTGTGGATGGCGAGCTCGTTCATGTCGACCGAGCGGCCGTGGGGCACCGACGGCGGCACGGTCGCTGCGTACAAGAAGAAGGACGGCCGGCTCAAGGAGCTCGGCCGCGCGGTGGTGACCCGCGGCGCCGGGTTCGTCCGGCTGCCGTGGAAGAGGGCCCCCTTCGGCCGCACCTCCGTGATGGTTTGCTTCCTGGGCTCCGACGTGGTCGAGGAGAGCTGCTCCCCCTACGCCGTGGTGCGCCGCGGCGCCTAGCCGGTCCCGAACCAGCCCGGCGCCGCCGACACGAACGCCTCCCGGTCCAGCGCGCCCGCGCCGTCCGGGATCACGGCGAGCAGTGGAGCGATCCGCTGCAGGTCGTCGAGGTTGCACCGCTCCGCCAGCCCGGGGTCGGCGGGCCAGGCGCCGATGACCAGGCCGCGGACGGTGAGCCCGCGGGCGCGGAGCGCGTCGACCGTCAGCTCGGTGTGGTTGAGGGTGCCGAGCCCGGCCGCGACCACGACGACCACGTCGACCTCGGACACGGTGTCCAGGAGGGACGCGATGTCGAGCAGGGTCCCGCCCGCGGCGTCGAGCCGGACCAGCAGCCCGCCGGCGCCCTCGACGATGACCGTGTCCTGCGAGAGCTGCGCGATCCGGGCGGCGTACGACGCCACGACGGGAAGGTCGACCCCTTGGCGGCGTGCGGCGGTGTCGGGGGCGAGCGGTTCGTCGAGCGTGGTCCACTCCTCGGCCTCGACACCGGCCAGCCGGGCGACCTCGCGGGCGTCTGAGTCACCGTCGCACGCACCGGTCTGCAAGGGCTTCACGACCAGCACCGACCCTGACGCCGTGGCGGCGAGCGCGGCGGTCGCGACCGTCTTGCCGACGCCCGTCGAGGTGCCCGTGACGATGGTGATCACGCGTACTCCTTGACCACCGCCACGAGGACGTCGACCGCCCGCGCCCAGTCGGCCTCCGGGATGCCGGCTGACACGGTGACCCGCAGCCGGGAGATCCCGTCGGGCACCGACGGCGGCCGGAAGCAGCCGACCGTCACGCCCTGCGCCAGGGCCGTCGCCTGCGCGGCGAGCGCGACCCGTGGCGACGGCATCGGCACCGACAGCACCGCGCCGACGGAGGGCGCCACCCCGAGCGCGGCCGCGAGGTCGGCCATCCGGCGGCGTACGACGTCGGAGAGCTCGGGCCGGGCCCGGAGCTGCCGCAGCGCCTCGAGTGCGGCACCGGCCGCCGCGGGCGCGAGCCCGGTGTCGAAGACGAACGGGCGGGCCCGGTTGACCAGGTGGTCGACGACCGCCTGCGGGCCCAGCACCGCCCCGCCCTGGCTGCCCAGCGCCTTGGACAGGGTGGCGGTGACCAGCACGTGCGGCTGCCCGGCCAGACCGAGCTCACGGACCAGTCCCGGCCCGCGGACCCCCAGTCCGTGTGCCTCGTCGACGACGAGCAGCGCGTCGTACCGCTCGCAGACCGCCGCCAGGTCCGCCAGCGGCGCCTCGTCACCGAGCACGGAGTAGACCGACTCGACCAGCACCATGGCCCGCGTGCCGCCGGCCGCGGCCAGCGCCGCACCGACCGCGGCCACGTCGTGGTGCGGCACGATCTCGACGTCCGCCTTCGAGAGGCGTACGGCGTCCACCAGCGACGCGTGCACGTGCGCGTCGGAGACGACGAGCGCGTCGCGACCGCCCAGCGCGGCGACGGCGGCGAGGTTGGCGTGGTAGCCGGTCGAGAACACGAGGGCGGCCGGCTGCCCGAGGTAGGCCGCGAGCTCGCGCTCGAGCTGGGCGTGCAGCTCCAGCGTCCCGGTGACGAGCCGGGACGCCCCGGCGCCGGCCCCCCACAGTCGCGCCGCCGTGGCGGCCGCCTCGATGACCACGGGATCGCGGGCGAGGCCGAGGTAGTCGTTGCCGGCCAGGTCGGTGGTCGCACCCTCGGCCGGACGCGGCCGCAGGGTCCGCTGCAGCCCGGCGGCGTCGCGTGCGGCCGACTCGGACGCCAGCCAGTCCTCCCAGCGCGTCATGCGACTGCCACCGCCCGCTCGATCCCGGCGCAGATGCGGGCCACGTCCTCGTCGCTGGTGACGTACGGCGGCATCGCGTAGACGAGGTCGCGGAACGGCCGGAGCCACACGCCCTCCTCGATGGCCGCCTCGGTCGCCTTGACCACGTCGACCGGGTGGTCGAGCTGGACCACACCCACCGCCCCGATCGTGCGCACGTCGGCGACCCCCGGCAGCCCGCGGAGCGGCTCCAGCCCGGCGGCGAGCCCGGCGCCGACCCGGGCGACGTTGGCCGACCAGCCGGACGAGTCGAGCAGGTCGAGGCTGGCGAGCGCGACCGAGCAGGCCAGCGGGTTGCCCATGTAGGTCGGACCGTGCATCAGCACGCCGGACTCCGACGCGGAGAGGCCGCGGGCGACCTCGCCGGTGCACAGCACGGCGGCCAGCGACAGGTAGCCGCCGGTGAGCGCCTTGCCGACGCACATCACGTCCGGCCGCACCCCGACCGCCTCGGCGGCGAAGAACGTCCCGGTCCGGCCGAACCCGGTCGCGATCTCGTCGAAGACCAGCACCAGCCCGTGCTCGTCGGCCACCTCGCGCATCACGCGCAGGCACTCGGCGTCGTACACGAACATCCCGCCCGCGCCCTGCAGCAGCGGCTCGACGATGATCCCGGCCAGCTCGGAAGACCGATCCAGCGCAATTGCGCGGAACTGGTCGGCCCAGGCGACGACGTCGCCGCCGGGTGCGGGTGGCCGGTCGGCGAAGACCTGCCGCGGCAGCACGTCGCTGAACATCGAGTGCATCCCGCCCGCCGGGTCGCAGACGCTCATGCACCCGAAGGTGTCGCCGTGGTAGCCGCCGCGCACGGTCAGCATGCGGGTCCGCTCCGGGTGCCCGAGGCCACGCTGGTGCTGAAGCACCATCTTCAGCGCGACCTCGACGCTCACCGAGCCGGAGTCGGCGAGGAAGACGTGCTCGAGCCCGTCCGGTGCCAGCGAGACGAGTTGCTCAGCCAGCCGGATCGCGGGGGAGTGGGTGAGGCCGCCGAACATCACGTGCGCCATGTCGTCGAGCTGGCGGCGCACGGCTGCGTCGAGCTCCGGCACGGCGTACCCGTGGATCGCGGCCCACCAGGACGACATCCCGTCGACGAGCTCGGTGCTGACGCCATCGGGAGCAGCGAGCCGCAGCCGGACGCCGGACGCGGACTCGACCAGCCGCACCGGCGTCGGCTCGGTCATCGACGTGTAGGGGTGCCAGACGTGCTCGCGGTCGTACGCGAGCAGCTCGTCGGCCGAGCCGTCAGGCATTCGGGGCGACGGCGGTGCCCGCGCCGCGGCGGCGCTTGGCCGGGTCGTGCGTCGCCTCGGCGGGCGCGTCCGCTTCGGGTGATCCGAGCACCGTGAAGCCGTGGTCGCGGATCAGCTCGAGGTCCGCGTCGGCGGACTGCCCCTCCGAGGTGAGGTAGTCGCCGAGGAAGAGCGAGTTCGCCACGTTCAGGGCGAGCCCCTGCAGCGTGCGCAGGTGCATCTCGCGGCCACCCGCGATCCGGACCTCCCGGTCCGGGCAGACGAACCGCGCCATCGCGAGGATCTTCACGCAGCGCATCGGCGTGAGCTCCCAGGTGTTCTCGAGCGGCGTGCCGTCGAACGGCATCAGGAAGTTGACCGGGATCGAGTCTGAGTCGAGCTCCCTGAGCGCGAACAGCGCCTCCACCAGCTGCTCGTCGGTCTCGCCGAGCCCGGCGATCAGCCCGCTGCACGGCGAGAGCCCGGCGGTCTTGACCTTCTCGACGGTGTCGACGCGGTCGGCGTACGTGTGGGTCTGCACGATCTGGTCGTGGTGGGACTCGGCGGTGTTGATGTTGTGGTTGTAGGCGTCGACGCCGGCCTCGCGCAGCCGCTCGGCCTGGCCGTCCTTGAGCAGCCCCAGGCAGGCGCAGATCTCGACCTCCGGGTGCTCGGACTTGATGGTGCCGACCATCTCGGCGACCCGCTCGACGTCCTTGTTGGTGGGGCCGCGGCCGCTGGAGACCATGCAGACCCGGGTGGCGCCGCCCTGGAGACCGGCTGCCGCCTGCTCCAGCGCCTCGTCGGTGCTGAGCCACTTGTACTTGAGGATGTCCGCGGTCGAGCCGAGCGCCTGCGAGCAGTAGTTGCAGTTCTCCGGGCAGAGTCCGGACTTGAGGTTGACCAGGTAGTTGACCTTGACCGTCCTGCCGAAGTACTCGCGGCGCAGCCGGCCGGCGGCCGCGACGACGTCGAGCAGCTCGTCGTCGTGGGCCTGCAGCACCGCGAGGGCGTCGTCCTCGGTGGCGGGCTTCCCGTCCAGGACGGAGTCGGCCAGCTGGTCGAAGAAGGACGCGGTCATGTCGCTCAGTATGCCGACCGGGACCGGTGGCCCCGCCGTGACGTCCACGACACCGGCACGCCGTGCATCCTGGCCGCCAGCCAGAACGCCCTCGTCGCTGATGGCGAAGAGGGCGTTCGGCGTTCCGGGCCGTGAGGTGGTCACGTTCTGGAACTAACGAGGCTGATCCCCATGCAGGCTGATCCCCCGAAGCGGGAGCCACCGCCGTCCACCTGGTGAAAGACGGTGGTCCACGGCCGCCAATCCCCCGAAGGCGGGCCGCTCCCAAAAGTTACCCCACTGACTGACTCATCATTCAAGGTTGTTCAGACCACTGGGCCTCGACGTCCACGATGGCTCCGGTCAGCTCGGCCAGCAGTACGGCGCCGGCCAGGTCGACCTTCGCGCCCTTCAGGGTGGCGGCGCCCAGGTCGCTGCCGCCCAGGTCGGCGCCGCGCAGGTCGGCGTCGGTGAGATCCGCCTCGCGCAGCTCCGCTCCGACGAGGTTGGCGCCCCGCAGCGTGGCCCCCACCAGCACCGACATGGAGAGATCGGCCTCGCGCAGGTCGACACCGCTCAGGTCCTGGCCGGTGAGGTCGGCGCCGCGGAGCACCACGCCACGCCATTGCCCGCCGCGGACGGTGATCGGCTTGAGCGTGCAGCGGATGAACGTCGAGCCGGTGAGCTTGCAGCCGTCGAGGGTCGCGTCGAAGAAGTTCGTGCCGCTGAACGTGCACCCGACGAACGCGGTCGCCTCGTGCACCGACGCGTTGAAGCGACACAGCTCGAACGTGCAGCCGTCGAACGTCGCGCCCTTCGTGCTGGCCTCGGTCAGGTCGACGTCGACGAACCGGACGCCTTCGTGGCGCACGTCGGCCAGCTCGTCGCCGTACCAGTCCTCGCCCCGGATCTCCTGTGTCACCCGTTCCTGGGACGGCGTCATCTCTTCACCTTGATGGCCAACAGCGGTCGCGGCCAGACCGCGGTGTCGAGGCCGCCCTCGACCGCCCGCTGCTCGAAGTGCAGGTGGCAGCCGTCCGGCGCGCCGCTGTCGGACACCTGTGCGAACACGTCGCCGCGGTGCACCTTGTCGCCCGGCTCGACGTACACCTTTCGGGTGTGGCCGATCACCAGGTCCCAGCCGAGCTTGCGGTTGCGGAGGAGCACCGGGTTCTCGCCGTACGCCGCCCCGAGGGTCGCGTTGTCGACGACCTTGGCCCGCTTGCCCGCGTACAGCTTGGTGCCGCAGGGGATCGCGATGTCGAGCCCGTGGTGGAACCCCTCGTCGCCCGGGCAGCGCGAGTCGTGGTCGTAGTAGGGCGCCTCGGTGCAGCCGAACGGGATCATGATCCGGTGCGCCCCGGCGTACCACGGCGAGGTGTAGCGGTGCTTGTCGCTGGTGTAGAAGGCCCAGTCCGGATCCATCGCGCCGGCCGGTGGCACGGTCAGCCCGAGCACGGCCGCCAGCGCGACCAGGAGTCCGAGCACGCGCATGGCTCCATGCTCACACAGGGTCATCGTCAGAGCCGCCCGGGCATGATGCTCCGTGTGAGGCTGCGCGTTCCCGTCCTGCTCCTGGCCCTGCTGCTGCCTCTCGGTCTGGTCGCCGGCTGCGGAGGGGACGACTCGAAGGACTCGTCGAAGGCGTCCTCCTCGGATCTTCCGTCGCGGGCCGACCTGAAGGCGTACTTCACGGCCGTCGCGGCGTACGACGTCGACGGGCTCGCTGCCGCGGAGAAGATCGCCGCCGACGGCTCCCCGGCGCAGGGGTACGCCGCCTACCTCGGTGAGTTCGCCGCCTCGGCGATCGCGGCCGGCCAGCCGGTGGCCCCGGCCGAGGTGGAAGAGGTCGAGGGCGCCTTCAAGGCCTGCGGCGGCACCGGTGCCCCCGACGACTGCGCGGTCTGGTCGGACTTCGAGGGCAAGGACGGCCGCCTCACCGACTTCACGGTCAACGACACCAAGGTCGACGATTCCCTGGTCGACCTCACCGGGCAGCCCCCGGTCTCGTCTCCCGGGGTGTATGAGGTCCAGCCCGACTACGCCTACCGCGCTTCGCAGAGCGGCACGCTGTTCGTGCTGGTCACGATCACGGCCGCGGACGTCCCGCTGTCTCCGAAGCCGGGGATCTACATCGAGCAGGACCAGATCCTGAACGGCGTCGCGACCCGCGCTCCGGGAACGATCGACGCCGGCTCCAGCTCGCCGGTCGTACTCGCCTTCCCGGACGCGCAGGACACGCAGCTGGACGGACAGGTCACCTTCGACCTGAAGCTCGGCGACCAGGCGAGCGAGTCGATCGGCTTCGGGCTGACCGCACCGGCGGCCTAGCTCTCGACGCACAGCAGCCGGTCGCACTCCTCGATGAGCCGCTGGCGAAGTGGCGCGCCGCGCTCGGCGAACTCGCGCTGCGCGGCGGCGTACTCCTGCTTCCCCTCCGGTGTCTCGATCCGGAGGGGGTCGTAGCCGAGGTCGGAGAGGTCGTACGGCGAGGCGCGCATGTCGAGCACCCGGATGTCGCGGGCCAGCTCGAAGCAGTCGGCGACCAGCTCGGACGCGATGAGCGGAGAGAGTCGGAAGGCGTGCTTGTAGAGGTCCATGCCGGCGTGCAGGCACGCCGGCTGCTCGAACGTCGGGCGGTCGTGCGCCGTCGGGTTGAGGAAGTTGAGCGGCCGGGCAGGTGCGGTGAAGAACCGGTAGGCGTCGAAGTGTGAGCACGCGATCCGGTGCGTCTCGACCACCTCGTCGGTGCCGTCTGGGCCGAGCCGGAGCGGGTACGCCGCATGCCGGGTCTCGTCCTCGTTCAGGCGGTAGACCATCGCCCACTCGTGCATCCCGAAGCACCCGAAGTTCGCCGCCCGTCCGGCGGTGGCGACGAGCAGGGCATGGATGCCGGCGACCAGGCCGCGGCGGGCGTGCACGTCTTCAGCCGTCACCTGCACCGGCGGCGGTGGTTGTGTGCCTGAGGACGCGCCATTCCGCGTCGTCAGGCACACGACGCCGTACCCCGGCGACCAGCGCCGCAGCTGTGCGGGCCGGAAGGAGTAGTAGGTGAACAGGAAGTCGTGGACGGGGTGCTTCACGCCGTCGCTGCGGCGGGCCAGGTGGTCGCCGACAAGGGCGTCCACGCGCGCCTCGTGAGCGACGGCCCGGGTGCGCCAGTCGGGCTCGTTGAGGACGACGAGTTCGGTCTGGGCGTCGAGCTGCGGCACCGACTCAGGATAGGAGTGACCGGTGGTGGCCGGCTCGGGTGCTTACGTGGGAGGTTTCGAGACGGTTGCTGCGCAACCTCCTCAACCACCGGTGGTTGAGGAGGGCGCTGCGCCCGCTCGGTTCTCGCACCGGGCCGAGGCGTCGAGCAGTACGCCGACGTGCAGCCCGGGGTGGTTGAGGAGGGCGCTGCGCCCGCTCGGTTCTCGCACCGGTGGCTGAGGAGTGAGCAGCTACGCCGCACGTGCAGCCCGCACCGGTGGTTGAGGAGGGCGCTGCGCCCGCTCGGCTCTCGCACCGGTGGTTGAGGAGGGCGCTGCGCCCGCACGGCTCTCGCACCGGTGGTTGAGGAGGGCGCTGCGCCCGCACGGCTCTCGCACCGGTGGTTGAGGAGGGCGCTGCGCCCGCACGGCTCTCGCACCGGTGGTTGAGGAGGGCGCTCTGCGCCCGTCTCGAAACCAGGTGAGCCGGGGCTGGGACCACGCAGGCCATGGGCCGAGGCAACTCCCGGCGTGCCCGGACCCGTCAGGCGGGTGTGAGGAAGAGCCTGGTCGCGGTCAGCGTCGCCGTCTGCGTCGTGGCGATTGGTGGCCCGGTGCTCATGGGCCGCGCGTCGGACGAGCCGGTGGTGGCGGCGACCGCCCCGGTGCGTGCGGTAGCCGTACCTCCCACCCCGGAGGCAGCATCGACGAAGGCGGCGCGACCGTTCGACCGCACCGCCCACTCCACCACCGACCCGAGCAGCATCTGGGTGATCGTGAACAAGACCCACCCGATCAGGCCGTCGGACTTCCGGCCCGACCTGGCGATCGTGCGGGGCTACCAGGTCGCGACACCTGCCGTCCGCCCGCTCCAACGGCTCCTGGATGCCAGCGACCGGCGCGGCCTCGGCTTCAAGATCGCCAGCGCGTTCCGCTCGTACGAATACCAGCTGCACGTCCACGCGGCCACCGCCGCCACTCGTGGCGACGCCGGGGCCGACCTGGTCTCGGCGCGCGCCGGCCACAGCGAGCACCAGACCGGCCTGGCCGTGGACCTGGTGACGCCGGCCGACCCGGGCTGCGACTTCGAGGCGTGCTTCGCGGGCACGCCGGGCGGCCGGTGGCTGGCGGGGAGCGCGTGGCGCTTCGGCTTCGTCGTCCGCTACCAGCCGGCGACCACCGCCGTCACCGGCTACGCGGCCGAGCCGTGGCACCTCCGGTACGTCGGGCGGCCGCTCACCGCGGAGCTGCGCCGCACCGGGATCGCGACGCTGGAGGAGTTCTTCGGCGTACCCGGCGGTGACTACCCGGCGTCGTGACTCAGACGGCGGCCAGGGCCGGCTCGCCGGTCAGCTGCTCGACCGCGTCGGTCACGACCTCCCAGCGGTGCTCGCGGATCGACCCGAAGAGGCTCGAGTAGGCGTAGGCCCACCACGGCGTCTCCCGGTGCGCGAGCGCGGCCGCGAACTCCGCCTCGGAGACCGGCACGTACGCCGCACCGCGCGCCTCCGCGAGCGCGGCCATGTCGAGCGCGGTCGGCCCGGTGACGTCGACGGGTCCGGACGGTGGCAGGAGCGCGCAGGCGGCCAGGCAACGCCCGACATCGGCGCGGGCGACCAGCGCGACCCGGGCGTCCGCGGCCGGGAGCCGCAGCTCGCCGTCGCCGGTCGCGGCGTCGAGCAGCGTCTCGAAGAACTCGGCGTAGATGGAGGCGCGCACCACCGTGACCGCGCTGCCGGCGTCGTTCAGCGCCTGCTCGGTCAGCGCGTTGACCCGTGCGTAGCAGAACGGCGAGGTGACGTCCGAGTCCACGCTGCTCAGGGCAACGACGTGCTGGACGCCGTTCGCGGAGGCCGCCTCCACCAGGTTGAGGTGGTGCTGGAGCACGCGCTCGGCCTCGCCGTCACTGCTGACCAGGACCAGCGTGTCCACGCCGTCCAGCGCGGTGGTGAGCGCGGGCCGGTCGTCGTAGTCGGCCACGGCACGGGTGAGGCCGACGACCTCGACCCCGTCGCGGCCGCTGAGCAGCTCCACCACCTGACCGCCGAGCCGTCCGCGGGCGCCGGTCACCGAGATCCGGGTCATGCGCCGATCATCCGGTGTGCGCCCCCTCGATAGGCTCGGCGGGTGCGCATCGCTCGATTCACCACCGGAGAAGACCCGCAGTACGGCGTGGTCGCCGGGGAGCTCGACGACCAGGGCCAGCTAGAGGACGACGCGGTCATCGTGGCCCTGTCCGGCGACCCGCTCTACGTCGGGATCAAGGCGCTGGAGCAGGAGCACCGCATCGCTGACGTCCGGCTGCTTGCGCCGGTGCTGCCGCGGAGCAAGGTGATCGGGATCGGCCGCAACTACGCCGCGCACGCCGCGGAGCTGGGCAACGACGTACCGGACGAGCCGCTGATGTTCCTCAAGCCCAACACCAGCGTGGTCGGCCCGGGCGACCCGATCTTCTACCCCCCGCAGACCAGTGACCTGCACTACGAGGGCGAGCTCGCGGTCGTGATCGGGCGGATCTGCCGCGACGTCCCGCCCGAGCAGGCCACCGACGTGATCCACGGCTACACGATCGCCAACGACGTGACCGCCCGCGACCTCCAGAAGCAGGACGCGACGTGGACCCGCGGCAAGGGGTTCGACTCGTTCTGCCCGCTCGGACCGTGGATCGAGACCGACCTCGACCCCGACGACTTCGCGAAGGGCCGGCGCGTGCAGACCTTCCTGAACGGCGACGTGGTCCAGGACGGCAGCACCGCCGACCTGATCTTCGACATCCCGACCCTCATCGCGGCCGTCTCGAGCGTGATGACCCTGCTGCCCGGCGACGTGATCCTGACCGGTACGCCGGAGGGCGTCGGCCCGATGCAGGTCGGCGACGAGGTCGAGGTGGCCATCGAGGGGCTCGGCTCGCTGGCCAACCCGGTGGCACGGCGATGAATGCTGGGATGAGCGAGCGTCTGGACGGCGTCCGGGTGCGGTTCTGCCCGTCCCCGACAGGTTCGCCGCACGTCGGGTTCGCGCGGACGGCTCTCTACAACTGGGTCTTCGCGCGACACCACGGCGGCACCTTCGTCTTCCGCATCGAGGACACCGACAAGGAGCGGAGCACCGAGGAGTCGTACGACGGGATGCTCGGCGCCATGGAGTGGCTGGGTCTCGACTGGGACGAGGGCCCCGGCAAGGGCGGCCCGCACGCGCCGTACCGCCAGAGCGAGCGCGGAGACCTCTACCGCGACGTGCTCACGAAGCTGGCCGAGTCCAAGTTCACCTACGACTGCTACTGCCGGACCGAGGAGGTCGACGCCCGGCGCAGGGCGTCCGGCTCCAAGGTGCAGGGGTACGACGGCTTCTGCCGTGACCTGGGCGCGGAGCAGGTCGCGGCGTTCGAGGCCGAGGGTCGCAAGCCAGTGGTGCGGTTCCGGATGCCCGACGGCTCGGTCACCTGGGACGACCTGGTCCGCGGCGAGATCACCTTCGAGACCCAGCACGTCCCGGACTTCGCGCTGTGCCGCGCGAACGGCGACCCGCTCTACACGCTGGTCAACCCCGTCGACGACGCGCTGATGGGGATCACCCACGTGCTGCGCGGTGAGGACCTGCTCTCCAGCACGCCCCGGCAGATCCCGCTGCACCGGGCGCTCGTGGAGCTCGGGATCTCGACGGTGGTGCCGGAGTTCGGACACCTGCCTCTGGTCACGGGTGAGGGCAACAAGAAGCTCTCGAAGCGCGACCCGCAGGCGCACCTGTTCATGTACCGCGACGACGGCTTCCTGCCCGAGGGGGTCCTCAACTACCTGGCCCTGCTCGGGTGGGCGATCGCGGCCGACCGTGACGTGTTCACCATCTCCGAGATGGTCGACGCCTTCGACATCAAGGACGTGAACCCCAACCCGGCGCGCTTCGACCTCAAGAAGGCCGAGGCGATCAACGCCGACCACATGCGGATGCTCCCGATCGAGGAGCTCACCCATCGGGTGATCCCCTTCCTGCAGGCCGCGGGCGTGCTCACCGATCCGGTCGACGACGCGGACGCCCAGCTGCTGGAGCTGGCGATGCCGCACGTCGCCGAGCGGATGAACAAGCTCACCGAGGCCGTCGACATGCTCGGCTTCCTGTTCGTCGACGAGGCGTCGTTCGTGCTGGTCGACGAGCTCGACGACGCCGGCCGCGACGTCGTACGCGCGGCACACGAGTCGCTCTCGGCACTGAAGTCGTGGTCGACGGCTGACATCGAGGCCGCACTGCGCGAGGCGCTGATCGAGAAGCGTGAGCTCAAGCCCCGGGTGGCGTTCGGCCCGGTCCGGATCGCGGCGACCGGGCGCAAGGTGTCGCCGCCCCTGTTCGAGTCGCTGGAGCTCCTGGGCCGCGACCGGTCGCTGGCACGCCTGGCCGCGGCAGCGGGCTGATGGAGGGCCCGAACTACCACCTCGTCCATCGGATCGTCGGCCGGTGGGCGGTCTGGCGGCCGATCGTCGGGCTGGTCGTCCTCGTGGCGCTCATGGTGCTTGCGCAGTTCTTGCTGCTGCTGGGCTTCGTCGTCTGGTTCCTCGCGACGGGCGCCGACATCAGCGACAAGGTGGACGCGCTGAGCGACACGGCGCACGTGACGCCGAGCCAGCTGGCCTACCTCAACCTCTCGCTGGCCGCAGCGATCCCGGTGGCCCTCTTGCTCACCCGGGTCCTGCACGGGATCCGTCCGGGCTGGGTCTCCTCGGTCATCGGTCGCCTCCGGTGGAGATGGATGGCCGTCACGTTCGGGCTGGCGTTCGTGGCGTTGCTCGCCACGGTGGTGGTCGGCTCGTTCGTCCCGGCGGCCGGTGACCCGGCGGACTCCTCCGGAGGGCTGAACAGCTGGACCGACACCACCCGCGACTTCGTGATCGTCATCGTGCTGCTCACCCCGCTGCAGGCCGCCGGGGAGGAGTACGCCTTCCGGGGCTACCTCACCCAGGCCTTCGGCGGGCTGTTCCGCAGCCGGGTGGCCGCCGTCCTCATCCCCGCCGTACTCTTCGCGCTGGCCCACGGCGCCCAGGACGCACCCGTCTTCGTCGACCGGCTCGCGTTCGGCATCGTGTCCGGGATCCTCGTCATCGCGACCGGTGGCCTCGAGGCCGGGATTGCGATGCACGTGCTCAACAACTTCCTGGCCTACAGCTTCGCGCTCGCGTTCAGCGACATGACAACCGCGCTCAACCCGACCGGAGGCAGCTGGTGGACGCTGCCCACCACGCTCACCCAGTCGCTGGTCTACCTGGCGCTCGCGATCTGGGCGGCCCGGCGGATCGGCATCGCGCGTTCGGTCGATCGCGGACCGGTGTCGAACGTTTTGGAGGGCTCCGAACGCCGCGTGTAAGGTTTCTCCCCGGCCCGGAGCCGGTGGGAAACCACCGTCGCAACCGGGCCGAACACCAGTAAGACAGTGGGATATGGTGTAATTGGCAGCACGACTGGTTCTGGTCCAGTTAGTCTAGGTTCGAGTCCTAGTATCCCAGCGAGATCGCCGCCTCCAGGCGGCGATTGGCTCGTCTGAGGGGCTCCCAAGTAGAGTTCCGCAGGTTGCGGCAGCAACGAAAGCAGAGTGTTCCAGCAGTGCTTGCCCCCGTTGTGTAGTGGCCTAGCACGCCGCCCTCTCAAGGCGGTAGCGCCGGTTCGAATCCGGTCGGGGGTACGAGTCCGAAAAGGGGTCCTGACCAGCGGAAACGCTGGGGAGGGCCTCTTCGCTATTTTCCGTCGAATCGGGCTCGGGCAACACTGGGGCAACACGGGGCAACGCGCGTAGGGCGTTCCGGCGTTGTTGGGCGGCGCCACGCGCGGCATCGAGGGCGTCGCCGACCTCGTCAAGTCGGTCCTCGAAGAGGTGACCGTAGGTGTCGAGCGTCATGGTCGCCGAGGCGTGGCCGAGCATCTGCTGGACGACCTTCACGTCGGCGCCGGAGGCGATCGCGAGGCTGGCTGCTGTGTGCCGGAGCTGGTGGGGGTGCAGGTCGGGTACGCCGATCGTCCTCGCTGCTGCGCTGAACGCGGTCCGGAACGTGCTGACCCGCAGCGGCTGGCCGTTGCGGATGCCGGCGAAGACCAGGTCGTTCGGCTGCATGCCGTGGATGTGGCCGGCGAGCTCGGCCGCGAGGAACCGGGGGATCGGCACCTCGCGGCGCTGGTGGGTCTTGGGACTGCCCCACACGAGGCCTTGGCCCTGGACCGGCGTGACGGACTCGAGGATGACGGCGCGGCTGCGGCGCAGGTCGAGCCGGGCGACCCGGAGCGCAGCCATCTCGCCGAACCGGACTCCGGTGTAGGCGAGGAACAGCACCACCAGCCGGTAGGTCTCGTTGGTCCGGGTGTCGAGGCTGCTGTGTTTGCTTGGATCAGCTGGGTAGCCGGTCGCCGTGGCGAGGTCCTCGACCTGGTCGTGGGTGAGGTAGCGGTGCTCGTGCTTGCCGACCCGTGGGAGGTTCACGCCGCTGGCGACGTTCCGGGCGAGTCGGCCGTCCTTGACCGCCATGTCGAGGACCAGGCTGAGAACCCGATGGATCTTGTGGACCGTGGCGGGGGAACGGCCCCTCGCGAGTTCGCTCACCCATGTTTGGACGTCGCTGTGCGAGACGTTGGCGAGCTTGACCCGGTCCCACTTCGGGTGGATGTGTTTGCGCAGGACGCCCTCGTAGCGCGATCGGGTGGTGGGCTTGAGGTGTGCCTGCCCGTCCAGCCAGCGTTGCGCCCACTCCCCGACGGTCACCCTCGCGAGCGCCGGGTCGACGTAGGTGCCGATGACCTTGGCGCTCTCGACGCCGGCGAGGAACCGCTCGGCGTCGATCTTGCGGGCGAAGGTCTTGTTGCGCTGCGCGCCCGCGGGGGTGCGGTAGTGCGCACGCCACGAGGTCTGTCCATCACGGACACGCTTCTCGATGCTGGCCATGGTTCATCCTCTCCCTCGGACGAGTTGCTGCCGGGTTCAGTCGTGGCGCTGTGGACGCCGGGCCTGTTCGGCGAGCCAGAGGATGAGGTCGGTGCGCCAGTAGCGGACGTGGCGTCCGACGCGGAAGCTGAACGGGCCGGCACCGAGGTGGCGCCAGTAGCGCATGGTGGCGACGGGGACGCGGAGGAACGCGGCGGCTTCCTCGATGCTGAGCATCTTGTCGTCTGCGTGGTTGTCGTCGTAGTGCGGTGCGGTGCTCATGTGTTCTCCTTGGTGGCGGGTCTTACAACTTCAAGCGCGACAGCGGCACGGAATGGACAGTGCTTGTCAATCTCCTAGGTGTGCAGCACCTCCCGGAGCGATCACGGGCGGCCATGAAGCCTGCGTGCGGGGCGAGGTTGTCATGTACTTAAAGGCAACGCCTTGTGGACGAGATCGGACATCATGTGCGGGCGCTTGTCGGTGAAGCTGGTCAGCGGCCGATGCCCCGCCCGTGGTCGGGAATGCTTCGGCTGGGTGGGGGTGGCTCGATCTGCGGTGTCTCTTGCCGGCGCTGCCGGCGCTGCTTGGCCTCGCGAGTGGCGGCCTCCTGCCGAGCTTGGCGGTCGGCGGCCCAGCATTCGCGCTCCCCGTCGACTCCAGCCCGTGGAAGCGCTCGAACCGCCGGGTCGCGCTGGAGGACCTCGACCCGTGCCGTGGCCGTGCGCAGGTCGCGTTGGACACCTGCCAGTTGGTCCACGACGACGGTGAGTCGGCCGCCGGCGTCGCGCGTGTGCGCGGCCGGGCCGTAGGGGCGGAGCTCGGCGTACATGGCTTCCTCGAGGTGGGTGCGCGACCGCTCGGCCCGCTCGTAGGCGGCGTGGGCGTCGCGCTCGGTCTCGCGGATCTGGTCCGCGTCCGGGTGGGCGTCGGCGACCTCGCGCGCGACGAACGCGTTGATGTGGTCTTCGACGCGGCGCCCGTGCAGCCACATCACCTGGGTGGCGAGCTCCACAAGGTCGGTGGCGTCGGTGTCCAGGTCGGGCACGGCGGGGCGCCAGCGGGCGGCGAACGCGGTCAGCTCGGCGGCGGCGTCGCGGACCTGCCGCCGGTGCTGGCCCAGTCGCCCTGCGCCGTCACGGACGACCTCGGCCGCGCGCTGCGCCTGTGCGAGCTCCTGGCGCCACGCGCCCCAGAGCTGCGTCTGGAGGTCGGCCGTCTCGGACGTCATCGTTGCCTCGAGGTCGACGACCCTCTGCCGTGCCTCGAGCCAGCGACGCCTGGCGTCGACTTCGGCGCTGTGGAGCCGCTCCCGGTCTGGTGTATAGCGGGCCTGGATGCCGGCGACCTGTTGGAGGGCGTCGCGTTCACCAGCCAGGCGTTGGTGGTGTTCGTGGAGGTCGGCCTGCCGGGACCAAGCCGCCCACAGGTCGCCGACGACCTCGTCGAGGGGGCGGGTGGGTTCCTGGGTGCCGTAGCGCTCGATGTCCTCGGCGGCCTGCTCGGCGGCGGCCGTCGGGCCGAGGTCGGCCCGGTCGCGGCCGAACACCTCCTCCCACTGGCGCCGGGCCTCCTCGAGGTTCTCGGCGACCAGGTGGGCCACGTTGTGGTCCCGGCCGCGGGTCATCGCGACGTAGGCCGAGGCAGCCGAGGTGTGCTCGCCAACCATGAGGTGGCCGGTGCCGGTGGTTTCGCCCTGGGCGCCGTAGACCGTGGTCGCGTAGGCCAGCTCGACGTGCGCACGCGCGTAGACGGCCGGGACAGTGCGGAGGCCGGTGGCGTGCCGGCTACGCAGCGTGAGGCTCCCTTCGACACCGTCAGCACCGATGGCGGTGATGGTCCAGGTGTCGCGGTTCGCCACGCCGAGGTCGCGTTCGTTGCGGCGGGTCGCGACTCGGTCCCCGACACCGAGCCGCTCGCCGGTCTTGGTGACGACGGTGTGGCTGTTGTCGAGGTGGCCGGCGGCGAGGAGTCGGTCGCGGATTGCGCCGTTCAGCGCGGTGGTCTGCTCACGGGTGTCGGCCATCATCAGCATCCCGCCCGGGTCGCGGCCGCCGGCGTGGAGCGTGTCGGCGGCGAGCTCCGCTAACGCTTGGGTGCGTTCGGCGTCACTGGCGTAGATCCGGATCTGGCCACGACGCCACAGCGCGTCCCACACCTCACCGACCCGCTCACCATGAGGCTCACCACTGCGCTCACCACTGCCCGCATCCGTGGCGTCCCCGAGCACGGTGTAGGTGCGGGAGCCGGTGCGCAGGGCGAGACTGATCGCGGCGTACTCGGGGTCGGCGAACCGGTGCGCGACGTCGAGGTCGAGGTGCGTCTCGGGTGGGACCCAGCGGGCGGCGAGGTCCAGGACGCCGCCGCGACCGACAGCGGGCAGCTGGTGGCGGTCACCGACGAGCGCGACCCTCGCGCCCATCTCGTCGGCCACGGTCAGCAGCGCGCGTGCGGTGTCCTGGTCCAGCATCCCGGCCTCGTCGACCAGCAGCAGGTCACCACCACCCAACACCGCCTCGGGCACCGGCTGAGCCAGGTCTTGGCGGGTCCAGCGGCCGTCCTCGTCCCAGCGGAAGCCGTGTTGGTGGATCAGCCAGGCCACCGAACCCGCGGCGCCGACCTCGCGGCCCGCGACCTCGGCGGCCTTCAAGGTCGGGGTCACCACCAGCATCCGGCGACCCTGCTCGGCAAGGACCGCCTTGGCCGTGGCGAGGCTGGTGGTCTTGCCGGCTCCGGCGGCGCCCTCGATGACCACCAGCCCCGCCTGGCCTGCGAGCGCGGCGACGGCGGCGCGCTGGAGATCATCGAGCCCCTCTACTCGGCCTGAGGGACAACGCCGCTGGCGCCCCCGGGACTTCGGCGCGGGTCGCGAGCCGGGTCACGATGTCGGCTTCCACCCCGAGCACATGCCGCGAGGTCAGCGACCGCACGTGCTCGGGGACACCTGGCTGGTCCAGCAGCGGCACGCACGCCTGGACCGACCGGGAGGCGAGGTCCTCGGCCAGCTCCGTGCGGACGCCGGCGTCGACGACCAACCCGGCTGCGGCGATCGCCTTCTCGGCCTCACCGCGGATGTCCGTGGCGTTCCACGCCGACCGCCGGGCGCCCAGACGAACCAGGATGGTCTCTACGGCGGCATCGCGGTCGAACTCACCCACCCGCGGTGCGCCCACCACCATCGGCAGCCCGGGCTGTAGTGACGGGTCGCGGTAGCCCAGGTCGTGGAGTTGCTGGTTCCAGTGCGCGACCATCCCCGCGCCGTCGGTGGGGACGACCTTGTCGGGTCGGGCGTCCTTCCACGCCCGCCGGTCCCAGGACCGCCGCACCACCGGGCCGGGTTCCTGGCCGGAGTTGGCGGCACGCCACTGCGCCTCGTACCGGTCGATGTTGCGGCCGATCTGCGCCGCCCGCTCACTGAACGCCCCGACGTAGGGCGTCAGCTCGGCGACCTCCCCTGACCCTGGGTCGAGGGTGAAGCCCGCAGCGGCTAGCGCGCCGCGGAACTCCGGGTCACACATCACGGCCGCGTGCCCGATGCCGTTGAGCGCCTCGATGGAGTCGCGGAACCCCACCGTGTGCAGGCCGCGCCACCGGCTCTGTCCAGGGGGGCCGGCGAAGACCCGGGTGTTGATCTGAAGGTGTAGGTGACGGTGCGGGTCACCGGCACGGGAGGTGTAGTGCCGCACCGTCACCGCCTCGAGCCGCTCCACCGGCACCTGCACCTGCCGACCGCGCGGGCCTACCCGCGTCGTCGCGTGCTCGGCCACCCAAGCGATGACCTGTTCCGCAGCCCGGTCCTGCGCAGCGTCATAGGCCGCCGCCACCTCAGGAACCAGCGCCGCGGCCAGAGACCAGGTCTTCGGCCCGTTAACCGTGATCTCGACGAACCGCACCGCGTTGCCATCCTGGCGCAGCCGACCGCGCGCCAGGCTCGTCACCGGATCGTGGCCAGCCACCCACCGCTCATACCTGTCGCCGTCCAGCAACCCGAGGTCCTGCACACCATCGGCGGGCGAGGCGCCGAACCGGCGGGCCAGACCGCTGCCCTCGGCCAGGTAGTAGTCATCGACCCGGGACCGATCCGCCTCGACATAGGCGCGCGCCGCCGACGCCGCTCCGCGGTAGACCTTCACACCACCATGCACGACCAACCACGTCCAACAAGTCGCCCGAAAATTACTCGTGGGCCACCCGTCCACGGGCGACCCAGCTACGACATTCGTAGCATGCGTGCCGACAAGCTGAGAGGTCGAAGTGGCGTGTCGGCAGGCAGCGGGAGAAGAAAGTTCAGCACTCAGCAATAGTCAGCAGTGTCCAGAAATTCAGGGTCGATCGGATTCTTCGGCGCGGTCGCGGCAGGGTTGCCGCAACGAAGCGCACCGTTCGGTGCGAGCCGGATGGCGACCGGCGTTGGGTCGTGCCCATAACGGTCGCTGGGGCCATCGCGAGAGCGCGTCATGGCGCGCTCTCCGACGACGAACAGCGGAGGAGCGGGAATGCAACTCCGTGGTCAACGGGCGAACAAGTTCCGGTGATCGTGCATTACGTCATGACGGTCATATGCGGTATGTCGCAGACAACTTGACGACTACGGATAAGGCGCAGATGGCGAAGAGGCGGCCCCGAGCACGGTTGGCTTCTCGTAGGCGTCCGCCGCGAACAACCTTGGGCTCGTCGATGGACATGACACGGGCTCAGCACGACCACCTGGGGTTGACAAGACTGTGACGCCAACCACATCATACGTGCGTGTCCACGCAGAAGCGAATAGATATTCAATACCCGCAGTTTGGCGCCGGCATTTGGCACTTCGCCAGCTATCTCGATCGGTATGCGACCGAGGGCTACCGCGACCCAGTCTCGACGCTGGAGTGCATCGAGATGGCGGGCCGGGTCGGCTCGTTGTCGGTGGTGGACCTGAACTGGCCGTTTACATCGGAGGTGTCAGACCAAGACCTTCTGGGTGCCCTTGGTCGTGCCAGCCTTCGTGCCATTGCCATCACACCGGAGATCTACAACCGGCAGTTCGTCCGCGGCGGATTCACGAACCCCGACCCCAAGACACGCGCTGCCGCGATCGATCTGGTGTCCCGAGCCGCCGAACTTGCCGGTCGGCTCGGCTGCGACTACGTCAAGCTTTGGCCTGGCCAGGACGGTGTCGACTACCCCTTCCAGGCCCACCATCGGGACCTGTGGAAGTACTCAGTGGAGGCCGTCCGCGAGGTCGCCACCAACTTCCCTGACATGAAGTTCGCCATCGAGTACAAGCCTCGTGAGCCGCGGAACCGGATGTTCTTCTCCTCCGCGGCCTTCACGCTGATGGCGATCGAGGAGATGGGGCGAGACAACGTCGGGATCCTCCTCGACTTCGGCCACTCGATGTATGGGGGGGAGAACCCCGCCGAGGCTGCGCGCCTGATCATGTCGAGGGACCGGCTCTTCGCGATCGACGTCAACGACAACTACCGCGGCTGGGACGACGACATGGTCGTCGGCTCGGTCCACTTGCTGGAGACCTTCGAGTTCTTCCACGCGCTCTACGAGGCCAACTGGAGCGGGGTCTGGCAGCTCGACCAGTTCCCGTTCCGGGAGGACCCGATCCAGGCCGCCAAGGACGGCGTCGCGACGATGAAGGCCTTCCACCGGGCCCTGGAGCGGCTGGACCACGATGCGTTGCGCAGCGCCCAGGACGCCCAGGACGCGTTGCTCGCTCAGCGGATCGCCAAAAGGGCGCTCTACGGCGCGCTGGCCGAGTTGGACGGTGCGTGAGTGACCACGTTGCACGCCGTGCATGACCTCAGCGTCGACGAACCGGCGGCTGCGGACTACCTCGCGAGGATGGACCGCCATCGCCGGCTGCCGCCGGCCGAGCTGGCGCTCATCCTTCCGGAGATCGCGCGCCAGGTCCGCCGGGACGTCGTTCGCACCATCCAGTCGGCGGGGCTCGGCCACATTGGTGGAGACCTGTCGGTCACCGACATTCTGGTCGCGTCCTACTGGGGGGTGCTCGACCTAGACCCCCGGCACCCCGATCAGCAGGACCGGGATCGGTTCGTCCTCAGCAAGGGCCACTGCGCGAGTGCGCTGTACTCGGTCCTCGCGTCGTGTGGCTACTTCCCTCGCGCCGCGCTGAGCTCGTTCGCGCAGCCGTTGTCGGCGCTCAACGGCCACCCGAACCGTGTCAAGGTCCCCGGGGTCGAGACCAACACCGGTCCCCTGGGCCACGGCTTCCCGGTCGCGACAGGGATTGCCCTCGGAGCCAAGCTACGGGGCGCCGACTACCGCACGGTGGTGGTGATGGGTGACGGTGAGATGCAGGAGGGCAGCAACTGGGAGGCGGCGATGACCGCCGCACACTACGAACTGTCTTCGCTCACGGCGATCGTGGACCGCAACCGCCTGCAGCAGGGCGCTCGCACCGAGGACACCAAGACCTTGGAACCGCTGCACGACAAGTGGACCAGCTTCGGCTGGGAGACCCGGCGTATCGACGGCCACGACCACCTCGCCCTGCTCGAGGCGCTAGGCCCCTCGACCACCGGCCAACCCGTCGCGATCGTGGCCGACACCGTCAAGGGCAAGGGGGTCTCCTTCATGGAGGACCGCGTGGAGTGGCACCACAAGGTGCCGACCCACGAGCAGGTCGACGCCGCGCTGAAGGAGCTGTCCGCATGACCGCTGTGGCGTCGAGCGCCGCCCCCACGTTCGACTGCCGCGTCGACTTCGCCGAGGAGCTCGCGGCGCTCGCCCGTGCTGACCAGCGCATCGTCGCGGTCTGCAACGACTCGGTGGGCTCCAGCAACCTCGTGGGCTTCCAGGAGGAGTTCCCCGACCGGCTGGTCAACGTCGGGATCGCGGAGCAGGACCTCGTGGGCGTCGCTGCCGGCCTGGCGAACGCCGGCTTCATCCCGTTCGTCTGTGCGGCCGCGCCGTTCCTCACGGGGCGAGCGACCGAGCAGATCAAGGCGGACGTCGCTTACAGCCAGCGCCACGTCGTGCTCTGCGGGCAGAGCCCCGGGATGGCCTACGGCGAGCTCGGGCCTACGCACCACTCGATCGAGGACCTCTCCTGGATGCGCGCGATCGCCGATCTGCCGGTCGTGGTGCCCGCGGACTCCCACCAGACCCGGGCCGCGGTGCGCTGGGCAGCGGCCCACGGCCGGGGGTCCTACCTGCGGATCCCGCGGTTCAAGGTCCCCACGGTGTCGACGCCGAGCGACACGTTCGAGCTGGGCGTGGCCAACGAGCTCAGGGGCGGGGACGACGTGACGGTGGTCGCCGTCGGCACCATGGTCTCGAGGGCGCTGTGGGCCGCCGACCTCCTGCAGGAGGAAGGGGTCCGGGCGCGAGTGCTGAACATGGCGTCGGTCCAGCCGATCGACGAGGAGGCCCTGCTCCGGGCCGCCCGCGAGACCCGGGGCATCGTGACCGTCGAGGAGGCGAACGTGAGCGGGGGGCTCGGTGCCGCCGTGGCCACCGTGGTCGCCCAGCAGGCTCCCTGCCGGATGCGCATCCTCGGGATTCGGGACACGTTCGCCCCGACCGGCAGCGCGTCGTACCTCCTCGATCACTTCGGGCTCAACGCCGACAGGATCGCCAAGGCCGCCCGGGAGCTCCTCGGTGATGTCGATGGCTGAGGAGTACCTCCTGGCCATCGACCAGGGGACGGGCTCGACGAAGGCCATGCTGGTCGATCGCCGAGGCGTCGAGGTCGCCACGACCCAAGTCGCCGTGGGCCAGTCCCATCCTCGTCCCGGCTGGACGGAGCAGGACGCGAAGGAGCTCTGGTCCAGCACCCAAGAGGCCGTCCGGGCATGCGTCACCGATGAGGTGGCGGGGTCGGTCGTCGGCGTCGCGCTCAGCGTCCAGCGCGAGACCGTCATGCTATGGGACCGGGAGACCGGCGAGGTGGTGGGTCCGGTCCTCAGCTGGCAGGACCAGCGCACCGTCGCTGGCGCCGAGAAGCTGGACCGGCAGGGTCACGGCGACTATGTGCGGTCGACCTCCGGTCTACCCCTGGACCCCATGTTCTCCGCGCTGAAGGCGCAGTGGCTGCTCGACCAGCACGACCCCGACCGGGTCCACACAGACACGGGGCGCTGGTGCCTCGGGACCGTCGACACCTGGCTCCTGTCCCGCTTCGGCGGGACCGCCGTGACCGAGATCGGCACCGCGTCCCGCACCCAGCTGCTCGACATCGCCACCGGTGACTGGGACCCGACCCTGCTCGACATCTTCGGGATTCCGCCGGCCTGTCTGCCGGCGGTCGTGCCATCCATCGGACCGTTCCCGGCGGTGCGCGACCTGGCCCCGGTGCCCGACGGCGTGCCCGTGCTGGCCGTCATGGCGGACTCGCATGCCGCGCTGTTCGCGCACGCAGGGTGGCGTCGCGGCGTGGTCAAGGCGACCTACGGGACAGGCACCTCGGTGATGAAGGTGGGCACTCCGGCGGGTGGCGAGTCCGGCGTTTGCTCGACCATCGCTTGGCAGATCGACGGGATCGTCCACGCGCTCGAGGCCAACATCCGGTCCACCGGGCGGACCCTGACCTGGCTCGCCGATCTGTTCTCTGTGGACGTCGACGTCCTCTGGGCCGAGGCCGAGCACGCCGACGCGGACGGCGTCCATGTCGTCCCCGCGTTCGGCGGGCTAGGCGCGCCGTTCTGGGACCGGGGGGCAACGGCGTCGATCACCGGTTTCTCCCTGGGCACCCGGCGCCCGCAGGTTGCGAGGGCAGCGGTGGAGGCCATCGCGCACCAGGTCGACGACGTCCTCGAGGCCTTCGGCTCAGTGGGGGGCACCATCGAGCAGCTGCTGTGCGACGGGGGGATGTCGCGGTCGGGCACCCTCATGCAGCTCCAGGCGGATGTGAGCGACGTGCCCGTCCGGGTGTCCGCGACCGCGAATCTGTCCGCGAAGGGCGCGGCCTGCCTCGCGGGGGTGGCCGCCGGCTGGTGGGACCTATCCGACCTCGAGGCCCTGCTCGACGACCGCGACCGGGGTGGGGACACCTATCTCGCCCCGGCCCTCGGCGACTCCGAGCGGGCCGCCCGGCGCGCCGGCTGGGCTGCCGCGGTGGCCCGAGCACGCTCCTGCGTCCGCGAGCAAAACCTGGAGACCACGCCATGAGCGCGAAGGCCGCGCAGCCGACCATGTTCACCCGGTCCCGCCTCGTGATCGGGGCGGTCGTCCTGGCACTCGTAGTCGCCATGGCCCTGTCCACAACGTGGTGGCCGGAGGACAAGCCCATCCCCGGCGAGCGCCAAGAGTTCGACTCCGCCCAGTGGGCCGAGGACAACTACGACTCGAAGATCGTGCCCGCGATCACCGACACGGCGGTCGACGTCGCAACCCTGGTGCCGCTCCTCCAGCAGGACGCGGACGCCGCCGGCAAGCAGTACGGACACCGGGACGGGTCGTCGCCGTACACCTTCCCGGTCAAGGTGAGCGGAACCGCGGGAGAGGTGACATCGGGGCTGCTCCCTCTCACGATCGAGGGCCTCCCCAAGGACGTCCGCATCGCGATTCAGGTGGGTCCGGCGATCAACGGGACCGCGCTCCGCGACGCGACCGGACTGGTCAAGTTCAACGACTTCGTCAACCAGGTGGAGTACGCCAACGCGGGCACCGCGCTCAACGACCTCGTGAAGCAGCGGGTGCTCGCCGACCTGGACCCGGCCACCCTGGCTGGCAGGACGGTCACCGTGGTCGGAGCCACCGCGCCCCTCAACCCGACGACGGTCACCGTGACCCCGATCAGCGTCGAGGTCGCACCATGACTGCCGCCACCGGGACCCGCGGGGTGCTCTCGGCACTCGACGTCACCAAGACCTACGGCGGCACGCAGGCGCTCGACGGAGTGACCCTGACGGTGCGTGAGGGCCGGGTCACCGCCCTGTTCGGGGAGAACGGCGCCGGCAAGTCGACGCTGATGAAGATCCTCTCCGGCATCGAGCAGCCGACCAGGGGCCACGTCGCGCTGGATGGTCAGGTGGCTGACTTCGGCTCGCCGAGGGAGGCCACGGACTCAGGGGTCGTCATCATCCACCAGGAGCTCAACCTCTGCCCCAACCTCTCCATCGAGGACAACCTGTTCCTCGGTCGGGAGAACACGAACCGTCTCGGGGCTCTGGACCGTCAGGCCCAGCGCGTCGCCGCCGTCGCGGTGCTGGCCCGGCTGGAGGAGGACCTGGACCCGAACACCATCGTGGGCGACCTTCGCATAGGTCAGCAGCAGCTCGTGGAGATCGCGCGAGCGCTCCTGCAGAACGCACGTGTCCTGATCATGGACGAACCGACCTCAGCGCTGTCGGTCACCGAGGTCAAGGTGCTGTTCCGCGTCATCCGAGAGCTGACCGATGCGGGAGTGGCGGTCGTATACATCTCCCACCACCTCGAGGAGTCCCTCGAGATCGCCGACGACGTGTTCGTGCTGCGCGACGGGCGACTGGTGGCGACCGCCACTGCAGCGGACGTCGACCTCGCCTGGATCGTCACCAACATGGTGGGACGCGATCAGGACTCCCTGTTTCCCGACCGGGTGCCGTCGCTGGGTGAGGTCGTCCTCTCGGTCCGTGGCCTCCAGGTCACGGACCCGGCCAACCCGCAGCGGCTGGCGGTGGACGACCTCGACCTCGACGTCCATTCCGGGGAGATCGTGGGTGTCTACGGCCTGATGGCGTCCGGACGCACCGAGTTCCTGGAGGCGGTCGCGGGACGGCTTCCTGCCACAACCGGGATCATCACCTTCGACGGTGAGGACGTGGCGAGCCTGTCCATCCGGGAACGCATCCGGCGCGGGATCGCCCTGGTCCCCGAGGACCGCCAGCGCGACGGCCTGGTCCAGACGATGTCGGTCGGGCAGAACCTCTCGCTCTCCTCGCTGATGGCCTTCCTGCGACGCGGGCTCATCCGGAGACGTCGAGAGGAGTCGGCTGTCGCGTCGATGATCACCGCCGTCACGGTGCGGACCGCCGGGCTGCATGCCCCCATCGGGTCCCTCAGCGGCGGCAACCAGCAGAAGGTCGTCATCGGCAAGGCGCTGCTGACCGAGCCGAAGGTCCTGTTGCTGGACGAGCCCTCGCGCGGCGTCGACATCGGGGCGAAGGCGGACATCTTCGCGCTGATGACCGAGCAGGCCGCCAAGGGCCTCGCGGTGCTGTTCACCACCTCGGAGGCCGAAGAGGCGCTGAACATCCCCGACCGCCTGCTCGTCTTCGAGCGCGGCCGGCTGATCGCTGACCTCGACCCCCACTCGATCGACAGGCCGCACCTGATGCGGCTGGCCGACGGCTCCACCCGCGCCCGATCCGGAGAAGTGGCATGAGCACAGACGCAGTCTCCCTACCCGCCGCCGGTCAGGAGGAAGGGCCGACCGAGAAGGACGTGCGCCGGCTGCGCACCCTGAACCTGGTCTTCGAGCTCCGGGCCTTCATCGCGCTAGCGGTCCTGATCCTGGTCTTCAGCATGCTCTCCGACTCGTTCCTGACGGTCTCGAACGTGATCACGATGACCAAGCACGTGGCTATCAACGCCGTCCTGGCGCTCGGCATGCTCCTGGTCATCCTCAAGGGCGGCATCGATCTCTCGGTCGGCTCGATCGTCGGGCTCTCCGGGGTCGTCTGCGGCGAGCTCCTCGGAGGGGTCGCCATCCCGGGCACCTCGACCATCGCCTACCCGTCGGTCTGGGTCGTGGTCGTCTGTGCGGTCGTCGTGGGCACCTGTGTCGGACTGATCAACGGGATCCTGATCACCCGTCTCGGCGTAGCCCCATTCATCGCGACGCTCGGCATGCTCTACGTCACTCGCGGCATCGCCCTGCTCATCTCCGACGGCACCACCTACCCCAACCTCGGCGGAGAGCCCGCCCTCGGCAACACCGGCTTCTCGTTCCTGGGCAATGCCCGTCCCGGCGGCCTCCCGGCCTCGGTGTGGATCATGATCGTGCTGGCGCTCGGCGTGACCCTGCTACTGACGAAGTCGCCCTTCGGGCGGTGGCTCTACGCCACTGGCGGCAACGAGCGGGCCGCGGAGCTCTCGGGCGTCTCGGTGCTCCGGGTCAAGACCATCGTCTACATGGTCTCCGGCGCCTGCGCCGCCATCACTGGCACGATCATCGCCTCGGAGCTGGCATCTGCGGCCCCCCAGGCGGGGACGAGCTTCGAGCTCAACGCCATCGCCGCGGTGGTGATCGGCGGGGCGGCGCTGTCCGGTGGGCGCGGCAACGTCCGAGGGACCCTGGTGGGCGCCTTCGTCATCGGCTTCCTGGCGGATGGCCTGGTGATCCTGGGCGTCTCTTCCTTCTGGCAGATCTTCATCAAGGGCGCGGTCATCATCGTCGCGGTCATCCTCGATCAGGGCCAGCAGCGCTTCCAGCGCAAGGGTGCGGCCGCGGCCGCCACCGTCAAGGCGAGCAGCGCGGACGAGCCCTCGCCCGTCAGCGCGCCACCACGGGTCGGAGGTCACGGTCCCACTCCATCTTCCTGACCGGGACACCTCGGTCGGAAGGCACAACACCCAGGGGGAAACATGCCCCGTCACAGGAAGAAGCAGAGATGATCGGAAAATTCGCGCAGAACGCAGGCGTGCGGCTGGCGGCGGCCCTGGCACTCGCCCTGGTACTGGCCGGCTGCGGCGGAGACGACGACTCCGGCAACAGCAAGGACGGCGGTGGTGGTGGCAGCAGCGACTCGAAGTACATCGCGATCATCACGCCGTCACCCGACAACCCGTTCTTCAAGGCGGAGGGAGACGCCGCGAAGGCCAAGGCCGAGGAGCTCGGCTACGAGGCCTCGATCGCGTCTCACGACGACGATCCGAACAAGCAGAGCGAGCTCATCGACGCCGCCATCTCCAAGAAGGCTGCGGCGATCATTCTCGACAACGCCGGGGCGGACGCCTCGATCGGGGCGGTGCAGAAGGCGACGGACGCCGGGATCCCGGTGTTCCTCATCGACCGTGAGATCAACGAGACGGGCATCGCCAAGGCCCAGATCGTGTCCAACAACGCCCAAGGCGCCCAGCTCGCTGGACAGGCGTTCGTCGAGGCGATGGGCGAGAAGGGCAACTACGTCGAGCTGGTCGGCAAGGAGTCCGACACCAACGCGGGCGTCCGGTCCGACGGCTACCAGAACGTCATCTCGCAATACCCGGACCTGAAGCTGGTCCAGCAGGAAACGGCGAACTGGGACCAGCAGGAGGCCTTCACCAAGATGGAGACGATCCTGCAGCGCGACTCGGACATCCAGGGAGTCATCGCCGGGAACGACACCATGGCCCTGGGCGCCGTGGCTGCCATCAAGGCCGCCGGGCTGACCGACGTCGTCGTGGTTGGTTTCGACGGCAGCCCCGACGCCATCGCCGCGATCAAGGCGGGGGACATGGCGGCGACCGCGCTGCAGCCCGCTGCGCAGGCCGCGGAGATAGCCGTCGAGCAGGCGGTGGCGCTGGCCGAGGACGGGACCGAGCCCTCCGAGGAGAAGCAGTCGATCGACTGCGAGCTCATCACGCCGGAGAACGCCGACGAGTTCGGCGTCTTCGAACACCTCTGAGAGGTGCTGTGGATGGGGTCCATTGCCCGGGCCCCATCCACAGCGGCGTTCGCAGAGATGAGCGAAACGTGAGGACATAATACGCGCATGGTCATCACCCGAGCTCCGGATCGGGACCGGCTGCGGTTGCTGACTAAGGTGGCCCGTCTCTACCACGAGAAAGGGGTTCGCCAGCCCGAGATCGCGGCGGCGCTCAGCCTCTCCCAGGCCCGCGTGTCCCGCCTGCTCAAGGAGGCGTCTGAGCGTGGGATCGTCCGCACAGTCGTGATCCCTCCGCCGGGCGTGCATGCCGACCTCGAGGATCGGCTCATCCTGAAGTACGGCCTGCGCGACGTCGTAGTCGTCGACGTCGAAGGCCACGCGAAGGATGTCGTCGCCGGACTCGGCTCGGGTGCAGCCGCCTACCTGGACACCGCGTCTCTCGCAGACGACGTCATCGGCGTCTCCTCATGGAGCGCGACCCTGCTCGCCGCGGTGGAGGTGATGCGACCCCGGCACACGAGGCCGGCGGATCGCGTCGTACAAGTCGTGGGCGGCATCGGAAGCCCGGAGGTCCAGATGCAGGCCACCCGGCTCACCGGTCGGCTGGCCGAGGTGACGGGTGGCTCGCCGGTCTTCGTCCCGTCACCGGGGCTCGTAGGATCTGCGGCCCTTCAGCAGGCGCTCCTCGCCGACCCCGGTGTGCGGAGCGTGCACGAGGCCTGGTCGGAGCTGACGGTCACGCTCGTGGGGATCGGGACGCTGCAGCCGTCACCGCTGCTGCGACGCAGCGGCAACAGCCTCTCGGAGACCGAGCAGGACGAGCTGCGTCGCGCGGGAGCCGTGGGCGACGTCTGCCTGCGCTACTTCGACCGGGACGGCGAGCCCGTCGAGACCGGCTTCGACCAACGCATCATCGGCATCGATCGAGCCACGCTGCTGAAGGTCCCCCGGAGGATCGGAGTCGCCGGCGGCCTGGAGAAGACGGCGGCCATCGAGGCGGCTGTCACCGGCAAGTGGGTCAACATCTTGGTGACCGACGTCGCGGTGGCGGGGAGCCTGGCGGCCAGCTGATCGGCCGTACCGCTGAGCATTCGCTCAGGGCACGCCGGCATGGAGGAGGGAGACGATGGCGGGTGGGTCGTGACGGCGACGCAGCGGGACGGGTCATAGTTGTGGGCTCGGTGAACGTGGACTTGATTCTTCGCTGCAGGCAGCTTCCCCGTCCTGGGGAAACGGTCGTGGCGTTGTCATCAGAGACGCGGCCCGGAGGCAAAGGCGGCAACCAGGCGGCTGCCTCGGCCCAGTGGGGAGTGGTGACCGCCCTCGTCGCCCACGTCGGCGACGACGCCGATGGTGTTGACGCTGTCGACGATCTCGGGCGCCGGGGTGTCGACGTTGACGAGGTGCGGAGGATCGCTGGCGCGGCCACGGGCAAGGCAGTCGTCCTGGTGGACGAGAACGGTGAGAACTCCATCGTCGTGGCAAGCGGGGCCAACGCAGGGCTGACGCCGGACCACGTGCGTGAAGCGCTGGATCGCCGACAGCTCGGTCTTGATGACGTCATCCTCACGAGCGGTGAGATCACTGAGCCGTGCGTCATGGTGGCAGCCGAGACCGCAGTTGCAGTCGGGGCGCTGCACATCCACAACCTGGCCCCCGCGCGAGCGTTCGCATGTCTCGAGCAGCTCACCGGCATCCTGGTCGTCAATCTCGTCGAGATGAGCACACTCACCCACCAACCGGACCCCGAGCTGGGAGCCCTGGCGCTGGCGGAGGGCCGGCTGGGCGCGGTTGTGACGCTTGGAGCGGCCGGAGCGATCCACGCGTCTGGCACCGACCTGTATCGGACTCCCGCTCTGCGGGTTGCCCGGGTTATCGACACAACCGGAGCGGGAGATGCCTTCTGTGCTGCTCTGGCCGCCGAGCTTGCCTTTGGGTCCGACCTGGCATCCGCCGTCCGGATGGCGGTTCGCGCTGGAGCTGTGGCAGTCGGCGCGGTAGGTGCGCGTGGGGCGTTGGCCTCCCGGACTGATCTGGCCGAGAGCTGAGCGTCGCCTGCTGGGTTTGTCGAAGACCCCCTGTGGCGTGGCATCAGACACAACAGTGCCCGCGGGTGATGACGACTCCGTTCCGTCTCGATGCGACAACGCCGGCCTCGGTGCTGGCTTGAAGTTTCAAGATGGAGGTTGGTCGCGCCGAATTCCTACGGCAGGCTCGGTCTCCATAGCCGAGTGCATGCCGAGGGGCCGAGCTTCACAAGCCCCGGACCAGTGGACGGGAAGGTGCACGCTCTCGACGGACCCAAGTGAGCGTGGCTCAGTGGGCAGCTTCGAGGTAGGACGCGCAAAGTGGTCGTCGTCACGGTCGTGCAGGATGACCGCGGGCTCGCCTGCGTTCGGAGCGCGTGAGCTTGGGGACGACCGGTCGTCGTTCGACCTCGAGCCGGCGACCCAGGCACGACAGGAGTCAGGTCAAGCTGGTCGTCGCTGAGGTCGACCTTGCCGGTAAGGAAGCCGCCGATGCTCGGCCGGCGCACCGCCGCTGAGTCGGGACAACTCGAACTGCGTCGTGGCCGTCTCGAGCATCACCTCGCGCAGCACGTCACTCCGAGCGCATGTCTCGGTCGAGTCTCTCGGGCAACACTGGGGCAACACGAGGTCCAGAAGCAGCCCAAAACGACCAATGACAGCCAATCGCCAATTGTGCCGCTGACCTGCGGTTTCAGTGATTTCCAACCTCGTCCAACGACCCCTCGATCCCTCTCTCAAGGCGGTAGCGCCGGTTCGAATCCGGTCGGGGGTACCAGCGAAATAGGGTCCGACCTGCGGAAACGCGAGTCGGGCCCTATCGCATTCCGTGGCCCAGGCGCCGCCTCAGTGAGGCGGTAGCGCCGCTCCGAGCCTGGTGAGAAGTCACCTGAGCCTGGCCGGCGGGAAAGCGACTGCGACCTGCGGAAACGCTGAGTTAGTGCACGGTGGCAGGGTGGCCGATAGGGCGTCGGCATCTTCGGTGTGTGTCTCGGGAGTCGGAGTCTGCGCCACATGCGTGCCCAAGTTCCTGCACTGCGCCTTAACAGCCGCATCGTCATCGAGCAAGCCAAGCGTGCCCTCGCACGGAGCGCCGGGGTCAGCGTCGACGAGGCGTTCGAGATAATGCGGACCCGGGCCCGGTCTACGCACGCGACTGGTGGACGGGGGATCCGCACTGCTCGAGGCGGGGCGTCGGTGCGTTGCTCGCGAGTCAGTCGGGCAGGTCGGCGATCCTGGCCGAAACCTTGGACAGTATCGCCAGCTCGTCGTGGCTGAGGTGGTCGATGAACCGCCGGCGCACGGAGTGCAGGTGGTCGTGTGCCGCCGCCTCGAGCACGGAATACCCCTGGTCGGTCAGGTGCAAGATGCAGCCTCGGGCGTCGTGAGGATCGGGCTCCTTGTCGATCAGGCCGCGGCCCTCCATCCGGGAGGCGTGGTGCGAGAGGCGGCTTCGCGACCACTCCGCCTTGGCGGCGAGGTCCTTGAGCGCCCAGCGACGGTCGGGCTTCTCCGAGAGCGTGCTGAGCACCTCATAGTCGGCCGGCGACAACCCGGAGTCGACGCCTAGGTCACGCCCAAGCCGGGCAGGCAGCTTGGTGAGCAGACGGCGGAAGGCACGCCAGGCCTGCTCCTCGTCCTCGCTCAACCAGGGGGTGCTCATGACCCGATCCTACACATTCATTGACATGTCATCAAACTAGGCGTATCTTCGTTGACATGTCATCAAACATCAAAGGCCCGCTGCACGTGCTGGTGATCGTGGCCAGCACCCGACCCGGCCGCCTAGGTCCCGCGGTCGCCGACTGGTTCGTCCAGACGACACGCGACGACGCCACCCGCGACGGGACCGTCGTGGACGTCGCCGACCTGTCCGCGATCGGGCTCCCCCTACTAGACGAGCCCGAGGAACCCTCCAGTGGCGTCTACCACCACGAGCACACCCGGGCCTGGAGTCGGCGGGTGGCCGCGGCGGACGCGTTCGTCATCGTGACGCCGGAATACAACTACGGAATGCCGGCGCCGTTGAAGAACGCGCTCGACTACCTCTACCACGAGTGGGCCTGGAAGCCGGTCGGGTTCGTCAGCTACGGCAACACCTCGGCCGGGACCCGCTCGGTCCAGATGACCAAGCAGGTCGTGACCACACTGAGGATGATGCCGATCGGCGCCACGGTGGCCCTGCGCATCGCCGACAGCATCGAGAACGACCAGGTCCTGCGCGGCGACTCCCGCCGGGAGAAGTCGGCACTCGGCGTACTCGCCGAGCTGTCGCGTGTCGCCCACGCGCTGCGCGCACTCCGCGTGAACGAGGACGAGGAGCAGGAGCCCGCCGTCCCCGAGGGCGAGCGCACGCTCGCGCCCGTGACCGAGCGGGACCTGGCCGAGCTCGTGGTCCTCCAGCGCGCCAGCTGGGTGCAGGAGGCACTGGCCAACGACACCCTCGACCTGGCCCCGCTCCGCGAAACACTCGCGGATGTCAGGGCCTGGAGCGAGACCTGGCAGGTCTGGGTCGTCCGTCAGCACGGCAGGCTGATCGCCGCCGTCCGGGCGCGCGCCGAAGGGTCCACGTGGCACGTGGGCAGGCTGATGGTGGCGCCCGACCAGGCCGGCCAGGGGATCGGGTCGTGGCTACTGGCATACGCCGAGGAGCAGGCCCCCGCCGTGAGCACGCAGGTGGCGTTGTTCACCGGGCGGCACAGCCTTCGCAACATCGCGCTTTACGAACGAGCCGGCTTCACCCTCACCCCGGCCCCGGACGGCGAGGGTGCGCCCGACAGCGTCCGCCTAATCAAACCGCTAGGCCCGCCCGTGGTCCCTCTTCGTCGTCACGCTGGGCAACCTGGCTCAGCGCCCGCAACGTCATCGGCCCCCGCCGATGTACAACACACCGAAAGGAAGGCGTCGGCATGATGTCGCAGCCGTCGAGAATGATCAAACAACACCCGCTAGCAGCGTTCTTCTTCCTGGCCACCGCGCTCTCGTGGTGGGCGTGGCCGATGTTTGCGCTCGACCGCACCCCCACCCCGATGTTCGGCGTCGGACCCTTTGTCGCGGCTCTCGTCGTGCTCGGGGTCACCCGGGGCAAGGCAGGGATCACTGACCTGTTCAGAAGCATGCGACGCTGGCGGGTAGGCGTGAAGTGGTACGCCGCCGCGCTCCTGCTCCCCGCGGCCGTCGCCGTCACCGCGGCCGCGATCAACGTGTTCGTGCTCGGCGCCGAGACTTCCACGTCCTCGGCCGAGCTGGGCGGCTGGACGAGCCTCGTCCCGACGTTCTTCATCCTGCTTCTCGTCCCCGGCCTGGGCGGCGCGTGGGAAGAGCCCGGGTTCCGCGGCTATGCCCTGCCCCGTCTCCAGCGAGGTCGATCAGCGCTCGCTGCGAGCCTTCTCCTGGGGGTGTTCTGGGCGGCGTGGCACCTCCCGTTCTTCATGACCGGCGAGGACCCCTGGAGCGAGATCGTGCAGCTCGTCGCGTGGACGGTCGTCTTCGCATGGCTGATGAACAACACCGGACAGAGCGTGTTGCTGGCCATGATGATGCACGCCATGAGCAACACCATCTCGGGCAGCTTCATCTCCCAGATGTTCTCGGGCGAGGACTCGGTGAACCAAGCCTGGATCCGCGGAGCGTTGTGGTGCGTGGTGGCCCTGGTCGTCGTGATCGTCAACGGCCCTGCCCACCTCTCCCGGAGGCACAAGGCCGGTCCGACGGCCGCTGTCGACGAAGCACCTTCGCGGCTCGTTCCGGTTGGGTGAGGGCGAGGTGGCCGGCCGTCGATCGTGACGGCCGGCCACCCTGAGCGCGTATCCCCACCCTGAACGTGATTGTTAAGACGAACAGGGTGAGCAACCCGGCTCAACCGACACTGACCGCGCCTGGCCGAGAGGTCGGTGGCCTGGCCCGCCGCCCCGAGCAGGACGCTTGGGCTACGTGTCGAGCGAGAACAACGCAGAAGGTCGAGGAGCGCGTGCCTCCGAAGCGCTAGCCGGAGCGCGGGTTACCTCAGCGATGAGTCGGACTGTGCCCTATCTGTGCCCTGGTCGTCGGCTTGGAGGGCCCCATAACGCCCTCGACCTGCGCAAACGCGGTGGACAGCCTTGGCCTCTCAAGGCGGTAGCGCCGGTTCGAATCCGGTCGGGGGTACGGGCGAAGAATGGGCCGCTTCGCGGCGCCATGACGCACCTCGGCGTGAAGTCGGAGCCGCGTCTGCTATGTCGTGCGAGCTGATGGATGCCAGCGTGGCCGATGGGGCCTTCGCCACGGTCGACATCCCCTGTGACACCGGCATCCGCTGAGTAGTCGGCACGGCAGCCAGGCGAGCGCAGCCGCCCTCAGTGCGGCAGATCGACTCGGCCGGACCTGCCGAGGCGGGAGTTCGAGGACCTGGCCGAGGTGTGACGACGCTCCACGCCCACCCGCAAAATTGCTGAGGCTGGGGCGAGATGGGGGTTGACGTGATGGCGCTCACACTGGCAGGCTCCATCGAAGCGCTTCGAGTCGAAGCGCTTCGACAATCGGGTCGACGCTCCCGATCAGCCTCCTGGAGGACACGATGCTCACCCCCAAGAAGAGGGTGGCCGCGATCGCCACCGCGTTCCTGTCCGCCCTCGCGCTCGGCGCCTGCGGCGATGACGGCGACGGATCGGCGGACGACAGCAACACCCTCACGCTGTGGCACTACGAAGGACCCGACAGTGCGATGGGCAAGGCGTGGGACGCCGCCATCAAGGAGTTCGAGGCTACCCACAAGGGCGTCAAGGTGGAGTTCGAGGAGAAGGGCTTCGAGCAGATGCAGAAGACCGCACCGATGGTCCTCAACTCCGACGACGCGCCGGACCTGATGGAGTACAACAAGGGCAACGCCACCGCTGGGCTGCTGGCCAAGCAGGGCCTGCTCACCGACCTCAGTGACGAGGCCGCTGAGCGCGGCTGGGACGACCTGCTCAGCCGCAGCGTGCAGACCACCGCACGGTACGACGAGAACGGGATCATGGGCTCCGGCGCGTGGTACGGCATCCCGAACTACGCCGAGTACGTGATGGTCTACTACAACAAGGATCTCTTCGCGGAGCACGGCGTCGAGGTGCCGACGACCTACGACGAGCTCGTGGCGGCAATGGACACCTTCGCTGCCGATGGGGTGACGCCCCTGGCCATGGCCGGCGCCGAGTACCCCGCCCAGCAGCTGGTCTACCAGCTCGCGCTGAGCCAGGCCGACCGGTCGTGGGTGGACGCCTACCAGCTCTACGACGGTGAGGTCGACTTCCAGGACGACGCCTGGACCTACGGCGCGGAGACGTTCGCCGACTGGATCGACAAGGGCTACATCGACAAGGACGCCACCGGCGTCAAGGCCGAGGACATGGGAGTCAGCTTCATCTCCGGCGACTACCCGATCATGCTCTCCGGCAGCTGGTGGTACGGCCGGTTCCAGGAGGAGATCAAGGACTTCGACTGGGGCACTTTCCTGTTCCCGGGGAGCAAGATGTCGCTCGGCTCGAGCGGGAACCTGTGGGTCGTCCCCGAGAACTCCGACGCCAAGGAGCTCGCCTACGACTTCATCGACATCACCATGTCGGAGAAGATCCAGAACATCCTCGGCAACAACGGTGGCATCCCGGTTGCCGCCGACCCGGCGGCGGTCACCGACGAGAAGAGCCGTGAGCTGATCTCGAACTTCCAGACCCTCTCCGACAACGACGGGCTGGCGTTCTACCCGGACTGGGCGTGGCCGGGTGGGTACGACGGCTGGGTGTCGGCCACCCAGAAGATCATGACGGGTGACGCCACCCCGGAGGAGGCGCTCGACGAGATCGCCACGCAGTACCAGGACTACGCCGCCACCCTCCCGAAGTGACCACCGGGACGACCGCACTGCCAGGGGCCGCGACCTCCGGGCCCCCCTCCCGGCGCCGAACCCGCTCGGCGCCGGGAGGTTCCCTCCGGGACTCCGCCGGCTACCTCGTCTACCTGATCCCCGGCCTGGTGCTGTTCGCGCTGGTCATCGCGCTGCCGTTCGGGATGAACCTGTGGATCAGCCTGACGAACTGGCAGGGGATCGGCAGTCCTGAGTGGACCGGCCTGGACAACTACCGCCGGCTGCTGGACGACGAGACGTTCTGGGCGTCGTTCCGCCACAACGCCGCGCTGGTCGTGGCGATGGCCATCGTGCCCACGGCGCTCGGGCTGCTCCTGGCGGCGGCACTGTTCGACTACATCGGCAAGAAGTTCGGCACCGGCACGGTCGCCGCTCTCCGGGCCTGCTTCTACCTCCCGCAGATCCTCCCGATCGCAGTCGCCGGGGTGGTCTGGGGCTGGATCCTGAACCCGACCAACGGAGCGCTGAATGCCTCCCTGGAGAAGGTCGGGCTCGGGTCGCTCACCCACGACTGGCTCGGCGACCCCAGCCTGGCCCTGTTCACCGTCATGGTGATCATGGTCTGGGTCCAGCTCGGCTTCCCGGTGGTGATCTTCATGGCCGGTCTGCAGCGCGTGGACCCTGCCCTCTACCAGGCAGCCGAGATGGACGGCGCCTCCTGGATGCGGCGGTTCTGGCACATCACGCTGCCGCAGATCAAGCCCGAGGTCTACGTCGTGCTGCTGTGGACCACGATCGCGGCGCTGAAGGTGTTCGGCCCGATCTACGTCCTGACCCGTGGCGGTCCCGGTGGGGCCACCAACGTCCCGGCGTACTACTCCTACCAGAACTTCTTCGAGCGCACCCAGGTCGGCTACGGCGCCGCCATCTCGACCGTGCTGACACTGCTGATCGTGGCCCTGACCGTCGTCTTCCTGCGCGTCCAGCCGGACGAGGAGGCATCATGACGCAACGGTCCGGCTACCTCCGCTATCTCGTGCTCGCGGTGCTGACGATGTTCGCGCTGCTGATGCTGGTGCCCTTCGTCATCGTCACGATGAACGCCCTGAAGTCCCCCGCCGAGTACGCCGGCGACGGCCCGCTGTCGCTGCCGGACGGGTTCTACCTCCAGGGGATCATCGACTTCTGGAACCGCGTCGACTACGGACAGAAGCTGCTCAACAGCCTCATGATCAGTGGGTCGGTGGCGGTGCTCGCGGTGATCGTGTCGACCCTGAACGCCTACGCGCTCGGCATCGGCCGGGTGAAGGGCCGGATGTGGCTGCTGGTCGTGTTCCTGCTGGCCAACACCCTTCCGCACGAGGCGCTGGTCTACCCGCTGTACTACCTCTCCAAGGAGGTCGGCCTCTACGACACCAGGCTGGCGGTGGTGCTCATCTTCGTGGTCATCCAGACGGCGTTCGGCACCTACCTCCTCTCCGCGGTGCTGTCGAGCTTCCCGCGCGAAGTCCTCGAGGCGGCGCGGATGGACGGCGCCGGCCGCTGGCAGGTGCTGTGGCGGGTGGTGGTGCCGATGAGCCGCCCGACCATGGCGGTGCTGTTGGTCTTCTTCTTCATCTGGACCTGGAACGAGTTCTTCCTGCCGCTGATCTTCCTGATCTCCAACGACAACCAGACCGTGCCGGTCGCCCTGGGCGTGCTGCAGGGGCAACGGCTCATGGACGCCACCATGTCCAGTTCCTCCGCGTTGCTGGGCATCCTCCCGGCGATCTTGTTCTTCCTGGTCTTCCAGCGCACCCTCACCCGGGGCGTGACCGCCGGAGCCATCAAATGACCGACTTATGTTCCCGACCGGACCGAGAGCGAGCACGA
>CAWDBZ010000007.1:0-462669 GCA_963800715.1 uncultured Actinomycetota bacterium | reverse complement strand
AATCCAATCCCGTGACGGCTCCCGTCCTTGCGGCCCGCAACGCCGTGGTCCTGGCGTTCGTGCTCAACGGCTTCCTCTTCGCCTCGCTGGTCTCCCGGATCCCCGACCTGCGGGGTGGCTTGTCGTTGGACAACGGCAGCCTGGGGCTGCTGCTGCTCTCGATCGCGGTCGGGTCGATCCTGGGGCTGCCCTCGGCGGGCGCGCTCATCCACCGGTGGAGCGCGGGCGCCGTGGTGCGATCGGGGTGCCTGTGCGGTTCCCTTGGTCTGCTCCTGGCGGGGGTTGGTGCCGGCCCGTTGGGCCAGGTGCCGGTCTGCGCCGCCGGCCTGTTCGCGTTCGGCATCGGCTCCGGCGTGTGGGACGTCGCGATGAACGTCGAGGGCGCCGAGGTCGAGCGCGGGCTCGGACGCTCGATCATGCCCCGGTTCCACGCAGCCTGGTCGATCGGCGGCATCTCCGGCGCCGCGATCGGCGTACCGATGGCGGCGGTGAGCGCGCCGATGCCGGTGCACTTCGGTCTGGTCGGTGGCCTCGCAATGGTGCTGTCTCTTCGCGGGACCCGTTACTTCCTCCCGGCCGAGGAGGAAGTGGCCGCGCCGTCGTCGTCCCGAAGCGCCTGGCTGGAGCCACGCACGCTGGCCATCGGCGTCATGGTGCTGGCCTTCACCGTGGCCGAGGGGGCCGCGAACGACTGGTTGTCGCTGGCGCTCATCGACGGCTACGACGTCGAGCACTGGGTCGGGGTGACCGGCTACGTCGCCTTCGTCTGCGCGATGACCGTGGGCCGATTCACCGGGCCGGTGGTGCTGGACCGGTTCGGCCGGGCGCCGGTGCTGTGGGGCTCGTCGGCTCTGGCCGGGGCGGGGACGCTGTTGGTGATCCTCGGCGGGAACCTGGTCGTCGTCGGCCTCGGCATCCTGGTCTGGGGGCTCGGCGCGTCGCTCGGCTTCCCGGTCGGGATGAGCGCCGCCGCCGACGACCCCGCCCGCTCCGCCGCCCGGGTCTCGGTCGTGTCCACGATCGGGTACGGCGCCTTCCTGGCCGGACCTCCCATGCTCGGCTGGCTCGCGGACCGGGTCGGCACCCTGGAGGCGCTGTCCGCGGTGACCCTGCTGATGGTCCCAGCCGCACTCACCGTGTTCGCCGCTCGGCCTACCCGAGCCGATCGATGAGCCGCACGGCGTCGTGCGGCGCGTACCCCTTCGCGTCGTTGTCGAAGTAGACGAACGCATCCTGGGCGTCGTCCCAGGCCTCGATCCGTGCGGCCCACGCGTCGAGCGCCTCATCGTCGTACCCGCTGGTGTAGAGCTCGGCGTCGCCGTGCAGGCGGACGTACCGGAAGTCGGCGGTGTCCTCCTCGACCTTGGGCCAGCGGCCGGCGGTGTCGGCCAGTACACACGCGATGCGGTGCTCGCGCAGCAGTGCGTAGGCGTCGGGTCTCTCGAACGTCTTGCTGCGGAACTCGAGGGCGTGCCGTACCGGACGACCCTCGGGGTCCTTCCGCGGCAGCCGGCCGAAGAACCTCGCTAGCCGCTCCTCGTCGTACTCGAAGTTCTCCGGCAGCTGCCACAGGAGTGGGCCGAGCTTGGGCCCGAGCTCGAAGACGCCAGAGCCGAAGAACCGGGCCAGTGGCTCCTCCGGATCGGACAGCCGCTTCATGTGGGTGATGAACCGGCTGCCCTTGACCGCGAAGACGAAGCCGTCGGGCGTCTGGTCGCGCCACTTGCGGTACGACTCCGGCTTCTGCAGCGCGTAGAACGAGCCGTTGATCTCGATCGACGTGAGTCGGCTCGCGGCGTAGGCCAGCTCCTCGCGCTGGAGCAGGCCCTTGGGGTAGAAGTCGCCACGCCATGGCGGATACGTCCATCCCGACACACCGATCAGCACGCGGCCCACCACGACTCAGGGGTACCCCACGTGAGTTCGGCCACGACTCGGAGATTGCGGTGTGTCGCCCGTGTGTCGCTAGGGACGTCTGGGCACAGTGGAGGGCGTGCTTCCCCTCGTGATCATCGGTGCCGTCGTCCTCGTCGCTCTTCTCTGGGTCGGTGTCCGCCTGCTCTGGGCGGGCCGCCAGCTCGAAGACATCACTCCCGCCAACTCTTCCCGGATCCCGGTCGCGCCGTCCGGCAGCGTGGCCGCCAAGGTCGATCACCGGCTGCAGAAGACCCGGGCCGCCCTGGAGACGCTGGTCATGCCCGAGGTCGAGCAGGAGGAGCTGCACCCGTCCGCGGGCGCCTTCCGCGACCGCGCCCAGACCTACGTCGTGCTGGGCACCGGCCTGCTGGGCGTCGCCGCGATGCTCGTGGTCGGGTTCCTACTGCTGATGTGAGGTCAGGCAGTCTGGTTGAGCAGGTCCGCCAAGTCGCGGACACCTCGCCACGAGTAGTGCTTGCCGCGACGAGCTTGGGTCATGAGACCTGCCAGTGCCAGTGCAGTGAGATCCTTGCGCGCGGTTTCGCCAGACACGTGATGACTCAGCGAGTGGGAGTAGACCGTGTATTCGACCCCCGGCTTGCGGAGAGCGTGCTCTAGAAGGGCGACCTGGCGATGGTTGAACTCGTCGTGTCGTCCAGCCAGTTTCTCGCGCACTCGAGTCACTTCGTCGGCCTTCATGGCTAGGTACTCGTGTAGCGCGTCGATCGCTCGGTTGATGATCGAAAGCTGGTAGAGGAAGAAGTGCGTAAGGTCGCCATCGTCCCCTTCGGTCAACAGGAATGACCGCGCGTACTTGGACGGGGCCTTCTTGAGCAATTTGGAGATGGTCAGGAACTCCGCGAGCCAGTAGCCCTCCTTGAGCATCACCCAGTAGAACAAGGCTCGTGCAGTGCGACCGTTGCCATCCTCGAAGTAGTGGTCGTATCCACACATGAAGTGCACCGCAATGGCTCGCAGCACAGGGTGCAGGTAGGCCTGAGACTCGTCACCGTTGGCGAACGCGCACAACCGCTTCATCCGTTCTTGCAGTTGGTCCACGGGGGGCGGATCATGCAGCATTTCGTCGGTATCGCTCCAGACGCGGACGCGGTCGGCGTCATCAGTCTGAATGCGACCGGCGCCGTCTGGGTTGTCGAGGGTCCCTTCCGTGACGATCCGATGCAGATCGCAAATGAGCTGAGGGGACAGCGGTGTGGTCCGCAGTTCACTGATGCGTTGCATTGCTCGGAAGTTGTTCACGATCATGCGCTCGCTGCGGTTCTTGGGCATCCGTCCCGTGCGCAGCATCTCCTTCGCGACCCGTCGGCTGGTGGCAGCACCTTCCAACTGACTGGACGTGATCGCTTCCTCCATGAGCGAACTCACGACATACCGATCGCGGGTCACGGAGTTGGTGACGTCGGCGCTGATGCTGATGTGACCGCTGGCGCCTCGCGTGACGCGATCGACGCCTTCCAGCACCGGGTCGGCCAGCACATAGCTGAAGAGATCGCCGTCCGAGGTGACTAGCTGCGCGAGCATCCGACACTCGACGAAACGGCGGTAACGCACGACCGACCACCACTGTTCGGGTGACAGGCCAGTCGGAGGGGTGCGGAAGCGCAATTCATCCCACGACAGGTATCGCCGATCGGAGCCTGTGAGCATTTGCGCGAATGCCCCAAAAAACTGATCCGCGCCAGACCAGAGCGTGGAGTCAGGCCCCATGGGCGGCGGAGGAGGTGGGATGCGCATCTTCAAGGTTCTCCAAGTTGAAACAATTCTTGGAGAAAGACTAGCGGACTTCTCCAAGAGTTGCTCAAAGTTGGAGAACGCTTGGAGAAGCGGCTATCTCTCGCCGCCCGGCACCCAGAGGACGTCGCCCTGCTCGCGGTTCGAGTAGCGAGCCAGGATGAAGAGCAGGTCGGAGAGGCGGTTGAGGTAGGTCATCGCCAGGGGGTTCATCGACTCGGCGTACTCGCCGTAGGCCGCCCACGCTGAGCGCTCGGCGCGGCGGACGACCGTGCGGCAGACGTGCAGGTGGGCGGAGCCGGACGTGCCGCCGGACAGGATGAACGAGCGGAGCGTCTCGAGCGACTCGTTGTACTGGTCGCACCAGGCCTCGAGCCGGTCGACGTACGACTGCTCGACGCGCAGCGGCGGGTACTCCGGATCGGCGACGACCGGAGTGCACAGGTCGGCGCCCACGTCGAAGAGCTCGTTCTGGACGTGGACGACGATGGCGGCGACGTCGGGCTCGAGCGAGCCGACCGAGACGGCCAGGCCGAGGTGGGCGTTGGCCTCGTCGACGTCGGCGTACGCATGCAGGCGCAGGTCGTTCTTGGAGGCCACCGAGTTGTCCCCCAGGCGGGTCTGGCCGGTATCGCCGGTCCGGGTGTAGATCCGCGTCAGGTTGACCATGGGCGCACAGTAGCCCGGACCTTTACCGGCGCGGGGAGCAACCTCCCGGCCCCCTTGAGCGTCATAGTGGTGTGAGTCACGACACCGTGGAGCAGCCCGTGGACATCATGAGCGACGGACCCGTCCTTGTCCTCAGCGGCGCCCTCGACGTGCGGAGCACGATGCAGGTCCGTACGGCGGTGCAAGAGCTGCTCGGCAGCTACGACGAGGTCGCCATCGACCTGAGCGGCGTGGAGAGCGCCGACCTGACCGCGCTCAGGATGCTGGCGGCCGCGACCGTGCAGGCCGTCCGCGACGGGCACCACCTCACGCTGAGCAGGCCGTCCGCGGCGGTGCGTCGGATGCTGCACATCTCCCACCTCGCGCGCATCGTCCAGGTGACGCCGACCGCCGCCAGGGATGTCGGATAACCCACACGCCAAGCCAGTGACCGGCGGGTAACAACCGTCCTACCCTCGAGGGATGACCGAGAAGGACGCTCCGTGGGTGATGCGGACGTACGCCGGCCACTCGACGGCCGAGGCGTCCAACGCGCTCTACCGCGGCAACCTGGCCAAGGGCCAGACCGGGCTGTCGGTCGCCTTCGACCTTCCCACGCAGACCGGCTACGACCCCGACTCGCCGCTGGCGCGTGGTGAGGTCGGCAAGGTCGGCGTGCCGGTGCCCCACCTCGGGGAGATGCGGAAGCTGTTCCACGACATCCCGCTCACCGAGATGAACACGTCGATGACCATCAACGCGCCGGCCATGTGGCTGCTCGCGCTCTACCAGGTGGTCGCCGAGGAGCAGAACCCTGACCTGTCGCCCGAGGAGGTAGCCGCCCAGCTGGCGGGCACCACCCAGAACGACATCATCAAGGAGTACCTCTCCCGCGGGACCTACGTCTTCCCGCCCGAGCACTCGCTGCGGCTGATCAGCGACGTGATCTCCTACACGGTCCACCAGATCCCGAAGTGGAACCCGATCAACATCTGCAGCTACCACCTCCAGGAAGCCGGCGCCACGCCGACCCAGGAGCTCGCCTACGCGCTCTGCACCGCGATCGCGGTCCTCGACCAGGTCAAGAACTCCGGCCAGGTCTCCGACGACGACTTCGAGAAGGTCGTCGGCCGGATCTCGTTCTTCGTCAACGCCGGGGTCCGCTTCGTCGAGGAGATGTGCAAGATGCGCGCCTTCGTCGAGCTGTGGGACGAGGTCACGCGGGATCGGTACGGCGTCCAGGACCCGAAGATGCGCCGGTTCCGCTACGGCGTCCAGGTCAACTCGCTCGGTCTGACCGAGGCCCAGCCGGAGAACAACGTGCAGCGCATCGTCCTCGAGATGCTCGGCGTAACGCTGTCGAAGGACGCGCGGGCCCGCGCCGTACAGCTGCCCGCGTGGAACGAGGCGCTCGGCCTCCCGCGGCCCTGGGACCAGCAGTGGTCGCTGCGACTGCAGCAGGTGCTCGCCTTCGAGTCCGACCTGCTGGAGTACGACGACATCTTCGACGGCTCGCACGTGGTCGCGGCCAAGGTCGCCGAGCTCGTGGACAGGGCCCGCAAGGAGATCGACCGGGTCCAGGCCCTCGGTGGCGCGATCCCCGCGGTCGAGTCGGGCTACATGAAGGAGGCGCTGGTCAGCGCGCACGCCGCGCGCCGGAGCCGCATCGAGTCCGGCGAGGAGAAGATCGTCGGGGTCAACATCTACGAGACCACCGAGCCCTCACCGCTGACCGCGGACCTGGACGCCGCGATCATGGCGGCCGACCCCGAGGCCGAGAAGACCGCCCTCGCGAGCGTCGAGGCCTGGAAGGCGGAGCGCGACGAGGACGAGGTCCGGGAGTCGCTCGCGCAGCTTGCCGAGGACGCCAAGACCGACACGAACCTGATGGCGGCCACACTGGCCGCCGCCCGCGCGGGCGCGACCACGGGGGAGTGGGCCGGGACGCTGCGCGAGGTGTTCGGCGAGTTTCGGGCACCGACCGGGGTGTCTGGAGCCGTCGGTGCCGCCGAAGCCGGAGCAGAGCTCGGGCAGGTCCGCGACCGGGTGCGCAAGACCGGCCAGGAGCTGGGCGGCCGGCTGCGCCTGCTGGTGGGCAAGCCCGGCCTCGACGGGCACTCCAACGGCGCCGAGCAGGTCGCCGTACGAGCGCGCGACGCGGGCTTCGAGGTCATCTACCAGGGCATCCGGCTGACCCCGGAGCAGATCGTCGCGGCCGCGGTGGCCGAGGACGTGCACTGCGTCGGCCTCTCGATCCTGTCCGGCTCGCACATGGAGCTGGTCCCCGCCGTCCTCGACGGGCTGAAGGAGGCGGGCATGGACGTCCCGGTGATCGTCGGCGGGATCATCCCCGACTCCGACGCCCGCCGGCTCGCCGAGTTGGGAGTGGCCGCCGTCTTCACGCCCAAGGACTTCGGCCTGACCGAGATCATGGGCGGCATCGTCGACGTGATCCGGAAGGCCAACGGTCTCGTCTGAGTCCCAGCCCAGGCTGCGGAGGTTTCGAGACAGGCGCTAGCGCGCCTTCCTCAACCACCGGTGGTTGAGGAAGTCGCGCTAGCACCGTCTCGAAACCTCGAGGAGGTGACGGGGGTCACGGGCAAGGTAAGGCTGCCCTAGGTTAGGCTCCCCTTCGTGGGCAGGGCGAAGGTGCGCAAGCTTCCGAAGACGGAGTGCTGCGTCTCCAGGAAGAAGTGCGACCGCTGCCCCCTCCGCATGCTGAAGGAGGGGTCCCTGCCCGGCGGGTATACGGTCAGGAAGCGCAAGCTGGTCCGGCTGGACGGGAAGAAGGTCACGAAGAAGCGGTTGAAGAAGGCCGCCTGACTCCCCAGAATCCATGGGACATTTCGAGTAGGGGAGGCCCGGTGCCCGCAGCACGCTTCGTCGAGGCGCTCAATGCCCAGATCGGCAACGAGCTGGCAGCCCACAACCAATACCTCGCTTGCGCCGTGCACTACGACGCAGAGACGATGCCGCGGATGGCGGCGTTCTTCTACGGTCAGGCGCTCGAGGAGCGCGACCACGCTCTGATGATGGTCCAGTACCTCCTCGACACCGACGCCGACGTGGCGATCCCGGGCGTCGAGGCGCCGCAGACGTCCTTCGCCGACGTCGTCGCGCCCGTCGCGCTGGCCCTCGACCAGGAGAAGCGGGTCACCGAGCAGATCAACGCGCTGCTCCGGATCGCCCGCGAGGAGTCCGACTTCGCCTCCGAGCAGTTCCTGCAGTGGTTCATCAAGGAGCAGGTCGAGGAGGTCGCCACGATGACCGACCTGCTCGCGGTGGTGACCCGCAACCAGGACGACCTCGAAGACATCGAGGAGTACGTCGCCCGCGAGTCCGGCGGTGGCGAGAGTGACCCCACCGCACCCCGGGCCGCGGGCGCTTAGACCACAATCCCTGCCATGGGCAGGGTGACCGTCGTCGGCGCGGGCGTCATCGGCCTGTCCTGCGCGCTGCGGCTGCTCGAGGCCGGCCACCGGGTCGACGTCCTGGCCCGGGACCTGCCGCGCGAGACGACCTCCGCGATGGCGGCCGCGATCTGGTATCCCTACCGCGCCTGGCCGCTGGAGCGCGTGCTGGCCTGGTCGCGCACGTCGTACGACGTGTTCGCGGCGATGGCGGCCGAGGAACCCGACAGCGGGGTCGTGCTGCGCGAGGGCACCGAGGTGGTGGCCCGACCAAGTGAGCTGAGCCGTGAGAAGCCGTGGTGGGCCGACGTCGTGCCCGACCTGCACGAGACCCTCGACGTACCCGCCGGCTACGACGGCGGCTGGGCGTTCACCGCGCCGGTCGTCGAGATGCCGGTCTACCTCGACTGGCTGGCCGCTCGGGTGCTGGCGGCTGGTGGCTCGATCACCCGGCTCAACCTGCACGGCCTGCCGAGCCCCGGGGACGGCGGGCCGGACGCGGTCGTCGACTGCTCCGGCATTGGCGCCAAGTTCCTCGCCGCGGACCCGTCGCTGTATCCCGTGCAGGGGCAGGTGGTGCTGGTCGAGCAGGTCGGCCTGGAGCGCTGGTGGCTGGGGAGCGTCGCCGGCGAGGGGCCGACGTACGTCGTACCGCGCTCGCGCGACATCGTCGTCGGTGGCACTGACGTGGAGGGTGAGTGGAGCCGGACGCCCTCGCCGGACGTGGCCGCGGCGATCCTGCGGCGGGCGCTGCGGTTGGTCCCCGCGCTGGCGGGCGCGGACGTGATCGGCCACCGGGTCGGGCTGCGGCCGGCCCGGCCCGAGGTGCGCCTGGAGCGGGTCGGTGACGTGGTGCACTGCTACGGCCACGGCGGTGCCGGTGTGACCTTGAGCTGGGGCTGTGCGAGCGAGGTCGTCGAGCTGCTCGGCTGATGGCTGGCTGATTCGGGATGGGCACCGGTCCGCCGGTAGCCTCGGCCGGGTGTCTCGGTCCAGGCTCATCGCCGTCGTGCTGGCCGCGTTCGCCGTCGTCGCGTTCGCGGGGCTCGGCATGCGCGGGGTCAGCTCTACCGCCGACCCCGGCACCGGCGATGCCCGGCTGGCCGCTCAGGGTGCCGCGGAGGCGGGCCCTGACAGAGACGCTGCGGGGGACGCTGATGGGGACGCCGACGGCGAGTCGCCGGAGAAGCGGCCCAACGTCGTACTGATCCTCACCGACGACCTCGACACGTCGCTCATGCCCTACATGCCGAACGTCACCAGCCTGATCCGGGACCAGGGCGCCGACTTCTCCAACTTCTACGTCGAGCAGTCCAGCTGCTGTCCCTCGCGCGCGTCGATCCTCTCCGGCCTCTACGCGCACAACCACGGCGTGATCGGCAACGCCTGGCCCGAGGGCGGCTACGACCGCTGGAAGCAGACCAAGCAGGACGACGACCTGCCGGTCTGGCTGGAGCGGTCCGGCTACCGCAACGCGCTGCTCGGCAAGTACTTCAACGAGTACCCCTACCACCCGGGCAACCACCTGTCCGACCCGAGGAAGGAGGCGCTGCGGTCGTTCGTGCCACCGGGCTGGCAGTCGTGGGCCTCGCCGGTCCAGGGGAATGCCTATGCGCAGAGCCACTACCGGCTGAACGTCGACGGGACGGTCGACGCGGACTTCCGCGAGGACTACCTGGACTCGTTGCTCGGCAAGCAGGCCGTCGACCTGGCCGACGGCAGTGACGGCTTCGACTTCTCCGACGGCGGGCAGTTCATCTACTACGCGTCGTACAGCCCGCACACGCCTTACGCCTACCCGAAGGAGCTCAAGGGCACCTTCGCGGACGCGCACTACCCGCGCACGCCGGACTTCGACGAGGCCGACGTGTCCGACAAGTTCGGGCTGACCCGGACCCGCGGGGCGCTGTCGGCGTCCGACCTTTCCACCATCGACGAGACGTTCCGCAAGCGGATCCGGTCGGTGCAGGTCCTCGACCAGACCGTCGCCGACCTCGTGCAGTCGCTGGCCGACCAGGACGCGCTCGACAACACCTACCTGATGTTCACCAGCGACAACGGCTACATCATGGGCAACCACCGCCGCGAGATCGGGAAGTACAACCAGTTCCAGGGCACCGTCAATGTGCCCTTCTACGTCCGCGGTCCGGGGATCAAGCCCGGCTCGACGTACGACGACGTGGTCGGCAACATCGACATCGCCCCGACGATCGCCGAGATCGCGGGAGCCCGCACTCCGGACGTGGACGGCGTCTCGCTGCTGCCGCGGCTGCACGGAGGCCCGCCGCTCTCGCGCAAGTACTACCTGCTCGGCCGGGCGCTCACCCCCACCAACACCACGACGGCCAACGGTCTCGAGGAGGCCCCGGAGAGCTACGTCGAGGGCAGCCGCTCGAGCGAGCTCAACGACTTCACCGGCGTGACGAACGGGCGCTACAAGCTGATCCGCTACACCCACCTCCCGCACGAGGAGCTCTACGACCTCGAGAACGACCCCTACGAGCTCCACAACCTGCTCGCCTACGACGAGGCGTCGTACACCGCGATGTCGCAGAACGGCCGCGAAGCGGTCGACACCCTCCGTGCGGCGCTGGACCGGTTGATCAGCTGTGTCGGGGCGACCTGCCGGGAGTAGGGGCCTCAGTCCAGAGGCGTGACGGCGACGACCGCCTCGGGCTTCAGCGGCCCGTAGATGTGCGGGAACGTCTCCTGGACATCGGGCGCCGGAGGCTCCTCGACGACCGGTACGTCGAGCAGGTCGGTGTCGATCTCGAGCAGCACCAGCGGCTCCTCGACGTCGGCGTAGAAGCGTTCGCGGACGCCCTCCCACTGGTCGGCCCGGCTGGCGTGGATGAATCCCTGGTCGGCCAGGGTCATGCCGTAGGTCGACGTCGTGTAGGCGCCCGACGCGAGTGCGGCGTCCCAGTCGGACTTTGTGGCGAGGTGGAAGATCCGCATCGGCTCATCGTGGCAGCCGGCCCACCTGCTCGGCGTACCAGAGCACGCCGGTCAGGTGCTCGCAGATCTCCCGCAGCGTCCAGTTCGGGGTCCGCGGCCGGTCCCACTCGTCCGGGCCCGCCGCCTGGATCCGCAGCGCAAAGGTCTGGCCGAGGCGACGGAGCCGCTGCTGGGCCTCGACCAGGTCCTGCTCGGTGAACCGCGCCCAGTCGCTCTCGAACGTCGCCAGGCTCGCATGCCACCTGTCCGGGATCGTCTCGACGCCCGCCAGCAGCGCCTCGGCCTCCGCCAGGTGATCGATGACGTGGTCGGCGATCCGGCGGACCGCCTTGTGCGGGGTGTAGACCCGCTCGCCGTCGTCGCTCACGCAAGGCCGGCCGTCCCACGCCAGCCACGTCTGCGCGAGCTCGAGGCACTGCTCGACCGCCTGCTCCACCTGTGCGCCCGGGTTGTCCATGCCTCCGACGCTAGGGGCGGGACGGTTCCACGCCGGTGGAAGCGTCAGCCGGGCAGTCGGCGGAGGATCTCCCCGACGTTGCCCTCGATCCTGTCCAGTCGGCCGTCAATGGCGTCGAACCGGCCGTCGTGGGCGTCGAACCGGGCGTCGTGACCCTCGACCCGGGCAGCGATGTTGCTGAGCTGCTCGCCCTGCTTGGCCAGCTTGTCGTCCATCTCGGACAACATGTCGTAGATCGAGAGGATGTTGTTGGTGTTCTGGACGATCCGTCGCTCCTGCTTCGGCTCGCTCACCGGCATGGGTCGAACCTACGTGGGCACCAGGCCGACCCGCCAGTATCGATGGTCGGCTCTGTGGACGACGCCCGCCGCTGAGCTGTGACAGGCATGACGTGAGCATCCCCCTCGCGGCGGGGCAGGTTGGCCGACAACCGCATCACGCCGTCGGGTCGTGGACTCAGCTGCAACCTCAGCAAGCCGCTGAACACCAGCGCCAGCGACTCACCCAGGACCTTGATGCCCTCGAGCTGCATGAGATCGACATCGAGCCTGTGTGGCGATGGGTAGACCTTCCGAACTGACGACACCGTCACCTCTCCCTTGCATGGCTTCGTGGCTCGACCATGGGCTAGGACACCGACGGTGACGGCTCGATCCGCCTTTGCTTGTGGAAGAGCGACGCACGAACCGAGTCTGTGGAAGGCAACTGGACATCCACTGTCCTCGGCGATCAGAACAGGCGGTGCTCGGGGTCGTCCATGCCGCGCAGGCCGTCGTAGTCGACGACCGCGCACGTGATCCCGCGGTCCTCGGCCAGCACCCGCGCCTGAGGCTTGATCAGCTGGGCCGCGAAGATGCCGCGGACCGGCCCTCTGGTGGTCAGCAGCGGCTCACGGTTGAGGAGCTCGAGGTAGCGGGTGAGCTGCTCGACGCCGTCGATCTCGCCCCGGCGCTTGATCTCGACCGCGACCGAGGCGCCGGTGGCGTCGCGGCACATCAGGTCGACCGGGCCGATGGGCGTGGGGTACTCACGCCGGACCAGCGTCAGCCCCTCGGCGAGGGTGCCTGGGTGGTCGGCCAGCAGCTCCTGGAGGTGCTTCTCGACGCCGTCCTTCTGCAGCCCGGGGTCGATGCCGAGCTCGTGTGAGGAGTCGTGGTGGACCTCCTCCAGAAGGATCCGGAGGGTGTCGCCGTCCTTGCCAGTGACCGTCCACTCGACGACGCCGTCGTCGGTGGCACCCTCGCGGACCGTGCACGGCGGGGACATCCAGTTGAGGGGCTTGTAGGAGCCTCCGTCGGAGTGCACCAGCACGGATCCGTCGGCCTTGACCATCAGCACGCGGGTCGCCATCGGCAGGTGGGCGGTCAGCCGCCCGGCGTAGTCGACCTGGCACCGGGCGACTACCAGACGCACGAGATCCTCACGGGCGCCGAATCTACAGCGCAGCTCAGGGCCGGCCCGCGCGCGGTACGTCGACGCGGTGGGTGAGCACGATCCCGTCCGAGGCGCCCTCGGGACCGAAGTTGTTCGCGACGACGTAGAGCGTCCGGCCGTCGTCATCACCGAGCGTGCACGAGAAGCAGCCGCGGTCCGCGGACACCGTCTCGAGCACCTCACCGCCCTCGGCCACGCGGACGCAGTGCTGCTGGGGGACCGAGGCGTACCAGATCGCACCGGACGCATCGACGCAGATGCCGTCCGGCGCCTCCGCCTCGCCGAGCTGCGCCCAGACCCGGCGCTCGGTGAGCGTGCTGTCAGGACCCAGGGTCCAGGCGGTCAGCCGGTCGGCGTGCGACTCGGCCACGACCAGCGTTGAGTCGTCGATGATCGCCATGCCGTTGGGGAACCACACGTCGTCCGCCACCTGCTCGCTCGACCCGTCCGGCCGGACCACGGCGACGAGCCCGGGCTTCGGCTCCTCCCACGGCATCGAGCCCGGCATGTCCACCCAGCAGTTGCCGGAGGCGTCGACCACGATCTCGTTGAACGGCTGCCCGGCCGCGCCGTACGGCGCCTGGTCCGGCCCGGCGACCACGCCGGCAGGAGTGGTGACCACAAGGCGTCCGTCGGGGAGCCAGTCGATTGAGAACGGCAGCCCCTCGACCCGGGCCACCACCTCCCGCTCACCCGCGGCCGAGAGCGCGAGGACCTCACCCGCCATCCAGTCGCACATCCAGAATCGGCCGTCGTGCCACCGGGGCGATTCGCCCATCTGGATCCCGGTCGCAAAGATCTCCGTCATGGACGGTCAGACTTCCACCGACGACGGGACTCATCGGGTCCGGCCCGCCGGGGCGGCGGACCTGTCGCACATCGCCCCGATCGAGGACGCCGGCGGGCCACAGTTCGAGGAGTACTTCGGCAACGGGATCGAGCCGATCCTCCTGAGCCCCGCGATGGACGGCCGGCAGCGGGCGAGCGAGCCGGGCTTCCTGCTGGTCGCAGGGGAGCCTCCCGTGGGCTTCGTCCAGGTCCTCATCATCGACGGCCAGGCGCACCTCGAGCAGCTCTCGGTCCTGCCCGAGCAGCAGCGAGGGGGGATCGGGGCCGCGCTGACCCGGGCCGCGATGGACGAGGCCCGGGCCCAGGGGTTCGACCGGCTCAGCCTGTGCACCTACCGCGACGTGCCGTGGAACGGTCCGTACTACCGCGGTCTCGGCTTCACCGAGGTGACCGACCTGGCGCCGTACGAGCGGCGGCTGCGAGACAAGGAGCGCGAGCTGGGTCTGGACATCAACGGGGTGCGGGTCGTGATGGAGGTCGCACTGAGGTGAACACCTGCTAACCGGTCAACTAGGCTCCGCGCCATGACTCAGCAGGCGTCCGAGCCCCGCACGTTCTCGACCATCGGGGTCGTCGGCCTCGGCACCATGGGTGCCGGTATTGCCGAGGTGTTCGCCCGCAACGGGTTCGCCGTCATCGGTGTCGAGCTGAACGACGAGGCGGTGGCCCGCGGGCGCCAGCACCTCGAGCACTCGACCTCCCGCGCGGTCAAGCGCGAGAAGCTCACCGAGGCCGAAGCGGCCGACCTGTTGGGCCGGATCACGCTCACCACCACGCTCAAGGACCTGCACGAGGCCGACTTCGTGGTCGAGGCGGTCGTGGAGTCGCTCGAGATCAAGAAGCAGATCTTCCAGGAGCTCGAGGGCATCGTCGCGCCCGAGGCGATCCTGGCCACCAACACCTCGTCGCTCAGTGTCACCGAGATCTCGACCGCCAACGCCCACCCGGGCCGGGTCATCGGCGTCCACTTCTTCAACCCCGCCCCGGTGCAGAACCTCGTCGAGATCATCAAGACGGTGGTCACCGAGCCGCAGGTGCTGCAGGACGTGACCGCGCTGGTGGAGCAGCTCGGCAAGAACCCCGTTGTCTGCGGTGACAAGGCCGGCTTCATCGCCAACACGCTGCTGTTCGGCTACCTCAACCACGCGGTCGCGATGTTCGAAGGCAAGTTCGCCTCCCGCGAGGACATCGACGCCGCGATGCGGTTCGGCTGCGGCTACCCGATGGGTCCGCTCCAGCTGCTCGACCTGATCGGCCTCGACACGGCGTACGAGATCCTCGAGACGATGTACCGCCAGGGCCGCGACCGGCTGCACGCGCCCGCGCCGATCCTCAAGCAGCTGGTCACCGCCGGCATGCTCGGTCGCAAGACCGGCCGCGGCTTCTACACGTACGACGGCCCGGACAGCCCGGTCACCGTCGCCGACGACCTCACTCCTAGCGCGGACGACCTGCCCCAGCTCCAGCACCACATCTCGAAGGTGGGAGTCGTCGGCACCGGCACCATGGCCAGCGGCATCGTCGAGGTCTTCGCCAAGGCCGGGTACGTCGTGCTGTTCGTCGGCCGCAGCCAGGACAAGGTGGACGGCGTCCACTCGACGATCACCAAGAACTTCGACAAGCAGATCCAGCGCGGCCGGGCCTCCGAGGACGACAAGGCCACGGTGCTCGCCAAGATCACGGGGTCCGTCGCACTCGACGACCTGCACGACGTCGACATCGTGGTCGAGGCCATCGCCGAGGACCTCGCGATCAAGACCACGCTGTTCCACAACCTCGACGACATCTGCAAGCAGGGCGCCATCCTGGCCACCACGACGTCCTCGCTGCCGGTCATCGAGCTGGCCCGCGCGACGGACCGGCCCCAGGACGTCATCGGCATGCACTTCTTCAACCCGGCGCCGGTGATGAAGCTGGTCGAGGTCGTCTCCACCGTGATGACCGACGACGACGTCACCCAGACCACCCGGGCGCTCTGCGACAAGATCGGCAAGGTCGGCGTCTCGTGTGCCGACCGGGCCGGCTTCATCGTCAACGCGCTGCTGTTCCCCTACCTCAACGACGCGGTGAAGATGCTCGAGGCGCACTACGCGACCGCCGACGACATCGACACGGCGATGAAGCAGGGCTGTGCGCTGCCGATGGGCCCGTTCGAGCTGCTCGACGTGGTCGGCAACGACGTCTCGCTGGCGATCCAGCGCGAGCTCTACCTCGAGTTCCGCGAGCCCGGCTTCGCGCCGGCCCCGCTGCTCGAGCACCTGGTCACCGCCGGCTACCTCGGCCGCAAGACCAAGCGCGGCTTCCGGGACTACTCCGCTAGATAACCCCCGCAAATTTCGGCCCGGCACCCACGACGGACTGCTTGCTCCGCTGCGCGGGCTTCGCCGTCCATCGTGGTCGCCGGACCGATCGCGGGGTGCGCGAGCAGAGCTCGCGAAACCCTCCCTGCGCTGACCCCGCGAGTTTTCGACCCCACCCCCGTGACGACGCTCGCTGCGCTCGCGGGCTTCGCAGTCGTCACGGGCGCGAGGTCGAATCGCGGGCTGATACCCCGCGAGTTTCGGCCCCGAGGCCATGACCACGCTCGCTGCGCTCGCGAGCTGCGCAGTGGTCATGGCCGCCGGAGCCGATCGCGGGAGCGCTCGCTGCGCTCGCAGGGCGCGCGAGCTCCGCTCGCGGGGTCGTTGAACCCGCGAGCTTCGACCCGGGCCGATCGCGGGGCGCGCTCGCTGCGCTCGCGGGGGTCATTGACCCCCGCGAGCTTCGACCCGGGCCGCTGGCGCAACTCCCCGCGCGGTCGGGGCGTCGCACCACTATGAGCACTTTGCGTCGCCTGTCCGTCGTCCTGCTGCCGCTCGCGCTGTGCGTCCCGATTGCCCTCTCCATGCCCGAGGTGGCTCACGGAGCCGCCGCGCCTCAGTGCCGACGCACCCTCCACGACTTCCCGGAGCTGGAGCCGGGTGACCGCCGCCCCGCGGTCCGCACCCTGCAGTGCGCCATCAACGACCTCGGTCTGGGACCGGTCGAGGTGGACGGCTACTACGGTCCGCAGACCAAGGCAGCGCTGGGACCGGTCGTGAACTCGTTCGAGGGACAGCCGCCACACCCCTACCGCATCACCAAGACGTTCTGGACCATGCTGTACGGCGCCCAGCTGCCTGACCACGAGCTGCGGATCGGTGACGAAGGACCCGCGGTGCGCACGCTGCAGCTGGCCCTCCGGGCCTGGGGCATCGAGCTCGCAGTGGACGGCGACTTCGGGCCGCAGACGCGTGACGCGGTCAAGACCTTCCAGTCGGCCCACAACTCGACGGCGACGGGCCGAGTCGACTACGCCACCCGTTACATGCTGGGCGGCGGCGAGTACTGGTAGGCCGGCCGTCAAGGCCCTTGCGGGCCATGGACAACGACCGTGAAGGTGCGGTGGGCTCAAGGGCATGACCCTCATACGTCGCGCCGCGGCGCTGCTCGCCCCGCTCGCGCTCTGCGCCGGGCTCCTCGTCGCAGGCCCGGCCGAGGCCGTGCCGGTCGAGCAGGTGTCGGCCAAGGCGAAGTGCCAGCGGACCCTGGCGTCGTACCCCATCCTCCGGCCGGGCGACCGCAGGGCCGCCGTCCGCACCCTGCAGTGCTCGCTCAACGACGTGGGCGTCGGTCCGGTCGTCGTGGACGGCTTCTACGGTCCGCAGACCAAGGTCGCTGTCAAGGAGATCACCGACGGCTTCGAGGGGACCGGACCGCACTCGTACCGCATCAACAACGGCTTCTGGACTCTGCTCTTCGGCCGCCAGCTGCCGGACAGGAACCTGGCGATCGGGGCGGACGGCCCGGTCGTGAAGGTGCTGCAGCGGGCGCTGCGCGCCGCGGGCGCCAGCATCGTCGTCGACGGCAACTTCGGGCCGCAGACCGAGAAGGTGGTGATCGCCTACCAGAAGAAGCACCGCGTGGTCCCCGCGAACGGCGTCGTCAACGCGGACACCCGGTTCTTCCTCAACATGGGCGGGGTCCTTGGCAATCTGAGCTAGCGCTCGACCTCGAGCTCGAGCAGCAGCGACGGGACCTCCGGGTCGTCGGCGTCGATGACCGCCACCAGGTGGAGCACGTCGTCGCGATGACCCACGAGGGCCAGGCCCTCCAGCTTGGCCACCTCGCCGTCCAGCAGCGGCAGCTCGGCCAGGTCGAGCAGCCGGTCGCCATCGAGCAGGGCGAGGGCCGAGCCGACCACTGGGCCGTCGTCGTACGTCGAGGGCGAGTCCTCCGCCGCGGCGCTGACGAGCACCAGGCCGCCCGGCAGGCTGATCGCGTCGGTGATCGCGAGCCCGACGCCAGCCACGGTGCCGAGGTCGTAGCGGCGCACGCCCGAGACCCGGATCGCGGCCGGAGCACCGGACGCATGGGCGAGGAGACCGTCCAGCTCGACGTCGACGCTGGCGCTCGGTGCGCCGGCGGACGGCAGCCCCCGCTGGAACCACCGCAGCGAGTCCGCGACGACGGTGGCGCCCTCGAGGTTGAGCTGGTCTGCCGGGACCTCGAGGAGCTCGGCGACCCGGGCGTAGACCGGTGCGAGGCCGGCGACCTGGACGGTGCTCTCCGACAGCAGGACACAGCGCATTCGTGCGGGAGTCGAGCCCGAGCCGAGCGCCAGGGTCCGGCCGTCGGGGAGCGTCACCACCGCCTCGAGGTCGGGCTTGAGCGCCTTGGTGCCGCTGGCCTCCTCGAACGTGTCGTGTCCCCCCACTGGCGCGACGAGTCGCAGCGACCGGCCGGTGCCGGACTCCCACACGCAGCCGTGAGTGGCGTCGTCCTGCACCACCAGCCAGCCCGCGCCGTACCGCGCCACGCCCGATGCGGCCCGCACCGGAGTGCCGTCCGCGAACCGCAGCGGCGTGGCCGACCTCAGGGTGACCCTCATGAGCCCATCGTGGCAGGGGTACCGCCGCCGGCATGAGCGTGCAGACAGGACGCATCACCACCGATATCCCCGCTCGCCTGGACCGGCTGCCCTGGGCCCGCTGGCACTGGCTGGTCGTGATCGGGCTCGGCACCGTCTGGATCCTCGACGGCCTCGAGGTCACCATCGTCGGCTCGATGTCCGATGCCCTCAAGCCGGAGGGCGACGGGCTCGGGATGAGCAGCTTCCAGGTCGGCTTCGCTGGTGCGGCCTACGTCGCGGGCGCCTGCGTCGGCGCACTGTTCTTCGGGCACCTGACCGACCGGCTCGGGCGGAAGAAGCTGTTCATGGTCTCGCTCGGTGTCTATTCGGTCGCCACCGTGCTGACCGCGTTCTCGATGAACCCCGCGTGGTACTTCGCGGCGCGCTTCCTCACTGGAACCGGCATCGGCGGTGAGTACGCCGCCATCAACTCGGCGATTGACGAGCTGATCCCCGCGAGGTACCGCGGGCGGGTCGACGTGGCCATCAACGGCTCGTTCTGGGTCGGGGCGGCCGGAGGTGCCCTGCTGACGATCCCGTTGCTCGACCCCACGGTGATCGACCAGGCCTGGGGATGGCGGCTGGCGTTCGGCCTCGGCGCGATCCTTGCGCTCGGCATCCTGCTCGTCCGCCGCAACGTCCCGGAGAGCCCCCGCTGGCTGTTCATCCATGGCCGCGAGGACGAGGCCGAGGACATCGTGAAGGACATCGAGCGCACGGTCGAGGACGAGACCGGGACCCAGCTGCATGACGTCTCCGAGACGATCACGATCCGCCAGCGCAAGGCGATCGGCATCCCGCTGATCGCCAAGACGGTGTTCACGTTGTACCCGAAGCGGACCATCCTGTGCTTCTCGCTCTTCGTCGGCCAGGCGTTCCTCTACAACGCGTTCTTCTTCACCTACGGCGACACCCTGAGCACGTTCCTCGACGTCAAGCAGACCGGCTGGTACATCGCCGTGTTCGCCCTCAGCAACTTCGCCGGTGCGCTGCTGCTGAGCCCGCTGTTCGACACGCTGGGCCGGGTCAAGATGATCACGGGCACCTATGTGCTCTCCGGCGTGCTCCTTGGGGTGGCGGGGTTCTTCCTGGGCGACTTCTCCGCGGTCACGCTCACCCTGATGGGGTCGATCATCTTCTTCATCGCCTCGGCCGGCGCCAGTGCGGCGTACCTCACCGCGAGCGAGGTCTTCCCCATGGAGACCCGGGCGCTGTGCATCGCGTTCTTCTACGCGATCGGCACCGCCGCCGGTGGTATAGCCGGACCGCTGCTGTTCGGCTGGCTGATCGACAACGCCACCGCGTCCGGGGACATCTCGAAGATCGCGATCGGCTACTACATCGGCGCCGCGCTGATGATCGCCGGCGGCATCGTCGAGGCGATCCTCGGCGTCAAGGCCGAGGGTCAGTCATTGGAGAGCATCGCTCAGCCACTGACCGCGGAGGACGCCGACAGCGAAAGCGGCCCGACGGCGCAGCCCGCGCACGCCTGAGAACGGAGGACATGACATGCCCATGCCACCACCCAAGGCCAGCACCGAGGGCAAGCGCGATCGCCAGGTCTTCCACGAGATGGGCCAGATCGTCCGAGCCCTCGAGGCGAACGGCCCGCAGCCACCCGACCGCCTCGCCGAGCTCGTCGGGGCGGCGTACTGGGAGCACGAACGATTTGACCGCGCCCTCGCCTTCGTGGTGCAGGACGGGCTGGCCTACCTGACGTCCCAGGGGCTGCTCGCGACCACCTAGGAGTCCGCAGGATCACTGTCGGCGGCTGGTGCGAGGGTTGGGCGGTCGGGGTGGTTGGGCGCTAGCAAGGGGTGACCGGAGATGAGTGAAGTCCGCGACATGACACGCGAGGTTCGGCTCAGGGAGGTCGAAGACCCGGACATCGAGGTGTTCTTCGAGCATCAGGCGGATCCGGAAGGGATCGCGATGGCGGCGTTTCCTGCTCGCGACAAGGATCAGTTCGCGGCGCACTGGGCGAAGATCCGCGCCGACGACACCACGATTCAGCGCACGATCGTGGCGGACGGCGCGGTTGCGGGCTACATCGGGTGCTGGGAACAGGACGGGCAGCACCTCCTTGGCTACTGGATCGGCCGTGAGGTCTGGGGCCGCGGCGTCGCGACGGCGGCGCTCAGGCAGTTCGTGGGCGAGCTGTCGCCCCGGCCGCTGCACGCTCACGTCGCGGTGCACAACATCGGCTCGATCCGGGTCCTGGAGAAGGCTGGCTTCCGGCGCGATCACGCGCAGGGCGCGGAGGCGCCGCCACCCGACGACGGCATCGAGGAGCTGATTTTCGTCCTCGACGCCTAGTGCCCCGCACCGAAAGTTCGGCACATAACTCCGCACCCCGAGCACGCACCTCGCGGCGTTGCCGAAGCTAGCTGGACGAACGAGTAGAGCGTCGCTCCGGCGCCTTACGATGCACGCACTCGGAGCACGGACTTACGCACTGAACTTCCGGTGCGGGACACTAGCCCGGCGATTCCTAGGTGTCCATCCGTAGGCTCGGCACATGGAGTGGATCCTCATCCTCATCCTCGTGGCCCTGGTGGTCGCGGCCGTCGTGGCGAGCCGACGCGGCAAGGAGCGCGCGATCGAGCAGCAGCGCGCCGAGCTGGAGCCGGTGCAGAAGCTGGCCTTCGAGGACGTCACCGCCCTCGGCACCGACCTCCAGGACCTCGACGGGGAGCTGGCCGGCACCGAGCTGGCCTCCGGTGCTCGCGCCGACTACCAGCGGGCCCTCGACGCCTACGAGGCCGCCAAGACCGCGTCCGACCGGCTGGAACGGCCCGACGACGTCCGGCACGTCACGGAGATCATCGAGGACGGTCGCTACGCCATCGCGTGCGTCCGCGCCCGGGTGGCCGGCGAGCAGCTGCCGACCCGGCGTCCGCCGTGCTTCTTCGACCCGCGGCACGGGCTGTCGGTCGAGGACGTGGAGTGGACGCCGCCGGGCGGTACGACGCGCGACGTCCCGGCCTGCGCGCTGGATGCCGAGCGGGTCCACGCCGGGGCCGAGCCGGACACCCGGCAGGTGATGGTGGGCGCGCAGCGGATGCCCTACTACGAGGGCGGCCGGGCCTACGCGCCGTACGCCGCGGGCTACTTCGGTGGCGGCGCCAACATGCTGTTCACCGGGTTGCTCCTCGGCTCGTTCATGGGCGGCGGTTGGGGCTACGGCGGGGGTGAAGGCGGCGGTGACGGCGGAGACTCCGGCGGGGACTCTGGTGGAGACTCCGGTGGAGGCGATGGCGGCGGAGACGCGGCTGGCGGTGACTTCGGTGGCGGGGACTTCGGTGGTGGTGACTTCGGCGGCGGCGACTTCGGCGGAGGGGACTTCGGGGGCTTCTGACCTCTGATCGGTAGGTTCGTCCGGTGATCCCCGCGCTGGTCGGCTTGCTCGCGGCTGCGATCGTGGCCGTGCCGACGGGCACCGACGTCGACTACCAGCTCGGTGGTGCGGCCGAGCCCGCGGCCAACGTCGGCATCGTGGTCCGCGACCGCACCGACCCGCCCGCGGCCGGGCGGTTCAACGTCTGCTACGTCAACGGCTTCCAGACGCAGCCGAACGCGAAGCGGTTCTGGGCCAAGCACCCCGCGCTGGTCCTCCGCGACGCCGACAGCCGACCGGTGGTCGACGAGGCGTGGGGCGAGTTCCTGCTCGACGTCCGCACCGCGGCCAAGCGGAAGGCGCTGGCCCGCATCGTCGGCCGCTGGGTGCGGGGCTGTGCGCGCGACGGCTACGCCGCCGTGGAGTACGACAACCTCGACTCCTTCACCCGCAGCGGCGGGCTGCTGGCGAAGCGGCAGGCGATCCGCTACGCCGCGCTGCTCGTCGACCGGGCCCACCGGCACGGCCTTGCCGCCGGGCAGAAGAACCTCGCCGGCTTCGACGGCACCACCATCGGCTACGACTTCGCGGTCTCCGAGGAGTGCGGCCGCTACGACGAGTGCAAGCGGTACGTCGACGACTTCGGCGACCAGGTCCTGATGATCGAGTACCGCGCCGAGGACTTCGCCGAGACCTGCACGGCGTACGGCGCCACGCATGCCGTGGTGCTGCGCGATCGCGACCTCACGCCCGCGGGCGTGCACGGGTGGTGCTGATGCTGCACACCACGACACTGGGGGAGTCCGGCAGCCGCGTGGTCTTCTGCCACGGGCTGTTCGGGCAGGGCCGCAACTTCACCGGCATCGGGAAGGCACTCGCCCAGGGCGATCCGGCACAGCCGCACCGGGTGACGCTCGTCGACATGCCCGACCACGGCCAGTCGCCCTGGAGCGACCACTTCGACTACCTCGCGTCCGCCGACCAGGTGGCCGAGCTCCTGTCGGTGGACGACCCCGTCGCGCTGGTCGGGCACTCGATGGGCGGCAAGATCTCGATGCTGGTGGCGCTGCGCCACCCCGAGCTGGTCGAGCGGCTCGTGGTCGTGGACGTGGCACCGGTGCCCTACGACCACGCGTCGGAGTTCGACGGCTACATCACGGCCATGCGCGCCATCGACCTCGACACCCTCAAACAGCGGTCCGAGGCCGAGGACGCCCTGCGCGAGGCGGTGCCCAACCCGACCGTGCGCGGGTTCCTGCTGCAGAGCCTGCGGCGAGACGGCGACCACTGGCGGTGGCACCTCAACCTCGAGCTGCTGGGCCGCGATCTCGACGCCATCACCGACTGGCCCGAGGCCGCGCTGGCCGGCGCCACGCCGTACGACGGGCCGGTGCTGTGGGTCGGCGGCGCCGACTCGGCGTACGTGCACGCCGACTATGCGGAGGCGATGGACCGCTGGTTCCCGCGCAACCGGCGGGTCACCATCAAGGGCGCCGGGCACTGGGTGCACAGCGAGCAGCCCGAGGTCTTCGTCGAGGTGCTGCGCAGGTTCCTCGGGTAGGCGCGACCTAGCGCTGCCGGGCGCGGTAGGCCGCCACGGCGTTCCGGTTGCCGCAGGTCGTCGAGCAGAAGCGCCTGGACCGGTTGCGCGACAGGTCGAGCACCACGCTCCGGCAGTCATCGTCGGCACAGATGTCCAGCCGGGACATCTCGTCGGCGCGGATCACGTCGATCATCGCCATCGCGGTCTCGACCAGGATCCTCCGATCGAGCGGCTCGTCGGGCTCGATGGCGTGGATGTGCCAGTCGAAGTCGTCGTGCCGGCGTAGCTGGGGGATCGCGCGGGCCTCGCTGAGCATCTGGTTGACCAGCGTCACCGCGTCGTCGCGGTCCGCCGTCAGCAGCGCACGCAGCCGCGGCCGAAGCTCGCGGACCTTGTCCAGCTCGGCGCGGGTGCGGTCGTGTCGGCCGGTGTAGCCGTAGTCGTCCCAGATCTCGGTGAGCTCGGCCTCGGTCGTGAGGGTGTCCGGCTCGAGCCCACTGTTGGCCAGGGAAACGGCAGACTGGAGCGCCAGCTCGGTGTCATGGGTGAAAACCACGTTGACACATTACCTCATGCGCGGATAACGTCATGTTCCATGAGCACGTTGACCCATGACACGCCGGCCGCTCCCAGCGCTGACGCTGCGGCGCGGCTCAGTGCCGGGCTCGTGTTCGCGGTCGTCTCGGCCATCTCCTTCGGTCTGTCCGGCGCCCTGGCGCGCGGCCTGCTCGAGACGGGCTGGAGTGCCGGTGCCATGACCCTCGTCCGGGTGTCGCTGGGTGCGGTGGCGCTGACGCCGTTCGGACTTGCGGCCCTGCGCGGTCGGTGGGGGCTGCTGCGCCGCAACCTCGGCCTCCTCGCGGCCTACGGCGTGGTCGCGGTCGCCGGGGCGCAGTTCTGCTACTTCTCCGCGGTCCAGCACATGCAGGTCGGGCCGGCGATCCTCATCGAGTTCACGGCGCCCGCGGCGGTCGTGGTCTTCCTGTGGCTGCGCCGCGGGCAGCGCCCCGGCCGGATGACGCTGGCGGGCGCCGGGCTGGCCGCACTCGGCCTGGTGCTGGTGCTCGACCTGGTCTCGGGCGCGGACCTGAGCGTCCCGGGCGTCTTGTGGTCGCTGGGCGCGATGGTGGGCTGCGCGACGTACTTCATCATCAGCGCGGACGAGGACAACGGCCTCCCGGGGCTGGTCCTGGCGTGGGTCGGACTGCTGGTCGGCGCTCTCGCGCTTGGCCTCCTTGGTCTCGTCGGTGTGCTGCCGATGCGCACCTCGACCGACGCCACGTCGTACGCCGGCGCGCAGGTCTCCTGGTGGGTGCCTCTGTTGGCCCTGGGCCTGGTCACGGCGGCGCTGTCCTACGTCGCTGGCATCGCTGCGGGTCGCCGGCTCGGCTCGCGGCTGGCGTCGTTCGTGGCGCTGCTCGAAGTCGTGGCGAGCGTCTGCTGGGCCTGGCTGCTCCTCGACGAGCTCCCGGGCTCGGTCCAGCTGCTGGGCGGGCTGCTGATCCTGGCCGGCGTGGTTGCGGTCAAGCTGGGTGAGCGCTCTGTGGTGGTCCGCTCTCCCGCCCCTGCCTGACGCGCTACAGTCGTTGGGTCTTCGGAGGGACCGGGGGACCGGGGGACCGGAGGACCTGATGGGCGACGCCGCACGTGCGCGCACGGTCAGCCAACACCTCGAGTACGCCTCGGGTGCCGGGTCGCTCGCGCGCGAGCTGGTGCTCGAGTTCCTCGCCGACCAGCCCACGACCGACGAGCTGCGCCACAACGCCGCGCTCGTGGCCTACGAGCTGGTCGCCAACGCCGTGGCGCACGGACACCCCGACGACGACGGCACCATCGAGCTCACCTGCGAGATCGACGACAACGCGCTGGTCGTGCGGGTCCGCGACGCGGGGTCGCACGGCACCGTCGAGCCGCGGGCGCTCGAGCCCGAGGTCGGTCACGGTCGCGGCCTGGCCATCGTCGACGCCCTGTGCAGCTCGTGGAGCGTCGACCGCACCAACGGCACCGAGGTGATCGCCCGGGTGCCGCTGAGCTGGCAGTCGGACTAGTTCAGCTCTTCGACGTAGTCGAGCGCGCAGATCGTCAGCAATCGGGCGGCGACCGAGCCCGCAGGCGCCACGAACGTGATCGTGGCGCCGTGGCGGGAAGCGTCGGCCTGCGAGGCGGCCAGGACGCCGATGGCGGGGCTCGGCAGGAACGTCACGTCCGCCAGATCGATCGCGAGGTCCGAGGTCAGCTCCTTCGTGGCCTTCATGATCGTCGCGCGCAGCTCGGTGCTGGCGGCCTCGTCCAGCTCCCCGTGCAGCGCGAGGAGGCCGCGCTCCGCATCGAGGTCGTGGGCGAACGGCGACGTGGTCACAGCGGAACACTAGCCCGGTTCCGGCGAACCGGGTCGCGCGGCTGACCACAGAAAAGTTCCTGCGCGCCAGATGCAACATCCGCCCGTACTCGTGCGTGTTCCGTGAGTGGATGTGGACGTGGAACCGGACGCCGACCGGTCGGCCCTCGCGTCAGCTCCGCCGTCGTTCGACGAGTGGGTGACCGCCCGCGCACCCAGCCTGCTCCGGTTCGCCTACGTCGTGACCGGGTCGCAGCACGCGGCCGAGGACGCGGTCCAGGATGCGCTGGCCCGCGCGTGTGAACGGTGGGCCCGGGTCGGTCGGACCCTGGACCCCGACACCTACGTGCGCCGGATGATCGTCAACGCCCACATCTCCCGGTGGCGGCGCACTCGCCGGGAGTCGCCGGTCGAGGCGGTCCGCGCTGTGGATCCGCAGCCGGACCACGCGGACCGGCTCGGCACCGACGACGCGGTGTGGGCGGTCTGCCGCGAGCTCCCACCGCGGCAGCGCGCCGCGGTCGTGCTGCGGTTCTACGAAGACCTCGAGTACGCCGAGATCGCGGGGCTCCTCGACTGCTCCGAGGCGACGGTCCGTTCCCACGTCCACCGCGCGCTCGCCGCGCTGCGCGCCCGAATGACCGAGGAGGACCGATGACCGACGACCCACGTGACGACGAGCTGGAACGCGCCTTCCGCCAGGGGCTGCGACAGGCGGCCGATCGGACCGACGTCGGCGTACCGCTGGTCGCCCGGGCGCACGCCGGGGCACGGACCCGCCGGCGCCGCCGCTGGGCCGTGGTCGGTGCGGTGGCGGCGGTCGTCGCCGTGTCCGGCGTGGCGGTGGCGGTGCAGTCGGGGGACGGTCCGGACAGCCGCCACACGGATCACGCGGTCACGGAGCCCACGACGTCGGCCCCCGTCACCGCGTGGCGCGAAGAGTCGTGGCACGGACTCACCGTCGACGTACCGGCCGACTGGGGCTGGGGGACCGCCCCCATGTCGAACGAGGGCTACCTGTGTGGCGGGCCTGGCGCGATGGTGTCGGCCAACGGTCGGAAGAGGGTCAACTCGGACGCCTCTGCGCCGTGGGTCGGCCGGCCGATCATGCTCTCCGATGCCTGCGGGAGGGATCTGGACTGGGCCCCTGAGGCGCCCTATGTCTGGCTGGGGGCTGGCGTCGAGCCCGGCATCGAGAAGCTCGGCGACGGCTACACCCAGGAGACCGTCGAGGCGTTCGACACCACGCTCACCGTCGGGACCCAGGACCCGGGAGTCCGTCAACAGATCATCGACTCCGCCCGCGCCACCGCCACGTGCGCGGCCTCGCTGCCGAAGCCGCCCGAGGTCGACTCGATGCTCATGGAGGGCATGCGGCCAGTGCGCTCGGCCGAGGTCTGCGCCTACGCAAGGGGCGGTGCCGGCTTCGACCTCACCTACGCCGCCACCCTCGACGAGGCCACTGCGCAAGCGACGTACGACGGCGGGTACGCCGGGCAGCGGGACAGCTCGCCGGCGTTCTGCCGTGACGGAGGCGACGAGTACGTCGTGATCACGTTCTCCGGCGACGACCCCTACGGCGGCCCGCAGGTCACCCAGGAGGTCGTCATCGACCCGGTCTGCCAGGAGTTCCAGGGCTCCCCGGGCATGGTCTCGCCGCTCAGCGACGACGGGATGCTCCCGTGGTCGCGCAACGGCCTCCAGGCGGTGTTGCGCGCCTTCATCGGAATGCTCGGCTGAGCTACACCTCGATCCGCAGCCGCACCGTCACCACGTCATCGAGCACGATCCCCTCGGCGTTGCGGATCTTGTCCTTGAGCGGCACGACGTACTGCCCGTCCTTGGGCCACAGCGAGGTCGTCCAGGTCGTCGCCCCGATGGTCACCGCGACCGGGATCATCCCCCAGCCGTAGGTGATCGCGGACGCGAGGTCCTGGATCAGCGCCGCGTCGTCCTCGGGCACCCACACGAAGTGGTACGGCGCCGGGCCGCGCCACTCGAAGACGGCGTCGGTGAACTCGAGATCCATCGCCTCAGCGCTGGTCCTGCCGGCGGACGAACACCTCGCGGGTCAGCATGAGGATCGCGGCGGCGGTCGGGATCGCCAGCAGAGCGCCGACCACCCCGAGCAGGGCGGCGCCCACCAGGGCCGCGATCACGGTGACCGCGCCGGGGACGTCGACCGACTTCGACATCACGCGTGGGTAGATGACGTAGTTCTCGACCTGCTGGTAGACGACGTAGAAGATCACGCAGGCGATGCCGATCTTGGGGTCCTCGGCGAACGCGATGAGGGTCACGACGACCGCGCCGATCGTGGCGCCGATCATCGGGATCACGTCGAGGAGGGCGACCACGAAGGCCAGCGCGACGGCGTACTTCCCGAGGCCGACCGCGAACAGGAACACCACGGACGAGATCCCGGCGCACATCGCCACGATGAAGGCGCCCGAGACATAGCCGCCGACGCTTTCGATGATCCGGTTGCCGAGCCGGCTGACCCGGTCGCGGCGCGATGCCGGAGCGAGGCGGTAGAGGGCCTTCTTGGTGGTGTCGAGGGAGGACAGGAAGTAGAGCGTCAGCACCAGGATGATGAACGCGTTGAACAGCGCGCCGAGCACGGCCAGCCCGATGCCCAGCGCACCCCCGAAGAGGGTGCCGACGAAGTCACCGCCGGTCACGTAGTCGCGAGCCTTGTCGATGACGTCGTACTCGTCGTCGAGGTCCTGCACCTGCTTGTTGTTCTGCAGCCGGTCGAACCACTGCGGCGCCTGGTCGGTGATGGACCTCACCTGGTCGGTGATCACCGGCACGATGGCGACGAGGAACAGCGTCACGGCGATGAGCACGCAGACGATGACCACGAGGACCGCGTAGCTGCGCCGGAGCCCGCGCCGCTCGAAGAAGTTCACGCTCGGGTTGAGTCCGGCAGCGAGGAACAGGGCCACGACGATCAGGACCAGTGTCGAGCCGATGGCGACGATGTTGGTCAGCAGCCAGTAGGCCACCAGGGCGCCGACGGCGCCGACGAACCCGAGATAGAACGGCGCGCGGTGGTCCAGCGGGGGACCGGGCTCACCGAGGTCCGACGGCCCGCCGACCGCGCCCTTGTCCTCGGTCTCTTCGGGGTCGGCGTCCTCGCCCGGTTCCGGCGCGGGCGGGTCCGTCTTCCCCCCGGACGACTGAGCGCTCACGGTGCGTCGGTGCCCGGAGTCCGCCCGCTCAGGCGTCCTCCTCGTCGTCGCCGAAGCCGGCGACGACGTCTCGCAGCGAGGCAAGCTGGGCAGTGATCGCGTCGCGGCGCTTGGCCAGTCGGTCCACCTCGGACCGGAGCGCGGCCAGCTGGCGCTGCTTCTCGGAGTCGCCGCTGGAGATGATCGACTCGGCCTGGGTGGTGGCCGCGGCGGTGATCTGCTCGGCCTCGCGCCGGGCGCGGGTCAGGATGCTCTGGGCCTCGGTCTGCGCCGCGCCGCGGGCCTCGTCGGCCTGCTTCGTCGCCTCGCGGGCCCGCTCCTCGGCGGACGACGCCCGGGTCTCGGCCTCCTCGACCAGTCGCTTGGTCTCCGCGAGCGCGGTGGTGTGGTGCTCGGAGGCTTCGCGGGCCAGCCGCTCCCGGTCCACGGCGAGCATCCGACGGGCCTCCTGGACCTCGCGGTCCACGGCGGCCTTGGACTGCTCTGCCTCGCGCTGGGAGCCGGTGCGCAGCTCGTTGACCTCCTGCTGTGCCGCCAGCCGGAGCTGGTCGGCCTCACGCTGGGCGCTGGCGAGCATGTCGGCGGACTGGCTCTTGGCGTTGCTCCGCTCCTGCTCGGACTCCGTCATCAGCCGCGCCCGGTGATCGTCGAGCTCCTTGGTGTGGACGATCCGCAGCTCCTCGGCGTCGCGGCTCGCGTCGGCCTTGACGGCCTGGGCGTCGCGGGTGGCCTGCTCGCGGATCTCGTCGGCGTCGCGCTGGGCGACCTCGCGCATCTCGGCGGCTTCCTCCTCGGCCAGGCGGAGCATCGCGCTCGCGCGACCGCCGAGACCGGCGTACGACGGCACCTCGGCCTCGCGCGCCTCGGCGAGCGCGGTCTCGAGCTCGCTGATCCGCGCCTCGGCGCGGGTGGCGCGCTGGCCGAACTCCGTGTGGTCGGCGGCGAGCTGGCGCAGCCGGGCGTCCACGGCGTCCTTGTCGTAGCCGCCGCGGCGGACCGTGGGCAGCGGCGGCAGCGCCGCGGCGGGGGCTGCGGCCGGGGCGGCCTTTGGCCGCTGCTGGGCCGCGGGCGGCGGCGGGAGCACGGGGCGCGGCTCGGTTTGCCTCTTCTGGACCGGCACCTGCCGGGTCGCCTCGGGGGCCGGCGTCGCCGCGGCGGCCACCGGCTCGGCGGCCACCGGCTCGGCGTCGGTCGCCTCGGCGTCGGTCGCCTCGGCGTCGGACTCCGCGGCGTCGCCCTCCTCGGAGTCCTCCACGTCGATCGGCAGCTCCGGCTCGGAAGCCTCGTCGGCCGCGGCGTCCTTGCTGACAGCGGGCATCACCTGCGTCTTCTCGCCGTCGGCTGCGGCACTCGCCCCGGTCGTGCCTTCGCTCTTGTCTTCGCTCTTGGAGCCCGTTACGGGCTCCTCGTCGTCGAAGATGGACAGACCCGTGTTGTCCTGGTTGCTCATGGGGTGGCCGAGCTCCTTCGCATGGGACGAGTGAACTCGCCCATCCTCCACGATCGACCGAGGTTTGGCACACCCGGTCAGTGGCTGAGGGGTCAGACGCCCCGGAAGCGGTTGATGGCGCCCTCGTGCGGGGCCCGGAACTCGGCGTCTCGCACGCCCAGCCCCTCCTCGGGAGCCAGGCAGAGGACGCCAACCTTGCCTTGATGGGCGTTGTGGTGGACGTCTAGCGCGGCCTGGCCCACCTCGTGGAGCGGGTAGGTCCTCGACAGGGTGGGGTGGATCTTGCCCTTGGCGATCAGCCGGTTGGCCTCCCACGACTCCCGGTAGTTGGCGAAGTGCGAGGAGATGATCCTCTTGAGGTTCATCCAGAGGTACCGGTTGTCGTACTCGTGCATGTAGCCCGACGTCGAGGCGCAGGTGGTGATGGTGCCGCCCTTGCGGGTCACGTAGACGGACGCGCCGAAGGTCTCCCGGCCGGGGTGCTCGAAGACGATGTCGATGTCCTCACCGCCGGTGAGCTCGCGGATCTTGGCGCCGAGCCGCTTCCACTCAGCGGGGTCTTGGGTGTGTTCGTCCTGCCAGAACTTGTAGTCCTCCTCGCTCCGGTTGATCACCAGCTCAGCTCCCATGGAGCGGCAGATCTCGGCCTTGTCCTCGGAGGAGACGACGCAGACAGGGGTGGCGCCGCCGTTCAGCGCGTACTGCGTCGCGAAGCCGCCCAGGCCGCCGGAAGCGCCCCAGATCAGGACGTTGTCGCCCTGCTTCATGTCGCCGCCGTTCTTGCTCACCAGCTGGCGGTACGCCGTGCAGTTGACCAGGCCGGGGGAGGCGGCCTCCTCCCAGGTCAGGTGCGCGGGCTTGGGCATCAGCTGGTTCGCCTTGACCAGCGCGATGTCGGCCAAACCGCCGAAGTTGGTCTCGAAGCCCCAGATCCGCTGCTGCGGGTCGAGCATGGTGTCGTTGTGCCCGTCGGCGTCCTCCAGCTCGACCGAGAGGCAGTGCGCCACGACCTCGGTGCCGGGCTTCCACTTGGTCACGCCCGGACCGGTGCGGAGCACGACGCCGGACAGGTCGGAGCCGACCACGTGGTAGGGCAGGTCGTGCCGCTTGGTCAGCGGCGAGAGGCGGCCGTAGCGCTCGAGGAACCCGAACGTCGAGACCGGCTCGAAGATCGAGGTCCAGACGGTGTTGTAGTTGATCGCGCTCGCCATGACCGCGACCAGCGCCTCGCCCGGACCGAGCTCGGGCAGGGCGACGTCCTCGACGTGCAGCGACTTGCGCGGGTCCTTGTCGCGGGCCTCCATCCCCTCGAACATCCCGACCTCGTCCTTGTGCACCGTCGCGGCGCGGTAGGACTCCGGGACGTCGAGGTTGGCGAACTCCTCGGGCGCCCTGTCACCGAGGTGGGCGCCCGCGAGGATGGCGTCGAGGATCTGCTGCATGGGCGGAGGTTACCTGTCAGTAATGGAGGGATTCGATCGGTTGTGACTCATTCGACTCGGCGGGTCAGTGGGCGTCATGAGCGGGCTCGACGAGTTCGACGAGGATCCCGCCGGCGTCCTTGGGGTGGATGAAGTTGACCCGGGAGTTCGAGGTGCCGCGGCGCGGCTCGTCGTACACCAGGCGGAGGCCGCGCTCGCGCAGGGTGGCGCTGACGGAGTCGACGTCGGTGACCCGGTAGGCCAGCTGCTGGATGCCCGGGCCGGAGCGGTCGAGGAACCTGGCGATGGTGGACTCGTCGTTGAGCGGCGCGAGCAGCTGGATGCAGGAGCCGGAGTCGCCGACCGCCATCATCGCCTCCCGGACGCCCTGCTCCTCGTTGGTCTCCTGGTGCACGAGGCTCATGCCGTAGGTGCTCTCGTAGAAGGCGATCGCCTCGTCGAGGTCGGGTACGGCGACACCGACGTGGTCGATGGCGGTGAAGAGGTCGTCCGAGAGGCCGGCAGCAGACGTGTCGGAGGTCATGTCGGGCATGGTTACAGAGCGATAACCCGCGAAGTAAGGTCGAAGTCTCGTCTGCCTGCGAGTCATTCGTCACGTTGTTGTTGAAAGCCGCCTGGAGGTATCGCTGTGTCTGACAACCCGTCCGTCATCGTCGCCGGGGCACGCACCCCGATCGGCCGCCTCCTCGGCGGGCTCAAGGACCTCACCGCCGCCGACCTCGGCGGGGTCGCCATCAAGGGCGCCCTCGAGAAGGCCGGCGTGGCCGCCGACCAGGTCGACTACGTGATCATGGGCCAGGTCATCCTGGCCGGCGCCGGGCAGAACCCCGCCCGCAACGCCGCCGTGGCCGGCGGGATCTCGATGAGCGTCCCATCGATCACGATCAACAAGGTCTGCCTCTCCGGCCTCAACGCGATCGCGATGGCCGACCAGCTGATCCGCGCCGGCGAGGTCGAGATCGTGGTCGCCGGTGGCATGGAGTCGATGACCAACGCTCCCCACCTGCTGCCGAAGTCCCGCGAGGGGTTCAAGTACGGCGACACGACACTGGTCGACTCGATGGCCTACGACGCGCTGTTCGACCAGGTCACGCAGCAGGCGATGGGGCTGCTGACCGAGGAGATCAACGGCGCCGCGCAGAACCTCACCCGCGAGGAGCAGGACGAGTTCTCCGCCCGCTCGCACCAGCGCGCCGCCGAGGCTTGGAAGAACGGCCTCTTCGACGACGAGGTCGTCCCGGTCGCCGTGCCACAGCGCAGGGGCGACCCGGTGATGGTCACCTCCGACGAGGGCGTCCGCGGTGACACCACCGCCGAGTCGCTGTCCAAGCTGCGTCCGGCGTTCAGCAAGGACGGCACCATCACCGCCGGCTCGGCTTCCCAGATCTCCGACGGCGCCGCCGCCGTCGTGGTCATGAGCAAGGCCAAGGCCGAGGAGCTCGGGCTCGAGTGGCTGGCCGAGATCGGCGCGCACGGCATGGTCGCCGGGCCCGACTCGAGCCTCCAGAGCCAGCCGGCCAACGCGACCGCACTGGCCTGCCGGAAGGAGGGCATCAGCCCGGCCGACCTCGACCTCGTCGAGTTCAACGAGGCGTTCGCCGCTGTTGGCATCGCCTCGGCCCGCGAGCTCGGCCTCCCGGACGAGAAGGTCAACGTGAACGGCGGCGCGATCGCGCTGGGCCACCCGGTCGGCATGTCCGGCACCAGGGTCGTGCTGACCCTGGCCCTCGAGCTCAAGCGCCGCGGTGGCGGCGTCGGCGCGGCCGCGCTGTGCGGTGGCGGTGGCCAGGGCGACGCCCTGATCGTGCGTGTCCCCTAGACGGTCCGACCAGCAGGTCGACGACCTCGTCGCGCGCGCCCGGGCTGGCGAGGCCCGGGCGGTGGCGCGGCTGGTCACGATGGTCGAGGACGGTTCGCCGCAGCTCCGCGAGGTGATGGCGGCGCTGACGCCGCACGCCGGCCACGCCCAGGTGGTCGGCATCACCGGTTCGCCGGGCGTCGGCAAGTCGACGACGACCAACGCGCTGGTCACGGAGCTGCGCAAGGCCGACAAGCGGGTCGGCGTGCTGGCGGTGGATCCGTCCTCGCCGTTCTCCGGCGGAGCGCTGCTGGGGGACCGGGTGCGGATGCAGGACCACGCGACGGACGAGGGCGTCTACATCCGCTCGATGGCCTCGCGGGGCCACCTGGGTGGGTTGTCCTGGACGACCCCGCAGGCGCTGCGGGTCCTCGACGCAGCCGGCTGCGACATCGTGATCGTCGAGACGGTCGGGGTCGGCCAGAGCGAGGTCGAGATCGCCGGGCTGGCCGACACCACCGTCGTGCTGATGGCGCCCGGCCTCGGCGACGGGATCCAGGCGGCCAAGGCGGGGATCCTCGAGATCGGAGACGTGTACGTCGTCAACAAGGCCGACCGCGACGGCGCCGAGCAGGTCCGCCGCGAGCTCCGCTCGACGATCGCCATGGGTGACCGGCCCGAGGGTGGCTGGAAGCCGCCGATCGTGCTCACCGTGGCCCAGTCGGGTCGCGGCGTCGACGAGGTGGTCCGGGAGCTGGGTCGGCACCGCGGGTGGCTGGAGGAGAGCGGAGAGCTCACCCGGCGACGGGTCCGACGGGCCAGGGAGGAGATCGAGGCCATCGCCGTCTCCGCGTTACGCATTCGCTGGGAGAACGTGACCGGCCACGGCGACCTCGACACGCTGGCCGAGGCCGTCGTGGCCGGTGAGAAGGACCCCTACGCGGCGGCCGACGAGCTGGTGGCGAGCTCCACCGACTGACCCTCCTGGTCGCTGGCAGCCCGCGGCCGGCCGGGGAGGAACGCCGCGGCCACCGCGACGGCCACCGTGGTCGCCACGAGGTAGACCAGGCTCGCCTCGAAGGCGTCAACCATGCCGTGCTCGAGCCGGCCGAAGAAGATGATCCCGACCAGGGCCACGCCGAGGGCGTTCGCGACCTGCTGCAGCGTTGACGTCGTACCGGACACGGTGCCCGCGTGCTGCGGCTCGACCGAGCCCATCACGACTCCGACCAGTCCGGCGAGCGTGACGCCCATGCCGAAGCCGCCGACCGCGAGGCCGGGGATCAGCCACAGCACCGACCCGCCCACGCCGATCTCGGAGACGGCCACCAGCAGCATGGCGTGCCCGACGCCGAAGGTCAGGGCGGCGAGGGCGATCCCGCCGCGGGCGCCGAACCGGCCGAGCACGAGAGCCGCGTCGCGGGTGCCGACCATGTACGGGACCGCCACCGCGGTGAACACGGCTCCCGAGGCCAGCGGGCCGAGGCCACGCCCGTCCTGGAGGTAGAGCGCCAGCACCAGGAAGTACGCCGCCATGCCGGTGAACAGCAGGAACTGACCGAGCTGGCCGGCTCCGACGGGACGGCTACGCATCGGCTCGACGTCGACGAGGGGGGCGATCCCACGGCGGCGCAGCGCGACGCCCCGGAGTCCGGCCAGTACGGCGAGCACCGCGGCGCCGCCCAAGGTCTCCCAGGTCCACAGCGGCCAACCCTGGCTCTGCCCCTGGACCAGTGGCAGCACGAGTGCGGTCAGCGCGCCGACCACGAGGACGGTCTCGACGACGTCCGGGCGAGGGGTAGCGACCCGGGTGTCCGGCAGCAGCCGCGGCGCGGCGACCAGGGCGGCGATGCCGATCGGCACGTTGACCAGGAAGATCGACCGCCAGCCGGAGCCGGCGATGTCCAGGTGGATCAGCAGCCCGCCGATCAGCTGGCCGGAGGCGGCGGCCACGCCCATGACCGTGGCGTAGGCACCGAGCGCGCGGACTCGCTGCGGGCCGGCGTACACGTCCCCGATGAGGGAGAGCACGGTGGGCGCGACCATGGCCGCGGAGGCGCCCTGCGCCAGCCGGGCGACGAGCAGCGTGTTCACGTCGGGCGCGAAGCCGCAGATGGCCGAGGTGAGGACGAACAGTCCCGTGCCGAGCAGGAACATCCGCCGGCGGCCCCATCGGTCGGCGAGCCGGCTGGCCACCAGCAGGAGGCCGCCGAACGTGAGTGCGTAGCCGGCGACCAGCCACTGGAGGGCGGTGGCGTCGGCGTGCAGGTCCTGCTGCACGGACGGCAGCGCGACGTTGACGACGAAGAAGTCGAGGACGATCAGGAAGATCCCGGTCAGCAGGACCGCAAGCGGCCCTCGCCGGAACGTGGTTGCTGGGTGGGTGATTGCGTTCATGGGGACCGTTCTCCGGCCTCCCGCAGGGGGAGGGTCAACACCCTTTCCGGGCTGCTGGACTCTCCCGCAAGGGGAGAGTGCAGGCTGGAGTCATGACGGAGCTGCTGACCATCGGCGACTTCTCGCGGATGACGTTCCTGACCGTGAAGGCGCTGCGCCACTACCACGACGTGGGGCTGCTCGAGCCGGCGCGGACCGACCCGAGCAGCGGTTACCGCTACTACCGGCCCGAGCAGGTCGGCCAGGCGCGCCTGATCCGCCGGCTTCGCGACCTCGACCTGCCGGTGGACGACGTCCGCACGGTGCTCTCGGCGCCGGACGAGGCCACCCGCAACGCCGTCATGGTCGAGCACCTCGACCGGATGAGCCGGCAGCTCGAGCAGGTGCAGGACACCGTCGACTCGCTGCGCCGCATGCTGTCGGACGAGGGCGAGGAGATCGGCGTCAGCTACCGCGACGAGCCCGCCACGATGGTGCTGGCCATCCGCGGCCACGTCGACGGCGACTCGACCGTGTCGTGGTGGATCGAGGCGTTCGCCGAGCTGCACCGGCTGCTCCGCACGGCCGGCATCAGTCGCACCGGGCCGGACGGCGCCGAGTTCCCGACCGAGTTCTTCACCGATGGCGCCGCCGAGCTGGTGGCCTTCGTCCCGGTCGACCGGGTGCCGGCGCTGGCCGGCCGGGTCGAGGCCGTCACCCGGCCCGCGGGGCGGTACGCCGTGGCGCTCCACGAGGGCCCGATGGTCGACCTGGACGGCGCCTACTCCGCCGTCGGGCAGACGGTCTTCGACGAGGCGCTGGCCTCGGACGGGCCGGTGGTGGAGCGCTACCTGCCGCTGGGCGACGAGGACGACCTCATCGCCCACCACACGGAGGTGTGCTGGCCGGTCAGTGGCTGAGATGGTCATGCCCTAGATTCCGACCGTGGGAGGGCAGCCGATGACCACCCCACCGAACCGCCCGCGGGACGCGCTACGCGCGGAGGTGGCGCGCTTCGGCGGGGACCCCGGAAAAGCGAGCGACGACCGGGTCGCCGTGGTCACCGGGGTCGGCACCGGCTCACTGGGCGAGGCGATCGCGTCCTCGCTGCGGGAGCTCCGGTTCCGGGTGCTCACCTCGACCCGGACCTCTCCGACGACGGCCGACACCCACGCGATGGAGCTGACCAGCCGGGACTCGGTCGCGGCGTTCGCCCGCTGGGTGCAGGACAGCACCGACCGGCTGGACGTGCTGGTCAACAACGCGGGGATCCACCTCGACCTGCGCTCCGCCTGGCACGAGGCGCACCTGGTCGACGGCATCGAGGTGCACTGGCGCACCAACTACCTGGGCACCGCCCAGCTGACCCGGCTGCTGGTCCCGCAGCTGCTCGCCACCGCGGCGGAGTACGACGAGGCGCGGGTGGTCAACGTGGTTTCGAAGCTGCACGCCCGCGGCCGCAACGACGGCCTCGACGGCCACCTCACGCCGTACGACTCGTGGTCGGCGTACGGCACCTCCAAGCTGGCCCTCGTGCACGAGGCGCACGAGGTCGAGCGGCGCTACGGCGACAAGGGGCTGCACGGCTACTCGGTCCACCCGGGCTCGGTGGCCACCAACATCGCCGACCGCGGCCTCGAGACCGCGCCGCTGCTCGGGAAGCTCCGCAAGCTGGCCGCCCCGCTCGAGCGGCGCGCCCTCAGGGCCCCGTCCGACGCCGCGCGGACCGTGGTCTTCTGCGCGACCTCGGCGCAGGCCGAGCCGGGTGGCTACCACCGATCGTCGGCGCCGAGCCCGCCCTCGGAGGACGCACAGGACGAGGAGGCCGGCCGGATCCTGTGGGAGACCACGTCCCGCTGGTGCGACCAGACGTGAACCTTTGGTGCCTAGTGGTCATTCCCTCAAGTTCGTCGGGGTCCCCGCGGCCCAGGCACGCACATCGCTTCGTTGGAGTCGGTCGAAGGAGGTCAACTACGACTTCCCTCCTCCGCCTCGCGCTGCACGCACCTGGACCACGGCTACCCCTCGACGAACTTTCGGTCATGACCACTAGCGGCGCGCCGGGTGGAGACCCACTGGTAACTCTGGTAACAGTAGACGCGTACCTGTGCCCACTTCCCCAGCTCGACAGGACGGACAGACACCATGAACAAGGGCGTGCTCGCCGTGCTCGTGGTCTTCTTCGGCTTCTGGATGTTCACCGACCCCCACGGGCTGGCTGACTTCACCAGCAACAGCGGTGACGCGCTGTGGGGCTGGGGCCAGGAGCTGTTCACGTCGCTCATCGAGTTCCTCGGCGACCTCTGAGCGGCTGCCACCCTTGAGCCTGCTCGCTCGGATCACCGAGCCAGACGTCGGTCGCTACCTGCTGCGCGACGAGGACGAGGTCGTGGTCGACGAGGTGCGCCGGCACTGGATCGTCTACGTGATCCCGGTCCTGGAGCTCTGGCTCGCGCTGGTGCTGATGTTCGTCGGCACCTTCGTGATCGAGCCTGCCGACCCCGGCGGCTGGCTGGTGCTGATCGGGATCGCGCTGACCCTGCACGCTTCGTGGGTGACGATCCGCGAGCGCCGCGAGTGCTTCGTGGTCACGAACATGCGGGTCTTCCGCCTGCACGGCGTCCTCTCGACGCACCGCGCCACCATGCCGTTGCACCGGATCCTCGACATCACCGTCGACAAGCCGCTCACCGGCCGGATCCTCGGCTACGGCCACCTCACCTTCGAGTCCGCCGCCCAGGACCAGGGCTTGCGGGACATCAGGTTCGTCGGCCGGCCCGACCAGCGCGACCTCAAGATCCAGCGGGTGGTCCAGGTGGTCGGCCTGCGCGGACCTCGTCCCGCCCACCAGCGCTGACCGAGTCGCCCGGCTGTCCCCGACGGCGGCTAGCGTCCTTGTCATGGTCACCGCGGACGACGTGCGGGCGGTCGGGCTTGCGCTGCCGCGCGCCTACGAGCGGATGGTCCGCGGCCGCTGGAAGCTCAGGGTCGGCCAGATCGTGTTCGCGGCGTTCAGCAAGGACGAGACCGACATGGGGTTCGGCTTCCCCAAGGCCGAGCGGGACGGGCTGGTCGAGTCCGACCCCGAGACGTTCTTCCTCCCACCCACCGGTGACCTGCGCTACCAGTGGGTCTGCGCGCACCTCGACCGGCTCGACCACGAGGAGATGCGCGAGTTCGTCACCGAGGCGTGGCGGATGTGTACGCCGAAGATGCTGCACGAGCTCCCGGAGCAGCCGGCGCCGACGGCGGCTGCGTGGGCGGCGATGGACGCGGGGGAGTGGGGCGAGCTCAGACCGCTGCTCCACCCACACGTGCACTGGCACGACCGCGACGTGGCGCTGCGCGGCCGGACCAACGTCCTGCGCCACCTCCAGCAGGTCCCGACGCCGAAGCCTCCGACCGACGTCGAGGTGCGCGACGGCCAGCTCTACCGTTGGCGCCGATGACGCCGTCCGGCAAGCCCTCTCTAGGATTGCCGACATGACGCAGCAGCCGTTCACGCGCCCGGGTGCGATCGACCTCTCCGGGCTCAAGCGACCTGCTGGTGGCGCCGGTCAGCCAGCCGGACAAGGCGCCGCCGGCGGTGGCGGCGGAGCGCCCGCGGGCGGGTCGTCGTACTGGCTGGACATCACCCAGGAGAACTTCCAGGCCACCGTCGAGGCCTCCATCACGGCGCCGGTCCTGCTCGCCTTCTACTCGGCGAGCAGGCTGCCGGAGAGCGAGCAGATGGCGCGCGACCTGGCGACGGTCGCCGAGGAGTACGAAGGCCGGTTCCTGGCCGGCCTGGTCGACGTCGACACCCAGCCCGCGATCGCCCAGGCGGTGCAGCTCCAGTCCGTGCCGTTCGTGTTCGCCGTCATCGACGGCCGGCCGCAGCCGCTGATCCAGGACGTGCTGCCCCTCGACGGCCTCCGCACCGCAATCAACCAGGTGATGCAGCAGCTCACCACCCAGGGCATCACCGGTCGGCACCAGCCGCGCCAGGCCGCCCCGGCCGTCGTCGAGGGCGAGGACGGCGAGCCGCCGCTCGACCCGCGCTACGCGCCCGCCCAGGACGCGCTGGAGCGCGACGACTTCGACGGTGCGGTGGCGGAGTACCAGAAGCTGCTCGACGCCAACCCGGCCGACACCGAGGCGGCCGCCGGCCTGGCCATGGCCACGCTGCTGCAGCGCACCAAGGACGCCGACCTCGACGCGGCCCGCGCCGCTGCCGACGCGAGCCCTGACGACGTCGCCGCCCAGACACTGGTCGCCGACCTCGACATGCTCGGCGGTCGGGTCGAGGACGCCTTCGACCGGCTCGTCGACCTCGTACGCCGCACGGATGGCGACGACCGCAACCAGGCCCGCGAGCACCTGCTCGGCCTGTTCGCCGCGGTCGGCAACGACGACCCGCGGGTGCTCAAGGGCCGGCAGGCGCTGGCGAACGCGTTGTTCTAGGGGACGATCAGCTCGGGGCCGGAGCGGTGTCCGGCCCGCCGAGAGCCTTGAGCGCCCGGTCGAACGCCTCGCCCATGAACGCGGACTCCCGCGCGCCGGCGCCGCCCACCGCGAGCGCGCAGGCCAGGCCGAGGTAGTAGCCGTCCAGCCACGCCGGGTTCGGGTCCGGCACCGGCGGCAGCCACGGTGGCAGCGTCGGCTTGCGCGGGTAGGTCGGGCAGGGGTCGTCCTCCCAGTCGGCGAGCGGGGCGACGTCCTGGCCGAGCTTCTCGGCCTGCCACTGCAGCCTGACCAGCTCGCGGCCGACCACGGCGCCGTACGTCTCCGGCGGCGGACCGGGCGGCAGCGGCTGCGGGTTGAGCTCGGTGTAGACCTCGGCGCGCGACACCGGAGGGAGCGGCTGCGGGTTGAGGGCCACCGGGCCGATGACGTCCCATATGGCCGGGACGCGCGAGGCGATGATCACGAAGAGGCGGGAGTCCATGTCCATCCCCTCAGCCTGAGCCTGCAGGACGCGCGAAACATGACCCCAACGGGTCATTGAGGGGTCAGCGCGGGACCGGGACGCAGAGCACCGGCCGGTTGGACAGGTGCAGCAGCTTGTGCGACGTCGAGCCCAGGATCGCTCCCTTGAACGGGCTCTCGCCGGCCGTGCCAACCACGATCACGGTGGCTTCGACCTGGTTGCCCACCTGGACCAGCGCATCGGCGGGCTTGGCGTCGACCAGGCGCACGCTCGCAGTCACTCCGGCTGCCTGGGCCTTCTCCAGGGCGTGCGCTGTCGCCGCGCGGCCCATCTCGCGGAGGGCATCGAGGTGTGACTTGAACTCCTCGCCCATCCCACCGGGGGGAGCGGCTCCGTAGACGAGCACCAGCTCCTCGCCGTACCGCTGCGCGACCTGGATCGCCGCGTCGAGGGCGGCCTCCGCGCCCGGAGACTCGTCGTAGCCCAGCACTACCGCCATGGTCCTAGCCTTCCAATCCGTCGGGGTCGGGTCGCGCCGACCTCAATCCGTGCACGACGTCTGGGTCCGGGAGGGACGGTCGCTCGTCCCAGTAGCGCTTCTCTTGGGCGCGCCAGATGAACATGAACACCACCCCCACGAGGAAGACGCCGACCCCGATGACCAGCGGCGGGCCCACACCCAGCCAGGACTGGCCGCTGTAGGAGTTGTCCGGGTCGGACTGGTCGCGAATCGACAGGACGAGGAGCCAGAGGAGCAGCGCCGACCCGACCAGCGGTCCGACGCCGATGAGCAGCAGGTTCTTGGCGCTCTCGGTCAGGTGCTTCCGGTAGTAGACGGCGCAGGCGATGCCGGTCAGCGCGTAGTAGAACGCGATGAGCAGCGCCAGCGCGGTCAAGGAGTCGAAGAGGGCGTTCTCGCTGACCTGGTACATACCGACGTACCAGGCGATGGCGATCGCGGCGACGGTCCAGGTGCTGACGTCCGGCGTCCGGTGACGTGGGTGGATGTGGCCGATCCGCGGCGGGATCGCGCCGCGTCGCGCCATGGACAGACCGGTGCGCGAGGCGGGCAGGATCGTCGTCTGTGTGGACGCGATGGCCGCGGTCGAGACCGAGAGCAGGAGGATCCAGTCCCAGCCGCCAAGGACCTCGGTCGCGAGGTAGTAGAAGACGAACTCCTCCTCACCTGCGTTGTCGCTCAGCCACTGCGTGCCGGCAAAGGCGACGACCGCGATCGCGACGGCCACGTAGGTGACGAGGAGGATGAACGTCGACAGCAGGGCGGCCCGGCCGGGGGTCTTGTCGCCGTCCCTCGTCTCCTCGCTCAGGTTGACCGCCGACTCCCAGCCCCAGTAGGCGAAGACGCCGAGCAGGAGTCCCGAGCTGAGCGCCGCACCGCCGGCCCCGAAGGGGTTGAGCCAGTCCAGCCCAGGGGTCAGCTCGTCGAGCGGGCTGTCGCCGTCGACGGCTCGGTAGATCGCGACAACCGCGAAGACCAGGAGCGACACGACCTGGACCAGGATCAGGACGTTCTGCAGCCGGGCGGACACGTCCGTGCCCACCACGCAGATCCAGGTCATCAGCAGCACCAGTGCGATGGCTGCGGGCATCCGGATCCAGGCATTGTCGCCGGCTTCGATCAGGCCGTTGCTGTCCAGCAGCTCGCCGAAGCCATAGAGACCGAACCGGACGCCGACGTCGGCCAGCGATCCGACGATCAGCACGCCGGTCATCATGATCGCCCAGCCGCCGATCCAGCCGAACCACGGACCCATCGCCCGGGTCACCCAACTGAACGTGGTGCCACAGTCGGGGTCCACCCTGTTGAGGTAGAGGAACGCCGTGGCGATGAGCGCCATCGGCACGAACGACGCCAGCAGGATTCCCGGCGCGTTGACGCCCGCGAGCGCGGTGACCGCCCCGATGATTGCGGCCAGCGAGTACGCCGGCGACGTCGCCGCGAGCCCGATCACGAGCGCGTCGACGAACCCGATCGCCCCGGCCTTGAGCTCGGTCTGCTCGGTCTGTGCCTCCGCCATGCCCACCCCTCCCGCGATGTGTGGGCTATGTCTAGCCCATCGCGGCGACTGCGGGAATGGGCATCAGAGCCCGCTCTCGGTGTACGCCGGCGACGTGCCGTCCAGGTTGCCGAGTGCGGCCAAGATCCGGCGCGCCGTGAAGTCGGCGCACCGTTCGTGGGCCTCGTTCACGGTGCAGAACGCGGCGTCGCGAATCTCGCGTTCCTGGCGGATGACGTCGGCGACGATCGAAGCGTCGTGCTGGCCCCCGTCGAAGACGAGGCACAGCGCGTCGTCCCAACCGCTCCACGGCGGCAGCCAGTCGGTGAGGAGCAGGCGCCCGGCCGGGATCTGCAGCGCCAGCTCCTCCTCGACCTCACGCGTGACCGCCAGCTGGGGCGACTCGCCGACCTCGACCACACCGCCGGGCAGGTCCCAGTCCTGCTTGTAGGTCAGCCGGCACAGCAGTACCCGCCCGTCCTGATCGCGGATCAGCAGCTGGCTGATCGCCCGCTTGCGCGGGAGGAACGAGTTGAGCAGCGCCCGGAACCCCTCCGGCTCGTGGGCCGGCAGGTCGTCGGCGAGCCGTGCGTAGACGATCCGGTCCACCGACGCGCCCTCCACCGTGATCCCGCGCATCACGCCCTCGCGGCGCAGCCCCGACCACGTGGCCACGCGCTGGGCCGACTTGTCGTCGGGATCCACCCACGCCTCCACCCGGACATGGTCGGAGAGCGCGGCGCCCACCGCAGCCTGGACATCCTCGATCGGCTGGCCGTCCGGCCACTCGAGCCGGGCCACGCCGTCGCCGACCGTGGTCACGCGGACGGCTGGGTCGGTCACCGGGTCAGGCTAGTTGTTGCGTCCCAGCCATCCGTTGCGTGGCTTCGTCGCGTCGCTCCGCCCCGAGCAAGCTCGGGTCCGAGCCGACGCGCCTCAACCCTCGCCCGTCCCTCGGACTTCGCAGGCTCAGTCCGAGCGGGCTCGGAACCACACCGTGGCCAGCGGCGGCACCACGATGTCGGTGTACGCCGGCAGGCCGAGGTGGTCGCCGTCGACGGCGTCGATGCCGCCCAGGTTGCCGACCCCCGAGCCGGCGTAGCCGGCGGCGTCGGTGTTGAGCACCTCGTCCCACATCCCCGCCGAGGGGAGCCCGAGCCGGTAGCCCTCGTGCGGGACCGCGGCGAAGTTCGAGACGCACACGAGGTCCGGGCCGGAGGCGGCGCGGCGGATGAACGTGAACACGTTGCGACCGGCGTCGTTGGCGTCGATCCACTGGAAGCCGCCAGGGTCGTCGTCACGCTGCCACAGTGCGGGCGAGGCGACGTACGTCGCGTTGAGGTCGCGGACCAGCGAGTGCACGCCGCGGTGCTCGGGGTGGTCGAGCAGCCACCAGTCGAGCTCGCGGGCCTCGGCCCACTCCGACTCCTGGCCCAGCTCGGCGCCCATGAACAGCAGCTGCTTGCCGGGGTGCGCCCACATGAAGCCGAGGAAGGCGCGCAGGTTGGCCAGCTGGCGCCACCGGTCGCCGGGCATCTTGCGGAGCAGCGACCCCTTGCCGTGCACCACCTCGTCGTGGCTGATCGGCAGCATGTAGTTCTCCGACCAGGCGTAGACGAGGGAGAACGTCATCTCGCCGTGGTGGAAAGCGCGGTGCACCGGGTCGTGCTGCATGTAGCCGAGCGAGTCGTGCATCCAGCCCATGTTCCACTTGAAGCCGAAGCCCAGCCCGCCTGTCGAGGTTGGTCCGGTGACCTGCGGCCAGGACGTCGACTCCTCGGCGATCGTGGTGACGCCGGGGGTGCGCTTGTAGACGGTGGCGTTCATCTCCTGGAGGAACTGCACCGCCTCGAGGTTCTCGCGGCCGCCGTACTTGTTCGGCGTCCACTCGCCCTCCTCGCGGGAGTAGTCGAGGTAGAGCATCGAGGCGACGCCGTCGACGCGCAGCCCGTCGGCGTGGAACTCCTCGAGCCAGTACAGCGCGTTGGCATAGAGGAAGTTGCGCACCTCGTTGCGGCCGAAGTTGAAGATGTGCGAGCCCCACTCCTTGTGCCAGCCGCGCTGCGGGTTGGGGTCCTCGTAGAGCGGGGTGCCGTCGAAGCGGGCGAGCGCCCATGGGTCGGTCGCGAAGTGGCCGGGCACCCAGTCGAGGATCACGCCGATCCCGGCCTGATGCAGGCGGTCGACGAGCAGGCGGAAGCCGTCGGGGTCGCCGAACCTCGAGTCCGGGGCGAAGTACGACGTCACGTGGTAGCCCCACGAGCCGCCGAACGGGTGCTGCATGACCGGCATCAGCTCGACGTGGGTGAAGCCCAGGTCTGCCACGTAGCCGGGGAGCTCGTCGGCGAGCTGCTCCCAGGTCTTTCCCCGCCGCCACGAGGCGAGGTGCACCTCGTAGGTCGACATCGGCTCGTGCACGTGCCGCTTCGACGGCCGCGCGTCCATCCAGGCCGCGTCGCCCCACTCGTAGGACGACTCGAACACCTTCGAGGCGGTGTCGGGCGGGACCTCGGCGTACGACGCCATCGGGTCGGCCTTCTCGCGCCACTCGCCGTCGGCCCCGAGCACGACGTACTTGTAGGCGTTGCCGGAGCCGACCCCGGGCACGAACAGCTCCCAGACGCCCGACTGCCCGAGCGCGCGCATCGGGTGCTCGCGGCCGTCCCAGCTGTTGAAGTCCGACTTGAGCCGCACGGCGCGCGCGCCCGGCGCCCACACCGCGAACGACGTGCCGGAGATCGTGTCGCCGAAGGGGGTGTCGTAGTGGTGCACGCGCGCCCCCAGGACGGTCCACAGCAGCTCGTGGCGCCCCTCGTTGACCAGGTGCAGGTCCATCTCGCCCAGCGTCGGCAGGAACCGGTAGGGGTCGTCGACCGCGTGCGGGTGTCCGTCGTCGTAGGTCACCTCGAGGCGGTAGTCGGGCACGTCCGCGCCCGGGAGCACGCCGACCCAGATGCCGTCGTGCTCGTGCGCCAGCTCGAACGAGGTGCCGTCGCCGTGCCGGACGGTGACCCGCTTCGCCAGCGGCTTGAAGGCGCGGATGGTCACGCCCCCGTCGTGCGGGTGCGGGCCGAGGATCGAGTGCGGGCTGCCGTGCTCGCCCTGCACGAGCCGTCCGAGCTCGTCGACGCCTACCGGTGACGCAGTGGGCTGGGCGGCCGGCTGGGTCTGGCCCTTGCCCTTGGACGAGGGCGTCATGCCGCTCCGATCCTCGCGACGGCCTGGAGCGGGATCGTGACCCAGGACGGACGGTTGCGGGTCTCGTAGACGGTCTCGTAGACCGCCTTGTCCGCGACGTAGGCGCTGAGCAGCACCTGGTGCTCATGGCTCAGCTCGCCGCCGGCGTAGGCGAACAGGAAGTGGTTCTTGTTGCGCTCGGACCATTCCTGAGCGCGGGTGTCGATCAGCTCCGCGTCGGTCTCGTCACTGGTGCTCAGCGACCGCTCGACCACCCGGGCGGCGTAGTCGAAGCTGCGCAGCATCCCGGCCACGTCGCGCCACGGCGAGTCCGGCAGCTGCCGCTCGGCGAGCGGCTTGACCGGCTCGCCCTCGAAGTCGACGATCTTCCAGCCATGTGACGTGCGCAGGGTCTGGCCCAGGTGCAGGTCGCCGTGGATCCGCTGGACGCCCAGGCCGTCCAGCTTGGAGACGGCGTCGAACGTCGCCCGCAGCGTGCCGGCGTGCTCCGTCAGCTCTGGTACGACGCCCAGCGCGGCTTCGAGCCGTCCGGTCATGATCGCGGCGAGCTCGGCCGCCGCGGCCGCCGGGCGGGTCTCGGAGGGGAAGTGGTCACGCAGGGCCTGGTGCACCTCGCGGAGCGCCTCACCGAGCCGGGTCGACTCGCCCGCGAAGTCGCCGCCCGAGTCGTGGGCGTGCACCTCCGGGTCCGCGAACAGCGAACGGACGCTGGCCAGCGCCAGGTCCCAGCCGTCGCTGGCCGTGCGCAGGAACTGCTGCAGCATCGCCAGCTGCAGCGTCCGGCCGCCGTCGTCGACGTCGAGCCAGCCGTAGAGCGCGGCGACGTGCTCCGAGCCGGCCCGGGTCAGCACCTCGTGCACCTCGATGTCGGGGTTCGCGCCCGGGGTGACCTTGCGGAAGACCTTCATGAGCGCGTCCTCGCCGAAGGCCACCGAGGAGTTGGACTGCTCGCCGCTGAACAGGGTCGAGTGCGCCTCCAGGTCGAGCTCGTGACCCGGCAGCCGGTGGAACCGGAGCCCGCCGCTCTCGGTCGGCTGCTCGGAGGCGCTGTCGAAGGCCCGCTGCCACAGGGCCATGGCCTCGCGGTCGTGCAGGGCGTCGTAGGCGTGCTGCCAGCCGTGGTCGGGGTCCTCCCACCAGCCCACGAAGGCGTGGTCGAGCCGGTTCTCGGGCTCCACGTAGAACGACAGGGGCACCTGGTAGAGCTCGATGCCGCCCTCCTCGTCGGAGTAGCTGACCTCGACCAGATGGATCACCACCACCGGCGGCCCGCCCGGAAGCTCGCCGAGGGTGCGCACGTCGGTGACGGTGTAGGGACGTCCCTTGCCGCCGAACCACCGGGTTCGGTTGAGGAAGGCGGCGAACACCTCGGTCTCGAGGTGACGGGTTGTCACAGCAGCTGGCCTTCTTCCGGGTCGTCGGCCGCGGTCAGGCGGAACCAATAGAAGCCGTACCCAGTAAGGGTCAGCAGGTACGGCAGCTCGCCGATCGCCGGGAACAGCACGCCGCCGATCAGCTCGATCGGCCGCATCCGCTCGAACCGGCGCAGGTCGAGCTCGACCGGCTGGGGGAACCGCGACAGGTTGTTGACACAGAGCACGATCTCCTGGGAGCCGTCGTCGGTGACGTGCTCGCGGGCGTAGCTGAGCACCGACGGGTTGGAACCGCCGAGGTCGCTGAACGAGCCGAGGCCGAACGCGTCGTACGAGCGCCGGATCTGGAGCATCCGACGGCTCCAGTGCAGCAGCGACGACGGGTTCTCCAGCTGCGCCTCGACGTTGACGCTCTGGTAGCCGTAGACCGGGTCCTGGATCGCGGGCAGATGCAGCTTGCCGGGCGTGGCCGACGAGAAGCCGGCATTGCGGTCGGGCGTCCACTGCATCGGTGTGCGAACGCCGTCGCGGTCACCCAGCCAGATGTTGTCGCCCATGCCGATCTCGTCGCCGTAGTAGAGGACCGGCGATCCGGGCAGGGAGAGCAGCAGGGCGTTGAAGAGCTCGATCTGGTTGGTGTCGTTCTCGAGGAGCGGAGCCAGGCGCCGGCGGATGCCGATGTTGGCCTTCATGCGGGGGTCCTTGGCGTACTCGTCCCACATGTAGTCGCGGTCCTCGTCGCTGACCATCTCGAGGGTCAGCTCGTCGTGGTTGCGCAGGAAGATGCCCCACTGGCAGCCCGACGGGATCGGCGGCGTCTGCTCCAGGATCTCCGAGATCGGGAACCGTGACTCGCGGCGGACCGCCATGAAGATGCGCGGCATCACCGGGAAGTGGAAGCACATGTGGCACTCGTCGCCACCGCTCTCGAAGTCGCCGAAGTAGTCGACCACGTCGGCCGGCCACTGGTTCGCCTCGGCCAGCAGCACCTTGCCGGGGTACTTCTCGTCGACGAACCGACGGACCTTGCGGAGGAACTCGTGGGTCTCGGGGAGGTTCTCGCCATTGGTGCCGTCCCGCTCGTAGAGGTAGGGCACGGCGTCGAGGCGGAAGCCGTCGAGGCCCATGTCGAACCAGAACGACACCGCCTCGAGGATCGCGTCGTGGACCGCCGGGTTGTCGTAGTTGAGGTCGGGCTGGTGGGAGAAGAACCGGTGCCAGAAGTACTGCTGGCGGACCGGGTCCCACGTCCAGTTCGACGGCTCGGTGTCCACGAAGATCACCCGGGCGTCCTGGTACTTGTCGTCGGTGTCGGACCAGACGTAGAAGTCGCCGTACGGCCCGCCCGGGTCCTCCCGGCTGGCCTGGAACCACGGGTGCTGGTCACTCGTGTGGTTCATGACGAAGTCGATGATCACCCGGAGGCCGCGCTTGTGGGCCTCGTCGAGGAACTCGTGGAAGTGCTCGACGGTGCCGATCTCCGGGAGGACGTTGACGAAGTCGGAGACGTCGTAGCCGCCGTCGCGCAGCGGACTGCTGAAGAACGGCGGGATCCACAGGCAGTCGACGCCGAGCCACTCGAGGTAGTCGAGCTTCTCGATCAGACCCTTGAAGTCGCCGGTGCCGTCGCCGTTGGAGTCACGGAACGAGCGGACCATCACCTCGTAGAAGACCGCGGTCTTGAACCAGTCGGGAGTGCTGCCCTCCTGGTCGGGGAACGGGTCGGTGTCCGGCGGCGGCGACGTCTCGACGACCGTGCTCTCCTCGACCTCGGGGTCCAGGTCGGCCGACGCCTTCTTGGCCGCCATCAGGCGCTCCTCACGGTCAGGACGTGTGCGGGCTCGTGGCCGGGGTCGAGCCGCACGAAGTTGTGCTGGCTCCAGCTCCAGTCGGCGCCGGTGATCTCGTCGTGGACCGCGAAGCTGTCGCCCCAGTGCAACCCCAGCGCGGGCAGGTCGAGGTGGACGGTGGTCTCGCGGGTCGCGTGCGGGTCGAGGTTGACGACCGTGATCACGGTGTCGCTCTGACCGTCCGGCAGGGCAGCGGACTTCGAGAAGACCAGGACGTTCTCGTCGTCGCTGCTGTGGATCACGGTGTTGCGCAGCAGCTGCAGCGCGGGGTGCTCGCGGCGGATCTCGTTGAGCCGCGTGAGGTACGGCGCGAGCGTGCGGCCCTCGGCGGCGGCGCCGTCCCAGTCGCGGATCCGGACCTGGTACTTCTCGCTGTCGAGGTACTCCTCGCTGCCCGGGCGCACGGCGACGTGCTCGAACAGCTCGTAGCCGGCGTAGACGCCCCAGCTCGGCGAGCCGGTCGCGGCGATCGCGGCGCGGATCTTGAAGGCCGCCGGCCCGCCGTACTGCAGGTAGGCGTGGAGGATGTCGGGGGTGTTGACGAAGAAGTTGGGCCGCATGGTGTGGTCGGACTCGTGGGAGACCTCGCGGAGGTACTCCTCGAGCTCCCACTTGGCGTTGCGCCAGGTGAAGTAGGTGTAGCTCTGGTGGAAGCCGACCGCGCCGAGGCCCTGCATCATCGCCGGTCGGGTGAACGCCTCGGAGAGGAACAGCACGTCCGGGTCGGTGCGGCGGATCTCCTTGAGCAGCCACTCCCAGAACGCCACCGGCTTGGTGTGCGGGTTGTCGACCCGGAAGATCCGGACGCCGTGGCTCATCCAGAGCTTGACGACGCGGAGCACCTCGCGGCAGATGCCGATCGGGTCGTTGTCGAAGTTCATCGGGTAGATGTCCTGGTACTTCTTCGGCGGGTTCTCGGCGTAGGCGATGGTGCCGTCGAGCCGCGTGGTGAAGAACTCCGGGTGGCTGGTGACCCACGGGTGGTCGGGCGCCGCCTGCAGTGCCAGGTCGAGGGCGACCTCCAGGCCGAGGTCGCGAGCCCGCTCGACGAAGGCGTCGAAGTCCTCGAAGGTGCCGAGGTCGGGGTGGAGCGCGTCGTGGCCGCCGTCCTTCGAGCCGATCGCCCACGGTGAGCCGGGGTCGTCCGGCCCCGGGGTCAGCGTGTTGTTGGGGCCCTTGCGGTTGACCTCCCCGATCGGGTGGACCGGCGGCAGGTAGATGACGTCGAAGCCCATGGCGGCCACCGCGTCGAGCCGCTTGGCGGCCGTCTGGAAGGTCCCGCTCGTCACCGTGCCGTCGGCGGCGAGCCTGGCGCCCTCGGAGCGCGGGAAGAACTCGTACCAGCTGCTGAACAGCGCCCGCGGGCGGTCGGCGTACGCCGGATAGGGGCCCTCGATCGTCAGGAGCTCGCGGATCGGGTGCGCCTGCATCGCGGCCACGAGTGCCGGGTCCTGCAGCACCGCAAGTCGTGCGGCCGGCGGGCGGCCGGGGTCACCTGCCGCTTCGATCGCGCCTTGGAGCAGCTTGCCCTCGATGCTGGCCGGGTCGACCTGGGCGAGCACCTTTCCGCACAGGACCCGCGCCTCCTCGAACATCAGGTCCACGTCGACGCCGGCCGGGATCTTGAGGCCGGCGTCGTGCTCCCATGTCGCGATCGGGTCGGACCACGCGTGCACCTCGAAGGTCCAGGCACCGCCGACGTCAGGTGTCACCCACGCGTCGTAGCGGTCGGGGACCGACTCGTGCTTGGTCATCCGCACCGGGGGCCGTTGGGTGCCGTCGGGGGCGGTGAGCACCACCTCCGCGGCGAGCTGGTCGTGACCCTCGCGGAACACCGTCGCGCGCACCGGAAAGGGCTCGCCGACAGTCGCCTTTGCCGACTGCCGACCGAGGTCGACCACGGGCATGACGTCCATGACGGGGATGCGTCCGACCATTTCTCCAACCTAGCGAGGTCGCGGCACAAGAGCGCATCGCGGTCCAGGGAGATGTAGACGGGTGGGCGCGTCCCCATGTCGCACCCACCCGTCCTCCTCATCAACGAGAGGTGCGGGGTTGCGTTATGCATTGCTTGACGTGCGACGACTGGTCCAGACGATCCGGATGCGGATCGAGGGTTGGAACGATCCAAGGACACGCGCTAACGTCTGCGGGTGCGCGCCATCCGACGATTCACCGTCCGTCCCGTGCTCCCCGAGGCGCTCTCCGCGCTGGGAGACCTGGCCAACAACCTGCGGTGGTCCTGGCACCCGCCCACCCAGGACGTCTTCGCCTCGGTCGACCCCGAGCTGTGGGAGTCGACCGGTCGCGATCCGGTGCGCCTGCTCGGCGAGGTCGAGACGACGCGCTTCGACGAGCTCGCGGCCGACGCTGAGTTCTGTGAGCGGCTCGGCGCCGTCGAGCGCGACCTCGCGGCGTACCTCTCCGAGGACCGCTGGTACCAGCGCCGGGTCCAGGACGGACCGGCCTCGATCGGCTACTTCTCGCCGGAGTTCGGCATCACCGCGGTGCTGCCCCAGTACTCCGGCGGCCTCGGCATCCTCGCCGGCGACCACCTCAAGGCCGCCAGCGACCTCGGTGTCCCGATCGTCGGCGTCGGCCTGCTCTACCGGCACGGCTACTTCAAGCAGGCCCTGTCCAGCGAGGGCTGGCAGCAGGAGAGCTACCCGGTGCTCGACCCCGACGAGCTGCCGATCTCACTGCTTCGCGAGGCCGACGGCACTCGCGCCACCGTCTCGATCGACCTGCCCGACGGGCCGCCGCTGATCGCGCGCATCTGGGTGGTGCGGGTCGGGCGGGTCCCGCTGCTGATGCTGGACACCGACGTCGAGGGCAACCCGCAGCACTACGTCGACGTGACCGACCGGCTCTACGGCGGCAACAGCGAGCACCGGCTCCGCCAGGAGCTGCTGCTGGGCGTCGGCGGCGTCCGGGCGCTGCGGGTGTTCAGCCGGCTCAGCGGTCACCCGGCCCCCGAGGTGTTCCACACCAACGAGGGCCACGCGGGCTTCCTGGGCATCGAGCGGATCCGCGAGCTCACGGTGGAGGAGGGCGGCCCGGAGGTCGACTGGGACACCGCGCTCGAGATGGGCCGCGCGGCCACGGTCTTCACCACCCACACCCCCGTGCCGGCCGGCATCGACCGGTTCCCGCGCACCTTGGTGGAGCAGTACTTCGGCGAGAACGGCGCGACGCCGGGCGTTCCGATCGACAAGCTGCTCGCCCTGGGCAGCGAGGACTACACCGGGGGCGACCCGACGGTGTTCAACATGGCGGTCATGGGCTTCCGGCTCGCGCAGCGCGCCAACGGCGTCTCGCGGCTGCACGGCCAGGTCAGCCGCGACATGTTCCACGGCCTCTGGCCGGCCTTCGACGAGGCCGAGGTGCCGATCGGCTCGATCACCAACGGCGTGCACGCGCCGACCTGGGTGGCCCGCGAGATGTTCGACCTCGCCGCCGCGCAGGGCGCCGACACCCACTCCGACGATGTTGACGCCTTCCTCAGCGTCGTCGACAAGGTGCCCGGCAACGAGATGTGGGCGGTCAAGCGCCAGCTGCGCGAGCGGCTGGTCCTCGACGCCCGCCGGCGCGTGGCCAAGTCCTGGCGCCAGCGCGGCGCCGCCAAGGCCGAGCTGTCCTGGATCGACAAGGCGCTCGACCCCGACGTGCTGACCATCGGGTTCGCGCGCCGCGCGGCGTCGTACAAGCGGCTGACGCTGATGATGCGTGACCCAGAGCGGCTCAAGAGCCTGCTGCTGCACCCCGAGCGGCCGATCCAGATCCTCATCGCCGGCAAGGCGCACCCTGCCGACGACGGCGGCAAGAAGCTGATCCAGGACATCGTCAAGCTCTCCGACGACCCGGAGATCCGGCACCGGATCGTGTTCCTCCCCAACTACGACATCGCCATGGCGCAGCCGCTCTACCCCGGCTGCGATGTCTGGCTCAATAACCCGCTCCGCCCCTACGAGGCGTGCGGCACCTCGGGCATGAAGGCCGCCCTCAACGGTGGCCTCAACCTGTCGGTCCTCGACGGCTGGTGGGACGAGTGGTACGACGGCGACAACGGCTGGGCGATCCCGACCGCCGACGGCGTCGAGGACGTCGAGAAGCGCGACGACCTCGAGTCCGCCGCGCTCTACGACCTGATCGAGCGCGAGGTGGCCCCGCGCTTCTACGACCACGACCAGGACGGCGTCCCGACCCGATGGCTGGAGATGGTCCGGCACACGCTCAAGTCGCTCGGCCCCAAGGTGCTGGCGACCCGCATGGTCCGCGACTACGTGCGCCAGCTCTATGCCCCCGCCGCCGTCAACGCCCGGCTGCTCAACTCCGACTACGCCGGCGCCGCCAAGCTCGCCGCGTGGAAGAAGCGCGTGAAGGCCGCCTGGCCCTCCGTCCGGGTCGAGCACGTCGAGTCCTCCGGAGTCGGCGACGCGGCCGAGGTGGGCGCGGTGCTCAACGTCCGCGGGTTCGTCTCGCTCGGTGAGCTGGCCCCCGACGACGTCGACGTCCAGGTCCTGCACGGCAAGATCGACAGCAACGACATCCTCACCGACGTCACGGTCAAGGACCTCACCCTCGCCGACACCTACGACGGCGGCCGCTACCGGTTCGACGGCGACATCCAGCTCGACCGCGGTGGCCCCTTCGGCTACACCGTCCGGGTGATCCCGCGCAACGAACTGCTCACCTCAGTGGCCGAGCTCGGGGTCGTGGCGATCGCCTGACGTTTGGTCTCGGTCATCCCGCGCGCTCCCGCGCTTGAGCCCCACTTCCCTTCAGGATCCTGCGGACTTCGGGCATCCTCGGCACATGAGTCTCGATCCAGTCGAATCGAATCCGCAGTTCTACAAGGTCATCTTCGAGAACGAACGGGTGCGGGTGCTCGAGTACAAGGACCAGCCCGGTGACGCCACCACTCCGCACGCACACCCCGACAGCGTTATGTACACCCTCACCTCGTTTCGGCGGCGGCTGGTGCACGGCGACGATCAGAGAGATGTCGACATCGAAGCCGGCACGGTGCGCTGGCTGGACGCGCAACAGCACCACGGTGAGAACATCGGCGACTCCCCAACACAAGCCATCTTCATCGAGCTGAAGGAGGGCGCGGACGGCGAGTCAACGGGGAGCCTTGGACCCTCCTGAGACCGGCAGGTCCGGGCTTCCGGCGGGGCGGCTCACGTGCGTCGGTGGAAGCCGTACTTGCCGGTCGGCAGGCGTGTCATCTTGTAGCGGGTGTCGTGGGCTCGGGAGTGGTGGGGTGGGCAGATCATGATGCCGTCGCGGTTGGTTTGGCCGCCGTCTGCCCAGCGTTCGGGGTAGGCCCATGTGGGTCGTGCCGGGTGGTGCGTCGCAGCCTTCGACTTCGCAGCCGCCGGCTTCGATGGTCTTGGCGATCCGTTGGCCCTCGCTGTAGAACCGTTTCTTGCGGCCCAGGTCGAGGACCTGGGACTTGCCGTCGAGGACGGCGGGGATGATCCCGGCCTCGCAGGCGAGGCGGCGGGCGGCGCCGGGGGAGATGGTCTCTCCGGTGTCGAGGCGGGCGGCCTTGAGGTCGCCCATGAGGGTGTCGAGGTGCATGAGGACCACGATGGTGGCGTTGAGGCCGCCGGCCTTGGGGAGGCGCTTGGTCGGGTAGCGCTGGATCAGTTCGACGAAGGCCTGTCCGAGCCGTTCGGGGGTGGGCCTGCGTTCGCCGAGGGGGCCCTGGGAGGCGCGGTGTTTGGGGGCGGCCAGGGCGTACAGGTGTTTCTTGAGCATCGCCCCGGTGAGGGTGTCGAGGGTGAACCGGCCGTGGACCTTGCCGTGCCCGTCCTCGTACATGGTCAGCCGGGTGGCTGCGGCGGCGTCGCGTTCCTCGCGTTCGAGCAGGGCGGCTTCGTGGGCGTCGGCGGCCTCGGGGCAGGCGACCTCGAGGATCCGGCGGCCGAGGTGCTTGAGGGCCTTGGCGTCGAACGAAGCGGCCTGCTCGAGCAGGTGCTGCTCTGCTTGGACCAGGAGCTTGGGGTCGAGGTCGGCGGGCAGGTCCGCGAGGGCGCGGAGGATGGCCTCGGCCTGCTCGACATGGAGCCGGCCCTCGGCGAGCGCGGTCCTGGTGAGGTCGTGGTCCTCGAGACCTGTGGCGAGCCGCATCGCCCGGTGCGCCGCGACCCGGGTGGTGCGGCGTGGCGTGGGCGTGCCAGTTCGCGGTCGAGGTGGCCCCGGTGGCCGCGGCGACCTCGGTGCGGTCGGCGTGGGACAGCAGCCTGGCCTCGAGCTCCACTAGCTGGGCCTTCGCCGATTGGATCTCGGCGAGGGTGGCGGTTGTCTCGGCGGCGTCCATCGACCAGACCGGCATCTCGGTGGCACCACCGAGCTCATCGCGGACACCAGCCAGCGCCCGGGTGACCGGGTGTGGCTGGTGGGCGATCGCTGTCATGGGTCTATTCCAGCACTCGCCACCGACACTCGTCCGGATCCGGAATCCCGTTGTGGATAAAGGGGTTCCGGGACCTTGGCTGTGGACGGATAGTGGACCGTCCAGGCCCCGGATCCGGGCCCGTGGCGAGTCCCCGTGCAGGCTGCGGTGGTCTCGACAAGCTCGACCAGCGGTGGGCGGCTTCCAGCGCGGGCGGCGGGGGTTTCGAGACGGTCGCTGCGCGACCTCCTCAACCACCGCAGGGCCAGCGGTGGTCTGCTCCGAGCGCGGGCTGGCGGAGGTTTCGAGACGGTCGCGGCGCGACCTCCTCAACCACCGAGGAATCGCAGCCAGCCCACTGGCGGCAACCCGATAGCCAGCCCGCCTTTGACCCTCACCGGGGCTGTCAACCCGCCCACAAGACCGCAGCGAAGGCACCCATGCTTGACAGCCCCGGTGAGGGTCAGACACTCGGCTTTCGGGTTGCCGCAGCCAACGAAGAGCTCAGCCTGGGTGGGCGGCTTTCAGCGGAGACTGCGGTGGTCTCGACAAGCTCGACCAGCGGCGGGCGGCTTCCAGCGGCGGGCGGCGGGGGTTTCGAGACGGTCGCTGCGCGACCTCCTCAACCACCGCAGGGCCAGCGGTGTTCTGCTCCGAGCGCGGGCTGGGGAGGTTTCGAGACGGTCGCTGCGCGACCTCCTCAACCACCGAGGAATCGCAGCCAGCCCACCGGCGGCAACCCGATGGCCAGCCCGCCAATGTCCCAAACAAGCTCGCTGCGCTCAGCGCTCGGCTCGACTGAGCTCCGTCACGTCCCCCTGCCGCAGGTCGATCCGCAGCAGCCGGCTGGTCAGGTCCACGCCCGGGCCGAGCAGGAAGATGACCGCAAGGGTCCCGGGCCCGATCGTGGCGCCGAGCAGCCACCCGACGACGGCGCCGACCAGCTGGACCGTGCTGTAGCTCCAGCGGAACGGCACGGGTGGGTCCCAGGCCAGGGCGGCGGACTCGGCGGGGCCGGCCCCGAGGTGCGAGCCGAGGTACCAGACGATGCCCACGGCGATCACCGGGAAAGCCGCCGTCAGCAGCAGCACCTGTCCCAGCAGGGTGCCGGGGACGTCCAGGACTGGGAGCAGCAGCGAGACCGTGAAGCCCACCACCACGACCTGCACCAGCGTCCCGACACCGGGTCGCAGTCCCCGGGCGGCGGCGACCAGCAGGAAGACCACGCTGACAGCGACGTTCGCCAGCACGAACGAGATGTCCACACCGATCGAGACACCGTTGACCAGGGTGGAGAAGCCGTCGGACCCGAGGTCCGCGGTCAGCAGCATCGCGACACCCGTGCCCAGGACGACGCATCCGGCAAGCAGCAGGACGGCGCGGCGCAGCGGGCGAATCACTCGGCGAGCATTACAGACCACCGGGATCAGAGCTCGCGCAGGACCACCACGCTCCGGCCACCCAGCTGCATCCGGTCGCCGGTCTTGACCGGCGTACCGATCGGGAGCTTGGGATCGGTGGACAGCGCGACCTCGCCGGAGTGGACCCAGTCGTTGGCGGGGAGCTCGATCTGCACGGACTTGCCGCCCGAGTTGAAGAACATCGCGAAGGACTTGTCGACCTGCTGCTCGCCGTGCGGCCCGGGGGAGCGGAGCGGGGCACCGGAGACGAACATGCCCAGCGTGGTCAGCGTGGGGTCGTACCAGTCGTCGCCGGTCATCTCGCGACCGGACGGGTGCAGCCAGGCCAGGTCCTTCGGGCCGCCTCGGATGGTCGGCCGGCCCTCGAAGAAGTGCCGCTGCCGGAGGGCGGGGTGCTCACGGCGCAGCCGCAGCGCGGCCTGGGTGACGGCGAAGACGTCCAGCCAGGCGTCGTCGGCGCGCCAGTCGATCCAGGAGAGCTCGTTGTCCTGGCAGTAGGCGTTGTTGTTGCCGCGCTGGGTGCGACCGCGCTCGTCGCCGGCGGTGATCATCGGTACGCCGTTGGACAGGCACAGGGTCGCCATCAGGTTCGCGGCCTGGCGGCGGCGCAGCGCCACGATCGTCTTGTCCGTTGTCTCGCCCTCGACGCCGTGGTTGGCGGACCGGTTGTTGTCGGTGCCGTCCCGGTTGTCCTCGCCGTTGGCGTCGTTGTGCTTGTGGTCGTAGCTCACCAGGTCGCGGAGCGTGAAGCCGTCGTGCGCGGTGACGAAGTTGACGGATGCGTACGGCGAGCGGCCGTCGTCGGCGTACAGGTCCGACGAGCCGGCCAGCCGGGTGGCCACGCCGCGGATGCCGGGGGAGCGACCGTTCCAGAAGTCCCGGATCTCGTCGCGGAACTGGTCGTTCCACTCGATCCACGGCGGCGGGAACTCGCCGACGCGGTAGCCGTCGACGGACGCGTCCCAGGGCTCGGCGATCAGCTTGACGTGCCGCAGCACCGGGTCCTGGCCGATGGCCACGAGCAGGTGGCTGCGCATGTCCACGGCCCGCCCGGTCCTGGTCAGCGCCGAGAGCAGGTCGAACCGGAACCCGTCCACGTGCATCTCGGTGACCCAGTAGCGCAGCGAGTCGAGGATCATCCGCAGCGCGAAGGGGTGGCTGGCGTCGACGGTGTTGCCGCAGCCGGTCACGTCCCAGTAGGTGTCGTCGAACGCCGTGACGCCCGGCCCCGGCGAGACGCGGTGGTAGATCTTGTCGTCGAGCCCGCGAAAGGACAGCGTCGGACCCTCGAGCCCGGCCTCGGCCGTGTGGTTGTAGACGACATCGAGAATCACCTCGAGGCCGGCCTCGTGGAATGCCTTGACCATCTCCTTGAACTCGGTGACCTGCTCTCCCCGGTCTCCGGAGGAGGAGTACGCCGCGTGGGGAGCGAAGAAGCCGATCGAGTTGTAGCCCCAGTAGTTGGTCAGCCCGCGCGCGGCGACCGCCGGCTCGGTCGTGAACTGGTGCACCGGCAGCAGTTCGACCGCCGTGACCCCGAGGTCACGCAGGTAGTCGGTGACCGCAGGTGTGGCGAGGCCGGCGTACGTGCCGCGCAGCGAGTCGGGCACCCGGTCGTGCAGCTGGGTCATGCCCTTGACGTGCAGCTCGTAGATGACGGTGTCCCGCCACCGGCGCCGCTGAGGGGTTTCCCCATTCCAGTCGAACCGCTCGTCGACGACCACGCTGAGCGGCACCTTGCCGGCGGAGTCGAGCAGGTCGCGGGTCTCGGGAGCGCCAACCGTGTAGCCGTAGATCGCCGGGTCCTGCACCAGAGCACCGCTGACAGCACGGGCGTACGGGTCGAGCAGCAGCTTCTGCGGGTTGAACCGCAGGCCCAGCTCGGGCGCCCAGGCCCCGGCCACGCGGTAGCCGTAGCGCTGGCCCGGCTCGACCCCTGGGATCGCGCCGTGCCAGATGCCGAGCGACTGCTCAGTGAGCCGGTGTCGCACCTCGGTGCCGTCGTCCGACACGAGGCAGACGTAGGCGGCGGTCGCCTCCGGCGCCCACACCGCGAAGTTGGTCGACTCCTCGGACCAGGTCGACCCCAGGTGGTGGTTGGAGCCCGGCCAGATGGGCGCCACCTCGTCTCGCGTCCGCCATAGTCCGGGCACCCGGTCACTCTAGAGACGGCGCCCGGCGGCATGATGCACGGCATGGGTGAGTTCGTGAGTGTTGAGGTCGTCGACGGCGTCGGCACCATCAGGTTGGACCGGCCGAAGATGAACGCGATCAGCTTCCAGGTGCAGACCGAGCTGCGCGACGCCGCGGCCGAGGCGACCGAGCGCGACGACGTGCGGGCGGTGGTCCTCTACGGCGGCGAGAAGGTCTTCGCGGCCGGCAACGACGTCAAGGAGATGGCCGAGCTGTCGTACGCCGACATGGTCAAGCTCGGGACGTCCGTGCAGTCCGCGGTGACCGCTGTCGCTCGGATCCCGAAGCCGGTCGTGGCCGCGATCACCGGCTACGCGCTCGGTGGTGGGTGCGAGCTGGCGCTGGCGGCCGACGTACGGTTCGCCGCCGAGGACGCCCAGTTCGGACAGCCCGAGGTACTGCTGGGGATCATCCCCGGCGCCGGCGGCACCCAGCGGCTCAGTCGACTCATCGGCCCCAGCCGCGCCAAGGACCTCATCTTCACCGGCCGGTTCGTCAAGGCCGAAGAGGCGCTCGCGATCGGCCTGGTCGACCGCGTCGTACCCAAGGACGCCGAGAACACCGTCTACGACGAGGCGGTTGCCTGGGCCGCCCAGTTCTCCGGTGCCGCCGCGCTCGCGCTGCGGGCCGCGAAGGAGTCGGTCGACCGCGGTCTCGAGGTCGACCTGGACACCGGGCTGGAGATCGAGCGGGCCGCGTTCGCGGCCATGTTCGCCACCGCTGACAGCACCACAGGTATGCAATCCTTCGTCGAGCAAGGGCCGGGTAAGGCCACCTTCGAGGGCCGCTGACCAGGGGCGAGGGGAGCGCGATGTTCGGACGCGGCAACGGGACCAGGGTCGACACCGGGGCCCAGGCCTCCGGCACGTCGGGCACCCCGGGCCGCGGCGCCCAGACCGTCACCCGGGTGCGGATGGCGCTCTCACAGGTGATCTGGCTGCTCTTCCTGGTGGCCGCGATGTTCCTCGCCGTCGGGGCGCTGCTCATCACGCTGGACGCGAACCAGGACAACGACCTGGTGAAGTTCGTGCTCGAGGGTGCCGACCGGGTCGACCTCGGGATCTTCTCCCGGGACAACGGCATCAAGCAGTTCACGGGAGCCAACGCGGACACCAAGAACGCCCTGTTCAACTGGGGGCTGGGCGCCGCCGCGTGGCTGTTCGTGGGCCGGATCCTGGACCGACTGGTCCGCCCCTGACCCGGTCGCGCTACCCCGAACGCTGACAGAGTTTTCGTCAGGTCTGGTGTGAGGAAGCCCTCGCTGGACGACGTGTGACTCGGAGTGACACGACGGTAACCTCCGAACCACCATGAACATCATCGTCTGTGTCAAGCACGTCCCCGACGCCACCGCCGACCGCAAGTTCGAGGAAGACAACACTGTCGACCGCGTGGGCGTCGACGGGCTCCTGTCCGAGCTCGACGAGTACGCCGTTGAGCAGGCTCTCCAGCTGAAGGAGAAGGCCGGTGAGGGCGGCGAGGTTGAGGTGACCGCTCTCTGTATCGGCCCCGAGAAGGCGCTCGACGCGGTGCGCAAGGCGCTCCAGATGGGTGCCGACAAGGGCATCCACGTCGTCGACGACGCCATCGCCGGCTCCGACGCCATCGCCACCTCGCTCGTGCTCGCCAAGGCCATCGAGAAGGCCGGCTCCGAGACCAAGGTCGACCTGGTCCTGTGCGGCATGGCCTCGACCGACGCCTCCATGAGCGTCGTACCGGCCATGCTCGCCGAGCGGCTCTCGTGGCCGCAGGTCACCATGGCGTCGGTGATCGAGTCCCAGGGCGACCAGGTCCGCATCAAGCGCGACGGCGACACCGCGACCGAGGTGATCGGCGCGACGATGCCGCTGGTGCTGTCGGTGACCGACCAGTCCGGAGAGGCGCGCTACCCGTCGTTCAAGGGGATCATGGCGGCCAAGAAGAAGCCGCTCGACACCTGGTCGCTGGGCGACCTCGGCGTCGACGCCGGCGAAGTCGGCCTGTCGGTGGCCTGGACCCAGGTCGAGGACACCACCGAACGCCCGCCCCGCACCCAGGGCGAGATCGTCAAGGACGAGGACGGGTCCGGCGCCGCTGCGCTGACCGAGTTCCTCGCGTCCAAGAAGTTCATCTGACCTCCAGGAAGCCTCCAGGAAGAAGCGTCTGTCAATGTCTGAAGTTCTGGTTCTCGTCGACCACCTCGACGGAGCGGTCCGCAAGCCCACCTACGAGCTGCTGACCATCGCCAAGCGGCTCGGCGAGCCCTCGGCCGTGTTCATCGGCGACGGCGCCAAGGCCTCGGAGGTCGCCGACAAGGTCAAGACGTACGGCGCCGAGAAGGTCTACGTCGTCGACGACTCCGAGATCAAGGGCTACCTGGTCGCGCCGAAGGCCGAGGCCCTGCAGCAGCTGGCCGAGAAGTCGTCTGCGGGCGCGATCCTGATCTCCTCCACCGTCGAGGGCAAGGAGATCGCCGGCCGGCTCGCCATCAAGCTCGAGTCCGGTCTGATCACCGACGCGGTCGACGTGCAGGAGGGACCGGTCACCACGCAGAGCGTGTTCGCGGGTGGCTACACGGTCACCGCCAAGGTCACCAAGGGCACGCCGATCATCACCGTGAAGCCGAACTCCGCCACTCCCGAGGAGTCGGAGGGTGCCGGCTCGGTCGAGGAGTTCACCGCGGAGATCTCCGACGCCGCCAAGGGTGCCCAGATCGTCGCGTCCCAGCCCCGCAAGGCGTCCGGCCGACCCGACCTCAGCGAGGCCGCGATCGTCGTCTCCGGTGGTCGCGGTACCGGTGGAGACTTCACCCCGATCGAGGAGTTCGCCGACTCCCTGGGCGCCGCCGTGGGCGCCTCGCGGGCCGCGGTCGACTCCGGCTGGATCCCGCACAGCTTCCAGGTCGGGCAGACCGGCAAGACCGTCTCGCCGCAGCTCTACATCGCGGCCGGCATCTCCGGTGCCATCCAGCACCGCGCCGGCATGCAGACCTCCAAGACGATCGTCGCGGTCAACAAGGACGAGGAGGCCCCGATCTTCGAGCTCGTCGACTTCGGTGTCGTCGGCGACCTCAAGACCGTGCTCCCCGCAGCGACCGAGAAGGTCACCGAGCGGAAGGGCTAGCCGCTCGCCGGTGGTTGAGGAGGTTGCGCAACAACCGTCTCGAAACCTCTGAAGCTCTCGCTGGGACCTGGCCACGGTCGTGGTCGGTCCCAGCGTCGTTTCCGAGGTTTCGAGACGAGCGCAGAGCGCCCTCCTCAACCGCCGGCCGAGCGGGTACAAACAAGAGGTGACCACGGACATCCCGCAGCCGGCGCTCGCCACCCTGAGCCACGAGCGGTTCTGGGAGGACGGCTGGGTCTACGAGCGCAAGCTCGACGGCCAGCGTTGCCTGGCGGTCCGGACCGGCCACGGGACGAAGTTGTACTCGCGGTCGGGCCGAGACGTCACTGTGGCGTTTCCCGAGATCGCCGAGGCGCTCGAGGAGCAGGCGTCGACCGACTTCGTCATCGACGGCGAGGTGGTGGCGTTCGAGGGCTCGCGGACGTCGTTCGCCCGGCTGCAGCCGCGGATCCACCTGAACAGCGCGGAGAAGGCGCGGCGCAGCGGGGTGCCCGTCTACTTCTACGTCTTCGACGTGCTCCGCGCCGGCGGCGAGGACGTCCGAGGCGAGCCGCTGCTGGACCGCAAGCGTCGGCTGCGCGACCTGCTCACCTTCGAAGGGCCGGTCCGCTACACACCGCACCGCCGCCGCGCCGGCGAGGAGTACTTCGCCGAGGCCTGTCGCAAGGGCTGGGAGGGGCTGATCGCCAAGCGGGACGACGCGCCGTACGCCACCGGCCGGACCGACCGTTGGCTGAAGTTCAAGTGCGAGGCCGGCCAGGAGCTGGTCGTGGTCGGCTGGACCGACCCCGAGGGGTCCCGCGTAGCGCTGGGCGCGCTGCTGCTGGCGTACTACGAGGGCGACGACCTGGTGTACGCCGGCAAGGTCGGCACGGGTTTCTCGCAGCCGGTGCTGCGCGACCTGCACGCCCGCCTGACGAAGCTCGAGGCGGAAGCGTCCCCGTGCACGAAGGGCTCACTGCCGCGAACGGCCGTGCACTGGGCCAGGCCCCGGCTGGTGGCGCAGGTGGCGTTCACCGAATGGACCACCGCCAACCAGCTGCGACATCCCCGTTACCTCGGACTGCGGACGGACAAGAAGGCGGCGGACGTGGTGAGGGAGCAGTGAGCACCGTCGAGGTGGCGGGGGTCGAGATCAGCAAGCCGGACAAGGCACTCTTCCCCGAAGGCCCCGGCAACAAGGCCGTCACCAAGCTCGATCTGGCGACCTACTGCGACGCGATCGCCGACGTCATGCTGCCGCACCTGCGCGGCCGTCCGGTCAACATGCAGCGCTTCCCGGACGGGATCGAGGGGATGGCCTTCTACGAGAAGAAGGTGCCCTCGCACTTCCCGGACTGGGTCCACACGGTCGAGGTGCACACCGTGGACGGGACGCAGCGGCAGGTCGTGGTCGACGACCGCAGGTCGCTTGTCTACCTCGCCCAGCAGGCCTGCATCACGCCGCACACCTGGCTCTGCACGACCAAGAGTCTCGAGAAGCCCGACCAGCTGATCTTCGACCTCGACCCCAGTGACGACGACCTGGCGAAAGTCCGGCGCGCGACCCGAATGGTCGGCGAGCTGCTCGACGACCTCGGACTCACGACCTACCTCAAGACGACCGGCTCACGCGGCTACCACGTGCTGGTGCCGTTGCGTCCGAGCCTGGGCTTCGACGAGGTGCGCGACTTCGCCCGGCGGTGCGGCGAGGTCCTGGTCGAGAAGGCACCCGACCTGCTCACGCTCGAGCAGCGCAAGGCCAAGCGCGGCGACCGCGTCTACGTCGACATCGGCCGCAACGCCTACGGCCAGACCGCGGTGCCGGCGTACGCCGTGCGGGCCCGCGAGGGGGCGCCGGTCTCCACGCCGATCACGTGGGACGAGCTCTCGCGGGTGAGGCCGGGCCAGTTCACCGTCGCGTCCGTACGCCGGAGGCTGGCCCGCCGCGACTGCCCGTGGGCCGACGTCCGGCGCCACGCGCAGGGACTCGCAAAGGCGGTCAAGAAACTGTGACCACCGCCGGTTGCGACCTCCTCAACCATCGTGGGTCTCGAAGTCCTCGTTGGTCTTGCCGGAGAGCACGGACTCGTTCTGGGTCGAGGTGGGCTTGCGACGGCGGTCGGCGCCCTCGTCGTCGACCTTGACCAGCATCCAGTTCTGCTCGTCGCCGCCCATCTTGGTGTGCGTGATGGCGAAGGCACCGGTGAGCTTTTCGCCGTGCAGCTCGACCTTGAGATGCCCGTTGGACAACGCGGTGGAGGCGTCGACCGGCTCGCCGTCCTTCTCCGTCAGGTTCTCGTAGGAGCCGGTGTCCCACACCACGACCGTGCCCTCGCCGTAGCCGTCCTCGATCCGGCCCTCGAAGTCGGCGTAGTCGAGAGGGTGGTCCTCGACGTGCACGGCCAGCCGCTTGTCCCGCGGGTCCACCGAGGGGCCCTTCGGGACCGCCCACGACACCAGCGCCCCGTCGATCTCGAACCGGAAGTCGAAGTGCAGGTTGGTGGCGTCGTGACGTTGGACGACGAACACCGGCGCGTCACGCTTCCCGCGCCCGCCGCGGCCTCGGCTCGACGGCTCGCCCGACTTCTTGGTGTTGCGCTTCTTCTCGTACTCGCGGAGCTCGGGCATGCCGGACCGGTACCCGTCAGCCGCCGGCTTCGAGCTCCTCGTTGGTGACCCCCGAGAGCACCGACTCGTTCTCGTCCACGGTCGGGTCGCGGTCCCGGTCGGCGTACTCGTCGTCGATCTTGACCAGGATCCAGTTCCGCTCGTTGCCGCCCATCCGGGTCCGGGTGAGCGCGAACGCGCCGTTGAGCTTGTGGCCGGACACCACGAACCGCAGGTGGCCGCGCTCGAGCGCGGGGCCGGGCGGCTCGGCGGGCAGGTAGAGCCCGGTGTCCCAGACGATCTTGGTCTGCACCCGGCCGTCCTCGCTCTCGGACCGCCCCTCGAAGTCGAGGTGCTCCATGCCGTGGTCCTCGACCTGCACGGCGAGCCGCTTGGCCTTCGGGTCGAGGGACGGCCCCTTGGGCACCGCCCACGACACCAGGACGCCGTCCGCCTCGAGCCGCAGGTCGAAGTGGAGCGTGGTCGCGTCGTGGCGGTTGACCACGAATCTCAGGGGCTCGGATGCGGGCATGGCACCTCGAGTCTGCCGCCTACGCTTCTGGCATGAGCCAGGACGTCCTCGACACGGCGCGGCGCGCCCGCGAGGCCAGCCACGGGCTCGCGCTGGCGACCCGTGCCCAGAAGGACGCCGCGCTCCTCGCGATGGCGGACGCGCTGCTGGCCCGCTGGAGCGAGGTGCTCGACGCGAACGTCGAGGACGTCGCCCGGGCGGAGGCGGACGGGACGCCGGCGAACATCGTCGACCGGCTCCGGCTGACCCCGCAGCGGCTCGAGGACATGGCCCGCGGGCTGCGCGAGGTCGCTGCGCTGCCGGACCCGGTGGGTGAGGTGGTGCGCGGCAGCACGCTCGCCAATGGTTTGGAGCTGCGGCAGGTGCGGGTGCCGTTCGGCGTCGTCGGCATGATCTACGAGGCGCGGCCCAACGTGACAGCGGACGCGGCAGGGATCTGCCTCAAGTCCGGCAACGCCGTGCTGCTGCGCGGTTCGTCGTCGGCCCGCTCGAGCAACGCGGCCATCGTGGCGATCCTGCGGGACGCGGCGGTCGCCGCAGGCCTGGACGCCGACGTGGTCCAGCTCGTCCCGGGCGACTCGCACGACGCGGTCAAGGCGCTGATGCGCGCCCGCGGCCTGGTCGACGTCCTCATCCCGCGCGGGGGAGCCGGGCTGATCCGTTCGGTGGTGGAGGAGTCGACGGTGCCGGTGATCGAGACCGGAGTCGGCAACTGCCATGTGTACGTCGACCGCGCTGCCGACCTCGACAAGGCGCTCGCGATCGTGGTCAACGCCAAGACCCAGCGGACCAGCGTCTGCAACGCCGCCGAGTCGCTGCTGGTCCACGCGGCCGTGGCGGACCGGTTCCTGCCCCGGGTGATCGAGGCGCTCCAGGACGCCGGCGTGACCGTCCACGGCGACACTGCCTTCGCGGCGTACGGCGACGACGTGGTCGAGGCCACGGACGACGACTGGGGCCAGGAGTACCTCTCCCTCGACATCTCGGCCCGCGTCGTACCCGACCTCGACGAGGCGATCGCCCACATCCGCCGCTGGTCGAGCCAGCACAGCGACGCGATCGTCACCGAGGACCAGGCCGCCGCGCGGCGGTTCACCGCGGCCGTCGACTCGGCAGCGGTGCTGGTGAACGCCTCGACGCGGTTCACCGACGGCGCCGAGTTCGGCTACGGCGCGGAGATCGGGATCAGCACCCAGAAGCTGCACGCCCGCGGTCCGATGGGACTGCCCGAGATGACGTCGACCAAGTACGTCGTCGTCGGTGACGGCCACGTGCGCTGAGCGGGCCAACCCTTGGATAGGGTGGGGGCATGATCCTCGCCCAGAGCCTGGCTGTCGTGGCCTTCGAGCTGGACCAGCGCATCAGCTTCGCCATCGGCGGTGGCGCACTGCTCATCCTGCTCGGGCTGCTGGGCGCCCTGGTCGCCTTCGGCGGCGGACGCGAGCACTCCTGATCTCGCGCTCCCGCATGGGCCTGTCGTGAGCCGCCGCGTCGGCGTGATGGGCGGCACGTTCGACCCCATCCACCACGGCCACCTGGTGGCGGCGTCAGAGGTGCAGGCGTGGTTCGACCTCGACGAGGTCGTATTCGTACCGACCGGCGACCCGTGGCAGAAGTCCGAGCGCGTGGTCACCACGGCCGAGCACCGCTACCTGATGACGGTGGTCGCGACCGCGTCGAACCCGCGGTTCAACGTGTCCCGCGTGGACATCGACCGGGCCGGCCCGACGTACACCGTGGACACCCTGAAGGACCTGCGCACCACGATGCCGGACGCCGACCTCTACTTCATCACCGGCGCCGACGCGCTGGCCGACATCTTCACGTGGCGCTCGGCCGACGACCTGTTCGAGCTCGCGCACCAATTCGTCGGCTGCACCCGTCCCGGCCACGAGATGGACCCGGACACGCTGGCCGCGATCCCGTCCGACAAGGTGACGATGGTCGAGATCCCGGCGCTGGCGATCTCGTCGACCGACTGCCGCAACCGGCACCGCCGCGGGGAACCCGTCTGGTACCTCGTCCCCGACGGCGTGGTCCAGTACATCGCAAAGCACGGCCTCTACCCCTCAACTGGAGCAAAGTGACAGCCACCGACCACGCCGTCGAGCTCGTCGTGGCCGCCGCGCGCGCGGCGTCCGACAAGCTGGGTCAGCAGATCATCGCCTTCGACGTCAGCGAGCAGCTCGCGATCACCGACGCGTTCGTGATCGCCTCGGCGTCCAATGACCGTCAGGTCCGCTCCATCGTCGACGAGGTCGAGGACAAGCTGCGCGAGATCGGCGCCAAGCCGATCCGCCGCGAGGGCGAGCGGGACGGCCGCTGGGTGCTGATCGACTACGGCGAGATCGTCGTGCACGTGCAGCACGAGGAGGAGCGGCAGTTCTACGCGCTCGAGCGGCTCTGGCGCGACTGCCCGACCATCCCTCTCCCCGCGGACGTCACCGCCCCTGACCGTGGTTGACCTGGTCCTCCTGCGCCACGGCCGGACCGAGTGGAACGCCACGCGCCGCATCCAGGGGCAGGCCGACTCCCAGCTCGACGATCTCGGGCACGCGCAGGCCGAGGCGGTCGCGCCGGTGCTGGCCGCACTGCGGCCCTCCGCGGTGTGGTCCTCGGACTCTGACCGGGCCCGCTCGACGGCGTCGTACGTCGCCTCGGAGCTGGGTCTCACGCCCACCTTCGACGCCCGCCTGCGCGAGTACTCCCTGGGCCACCGCGAGGGGCTGCACCACCACGAGTTCGAGGCCGAGGCCCCAGCCGAGTACGCCGAGTTCGTGCGCGCCAACTGGGACGCCGTCCCCGGCGCCGAGAAGCACGCCGAGGTGGCGGCCCGGATGACCGCTGCCCTGTCCGAGATCGCGGCCGCCGTACCCGACGACGGCGTCGCCTTGGTCGTCTCGCACGGCGCCGCGATCCGTACCGCTGTTGCATCCCTGCTCGGCTGGACGTCGGAGGAGGCGCTGACGCTGCGCGGCATGGACAACTGCGGCTGGGCCGTGCTGCGTCGGCAGAGCCCCGACGAGCCGTGGCGGCTGTATGCCTACAACCGCACCGTGCCGCTCGATTTAGGGTCCGACCCGCCTGTTGGCTAGGATTCCGCGAGTTGTCCGCGGGGCTTCCACCCTCGGGCAACACCTGGGGCTGTGGCGCAGCTGGTAGCGCATCTGCATGGCATGCAGAGGGTCAGGGGTTCGAGTCCCCTCAGCTCCACCCATCACTGCAGGTCAGACGGGGTCTTTGGCCCCGTCTGATGTCATTTCGGGGTCTCGCGCCAGGTTTCGTGCCCAAATCTCCGGGCCGCCTGTAGGTCGCCAGGAAAAGCCGACGGAAATAGTCGCCTTGGGCAGCCGCGGACCATCAAACCTTGCTCTCCGTTCGAGCCTTCGGCGCCATGTTGCTGATGGCGCGGTACCGGAGCAGGACAACGCCGATCACGGACCAGGCCAGGACCATGGCTACCAGGCTGACGTCGTGCCACGGGTCGAGTGGGATGGCGATGGTCGCGAACGCCATCGCGCCGGCCACGACCAGCAATAGCCACACGCCGGGGGCCGGTGACTGATGTCGAAGCGACAGACCCCAGACCACCTGGCCGATCGAGAGCAGCAGGAGGCCGAGTCCGAAGGCCAGGAACGAAGCCTCGAGTGGAGATCCTGAGGCGACTCCGGTGCCCAGCACCAGCGCGCCGAAGACCGCAAGCATGCCTGCCCCGATCAGCGACATCGTGGCACCGACCCTGGCTGGCCACGTACGTCGAGTGGACTCGCGCCGCAGGTTGCGGACGGCAATGGTCAGCAGCACGAACCCGACCGTGCTCACCACCAGGAGAAGCGCGAACTCCGGCTTGTCCGTGACCGTGCCGTCGTCGCGTTGCGGGTTCAGCAGCCATTCGCCTTCCACTCCTGCCGTCATCAGCACGCCGGCTGCGGCCGCAGCTCGTCCGGTGCGACTCGCCTCTGTGACCATCACTTCTCCTTTCGCCGCCGACGTCGTTCGCCGGGCCTCCGACGCTAGGGAGCTGTCACCGCCCGAGTCGTCTGCACTGATGCGGGTTTCGAGGTCCCCCTCACGGCGTACGCAGAGGCGGGCGCTTCCGCCTGATTGTGGATGTGCGAAAGGTTCGCGGTTACTACCGTCGAGTCATGAAGCGTCCCCACCTCCTGCTGCTCCTGGATGTCGTGGTGGTGGTGGCGCTGGCTCTCACCGCCCTGGCGCAGGTGTGGCAGGCACCCGAGGGTGAGTGGGAAGGCGGCCGCGCGGTTCAGAGCGTGCTGGTCGCCGGGTTCACCCTGCCGCTTCTCGTGCGCCGACGGTTCGCCGCGACCGTGTTCGGGATCGTGGTTGCTGCGGCGTGGGTTCAGCTCGAGCTCGGAGGTGACCTCGGCCAGCCCTTCTTCGCGGTGGTCATCGGCCTGTACTCGGCGGGTGCTCACGCCCCGGCCCCGCAAACCTTCGTCGGGCCGGCGGCCATCGCGCTCCAGGTGGTATTCGTCGACGTACCCCGCCTTCGAGACGGCGACCCTGTGGACGAGGTGGTGCCGGCCTGGTTCCTCCTCGTCGGCATCTGGGCCTTCGGTCGGTGGATGCGGCACCGGGCGCGTGAGTCGCTGGACCTGACCGAGCGTGCGAAGGCCGCCGAGCGCGACCTGAAGGAGCAGGCCGCTCGGGCGGTGGCCGAGGAGCGCGCTCGCCTCGCCAGGGAGCTGCACGACCTCGTCGCACACAGCATGGGTGTGATCGTGATCCAGGCGCAGGGCGCCCAGCGAGCCATCGGCACCGCGCCCGACCAGGCGCGCGCCGCTCTCGCATCCATCGAGACTGCCGGTCGAACGGGGATGGCGGAGATGCGGCGACTGCTCGGACTACTCACGACGACCGAGGAGGATGCCGGCACAACGCCCCAGCCGACGCTGAAGGACATCCCCGACCTCGTGGCACGCGTCCGAGAAGCCGGTCTCCACGTCGACCTCACCATCAATGGGACCGTCCGGGATCTGCAGCCAGGAGTTGAGCTGACCGGCTATCGAGTGGTCCAGGAGGCGCTGACCAACGTCTTGAAGCATGCCGAAAGGTCAACTGTCCAGGTGCGCATCAACTACGAGGCGGAGTGCCTCGACATCGAGGTCCGTAACCGCGGGTCCAGAGGGGATGACGTGGGTGCCCCGGCTGATCGAGGCGGTCACGGCCTGGTCGGGATGCGCGAGCGGGTGGGGCTGTACGGGGGAACGTTGCGAACCGGCTTCCGACCCGACGGGCAGGGTTTCGCCGTCCACGCCCGCATCCCTGTAGACGGGCGTCCGACGTGACGCGGGTCCTGCTGGTCGACGACGAGGAGCTCGTGCGCACCGGGCTGCGAATGATCCTCGATGCGGAGCCGGACCTGACTGTCGTCGGGGACGCGACCGACGGAGTCGCGGCTCTCGCGCGGCTCCGTGAGCTGGCTCCCGACGTCGTGCTCATGGACATCCGGATGCCACGGATGGATGGTCTCGAGGCGACGCGACAAATAGTCGCCCAGTCAGATGCCAAGGTCGTCGTACTCACCACCTTCGACTTGGACGAGCACGTCTACGCCGCCCTTGCTGCCGGCGCAAGTGGCTTCCTGCTCAAGGACGCGCCGGCCACCCAGCTGGTGCACGCCATCCGGGTGGCCGCGGCCGGCGACGCGCTCCTCGCACCCAGCGTGACGCGCCGCCTGATCGCCCGCTTCGCCGAGAATCGCACCTCAGCCCGACCCCAGCTTCCCACTGACCTGACACCGCGCGAGACCGAAGTCCTGACCCTGCTGGCGGAGGGACTGTCGAACACCGAGATCGCAGAGCGTCTCGTCGTGGGCGACGCGACGGTCAAGACTCACGTGGCTCGAGTGCTGGCCAAGCTCGGTGTGCGCGACCGCGTCCAAGCCGTCGTGCTGGCCTACCGTTCTGGCTTGGTCAGATAGCCCAATGCCCCCCGGGCTCTCCCACAGCTCCTGCCGGCCCAAGACCTACGCCGGGCGAGGCGTATACCTCCCGTTCCCGTGACAGGTGTCCCTGTGCTCAGCGCCCGGATCTGGCCGCGTGGCGTGCGCGTCGGCGCGCGCGGATCTGGCACTGAGAGCCCGCTCGCCCGGTCTGGCGATGCGATCAGTCATGCGCAGGAGCGGACGCGCAGCGGCCGTCGCCGGCCGACCATCTGCGGGCGTTCGCTCCCACATCAAGCATGATGAACCGTGCGAGACATGTGGCGACGGAGGCTGGGTCGCAATCTGACTCGGTTGCGCAACGACGGCCGCGCGGCAGTCCTGTGGTCGGTGCGGATCACGATTGCCGCGGTCGCGAGCTATGTCGTTGCGAAGCTGTTCTTCCCGGGCACGCAGCCACTGCTCGCACCCCTGACCGCGATGCTCGTCGTCCAGGTCACGCCGGTCTCGCTTCTCGCCAGCGGTCTCGACCGCGTGGTGGCCGTGGTGACCGGCGTGTCCCTTGCAGTGGCATTCGCTGCCGTCCTCCCGCTCGAGTGGTGGAGCCTAGGCCTGCTGATCTTCGTCTCCATCGCGATCGGGCAGGCGCTACGCCTGCGCTCAAACCTCATCGAGGTCGCGATCAGCGGCATGCTGGTGCTCGGCGTCGGCTCGCTGAGCGCCGGGTCCGCAGCCTGGCAGCGAATCGCAGAGACCCTGGTGGGTGCCGGCGTGGGCATCGCGGCAAACCTGCTATTTCCTCCCAGGATCGCCAGTGCCGACGCCGCGCGGGCCATCGACGGACTCTCGGATTCGCTCACCGAGTTGCTCAACGGCGCCGCCGAGGAGCTGACTGAGCTGGTGGCAGGGGGGCGTGACGTGGGGTCGGCTGCACGGACTTGGCTGGACCAGGCCCGCCGGATCACCCACCACGACATTCCCCGGGTCGGTTCTGCCCTCCTCCACGCCGAGCAGGGGCGGCGACTCAACGTTCGCGCCGTCGGTACCCCCGACGTGGGACCGGGCCTGCGCCAAGGATTCGAGGCACTGGAGCACTCCGCAGTCGCCATCCGCTCGATGTTCCGCGCACTGGTGGACGCGACGTCCGAACCGACGTGGCTCGATGACGAGGGCGCCGACGATGTGTTCCTCGGACTCGCCCAGACACTGCGGGAACTGGCCGCCGGTATCGACACCTTCGGACAGCTTGTTCGCAACGAGGCGGGCCCCGCAACGTCCCTGGGCTCGGAGGACGTCCGGGCTCTCCGGGACGCCCTCGACGGCATGCAGGAAGCGCGAGCCCGACTGAACGACCTGGCTACGACCGAGAGCGCTCCCGAGCTACGCGAATTGCACGCCGTGGCGCTGTCGACCGTCAAACGGCTGCTGCGCGAGATGGATCTCGAGCAGAGGGTCCGACGCCAAGTTCAACTTCTCCGCCCGACCCGCCCGCGGCCGGCCTACCTCGGTAGGCCTGTGTCCAAGCGGCGGCCCTCTTCGCCGGAGACCACACCGGACGCTGAGACCCAACCACTCCCAAGGCTCCCCGACGACCCTCGGGACCACCCGCACCCCTGAGCGATGGCAGCAACGCGCCGGCGCCAGCCGCCGATTGCGTGCGCTCCGGCCATCCGGACATGGCAGCCGCGATGAGCACGGGTTCTGAGCAGCGTCTTTCGGCCGCGTAAGGGTTGCGGTCACGCGGTCAGCTTCAACTGCCGCGTGGAGTGGTCAGCACGCCCGTCAGGAGGGCCGAGCTCCGGGGTGTGGCAGGACGTCGCGCCAGGAGTGCTGGGGCGCGAAGCCGAGGAGGTCGCGGGCTTTGTCGATGGCGTAGAAGGTCTCGTCGCGGCCCATTTCCCGGCGCACCTCTACCCCGTCGTAGAAGCCGTCCTGAATTTCCTTCGTCGTCGCAGCAACGGACATGTCGGCGTTGGCGACGTTGAAGACCTCATAGCCCAGCCCGTCGGTCTTCAGACAGCGCTGCACCATCTGGCCCAGGTCGCGAGCGTCGATGTAGGCGAAGACGTTACGGCGCCGCAGCGACGGGTCGGCGAGGAACGGAGGGAACATCTCGGCGTACTCGTGCGGCTCAATGACGTTGTTGATCCGCAGGCCGTACACGTCGGCCCCGGTGCGGGCCTGGAAGGAGCGAGCCGTCACCTCGCCAGCCACCTTCGACATCGCGTAGGCGTCCTCCGGGACCGTCGGGTGGTCCTCGTCGACCGGCACGTAGAGCGGGCGCCGCTCGCCTTGGGCGAAGCAGATCCCGTAGGTCGTCTCCGAGGAGGCGAACACGATCTTGCGCACCCCCAGCCGAGTCGCGGCTTCGAGCACGTTGTAGGTGCTGAGGACATTCGTCGCATACGTCGCTGCGTCCGACGTGAGCAGGATCGCCGGTACCGCGGCGAAGTGCACGACGGCGTCGTAGGTGGGTTTCTCGGGCAGGTCCAGCTCGTCGAAGGTCGCCAGCCCGGCGAGCGCCGAGTAGGTCTCGCCCGCGTCGGTCAGGTCCACCCGCAGATCCGCCACCGCCGGATGCTCCAGCGGGACCAGGTCGGCGTTGGTGACGTGGTGGCCCTGCTCGGCGAGGTACGGCGCGACGTGCCTGCCGGCCTTGCCGCTGCCTCCGGTGAAGAAGATGCGCATGACTCCGAGTATCCGTCAGCTCTCGCCCAGACTGATGCCGCAGTCGCGCTGGACGCACTGGTTGCCCCCACGGCGGTCGGCGAGGGTCCACGGCGGGGCTGACTCCCCGTTCCGCACAACCGCTTCAGCGCCCCTGCCCGCGCAGGTCACCCGATGTGGCACAGGCTCCAGCCGACTGCGTCACACCGCCGCCTGTCGACCAGGCCGGGAGGGCTGCCCTCGCGCGCGGCTTCGACCGTCGGCCGTACGGCATCAGCAGGTGTCAAGTTTCCGCCTACCGTGCTAGCGGACAGAATGGCGTTGTGGACCTTGAGGAACTGCGCGTTGCGGTCTACAGGTCGTTCGCAGATGCCGGCCGACCTCCCGAGGTCGGGACTCTTGAGGAGCACTTCGGCACCAGCCGGAACGCCGTGGTCGAAGGGCTCCAAGAACTAGCCAGCGCTCGACACCTGGTGCTCGACTCCGAAGATCGCATCGTGATGGCGCACCCGTTCGCGGCTATTCCACTCGGGTTCTCGGTCATGGGCACCTCAACGCTGTGGTGGGGTGGTTGTGCTTGGGACTCGTTCGCCCTACCCCATCTGCTGCCTGCGCAGAGCCCGGTGCTGGTTGCGACCAGCTGTCCCGCGTGTGGTCAGGCCCACGCCTGGAATGTCGGCATCGATGCCCCACCGGCCGACCAGCAAGTGGTCCACTTCCTGGTCCCCGTGGCCCACATGTGGGACGACGTGGTGCGCACCTGCAGCCATCAGAGCGTGTTCTGCTCCACCCATTGTGTCGACAATTGGCTCGAGCGCAGCGGCAACCAGCGCGGTTACGTGATGGACCTCGCGACGCTCTGGCGGCTTGCCAGGCACTGGTACTCGGGGCGACTGGACTATGGCTATGCCCGTCGAGAGCCCAGCGAGGCCTCCGACTACTTACGCCAAGTCGGTCTTTCGGGCCCCTTCTGGGGCATCCAGGAACCCATCGCGACCGAATGAAACAACGGATTCGGCCGCACGCCGCCTGCGTCCATCTGGCCGTTCGGCTGCGTCACACCGCCGCGTCTGCACCGCTCAACGTGTCGACGGCGGCACTCCGCCAGCATCATCTGTGTCTGACCCGCGGCACCTCGGTCAGCTTGACCACAGAAGAGTGCTGTATAGCTCAACCAGAGTTGCGGTTCCCCGAACACCTTGACTAGAACGGTGGGTATCTCGGCGAGGCGCCTCGCCGCCGCTCACGCAGCCAGGTGTCACGGGGCGCCTCGCGACCTCGAGTTCCAACTTCGCCAAGACCCGTCGTTCCGGGCATCTCTTGTGTCTCCCGCCGCCTGTCGGAGGCGCGGATCTGCCGCACCGATGAGCGGGCCTTTGCACCTTCAGATTTCACGTCCTGGAGCGTACCGTCGACAGGGCTCGCTCCCGGTCCGTGTGACCTTCATCGAGGACTCGGCTCTTGATGGCTCGGAGGAGACATCCTCTCGGGTGTTCCACCATCGCCCGCCATCCACAGAGAGAGCACACCATGGCCAAATACATGATCAAAGCTTCGTACTCGCCCGAAGGAATCAAAGGCGTCATGGCGAAGGGCGGTTCCGCTCGCGCGGAAGCCATCGAGAAGTTGGCCTCGGGCGTTGGCGGCTCGGTGGAAAGTGTGTACTTCTCGTTCGGTTCTGACGACCTTTACGCCATCGTCGATGCGCCAAGCCATGAGGCGATGGCAGCTATCGCAGGCACGGTCGGTCAGACCGGTGCCACCAGCAACTACGAGACCGTCGTTCTGTTGACGCCGGCGCAAATTGACGAGGCATCAAACATGACGGTCGACTACACGCCGCCAGGAAACTGACCTCCGGGCAAGGCATCCACCTCGAGACCTGTCGCGTCCTGCTTCCAACTCAAGCCTGGCGACCAGATATGTCTGACTGGACAGCTGAGCCACCCACGGGACGCCATCGAGGCACTATTGACCGAGCGGCCGCTTCGCGTCGGAGGCCTCACGAAGCAGACACGCCTGCTGGTCGCCGGTCCTAACGGAATCGTCTAGTAGCCGCCAGTGTCGGCCCTGACCCAAGGCCGCGGTGACCGGATACGTTCTTTGGTCGCCGACCGACTCGATCGCCGCGCATCGGATCAGGATCCGCTAGGCGCTCGCTGAACGCAGGAACGCCGCACGGAGCCATTCCAGCTCAATCTGGACTCGGGCTACGATCCCGGTGTGCTCTACGGGAGAGATTCCGAGCGAGCCGAGATCGATGCTCTGCTGGACGCAGCTCGGGCCTCGCACAGTGGCGCTCTCATCGTCAGCGGCGAGCCCGGACTGGGGAAAACTGCGTTGCTTTCCGACGCGCGCGAGCGCGCACGAGATATGCACATCCTGTCCGCCTGCGGTGTCGAGTCAGAGTCCGAACTGGCGTTCGCCGGACTGCATCAGCTCCTGCGCCCATGGCTGGATCGCATCGAAGGTCTGCCGTCCGCCCAGGCCAACGCGCTGAGCGGAGCCCTCGGCCTCGACGAGCCTGAAGGTGATGAACGATTCCTCATCTCCGCGGCCTGCCTCACCCTCCTCTCCGACCTAGCAGACGAACGACCGATCCTGTGCCTCGTCGACGACGCCCAGTGGCTGGACAGGCCTTCGGCAGACGCACTCCTGTTCGTGGCGCGACGCCTCGACGCCGAGGGCATCGTGATCCTCTTCGCCTCCCGCGAGGGAGAAGGTGAACGGTTCGATGCCGAGAGCGTGCCTCGCCTTCGACTGCAGGGGCTCGACGCAGACGCCGCGCACGCACTCGTCGAAGCAGCCGCGTCGGGGTCCGTGGCCCCCGATGTCACCGACTTTCTGGTGAGGCAGGCGAGCGGCAACCCTCTCGCGCTCGTCGAGCTTCCTGGAGCCCTGGGTTCCAGTCAGCTGAGCGGCGAGGAGCCGCTGCCAGCAACGCTTCCGCTTTCCCCGGACCTGGAACGGGTTTTCCTGGACCGCGTTCGGCGGCTGGAGCCCGGAGTACAACTCTTGCTACTGCTTGTTGCCTGCGCATCTACGAACCAGCTCGCGCCCGCGGCACGCGCCTCGGCTGAACTCGGCATCGGCACGCAGGAGCTCGACACAGCCGAGCGAGCGGGGTTACTCCGGGTCGAAGGATTGACTGTGGAGATGCGCCATCCCCTGGTGCGCTCGGCCGTGTACAACAGCGCCACGTCCAACGAGCGGCGCGTGGTACACCTGGCATTGGCGCAAGCGCTGGATGGAACCCCTGAGGCTGACCAACGTGCATGGCACTTGGCTGCAGCGGCCATCACACCCGACGCCGACGTCGCAGCCGAACTCGAGCGCACTGCCGAGCGCGCCCGGACTCGCGGCGGTCATGCGGCGGCCGCGTCCGCGTACCAACGGGCTGCCGAGCTGAGCGAGGACGAGACACTACGGGCGCGTCGTCTTGTTGCGGCCGCGAACTCGGCCTGGCACGCGGGTCAAGCGACACGTGCTGCGACGTGGGTCGCCCAAGCGAGGCCGATGGTGATCGACGCACGGCTCGTGGCCCAGCTCGATCACATCGACGGGGACATCCGTCATCGCCGAGGTTCGCTCATCGAAGCCGGCCGCATCCTCTTGGACGGAGCGCGGTCCGCTGCTGAAGTCGACACCGGCAGGGCTCTGGAGATGCTGTTCGACGTCGCGTCATGCGGCATGCAGTCGGGGGATTATGCGATGGTCGCGGAGGCCGGACTTGCAGCGGCCGCCCTGCCCCGCACCGCCGATCGTGAAGGCCAGTTTCTGGCCGACCTGATCACGGGTGTGGGGAGCCTGTGGCTCGGTACGACGACCGCTGATGTCCCGCTCATGCTCGACGTGCTCGAGCGAGCCGCCGACTTCTCCAACCCCCGGCTGTTGGCAGGCGCCGCGATGGGGGCCGGGACGCTCGGAGATGAAGCCCGAGAGGCGGAGCTGCTGAGACGCGCGGTGGCGCTCGCGCGCGCCACCGGTGACATCGACTCCGTCACCATGTCGCTGCTCGCCGTAGCCGTCGCCGGCGTACTGGCAGGCCGTATGTCCGTCGCCCCCGAGGCGACCGAGGGCCTCCAGCTTTCCAGGGAGACTGGCCTGACGCGAGTCGCAAGCCTGCACTTGGCGATCCTGGGCTGGTTGGCGGGTGCCCGGGGGGACGAGTCTGCGTGCCTTTCAGCGACCAGCGAGGTCAGCGAGTCCGTCGTCACCGGCAACGCGCTCGCCTACTCGATCGCCGAGTGGGCACTGGCGTTGCTCGACCTCGGACGCGGACAGCTCGACGCCGCGATCAGCAGGCTCGTCGCCCTGGGCAGCGCTCCTGTGGGTCTAGGGCATCCCCTGATCGTTCTCGCCTCCACCCCGGACCTCGTAGAAGCATGTGCGCGCGCGGGCCGCCTTGACGAAGCGCACGCAGCGTTCGCAGGTTTTGCTGAATTCACCGCCGCAAGAGCCCCGTCGTGGGCTCTGGCCCTTGCCGCACGCTGTCGGGCGTTGCTGTCGGGTGGCAGCGACGCGGGGGCCGCCTACGAGGAGGCACTGCGACTCCACAAAGGCACCAACCGGTCCTACGACCAGGCCCGGACCCAACTGCTTGCCGGTGAGTACCTGCGCCGCAACCGACAGCGGGTCGAGTGCCGCGACCAATTGCGCGCCGCGCTGCTCACGTTCGAGGCGATCGGCGCACACGGATGGGCCGACCGTGCACGCTCGGAACTCCGAGCATCCGGCGAGACGGCCCGCCGCCGCGAGCCCAACTCGCTCGAGCAGCTCACACCGCAACAGCTCCAGGTCGCGCGCCTTGTCGCCGAGGGCATGTCCAACAAGGAGGTCGCGGCACACATGTTCTTGTCGCCGCGCACGGTGGACGCCCACCTGAGGAACGTCTTCACCAAACTCGAGGTCACGTCCCGCGCACGACTTGCACAGATGCTCGTACCACTCGAAGGAGCAGACACCCCCGAGCACTCGATCTCGGTTGCGGGCAACCAGACCGGCTGACTGACCGCACGGCGCGGCCTGCACCTGTCGCGACAGCTAGGCGGCAGGGGGTAGCGGACGCCTCCGGAGACCCCTGAGCCCAGCGTGAGCAAAGGGATGGTGGAAGACATGCCGCGCGCTCTCCGGGGGCACCTCCAGGTCGAAGGAACTCCCCGTGCTGGCGTCGACGACGGACACTACGACGCTATTGTCATGCTCGTCCCAGAGCAATGAGACGTCGACACCGTTGCTCCGTCGGTGGTCAAGCTCCCTGAGCTCACCCCGCTGCCCGTCACTGGTGGCCATGATCGCCGCCTCCCTTCTCGACGCGTTGCTGACGATCGCAAACGGTACGGGTGGCCGGTGCGGCGACGCATCGGCGAAATCGCCGAATCTGTGCGCTCCGGGCTCCCCGAACGTCCGTGGTGGTGCGCCGGGCTCACCTATGGGCGGACTACGGCGATTTCGCCGATGCGAGCGGCCCCGCGATCGGAGAACCCTCTGGGGTGTCATCCAACTCTTGGAAGGGGCTCGCCATGGCGACCTACCTGTACCGGCTCGGAGACTGGGCATTTCAGAACCGATGGAAGGTCGTCGCCGCGTGGTTGACCGCGCTGATCGGCGTCATCCTGGCTGCCGCGATGTTCGCGGGCACTACGAACGATGAGTTCTCCGTCCCCGGCACCGAGTCGCAGGAGGCTCAGGACCTGCTCCACGACCGGTTCCCTGGCGCGGGAGGCGCATCCGCTCGGGTGGTCTTCGTCGCACCCGAAGGGCAGTCGCTGCGTGATCCGGCACTCCAAGCGGCGGTGCAGGAGTCCGTCGCCCGAGCAGCCGAGGGCGCAGAGGTTGAGGCCGTCATTGATCCCTATGAGACCGATGCCATCACGTCGGACGGCCGCGTGGGCTTCGCCGACGTGATCTATCCAGACCCGGCTCACGAGATCGATGACGACGCGCGCGACCAACTGGAGGCCAGCGCGGACCCTGCGCGTGACGCCGGGCTCGAGGTCGAGTTCGGCGGTGGCCTTGTCAGCGAGGAGACCGAGGCCGGCTCGGAGACGAGCGGTCTCACGATCGCCTTCATCGTCTTGGCGATCGCCCTCGCCTCGGTGCTCGCCGCGGTCCTGCCTGTCATCATCGCTGTTCTCAGTGTCGCCATCGGTCTGACAACGATCACTGCGCTGTCAGACGTCATCACCGTGTCCGCGGTCGCCCCAACCCTGGCGACCATGCTCGGGCTGGCCGTCGGGATTGACTACACCCTCTTCATCCTGGCGCGACACCGGCAGAACCTCGAGGACGGCCTGGAACCCCGCGAGGCGGCGGCGCGAGCCACGGCTACCGCCGGTGGTGCCGTCGTCTTCGCGGGCCTCACCGTCATCATCGCTCTCGTCGGACTGGCGATCGTGAACATCCCGTTCCTCACCGTCATGGGCCTGGCCGCTGCGGCCACCGTCACGATTGCCGTCCTGGTCTCACTCACCCTGCTGCCCGCTCTGCTGGGCTTCGCCGGTACGCGTCTGGGTCGCATCAACCGGCTACTGGCCTGGCGCTTCCGCCAGCGGGACGCCGATCAGCCCAAGGCCACGGTGCGCTGGGCCCGGTTCGTGACGAAGCGCCCTGGACTCATCCTGCTGGGCGGCGTCGTGGGGCTCATCGCGATCGCCGGGCCCGCCACCCACATCGAGCTCGGCCTGCCGGACGCTGGCTCAGACCCTGAGACGTCGACGGAGAGGAAGGCCTACGACCTGCTCGACGAAGGTTTCGGCCCGGGCTTCAACGGTCCGTTGACCATCGTGGTCGATGCCCCCGGCCTCTCCGCCGAGCAGCAGGCGGAGGTCCTGGAGCGGACCGCATCGGGCCTGGAGTCGTTCCCCGGTGTCGCTGCGGTGGCTCCGCCGGCTCAGAACCCGGACGGCAGCATAAGCATCCTGTCGGTGACTCCTGAGTCCAGCCCTTCTTCGAGCGAGACGAAGGACCTCGTCGAGGAGATCCGCGACCGAGCCGACGCCGTCCATGACGACACGGGCATCGAGATCCTGGTCACCGGCACCACGGCGATCAACATCGATACCGCTGACCGGCTGGCCGAGGCTCTGCCCCTGTACGCCGCAGTCGTCGTGGGACTGGCCCTACTCCTTCTGATGATCGTCTTCCGATCGATCGTCGTCCCCATCAAGGCCGCGTGCGGGTTCCTCCTCAGCATCGCCGCGTCGCTCGGCGTGGTGGTGGCGATCTTCCAGGACGGACATCTAGCCGACGTCTTCGACGTCTCGAAGGAAGGGCCGATCGCGAGCTTCCTGCCGGTCCTCTTGATCGGTGTGCTGTTCGGTCTCGCGATGGACTACGAGGTGTTCCTCGTCTCGCGGATGCGTGAGGGTTACGTGCACTCCGGCCAGGCCAAGGAGTCGATCGTCACCGGCTTCGGCCAGAGCGGCCGTGTCGTCGCGGCCGCAGCGTTGATCATGATCGCCGTGTTCGGCAGCTTTGTGCTCGAGGTCGACCCGATCACCAAGTCCATCGGGCTGGCGCTGGCCGTCGGTGTACTCGTCGACGCCTTCGTGGTCCGGATGACCCTCGTGCCCGCGGTCATGGCGCTCTTCGGTCGGGCGACCTGGTGGCTGCCCTCGTGGCTGGACCGGATCCTGCCCAACGTCGACATCGAGGGCGAGAACCTGAAGACCGTGGACGCGGAGTCGACGACGGATGAGGCGGAGCTCTCGCACCGCTGAGCATCGCGAGCACCTCTCCGAGGACCGACCGCATCTCCGAGCGGTCGCGGGTGGGGCGCCCCTGACCCCCAGGTGCCTCACCCGGCCATCACAGCGACACCACGAAAGGAGTACGTCATGACCTCGAACCTGACCGCCTCAGCGAAGGGCTGGGCCTTCACCGCCATCGTGTTCACGCTCGCGATCGCCGCCGCGTTGACGATCCGGCTGGGTGACTTCGACTCGGAGTTCGCCGGCGGGTTGATCTTCATGTCGACGCCTACCCTGGCGGTTCTGCTGATGAAGCTCGTGGTCACCAGGGACGGCTGGAGTCGTGCAGGGTGGCGGGCTCTCGGGCTCCGCCGATCTCGGCGACGGACGTGGCCGCTCGCGATCGGGATCGCCTTCGCCGCCAGTCTCGTCGCGTCTGCGGCCGTCTGGGGCAGCCCCGTCGCTGGCCTTCACGCGTCCAACGCTGCCGTCGATGAGCTCATCAACTTCGTCATCACCATCGTTCTTCTCTCACTCACCGTAGTGTTGGCCGAGGAGATCGGCTGGCGCGGTTACCTGCTGCCAACGCTCCGCTCGCTAGGACGCAACCGAGCACTCATCATCGTCGGCCTCGTCCACGCCAGCTGGCACGTGCCGTTGATCCTGCTTACGTCGCTCTACCACACAGACGGTCGTCGCCTGCTCGTCCTGCCGCTGTTCGTCTCGACCATCGTCGCCGCGAGCTTCGTGTTCGGCTACCTGCGTCTGGCGAGCGGCAGCGTGTGGCCCTCGACCTTGGCCCACGCCACCCACAACGCGTCCTGGGCACTCCTCGGCGCGTTCACCACGACGTCCCATGACGTGGTGGTTGAGGAGTACTTGGCGGGCGACAACGGGCTGCTCATCCTCGTCGCCACCCTGGCCTCGATCCCCGTGGTGAAGGCGTGCCTGACACGCCGCTCCTCTCATGACGCCACCCGCTCGACCGCCGCGACCGAACGTCGCTCGGCTCACTTCTAAGGAGACAGAAATGACCAACTCACCTCAGCTGGAGCGCACCGCCGTTGTGATCGTCGGGGCCGGCCCCACTGGTCTGGTGGCAGCCATTCGGCTCGCGCAGCTCGGTATCCCGCACGTCCTGCTCGACGCCCGTTCGGGTCCCACGCTGACGTCGAACGCGGCCCTGGTGCACGCCTCGACCATCGAGCTGCTGGGCGAGTTGGGCATTGGCGACCGGCTAGTCGAGCGCGGGCAGCTGATGCGGCGGATCGTCATGGTTGACCGTGGCCGGCCTATGGTCAGCGTCCAGCTCGACAACCTGCCGTGCACTTATCCGTTTGCCCTCGGTGTCCCCCAGAGCACCACCGAGGAGCTCCTCGCGGAGCGGCTTGTTGAGCTAGGGAGCACGGTTCGTCGGAACTGCCACGTGCAGTCGCTCGCGCAGGGGCCCGACGACGTCCTGGTCACCGGCACGAACAACAGCGAAGGCAACGGGGTGCCGTTCAAGCTGCTCGCCCGCTACGTCATCGGGGCGGACGGATCGCGCAGCATCGTCCGCTCGACGATCGGACTCGACTTCCCGGGCGAGACCTACGAGGCGAAGTTCGTCTTGGCTGACATCGCGCTCGATGTCCCCGGTGCCGCCGACGACCAAGCCACGATCAACCTCTCTCCGAAGGGTGTCACCGTGCTCGGGCGCCTGCCAGGTGGCAACGTCCGCCTCGTCGCGACCGTCGACGACTCGCAGGAGGACAACCGGGTCATCGACCGTTCGTTCATCGCGCAGATGCTGGACGAGCGAGGGATCAACGCCGCTGCACTCGCCGAGCCCGTGTGGTCGTCACAGTTCCGGATCCACCACCGAGTGGCTGAGCGCTTCCGGGTCGGCCGCGTTCTCCTGGCCGGCGACGCCGCCCACATCCACAGTCCCGCCGCTGGCCAAGGCATGAACACCGGTATCGCCGATGCGTTCGACGTGGCCACGACAGTCGCAGCTGTGCTCCGCCGACGCGTGGACGAGGCTGCGCTGGATCAGTACGACACACGTCGGCGCGAGGCCGCGCTCGAGGTGCTCAAGTTCACCGACCGGATCACTCGGATCGCCACGCTGCGGAGCCCGATCGCGCGAGGAATGCGAAGGGTGCTCGCCCGGACGGTCGGCCGCAGCCAGCGCATCAAGCGGCACGTCGCGATGTGGGTGACCGGTCTCGAACGGAGCCCCCTGCGTGCCGAGCTGCCGGACGTGAGCGGGACCAGGGTCCCGGCCGATGCTCAGAACCTTCCCCGGTGAGCCTGATGTCTGTAGGCCAGCGCCGTCATGTGGCACGGAACGGCACGCTCATCCTCGGCGGAGGGTTCGCGGGTGCGCACGTCGCCCGACTGCTGGGCCACCAGGGGGCCACCATCGTCAGTCCCGAGAGCGCCATGCTCTACACGCCGCTCCTTCCCGAGGTTGCAGCCGGTGCCATCGAGCCTCGGCACGCGTTCGTACCCCTCCGGATGATGTGCCCGCACGCGGACCTCGTCCGCGGCTGGGCGCGCGGCCTGAACTGCAAGTCACGGACGGTGACGGTCGACACCGGCCTGGGCCCGGTCGAGGTGAGCTACAAGCGGCTCATCGTTGCCCTGGGGTCTACGGCACGGATGCTGCCGATCCCGGGACTCGCCGAGCACGCGATCTCCTTCAAGAGCCTGGCCGACGCGATCCATCTGCGAAACCACGTCATACGTCGCCTGGACCTCGCCGAGGCCGACCCTGCCGGCGCAACGCGGCACCTCAGCTTCGCCTTCGTCGGCGCCGGCTACGCCGGTGTCGAAGCGCTCGCCGAGATGAAGCAGCTCGTTCACGATGCCCTGCGGCACTACCCCCTGCTGCAGAACGTCCGTCAGCGGTGGGTCCTCATCGACGCCGGTCCGTCGATCCTTGCCGAGGTCCCTCGACAGCTCGCCGACTACACCGCCGATCACCTCCGCCGCGGTGGGGTGGAGATCCTGAGCTCCACCACCATGACCTCAGTTGCAGGAGGGGCGATCACTCTCTCCGACGGCACCATGATCCCTACCGAGACCGTGGTGTGGACGGCCGGCGTCACGGCCAACCCTCTGGTCGCCGACCTGGGTCTTCCCCTCGACGAACGCGGTCGCATCTGCGTGGACTCACGGCTCCAGGTCGAAGGGCACAGCGACATCTGGGCCTTGGGCGACACCGCGCGCGTCCCCAACGAGGCCACACCCGGGCAGTGCGACCCGCCCACGTGTCAGCACGCCCTACGCCAAGCCCGCACGCTCGCCGACGGCTTCCGTGGCAACCCGAGACCGCATGACTATCGGAGCATCGGGGAAGGCGCGACGTTGGGACGCGACGTAGGGATCGCCCGAGTCTTCGGACTCCATCTCCGCGGCCGCCTCGGTGCCTTCGTCACCCGGATGTATCACGTGCAGGCCGTGCCCCTGGGCTCGCGGCGCTTCCGCATCCTCACCGACGGCATCCTCTCGATGCTCTTCCGCCGTGACATCACCGAGCTGAGCTCGCTCGAAGCCGCCGCGCGCGTGCCGGAAGTGGCCTCCAGGAGTCGATAGCTATGACGACCCTCGCCGAACCTCGTGCCCTTCGCCGACCCGCCCCAACGCCGTTCTTCCTGCGGTGCGGGCGCGAGCTCGGCCTACTCGCTTCGCTTTACCTCGGCTACGTGCTCGCACGAGGTGCGATGTCGATCCAGGTGGACGAAGCGCACGATCGCGGGCGGCAACTCCTCCGCCTGGAGGAGATGCTCTTCCTCGACATCGAGCGCCAGCTCAACGCGTTCGTCATCGCCGTCCCGGCGATCGGCATTGCCTCCGCCTACCTGTACGCGACATTGCACTACCTGCTGACACCGGCTGTGCTGTTGTGGGTAGCCGTCCGCCGGTCACACGGCTACCGCCGCGCACGCACCAGCCTGCTCGTTGCCACCGCTGTCGGCCTGGTCTGCTATTGGCTGCTGCCGACGGCACCGCCTCGATTGCTTGACGCGGGATTTACCGACGTGATGGCGCACTTCAGCGACATCGGGTGGTGGGGTGAGGCAGCGAGCGCGCCACGAGGACTGGAGGGCTTCAGCAACCAGTTCGCGGCGCTCCCATCACTGCACGTCGGTTGGGCAGTCTGGGTGGCCTTCGCACTCCATGCGAACGTCCGACGCAGCGGCCTGAGGCCGTGGGTGTGGGGCTATCCGCTGCTTATGACGTTCGTGGTGATGGCCACCGCCAACCACTACCTGATCGATGCGCTGGCCGGTGCCGCGTGCGTCGTCATCGGTGAGCTCGTGGCGCGCTGGGTCGATCGGCGTTCAGGTCGCCCGGAGGAGGACACGACCGTCCTCGTCCTCAAGAGATCACGACCGGACTGTGCATGGCTCCCCGCTGTGTCAGCGGTCACCACAACTGAGACGTCGACTCCCATCGACGAGCTCGACGCGTCCGTTTCGTACCCCGACCGAAGAGAGGCAGTGGCATGACTGCGGCCATGGATTTCGTGCTCGAGGAGATCGACCTCGGCTTCGCCCGGTTCAGCGCCGCCAGAAAGGCCGACCGGTTCCCTGCCTGGGACAGGCTCGAACGCGATGCTCTGTGAGACCTTGATGCAGTTCGCCCTCGAGGCTGCGGTGCAGTCAATTCTGACAGGCGGGACGTATCGCATCATCGAGGTCCGCCACGCCACAGTGCGTGCGCACCCCCCACTCCCAGGACGGGTCGAAGCCGTGGGTGAACTCGTGTCCCCAGCAGGGGACGGATCCTCACGGCATGCGGTCGGATCGTCGACTCCCGGGGTGGACTACGAGCATGGGGCTGCCTTGTCGCTACCGCCGATTCGGTGCTGGTGACGTCCCCGATCGCTATGGACGACGATGGACTTGAACCGGCCACTGTTTGCGGAGGTCAGATGACATTTCACGGTCTGACCTGCACGAATGCTCGAAGCGAAATTCCACATGGCATGCAGAGGGTCAGGGGTTCGAGTCCCCTCAGCTCCACGCCAGACAGGCACCCCGGCGACAGCGCATCGCGCTGAAGTCGGGGTGCTGTCGCGTGTGGACCGAGCTGCCACGGCGGTACTGACCGCCCACGCGCCACTAGATCCGAGACAGCGAGCCGGGCGGACGCGACATTGACACTCATAGGTGCCGAGAACACATTGAGCGGACGACATTCCTAGGTTGGGAGTGGCAGATGACCGCAATTCCTGGACCGGCTGGCTGGTCGCCCTCGGTGAACAGGGCCTTGCTCTGGGCCAGTGGCTGCGCGTCCCTCCGTATGGGTGACGGCGTCGTCAGGTCGGACGAGCTCTTCATTGGGCTCCTGCTGGCCCATCCTGACGAAAGGGGCGAGGTCTGGCGGTTCCTCGATCACTTCGGTCTCACTGCGCGCGATCTGCTTCCCGACGACTATCCGGTGATCGATGCGACGGCTCTGCAGGAAGCTGCCGCCGCGGCGAGTGGCCCGGATGAGGACCGGTGGGACTCGGAGGTGTCGTCGATCTTGTCGGACGCCGGTTCGATTGCGGGTGGCCCGGCGCAGGTCTGGCACGTCGTGGTCGCGCTGCTCTTGCGCACGTCCTGGCAAGACCGGCTGCAGTCGGGGCTCAACCGGTACGGCATCAGTGCTCGCACTCTGGTGGACCAGCTCAACAGCGAAGCCATGCAGACGATCGACCTGAGTGGCCGAGAGACAGCGGGCGAGCAGCTCGGTGAGTGGCTGGCGCAACGCTTCCCTCGCAGGCCCGCGACGATGGCCTCATTTTCGAACGACGTACCAGATCCCGGCGCCGACTTCGTCGGCGTCAGCGAAGAGGCCGACGCCTTCGCCTATGTGATCGCGTCGCGCACCCTGGTCCCGCCCCTGGCGATCGGCCTGTTCGGTGATTGGGGCAGCGGCAAGAGCTTCCTCATGGCCAAGATCCGGCAGCGCGTCAGCCAGCTCACGGCTTTGGCCGCGGCCGACCCGACGACCGACGAGATCTGGTCCAACGTCGTGCCGATCGAGTTCAACGCCTGGCAGTACGTCGAGACAGACCTGTGGGCTGCGCTGCTTTCGCGAATCTTCGACGAGCTGTCTCCGGAGGCGCGGAGCAAGTTGACCGAGCATGGCCGCCAGCAACGCAAGCTCCGGGCGCAGAAGGACGACAATCTCCGCGAGCAGATGCGGATTGAGTCTGAGCTCGACCGTCTGAGCGAGCTCGAGAAGAAAGGTGTCGAGGAGGCCGCAGAAGCGGCCGAGCACACCGACCGCGTCAAGGGGCAGGTCGAGACGCTCCGTGATGTCGCGGTGCGCGGAGCCCTTGAAGGGCACGCGCGCTCGACCGCGACCGCGGGGGTGGTGAGCGCGATCGCGAACGCCTTCGAGCCTGAGGTGGCTGAAGCCGTCCAAGAGGCCCGGCGACTCCAGATCGCTGCGGTCGGCCCGGCATGGAGGCAACGGAAGTTTTGGAGCTGGCTTCGGCTCGCCTGGGTCGTCGTCGCCCTCCTCGCCGTTCCCGTCCTCGTAGAGGTCCTCGACCGGCAGGGCTTTGCATCGTCCACAGCGCTGACCGCCGCGCTGGGCACGGCCGCGGCCATCCTCACCCCCATCTTGCGGTCGGCCGCTTCCTTCGCGGAGAAGCAGCAGAAGGCCGCCGATGACGCGACGAGGAGGGTCGAGGAACAGCTGTCGCAGCTGGTGAAGACGGCCGAAGATGCGCAAGAGGTGAAAAAGCAAGCCGTAACGGCGACGCGCGACCAGATCGAGGTCGAGCTGGAGAAGGCGACCCAAGTGGCGGCCGACCGGGTCGACCTCGACAAGATGGCAGCGCGCCTCAACGCAGGCACGGTGTACGTCGACTTCCTGGCAGGGCGCCGCACAGCGGACGACTACCGCAAGCGACTCGGCGTCGTGTCAACGGTCAGCGACGACCTGCGCAGCCTGTCGGGCCTCGTGGCCGACTTCAACAGCAGCCCCGAGGGGCGGCTGCCCGGGGGCCCGCCGAACCGCATCGTGCTCTACATCGACGACCTCGACCGCTGCCCGCCGGCGAGGGTCCTCGAGGTGCTCGAGGCAGTCCACCTGCTGCTCGCGTTCCCACTCTTCGTGGTCGTTGTCGCCGTCGACACCCGATGGCTCACGACGGCGCTCCACGAGGCACTGCCGATCCTCCAGTTGAAGGCAGTCCCCGGCGTAGCCATGCCGAGTGCGACCGACTACCTCGAGAAGATCTTCCAGATTCCGTTCTGGGTGGAACCCCTCGACGATGCTGGGCGACAACGGCTCTTGCGCGGACTGTTGCTCCCGTCGGTCGGTGGCGCAAATGGCGTGCGTTCCCAGCAAGCCGGCACGGCCGTGCGCGTCGGTGAGGCCGAGAGCGTCGCCGCCAACCAGATGCTGGCGGTGCACGGGCCCTGGCTCGACCGGGATGCACAGAAGTTCACGATCACGCCGGCGGAGCTTGCGTTTGTCGAGGCGCTGAACCCGCTGATGTCCGGCACGCCACGCCAGGTCAAGCGATTCGTCAACATCTGCAAGCTGTTGCTCGCGATGTCACCTCCGCTGTCCGGCGGTGACGGGCTGGCGACCGAGCGCACCGCTGCCTGCTTCATGGCGGCCCTGCACCAGTCGATGCCGTCGTTCGCCCTGCACCTCGCAGCAGCTGTCACCGACTCACCTGCAGGCTCGACCTTGGGATCGATCCTGGAGGACCTCGTAGACCCGGTGTTCGCGGACGAGCGCGCGCGGGTCCAGAACTGGCTGGCGACGCAGCCGCCTGCGACTCAACCGGCCGGGCCGTTCGGCTTGGCGGACGCCACCATGTTGCTCAAGCGATGGGATGTGATCAGGCGGCTTCGCTTTGCTGAGGACGAGTCGCAAGCCCCGATCCCAGAGGCCGCCGTCAAAGCGGCTGTCCCCTGAGGCGGTACGACGATGGCGTCGCCCTGTCAGGCGCTTCCGCTCCAGGGCGCCGGGACCAGGACCCAGATCACTTCCGCGCCGCGTGACGCGCTGACGTTGTTCCAGGTGTGTGGCTCGCCACCTGAGAACGTGAGGGCGTCGCCGGTGGAAAGCCTCTGGGTGCGATCTGAGAAGACCATCTCGATCGAGCCCTTGAGGACGTAGACCACTTCGGTCTCGCAGTTGATGGTGTAGAGGTCGGCGCCGCCGGTGCCGGCCGGATCGATCCGGGAGTGGATGAGCTGGAGGCCCGGCTGGCCTCGTGGGGTCATCAGCTGCTCGGAGACGCCGGTGCCGCCGAGGTTGATGGCGGGCGCGTCGTTGCGGCGGACCAGGGCGATGTCGGGTGCGGAGAAGAGCGACCCGACGGCGATGCTCATCACCTCGCAGAGAGTGAGGAGCGAGGCGACGCTCGGCGAGGTCTCGTCGCGCTCCACCCTGCTCAGGAAACCCTTGGTCAGGCCGGACGCCGAGGCGAGCTGGTCGAGCGTGTAGCCGTGGGACTTGCGCGCCGCGCGCAACCGGGAGCCGATCCGGACCGTGTTCGTCGGCGACAAGGGCAGTGGCCTCATCCGAGTTGCTCCTCACTCAACATTTGTTGCAAGAGAGTACCTCAGAACCCTTGACAGCGAGCGGACGGGGGACCATGGTCTGATGAAACGTTTGTTGTCTCACACGAAACTAGCCCCTGGAGCCGATCATGAGGCCTCGCCACATCCTTCCGGTCCTCGCCGCGCTGGCCGCCCTTGTCAGCGCCGGGTGCGCCGCCCCCGACGAGGAAAGTCCGTCGGACGACTCGGCGGCGTCCGACACGGAGGTCACGACCCTCGAGAAGGACGACGAGATCGCCGGGATGCTTCCTGCCGACATCCAGGAGGCCGGGGTCGTGCGCGTGGCGTCGGGCGTCAGCTTCCCGCCGATGGAGTTCTTCGACACCGACAACGAGACCGTGCTCGGCTTCGACGCCGACCTCGGCAAGGCGCTCGGCGAGGTCCTGGGCGTGGAGTTCGAGTTCCAGAACACGAACTTCGACGGCATCATCGGGGGCCTCGAGGCCGGCCGCTACGACCTCGCGCTCACCTCGATGATCGACAAGAAGGAGCGCCAGGCGTCGGTCGACTTCGTGGACTACCTCAACTCCGGCCTCGCGTTCATGACGCTGAAGGGCAACCCCGAGGGGCTGAAGGCGGAGACCGATCTCTGCGGCCGCCGGGTTGCGGTCGAGAAGGCGGCGACCGGCGACCTCGTTGCCGACGAGCTCAGCGCCGAGTGCGAGAAGGCCGGCAACCCGCCGCTCGAGAAGGTCCCGTTCCCTGACCAGGCCAGCGCCGTACAGGCCCTCAAGTCTGACCGTGCCGACGCCGTGCTCGCACTGGACGTGACGCTCGCCTACAACGTCAGCCAGGACCCGGAGTCGTTCGAGATCCCGGCCGAGCCGTTCGGCCTGCTCCCCGTCGGCATGCCGGTGCCGAAGGACAACCCGGAGCTGCGCGACGCCGTACAGGCGGCGCTCATCAAGGTCCAGGAAGAGGGCACGTACGCCGAGCTCCTGACCAAGTGGAACCTCGAGGACCAGGCACTCGAGGGCGCCCCGATCAACACGGGCACCTGACGTCATGGCGACCGATACCGCAGCGCCGGCGGTGACACCGCACGCCGACGAGCCGATCGTCCGCCTGCGTCACCGGTGGCGGTGGGTGGCGGTCGTCGTGATCGCCGCCTACCTCGCCGAGGTGATCTGGTTCCTCGCCACCAGCGACGCGATGCGCTGGGACCTCGTGCGCGGCTACATCTTCGAAGAGTCGGTCATGCGCGGCCTGTGGATGACGGTGAAGCTGACCGTGGTCGCCATGGCGGTCGGCATCGTCCTCGGCACGTTGCTGGCGGTCATGCGGCTCTCGGACAACCCGGTGCTCCGCGGCGTGGCTGGGGGCTACATCTGGCTGTTCCGCGGGACACCGATCCTGGTCCAGCTCCTGTTCTGGTTCTTCCTGGGCTCGGTGATGCCCGAGGTCACCTTCGGCATCCCGTTCGGCCCAGAGTTCACGATCGGAGACACCAGCGACGTGATCACGCCGTTCCTCGCCGCGATCCTCGGCCTCGGCCTCAACGAGGGCGCCTACATGGCAGAGATCGTGCGGGCCGGGATCGGCGCGGTCGACAAGGGCCAGACCGAGGCTGCCCAGGCGCTCGGGATGAGCCCGCTCACGACGTACCGGCGAGTGGTGCTCCCGCAGGCCGCGCGCGTGGTCGTGCCACCGACGGCGAACGAGGTCATCTCGATGCTCAAGCTCACCTCGCTGGTGCTGGTGATCGGCCTGGCCGACCTGACGACGACGGTCCAGCTCATCTACGGACGCAACTTCCAGCAGATCCCGCTGCTCATCGTGGCGAGCATCTGGTACCTCGTGCTGACCACGATCCTGACCCTCCTGCAGAGCCGGCTGGAGAAGCGACTCGGCCGGAGCGACAGCCCCTCGGTGCGCGTGCCGCGCCGTACTGCCCCAGCTGCGGAGGCACGGTGATGGCCGGGCACATGGTGGAGGCGGTCGGAGTACGCAAGCACTTCGGCAACAACGAAGTGCTCAAGGGCATCGACCTCACCGTCGACAGTGGCGAGGTGGTCTCGATGCTCGGCCCGTCGGGGTCCGGGAAGAGCACGTTCCTGCGCTGCATCAACCACCTCGAGCGGATCGATGGCGGCGAGATCAGCGTCAACGGTGAGCTCGTCGGCTATCGCCGCGCCCACGGCAAGAAGTACGAGCTGCGCCCGCGCGAGATCGCCGCCGCCCGCCGCGGCGTCGGCATGGTCTTCCAGCGCTTCAACCTGTTCCCCCACCGCACGGCGATCGAGAACGTCATGGAGGCGCCGATCTTCGTCAAGGGCCGGGACAAGGCCGAGGCACGCCAGCAGGCCATGTCACTGCTCGAGCGGGTCGGGCTCACCGAGCGTGCGCACCAGTACCCCGGCACCCTCTCGGGTGGCCAGCAGCAACGGGTCGCGATCGCCCGGGCGCTGGCGATGGATCCAGCGCTGATGCTGTTCGACGAGCCGACCTCGGCGCTCGACCCCGAGCTCGTCGGGGAGGTCCTGGACGTGATGAAGGGGCTCGCGGCCGAGGGGATGACGATGATCGTGGTCACCCACGAGATCGGCTTCGCCCGCGAGGTCTGCGACCGGGTGGTCTTCATCGACGGCGGCGTCGTGCTCGAGCAGGGCCCGCCCGCCGAGGTGTTCGACCACCCCAGCCACGCCCGCACCCAGTCGTTCCTCTCGAAGGTGTTGTGATGGCACCAACCGACCCTCGTGGCCCCGTCGACGCGACTCTGGTCCCGCGCTTCGCCGGTCCGGCGACGTTCGCCCGACTGCCCCGGCTCGACGAGGTGGAGCGGGCCGACGTCGCGGTGCTCGGCGTGCCGTTCGACTCCGGCACCAGCTACCGGCCCGGCGCGCGCTTCGGACCCGCGCACATCCGGGCGGCAAGCAAGCTGCTGCGCACCTACAACCCGGTGCTCGACGTGGAGCCCTTCGGGGTGCAGCAGGTCGTCGACGCGGGCGACGTGACCTGCAACCCGTTCGACATCGCGGATGCCGTCATGCAGATCGACGCGGGCGCCCGGGTCGTCCTCGACCGCAGCGACAAGCTGGTGACGCTCGGCGGCGACCACACGATCGCGCTGCCGCTGCTGCGGGTGATGCACGAGATGCACGGCGAGATCGCGGTGGTCCACTTCGATGCCCACCTCGACACCTGGGACACCTACTTCGGGGCCCCGTTCACGCACGGGACGCCGTTCCGGCGCGCGTCCGAGGAGGGGCTGATCGACAAGACGGGCAGCATGCACGTCGGGATCCGTGGGTCGCTCTACACGCCGCAGGACCTCAGCGACGACCAGGTGCTCGGCTTCCAGGTCGTGGGCTCGCACGACATGGACGACCTGGGCTGGCGCGGTGTCGTCGAGCGGATCGTCGCGCGCGTCGGGGACCGGCCGACCTACGTCTCCCTGGACATCGACGTCCTGGACCCCGCGTTCGCGCCGGGCACCGGCACGCCCGAGGCGGGTGGGTTGACCAGCCGCGAGCTGCTGAACATCCTGCGCAGCTTCTCGACCCTCAACCTGGTCGGCGCGGACATCGTCGAGGTGGCGCCGGCGTACGACCACGCCGAGATCACTGGCATCGCGGCGGCTCATGCGGCGTACGAACTGGTGAGCGCGATGGCGCCTGGCAGCAAGACGTCCGATGGTTGAGCCGGTCACCGGCGGGGCCGCTGTCGTCGACGCGCTCGTCTCCCACGGGGTCCGGGACGTGTTCGGGATCCCCGGCACTCACAACCTCGAGATCTACCGCTACCTACCGGACTCCGGGATCCGACACGTTGTCACACGGCACGAGCAGGGAGCGGGGTACGCCGCGGACGGGTACGCCCGCGTGACCGGCGGGCCCGGTGTGCTCGTCACGACCTCGGGTCCCGGGATCACCAACGCGATCACCGCCCTGGCCACGGCGTACGCCGACTCGGTGCCGCTCCTCGCGGTCTCGCCCGGTCCGCCGCGCGGGCAGGAGCGTGCGGACGTGGGCTGGCTGCACGAGGTCAAGGACCAGCAGGCGGCGCTCGACGCCGTCACCGCCCGCAGCATCAGGGTGGAGTCCGCCGACGAGGTGCCCGAGACGCTGGCCGAGGTCTTCGAGGGGTTCGCGGCCACCCGACCCCGGCCCGTGCACCTCGAGGTCCCGGTCGACGTGCTGGAGGGGGAGTGGGTGCGACGACCGGTGCCGGTGGGTCGTCAACCCGAGCAGTCCGGTGCGCTGCATCCGGACGCGGAGCGGATCGCCGAGCTGCTGGCCGCCGCGTCCCACCCGCTGCTGGTCGCCGGCGGCGGGGCCCGCGGCGCCACGGACGAGATCCGCGCGCTGGCCGAGCACGGCGTTCCGGTGCTCACCACCGTCAACGGCAAGGGGGTCCTCGACGAGACGCACCCGTCGGCCCTGGGTGCGAGCGTCCGGCTCACGTCCGCACACCGGGCGATGAACGACGCCGATCTGCTGCTGGTGGTCGGCTCGGAGCTGGGTGACTCCGACCTGTGGGGCGGCACGGTGCAGCCCGGCAGGCCGGGCGAGCGGACCGTCGTGCGCGTGGACATCCACCCGGCGCAGCTGCACAAGAACGTCAGGGCCGACCTCGGCGTACTCGGGGACGCCGCGGTCGTCCTTGGCGCCGTCCTGGACGCCCTGCGCGCCGAGCGATCTCCCGCCCGCACCGTGGACCCCGCGACCCGCAACGCGATCGACGCCGACGCGGCGGCCGACGCCGGTCCGTGGGCTGCGATCCAGACCACGCTGCGGGACGCGCTGCCCGATGACACCGTGGTCGCGGGCGACAGCTCGCAGGTGACCTACTTCGGCACCGTGCACCACTGGCCGTTCACGCCCCGAAACCGGCTGCTCTATCCGACCGGCTACGCGACGCTCGGCTACGGCCTGCCCGCGGCGATCGGGGCCAAGGTGGCCGAGCCGTCACGGCCGGTCATCGCCCTGGTGGGCGACGGCGCCGCCATGTTCTCGATCCAGGAGCTGGCCACCGCCGCGGAGCAACGACTGGCGATCCCGGTCATCGTGGTCGACAACGGCGGGTACGCCGAGATCCGCGACCAGATGACCGACCGTGGCATCGAGCCGCAGGCCGTCGACCTGGCGCGTGTCGACCTCCCCGCCATGGCCCGGGCCATGGGCGCCTCCGGCGTACGCGCCGACAGCGTCGACGATCTCGGCCGCCTCGTGAGTGCGGCGCTGTCTGCTGACGGGCCGACGCTGATCCACCACGTCATCGATGGTCCGTAGACGCTCGGGCTACGCGCCGACCGTGCCGGTCATCAGCAGAGCCGCCTCGAGGGCCGCGAGCAGCCACAAGCCTGCGACGACCCACGTCTCCGCGCGACCGAGGCGCTGACCCTGCTCGCGACGGGCACGAACGTAGAGCAGTGAGCCGGGGGCGTAGATGAGGCAGCCCAGGAGCAGGTACTGCGGGCCTGCGGCATACAGCAGGAAGACAGAGAAACAGACGGCGACCAGGGGGACCAGGAGCGCGCGTCGGTCCCCGGCGACGGCGAGCTTGAGGGCGTAGCCGGCGGCGAGCAGGTAGGGGATGAGGGTGAGCGCCGCGTCGAGCGACAGCATGAAGTTGAGAGCGTCATGCACAACCAGCACCAGCAGCAGGAGGGCCTGCACGGACAGGTTCGTCACGAGCAGCGCGGTGCGGGGGGTCCCGTCGGCGCTGGTCCGGGCGAGCGCGCCGGGCATCACGCGCGCGACCGCGGGCGTGAACATCGCCTCGGTGTTGAGCAGCGTCCAGGCAAGGTAGGCGCCAAGCACCGAGACGACGACCCCGACGTCGACGAGCGTCGAGCCCCAGGGGCCGACGACCGAGCCGAGGACGGCGCCCATCGCGGGCTCGTGGGCGTCGGCGAGCTGCGACTGGGGGAGTACGCCGTACGAGACCATCGTGACGGACGCGAACAGCGCCAGGGTGCTGACGAAGCCGAGGACGGTGGCCCGGCCGACGTCCTCCCGCCGGCGCGCGAGCCGGGAGTAGACGCTGGCGCCCTCGATGCCGATGAAGACGAACGTCGTCACCAGCATCGTGCCGCGCACCTGGTCGAACAGCGAGCCGGCCGAGTGCGGTCCCGCACCCCAGAAGTTGTGCGTGAAGACTCCGGCGTCGAACGAAACCAGCGTGACGATGACGAAGACCACGATCGGCACGAGCTTCGCGACCGTGACCACGCGGTTCAGGGCCGTAGCCTGGCGAACCCCCCGGGCGATGAGCAGGTGGCACAGCCAGATGCAAGCGGAGGCGCCGGCAACGGCCAGGACGGTGTTGCCCTGGCCCAGACCGGGCAGGAACGCGCCCAGCGCCGCCATGGCGAAGGTCAGGAAGAAGACGTTGCCGACGACGTTGCTGGCCCAGTAGCCCCATGCGGCCGAGAAGCCCGCGTAGCGGCCGAACCCTGCCTCCGCGTAGGAGTAGATGCCGTTGTCGAGGTCGGGCCGGAGCACGGCGAGGCGCTGGAAGACCAGGGCAAGCGTGAGCATCCCGACGCCGGTGATGAGCCAGGCCACCAGGGCGCCCGCCACCCCCGTGGACGCGCCGAAGCTGGACGGCAATGTGAAGACCCCACCGCCGACCATCGACCCGACCACGAGCCCGGTGAGGGTCAGGACCGAGACTGTCCCGCCCACCGAGCGGCGCGCGACGGGTGACGGCGCCGTCACGGCGCTCATCGAGGCTTCACCAAGGGGAAGAGGATGGTGTCGCGGATGCTCAGCCCGGTCAGGTTCATCACCAGCCGGTCGATGCCGAGGCCCATGCCGCCGGTCGGCGGCATACCGTACTCGAGAGCCTCCAGGAAGTCCTCGTCCACCTGCATCGCTTCGGCGTCACCCGCGGCCGCGAGCAACGACTGGGCGACCAGCCGCTCCCGCTGGTCGACGGGGTCGACGAGCTCGGAGTACGCCGTACCCTGCTCGGCCCCGAACATCACCAGGTCCCACTTCTCGGCGAGGCGGGGGTCGCGGCGGTGTGATCGCGTAAGTGGTGCGTTGACCTTCGGGAAGTCGGTGTAGAAGACCGGCGTGGTGGTCTGCCCCTCGCACAGCTCGCCGTAGATCTCTTCGAGCACGAAGCCCCAGGACGGATCGAGGTCGAGCTCGAGCCCGATCCGCTCCGCGTGCCGGACCAGCTCGCGCAGCGGGGTGTCGGCGGTGACCTCTTCGCCCAGCGCCTCGGAGACTGCCTGGCAGATCGTCTTCACCGGCCAGTCGCCGGAGAGGTCGTGTTCGACGATCGTCCCCGAGGCGTCCCGTCGGCGGGCAACGGGCGCGCCGTACACGGCCGTCGCCGCCTCCTGGATCACCTCCTGGGTGAGCACGCGCATGGTCTCGTAGTCGCCGTAGGTCTCGTAGAGCTCCAGGGACGTGAACTCCGGGTTGTGCTTGAAGTCCGCACCCTCGTTGCGGAACTGTCGGCCGATCTCGAACACCTTCTCCATGCCGCCCACGACGAGCCGCTTGAGGTGCAGCTCGGTCGCGATCCGCAGGTAGAGGTCGAGGTCGTAGGTGTTGATGTGGGTCTCGAACGGGCGGGCGTTGGCGCCACCGTGGATCGTCTGGAGGATCGGGGTCTCCACCTCGGTGAAGCCACGGGCATGCAACGAGTCGCGCACGCTGCGCACGACCGTGGCCCGCTGGTACGCCGTGGTGCGCGCGTCGGGACGCACGATCAGGTCGACGTACCGAGCCCGGACGCGCGCGTCGGGGTCGGACAGTCCCTTGTGCTTGTCGGGCAGTGGCCGCAGCGACTTGCTGGTCAGCAGCACCGACGTGGCGCGGACTGACAGCTCACCCTTGTGCGTCGCGACCACCTCACCGGTGACCGCCACGTGGTCACCGAGGTCGATGTCGTGCTCCCAGAAGGACAGGGCGTCGGCGTCCAGGTGCTGGGCGTCGACCATCACCTGGAGGTCGCCGCTGCCGTCGCGCAGGGTGGCGAACCCGAGCCCGCCCATGTCCCGCTTGAGCAGGACCCGCCCGACGACCGAGACCGTCGCGTCCGTCTCTGTGTCCGGCGCCAGGTCCGGGAACTCGAATCGCACCTCGGCCAGCGTGTGGGTGCGCGGCGCGGTCGCGGGATAGGGGTCGACGCCCCGCTCGCGGAGCAGGTCGACCTTGCGGCGGCGTACCCGGATCTGCTGGGGCAGGTGCTCGGCGGACACCGCCTCGGCGACGACGTCCCGCGGAGGCACCACCAGCGAGAGCACCGTCGCGGCGTGCTCGGTGTCCGCCCGGTCGAAGCCGGCGTCGTCGTCGCGCGACCGGCCGAGGCTCGGAAGGGTCAGGAAGCCCTCCGCCGAGCCGGCGGCGGCGCCGACCCGCGGTAGGTCGGAGGCGTGCTCGAACCCGAGGTAGCGCGGCCTCCAGTCGGGCAGGTATTTCGCGTTGGAGCGGTAGAGGGACTCGAGCTGCCAGTTCCGGCTCGCGAGCAGCAGTCCGCGGCGCCAGAGCCGCGCGACGGGGCCGGCCCCGATCTCGGCGCCGCGCTCGAACGCCTCGCGGAACATGGCGAAGTTCAGCGAGACCGGGCCAACGCCGAGCGTCGGCGCTTGGGCTGCGAGGCTCGCGACCATCAGCTCGACGAGACCGTTGTCACCACTCGGGTCCCGTCGCATCAGGTCCAGGGACAGCCCCGTCCGTCCCCACGGCACGAAGCTGAGGAAGCCGCGCAGGCGGCCCTCGGCGTCGTACGCCTGGACCAGCACGCACGCGCCGTCCAGCGGGTCCGTGAGGCGGCCGAGGGCCATCGAGAAGCCGCGCTCGTCGCCGCCGTCCCCGCGCCAGTGACTCGCGGCCTCGTCGAGCGCAGCGAAGTCGTCATGGCTCAACGTCGCGTGCCGTACGACGGAGGTGGTGTATCCGCGGCGCCGCAGGCGCGTGACCGACTGGCGCACCGGCTTCATGGCCGGGTTGCTCAGCGTGAACGTGCGTGCGTCGATGACGGCCTCGTCGCCGATCTCGAGCATCGTGAGGCCGGCTTCGGCGAACGCGTGCGCCCCGGCCTTGCCGGCGCCGATCGTCGCGAGCGACCAGCCGTGGGAGCGGGCGTCGTCCCGCCACCTCTCGATCGCCGCGGACCAGCGCTCGGGGTCGCCAACCGGATTGCCGCTGGCGAGGCTGACCGAGCCGATCACCCGGTAGGAGACGCCGGCCCGTGCGCTGGTCGCGGAGTCCGTGTCCCAGACGACGGACTTGTCGCGCCGGGTCGCGAAATAGCCGAGGGAGTCGAGGTCGCCGAAGTCCCGGAGCAGCGTCCGCACCTGCGCCTCGTCGGCGACCTCGAGCGTCCGGGTGTCCTTGGGTGCGCGGAAGAGGAGCACCGCTGCGGTGAGCACGACGGCGGCCCCGGCGAGGTCGACCACGATGCGCACTGCCCATGGGACGAGGACCCCGTGGTGGGGGTCGATCCGGCCGATGTCGGTGAGGATCGTGCCCCAGACGTACGCCGCCGAGCTGTCGAGCCCGGGCGACGTGCCGAGGGCGCTGATCAGGGCGGCGCCGCCGAGAAGCACTATCGCGCCGCCCAGCGCGAGCACGGCCGCGGCAACGCCGACGTTGCCGGCCACGTGCCGCGCGACGAACGCGGGCCGCGCCCGCACCATGAGGACGAGTGCGGCTGCGACGAGGACGAGGCCGATCGACGCCAGGACGACGTGCCTTCCCGCGACGATGGTCGCCACCCGTCCGAGTTCCGGCACGACGAGCCACCAAGCGGTCACGATCCACCAGGCCGCCCGCAGCCTTCGCCGGACGGCGACGCCCACGACGAGCAGCACGGCGGCGTACACGAGGCTCGGCACGACCGGGATCGTGAGCAGGGACAGCGGGTCGTCGGGCGCGAGGAAGAAGTCGCGCCAGGTTGGTACGACCGCGACGACTGCGACGAACGTCGCGGCCAGGAAGAGTGCTCTCGCAATCCAGTCGGGCCAGAGCTCGGCGGCCGGCTCTGTTGCCGTCGCCTGGGTCGCGGTCTTACGGCGAGGCTCGGGCCGCACTGCGGACGGCCTTGCGTCGCTGCGCTCAGTGAGTGTGGACATGGTGGTGCTCCTCGGTGGTGGGGTGGTCGGAAGGGCTGCGGGTGTGAGCCGCGAGGGCGGTCAGGCACAGGAGCCAGACGCTGATGCAGACGATGTGGGCGCGCTGACTCAGGCCAGGGGCCCAGGCTGGGTCTCCGGTGGCGTTGAAGTACGCGAAGAGCGCGCTGCTGGCGACGCCGCCGAGCCAGAAGACCCACGCGGCGGCGCGGCGGAACCAGGTCGGGCCGGAGCGCCGGGTCGAGAGCCAGGCGGCCGCGACGCCGACGTACAGCGCGGCGTCGGAGGCGATGCTGTTGATGTCGTGGACGACCTGCGCCTGCGTCACCGCGCAGACGACGTCGGGTCCGCAGGGCGGCGGGACGAGCGCCGCCACGGTCGCGCCGAACGCGAACACGACCGTCGTCCACACGGTGACCTCGCGCCACGGTCCGCGCGGCAGGGCCGCCCGCACCCACGGGAGCAGGATGACCACGAGGACCGCGCACACGACGTCGGTTGTCCGAAGGAGCATTGCGTGTGGCTCGCCGGGCGCTTCCAGACGGCTGACGATGTCGTCCATCCCGACGAACCCGCGGCGCGTCCAGTCCAGCAGGAAGTTGGAGTAGAGGAGCGCCGCGACTCCGCCGCAGGCGAGCAGCGCGGCGGCACCGAGGTCGGCCGGCCGCCTCATGACCGGTCCTCCGCGGCCCAGGCCCGCGCGCTCGGGGTCGACAGGACGAGGAGTACCAGCACGCTGGCGCCCAGGCTGGGCAGGGAGCCCAGCCCGATCGGTCGCCCGGTGTGGCCCACGGTCGTGACGAACGCAGCGAGGGCGGTGACCGCGCAGACCGACATCAGGCCGATGCGCGCCCAGTTGCGACCCGCAAGGACAGCGAGCGCCAGGGCAGCATCGACGAACGCCGCCACGGCCAACCCCGCCGCGAGCACCGCCGTGACCTGGGCCAGGTCGTCCCGGGAGAGCCCGAAGTCCGCGAAGAAGGTCGTGTGGCCCGGCGCCGCGAACAGCACGACGAACAGGGCGACGTACGCCGCAGCGCGGAGCAGGGCGATCGTCGCACCGGCGACCATGGTCGTCGGGCGGAACGAGCGGGTCTGCGCCTGTTCGGGCGACGGGCCCAATGCGCGGACGTCTCGCAGGTCGACCACCGGCAGGTCGCCGTCGGTGCGGATTCGGTCCCCGCCGCCGTTGCGCGCGTGATAGCCGGACGAGAACTGCTCGAGCACATGGACAGCCGCCCGGGGCTCCGCCGTCGTTACGGACGCCACGACGAAGTCCCGCTCGACGTCGATGTCCTCCTCGATCTTGTGGGTGACCTGCAGGGTGAACAGCGAGATGCCGACACTGCGGTCGTACGTCGCGGCCGCCAGCCAGTCGGCGGCGAAGCCTCCCGGCAGCAGCCAGCCCTCGGGGCAGCGCCAGAAGCGCACGTGGTGGCGACGCGCCGGCGTGCCTGCGACCTGCCGCTCGTAGGCGAAGTCCTGGCGTCTGTCGAAGAGGTGCAACGGGCTGACGGGTGCAGATGCGTAGCCCCGGCGGCGCAGCGTGCTCCGCACGATGGCGAGCCCGCTGCGAAGGTCGAGCTGATCAGCGCGCGTCCACAGCGCGGCGTTCATCGCCTCATGCAGCTGGCCCTCCGTCCCGCGCAGGGCCAGGTTCACGGGGTCACCCAGCAGGCCGTCGCTGGTGCGCGTGCGGCCCATGAAGTAGCCGGGCAGGTAGAGGCGGGTCAGGATCCGGTGGAGCCGCGGCAGGAGGAGATAGGTGAAGTAGACCCAGAACACCACCAGCAGCAGGGCCGGCCAGCCCGGCCGGACCCCGTCGCGGAGCAGTGCGATCGCATACCAGACGGCGAGGAGCCCCGAGAGCGCGAAGAATCCGGCATCGAGCCGGTCCGCTAGCGTCGGCGCGTGCTGCCCGGGCTCCTGACCGCGTTCGCGGCCGCCCTCTGCTATGGCGTGGGGTCGGTGCTGCAGGCGGTCGCTGCGCGGCGCGCTCACCGCGTCGAGGGCCTGGACGTGCGACTCCTGGCGAGGCTGCTCGGGTCGTGGCTGTACGTCGTAGGCCTGGGGCTCGACGTCGTGGGCTTCGGCCTGTCGCTGGTTGCCGTGCGCTTGCTGCCGCTCTTCGTCGTGCAGGCCGTGCTTGCGAGCTTCCTGGCCATCACGGCGGTCCTCGGTGCCGTCTTCCTCCGCATGCCGCTCAGCCGCCGGGACCGGATCGCTCTGACCGTCGTGATCCTCGGTCTGGTGCTGGTCGCCGCGTCCGCGACCGAGGACCGGTCGGTCGAGGCCAGCACCGCCGAGATCCGCGGTGTCCTCATCGTCGCGGTCCTGCTGGCGCTGGCCGCCCTGCCCGCCGCCCGGCTCTCGGGTGTCCGAAGCGCCGCGATGCTCGGGGCGGTCGCCGGCCTCGCCTACGGCGCCACGGCCGTCGCTGCGCGCATGCTGCCCGCCGACCTCTCGGTCGAGACCGTGCTGCGCAGTCCGGCGACCTGGGCCCTGGGCCTGGCCGGCGTCGTCGCGGTGCTCGCGTACTCCATCGCCCTGCAGCGGGGGTCGGTCATGCAGGCCACGGCTCCGGTGGTCGTGGGCGAGACGATCGGCCCCGCCCTCGTCGGCGTGCTCCTCCTGGGTGACCAGCCTCGACCGGGCTGGGGCTGGGTGGGTGCGGTGGGCTTCGCCCTCGCTGTGGCCGGCGCGGTTGGGTTGGCCAACCACGGTGAGGTTGACGATTGACCACTGGTGTGGGTGCCTCATCGCGTCACCATCAGGCCGCGGCCGCGGTGGCGGGGACCGGCACCGTCGCCTGAGCGGCCCGGTCACCCGGGTGCCGGAGTGCGATGACGAAGGCGATCGCCAGGGCGGCGGCCATGCCCAGGAGAACGGCCTGCATTCCGACCGCGAAGTCGTGCGCTACCGCGTGCTCCACAGCGGTGCGCATCGACGCCGGGACGGACGCGTCACTGGGCGCCGTACCGGCCGCGGAGCTCGCAGCGAGGTCGGCGGCCCGCGACCGCGGCACTCCGAGGGCGACGAGTGAGTCCGTGAACCGCGCCGTGAAGACGTGGGTCATGAGCGTGCCGAGGATCGCGAAGCTGAGCGCGGCTCCGTAGTTGCGCACGGTCTGGCTCACGCCCGTGACCTCGCCGTACGACGAGCGCCCGGACCTGCTGACGGCGTCGGCGCCCGATGGGCCGATGAGCAGGCCGATGCCTGCGCCGGCGACGAAGATCGGCAGCCGGTGCGCCCAGGAGTCCTGCAGGCTCGTGACCACGGTCGCCCACCAGACGAGCCCGGCAGCTGCGACGGCGCACCCCAGCAAGATCGCCGGCTTCGCCCCGCGGGCGTCGAAGATCCGGCCTCCGAGCTGGGCAGCAGCCAGGAACCCGGCGAAGAAGATCAGCAGCAGGGTGTTGGCGCCGCCGGGGCTCAGTCCGAGCGACAGGTCGGCGTACATGCTCAGGAAGTAGGAGACCGGGATGAACGCCGCAACGGCGAAGAAGACAGCGCCGCAGTCGACGCGGAAACCACGCGAGGCGAAGATCCGCAGGTCGACCAGGGGGTGTGGAACCACCTGCTCGACGAGCACGAACGACACGAGGAAGCCGGCGCCCGCGACCAGGCACGCCCAGGTCGTGAGGCTGGTCCAGCCCCAGGTCGACGACTGTGCGAAACCGACGACACTCGCGCCCATCGCCGCGGCGATCAAGGTGGCGCCGGCCCAGTCGATCGGCAGGCGCTGCCGGTTCGGTGGGATGTCAGCGAGGAGGATGAGCGCGACGGCGGCGACGGCGACCGGGACGTTGACGAAGAAGATGGCGCGCCAGGACCAGTTCAACAGGTAGCTGCCCACGACGGGACCGAGGGCGGTGAACGCTCCGGCCAGCCCGAAGAAGGCGGCCATCGAGCGGCCTCGCTTCGCGAGGGAGGTGGTGGCGTAGACCGTGGTGATCGCGGCCGGCACCAGCAAGGCGGCGAAGGCACCCTGGGCCACGCGGGCGGTGATCAGCCAGGCCTCGGCAGCCGCACCCGAGGGGGTCGCTCCGCACAGCGCGGAGGCAACAGCGAAGCCGATCACCCCGATCAGCGCCATGCGGCGCCGGCCCAGGGTGTCGGCGAGCTTGCCGCCGAGGGCGAAGGCTGCCGCGAGGGCCACCGTGTAGGCGTTGACCGTCCACTGACCCTGGGTCGCGGTCAGGTGGAGGTCGCGCTGCAGGGTGGGGGAGGCGATGGCCACGATGGTCTGGTCGATGAAGGACATCGAGACGGCGAGGATCATCGCGGGGAAGACGAGTCGACCGCGGTCGAGTGAGGTGCCGGCCATGATGGGTGCTCCGTCCCGGTCAGGCGACGACGAACGACGCGGCGGTCGGTCGCGCGGTCGGCGTGGTCGTTTGGCGGGCGTGGGCTGGGGCCGTCAGCAATGTGCCGACGACGGCAAGGGAGACAGCGACGAGTCCAACCGCCGCGAAGTACGGCGGGGTGCGGCGCGGGCCTGGCTGCCGGTGGGTGTCCATCCGGGGTTCCTCTGCTCGGGTGCTCCCTGGTGAAGCGCTCGAGAGGAAGTTCTACGGTCTCGGGAGGGGTCAGCACCCCCTGCGAAATGTGCAGTCCTGTCCAACCGGGCAGACCTGTGTATTTCTCCTAGGGCCTGGCCTGGTCAGGCAGGCTCGCCCCTGACCAGCTCGGTGAGCTGGTGACGCGAGGTGACCTGCGCCTTCCGGTAGATGTTCGAGAGGTGATAGCTCACCGTGCTCTGGCTGACGAACAGGTCCCGGGCGATCTGCGCATAGCTCAGCCCGGACGCGAGGAGGCTCAGCACGTCCTGCTCGCGATCGGTCAGCCCGAGGTGGTGCAGGACCCCCTTGGGTCGAGGCTGCGAGGCCTGGTGGGCGGTGCCCACCCGGTCGGCGTACCCCTCGGCGCCGAGGCGTGTGTAGAGGTCGAGTGCCTGGCCGCGGCACTGGTCGGCCACGGCCGGCTCGCCGGCCGCGAGTGCGAGGCGTGCGTGGTCGGTCAGCATGTGGGCTCGGTAGAACGGCAGGTCGTTGGTGCTGTCGCTCGTGGCTGAGGCGAGGTGGTTGAGGGCCAAGCGGTCGTGACCGCGCTGCTCTGCGACCAGACCCCGGACCCAGTGCGCCATGGCCGGGATCCACGGCGCACCGCTCGAGCAGGTCGTGGTCATCAGCAGCAGGAGGGTCTCGGCGTCCTCGAGCTCGTCGGCCCAGCAGGCCGCCAGGGCGGCGTGCGCCAGCCAGACGGGGTTGGTGGACTCGTGGCCACTCGCCAGGGCGGACACGCGGTTGCGCATGCCGTCGTATTCCGAGGACCGGGCGGCCGAGCTCGGGTCGGCGTGCCGCCGGGCGACGCGCGCGACCTGTAGGTGCTCGACACACTCGACCCACGGGTTCGGCGCCAAGAGATCCTCGGCTCTCGCGATGAGCTCATCCGCCGCGGCGAGCGAGCCCGCGCCGATCTCGATGAGCGGCGCGAGAGCAACGGCGACCGGGGACAGCGAGGGCCCGAGCTCCTGGGCGAGCCGGAGGTGCACGCTCGCGCGGCCCCAGTCGCCGTTCAGCCAGTACGACAGGCCGAGCAGCGCCTGGTGGTGCGGAGCGGCGGCCTCGAGGCCGCCCTCGTCGACCATGCCCAGGACGTGGTCGAGGTCGCCGATGGCGCCGCGGATCAGGCCGAGGGTCGCCCGCAGGTCCCCGCGCCAGGAGAGACGGAAGCGGTCCGGCCACGGTACGGCGACCGGGTTGTCCTGGAGGTCCGCGAGCTGGTCCAGCAGCTCCTGGGTGGGCCGCGTGCGGAGCGCGACCAGCCCCTCGGCCGCCAGGCGCCAGGCCTGCAGCGCGTTGTCGACGGTCTTGTCGTCGGAGTCCACCCCGCCGGCGCGGGCGAGGCCGCGGGCCACCAGTTCGGTCGGCTCGCCCGCCTGGATGCGCGCCCAGGCCAGGATCACCTCGATGCGGTACTGGGTGGCGGGCTCGGCGCGGCCCTCGGACTCGTCGTCGGAGAGCTGCTTGGTGAACCAGTAGATCGCCTCGTGGTTGTCGTCCTCGAACGTCGCGAGGGCGCCGAGGACCAGGTCACGACGGGCCAGGTCGCGGGCATCCTCGACCTCCGGAGCCACGGCGCGCACCGCGGCCGTGTCCTGCGCGAGGACGCTCTCGTAGAGCGACTCGAGCCAGCGGCCCTCCCGGTGGACCGTGTCGCTGGACAGCCAACTCGCCGAGCGCAGGTAACGCGCGGCGGCCCGGTGCAGGCGGAACTCGTGCAGCTCGGCGGCCCAGGCGTCGAGCTCGGTCGCGAGGGCGTCGTCGTACTGCTCTACCGAGGCGATCCGGTGGGTGAGGACCTCGTCCCGGTCGGTCACCAGGGTGGCTGCCCGGGCGTGCAGGCGGCGGCGCTCGGCGAGCGGCGTCTGGTCGTAGACGGCGGCGTGCAGCATAGGCTGTGCCATACGCACGGCCGTGCCGGCGTCGAGGTCGCGCCTGCGCAGCAGACCGTCGTCAATCAGCGGCTGAGCGACGTCACCGGGGTGCCGCGTCTCGGCGAGCTGGCCGACGTCGATGAGCGAGCTCCAGTCGCGGCCCAGCACAGCGGTGGCCCGTAGCAGTGCGAGGGCGTCGTCCGGCACGCGTGCCAGCCGGGAACGGACACCTTCGCTGAACGCGCGCGGCGCCGGCAGCCGTCTCAGCCGAAGCAGCTCGGCGGCGTCGTACTCGGCGAGCATCGCGGTGAGGTAGGAGGGGTTCCCGTCGGTGTGTTCCCAGAGGTCGCGGACCGCTGACTCCGCGAGCTCGGGCTGGACCTCGTTGACGAGCGAGATTGCCTGCTGGAGGTCGAGACCGCTCAGCGGGAGCCGACTCACGTGTCCGCGCACAGACGCCCACCGCTGCCACCCCGGGAGCAGGTCGGGAGCGAGTGGCCGGCTGGAGAGGGCCACGAGCACCCGGTCGCCCTGGGCGCGCTGGAGCATCCACACGAGTGCCTCGATCGACTCGGGGTCGGCCCACTGAAGGTCGTCTAGCCGCAGCAGTACCGGGCTCTCCGACCTCTGGTCGAGCACCTCGTTGATCAGCTGCGCGCCGACGTGCGGAACGGTCGGACCGCCCGGCTGATGCCGGACCCCCCACTGCTCGAGCACACCGAACGGATAGTCGGACGCGCTCTCGAAGGCGCCGGCCTCGAGCGTTGTGAAGCCGGTCGCGCGCAGGCTCAGCTCATCGAGCGCAGACGACTTGCCTGTGCCCGGATCTCCCTCCACCAGGAGCACGGTCGGGGTACCGGCAGCGGCAGAGTGGATCGCCCTGTCGATGGTCCCGAGCTGCTCCAGCTGCCAGTGCAGCATGCTTCAGTCTCGCACGGTGCGGCGCCGGCTTGCTGGCCTCCGAGTCCTCCGATCGGGGGACCACGAGGTCCGCCGGTACATCGGCCGGACGGGGGACGGCGGAACGGCGCGTCCGAGAGGAACGTCGTGGTCACAGGCGGCACCGAGCCGCCGACGATCACGAGAAAGCACAACGATGAACACGAACATGAGCAACGACCCGAACGCGAACCTCGACAACCCCTACCAGGCGCCGTACCAAGCTCCGAGCGGCGCACCCCGGCAGCGGGGCAGCCGCGCCGCCCTCTACACCTCGATCGGCGCAGCCGGACTCGCAGCCGCGGGCCTGGTCACGGCGCTCGTCCTGGGGCTGGGTGGCTCCTCGACCGCGAACGCGAGCAGCACACCGGATCACCAGCAGACGCACAGTGACGTCCACCCGGCCGTCGTCCCGACCCCGACGCCGACCCCGACGCCGACCCCGACGCCGACCCCGACGCCGACTCCGACCCCGGCTCCCGCGGTCGCGCCGTCGCCGACGATCCGGCTGCTCCAGACTCAGCTGGCCCAGCTCAACTACTACCAGGGCCCGATCAACGGCTTTGACAGCCCCGCGGTGCACCAGGCGATCAGCTACCTGCAGCGCGACGCGGACCTGCCGATGACCGGCCAGCTCACGCCGGCGACGCAGTCCGCTCTGAGCCGGTTGCTGATCTCCGGCAACAACCAGATGTCGGGCAACCGCTGAGTCGCCCTTCGGCGAGACCGCCGCAGCCACGGCCGACGGGGCGCAGGACGACCTGCGCCCCGTCGGCCGTTTCTGCGTCTCCTCAGTCCGCCAGCGGAAGAACGACCTCCACCCGAGTGCCGCGTGGCAGCGCCGGGCCGATGTCGAGGTGGCCGCCCGCGGCCTCGACGTGGATCCTGCGGGACGCGAGCCCGAGGTGCCCCGCGCGCAGCCGATCGCCCAGATCTGCGGCGGCGAGGCCGTGGCCGTCGTCGGTCACGACGAGGCGCGCGACCCGACGCAGGTCCGGGAGCACCTGCTGCGACAGGTCCACCACGGCGGAGCCGGCATGGGCGTGCTTGACGACGTTGGTCAACAGCTCGCGGGCGGTACCGAGGAGGAGCTGGTCGACCGGAGTAGGTGTCGGGTCCGTCCAGCCGTCGGCGACCAGCTGCACGTCGAGCCGTCCGCGGCGGCCGACGTCCTGGGTGAGGTCCCGCAGTGCCGGCAGCAGGCCGGCCTCCTGCAGGACGACCGGGTGCAGCTGAGTGAGGGTGGACCGCAGCATCCGGATGGCCTCGCCCAGCGCATGGTCGACCCGTTCGGCCGCTGCCTGCTCGGTTGCGACATCCTCGAGGTCGTGGCGTGCGGCGAGGACGTACTGGAGTGCACCGTCGTGGAGGTGCTCGGCCAGCGCCTGGCGCTCCCGCTCCTCAACCTCGACCAGCTCGTCGACCAGCCGTGAGCGGTCGGTCGCCAAGGCGCTGATGGCGAGGACCCGGTGGCGCTGGACCAAGGAGAGCAGGACGCACCCGAGCCCGAGCACGCCCAGCAGACCGGCGCGCAGCACGAGCGCCGACCACGTCTCGGTGCCCTCGTGGTGCGTCGCCGCGCTGGACGCCAGGTAGGTGACCACGGCCAGCGTCGAGACGCCCCCGCACACCAGCGGGCTGAGCTGGGCCGTGGCGATGATGGGGAGGAGGAAGAAGCCGTTGACGATGACGAACGCCGTCCAGGCCTGCTCGGCCGACGCGTCGGCGACCACCGTCAGCGAGCAGGTGGCCAGGACGTCGAAGATCAGTGCGAGCCAGACGTACGGCGCGACCTCCTCGGTCGCCTGGCTGACGAGCAGGCCGACGACCACGGCCCACACCAGGTAGCAGAGCACGATGACCCAGGACAGCGCCTGCCCGTCGCCGGGTGGGATCACGAGCAGGGTCACGACGAAGAAGGCGACGAGTGCGAGCCGGAGCACGCGCTGGATCCGGGCACCGCGATAGAAGTGCTCGAGGAGCAGGTCGCGCACCGGGCCGGCGGCCACGTCGGGGACGGGGCTGAGCTTCGCGAGAAGTCCTCTCATTCGAGCAGACCGCGCCGCATGCCCTCCGCGACCGCGGCGGCGCGGTCCGAGACACCGAGCTTCTCGTAGAGCCGCTGGGTGTGGGTCTTCACGGTGCTGGCGCCGAGGAAGAGCTCGGCGGCGATCTGAGGTATCGACTGACCCCGGGCGAACCCCGCCAGCACCTGCTGCTCCCGTTCGCTGAGCGTCGGGCCGGACAGCGCGTGCTGGCGAATCTGGGCGGCGAGCCCCGCCGCGAGCTCGGCTGGCACGACCGTCTCGCCCTTCGCGACCCGGCGTACGGCGTCGACGATCTCCGCGCGGCGGGAGTCCTTCGACAGGTAGCCGGCGGCGCCCTCCTCGAGGGCACGGTAGACCACCGGACCGTCGGTGAGCGCCGAGAGGAGGAGCACGCGGGTCGGCAGGCCGTCGCGGACGACCGCGTGCACGACGTCGAGGCCGTCGAGGTCGGGCATCTGGTAGTCGACGACCGCGACGTCTGGCCGCTCCTCCCGAATCAGCGCGAGCCCTTCGCGACCGGTGGCGCCCTCACCGACCACCGTGAGGTAGCCACTCTGCTGAAGTCCGCGGATCAACCCGTCACGGAAGAACTCGTGGTCATCGACCACAACGACGCGCGACAGGCGAGCGCTCGTCGCTCGTCCCGCCCCGGACGCGATGGTCCGATGACCCGGTGACTGCTCCACGCGGCCGCCTCCCGTCGTGCCGTCAGCAGCCTAGCGATCGGCGTTGCGAGCGGAGGTGGACGCGAGCTCGTGGCGGATCGAGCTGTGGTCGGCGTCGGCGCGGCGGGTCAGCGACCTGGCGCGGTCGCGGACGATCTCGGCCTGGACGGCGACCATCATGGCAATCACGACGAGCACCTCACCGAAGCGGCGCGGCGAGCTTGAAGCGGCCCTTGTCGCGGACCTCGCTCACGCGGGTCTGCTTGTAGACGGCGTACGTCGTCAGCGCGACGATGCCGACGTTCTCGATGGCGTTCATGTGCTGTCTCCTGTGAGTGCTGTCGTGGGAAGCCGATCGCTCCCGGTGCCGACCACCCTCCCGCCGTGCGAGCGTCCGCGCCGTCCCCCGACGACGCGGTTCGACAGGGGACGGGCGCGTCCTCCGATCGGGGGACAGCCATCGGCCACCTGTCCAGAACTCACAGGTGCCTGCGACGTCAGAACTGCGGACTTCGCAGGGGGTGCCGGGGCCGCCCGGGCGGATAGACATCTTCCGCCGGTACAGAAACCCGGCGCAACCAACTCGAAGAAACGAAAGAGGAACCACCATGATCAACAAGAAGTTCGCTGCCGTCGCCATGCTCGTCGCCATCCCCGTGACGGCGCTCGGCGCAACCGCAGGCGCCGCGTTCGCCACGGACACCGCCAGCGGTGGACCGCAGGCCGTCATCTCCGCGCACGTGTCCGACGCGACCCCGGCCTCCGGTCAGGCATTTCACGTCTCCGGCATGTTCACCGAGGGCGGCAAGCCCGCCGGGGAAGAGGTCGTCAAGGTCCAGGCGAAGCAGCCGAACGGCACCTGGAAGAACCTCCCAGGGGCACGGGAGCTGACCTCCAGCAAGGGGACGTACGACCTCGAAGTCATTCTGAATGCCAAGGGGTCCCGTGACCTGCGGGTCGTCGGTGTCGGCCTCGACACCCTGCCGAACGCCCTCCAGACGTTCGCCGTGAAGGTCCACTGACGCCGTACGGACCTCACGTCGGGAGGGTCTCGGCCGTCCAACGGTCGGGACCCTCCCCGCGTGTCCGGGGCAGCGCTGGGCCAACCGAAGGCGATCTGACCAACCCCTGTGTAACGGCACCCCGAGGGCTTGAGCACGCCCACCACGAGACGACCGGTCCGGTGATCGCCCTGGTGCGGCGGCCTGGCCGCCGTTGCCGCCGCAGCCGCCGTTGGTGCCTCCGGCGCTGCTCACGTTGGCGCCTACCTGGCCGCCGCCGTGACGGCCGCGCCGGCGCCGTTCGCGTTGGCAATACCTATCGGGCACTGCCACCGGCACCGCCGCGCACCGTGGCCTGCACTGCACAGACCCCGTTGGGCACCGTGCCCAAGTGCCTGGGGTGGGGTCCGCCGTCGAGGGGACCGGACTCCGACGCGACGGCACTCGACCCATGACACGAGCAACTGACTGACTGTACAGTTAGCGAATGGTCAGTGAGATCCGGAGGACGTTGCCGGGGCCGGCGTACCACTCCGACGAGACCTACGCCGTCGACACGGAGCGGGTGTTCTACCGCAACTGGATCTACGCGGCACGAGCCGAACGGGTCGCGAAGCCCGGGGCGTGGCTGCGGGTGGAGATCGCCGGCGAGAGCGTCCTGCTCGTCCGTGGCAAGGACGAGCGGATCCGCGCCTTCTACAACGTCTGCCGGCACCGCGGCTCCCGCATTTGCGACGACGAGCAGGGGGAGGTGCGCACCCACCTGCGCTGCCCCTACCACGCGTGGGGCTACGCCCTGGACGGGACGCTGGTGACCACGCCGATGATCGAGAAGGACGAGATCGACCGCTCGTCGACCTCACTCTGGCCGGTCCACGTCGACGTGTGGGAGGGGTTCGTCTTCGTCAACCTGTCCCGCGAGGAGCCTCGGCCGCTGCTCGAGCATCTCGCCGACCAGCAGGACGACCCGCTGAGCATGGCCAAGCACGGCCTGGCCGACCTGCGCATCGCGCACGTCACCACCAATGAGGTGCAGGCCAACTGGAAGATCGTGCTCGAGAACTACAACGAGTGCCTGCACTGCCCGACGATCCACCCCGAGCTGGTGGCCGTCGTGCCGGCGTACAAGAAGGGCAACATCTTCGAGAGCGGTCGCGAGGACGGTGGGGTGTCCCTGGCCGACGGGCGGACGGCGATCGTCGACGACCCGCGGCTGCGGCTGCCGCTGCTGCCGGGGTTCCAGGGGTCAGGAGGTTCGGGGAGTGACCCGGAGTCCTACTACGGCGCGATGGTCTACCCCACGATGTTCCTCGACGTCGACGGGTCCAGCTGCCTGGCCACCGCGGTGTTCCCGACCGGCCCGCAGAGCTGCCGACTCGTGACGGAGTACCTCTTCAGCCCAGAAGCACTCGAGGACCCGGACTTCGACCCATCGCCTGTCATCGAGTTCAACGAGCGGGTGACTCAGCAGGACAACGACGCGTGCGTGCGCGTCCAGCGCGGCGTGACGTCACGGGCGTTCGAGCACGGTGTCTTCCCGGCCAAGGACGGCTGGGTCTACGAGTTCGACAAGCGCTACCTGCGCGACGTCGAGACCGTCTGATCGTCAGCCGAGTACGACGCGCGCATCCAGCGCGAGGACTCCCGCGGGACCGGCCAGCACGGGGTTGAGCTCCAGCTCGACGAGCTCGGGGTGGGCGGCCGCCAGCCGCGAGACGCAAGCGACCACCTCGGCCAGCGCGACCAGGTCGACGGGCGCCCGTCCCCGCGCACCGAGGAGCACCGGAGCGCCCTGCAGGGACAGCAGGAGCTCCCGAGCGGCGTCGACCGACACCGGTGCGATGGCACAGGCGGTGTCGTCGAGCACCTCGGTGAAGACACCGCCGAGGCCGACCATGACGACCGAGCCGAACTTCGGGTCCCGCACGCTGCCCACGATCAGCTCGACGCCGTCAGCGAGGACGGCCTGGGATTCGACGGAGACGGCCGGCGGTGCCAGCCGCGTGACCACGTCGGCGTACGCCGCCCGCACCTGGTCCCGGTCGGCGAGGCCGACGACGACACCGCCGCCCTCGGACTTGTGCTGCCGGCCCGTCGCCTTGAGCACGACGGGGAAGGGCACAGCATCGAGCGCGGCCTCCAGCCCGGCGGCGTCGGTGACCGACACGGCGACCGGGAAGGCGACGCCTGAGTCACCGAACAGCGCCCGCGCCGCGTCGTACGACGTGTCGGTGACGGGCGGCGCATGGACCGGGAGCCTCTCGGCGAGACCGGCCGAGGCCGGCGCGACGAGGCCGGCCAGCACCGTGCACGCGCGATCGACGTCCCGGTGCACCGGGATGCCGACGGCCCGCAGCACCTGGCTGGCCGGGCTGTCCGGGTAGATCGTCTGCACGACGAGTGGCTTGTCCTGTTCCGCGACCGCGTCGGCCATCTGGTGGGCCGCGGCCAGCTCCGGCCCGGTGAGGTTGGACTGCTCGGTCGAGTAGCCGCCGAAGAAGCCCGTCAGCAGTACGCCGTCGACCTGGTCGGACGCGAGCAGGGTCTGGACTCCCCGGGCATAGCTCGCGACGTCCTTCTCACCGGCGCCGGCGAGGTCGACAGGATTGGTGACGGTCGCCTGCGCCCAGAGCGCAGCCTCGAGCTGGGTGGTGACCGGGGCGGTCAGCACCGGGGTGCGCAGCCCGGCCGCGGCGAGCGCGTCGGCGGCCACCGCCCCGTGCCCGCCCCCGTCGGTGATGATCGCGGTCCGGCGGCCGGGCATCCGCCGCGGGACGCGCAGGCCGACAAGCAGGTCGGCCATCTGGGTCGGGTGGTCCACCCGGTGCGCACCCACCGCCGCGCACGCGGCATCGATCACCATCGAAGAGCTGGTCAGCGAGCCGGTGTGGGAGGCCGCCGTGCGCACCGCCGCCTCGGTCCGCCCAGGAGCCAGCAGGACCAGCGGCTTGCCCGCGTCGCGCAGCGCCCGGGCGGCGTCGAGGAACGCGCGGCCGTCGATGACGTCCTCGGTGTAGACCGCGACCGCCCGGGTTCCCTCGTGGTCGACGCAGGCGTGCAGGAGGTCGACGACCCCGAGGTCCGCCTGGTTGCCGAGCGAGACGAACCGCGACACGCCCAGCCCGCGGTCGGCCAGGAGTCCGGCGAGGTCGAGGACCAGGTTGCCGCTCTGGCTGAGCACGGCCACGTCGCCGGCAGGGAGGACCGCGTGGGCCAGCTGGAGCCCGGTCGTGGTGTCGACGATCCCGAGGCAGTTGGGACCGACCAGCACCGCGCCGGCGCCGCGCGCGATCGCGAGCGCCTCGGCCTCGAGCCGGGCCCCTTCAGGGCCCGCCTCCGAAAGCCCCGCAGTGATCGCGACGATCGCCCGGGCACCGGCCGCGACGGCGTCGGTCACCGAGGCCACGAAGCCGCTGGCCGGCACGCACACCACGGCCAGGTCGACGGTCCGCTCGTGCGCGGTGGCGGCGGCCCTGGCGGACGGGTAGGTCGGGTGGCCGAGCACCTCGCCGCCGTTCCGGTTGACGAGCAGCACCGTGCGATCGGCCGGCGATGCGAGCGCCCGCTGGGCGAGGATGTGGCCCCACTTGGCGGAGTCGGAGCTGGCACCGACGATGGCGACCGTCCGTGGTGCGAACAGGGCATCGAGCGGGTCCGGATCCCGTCCTGACGACGCGGCCGACGGCCCTTGACGCCTCACCGGGGCGACCCTAGCATCACTGACTGACTGAACAGTCAAGCAAGGTGGGTGCCGGATGGCTGACAACGCAGCACGTGCGGAGAGCCGGCCCACCCAGCGCGAGCAGGCGGCCGCGGACGCGCGCCAGCGCATCCTCGCCGCCGCCGCCGACTGCATCGTCCGCGACGGTCTGGCCCAGGTCCGGATGGCCTCGATCGCCCGCGCCGCGGGTGTGTCGGCCGGCCTGCTGCACTACCACTTCGACACCAAGGAGCTCCTCTTCGGCGAGGTGCTGACCTATTCGCACGGAGTCTCGATGGAGCTCAACCGGCGTGCCATGGCGGGCGCCGGCGTGGGCCCCGCCGCGCGGCTGTCGTCCTTCCTCGACCGGTGCCTGCCCAGCGACGAGCGACTCGCGCACGAGTGGCTCCTCTGGCAGGAACTGGCCCTGTTGTGCATCCGCAACCCGCACCTCGCCAAGGTCGGAGCCGAGCTCTACGAGACGCTCTACGCCACCGTGGCCGACATCGTCAGAGAGGGCCTCGCCGCCGGCGTCTTCGAGACCGCGCTCGACCCGAGGACGCTGGCCGAGACGGCGGTGGCCCTCACCGACGGACTCGGCGGGCGGGTCCTGGCTGGGGACCCCAACCTCGGACTCGAGGAGGCGCGCGCCGCCATCACCTCCACCGTCGGCATCCTGGTCGGCCACGACGGTCCGCTCCCGCCGCCGGCAGCGTTCGAAGCCGGGGCCGAGGCGTGACCGCGCGCGTCTCTCTCGGCTCCGCCCGGCCCTCGAGGCGGGGCCTCCTGACCGGAGGACTGGCGGCGTCGTTCGCGCTCAGCGGCTGTGCCTACATTCGCGACGACGCCCCCACCGACGCCCCGCTACCGCCGTCGGCGAAGGCCGAGATCGACGGCGACCTCGTCTACTTCAATTGGGCCGACTACCTCCACCCGAAGGTCGTCAAGGGCTTCCAGGAGGAGTACGGCGTCAAGGTCATCGAGTCCAACTACGACTCGATGGAGGGCATGTACGCCAAGCTGGCCGCGGGCAACCAGTACGACATCGTCTTCCCGATCGCCAAGTGGGTCGTCAAGCTGCGCCGCGAGGGCAAGCTCCGCTCCATCGACCCGGACCAGCTGCAGAACGCCGACCAGGTCTTCTACTCCGGGTCCTACTTCAACGAGCCGTGGTACGACGCCGGGTCGCAGGTGTCGATCCCGTTCACCGTCTACAAGACAGGCATCGGCTGGCGCACCGACAAGGTGTCGTCGATGACCGGCAGCTGGGAGGACCTCTGGAACGACGAGGCCCGCGGCCGGGTCTTCACCCTCGACGACACGGACGAGGCGCTGGCCATGGCCGCGCTGCTCCTGGACTACGACGTCAACACCGCGAAGGCTTCGGAGCTCGACGAGATGAAGAAGCTGCTGATCAGCCAGAAGGAGTACCTCCGCGCCTACTCCTCCGACGACGTCAACAACATGGAGGGGGGCGACGCATGGGTGCACCACATGTGGAGCGGGGACTTCCTCTACCTGCAGCAGGGGCTGGCCGAGGACCCCACCATGTTCGACTTCGAGGCTCCGCGCGAGGGGACGCCGATCAACTCCGACACCTACGCGATCCCGACCAACGCCCAGCACCCCGGCACCGCGATGGTGTTCATCGACTACCTGCTCCGCCCCGAGAACGCCATCAAGAACATGGGCTACCTCTACTACCCGTTCCCCGTGAAGGACGCCCTTCCGGCCTTCGCCGAGCTCGCCAAGGACGTGCCGGCCTGCAACGTCGAGATCTCCGACCTCGAGAACGAGGACGTCTTCCGCCTGCTCGGGACCGACGAGACCCAGCGCCGTGCGGCGATGTGGACCGAAGTGAAGGCGAGCTAGGCGTGGCTGTGGTCGAACCCGCCGCGAGGCGAGCCCCGCGGTCCGCGCAGCGGACCTCGCTCTGGGGGGCGCTGCTCGCGCTGCCGACCGCGTGGATGGTGACGTTCTTCGTCTCCAGCATCGTGATCGTCGTCCTGCTCTCGTTCGGACGCACCACCAACGACGGCTTCCCGGTGTTCGCCACCAGCACCGCCAACTACCGCGCGCTCTGGAACGAGGTCTACTTCGAGCTGCTCCTCCGCTCCCTGGTCTACGCGCTCGCCACGGTGGCCATCTCGGTGCTGATCGCCTACCCGGTGGCCTACGCCATCGCCCTGCACGGGGGCCGCTACAAGAACGCGCTCATCGCCGCGATCGTGGTGCCGTTCTTCGCCAGCTACCTGATCCGGATGTACGCCTGGAAGGCGCTGCTCTCCGACGACGGCCTGGTCAACAGCGGCCTGCGCGGGTCCGGCCTGGGCGACGGGCTCACGTTCCTCAACACGCCGTACGCGGTCGTCGGTGGTCTGGTCTACGGCTTCGTGGTCTTCATGATCCTGCCGATCTACGCGTCCCTCGAGCGGCTCGACGTGTCGCTGATCGAGGCCGGCAAGGACCTCTACCACGGCCCGGTCCGCACGTTCTTCAGCGTGACCCTGCCCGCCACTCGACCCGGTCTGTACGGCGGCATGCTGCTGGTGTTCCTGCCGGCGCTCGGCGACTTCGTCAGCGCGCAGCTGCTGGGCGGTGCCAGCACCTACATGATCGGCAACCTCGTCCAGCAGCAGTTCATGGAGGGCCAGAACTGGCCGCTCGGCTCCGCGCTGACCGTGGGCCTGATGGCCGCGCTGACCGTGCTGATGGTCGTCTACCTCCGCGCCACCTCGACCCAGGCGCGTGAGCTGTGATGGGGCGCACCGGCAAGCTGGAGCGGAAGCCGCTGTTCGCCGTGGTGGTGACGGTGGTGTTCTTCGCCTGGCTCTACCTGCCGATCATGGCCGTGGCGTTGTTCAGCTTCAACGACAAGAAGTCGCTGTCCACGTTCTCCGGGTTCAGCATGCGCTGGTACGACGACCTCGTCCACAACGACGCGCTGCTCGACTCCCTGGTGGCCAGCCTCCAGATCGCCACCGTCGCGACCCTCGGCTCGCTCGTGCTCGGGACGATGTTGGCACTCGGCCTCGAGCGGGTCCGGTCCCGCCGAGGGCGGGTCATCGGGGCGGTCACCCTGCTGCCACTGGTCACCCCCGAGATCGTGACCGGGGTGGCCGCGCTGCTGCTCTTCACCGGAGTCGGACTCAAGCTCTCGATGACCACGGTCATCCTCGCGGAGGTCACGTTCTCGATCGCCTACGTGACGGTGATCGTGCGCGGTCGGCTCGCCGGCGTCTCGTTGGAGGTCGAGGAGGCCGCCCGCGACCTGGGCTGTACGCCGTTCCATGCGCTGCGCCTGGTCATCCTGCCGACCCTCGTCCCGGCCCTGATCGGCGCGGGGTTGCTTGTCTTCGCGCTCGTCTTCGACGACTTCGTGCTGGCGTTCTTCACCACCGGCGTCGACCCCCAGCCCCTGCCGGTGCGGGTCTACTCGTCGATCCGCTTCGGGATCTCACCCGCCATCAACGCGATCGGCACCCTGATGCTGATCGGCTCGGCCCTGCTGATCGTGGCCGCCCTGACCCTTCCCCGCCTCTTCTACCGCGGGACGTCCAGCCTGGACCTGATCACCGGAGGCCAGAAATGAGCACAGCGCCGTTGAGCACGCACACCGACACCACGCCCGCGACGACGCCCTCGGTCTCGCTCCGTGGCCTGACCAAGGTGTTCGGCGGCTCGACCGTCGTCGACGCCCTCGACCTCGACATCGCGAGTGGGGAGTTCTTCTCCCTGCTGGGCCCGTCGGGCTGCGGCAAGACCACCACTCTGCGGATGATCGCCGGCTTCAGTGACCCGACCTCCGGCACGGTCCTTGTCGGCGGTGAGGACGTCACCAGCACGCCCCCGCACAAGCGCGACGTCAACACGGTCTTCCAGAGCTACGCCCTGTTCGAGCACCTCGACGTCCGCGGCAACGTCGGCTTCGGCCTGCGCCGCCGGGGTCTCGACAAGCGCACGCGCGACCGGCGCGTCTCCGAAATGCTCGAGCTGGTCGAGCTCGGCGAACGCGGCAAGGAGAAGCCGAGCCGGCTGTCCGGCGGTCAGCGACAGCGCGTCGCGCTCGCCCGCGCCCTCATCAACCAGCCCAAGGTGCTGCTGCTCGACGAGCCCCTCGCCGCGCTCGACCTCAAGCTGCGGCGCGCGATGCAGGCCGAGCTCAAGGCGATCCAGCGCGAGGTCGGCATCACCTTCCTGTTCGTCACCCACGACCAGGACGAGGCCCTCAGCATGAGCGACCGGGTCGCGATCATGAACGAAGGCGTGATCGAGCAGTGCGGCACGCCCGAGGACGTCTACGAGCATCCGACCTCGGTCTTCGCGGCCGGCTTCATCGGCACCAGCAACCTGATGAGCGGCACGTGGTCCAGCGGCTGCGTGACGATCGCCCCGACAGTCTCGATCCCGGCCCCGGGACACCAGGGCTCGGCAGAGGGCGACGCCGTCAGCGTCGCGGTCCGCCCCGAGAAGATCTGGCTCAGCGACCTCACCTCCCAGATGTTCCGGCTGCCCGGCACGATCCTGTCAACCGTCTACCACGGCGCCACCACCCAGCACGTCGTCTCGATCACGCCCGACCTCAGCCTCACCGTCCTGGAGCAGAACCTCCCGCGGATGCGGACCGAGGACCGGTGGATCCCCGGCGACCAGGTCGAGATGGGCTGGCTGCCTGAGCACACGGTGGTGCTCAAGTGAGTCGTCCCGACCTCGTCGTCGTGGGCGCCGGCCTGGCCGGCCTGGCCGCGGCCCGCGACCTCGAGGCCGGGGGAGCGCAGGTCACAGTCTTGGAGGCCAGGCCCCGGGTCGGCGGGCGGGTCGAGCAGGTCGAGCTCGCCGACGGCCGACGCGTCCAGCTCGGTGGGGAGGTGGTGGGCAACGCGCACACCAGCTACCTCGGGCTCGTCGAGGAGCTTGGCCTCACGCTCGTCCCGTCGTACGTCGCGGAGCCGGGCGAGCTCACCCGCCAGCTCCCTGAGACGTTGTCGATCGGCGACTGGCCGTCCTGGTATTCCGATGCCGACCGGGCCGCGCACGAGGAGGTTGAGGGTGTCCTGGAGAAGCTGGTCTCCTCGATCGACCCTGCCGACCCCTCCTCGCACCCCGAGCTGCACCGGCTGGACCGGCTCAGCGTCGGCGACTTCCTGCGGGAGGCGGGCGCGACGGCCGCCGTCCTGCGGGCCATGGACCTGGTGCACCTGAGCCTGTCGGACGGTTCGATCGAGCGGCAGAGCATGTTCGCCTACGCCCGCAAGCAGGCGGTCGGCGGCGGGACTGCTGCCTACGACGTCGCCGAGTGGGAGAGCCAGCGCGTCGCCGAGGGGTCCGCGACCGTCGCGCTCAGGATGGCCGAGGGACTGCACGACGTCCGCCTGTCGACGCCGGTGCGCCGGATCCAGGTGGGCCGATCGAGCGTGGTGACCACGCACGAGGGCGAGGAGCTGCTTGCCGACGCGGTCCTGATCGCGGTGCCATCAGGACCCGCTCGCGACGTCGAGATCACCGGCGTCAGCGAGGCCAGGCTCACGTCCCTGCGACGCCAGCGGCACGCTCTGGCGGCCAAGTTCGTGGCGGCGTACGACCGGCCGTTCTGGCGCGACCGCGGCCAGAACGCCCTGTCCGAGAGCGAGGGCGTGCTCGGCTCGACCTGGCCGCAGCAGGAGGGAGTCCTCTCCGCGCTGGTGCCGCCGGAGCGCTTCGCGTCGTTTCTGGCGACCGACCCCGACACCCGCACGCGTGAGGCGCTCGCGCAGATCGCGGAGCTGTTCGGGCCCGAGGCCGCGATGCCCCTGCAGACCTGGACCCGGCTCTGGGGCACCGACCCGTGGACGCAGGGCTACGTCACCAACTGGCAGCCCGGTGACGTCGAGGCCGTCGGGCCCCTGCACGGCACCCACGAGCCGCCGTTCTACGTCTGCGGGTCCGACCAGTGGGTCGCCGGCTACATGGAGGGCGCCGTCCGCACCGGCCGCGACGCCGCCGCGGCGGCCCTGGCCAACTAAGAGAGAGATCGAGATGGACTTCGGCCTGACCGACGAGCAGCGCAGCATCGTGGAGGTGACCCGCGCGTTCGTCGAGCGCGAGCTCTACCCGCACGAGGAGGAGGTCGAGCGCACGGGCGTGCTGCGTCCCGAGCTGGCCGACCAGATCCGCGCGAAGGCCCTGGCCGCCGGTCTCTACGCGGCCAACATGCCCGAGGATGTCGGCGGCGCCGGTCTCGACACGGTGACGTGGGTGCTGTTCGAGAAGGAGCTCGGTAAGGCCAACTACGCGCTGCACTACACCTGCGTCGCGCGACCGTCCAACATCCTGCTGGCCGGCACCGAAGCGCAGCGCGAGCGCTACCTGTACCCGTGCGTCCGCGGCGAGAAGATCGACTGCCTGGCGATGACCGAGCCGGGCGCCGGCTCCGACATGCGGGCGATGCGGACGAAGGCCACCCGCGATGGCGACGGCTGGCGGATCAAGGGGACCAAGCACTTCATCAGCCACGCCGACGAGGCCGACTTCGTGATCCTGGTGGCCGTGACCGGGTCCGACGACGCGGGACGCCCGGCGATGTCGACGTTCCTGGTCGACCTCGACACCCCCGGCCTGGCGGTGCACGACGGCTACCGCAACGTGTCGCACCGCGGCTACACGAACTCGATCCTCGACTTCGACGACGTGCGCGTGGGCGACGATGCGCTGCTCGGCGAGGAGGGCAAGGGCTTCGAGCTGGCCGGCACCTGGCTCGGCTCGACCCGTCTCCAGGTCGCCGCGACGTGCCTCGGACGAGCCGAGCGGGCGCTCGACCTGTCGGTCCGGCATGCGGCGAGCCGGGAGCAGTTCGGCCAGCCGATCGGGAAGTTCCAGGGGGTCGGCTTCAAGCTGGCCGACATGGCGACCGAGCTGCGGGCGGCCGAGCTGATGACCCTGCACGCCGCGTGGAAGTACGACCAGGGCACGGCCACGGACTCCGACATCGCCATGGCCAAGCTCAAGGCGACCGAGATGTTGGCGATGGTCGCCGACGAGGCCATCCAGATCCACGGCGGCATGGGCCTGATGGACGAGCTGCCTTTGGAGCGGATCTGGCGCGACGCGCGCATCGAGCGGATCTGGGACGGGACGTCCGAGATCCAGCGACACATCATCAGCCGGTCGCTGCTGCGGCCGTTGGGAGCCTGACGTGAGCGATGCCCAGAATCAGGCACTGCAGACCCGAGTCGAGGACGGCATCCTCGAGGTGACCCTGGACCGGCCGAAGGCCAATGCCATCGACCTGGCGACCAGCCGCGAGATGGGCCAGGTCTTCGCGGACTTCCGCGACGACCCCGACCTCCGGGTGGCGATCGTGCGCACCGCGGGCGACAAGTTCTTCTGCGCGGGCTGGGACCTCAAGGCCGCGGCCGACGGCGACCCGGTGGACGGGGACTACGGGGTCGGTGGCTTCGGCGGCCTCCAGGAGCTGCCGGACCTCAACAAGCCGGTCATCGCCGCCGTACACGGCCTGGCGATGGGGGGCGGCTTCGAGCTGGCCCTGGCGTGCGACCTGATCTACGCCTCGGAGGACACCCAGTTCGGCCTGCCGGAGATCAACGCCGGCACCCTTGCGGACGCGGCGTCGATCAAGCTGCCCAAGCGGATGCCCTACCACGTCGCCATGGAGCTGCTCCTGACCGGACGTTGGATGTCCGCCTCGGAGGCGGCGCGCTGGGGCGTCGTCAACGAGGTGCTGCCCGACGACGAGTCGGTCCGGGCCCGCGCCTGGGAGACCGCGCGGCTGCTCGCCTCCGGCCCGCCTCTCGTCTTCGCCGCGATCAAGGAGACGGCCCGGGTGGCGGAGTCGCTGCGGTTCCAGGAGGCGATGGACCTGGTCACGACCAGCACGCTTCCGACGGTCGAGAAGCTCTACACCTCCGAGGACGGCCTCGAGGGGTTCAAGGCGTTCGCCGAGAAGCGGAAGCCGGTCTGGAAGGGTCGTTGAACCGGCGTGCGAGGATCCGAGCCGTGACAGAGCAGCTTGGCCAGACCGACCGCACGCGGCTGCCACTCGACGTCGACACCACCACCCGGCCGATCCGTCCGGTGCAGGCGGTCCCGGGCGCTCCGAACGTGGTGGTCGTGCTCCTCGACGACATGGGCTTCGGTGCGTCCACGGCGTACGGCGGCCCGTGCGAGATGCCGACCGCGGAGCGGCTCGCGGCCGAGGGACTGCGCTACGGCCGGTTCCACGTGACCCCGCTGTGCTCGCCGACCCGGCAGGCACTGATGACGGGCCGCAACCACCACTCGGTCGGGATGGGCGTCACCAGCGAGATGTCGACGCCGGAGCCCGGCTACCACGGCTACCGACCGGCCAGCGCGGCGACGATCGCGCAGATCCTCAGTGGCAACGGCTACTGCACCGCTGCCGTCGGCAAGTGGCACCAGACCCCGCCGGTGGAGGTGAGCCCGTCGGGGCCATTCCCGCGCTGGCCGATGGGCGAGGGCTTCGACTTCTTCTACGGGTTCATGGCCGCGGAGATGAACCACTGGTACCCGCAGCTCTATCAGGGCCGCTACGCGATCGAGCCGGACCGGCTCCCGGAGGACGGCTACCACCTCTCCGAGGACTTGATCGACAACGCGATCTCCTGGGTGGAGAACCAGCAGGCGATCACGCCCGAGCGCCCGTTCTTCACCTACGTCGCTCTGGGCGCGACGCATGCGCCGTTCCATGTCGCGCCGGAGTGGCGGGAGAAGTACGCCGGGCGGTTCGACGCCGGATGGGACGCTCAGCGCGAGCAGACCCTGGCGCGGCAGAAGGAGCTTGGCATCGTGCCCGAGTCGACCGAGCTCGCCCCGTGGGCCGAGGGGGTCCCGCGCTGGGACGAGCTCGACGAGACCGAGAAGCGGGTCGCCGCCCGCTTCATGGAGACCTACGCCGGCTTCGCCGAGCACGCCGACGTCCAGGTCGGCCGGTTCGTCGACGCCCTGGAGGACATGGGCGTCCTCGACAACACGCTGTTCTTCTACCTGCTCGGCGACAACGGAGCGTCCGGCGAGGGCGGCCCGCGCGGCACCTTCCGAGAGCACCTCGTCGGTCACGGCATCCAGGACGACACCGCGGACATGGCGGCCCGGCTCGACACCCTTGGCGACGCCACGACGTTCGGCATGTATCCGGCCGGCTGGGCGCTCGCGATGAACACGCCGTACCCCTGGACCAAGCAGGTCGCGCACCTCGGCGGCACCCGCGACGGGATGATCGTGCGCTGGGGCGACGGGATCGCCGCCCGCGGCGAGATCCGCCACCAGTGGCACCACGTCATCGACGTACTGCCGACGATCCTCGAGGCCACCGGGCTGCCTGAGCCCGAGGTGGTCGGCGGCGTCGAGCAGCAGCCGATCGAGGGCACCAGCCTGCGCTACACCTTCGACGACGCGGAGGCGGCGGACCGGCACACCACGCAGTACTTCGAGATGATCGGAAACCGCGGCATCTACCACGAGGGCTGGACGGCGGTGACCCGCCACGGCATCCCGTGGGAGATGGTGGACACCCCCAAGCGCCCCTTCGACGAGGACGTCTGGGAGCTCTACGACCACTCGGACGACTGGAGCCAGGCCCGTGACCTCGCCGAGGAGCACCCCGACCGGCTGCGGGAGCTGCAGGAGCTGTTCCGGCGGGAGGCGGAGAAGCACCACGTGTTCCCCCTCGACGACCGGGTGACCGAGCGCGAGAACCCCGAGGTGGCCGGCCGGCTCGACCTGCACCTGGGGCGGACCACGCAGTCCTTCGGACCTCGAGTCGGCCGGCTCACCGAGGAGGCGGCCCCCAACGTCAAGAACCGCTCGCACGTGATCACCGCCGACCTCGAGGTGGTCACCGGCACCAACGGCGTGGTGGTGGCGCAGGGCGGGCGGTTCGGTGGGTGGTCGCTCTACGTCGTCGGAGGCGTCCCGCACTACGCCTACAACTTCGTCGGCCGCGACCTGACCGTGGTCCGCGGAGGTAAGCCGATGGCGCCCGGCCGCCACGACCTGGTGGTCCGGTTCGACTACGACGGTGGTCCGCCCGGCAGCGGTGCCGCGGTGACGCTGGAGGTCGACGAGACTCGGGTCGGCTCGGGACGGATCCCGGTCACCACGGCGTACTACTTCTCGTTCGACGAGACCTTCAACGTCGGGGTCGACCGCGGCACCCCGGTCGTGGACGACTACCTGCCGGTCCGCAACCGGTTCGAGGGGCTGATCCACCGAGTCCGCTTCGACCTCGGACCGGTCTCCGAGGCCGTCGCCGTCGAAGAGCGAGTCCGCGCGCACATGACGCACCAGTAAAAATTGCCCACGCTCGCTTCGCTCGCGCGCTTCGGTTCAGTCAGCGACTCGCAAGCTCCCGGGCACCGGCGACGGCCAGGTCGCCGAGGGTGTCGAACCGCTCGGCGGTGATCCGCTCGGGCGGTCCCCAGATGCTGAGGACCGCGACGGGGCGTCCGGCGACGTCGAGCACCGGCGCGGACACACCCCAGGCCGACTCCTCGAACTCGCCCCGGCACACGGAGAACCCACGCTCACGGGTCTGCGCGAGCTCGTCTGTGAGCGCGACGCGAGAGGTGATCGTCGCCGAGGTGAAGCGCTGCAGCCGGCCACCGCGCGACAGGCTCAGGAGCTCGCGGACCTCGTCGGGCCCGGAGAACGCCAGCAGCACCTTGCCGGTCGACGTCGCGTGCAGCGAGACCGGCCGGCCCTGCCAGGTGACCGAGACGATCGCGCCGGCGTCGGCCTCGGCGACGTAGGTCAGCGCGCCGTCGCGCATGACCGCCAAGGCCGCCGTCTCACCTGTCTGCGAGGCGATCCGCTGCAGCACCGCGCGCGACGCACGGGCGAGTGAGGCGTCGCCGGCCTGACCGGCCAGGTCGATGAGACCGAAGCCCAGTGAGTAGCGCCCGGTCACGCGGTCGAGACTGACCAGTCGCTGGTGTTCGAGCGTCGACAGGAGCCGCCACGTCGTGGTGCGGTTCAGCCCGACCGTCAGGGCGAGGGCGGTGGCTGTGGCCGCGGGGCCGGACGCCGACGCGACGGCGCGGAGGAGGGCGGCCGCCCGCTCGACGGACTGGACGTAACCGGAGTCGCGAGACACCCCCGTTGCGCCAGACACAACTTGTTGCGTATGACGAGACGCCACGCAAACCCTCCCGTCTAACCATTGACCCGGTCTCCGGTCCACTTTATGTTGCCTAACCACAGGCCCTTGTTCGGATAGTGAATCAGAGGAGTCACGAAGTGAACCAGCCTCCCAACAGCTTTGGTTTCTCTCGGCGGCAACTGCTCAAGTACTCCGGCATCGGCGCTGCTGCCGTCGCGGGCGGCAGCTTCCTGTCCGCGTGTGGCGGTGACGACGGTGGCGGCGGGGGCGGTGGGGGCGGCGGCCCGCAGGGCAGCGGCGGCATCCTGATTCACGGCGCCACGGGTGGCGGCAGCAAGGACACCCTGGACCCGCACCAGCCGGTGACCGCTGCCGACATCGCGCGGTGCAACAACCTCTTCGAGCCGCTGCTCTTCTGGAACAACAACTACGAGCTCGAGCCCGCCCTCGCCGAGTCCGTCGAGGCGTCCGCGGACGCCATCACCTGGACCGTCACGATGCGCCAGGGCGTCACCTTCCACAACGGTCAGCCGGTCACCGCCGACGATGCCTGGAAGAGCATCCAGCGCGTGGCCAACCCGGACGAGCCGCTCTCGGCGGGCGGCCAGCTGTCCACGATCATCGACTTCCAGTCGAGCAAGGTGCTCGACGACAAGACGCTCCAGCTGGTCCTCAACACGCCCTACGCGATCCTCGACACCCTGCTCGCGGAGTACACGCTCGGCATCATCCCGGGCGGGGAGTTCGACCCCACCAACCCGATCGGCACCGGCGCCTTCGCCTACAAGTCCTTCGAGGCCGGCAAGACCTCGACGTTCACGAAGTACGCCGGCTACTGGGGCGACGCGGCGTTCGTCGACGAGCTCCAGATCCAGGACTTCGCCGACGACAACGCCAAGGTCACCGCCCTCCAGGCCAACCAGATCCAGACCCTGGACAACCTGCCGTACAACTTGATCGAGACCATCGAGGGGGCCGGCGGCGGCGTGCTGGTCGCCGAGGGCGGCGCCTGGGTGCCGTTCACGATGCGCGTGGACGCCGCCCCGTTCGACGACGTCCGGGTCCGGCAGGCGATGCGGCTGATCGTCGACCGCCAGGCGATGATCGACCAGACATTGAGCGGCTACGGGACGCTGGGCAACGACATGTACGCACCGCTTGACGTCGACTACGCCAGCGACCTTCCGCAGCGCGAGCAGGACATCGACCAGGCCAAGTCGCTGCTGAGCCAGGCCGGCCAGGACGGGCTCCAGGTCGAGCTGTTCACCGGCGACGGCATCGGCTCGGTCGCCGTACCCGCCGCGAACCTCTTCGCCGAGCAGGCAAAGGCGGCCGGGGTCGAGGTCAAGGTCACGAAGAAGACCGAGTTCTACGACGACGACTACCTGACCTACGCGTTCGCCCAAGACTTCTGGAACACCCGCAACTACATCCCGCAGGCCGTGGTCGGCACGTTCCCGCCGAACGAGGGTGGCACCTACAACGAGACGCACTGGGACAACCAGGAGCATCGCGACCTGGTCAACTCAGCGGCCCAGGAGCTCGATGAGGCCAAGCGCAAGGATCTGCTCCACCAGGCCCAGGAGATCGAGTACAACGAGGGTGGCCTGATCATCTGGGGCTTCCGCCAGCAGGTCGACGGCTACGCAGCCAACGTGAAGGGCCTGGAGGGCAGCAAGTACCTCCCGCTCGGCAACTACAAGTTCAACAAGGTGTCGGTCTCGTAATGACCCAGGTCGCGACACTCCCTGATCCGCTCGAGGAGGTCGCACCTCCTCGGGGCGCCTCCGGCGGCACGGCGTGGGCGCTGTGGCTCGTGCGCCGGCTGGGCCTGGCCGTCTTCACCCTGTGGCTGGTCTCGATCCTGGTCTTCCTGGCCACCGCCGCCCTCGGGGACCCGGTGCGGGCGATCCTCGGGCGCGACTACGACTCCAACGTCGCCCGGCGCGAGCAGCTCGAAGCTCAGCTGGGCGTCGGGGACTCCCTCATCACCAGGTACTTCGACTGGCTGGGTGGGCTGCTCACCGGTGACCCCGGCACCTCGCTGGCCAACCAGCTGCCGGTGTGGGGGCAGGTCTCCGACAGCGTGGTCAACACGCTGGTCCTGGTGCTGCTCTCCGCCCTGGTGATGATCCCGCTGGCCTTCGGCATCGCGATGATCTCCTCGCACTACCGGCGCAAGCGTCCCGACACCGTCATCCAGACGATCCTGCTGGCGCTGGCGGGCGTGCCTGAGTTCGTCACCGGCATCCTGCTGGTGTCCGTCTTCTCGACCTCGGTCTTCCACTGGTTCCCGGCGGTCACGCTGAGCTCACCGGACGGCCATCCGTGGGACAGCCCGAAGGGGATGGTGCTCCCCGTGGCCACCCTGGTGATCGCGGTGTCGCCGTACGTCTCACGCATCGTGCGCGCGACGCTCCTTGAGGTGCTCGACAGCGACTACGTCGAGCTGGCCCGGCTCAAGGGCGTCCCCGAGCCGGTCGTGATGCGCAAGCACGCGCTGCTCAACGCCATCGTCCCCGGCATCCAGGTCATCGCGCTCCAGCTCGCCTGGCTGGCCGGCGGCGTGGTGCTGGTCGAGACGCTGTTCAACTACCCCGGAGTCGGCCGTCAGCTGGTCGACTCGGTCCGCAACCACGACGTGCCGATGGTGCAGCTGCTCAGCATGATCATCGCCGCGGTCTACGTCGTCGTGAACCTGGTGGCAGACCTGCTCTCCATCCTGCTGACCCCACGAGCGAGGACGGCGATCTCCTCATGAGTGCCACGACGACTCCTTCGACGGCTCCGTCGTTCTTCCGGAAGGCCTTGAAGCAGAAGCGGTTCACCTTCGGCTTCGTGGTCACCCTTCTGATCGTCGCGTTCGCGGTCGTCGCGCCGTTCCTCGCGCCGTACGGCGAGAACGAGACCGCCGGCCCGCCGTACGCCAAGGACGGCATCTTCGGCACCGACTACCTCGGCCAGGACGTGCTGAGCCGGGTCATGTACGGCGGTCAGGAGATCCTGGTGATCTCCGTGCTCGCCACCGCGCTGGGCATGGTCGTCGGCATCCTCATCGGCGTCGTGGCGGCCTACAGCGGCGGCTGGTGGGACGAGGTGATCATGCGCCTCAACGACGTGCTGCTGGCCTTCCCGCAGATCCTGCTGGCGCTGGTCGTGCTGACCGCCCTGCAGAACCCGGCGTCGTGGGCCATCGTCGTGCTGGTCGGCGCCTCGCACGCGCCGCGCGTGGCCCGCGTCGCGCGGGGTGTCGCCCTCGGAATCGTGTCGCGCGACTTCGTGGTCGCTGCCGAAGCGCTCGGCGAGAAGCGCTCGCGGGTGATCGTCGCCGAGGTGCTGCCCAACATGACCGGCCCGCTGCTTGCGGAGGCCGGGCTGCGGCTCACCTACTCGATCGGCCTGGTGGCCGCCCTCGGCTTCCTGGGCTTCGCGGCCGACCCGGGTGCGGCCAACTGGGGCCAGATGCTGAACGAGAACCGGCTCGGCCTCCCCACCCAGCCGTGGGCCGTGGTGGCCCCGGTGCTGGTCATCGCCATCTTCACCATCGCCACCAACCTGATGGCCGATGGACTCGCGCAGGCCAGCCAGAAGGGCGACGACTGACATGGCCACCACAACCCCCGCCGCGGATCACCGGGTGACTCCCACAGGCGGCTTGATCGTCGAGGACCTCGGGGTCACTCTCACCGGGCGACCCGTCGACGTCGTCGACGACATCGACCTGGTCCTGAGGCCCGGCGAGGTGGTCGGCCTGGTCGGCGAGTCCGGCTCCGGCAAGACCACCGTCGGCACCTCGCTGCTCGGCTACGCCCGGGCCGGCGCGGTCATCTCGTCCGGCAAGGTGCTCATCGAGGACCGCGATGTCCTCAAGCTGCCCTGGAAGGAGGTGCGACAGCTGCGCGGCGAGGAGATCGCCTACGTCCCGCAGGACCCCGCCTCCGCGCTGAACCCGAGCATCCGCATCGGCAAGCAGATCGTCGAGCTGCTCGAGCTGCGTGGCATCGGCACCTCCGAGTCCCGGCTACAGGGCGCCCGCGACGGGCTGGCCGAGGTCGGGTTGCCCAACGACGACGAGTTCCTCAAGCGCTACGCCCACCAGCTCTCGGGCGGCCAGGTGCAGCGCGTCGCACTCGCGATGGCGTTCCTGCCGAAGCCCAAGGTGCTGGTCCTCGACGAGCCGACCACCGGCCTCGACGTGACAACCCAGAAGATGGTGCTCGACACCATGGCGGAGCTGTGCCGCGCCCACGGGGTCAGCGCGCTCTACGTCACCCACGACCTCGCGGTGGTTGCCAACATCGCCGACCGGGTGGCGGTGATGTACGCCGGACAGATCGCCGAGCTCGGCCCCAGGGACACGATCTTCGCCAACCCGGCGCACCCCTACACGCGAGCCCTGCTCGACTCGATCCCGCACCTGAGCCAGGCCCGAGCCCTGAAGGGCATCCCGGGCCGCACCCCGGCGCCCGGTGCGCGGCCGGACGGCTGCCGCTTCAACGACCGGTGCTCGTTCGCCGTCGACGAGTGCCGCCAGCAGGTGCCGGAGCTGCGCACCATCGCCCCCGACCACGAGGTGCGGTGCATCCGGGTCGAGGAGATCGGGACCTGGGACATTCACCGCGGCACGGTGCCCGACGCCGACCCAGACCGGAAGCGCGAGGTCATCCTCTCGGTCGACGGGCTCAACGTCTTCTACGGCCGCAAGCAGGTCGTCCACGACGTCACCTTCGACGTGGCCAAGGGCGAGGTGGTGGCTCTGGTCGGCGAGTCCGGCAGCGGCAAGACCACCATCTCCCGCTCGGTCGGCGGGCTGCACAAGGAATGGACCGGCACCATCTCGTTCGAGGGCCGCGAGCTGGCCAAGGGCGCTCGCCAGCGCAGCGCAGAGGACCGCCGGCGGGTCCAGTACATCTTCCAGAACCCCTATCTGTCGCTGAACCCACGCCTGACGATCGAGCAGATCATCAAGCGGCCGATGGAGCTCTTCGGCCTCGCCAAGGGCAAGCAGGCCACCGAACGCGTGCTCGAGCTCATGGAGCAAGTGGCGCTCGGGTCCGGGATGCTGCACTACCAGGCCAGCCGGCTCTCCGGCGGCGAGCGGCAGCGCGTCGCGATCGCGCGGGCGCTGGCCGCCGAGCCCGACGTGATGGTCTGCGACGAGATCACCTCGGCGCTGGACGTCTCGGTGCAGGGCGCGATCGTGGAGCTGCTCGAGGGGCTGCGGCAGGACCGCGGCATCAGCATGCTCTTCGTGACGCACAACCTTGCCCTGGTCCGGTCGATCGCGGCCCGGGTCGAGATCCTGCAGGCGGGCAAGGTCGTCGAGGCCGGATCGGTGGTCCGGGTCATGGAGACGCCCCAGGAGGACTACACCCGCAAGCTGCTGTCCAACAGCCCGAGGATCGACTGACGAAGTTGGCCATTTCCACCGTGGGGTCCCGGCTCGGGACGCTGATGTTCACCGACCCGCAACATGAGCCAGGCTGGAGCCACGCCCGCGTGCCGGCCGTCGACGGCCGCGCGCTGACGTCGACGCCCCGCGCCCTGGCGGTTGACGTAGTTGGCGCGGGCCGGGTCTTCGGGCTCGAAGAGTGGCTGAAGGAGACGTCGACGACGTCGTTGCTGCTCCTCCACGGCGGCTCGGTCGTGCACGAGTGGTACGCCGACGGGCTGAGTGCGGACACGCTCTTCCTCGGTGCGTCGATGACCAAGTCGGTGCTTGCGCACCTCGTCGGGCGCGCGGTCCGGGACGGTGCCCTGGCGCTGGCCGACCCGGTGACCGATCACGTGCCCGAGCTGTCCGACAGCGGCTACGACGGCACCCGCGTTCGGGACGTCCTCACGATGACCACCGGCGTCGACTGGGTCGAGGACCACCGCGACCCCGACAGCCTGGCCTCGAGGCTGCTGGGTTGTTTCGCCGCCGCGGGCACGGAGTCGCGCGCGCTGCTGCGTGAGGTGCGGCCCGGCGTAGCCCCTGGCACCCGGTTCAGCTACTGCACCGCCGACTCGCAGGTCCTCGACTGGGTGCGCGAGCGGGCCACCGGCCGTGACTACGCCGACGACGCCGCACGCCTGTGGGCGGATCTCGGCTGCACCCGCGATGCCTACGTTGCCGTCGACGGCGTCGGAGTCGCGATGGCCGGCGGCGGCCTGGCCGCCACCGCCCGCGACTGGGTCCGCGTGGCCCTGCTGGCGGTCGCCGGCGCCAACGATCGCGGCGAGTCGCTGCTGGACCCGGACTGGGTCCAGGCGGCTGCCCGACCGTCGTACCCGTTCCTGGCGGTCGGCAGGCTGCCGAGCAGCATCACCACCCACGCCGGCTTCGGCTACCACTGGTGGCCGATGGACGGCACCGGCCGCCGGGTGACCGCCGACGGAAGCCGCGGCCAGTTCGCGTGCGCCGACCGGAGCACTGGTGCCGTCGTCGTGAAGACCTCGCAGTGGCCGTACGACGACTTCCTGGTGGACCGCCAGGCCCGCGACCTCAGCTACCTGGGCCTCCACGCGCTGCTCGAGGCCGCAGTTCCTCCCCATCCACAGAAGGAGTCCGCACCGTGAACCGCAACGTCATGATCACCTGCGCGCTGACGGGGGCCGGCGACACCGTCGGCCGCTCCGAGCACGTCCCGGTGACCCCGGAGCAGATCGCCGAGTCCGGCATCGCCGCGGCGCGCGCGGGCGCCACCATCGTGCACATCCACGTCCGCGACCCCCAGACCGGCAAGGGCTCGCGCGAGGTCGCGCTCTACCGCGAGGTCGTGGAGCGGATCCGGGCCTCGGACGTCGACGTCATCATCAACACCACCGCCGGCATGGGTGGCGACCTCATGCTCGACCCGCACAATCCGACGACCTTCGTGGACGGCACCGACCTGGTGAGCGGCGTCGACCGGCTTCCTCACGTGGAGGAGCTGCTCCCGGACATCTGCACGCTCGACTGCGGCAGCCTCAACTTCGGCGAGGGCAGCCTGGTCTACGTCAGCACCCCGGACATGCTGCGCGAGGGGGCCAAGAAGATCCAGGAGCTCGGCGTCCGTTGCGAGATGGAGATCTTCGACACCGGTCACCTGTGGTTCGCCAGGACGCTGGTCGAGGAGGGGCTCATCGACGCCCCGGCGATGTACCAGCTCTGCATGGGCATCCCTTACGGCGCCCCGGCCGACCCGCTGACGCTGGCCGCCATGGTCAACCAGCTCCCGGAGGACGCGGTGTGGGCGTCGTTCGCGCTCGGGCCGATGCAGATGCCGTGGGTGGCCCAGTCGGTGCTGCTCGGCGGGCACGTCCGGGTCGGGCTGGAGGACAACCTCTACCTGAGCAAGGGCGTGAAGGCGACCAACGCCCAGCTCGTCGAGCGGGCCAAGTCGATCGTGGAGGCCATGGGTGCGCATGTCGCCACCCCCGACGAGGGGCGCGAGATCCTCGCGCTCAAGCCCCGATGACCCGGGCTCGTCCCGAGGACGTCCGCACTGTCACCTGCATCGGCGCCGGCGTCATCGGCGGGGGATGGGTGGCCTACTTCCTCGCCCGCGGCTACCGCGTGGTGGCCTGGGACCCGGCCGAGAACGCCGAGGCGCGGCTGCGCCACCTGGTCGCCGCCGCCTGGCCGGCGCTGACCGAGCTCGGCCTGTCCGACGGCGCGAGCATCGACAACCTCACCGTCGAGCACGACCTGGCCGCCGCCTGCGCGCAGGCGGACTTCGTCCAGGAGAGCGCCCCCGAGGACCTTGATCTCAAGCGCACTCTGCTGGCCGACATCGACGCGGCGACACCGGTCGACGTGGTGATCTCGTCGTCCACGTCCGGCTACGGCATGAGCGAGATGCAGACGAAGTGCGCCCACCCCGAGCGCACCGTGGTCGGACACCCGTTCAACCCGCCGTACCTCATCCCGCTGGTCGAGGTGGTTGGCGGCACCGCGACCTCGCCCGAGACGGTCGCCTGGGCGTCGGACTTCTTCCGGCACGCCGGCAAGTCCGTGATCACCATGGACCGGGAGGTGCCGGGCTTCATCGCCAACCGGCTTCAGGAGGCGCTGTGGCGCGAGGCGCTGCACATGGTCGCTGCCGGTGAGGCCACCGTCGAGCAGATCGACCTGTCCATCACCGACGGCCCCGGGCTGCGGTGGCCGGTCCAGGGCCCGATGCTGACCTTCCACCTCGCCGGCGGCCAGGGCGGCATGGCCCACATGCTCGACCATTTCGGCCCGTCGCTGCAGTCCCCGTGGACCCGGCTCGTCGCGGCCGAGCTGACGCCCGAGCTTCGCGACGCCGTCGTCGACGGCTGCGAGCGGGAGGCGGACGGCCGCAGCATCGACGACCTCGTGGCCGAGCGGGACCGGGGCGTGATCGCTGTCCTGCGCGCGCTGGGCAGGACCTGATGGGTCGCGGGTGAGCACCGAGCCGGTCGTTTGGCGGGAGCCTGTACAGGAAGCCTGGATCGACTACAACGGCCACCTGTCCGAGCCCTACTACGTGCTGGTCTTCGGGCACGCCACCGACGCCGTCATGGACATGGTCGGGCTGGACCAGGAGTACCGCGAGGCCAACGACGCCTCGCTCTACACGGTGGAGGCGCATGTCCGGTACCTCGACGAGGTCGCCGCCGGCAGCGACCTCGAGGTGCGCTCGTCGGTGATCGGCGCCACCGGCAAGCTGCTGTGGATCTGGCACGAGCTCTGGGTCGACGGCCGGCTGCGGGCCACCGAGGAGGTCCTCGGCGTGCACGTGGTCGGGCGCGGCTCGGCGCCGTTCCCAGACGACGTTGCCGCCCGCGCCCGGTCTGCGCGTGTCGAGCCGCCGGACGAGGCCGGCGGCCGGATCCGGCCGCTCGCTCAGTAGTGGCCTAGGTCCCCACGGGAGTGAGGATCGGGTCGGCTTCGAGGACTGCGGCTCGGCCCTTGCCGGCGCTCTTCGCGGCGTACATCGCGGTGTCGGCCAGCCTGATCAGGAGTGCTGCTGTGGCTTGCCGTTCCGCGCGTGCTTCGCTGGCCGCGACGTCGAGGGTGTTGAGCCGGTGGGTCCCGACGCTGGCCGGGAGTGGTGCACCTTCGTGGCGTGCGACACCGACGCTGATCGAGGTGCGGACCGGCCGGCCCAGGACCTCGGCCTTGGTTTGCATGGAGGTGACGATCCGGTCAGCCACCTCCCGTGCATCGAGGCAGTCCTCGAGCAGGATCGCGAACTCGTCGCCTCCGAGCCGAGCCACGGTGTCGCCCGCGCGCACGCATTCCAGAAGACGGTCGGCGACGATCTTCAGCAGGAGGTCGCCGGCTTCGTGGCCGAGCTCGTCGTTGACGTCCTTGAAGTTGTCCAGGTCGCAGAAAAGGACATCGACGTTGGCCGAAGACGCGAACAGGGCACGATCGAGCCGGTTCGAGAACAACGTCCTGTTCGGCAGACCGGTGAGTGCGTCGTGCGTGGCTTGGTGCTCCAGCTGGCCGCCTGCCTCGGCCAGGGCCGTCAGCAGCCGCTGGTTGTCGATCATCGCCAGGAACTGCCGGGTCAACACCATGGAGACGAGGCCGATGCCAAGCACGAGGTCGGTCAGCGCCGAAGAGTGCGACTGCAGCAGGTTCGCGGACAGCGCAGCCCCGGCCGCCAGCAACGGGAGGTAGGGCAGTGCCAACCAGAGCCACGTGGAGCGGCCCCTCGCTCGCGGGTCGCTCGCCTCGGACGCGTGCGCCCCACGGACCACGGTCATCGCGGACGCGGCCACGAAGAGGAATCCGAACACCCAGCCACCGCTGCTGACCAGGTCGGCGGACGAATAGGTCCCGCGGCTGGTCAGGTAGACGAACACGCTGTCGGCGAGGGCGAACCCGCCGAGGCCGAGCGCCAGCAGCGCCAGCGTCATCCGCTCGGACTGTGACCGGAACAGGATGATCAACACCAGGGTGCCCAGCACGACGTCCCCGATCGGGTAGGCCAGGGACAGCACCAGGGCGAAGCTGAACCCACCGCTCGCCTCCAAGATGGGAGCCATCACCAGCACCCAGGACAGCACCGCCAGGGAGACGGCAATGATCGCACCGTCCATCAGGTCGCGTCCCCGGGCGAGCGCCTGGTGGCCCTGGGCTGCGGACCAGATCAGGAGGCCCACCCCGCCGACCAGCGGGAGGGCGAGAAAGCCGATGTCTGCGATCGACGGGAACGGCACCTCTTGACCGATCACGACCTCGTAGAAGCTCCACACGACCTGGCCGGCTGCCCACGAGCCGGTCCCCGCTGACAGCCACAACCAGGCTCGACGCCGTTGGCCCTCAGCGCGAAGCGACGCGACGGCGCAGCCAGCCGATGCGAGAACCGCGGCCAGGAGCTGAACGCCGTTGCTGACCACGGTCACGGCGTAGCCGCTCAGCGCGCTCACCTGGAGCGTGCTCACGAATGCCGCCGTCATGAGCACGGCGACGGCGGCGAATCCCCAACCCCGCATTTTTCTCCCCGTTGAATCTCGTTGACTCAGGGTGACAGATTCCGGACCTGGCTGAAGCAGATCGCGATAACCGCGGGTAGGGCCGAATGACCCAATCGCCTTGTCTCGAGCGGAAATGTGGGTTGTCCGCACCTGCGATCCGATGTGTGTGACCATGAAATTGCACAACGTGAACCCTTCCGAGGAACGGCGGGCGCCCGACTGAAGTACGCCGAGGGGATCCGTGAGCCACCTGCGCACCTTCCCTGCCTGGATCTGCTACCTCGTCCTGGGCGCGGTGAGCGCCTCGGTGTTCCTGGTCTCGGACCGACCATGGGTCCAGGCGAGCGTCCAGATGCCTATCTACGGCCTGAGCGCCGCCTTGCTGGGGTGGCGATGGTGGCAGAGCCGGGCTGCCAACCGGGACCCGCTGCTCACCTTGGCGGTGGTGGCGTTCGGTGTGTACTTCTCCGCGAGCATCCTCGGCGCCCTCCTGCCGCTGCTGGCATCTCCGACGGCCACGGTGTCGCTGCCGAGTCCGCTCGACGTGCTGTTCCTGTCGTCGTACGCCCTCTTGGGGCTCTTCCTCTGGCGCCTGGGCAGCAGATCGGGAGGCGCCGGTCGCCGCGATGTCCTGGACACGCTCATCGTCGTCGGTGGCGTGGCACCCGTGTTCTGGCTGTTCCTCGTCGCGCCGCTCTTCGACACCGGTGCCCCGCTGCCGGCACTGCTGACCTATGTGGCGTATCCCGTCTCTGTCTTCGGCCTGTTCGGCCTGACCGTCCGGCTGGCCTTCGTCGCGCGTCGACCGACCATGGTCCACCTTCTGCTCGGGGTGTGGATCGTGGGTGAGCTGACGGCAGACGTCGTCTTCCTCTCCGTAAGCCTGGACGGCACGTATGCGTACGGGCAGTCGTGGCAGGTGCTGTGGATCGCGTCCGCGACCTGCGTGGGATGTTTTGCCCTGCATCCGCGGGCCGCGGTTCTCCTGGAGCGGCACACGCGCGCGGACGTCAAGGGTTCGCGACGGCTCTGGGTGCTGTCCGGATGCCTCGCGACGCCCATCGTCACGATCTTCTACGGGGAGGCGATCACGGATCACAACTTCTCCGTGATGTTCGCAACGGTGGCAGCCTTCTTCCTGGTCTTCCTGCTGTGCCTTCGGCTGTCCGGTCTCATGGTGGACAACGCCGCCCAGCTGCGTGACAAGGAGCGGATGCAGCGTCTCGCGGACGACCTCATCCACCAGTCCAAGCACGATCCGCTCACCGGACTCGGCAACCGCCTCCTCTTCGCCGAGACCGCTGACCGGGCGCTGGCCCAGCCCGCGGTCGACGGTGACCGGGCAGCGGCCGTCGTACTCCTCGACCTCGACGACTTCAAGCTGGTGAACGACACCTACGGTCATGACGCCGGGGACCGGGTCCTCGTGGAGGTCTCCCGGCGCCTCAAGGGAGTCATCCGGAGCCACGGGGAGAGCGTCTTTCGGCTCGGCGGCGACGAGTTCGCGTTCCTGGCGCCGCAGGTGGCCCTGCCCGACGCCCTTCGCCTGGCCGAACGGATCAAAGTTGCCCTGTCCGCGCCGTTCGAGCTCGGGGATCAACAGGTGCGCGCGTTGGCCTGCATCGGGATCTCCATCGCACTCAAAGGGCAGGACCGGGGTGCATTGCTCGCCGAGGCGGACCTGGCGATGTACGCCGGCAAGGCTCGTGGCACCAGCCCGTTCGTGTTCGACGCGGTCCTGCACGCCGAGACGCTCGACCGCGAGCGGCTGAGCCGTGATCTGCGCGCCGCCGTGGGCCGGCACGAGCTCCGGTTGGTCTACCAACCGCTCGTGCACCTGACCAGCAACGTCGTCGTGGGGGTCGAGGCGCTGCTCCGCTGGGACCACCCCACGCGAGGCACCATTGCGCCGGTGAATTTCATCCCGACCGCCGAGACGAACGGCGCGATCCTCGACATCGGCGACTGGGTGCTGGAGCAGTCGCTGCTGCAGCTGCGCCTCTGGGACCTGTCCAGCCCCGACCACCTCCTGCAAATGAGCGTGAACGTCTCTCCGCGTCAGCTCATCGACCCCGAGTTCGTCACTCGGGTGGCCGACATGCTGAGCCGGAGTGGACTCGATCCCGGCCGGGTGACGCTCGAGATCACCGAGGCTGCGTTCGGCGGGGACGCCGAGAACATGATCGCGCGGCTGCGTGAGCTCAGGCTCCTGGGTCTCAAGCTGGCCATCGACGACTTCGGCACCGAGTACTCGTCACTGTCGAGACTGAGGCGGATGCCGATCGACGTGCTCAAGATCGACAAGTCCTTCGTGGACGGCATCGCCAACAACCCCAGGGAGCGCGCGTTCACCGCGGCGATCGTCAGCCTGGCCGCGAGCCTCGGCAAGGGCACCGTGGCGGAGGGGATCGAGACCGCTGGCCAGTACGCCCAGCTCATGAGGCTCGGCGTCGAGTTCGGCCAGGGATACCTGTTCGCCCAACCTGTCAGCCCCTTGGCCATCACCGACATGGTTGCTCTCGCGCCGGGTCGCGGATTCCAGCGCGTCTGATCCACGGGTTGCGCACCTCACTGGACATATTGAGACATTGACTGTCGTCAAGAGAACATCATAAAGTTGGGCCTTCCGTGAGGAAGGACGGCGATGGTCGACAGCACATCCGCGCACGTCGACACCTTCTGTCGCGCCAACCTGCCGGCCGAGTCCGAGTGGCCGGACTTCCTGCTGGACCGACCCGAGCTCGCCTACCCCGAACGGCTCAACTGCGCGACCGCACTCCTGGATGAGACGGTCCACGCTCTTGGCGGGGACCGGCCCTGTCTGCTCGCTCCGGGAGGCGACACCTGGAGCTATGAGCAGCTGTTGAGCACGTCCAACCGGATCGCGAACCTGCTGACCACTGAGCTGGGCGTGGAGCCGGGCAACCGGGTGCTGCTGCGCGGGCCGAACGCTCCCTGGCTGGTCGCCTGCTGGTTCGGAGTCCTCAAGGCGGGTGGAGTGGTCGTGGCGACCATGCCCATGCTCCGCGCGAGGGAGCTGGCCGACATCCACGAGATCGCACGGATCGACCTTGCCCTGTGCGACCACCGCCTCCTCGACGACCTGGCCGCGGGGATCCCCGGCGTCCCGACCATCGCCTACGGCGGCTCCGGAGCCGATGACCTGACCGCGATGATCGTGGGCCAGGCCGATACGCACACCGACGTCGCGACCGCTGCCGACGACGTGGCCCTCCTCGCCTTCACGTCCGGTACGACGGGCCGTCCCAAGGCGACGATGCACTTCCACCGCGACGTGCTGGCGATAGCCGACACGTTCTCGGCGCACGTCGTGAAACCGCGCAGCGACGATGTCTTCACGGGCACGCCACCACTCGCGTTCACCTTCGGCCTGGGTGGGCTGGTGGTCTTCCCGCTACGGGTCGGGGCCAGCACGCTGCTGATCGAGAAGGCGACGCCGACCGAGCTCGCTCACCACATCGCCGACCACGGTGTCTCGGTCTGCTTCACGGCGCCCACGGCGTACCGCGCGATGGTCGCGTCAGGCGACGTGGGTCTCCTCTCCACGCTGAGGAGGGCGGTCTCCGCGGGCGAGCACCTCGACGAGACGACCTGGCATGCGTTCCATGACGCGACGGGGGTCAAGCTCATCGACGGCATCGGCGCGACCGAGATGCTGCACGTGTTCATCTCTGCCGCGGACGACGACATCAGGCCGGGAGCGACGGGCCGGGCCGTGCCGGGCTACGAGGCGCGCATCGTCGACGCGCAGGGCCAGCCGGTGCGGGACGGGACTCCCGGCCGGCTGGCGGTCAAGGGACCCACCGGCTGCCGCTACCTCGCGGACCCCAGGCAGAAGGTGTACGTCGAGAACGGCTGGAACATCACCGGCGACACCTTTCGACGGGACGAGGACGGCTACTTCTGGTTCCACGCCCGCAGCGACGACATGATCATCTCGTCCGGATACAACATCGGTGCTCCCGAGGTCGAGGAGGCCGTGCTGACCCATCCCGACGTGCTGGAGTGCGCCGTCGTCGGAGCTCCCGACGAGGCCAGGGGAGCCGTGGTCAAGGCATTCGTCGTGGTCCGGGAGGGTGTCAGTCGCAACGACGAGCTGGCCAGCGAGATCCAGGTGCAGGTGAAGTCCGTGATCGCGCCCTACAAGTACCCGCGCATCGTCGAGTTCGTGGACGCCTTGCCACGGACGGCGACCGGCAAGGTCCAGCGGTTCCGGCTGCGGCAGCCTCAATAGGCCTGAGATGGCCGAGCCGGCGCCTCGACAGCTGATCCTCACTCTCTACGGGCTCTACGCCCGCGACGAGCACAACTGGCTCTCGGTGAGCGCCGTCGTGCGGCTGATGGGAGACCTCGGTGTCGACTCCGCCGGGGTGCGCTCGTCGATCTCGCGGCTCAAGCGGCGCGGCGTCCTGCGGGCGATGAAGATGGGCGGCGCCGCTGGCTACGCGCTGTCCGACGACGCACTGGAGCTCTTGCGTGAGGGCGACGTACGCATCTTCAGCCGTCAGCGCGCCGTCGAGTCCGACGGTCTGGTCATGGTCGTCTTCTCCATCCCGGAGTCCGAGCGCGACAAGCGGCACCTGCTGCGGAGCACGCTGGTATCCATGGGGTTCGGGACCGTCTCGCCCGGGGTGTGGGTGGCTCCTGGCCTCCTGCACGACGAGGTCGCCCGGACTCTCGAACACCAGGGCCTCGCGCCGTTCGTCGACCTGTTCCGTGCTCGCTACGACGGCTTCGGCTCACTGCGGGACCGGGTGGGGGAGTGGTGGGACCTGCCGTCGATCGAGAAGGAGTACGCCGAGTTCCTGGCGAAGTACGCCGGCGCGCAGGCGCGCTGGAGGTCGTCGGCCGTTGCGTCCCGCACGGCCTTCGAGACCTACGTCGCGATGCTCACCGACTGGCGCCGGCTTCCCTACCTCGACCCGGGCCTGCCTCTCGAGCTGCTGCCGCCCGGCTGGAACGGCAGCAAAGCAGCGGAGCTCTTCGCCGACCTCGATGCGTTGCTGCGCAACCCGGCCCGCGAGTACGCCCTCACCACGATCCATGCGTGACGGGCCACGGCCTCACTCGAGAACGGCGATGCCCTGGACCTCCACGAGAGCCTCGACGTCCCACAAGCGGGAGACCCCGATGCCTGCCATGGCCGGGTAGTCAGTGCCGACCAGGCGCCGCCACACGGCGCCGATCTCGCGTGAGCGGGCGATGTAGTCGTCCATGTCGACGATGTAGATCGTCACGGTCGCCAGGTCGGCTCCGGACCCACCGGCCGCCGCCAGAGCGGCAAGAAGGTTCGACAGCGCCTGCTCGAACTGGCTGACCACGTCGTCACCGACGATCTTGCCGTCCGCGTCGAGGGCGGTCTGCCCGGCCAGGTAGACGGTGCGACCACGGGTGGTGCTGACCGCATGGCTGAACCCACGCGGCGCCGCGAGCTCTGGTGGGTTCACCGGGTCGAAGGTCATGACTGCACGGCTCCTCCGTCGACGTTGATGCCCTGGCCGTTGATCGCCCCGTTGTCGATGCAGGCCAGCACCGCGAGGGCCACTTCGTCGGGAGTGACGAGCCGTCCGATCGGCTGTCGCCGGGCCAGCTTGGCTCGGGCTTCGTCCAGGGGGATCTCGAGCCGCGTGCTCATTGCCTCGAGGGTCTGGTCGGTCATCGGCGTGTCGACGTAGCCCGGGCAGACCGCGTTGGCGGTCACTCCGGACCGGGCGACCTCGTCCGCCACCGCTCGCACGAGACCGAGTACGCCGTGCTTGCTCGCGGAGTAGGCCGCGACCTGACGCTCGCCCCGCTTGGCGGCTACCGAGGCGATCACCACGATGCGGCCGTGTCCGGACTCGATCATCGCGGGCAGCACCCGGCGGATGCATCTGAACGGCGCGGTCAGGTTGCTCTCGAGCATCTGCCGCCACTGCTCGTCGGTGGTCTCGACGACGGGAGCGGCCAGGGCGGTGCCCGCGTTGGCGACGAGGGTCGTGACGGGTCCCGAGGTCTCTTCGACCGTCGAGAAGACGCGCAGCACCTCGTCCGGGTCCGTCAGGTCGGCCGCGATGCAGAGCGATTCCGAGCTGATCTCGGCGGCGACCTTCTCGAGCTTGGCGTGGTCGCGACCGACCAGCACGACACGATGGCCGGCGGTCGCCAGGCGGTGGGCGACGGCTCGACCGACGCCTTGGCCGGCTCCGGTGACGACGGCGACCCCGGCGACCTCGTCGCTCACTGCCCTCTCCATGCGGGCTTCCGGCCGGCGTTGAACGCCGCATGGAACTCGGCATGGTCATCGGTGGTCATCAGCAGGGCCTGCGTCATCGCGTCCAGCTCCATGGACGCCGACATCGACATGTCCAGCTCGCGGGTCAGCAGGGACTTGGTCTGCGCCAGCGCGAGGGTCGGGCCGTCGGCAATCCGTCTCGCCAAGGCGTGGACGGCGTCGTCGAGCTCCTCGTCATGGACCAGTTGTGACACCAGGCCGTAGCGGTCCGCGGTCTCCGCGTCGATCGTGTCGCCGAGCATGAGCAACGAGGTGGCCCGCCCCAGCCCCACGACGCGCGGCAGGAGGTAGGCCGCCCCCATGTCGCCACCGGAGAGCCCGACCTTGGTGAACAGGAACGCGAAGCGTCCCGACGTACCGACGACCCGGAAGTCCGCTGCGAGCGCGATCACGGAGCCGGCTCCGGCGGCGATGCCCTGGATCTTGACGATGATCGGGATAGGGCACTCGCGCATCGCCCGGATCACGTCGCCGGTCATCTTGGTGAAGGCCATCAGGTCGCCGGCCTTCATCTTCAGGAGCTCGCCGATGATCTCGTTGACGTCACCTCCGCCGCAGAACCCCTTGCCCTCGCCCTGGATGACGAGTGCCTTCACTCCGGCGTGGTGGGGGAGCTCGGCGAGCAGGTCGCGCAGGTCGGCGTACGACTCGAAGGTGAGCGGGTTGAGCTTCTCGGGCCGGTTCAGCGTGACGGTGGCGACGGCTCCCTCCACCGTGAAGTCGAAGTGCTCCCAGGTGGTGGTCAGCGGTGCGGAGGCGCGAAAGCGGGTCACGGGGTGATCCTCTCGTTGAACAGCACGCGGGCGATGATCGAGCGCTGCACCTCGGACGCGCCCTCGTAGATTCGTGGGGCGCGGACGTCGCGGTAGAGGTGCTCCATCAGATGGCCGCGCTCGAGGGCGCGGGCGCCGTGCAGCTGCACGCACTGGTCGACGATCGTCTGGGCCGCCTCGGTGGCGAAGAGCTTCGCCATGGCGGCCGACTTCGTGACCGTGCCCCGGTCGGCTCCGCCGTCGTAGGCGCTCGCGGCCGCATAGACCAGGAGCCGAGCGGCCTGGAGCTGGGTGGCGAGGTTGGCCAGGGTGTGGGCCACCGACTGTTGCTCGGCCAGCGGGCCGCCGAAGGCTTGCCGGGTCGAGACGTGGTCCAGGGTGACGTCGATCGCCGCTTGGGCCATCCCGACGGCGAAGGCCCCGACGCTGGGACGGAACAGGTCAAGGGTGCGCATCGCCACCCGGAAGCCGGCGTCGACCTCGCCGAGCACGTCGGAAGCCTCCACACGGACGCCGTCGAAGACGAGGCGCCCGATCGGGTGCGGTGACAGGAGCTCCAGGTGTTCGCCGCTCAGGCCATCCGCGTCGCCTGCCACAGCGAACGCCGTGACTCCGCGCGCCCCGGCGCCCTCGGTGGTGCGGGCGAACACCGTGTAGACGTCGGCCTCGGGAGCGTTGGAGATCCACACCTTCTCGCCGTAGAGCCGCCACCCGTCGCCGTCCCGCTCGGCTCGCAGCGAGAGTGCTGCCGCGTCGGAGCCGGCCTCGGGCTCGGTCAGTGCGAACGCCGCCACCGTCGTGCCAGCGACGACGCCGGGGATCCACCGCTCGACCGTCTCGGGGGAGCCGGACTGGAGGATCGGATAGCTGCCCAGGCCCTGCAACGCGAGTGCGGTCTCGGCCTCGGCGGAGACCGCGGCGATGGTCTCGCGGAGCAGGCACAGCCGCATCGCCGCGGCGTCTCGAACGGGTTCGTCGGGGGTGCCTCCGAAGAGGTCGCGCAGCAGCCCCTTGCCACCCATCTCGACGAGTAGCGGCCGGTTGACCCTTCCCTCGGCGCCCTTCTCGACCAGGGGGAGCAGGTCGACGGCCACCTCGCGCACGCGGCGTACGTAGCTTCGTTGCTCGTCGTCGAGCGCCAGCGCAGACATCCGCACCTCTTCAGTGGACTCCCACGAAGTTATATCGGTTTGACAACGCACGTCAAGCAAACAATATACTCGCCGGACGAGGCCAGGAGGCCCCAGGAGGCGCGCAGTGCGGATCGCAGTCATCGGTGGTGGACCGGGCGGGCTCTACTTCGCCGCTCTCGCCAAGCAGCTCGGGCCGGATCACGAGATCTGCGTGTGGGAACGCAACGCTGCCGACGACACCTTCGGGTTCGGCGTCGTCTTCTCCGACGAGACGCTCGGCGGGATCGCACACGCCGACCCGGTCATCCACGACCAGATGGAGCGAGAGTTCGCGCGCTGGGACGACATCGACGTCCACTACAAGGGTGAGGTCGTCACCAGCGGCGGGCACGGCTTCGCGGCGCTGGGCCGCAAGCGACTGCTCGAGATCCTCCAGCGTCGGTGTGCGGACCTCGGGGTCGACGTCCGGTTCAGGTCGACTGCCCCGGATGTCGAGCAGCTCTCCGCCGACTACGACCTCGTGGTCGCGGCGGACGGCCTCAACTCGCTCGTGCGCACCAAGTACGCCGACCACTTCCGGCCCACGCTCGACGTGCGGCGTTGCCGCTACATGTGGCTCGGCACCGACAAGGTCTTCGAGGCGTTCACCTTCGACGTGCTCGAGACGCCTCATGGCGTCATGCAGATGCACGGCTACCCCTTCGACGCCCACGGCAGCACCTTCATCGTCGAGATGCATGACGACGTGTGGCGCCGAGCGGGGTTCGACGCGGTCCCGGCGCAGGACCTCGCCCCGGGTGAGTCCGACGAGGCCTCCGTCAGGGCCGTGCGCGAGCTCTTCGCTCATGTGCTCGACGGGCACGAGGTCCTGGCGAACAACTCGCGCTGGGTCAGCTTCACCACGGTCCGCAACGAGCGCTGGTTCCACGACAACATCGTGCTGCTGGGCGACGCCGCCCACACCGCGCACTTCTCCATCGGCTCCGGCACCAAGCTGGCCATGGAGGACGCGCTCTCCCTGGCCGCCTGCCTGCACGAGTCGCCCGACCTGACGCAGGCCCTCGCGGCGTACGAGCTGGAGCGCAAGGCCGTGGTCGTCTCCACCCAGCGCGCGGCTCAGGCGAGCCTGGAGTGGTTCGAGAACCTGGGGCAGTACACCCATCAGCACCCCCTGCAGTTCGCCTTCAACATCCTCACCCGCAGTCGGCGGATCACCTACGACAACCTTCGACTGCGCGACCCGGAGTTCATCGCACGGGTGGACGAGTGGTTCGCCAGGACTCAGCTGGAGGCCGGGCACGGCACGGGGGAGGTGTGCCCGCCGATGTTCGCGCCGTTCCGGCTCGGGCAGCTCGACCTGGCGAACCGCGTCGTGGTCTCACCCATGGACATGTACGTCTCACAGGACGGCATGCCCAGCGACTTCCACTTCGTCCACCTCGGCGGCAAGGCACTCGGTGGTGCCGGCCTGGTGATGACCGAGATGGTCTGTGTCTCGCCCCGCGCCCGCATCACCCCCGGATGCGCCGGACTGTGGTCGGACGAGCAGGGCACGGCCTGGAAGCGGCTCTGCGACTTCGTGCACGACTCCTCGGCGGCACGCATCGGGATCCAGCTCGGCCACAGCGGACCCAAGGGGTCCACGAAGCTGATGTGGGAGGGCATGGACCAGCCGTTGCCCGACGGGAACTGGCCCCTGGTCTCGGCCTCCGGGCTGCCCTACAAGGAGGGTGTCAACCAGACTCCGTCGTCGCTGGACCGCGCCGGCATGGATGCCGTGGTGGCCGACTTCGTGTCGGCCGCCGAGCGGGCGGCGGCGGCCGGCTTCGACCTGCTGGAGCTCCACTGCGCGCACGGCTACCTGCTGTCGGCTTTCCTGTCCCCGGTGACCAACCGCCGCACCGACGACTACGGCGGCCACGTCACCCACCGGCTGCGGTTCCCTCTCGAGGTGTTCGCCGCGGTGCGTGAGGTGTGGCCGGCTGAGCGACCCATGACGGTCCGCATCTCTGCCACGGACTGGGTGGAGGGTGGGGTCACGCTCGAGGACACGCTCGAGGTGGCGCGGGCCTTCGAAGCGGCAGGGGCGGCCGCCATCGACGTCTCCACCGGCCAGGTCACTCCCGACGAGCGGCCGGCGTTCGGGCGGTCCTACCAGACGCCGTACGCCGACGCGATCCGCAACAGCCTGCACATCCCGACGATCGCCGTCGGCGTGATCTCCTCGGCCGACGACGTCAACACGATCGTGCTCTCCGGCCGCGCGGATCTCTGCGCCCTCGGCCGGGTCCACCTCTTCGAGCCCAACTGGACCCTCCACGCCGCGATCGAGCAGGACTACGACGGACCCGGTGTGCAATGGCCGACGCCGTGGCTCCCGGGTCGCCGCAAGCCGCAGACCGGACGGTCCGACGGGCCGAAGCCACGGCTCGAGCTGATCCGGTCCCAGGGCGCGAACGACGGGCACCAGCGGTGGCGTCCCACTGGCGCTGCTTCTCCGGCCCTCTGAGCTCGACGGGCGCTTCAGGGAACGGGTGCGATGGCAGGTCGTGGCCCAGGCGCGCCGAGTCCGTGTGTGTCGCCACGGAAATGCTGCCGATGCTCGGTCGGCGTCGTGTTGAGGCGCCGGCGGAAGGTGCGGTTCATGGTTTCAGGGGTGCCGAAACCGCAGGCCCTGGCGATCTGCTCGATCGTTCGGTTCGTCGTCTCCAGCAGCCTGCATGCTGACTCGAGGCGGACGGCTTCAACGTGGTCCGCGACTGTGACTCCGACCTCGGACTTGAAGACCCGGCTGAACTGCCGTTCGGACAGGTTGATCTGCCGAGCCAGGGCGGCCACGGTCAGGTTGTCGGTCAGGTGGTCGCGCAACCAGGACAAGAGGTCGATCACCGGTGCCGTGTCTGCGGCCTGCGCGGCCAGCACGGCGGAGAACTGGGCCTGTCCACCGGACCTCTGGAGGTAGACGACGAGTCGCCGGGCAACCGTGGCGGCAGCACTGCGTCCGTGGTCGTCGGCGACGAGGGCGAGGGCGAGATCGATGCCGGCAGTGACACCGGCCGAGGTCCACACGTTGCCGTCCCGGACGTAGATGGCGTCGGCGTCAACGGTGACACCCTCGTAGCGGTCCTCCAGGAGCCTGCATGCGTCCCAGTGGGTGGTGGCGCGGCGACCGTCCAGCAGACCAGCGGCGGCGAGGATGAAGGCACCTGAGCAGACGGAGGTGACGCGACGGGCACCGGTCGCGAGCCGTCGGATGTGATGAAGCAGCTCCTCGTCCGCGGTTGCAGCGTGGACGCCCACCCCGCCGGCCACCATCAAAGTGTCCACGGGGCCGACGACGTCGCCGATCGGTGACGAGGCGAACTCCAGGCCGCAGGTGGCAGTCACCGGGCCGCCTCCGGTGGTGACCACGTCGGTCCGGTAGGACGCCGACTCGAGGAACCGCGAGGCGGTGGAGAACACCTCCAGCGGTCCCGTGACGTCGAGGATCTGCGCGGCACCGAAGGTTGCGATGACGATCTGCGGGTCACTCATTGAGCGTCCATGCGTTCACTGTAGGTCGCTGAGGCATGGCCGAGATCGTCAACTGTGTGTCCGGTCCAAGTCATTGTCGAAGAGCGACCTTGCACGCACGCTCAGGGCGTGACCGAAAAACTCGCCCGCGCATCGGCCCTGCACCCCTGGCGGATCCTTGCTGCCTGGGGGCTGGTCCTGCTGCTGTCCATCGTGGCCATCGGTGGCCTGGTCGGCTCGGCCTTCACCTCCGACGCCGGCCAGCCCACGAACCCGGACTCGGCGAGGGCCCAGCAGGTGCTTGCCGACAACTTCGCCCAGGGCGAGCGGATCGACGATGCGGTGGTCATCCACTCCGCCGAGCTCACCAGCGACGAGCCTGCGTTCAGGGCGTTCGTCCAGGAAGTGCGATCGTCAATCGAGGCCACCGGCGCACTGCGCACCGTCCGGGACCCCTACGCGGCAGACCAGTCCGGCATCTCCGAGGACGGGCACGCGGCGGTGGTGACGCTGGTCTTCGACCACGACTCCCAGACCGGGATCGTGGAGGTGCTCGACGAGGTCGTCGCCGCGGACGCCGCGAAGGGCTTCGAGGTCGACATCACCGGCGACAACACACTCGACCACGACTTCAACGAGCTGTCGGAATCCGACCTCACCAACGGGGAGCTCAAGTTCGGGCTACCGGCTGCGTTGATCGTGCTGATCCTGGTCTTCGGCGCCCTGGTGGCGGCGTTCATCCCCATGAGCATCGCCATCATGTCCATCGTCGTGACCGTCGCCATCTCCTCGGTCGTCGGCCAGTTCACCTCCCTGTCGTTCTTCATCGTCAACATGATCACCGCGATGGGGCTCGCCCTCGGAATCGACTACAGCCTCTTCGTGCTCTCCCGCTACCGGGAGGAGCGGCAGGCCGGCCGCGACAAGATCGATGCGGTCGTCGCCACCGGCGGCACCAGTGGCAAGGCGGTCCTGTTCTCGGGAACCTCGTTCGTTGTTGCGTTGCTCGGACTGCTCCTGGTCCCGGACACGATCCTCCGCAGCCTGGCCCTCGGCGCGATCATCGTCGGGGTGGTCACCATGGCCGCTGCGGTCACCCTGCTACCGGCGCTGTTGTCGTTGCTGGGGGACCGGGTCAACGCCCTGCGAGTTCCGATCGTCGGCCGCGACCACGCAGGCGAAAGCCGGTTCTGGACCCGGGCAGTGGGCGCCGTGGTCCGACGTCCAGCGGCATCCCTGGCCGCCGGTGTGCTGATCCTGCTCGCTGCCGCCCTGCCGGTGCTTGGCCTCCAGACCGGCACCTCCGGGGTCAACTCCCTTCCCGACGACACGTTCGCCAAGTCCGGCGTCCTCGCTCTCGAGCGCAGCTTTCCGGGCGCATCGACGACCGATCCCGCCCAGGTGGTCATCTCCGGAGACATCACGTCAAGCAACGTCCTCTCGGCCATCGAGCGATTCGAGGCCTCGATCGCCGGCGACCCCGAATTCGGTCTCTCCGAACAGCAGGTGGCCGCAAGCGGTCAGGTGGCGCTGATCAGCATCCCGCTCGTCGGCGACCCCGATCACGACCAGGCCCGCCGCGGGCTCGAGCGGCTTCGGACCGACCTGATTCCTGCTGCTTTCGACGGCACCGACACCACCGTCCTGGTCGGTGGCACAACGGCGCAGAACGTCGACTACGCCGACGTCATCAACCACTGGTTGCCGATCGTGCTCGTCTTCGTCCTGGGCATGAGCTTCCTGCTGCTCACCCTGGTCTTCCGTTCAGTGGTGCTCTCCGCCACGGCGGTCGTTCTCAACCTGCTCTCGGTGGGCGCGGCCTACGGACTGCTCGTCCTGGTCTTCCAGAACGGGTTCGGGGCCGACGCGCTCGGGTTCCAGCAGGTGGAGCGCGTGGAAGCGTGGGTCCCGGTGTTCTTGTTCTCGGTGCTCTTCGCCCTGTCGATGGACTACCACGTCTTCCTGCTCAGCCGGATCAGGGAACGCTATGCAGCGACCGGCGACACCGCGGGCGCGGTGGTGCACGGCATAGCCGCGACCGGTCGCATCATCACCGGTGCGGCCCTGATCATCGTCGTGGTGTTCGCCGGCTTCGCAGCCGGTCAGCTGGTGATGTTCCAACAAATGGGCTTCGGGGTGGCCGTCGCGCTCCTCGTGGACGCCACCCTCATTCGAATGGTCATCGTCCCCGCGGCCATGACCGTTCTGGGTCGGTGGAACTGGTACCTCCCGTCCTGGCTCGATTGGCTGCCCGAACTCCACGTCGAGGGCACGCCGCCTCTCGAGGGGCCGGCGGTGGAGCCCGACCCCTTGCTCCTGCCGGTTTGAGGCGCGGTGGCGCGCGGGTGGTGGTGATGCTTGTGCTGTCGAGCGACGGGCACCAGCGGTGGCGCCCGACTGTCCCGTTCGACGAAGGCCCCGGCGCGGAGTTGTAGCCGGCGACGAACACACCCGCGGGCGTCGTTCCTAGCGTGGCGCTCATGAGCAACCTCAGCGACGTCCAGGCCTGGCTCGACGACCAGCTTCCGCTGCTGCTCGAGAAGTACGACGTCCCGGGCGCCGCCTGGGGGGTCCTCCAGGGTGGCCAGGTCATCGACGGTGCGGCCGGGCTGCTGCACAAGGGCACCGGGGTCGAGGCGACGGCCGACTCGGTGTTCCAGATCGGGTCGATCGAACAGATTGCACAGACCCTTCCGTCGACGCCGGGGCTCGATGCGGTGGCTGTTGCCGACGTGGACGCGGACGGCTGCAACGACATCGTCGGTGCGGGTGTGTTCGGGCGAGGGATGGTGCACCTCGGCAACGCCGCCGGAGGGTTCGACGGGGGCCAGGACCTGGCACAGCTCGGCTACCAGAACCCGGCCACAGCCACCCGCGTCGGAATGGCCGTGGGCGACCTGACCGGAGACGGCCGACCGGAGATAGTCATCTCCGACGCGAACGCCCATGCGGTGATGGTCTACCGCAACACCTCCACGACGGTCGGCTCCGCGTGTGGCGGCATCGTGACTCCGCCTCCGCCGCCTCCGCCTCCGCCGCCTCCGCCGCCTCCGCCGCCGCCCTCGGAACCCCGAACCTGCGCCGCCCCGGGAACCACGCCGTACACGGTCGGGACGCCGGGCGACGACGTGCTGGTCGGCACCGTCAGCCGCGACGTGCTCAGCGGGCGCGGCGGGGACGACTGCCTGTTCGGGCGCGGCAACGACGACCGGCTGTCCGGGGGGACCGGCAAGGACCTGCTCGACGGCTCCAGCGGCGACGACCGGTTGAACGGCGACGCGGGCGACGACAAGTTCAGGGGCGGGAACGGCAACGACGACATCACCCCCGGGGCCGGTCAGGACGTCGTCAATGCCCAGGGCGGTGATGACGTGATCTCGGCCCGCGACGGGGACCGGGACACCATCGACTGCGGTCCCGGACGCGACAAGGTGACCGCAGACCGCATCGACCGGGTCAAGAACTGCGAGTTCGTCAAGCGGCCTGTCCGCCAAGCTTGATCCAGCGCAGCACGTCCTGAGCCAGCGGGAGCACGGCGCCCTCCGAGTCGTTGAGCAGGTCGTAGCCGTGCCCGCCCTCGGGGGTCAGCACGGCACTGCCGGCCGGCGCGTTGGCCACGATCTCCTGTGCGCCGGCGGCCTCCTCGGATCCCTCGCTGGTCGCCATCGCCACGAGGACCGGCACGTCGAGCGCACGCCCTCGGCGTACGACGTCCATCCCCTCCCACTCAACCGGACCCGAGAGGTCCACGGCGGCGTCGATGCCCGGCAGCGTGGCCGCACTCATCAGAGCGACGCTGCCTCCCATCGACGCACCGGCCACCACGACGCGGTCCGCGTGCAGCTCGGTCCGGGCGTAGTCGACGGCCACCGCCACCGGGTCGGTCTGGTCGGCGTCGGTGAAGGTCCCCTCCGCTACCGCTCGGCAGCCGGACTCGCCGTAGCGGCACAGGTCGATCGCCAGCACCGCGAGCCCCGCCTCGGCGGCTGCCGGCATGAACGGCAGCCACCCGCACAGCCCGTTCCGGTCGGTCTGGTGGAGGAGGACGACGACGTCCCGGCCGCGGCCCAGCCGGACGGCCGGGATCTTGCCGACGGCCGGGTCTCGCAGGGTGATGGGGTCGAACGGTGCCTCGAGGACGCCTGGGGACTGCGGTCCGCACCGTTGAAGCGGTCCGGTGAACGACGTCCAGGCCGGGCCGGTCTCCGGCGGAGGACTGGTGGCCGGCACCGTGGACTCGGGTGAGGTGGCGGCCTTCTCGGACCCGCTGTCGGTTCCGGTGTCGGACTCGCAGGCCGTCACCAGGAGCACTGAGGCGATGAGCAGAGCCGAGAGGACGACGCGCCGGGGTGGACGAGGCATCGGCGCAGACTAATACGAACTCGTACTATCTGCCAACGGCAAGAAGGCTCGGGCGTCGCTCCTCCGGGAGCTGGTCGCCGCCCATGAACGCGTGCTCCACCTCCTCGACCCACGAGGCGTAGAGCCCCTGGAGCTGGAAGCCGGCATCGCCTCCGGCTCCCCACGGGTCGAAGGTGCGCACCGGGTTGCCGAGGTAGTCCTCCAGCACCGCGGGTTCGACGGATGTCCGGTTCCGGGTCACCGGTGGGAGGCGGTAGTGCACCATCGCGGGGCGCAGGTCCTCGGGCACGAGGTGGGGCTGGTGAGGGACGCTGCGGGAGTGGTCCAGCGCGAACCAGTAGCCGCTGCTCGGGCTCCCGTGGAAGCAGCGGTCCGTCCCGGTTTCGAACACTGCGTCCCTGATCGCGAGGTCGATGCAGGCCTTGGTGAGCTGCCACTTCATCTCGGCGAGCCGTTCGGGCGAGTGGAACTGCCGGTCCATGACGTCAGTGCCCCTTGCCGGTGGGCGCCTTGAGGACCGACACCGGACCCTCGTCCACAGTCGTCCCGTCGGGGAACTCCGTGGTGGAACCGACGGCCATCACGACCTTGCGGCTCAGCGCGCGGAAGCAGCGCTCGGGGAAGGACATGGTGGCCACGTCCTTGGTGACTGACCAGCGCACCTTGCTGCCCTTGCACTTCGCCACCGCCAGCACTCCGTCGCGGAAGGAGTAGAAGGTGGTGGAGCGCGACCCGTCGGCGAGGCCGGTGGCCGCGAGGCCGTAGCGCAGCGACTGGGTCGGGTTCGTGACCGCGAAGACGAACTCGCCCACCGGCTGGAGGTCCGCGACGTGGACGCGCGCCTGAGCACCCTTGGCGTCGTACCGGAACTCGACCTTGGTCACGTCGAGGGAGGGTGTGGCGTCACCGCGCGCGTCGATCTCGGTGGTTCCGTTCGCGTACGCCGGACCGGGGGAGCCGGCGAGCAGGAGGGCGGTCAGGGCGGCGGCCGCCGACAGGGGCTTGGTCAGGTTCCGTGTGAGTGCCATGACCCGAGCCTCGGCCAGGGGGCTGACACTGGCCTGTCAGGCCGCTGACGCGGCCTGGGCGGGACTAGCGCAGGGCGGCCAGGTCCGCCCGCACCTTGTCGGCGAGCGGGTCGCCCAGCTCGGTGGCCCGGGCCAGCGCCCGACGCCACGTCTCCCGCGCCCGGCCAGGGTGCCCCGCGACCAAGTGCGCGCGGCCCAGATGGTGCAGGGTGGGCGCCTCCAAGGGGTGGTCGAGTGCCCGATACGTCTCGAGCGCGCTCTGGAAGGGACCGATCGCCTCGGCATAGGCACCGAGGCCGGACAGAGCCTGGCCGAGCTCGTCGAGTGCGTCGGCCTCGGTGAGCGCGTCGCCGACGGACCGGGACTCGGCCACCGCCTCCTCGGCCACTTTCACCGCATCGGCGTACCGCTCGGCGGCGACGTAACCGGCCGAGAGGTTGCCGAGCACCAGCGACTGCGCCCGGGGGTCGTCAAGCGCACGACAGGCGTCGGCCGCGCGGCGGTGGTACTCCAGCGCGGAGTCGAGCTGGCCGGCTTCGGTGAGGGTGGCACCGATGTTGCTCAGCATGCCGACCTGGCCGGGGGCGTCGCCGATCTCCCGGTAGATCGCGAGCGCCTGCTGGCTGAGCGCGATCGACTCGTCGTACTTCTGCAGGAAGTGGTGGATGTCGCCGAGGCAGCCCAGAAGAATCGCTTCGCCGTACCGATCACCGGCCCGGCGTGCGCAGGCCAGCCCGCACTCGAACATCGGGACTCGCTGGTCCCAGGGACGCCGGTTGGTGAAGTACTTGTTCAGCGAGGCAGCGACCTGCCAGGCGCAGCGGTCCCGCCCGATGCGGGCGGACAGCCACACCGCGTCGACCAGGTTCGCCCGCTCGTCGTCGAACCAGTCGCCCGCGCTGGCGAGGTCGGGGAACTCGAGAGGTTGGATGTCGCATGGCTCGTCGAACGTGATGTTCTGGCGCGCCGACAGCTGTGCCCGAGCCTCGACGGCGCTGGCCTGGTACCACGTCAGGACCCTTCGCAGCGCCGCGGCCGTCTCCTCGGCGTCGTCCTCGGCGCCGGCCAGCTCCGCGGCGTACGCGCGGATCAGGTCGTGCTGCTCGAACCGGCGACCCGGCTTCTCCTCCACGAGGTGAGTCGCGGCGAGCCGGTCGAGCAGCTGCCGCACCCGCCCGTCGGGCAGGCCGGCCAGCGCCGCGGCGGCCGGGACGGAGATGTCCGGGCCGGGGGCCAGGGCCAGCAGGCGGAACAACCTGGCCGCCTCCTCGTCCGCGGCCCGGTAGGACCACGAGAGCACCGCCCGCACGTCGGTGGTGAGGTCGTCGCCGCTCGACAGGGCGTCGAGGCGGCCCTGCTCGTCGCGCAGCTCCGCGAGCAGGTCGGTCGAGCTGGGATCGGCGATGCGAGCGACCTGTTCGGCGGCGACCGCCAGGGCGAGCGGCACCCGACCGCACAGGTCGGCCAGCTCCCGTGCGACCTCGGCCGACGTGCCGGTGGTCATTTCCGCGAGCATCGCCTGAGACTCCGCGTCAGTCAGGGGAGCCAAGGTGACCCGGCGGGCGCCGTCCCGGCTGACCAGGCCTCGGAGCTGGTTGCGGCTGGTCACGACCACGAAGGCGTCCGAGCCGGGCAGGAGCGGACGGACCTGGTCGACGTCGCGGGCGTTGTCCAGCACCACGAGGGCTCGCTTGCCGGAGAGCGTGGTTCGGAGCTGCGCCGTGCGGGCCTCGAGGCTGGTGGGGATCCGCTCGCCGTCGACTCCGAACGCACTGAGCAGGGTCCCGGCCGCCCAGGTGGGGTCGACCGGCGCGCCGGGCCCGAAGCCACGCAGGTTGAGGTAGAGCTGCCCGTCGGGGAACCGGTCCGCGGCGCGGTGCGCCCAGTGCAGCGCGAGCGCGGTCTTGCCCATCCCACCGGCGCCGTCGACCACTGCAACCGTCGTGCGGCCGTCGTCGTCGTGCCAGGCGTCCGCGAGGTCGTCGAGCTCCCGGAGCTCGTCCGTGCGCCCGGCGAAGCCCGATGGTGCCGCCGGCACCTGGCGCGGGATCGGAGACGGAGCGGGCGCGGCGGGTTCGACCGTGGGGGCGCGGTGGACCGGCGCGCTGCCACCCTCCAGCACCGCTGCATGCGTCGCGACCAGCTCGGGGCCGGGGTCGACACCCAGCTGGTCGCGTAGTGCCTCGCGGATCTCCTGGTACGCCGCGAGTGCATCCGCCTGTCTCCCGGCCGACGCGAGCGCCGACATCAGCAGGCACCACAGCGACTCCCGCAACGGATGCCGGGCGACCAGCCCACGCAGCTCGCCGACGACCTCGCCGGCCGCGCCGTCCATGAGGCGCAGCTCGACCAGCCGCTCGGTGGCGGCGAACCACTCCTCGCTGAGCGAGTAGACGTGCTCGGCGCAGAGAGCGTCGGAGTCCACTCCCTCGAGCGGGTCGCCACGCCACAGGTCGAGAGCCTCGGCCAGCAGCCCCTGCTCCTCGTCGGGGGTGGCGGCGCGGGCCGCCGAGACCAGCTCTCGGAACCGGTGTACGTCCACGGCGTCCCGGGGTACGTCGAGTGCGTAGCCGCCGCCCCTCGCGACCAGCTGGTCCGCGCCGACGAGCTTGCGGACCCGGGCCATCGTGGTGTGCAGCGCCTGGCGCACCTGTGCCGGCGGCTCCTCACCCCACAGGTAGGCGACCAGCGCCGTGCTGCTCACGGTGCGGCCGGCGTCCAGCGCCAGCGCGGCAAGCGCCACCTGCTGGCGACCCGCCGGGACCGAGACGGTCCGGCCGGAGATCACCAGCGACGTGGGGCCGAGGAGCCCGAGATCTATCGCACCCGGCATCCTGCCCATTGTCCCCCCGAGCCGACGTCAGCCGCGTGCCAGTTTTCGGTCAGCCCCGATGGGCATGCTCATTGGCATGCCCGAGAGACTCGGTCAGCCCGTCGACGGAACCACCCCCATCTCCGGCTCCCGCCTTACCCGGCGCGGACGTAGGGCCGCACGCCTCGGCACGAGCGTCGCGGTCCTGGTGGTCGTCGCCGCGGTGTCGGCCACCATCGGATGGTGGGCCGGCGACCGGGGCGACGGAACACGGAGTGACTACCCGCCGTCCTCGGCCGCGCCGACGGATCCGGGCACCACGTCTGGCGCCGTGGAGACCGTCGGCTCGGCGCTCACGTCGGTCACGGCGAAGACGGTGGTCCAGCGGGCGCTGGCGCGGCTGGCGCCGGGCAGCGACTTCCAGGCCCGGCTGCCGGCCAACATCGACGCCGCGGCCGTCGAGGTGACGGTCACGTCGGCCCGGCGCGCGGGGGCGGTGAGCCTGGACGCGGGGGCCGGCCCGGTGGACGCCGTGCGGATCGCCGCACCGGGCACGACCACCACCAACCTGGTCGTGCTCCCGGTGTCCGGTCGCAGCCTCGACGTACTCCACGGCCCCGGCGGCGGCCTGACCGTCCGGATCGTCGGCACCTTCGGGTCGGCCGGTGACACCGGAGCCGGCCGCTTCGTCGCGCACCGGCCGGTCCGCGTGGCCCACCTGGACACGGCCCAGGACGGGCGCGAGCTCACCGTCCCGGCGCAGGCGTACGGCGCCCAGCCCGGGATCCGCGCGGCGCTGGTGCTGGTCACCGCCGAGGTCGGCGAGGTCCCGGCCCGACTGCTCGTCGGTCGGCAGCCGGAGGGTGTGGCCGAGCGAATGGCGTGGGGTGGCGCGTCGGACTCCCGCACCCAGCGTCGCGGGCTGGCTCTGGTGCCGGTCAACGCACAGGGCGAGTTCTCGATGCGCTACGAGCACGGCACCGCTCTTGACGTCGACGTCCTGGGCTATTTCACCGGACCGGGCGCCTCGCTGGACCAGGGGGCGCTGTTGGTGCCGTCCACCGCCGAGACCCTGTACGACGGCCAGGTCGGCCCCGGCGGCACCTCCCTCGACGTACCCGCCGACGCCACCGGCGCCCTGCTCAACCTGGCAGCGGAGCCGGGCGTCTCGGGCGACCTCGGTCCCGACGACGTCGCTGTGGCCTCCGGCCGGACGCTGGCGGTCGTCGTGGACGCCGACAGCGGCCAGGTCCACCTGAAGGCGCGGCAGTCCCTCGGCGTACGGGTGGACCTCATGGGCGTCTTCGTGGACGCCCCTTAAGGGACGGCTCGAGCCGGAAGTCGTCCGTCCGGAACCCGTCCTAGTCTCGCCGGCATGCATGAGCGCAACGAGCACGACTTCACCGGCACCGACCTGCGCAACGTCATCGTGCGCGGAGCGGAGGTGCGCGGCGGTGGCTTCACGGACTGCCGGCTCCTCGGGCTCGACCTCTGGAACATTGAGATCCACGCCGACCTCCAGAACGTCGTGATCAACGGCGTCGACGTCGGACCGCTGATCGAGGCGGAGCTCAACCGTCGCGACCCGGAGCGCGCGAAGATGCAGCCGGAGACACCCGAGGGCTTCCGGGAGGCGTGGGCGGTCCTGGAGCGCCGGTGGGCCGAGACGGTCGAGCGCGCGCGCACCTTCGACGAGGCGAGGCTGCACGAAAACGTCGGCGACGAGTGGTCGTTCATCCAGACGCTGCGCCACCTGTGTTTCGCCAGCGATGCCTGGGTCGGCCGGATGGTGCTGGGCAACCCCTCGCCGTGGCACCCGCTCGACCTGCCGTGGGACGAGGCGCCGGGCTGGGACGGCATCCCGTGGGACCGGGAGGCCCGGCCGGGCCTCGACGAGGCGCTCGCCGTACGCCGGGAGCGCCAGGCCATGGTCCGGACCGTGGTCGGGGGCCTGACCGCCGAGCAGCTCGAGAGCACCGTCACCATGACCGAGCCGGGCTGGCCGCAGCTCGAGGACTTCCCGCTGAAGCAGTGCCTGTCCATAGTCCTCAACGAGGAGTGGGAGCACCGTAAGTACGCCGAGCGTGACCTGACCGCGCTGGAGGCCCGTCCGGCCTGACGCGACCTACCAGCCCGGAGCCGGCCGCCAGCCCGGCTCGGGGTCCTCGCCCACCCGGCCGTGCGTCGAGACGTAGTCCTCCTGGACGGCCAGGTGCTTGAGCAGCCCGGCGAGGGTCAGCGACGAGGAGCCGATCCGCGTGTTCAGCTCCTCGCGCGACAGGCCGTCGGCCTTCCACCGGAACGTCCAACGCAGCCGGTCGAGCGCCCCCATCAGATGCTCGATCTCGTTGCCCGACAGCGGCGGCTCCCACGGTGTGTCGGTCACTGTTCTGAACCGTCGAGAGTCTGTCCTTCCCCGACCAAGCCGTCGATGGACTCGCGGATCAGGTCGGCGTGACCGGTGTGCCGCGCGTACTCCTCGACCATGTCGACCAGCATCCGGCGCAGGTTGGGTGGCTCGGTCCACTCGGTCCACTTCACCCGGGAGTCAGGACCGCCCTCGGTGAGGAACGCTGCGACGGCGGCGCGCGACCGGCCGGCGGCGGCTTCCCAGAGCGCCTGCAGCTCCTCGGGGGAGTCCTCGGCCGCGGAGTGCCAGTCCCAGTCAGGATCGGCGTCGAAGTCGACGTCGGCCCACGGCGCCGGCATGTGCTCACCGAGACCGAGCGAGAAGTAGTAGTCCTCGACCAGCGCGACGTGCTTGACCAGACCGGCGAGGGTCATCGTCGACGGGCCGAGGGCACGCCGCATCTCGTCGGCGGAGAGGCCGAAGCACTTCCAGGCGAAGGTCCGGCGGTTGCGGTCCAAGGCACCGAGCAGGGTGTCGACCTCGGAGCCGGCCATCGGCAGCTCGATCTGTCCAGGAGCGTCTGCAGAAGTGGTCATGCGGCCACGATAGGAAGCATTCCGGACGTTCTCCTTCCGGTACGTCGGCTAGCGTGCCGCTCGTGCACGACCACTCCAGCCCCACCGCTCGGGCGCTGCTGGCCCTCGAGCTGTTGCAGGGCAGCCCCGGCATCACCGCCGAGCGACTCGGTGACCGGCTGGGCGTCTCCGAGCGCGCGGCTCGGCGGTATGTGGCGACCCTGCGCGAGGCCGGCGTGCCGATCGAGTCGGTCCGCGGGCCGTACGGCGGGTATCGGGTCGGGCGCGGGCTGCGGCTGCCGCCGTTGATGTTCACCGCGACCGAGGCCCTCGGCCTGGTGATGGCGGTGCTCGAGTCCCGCGGCGCCCATCACGGGATGCACGGCGACGACCCGGTGGCCAGCGCGGTCGGCAAGATGGTCCGGGTCCTGCCCGAGAACGTCGCTCGACCGCTCGAGGCGCTGCGGCACGTGGCCGCCCGGCGTACCGACCCCGACCCGCCCCATCCCGAGACCACAGCCACCCTGGTCCGGGCCAGCGCCGACCAGCGCCGGGTCCGGATCGAGTACGCGCTCGGCCCGCACCGCGAGCGGACCCTCCAGGTCGACCCGTGGGCCGTGGTGGTCCGGCACGGCCGGTGGTACGTGCTCGGCTGGTCGCACGCGGCCGACGCCCGGCGGCTCTACCGCATCGACCGGGTCCGGTCCGTCGAGGTGCTGGACGAGCCGTTCACCCCACCGGCCGACCTCGAGCCGCTCCGCGCCCTAGAGGAACAGCTCTCGCAGGGCTGGCCGCACCTGGTCGAGGTGGAGATCGACGCTCCCCTCGACGACGTACGTCGCTGGCTGCCCCGCAGCCTCGGCCGCGCCGAGGCGATCGACGACGAGCGGACCCGCCTGACCGGTAGCACCGAGAACCTGCACTGGTACGCCACAGAGATCGCCGAGTTCCGCGCGACGTTCCGCGTCGTCGGTGGTGAGGAGATCCGGGACGCGGTGCGCCGGCTCGCCCAACGACTCGAGGACTCCGTAGGTGGTTGAGCGGGTGCCTTCGCTGCGGAGGTTTCGAGACAGGCGCTAGCGCGCCTTCCTCAACCACCGGAGGCGTTCGGTGGTTGAGGAAGTTGCGCTAGCAACTGTCTCGAAACCCCGAACCTCTAGATCCGGGCGAGGAACGCGAGCACCCGCTCCTTGAGCAGGGCAGCTGACTCTGCGTCGTACGACGGCAGGGAGGAGTCCGCGAACAGGTGCCCGTCGCCGGGGTAGACGAACAGCTCGGCGTCCTTCACCTTCTCGGTGATCTCGCGCGCCGCATCGATGTCGCCGTCGCCGGCGAAGAACTCGTCGGCGTCCATCCCATGGATCTGGACGGGGACACCGTCGGGCCACGGCCCGAATGCCCACTCACCGCTGAGCGGGATGCAGGCCTCGAAGAGCAGCGCGCCGTGGGCGCCGGTGCGGGTCTGCGCCAGCCGTTGCGCCATCGACACGCCGAACGAGAAGCCTGCGTAGACCAGGCCGGAGGGCAGGTCCGCCGCGATGCCGTCGGCCAGTGCGTCGAAGTCCGGGGCGCTCTCGGCCCGGGAGTACGCCGCGCCCTCCTGGATCGTCTCGAACGTGCGGCCCTCGAACAGGTCCGGGACGTGCACGGTGTGGCCGGCCGCGCGGAGGTCGTCGGCGAACGCGACGACGCCCGGGGTCAGGCCCTGGATGTGGTGGAAGAGGAGTACGTCAGCCATGGGTACGACGTTAGGACGGGTTCCGGACGGTCTGCGTCCGCATCGAGAACCGGCGGCGTGGGTACGTCAGAAGGCATGGCAGCCCGAACGCTTCCGCCGTTCCGTGCCGACCACGTCGGGAGCCTGCTCCGGCCACCCGACCTGCTCGACGCGCGCGCCCGACACAAGGCGGGTCGGCTCGATGACGACGGCTTGAGACGGGCCGAGGACACCGCGATCCGGGACGTCGTCGCGCTCCAGCGCGAGGCCGGCGTCCGGACGGCGACCGACGGCGAGTTCCGGCGTACCTCGTGGCACATGGACTTCATCTACCAGCTCGAGGGTGTGGACCCGACTGACGAGAAGCTTGCCGTGCACTTCCACAACAAGGACGGCGACCTCGACTTCGAGGCCGCGGCGCTGAGCGTCCATGACCGGGTCGGCCTGGGCCACACGATCTTCGGCGACGCGTTCGAGTTCCTGCAGGGCGTCACCGACGACGCATCCGGGCAGGTGCCGAAGCTGACCATCCCGTCGCCCAACATGGTCCACTACCGCGGTGGTCGGGCCGCGATCGACGAGTCGGTCTACCCGGACCTCGAGCCGTTCTGGACCGACCTCGCCGCGGCGTACGCCGAGCAGGTGCGGCGCGTGGCCGAGCTCGGCTGCACGTACCTGCAGCTCGACGACACCAGCCTCGCCTACCTCAACGACCCCGAGCAGCGGGCGTTGGTCGCGGCGCAGGGCGGCGACCCCGAACACCTGCACGAGCAGTACGTGAAGAACGTCAACGCCGCCATCGCCGGCCGCCCAGACAGCCTGCGCGTGACGACGCACATGTGCCGCGGCAACTTCCGCTCCTCGTGGGCGGCCGAGGGCGGCTACGACTTCGTGGCCGAGGTGCTGTTCTCGACGCTGGACGTGGATGGCTTCTTCCTCGAGTACGACGACGAGCGGTCCGGCGGCTTCGAGCCGCTGCGGTTCGTGCCCGAGGGCAAGCAGGTCGTGCTCGGCCTGGTCACCACCAAGAGCGGCGAGCTCGAGGACAAGGACGACCTGAAACGGCGCATCGACGAGGCGTCGAAGTTCGTCCCGCTGGAACAGCTCTGCCTCTCGCCCCAGTGCGGCTTCTCCTCCACAGTGGAGGGCAACGAGCTGACCGTGGACGAGGAGCGGGCCAAGCTGCGGCTGGTCGTGGAGACCGCCGAGGAAGTGTGGGGATAGATATGGGACTTCTCGATGGCGTCGCCTGGGAGGGCAAGGTCCTCAAGGGCGGCGAATGGACCGACGGGGGCGGCGGCACGTACGCCGTGGTCGAGCCCGCGACTGGGGGCGAGCTCGGCATCATGGGCCAGGCCGACGCCGACGACGTCGCCGAGGCGGCGGCCTCGGCGGCGGAGGCGCAGAAGGAGTGGGCGGCGCTCCCGCACACAGCCCGGGCCGGCGTACTCCGCAAGGCCGGCGACCTCTGGGCTGAGCACGCCGAAGAGATCCGGGACTGGAACGTGCGCGAGGTGGGCGCGATCCCGCCGATGGCGGACTTCGCGATGCATGTGGCCGCCGAGGAGTGCTACCAGGCGGCCTCGTTGCCCGGCCAGCCGATCGGCCAGGTGCTGCCCAGCGAGCAGCCGCGACTGTCCATGGCCCGCCAGACGCCGGCCGGTGTGGTCGCGGTCATCTCGCCGTTCAACGTGCCGATCATCCTCGGCATCCGGTCGGTGGCGCCCGCGCTGGCGCTGGGCAACGCGGTGGTGCTCAAGCCGGACCCCCGGACGGCCGTGACGGGCGGCACCGTGATGGCGCGGATCTTCGAGGAGGCCGGGTTGCCGCCCGGCGTGCTGCAGATGCTGCCCGGCGGCAAGGACGTCGGGGAGGCGATGGTCACCGACCCGCACGTCAGGGTCATCTCGTTCACCGGCTCGACGGCGGTCGGCCGGTCGATCGGTGAGCTCGCCGGCCGGCACCTCAAGCGCGCGCACCTCGAGCTCGGCGGCAACTCGGCGCTGCTGATCCTCGATGATGCCGACGTCGAGCAGGCCGTCGGGTTGACCGGCTGGGCGTCGTTCCTCAACCAGGGTCAGATCTGCATGACCACCGGCCGCTACTTCGTCGCTGACGGCATCTACGACGACTTCGTCGAGCAGCTGTCCGCGAAGGCCGGCCACCTACCGGTCGGCGACCCCAACACCGAACAGGTCGCGCTGGGGCCGGTCATCGACGAGGGGTCGCGCGACAAGATCCACGGGCTGGTCACCGACAGCGTCGAGCAGGGTGCCCGGCTGGCGGCAGGTGGTGAGTACGACCGGCTCTTCTACCAGCCCACCGTGCTGGCCGAGGTCCCGCTCACCTCACCGGTCTTCACCGAGGAGGTGTTCGGCCCGGTCGCACCGGTCACCAGGGTCTCCTCGGTCGAGGACGCCGTACGCCTCGCCGCCGAGGGCGACTACGGGCTCTCACTCGGCATCGTGACCCGGGACGTGATGCGCGGTCTGGCGATCGCCGAGCAGATCCCGACCGGGATCGTGCACATCAACGACCAGACCGTGAACGACGAGGCGAACGTCCCCTTCGGCGGTCTTGGTGCGTCCGGCATCGGCCGCCTCGGCGGCGCGGCCGCGAACATCGAGGCGTTCACCGAGACCCGCTGGATCACGGTGCGCGGGGAGCCGGCCAGCTACCCGTTCTGACGGTCGCGCGCGAACCCGCTCGACATTGGGAAGGGGTCGGCCCTACGGTCGCTGGCAGTCCGAGTGAGGGGTGTGGTGGGATGCGCAGTCTGCTGCGCCGGTTCAGTGACTGGGTGGTGGCTCACCCGGTCCTGTGGAGCGTGGGCTTGGGAGTCGTGCTGGTTCTGCTCGGCTTCGCTCTCGATCTGGCACCGATCGTTGTCGTTGCTGCCGGAGCCGCCATCGGCGTGCTGAACATCCTTCATGCGAGGAGACGGGGTTACTGCCCACTTCCGGCAGAGCCGACGGGACGGTCTTCCGGCGATCCAGGAGTCGTCGGGTAGGTCTTCGTTGGGGCTGTGGATCGCGGAGATGGACTGTCGGTGGCTTGCTCTAGCGTGTTCATCACTGGAGGACAGATCGCAGACAGGCGGTGGACGTGCGGGATCTCGGGAACGACGTGGCAGCGGGCAGCGCGGGCGCTGCCACCCTCTCCCCGCCGTCTATCGCCGAGATCGAGACCTTCGTCCAGCGGCTCGCGGTCGACGCGGCTGAGCAGGACGACGCGGAGCGGATCGACCGGATCTCGGTGTTGGAGTCGCTGCGCTGTGCCAGCGAGGCCGCGCAGTCCGAGGTCGTGGCCGACTTCGTCGTCTCCCAGCGCCAGGCTGCCTCGGAGCGTGGTGTCCCGGCCGCGCGGCGTGATCGTGGCCTGGGTGCGCAGGTTGCACTGGCTCGTGGAGTCTCGCCCTCGCGCGGCCTCCGAGACGTCGCGCTCGCGATGGTCCTGCGCACTGAGCTGCCACACACCCGTGCCGCGTTCCGGGCCGGGCGGATCGACGGCTTCACGGCCACCCTGATCGCCCGTGAGACCGGCTGCCTGAGCGCTGAGCACCGCGCAGAGGTGGACGAGCAGCTGTGCGCAGACCCGGGGACCGTAGAGCGGCTCACTCCCCGCCAGCTCGTCGGGCGACTGCAGCGCGAGGCCGCAGAGCTCGACGCCGCCGCCGTCGCACGCCGCCGTCGCCGCGCCGAGGCCGACCGGCACGTCAGTCTGCGGCCCGCACCAGACGTGATGACCTGGCTGGGCGCACTGCTGCCCGTCAAGGCCGGAGTCGCCGTACACGCGACGCTCCACCGTGAGGCACGGTCAGCCAAGGCCGCCGGAGACCCGCGCAGCATCGGCCAGCTGATGGCCGACATCCTGGTCCAGCGAGTGGTCCACCCCGGGCTCGCGGCCACGTCGGCGTCGCAGACCATTGCCCCCAGCACCGTGAGCACGGTCCCGTTGATGGTCAACGTTGTCGTCCGGGACAGCGTGCTCCTCGGTGACGAGGACGGCACCGGCTGGATCGAGGGCCACGGCCACGTGCCCGGCGATCTGATCCGCGAATGGATCGCCGACAACCTCGACGCCGGTCTCGACTGCTGGTTGCGCCGGCTCTACGAACAACCCGCCACCGGCAACCTGGTCGCGATGGAGTCGCGCGCCGAGCTGTTCTCCGGCCGGCTCGCCGAGTTCATCCGCCTCCGAGACCGTGTCTGCCGCACCGACGGGTGCGGTGCACCCGTCCGACATACCGACCACGTCGAACCCCGATCCCGCGGGGGACCCACCACGGCCGACAACGGCCAAGGGCTCTGCGAGTTCTGCAACTACGCCAAAGGAGCAGACGGCTGGACCGCCCGCACCATCCCCGGCTCTCGACACACCGTCGAGATCACCACGCCCACCGGACACACCTACAGCTCGACCGCCGACCCGCTCTGAGCCATGCGAACCGGAGTCGGGCGCGCCCATGCCGGCGCGCGTCACGCCGACCTGAGCTGGACGTCCGGATCTGGCTCCAGAGTCGGGCACCCGCAGATGCCGAGTAGCGGTCACGCAGCGCTCAGGCATGGATACGATCGGGTCGTGCCTTTCTCAGGGGGCGACGTCGACCGGTTCGAACTGTCGAGGCCGCGTCTGGAGGCCATCGCCTACCGCCTCCTCGGCTCCGCGGACGAGGCACAGGACCTCGTGCAGGAGACGTTCCTGCGCTGGCAAGCCGCAGATGTCGACCGCGTCAAGGTCCCCGAGGCCTGGCTGACAAGGGTTCTCACCAACTTGTGCCTCAACCACCTCTCCTCCGCGCGGGCGCGGCACGAGACCTACGTGGGCCGATGGCTCCCAGAGCCGCTGCTGGCCGGGGATCCGATGCTCGGCCCGGCCGACACCGCTGAGCAGCGCGAGGCGGTTTCGTACGCAGTGCTCACCCTCATGGAGCGTCTGGCTCCCAATGAACGGGCCGTGTACGTCCTTCGGGAGGCCTTCGACTACCCGCATCGGGAGATCGCCGAAGTCCTTGACATCACCGAGGCCGCCAGCCAGCAGCTGTTTCACCGTGCCCGGAAGCATGTCGCGCATCCCAAAGCCCGCCCTGACATCGACAAAGCCGCCGCCCAGCGAATCGTCGAGGAGTTCCTCGCTGCCGCCACCAGCGGCCAGCCCGATGAGCTCATACGCCTGCTCACCAAGGACGCCATCGCCATCGGCGACGGCGGAGGGAAGGTTCCGGCGCGCACCAAGGCGTTCGAGGGAGCCGTCGCGGTCGCGAAGTTCGTGTGGGGCATGTTCACGCCGGCTGGGGCCAAGCGCGCCATCGTCGGCGGCTCCCCCGAAATCTACGCCTGGACCGCCAATGGCGAACCCGCCGCTGTGGCCGTCGTGGACGGCCGGGTCGTCGCAATCATGTGCCTGGAGGTCACCGCCGAGGGCATCACTGCCTGCCGTACTCAGGCCAACCCCGACAAACTCCAGCGGGCGACCGACCAATGGGCGGTGGCCGACCACGGGGAACCCCTGCTCGTGATGTGACGTGTCTCGCACTTGGCTCCTGTCAGGAAACGACGTGCCATCCGGTTCAAGAGGCACATATCCGAACCGAACAGGAGTTGACGATGAGAGTGCTGGTTGCAGGAGCGACTGGAGCAATGGGTAAGCAGCTGGTGCCACGTTTGGCCGACGCTGGACACGAGGTCTTCGCCATGACCCGCAAGGAGTCGGACAAGGCCAGGGCATCACAGCTGGGCGCAGTGCCGGTCATCGCCGATGCGCTCGATCGCGCCGCGGTTGCGGCCGCCGTGCGTGAGGCGGCGCCCGAGGTGATCGTTCACCAGCTGACCGCCATCGGGAACGTCGACACCCGCCACATGGAGCGCAGCTTCGCGGCCACCGACCGTCTGCGGATCGAGGGGACCGACAACCTGCTCGCTGCCGCTCGCGCGGTAGGGGTACGACGGTTCGTTGCCCAGAGCAACGGCGGGTTCACCTATGCCCGTACCGGCGGGCCGGTCAAGACCGAACAAGATCCTCTGGATCCATCACCGGTCCGCCCGATGGCCTCGATGATCGCCGCGGTCAAGCACTTGGAGGAGGCGGTGCTGGGGGCCGCGTGGATCGAAGGGACCGTGCTGCGCTACGGCGCCTTCTACGGACCTGGCACCTCCATGGCGCCCGGATCCGAGCAGTTCGAGATGATCCGCAAACGCAAGTTCCCGGTCGTCGGCGACGGCGGCGGGGTGTGGTCGTTCGTCCACATCGCCGACGCGGCAGAGGCCACCGTTGCAGCCGTGGAGCACCGAGGCGGCGGTGTCTACAACATCGTCGACGACGACCCCGCCCCGGTCGCCGAATGGCTGCCGGAACTGGCGGCGATGCTGGGCGCCAAGAAGCCCGTGCGCGTACCGCGGTTCGTCGGACGGCTCGCCGCCGGAGAGGCCGGCGTCGTGCTCATGACCGAGCTGCGCGGGGCATCCAACGCCAAGGCAAAGCGCGAGCTGGGTTGGCAGCCGGCACATTCCACCTGGCGCCAAGGCCTCCAGGTGCAGCAGCTGCTGTGATGCGTGGCCTGGTCCGGGGCTAGGCCGACTTCGCGACTGCCGAGGCAGAAACAAGCGTTGCGAACGGCATCTCCAGAACCCGATCTCCATCTTCGATTTCATGAATGAGGAAGTTGTTCCATGGCCCAGACCGAATCCAGGACCGAAGGTAAGCGGATCACTGAGCACCACCACGTCGAGGTGCCCGGCCGCGCCCTCTTTTCGGTCGGCGCCCTCGTCGCGCTGTGGTGCGCTGGCTTCGCCGCGATCAGCGTCTGGTTCGAGCTGACGGACTACTTCGAAACCGGGCGATACGCCGACCATGAGACGGCGATCTCGGTCGTGAACTGGTTCGTGACCGTCCTCAAGCTGGTGGGGATGGTCCTGGCCGTCCTGGCCGTCTATCCCCGACTCATCGCGCCACGGACCGTCGGAACGCTGCTGTGGGCGGCATTTGCCACCCTCACGGTGTACGTCGTCGGCAGCATCACCCAAGCATTCGTCATGCTCGCCGGCATCGCCGGTGACGCCGACCAGATCGACGCCGGGTCCGTTGCGTACCTGCTTGCCTTCATGCTGGCGGCCGCGGGGTTCGGCATCCTCGCGACCTCCCACGCACGCCGGGCTGAGCTCGGCACCCGCATCAAGGTGATCGGTGCCTGCGGAGCGCCCCTCGTGCTGGGGAGTGTTCTCGTCATCCTGCCGGCGATCCTCAGAGCGGTGGGCTTGCTGTCTGCCGCCTGAGAGTCGAGCAATCGCGCCTACGGGTGACGAGGGTCCGCGGCTTGGAAGCTTGCCGGCCTCGTCACGGCTGCCAGCTCGGCCGTGTCAGGGCGGGCGCGGTGGGACCACCGAGACGTGGAGTCCATGCGCGTCGGACTCGTCGCGGATCCAGCCGCGCCGCAGTGCTGTCGCTGCCTGCGTTGGGTGGACTGCGCATGCACGCCCGCACTCGTCGTGCGGTGCGGTCGCTGCTCAGCGCGATGACGGACCCGACCACAGAGAACGAGCGTCGTGTGGCCCTGAAGTCGGCGCTGGTGGCGGCGCGCTGGCGACAGGGGCGGTGGCAACGGTCAACTCCACGGTCTGGCTGTTGGCGGACTCGCTGTCGTGGTGGCGCCTGGTGGTCGCCTCGGTCGCTCTTGTCGTTGCCTGGCTCATCATCGACGGTGAGCTGTGGGACCGGCCCGACGACGACTCCCTCCAAGCGCGGGAGAGGTCACGTCTCTACAACGCCTCGACCGTGACGACGCTGATGGCTGGTGTGTTGATCTGCTACCTCGCCCTGTATGTAGTGAACCTGGCGTGGGCGTTCTTCGTCCTCGACCCGGGCTTGATGGGCAGCTACCTCAACGCCTCGCTGGGCTACGGCGACCTGTTCGTTTTGGCTTGGTTCGTCGCATCGGCCGCGCCCGTCGGCGGGGGGCTGGGCACCGGGTTGGAGTCGGACAACGCGATCCGGGCAGCCGCGTACTCGAAGCGCGAAGAGGAACGTCGCGGCCAGATCGCCCGGGCACGACGCTAGCGGCCGCAGGCGCCAGCGTTCGTCTGGGGATCACAGCCGAGGCCGTCAGTCAGCCGCGTCGAGAAGCACTGCGGCCAGCCCCTGGGGGTTGGCCAGCGCGACCAGGTGACCACCGTCGATGACCGTCGGCTCGATGCCGAGCCGGTCGCGCAGGTAGCGACGCTGCAGCTCCTCAGGGAACAACCGGTCGTGACGGCCGGTGATCGCGGACGTCGGCACGTCCGGCCAGGCGACCAGCGGCCACGGCTCACCGCACGGCTTGGCTGCCTGTTGCGGTTCGCCCCGGGAGTAGACCGTCTTGGTCACCTCGGCCGGCACGTCGTGGAAGAACAGCTCGCCGTCGTCCCATCCCGCATCTGGGTCGCGGCCGTCCTGCTCGGCGTACGCGCGGCTCGCCTCCTGCTGGCCGACCGCGCCCCACCACTCGTTGAACGTCTCGCCGGGCTTCGGGACCATCGCGTTGAGCAGCACGATCCGGCGTACGTCGAGGCGGTCGACGGTCAACGGCGCAGAGAAGCCACCCAGTGACTGCGCCACCAGGGTCACGTCCTCGGCACCGGCGGCGGCGTCGACGATCGCATCGGCGTACGCCGCGAGGCCGGCCTCCTCGTCACCGGCCGGGAGGGTGACCGCAACCGTGTCCGGGCCGAGCAGGGGTGCGAGGAGGTGCCAGTAGAAGTCGTCTCCGCCCGCGCCCGGCACGAGCACGAAGGTCATGCGAGGTGAGACCTCAACCGCGAGCCGAACTCATCGGTCAGCTCGAGACGAGGTCGGCCCAGACCACGGTCGCGAGCCGGTCCTGGTACTCGCCGACCAGGCCCGGCCAGTTCGTGGTGATCCTGCCGCCGTCCTGGTACCAGTTGTCGCAACCGGCCCAGACGCTGTCGCCGAGCCTGCTCTGCATCTCGCGGTCGTAGGCCTCGGCCACGTCTCGGCGCACCTCGAAGGTCCGGCGGCCGCTGTCGGCGAGCCGCCGCACCACCTGGGCGGTCCAGCCGGCCTGGGCCTCCATCATCCCGATGATCGAGCTGCCGCCGAGGTTGGTGTTGGGGCCGTAGACGCAGAACAGGTTGGGGAAGCCGGGCATGCCGATGCCGAGGTACGCCGTGGCGCCGTCGCGCCAGACGTCGTGCAGCTCGACACCGTCTCGGCCGGTGACCCGGATGGTCTTGAGGAAGTCGGTCGCCGAGAAGCCGGTGCCCCAGATGAGCACGTCCGCCTCGTGCCGGGTCCCCTCGGCGGTCACGACGCCGGTCGGCTCGACCGAGGCGACGCGGCTCGTCACGACCTCGACGTGGCCGCGGTCGAGGGCGGGGTACCAGTCGTTGCTGAAGAGGATCCGCTTGCAGCCGATCGGGTAGTCCGGCTCGAGCCGCCTGCGCAGCGCGGGGTCCTTGACCTGGCGCCGCAGGTGCAGCTTCCAGGCCTGCCGCATGGTCGCCAGCAACGGCTTGGACATCGCGGACTCACCGCCGAGCGCCCGGTTGAGCAGCTCGGTCAGGTGGAAGGTCGCCCCGCGCTCTCCGCGCATCACCGCGGGGTATCGGTCGAAGAGCCGGTGGTGGAAGGGGCGGTACTCGGTGTCCGGCCTCGGCACGACGTACGGCGCCGAGCGCTGGAAGACAGTCAGCGCGCCGACCCGGTCGACGATCGCCGGCACGAACTGGATCGCGCTGGCGCCGGTCCCGACCACCGCGACGCGCGTGCCCTCGAGCGGCACGTGATGCCGCCACTGAGCCGAGTGGAACGCCGGCCCGGCGAAGGAGTCGCGGCCGGGCAGGTCCGGGATCACCGGGTCGGAGAGCTGGCCGACGGCGGAGACGACCACATCCGCGTCGTAGGCGCTGCCGTCGGTGGTGAGCACCCGCCAGGACGTGGTCCGGTCGTCGTACGTCGCATCGGAGACCTGCTGCCCGGTGCGCACCAGGTCGAGCAGCCCGGCGTCACCCGCGGCCCGCTCCAGGTAGTCGAGGATCTCGGCCTGCCCGGGGTAGCGGTGGCTCCACAGCGGGTTCAGCGACCAGGACCACGAGTAGAGCGGCGACGGCACGTCGCAGGCCGCGCCCGGATACGTGTTGTCGCGCCAGACGCCACCGATCGCGTCCGCGCGCTCGAGGATCGTGACGTCGTCGATGCCCTGCTGGCGCAGCGCCCGCGCGGTGCCCAGCCCCCCGAAGCCAGCTCCGATGATGACGACCCGCGGTCCGCCCACCCGTCGCAGGCTAGCGGGACCTCAGGGCCGGGCCGGCGCCACACGTGGCGCCGGCCCGGTCAGGCGTGCGCTACTTCTTGATCTTGACGGTCGTGCTGGCGCTGGCGGTCCCGCCGGCGCCGGTCACGGTCACCGTCACGGTCACGGTGCCGGTCTCAATCTTCTTGCTCTTCAGCTTCGCGACGCCGCCGCTGGCCCCGAGCGTGGCGGTGTCGAGCACCTTGCCGCCCTGGGTCAGCGTGGCCACTGCCTGCTGTGAGCCGGCCGCGGCCACGGCGACCCGGATGCCCTTCTTGGCCTCCTTCTTGCTGAGCTTGGGCGAGGACGCCGTCACGGAGACCTGCGGCGCCAGCGGCGTCGGCTGCGGGGTGGGCAGCGTGCTCGGGGTCCGGCCCAGCAGGGTCTGGAACAGGTCGGTCTGGTCGATCACGCCGGTCACGTTGGCGGCCTGCGGGCCGCTCGCGGCCACCCGGATCTGCGTACCGGTGTGGTCGGACCCCACGTCGCTGGTGGAGTAGGCGACGGACATCGGGTCGCCGTCGGCGGTCTGAAGGGTCGCGACCTGCTTGCCGTCGGTGTTGCCGCCCACGATCTGCGTGGAGTGCGCGTGGTCGCCCGTCACGATGATCAGGGTGTCGGGGTGGGTGGCCTGGTAGTCGAGGGCGACCTGGACGGCCTTGTCGAGCTCGATCAGGTCACCGATCGCGCCACAGATGTCCGAGGCGTGCTCCTGCTTGTCGACCATGGCGCTCTCCGCCTGCAGGAAGAAGCCCTGGGGGTTGTCGAGCAGCGCGATGGACTTGGCGGTCATCTCCGACAGTGTCGGCTGGTTGCCGCGGTCGGCGGGCTGGCACTTCGTCGTGGGGCCACCTGCACCCGGGGGCGGAGTGGCGACCAGCGGCTGGTTCATCGGCGTCATGTTGCCGCCGGTGAACAGGCCAAGGACTGGACCTCCGGTCAGCGAGGTGATGCCGGCCAGCGCGGCCTTGTCCTCGACCAGCCGGAAGCCCTTGTTGGTGGTGGCGTAGGTCAGCGCCGTCGGTCCGGCGTCGGTGGCCTGGGCGTAGCGGTTCTTGCCGCCGCCCATGAGCACGTCCACGCCGGAGTCGACCAGCTGCTCGGCGATCGAGCCCTTGCCGCCGTTGGACTTCTTTGCCTGCAGGCAGTTGGCCATGTCGGTGGGTCCCTGGCAGGCCCGGGCGTTGATGTGGGACGCCGCTGCGGCCGGTGTCGCGTCGGTGATCTCCGAGGTGGTGATGTTGCCGGTGCGCTTGCCGAGGGCCTCGTACTTCTCCAGCACGGTCTCGTAGTCGGTGCCCGGCACGTTCTCGGCCGTGCTCGGGCCCTGGGAGAGCCGGCCGTCGACGGTCTTCTTGCCCGTGGACCAGGCGCTCGCGGTGGGCGCGGAGTCGGAGACGTAGGCGATCGGGTAGTCCGGGCCGGCGCCGACCTTGAGTCCGTACGTCGTCATGGCGCCGGTGAAGGGCAGGTTGTCGATCGCGAGCCGGCCTCCGGCCCCGAGCTCGTAGTTGCGGGCGGCCGTGATCATCGAGTCGTCGGTCCCGTCGCCGATGAACAAGATGACGTTGCGCGGTTTGGCGGGGTTGATCTTCGAGGCCATCTCGGCGGAGCGGTCGTTGGTGAAGCCTTCCGGCACCGCGCCGGCGGTGGCGGCGCCCAGCGTCAGGGCGCCGGCCAGCACTCCGAGCCCGGCGAGGGTGAGGCGGTTGCGTCGCACGTCGGTTCCTTTCGTTCGTCAATGGCGAGCGAAACGTGTCGGCTGCTGGCGACTCGCAGGGGGTTTGCGGGCGACGAGCGGTCGACGTCCGGGTTACGACTAGCCGAATGACGCCGGCCGACCCGGTTCACGTGCCCGTCCCATGCGAGTAGCGTGACGAGACCCCCGTATTGGCGCGCCGTTCCGAGGGTCCCCGCGGTCGCGACGCGCGTCCTGACTCGGAAGGACGGACAACGACATGCGCACTCCACGACGCGGCACTGCCGCGCTGCTCTCCCTCGTCGTCGCCGCTGGACTGGCCGGCACCGCAACGGTGCAGGTCGCCCAGGCCAACAACGACGGCCACGGCAACAGCGGCAACCACGGCAATCACGGCAAGATCAAGAACGTCATCTACCTGCTCGGCGACGGCATGGGCCGCACCCATGTGACCGCCGCCCGCGACCGCTACTACGGCGCCGACGGCAAACTCGTCATGGAGAGGCTCCCCGCCGTCGGCCAGGTCAGCACGTACGCCGTGCAGACGAACTCCGGGCAGCCCGGCGAGCCCGACTTCGTCCCCGAATATGTCACCGACTCGGCATCGGCAGCCACCACCTGGGCATCGGGCGTGAAGACCTACAACGCGGCACTCGGCGTGGACGCCAAGGGCAACGTGGTGCCGACGATCATGGAGCTCGCCAAGGAGGCGGGGCTGCGCACCGGCAACGTCTCCAGCGCGGAGATCACCGACGCGACACCTGCAAGCCAGGCGAGCCACGTGCTGCTGCGCGGCTGCCAAGGCCCGGCGTACTCGGCGGCCACGTGCCAGAACACCGCGGTCACGGGCGGCGTCGAGCTGCCGACCGATGACGTCCGGGTCACCCCGGTCGCCGAGCAGATGGCGCGCAACAAGACCGCCGACCTGATCCTCGGCGGAGGGCTTGCTCGCTTCGACGCGGCCGACGAGGCCGCGCTCGAGTCAAGCGGCTACGACGTGCTCAGCTCTCCGACCAGCCAGACCGTGGCCACTGAGACCGACCTCCTGGGCACCAGCTCCAAGAAGGTCTTCGCGCTCTTCAACAGGGGCAACATGACGGTCGAGAAGTACAAGCGCGAGAACCCGGCGTCGGTGCAGGCCCAGGAGCCGACCGTCGCCGAGATGACCAAGAAGGCGATCTCGCTGCTCAACAGCGGCAACAAGAAGGGCTTCTACCTCCAGGTCGAGGGCGCCCTCATCGACAAGCGGTCGCACGCCAACGACGCGGCCCAGGCTCTCGAGGAGATGAAGGCGTTCGACGAGGCCGTGAAGGTTGCCTACGACTTCGCGCGTCAGGACGGCCACACCTTGGTGATCGTCACGGCCGACCACGAGACTGCCGGCTTCAGCATCATCGAGGCTGGCACGTTCACCAACGCCGAGGCGACGACGCCGCCGGCCAACGTCGACGCGGGCAACCCGGCAAACAACTCGACGCCGTCGCGACCGTCCGGTGGGGCCAAGGACCCGCTCCGCTCCAGCGGCATCATCAACGGTGCCGGTTCCGGTGACCCGAAGAACTTCGGGGTGGCCACCTTCCGCACAGCGGACGACCCGCCCGGCGTCGTGGACGGATCGCCGGACGCGAACCTCTGGCTGACCTACATCTCTGGCAACCACACCGGCGAGGACGTCCCGGTCTTCGCCTACGGCCCCGACTCCGACGAGCTCGAGGGCAGCATCGACAACACCGACCTGTTCGACATCGTCGGTGAGGCACTCCGGCTCACGGACTGAGCGGGGTGCCTAGGACCGGGAAACGTCAGGTGATCGTCATGCCACCGTCGACGGCCAGGGTCTGGCCGGTGATGTAGCCCGCGGCGTCCGACGCGAAGAACACCACCGCCGCCGCGAGCTCGGCCGGGTCGCCCTTGCGCCCGGTCGGGATCCGGGACATCTGTCCGTCGAGGTAGCCGGGCGGGTAGCTGTCGGTCATCTCGGACTCGAAGAAGCCGGGAGCGATCGCGTTGACGCGGATGCCCTTGCGACCGGTCCACTGCTGGGCCAGGTCGCGGGTCAGCCCGATCAGCGCCGCCTTCGACGCGGAGTACGCCGCCTGCGGCAGCCCGCCGGTGGTCAGTCCCAGCACCGAGCTGATGTTGATGATGCTCGAGCCCGGCTGCATCACCCGGCCGCAGGCCTGGGCCATCCAGTAGCAGCCGTTGAGGTTGACATCGATGACCTGCCGGAACTGCTCCGGAGTCTCGCGGGTGGCCGGGACCGCCGTACCGATCCCGGCGTTGTTGACCAGCACGTCCACGTGGCCGAACTCCTCCATCGCCACCGCGACCAGGTCGGTGCACGACTGCGGATCGGCCACATCGGTGCCGTGGGTCAGCGCCTTGCGGCCGGTGCGCTCGACCAGCGCAGCAGTGTCGGCCAGCCGGTCCACGCGGCGAGCGCCCAGCGCGACGTCGGCGCCCGCCTCGGCGAGCGCCTGCGCGAACGCGACGCCCAGCCCGCTGGACGCGCCGGTGACGACGGCGACCTTGCCGTCGAGTCGGAATCGATCGAGGACGGGTTGGTCGGCCATGCCTCGGAGCGTAGTGAACGATCGGTGCGGCACCATCGGGACATGAGCGATGCCTCCCGCCTGGTGCCCGAGCCCGGCCAGGTCGTCACCGTCTTCCGCAACCGGCTGCGCCCGGACGCGCATGCGTATCCGGACCACGTGGCGCGGATCAGCGCCCTGGCACGGAGCATGCCCGGGTACGTCGAGCACAAGACCTTCACAGCCGAGGACGGCGAGAGGGTGACGGTGGTGACCTTCGCGGACGGTCCCTCCCACGAAGCGTGGGCCCGCCATCCCGAGCACCGCGAGGCGCAGCGGGCGGGGGTTCGGGACTACTACGAGGAGTACTCGATCAGCGTCGGCGTGGTCGATCGCGCGAGCCACTGGAGCCAGACGGAGTAGCACCATCCAAACGGGGTGGGGAAGGACGAATGGGAGAGAGGACACAGGGGGGTAATGCGCGTCCCCGCTCCCACCGTCCGTCCCGTGGTGCTGGGGGAAGTCCCACCGTCCCTCCGATCTGACCGACTGTCAAGCATTCTCTGGACAGATGTCCAAACGTCTGGACGCGTGTCAAGATTCATGGGTGATCCCTTCCACGCGCTCGCGACAGTCACCGGCCGACAGGTTCGACGAGCGCCGCAACGAGCTGGCCGAGTCGGCACTGCTCACCCTGGGCGAGCTCGGCTATGCCCGGACCAGCCTGCGCGACATCGCGAGCAACTCGCCGTTCAGTCACGGGGTCCTGCACTACTACTTCGCGGACAAGCTCGAGCTGGTCTCCTACAGCATCACCTACTACAAGATGCGCTGCGTGAGCCGCTACGACGGGGTGGTCGATCAGTCCACCACCGCCGAGGAACTGCTCGACGGGTTCGCGGCGAAGCTGGTCGAGACGATCGTCGACGAGGCGCCGATGCACCGGCTCTGGTACGACCTGCGCATCGAGAGCATGTTCGACGAGCGGCTGCGCGAGACCGTGCTGGGGATCGACAGCGCGATCCAGGACATGATCTGGCGGATCGTCACCCGCTACTCCGAGCTGGCCGACCGCGAGGTCGCCATGGACGCCGCCTCGGCGTACAACGTCCTTGACGGGCTGTTCCAGGCAGGCCTGCTCGGTCACGTCACCGGCAACCCGGGCGCGATGCAGGGGCTCGTGGATCAGGTGCACGTGGTGATGCCGCTGACGCTGAGCCCCCTGCCGAGGGCGGCGCACTCGCTTCGCTAGCTAGGACACGTGGGTGTTCAGCAGCGACGCCCGGATGTCGGCCTTGAGCACCTTGCCGACCTTCGAGCGCGGCAGGTCCGTCCAGACCTCGATCTGCTTGGGCGCCTTGACGCTGCCGATCCGCTCCTTCACGAAGGCCGCGAGCTCGTCCGGCGCGACCGTGTCATCGGGCCGCAGCTGCACGACGGCTGTCACCCGCTCACCCCACTTCTCGTCGGGCAGCCCCACCACGGCGCAGTCCTGGACGGCCGGGTGCTGCATGAGGGCCTGTTCGACCTCGGTCGAGTAGACGTTGAAGCCGCCGGTGATCACCATGTCCTTGGCCCGGTCGACGATGTAGAGGTAGTTGTCGGCGTCCAGGTAGCCGATGTCGCCGGTGTGGTGCCAGCCGTGCGCCGAGGCCTGCGCGGTGGCCTCCGGGTTGCGGTGGTAGCCAGCCATCACCAGAGAGCTGCGGACCACGATCTCGCCGCGCTCTCCGCGCGGCGGCATCGAGCCGTCCGCGGCCATGATCGAGACCGTCACCAGCGGAGCCGGTCGCCCCGCCGATGACAGCCGCTCGAGGGCGACGCTCCCGTCGCTGTGGAAGTGGTCGCGCGGTGCCAGCGTCGAGATCATCATCGGCGCCTCCGTCTGGCCGAACAGCTGCGCCATGACCGGTCCGATCCGGGTCAGCGCCTCCTCCAGGCGGGTCGCGGACATCGGGGCTGCGCCGTACCAGAAACACTGCAGGGTCGAGAGGTCCGTGGTGTCGAGTGAGGGATACCCCAGCAGCATGTAGATCAGCGTCGGCGGCAGGAAGGTGTGCGTCACCCGGTGCCGCTCGACGTGGACGAGGAAGTCGGCGACGTCGGGTTTGCGCATGACGACGATCTCTCCGCCGAGCGCCAGCACCGGGAAGCACAGCACGCCGGCCGCATGCGTGAGCGGCGCGAGCGCGAGGTAGACCGGTCGTCCCTCGAACGGGTAGCTCATCAGGGTGATGGCGGTCATGGTCTCGAGGTTCGTACCGGTCAGCATCACGCCCTTGGGCCGCCCGGTGGTCCCGCCGGTGCCGACGATCATGGCCAGGTCGCTTGCTGGTTCCTCGTCGAGCGTCGCGGGCCCGGAGGCCAGGAACTCGTCCCAGGTGAGCGCACTGTCGAGTTCGGCGTCGAGGCAGACCAAGGTCGTCAGCTTCGGGAGGTCCCCCCGGATCTGCTCGACGAGACCGGCGTACGACGCCTGGAAGATCAGTGCGGTGCAGTCGAACAGGTCGAGCAGCTCACGGTTCTCGGCGGCCTCGTTGCGCGGGTTGATCGGGCACCAGACGGCGCCCGCCCGGCTGATCCCGAAGACGCACGTGAACGCGACCGGGTCGTTGCCGGAGAGGATCGCGACGGTGTCGCCGGGGCGCACGCCCTGACCTGCCAGAGCCGCCGAGATGCGGAAGCTCAGCTCCCGCACATCGGCGTACGTCGACGTCTGCTGGTCCGTGGTCAGGCAGGGCGCGTCCGGGTCGAGGGACGCGCCCTTGTCGAGGTAGTCGGACAGGCGCACCGGCCCTCAGCTCTCGACGGTGATCACGGGGTCGGACACCAGGCCGAAGCTGCGCAGCACGCCGAGCAGCTCGCGGTGGCCGAAGGCCTGGCAGCCCGATGCGAACCCCACCCGCTTGGGCGGCTGTTGCAGGAGGGCGTACGCCGCGTAGGCCTGCAGCGCACCGGTCTGCTTGTAGTTCTGGTTGCCGTGGATGACCACGTGCGCCCTGCCGAGCGGGCCGGAAGCGTGCACCGAGTCCAGCGACTTGTTGAGGCGCGGGTTCTCCCGGGGCGGCATCTGGCTCATCACCTGGGACGCGGTCGCGGTCAGGGCGGCGTACTTCTCGTCCGGCTCCATGTCCTTGGTGGCTTCGACGGCCGCGGCGACGATCTGCGGAACGCCGGTCATCAGCGCCTTGTTGAAGACCCCGCCGAGGACCTTGACGTTGGCGACGCGCGGGTCGCGGCGGTACCAGACCGGGTGCGAGGTGCCACCCCACGGCAGGGCGAGCGCGAGCTCGTGCTGACCGGGGATGGCCAGCTGGTAGAGGCCTGCGTCCGGGTCCCACGGCTGGTAGGCGTTCTGCTCCAGGTAGAACGCACCGGCCAGCGCGGCGTTGACCAGGATGGTCAACGTCGACGCGACGGTCGGGCTGCCACCCCAGAAGACCGCGATGTCGAGCGTGTCGAGACCGGGCCGTTCGAGCGCGACCTCGGCCGCGATCTCGCCGGTCGTGTACATCTGCGCGACCCCCGGCGCCAGCAGAAGTCCGGCGGCCGCGAAGTCGGCGCCGTACTGCTCGTCGCAGGTGATCAGCCAGTCCTGCTCGCCCGTGGTGTCGAGGTAGTGGACGCCGCTGGCCAGCGCGGCCTCGACGACCGCCGGGCCGTGCTTGCTGAACGGCCCCACGGTGTTGCAGACGACGGACGCGCCGGCGAGGAGCTCGTTCAGGGCCTCCGCGTCGTGCCCGACCTCGACGATCTCGTAGTCGGCGGTCTCGATGCCGGCGACGTTCGACTCCATCGAGTTCTTGAGCTTGCCGCCGTCGCGGCCGGCGGCGACGAAGGGGACGTTGTACTCGCGGAGGTACTCGCAGATGAGCCGGCCGGTGTAGCCGGAGGCGCCGTAGACGACGACTGGCTTGCGCTCTGTTGTTGTGGAGGGGGCCATCGGTCACATCCCCATTCCGCCGTCGACCGGCAGGCCCACGCCGTTGATGAAGCGGGACGCATCGGAGGCCAGGAAGACCACCGCGTCTGCCATGTCCTCGACCGCGCCCAGCCGGCCCGACGGCGTGAGTTCGATGACGGCGCCGACCGCCTCTTCCGGCGATCCGAACAACCCGATCTGCGCCACGTCGTTGGCCAGCCCTGCGCCCATCGCGGTCGGGACCAGGCCGGGGTAGATGCAGTTGACGCGCACGCCGTACCCGAGCTTTCCGGACTCCATGGCGGCCACCCGCGTGAGCCGGTCGACGCCGGACTTGGTCGCGGAGTAGACCGAGATGCCGGGGAAGGCGATCGTCGCGGCCACCGAGGCAACGTTGATGACCACGCCGCCGTTGCCCGCCGCGCCGCCGGGCCGCATGGTCAGGAAGGCGTGCTTCAGGCCGAGCGCGGTGCCGAGGAGGTTGACCTCGAGCTGCTTGCGGACCGCTGCCGGGTCCAGGTCGACGATCAGGCTGGTGATCTCGATGCCGGCGTTGTTGACGAGGATGTCGAGCCCGCCGAGGAGGCTGGTCGCCTCCGCGATGGCGGCCTCCCAGTTGGCGTCGTCGGTGGTGTCGAGGTGCACGAACCCGTGACCCTCGCCCAGGGACTCCGCAACCTTCGGCCCGAGGTCGTCCTGCAGGTCGGCGATGACCACCTTGGCGCCGGCGGCGGCCAGGGCGTGGGCCATGCCCTCACCGAGTCCCTGGGCTCCTCCGGTGATGAGGGCCTTGCGGCCCGTGAGGTCGAGATCGGTCATGCCTGCTCCTGGAGGTGTGGTGGCCGGATGTGCTCGCCCTCACAACGTAGGCTCGTTCCCTTGACGACTGTCAAGACTTCTCTAGACATTTGTCAAGAAAAAGCCGGTCAATCGTCAAGATCGAGGGCGAGGCCACGTAGAGTGACGCTCGGACCGACTCGAGGAGGTGGACCGGTGGCAGGGACCAAAGAGGTGCGGCGCCCGCCCGCCGACAAGCACGACGAACGACGCGACCAGCTCGCCGAGTCGGCGCTCCGCACCTTGGGCGAGCGTGGCTACGCACGCACCAGCCTGCGCGAGATCGCCAACAACTCCGAGTTCAGCCACGGCGTCGTCCACTACTACTTCGCCGACAAGCTCGAGCTGGTCGTCTACAGCGTCCGCTACTACAAAGCCCGGTGCGTGACCCGCTACGACGGCGTCGTCGCGGATTCGACCAGCGCCGACGACCTCCTCGACCGCTTCGCGGCCAAGCTCGTGGAGACGGTTCAGGACGAGGGGCCGATGCACAGCCTCTGGTACGACCTGCGCACCCAGAGCATGTTCGAGGAGAACCTCCGCGAGGCGGTCACCCACATCGACAAGACGCTCGAGGAGATGATCTGGCGGATCGTCAGCCGCTACGCCGAGCTGGCGGGCCGACCCCCCGCGATGACCCCCTCGGCGGCGTACGGCGTGCTCGACGGTCTGTTCCAGCGCGCACTGCTCGGCCACGTGGCCGGTGACACGGCCGCCCTGCCGACCCTGGTGGAGCAGGTGCACGCCCTGATGCCGCTGACTCTGAGTCCGCTGAGCAAACCTGTGGATGCAGTCCGCTAGTCTTGTCACGTGCCCAGGACCCTGCTCCTTACCTAGCCGCGCCGACGACGCACAGACGTCGACGCGGCCGCCCCTCTGCCCGAGGGGCTTTTTTGTGCCCAAGTGAGCAGATCCCGCTGAGCGAGGAAGACCGATGGAGCAGACAGACGAGCAGGAGCCGGCGTCGTACGACGCCCACGCCGTCGAGCAGAAGTGGCGAAAGGTCTGGGACGAGCTCGACCCGTTCCGCGCCGACGACGCCGCAATCTTGGGGGGCACCCGCGAGAAGCGGTACGCGCTGACGATGTTCCCCTACCCGAGCGGCGACCTGCACATGGGTCACGCCGAGGTGTTCGCGCTGCACGACGTGATGGCGCGCTACTGGTGGCTGCGCGGCTACGAGGTGCTGAACCCGATGGGCTTCGACTCGTTCGGCCTGAACGCGGAGAACGCCGCGATTCGCGACAACGCGCACCCGGCGACGTTCACCTACGCCAACATCGCCATGTCCACCGAGTCGTGCAGGAAGTTCGGCACCAGCTTCGACTGGAGCCGGACGCTGAACACCTCCGACCCGGACTACTACCGCTGGACGCAGTGGCTGTTCCTGAAGTTCCGCGAACGCGGCCTGGCCTACCGCAAGGAGAGCCCGGTCAACTGGTGCCCGGTCGACCTGACCGTGCTGGCGAACGAGCAGGTCATCGACGGCCATTGCGAGCGCTGTGGCGCCGAGGTCACCAAGCGCGAGCTGACCCAGTGGTACTTCAAGATCACCGACTACGCCCAGGAGCTGCTGGACAACCTGGACGTCCTGGAGCCGACCTGGCCCGACCGGGTCATCAACGCCCAGCGCAACTGGATCGGTCGCTCCGAGGGCGCGCACGTCACCTTCGAGGTCGACGGCAGCGCGCCGCTGACCGTCTACACGACGCGACCGGACACCCTGTTCGGCGCGACGTTCATGGTGGTCGCCGCCGACGCCAAGCTGGCCGGCGACCTGGTCACCGACGAGCATCGGCCGGCGTACGAGGCCTACCTGGAGGAGGTCCGCAAGGCGTCCGACATCGAGCGGCTGTCGACCGACAGGGAGAAGTCCGGTGTCTTCCTGGGGCGGTACGCCGTCAACCCGGTCAACGGCCAGCAGATCCCGATCTGGGCGTCCGACTACGTCCTGGCCGACTACGGCACCGGGGCGATCATGGCCGTGCCCGGGCAGGACCAGCGCGACTGGGACTTCGCCGAGAAGTTCGACCTGCCGATCGTCCGCACCGTCAAGCCCCCCGAGGGCTTCGAGGCGGACGGCGGCAAGGCCTACACGGGTGCCGGCGCCGCCATCAACTCCGCCAACCCCGAGGTCTCCCTGGATGGGCTGCCGATCGCCGAGGCCAAGACCGCGATCATCGACTGGTTGGAGGGCCAGGACGCCGGCAAGCGCGCCGTGAACTTCCGGCTGCGCGACTGGCTGCTGTCGCGGCAGCGCTACTGGGGCGCGCCGATCCCGATCATTCACTGCCCCGGTTGCGGCGAGGTGCCCGTGCCCGAGGCCCAGCTGCCCGTCGTGCTGCCGGAGCTGCGCGGCGCGGACCTGACGCCGAAGGGGGTCTCCCCGCTGGCTGCGGCCGAGGCCTGGGTCAACGTCGACTGCCCGTCCTGCGGCGGCCCGGCCAAGCGCGACAGCGACACGATGGACACGTTCGTGGACTCGTCGTGGTACTTCCTGCGCTACTGCTCGCCTCACGAGACCGACCGGGCGTTCGACACCGAGCTGGTCAACGCGTGGGGTCCGTGCGACGTCTACATCGGCGGCGTGGAGCACGCGGTGCTGCACCTGCTGTACGCCCGGTTCTTCACGATGGTGCTGAACGACATGGGCCTGGTCGGCTTCCGCGAGCCGTTCTCGGCGCAGCTGAACCAGGGCACCGTGATCAACGAGGGCGCCAAGATGTCCAAGTCCAAGGGCAACGGCGTGCGACTGGGGGAACAACTTACGGACTTCGGCGTGGATGCGGTCCGGCTGACCCTGGTGTTCGCCGGCCCCCCGGAGGACGACATCGACTGGGCCGACATGTCGCCCGCAGGGTCGGTGCGGTTCCTGCAGCGGGCCTGGCGGCTGAGCGGCGACGTCGGCTCGGCTCCTGGCACCGCGCCCGAGGGCGGGGACGTCGAGTTGCGCCGGGCCACGGCGAGGGCGGTTCACGATGCGGCTGAGCTGATCGACGACTTCCGGTTCAACGTGATGGTGGCTCGGATCATGGAGCTGGTGAACGCCACCCGCAAGGCCATCGACTCGGGGTGCGGCCCGGCCGACCCCGCGGTGCGCGAGGCCGCAGAGGCCGTCGCGATCATGCTGTCGCTGGTGGCGCCCTACACCGCCGAGGAGATGTGGGCCCGGCTGGGTCACGAGCCGACCGTCGCGCGGGCCGGCTGGCCCTCGGTGGACCCGGCGCTGCTGGTCGAGTCCTCGGTCACCGCGGTCGTCCAGGTGCAGGGCAAGGTGCGGGCGCGGCTGGAGGTCAGCCCCGACATCGCCGCGTCCGACCTGGAGGCGCTGGCACTGGCCGACCCGGCCGTCGTACGCGCGGTCGAGGGGCGCGAGGTACGCCGGGTGATCGTGCGCGAGCCGTCGCTGGTCAACGTGGTGGTCTGAGCTCCGGGCCGCCGATGAGTCCGGCCGGTGGTGGGAGTCTGAGCGGCATGACCAATGACGTGCAGACCTCCACCGTCGGCGAGGGCGATGACCTCATCACCTACGACGTCCGCGGTGACCTCGCCTCAGGGCGGCCGCTGTTCCTGTTCGGCGCGCCGATGGAGGCGAGCTACTTCGGGACCCTGGCAGAGCTGATCCCGGACCGGCCGGTCGTCACCTACGACCCGCGCGGCGCTGCGCGCAACCCGACCGGCACCGACGAGATCCCGCCCCAGCAGCACGCCGAGGACCTGCACCGGGTGATCGAGGCGCTGGGCGTCGGCCCGGTCGACTGCATGGGGACGAGCGGTGGCGCGGTGAATCTGCTCGCGCTCGCTGCCGCCCACCCCGAGGACATCAACCTCGCCGTGGCGCACGAGGCTCCCACCGCGGCGTACCTCCCCGACAAGGAGGTCGTCCTGGAGATCCTGCGCGACATGAAGGAGACCTACCTGACCCAGGGCAACGGCCCGGCGATGGCGAAGTTCATCGCGCTGGTGATGTACGACGGCGAGCTCACGCCGGAGTATCTGAAGCAGCCCGCGCCGGACCCGGCGATGTTCGGCATGTCGGCCGAGGACGACGGCGACCGGACGAACCCGCTGATGCGCAACATGCCGTCCTGCAACGAGTTCGAAGTCGACGTCGACGCGCTCAAGGCGTTCGGCGACCGATTCGTGCACGCGCACGGAGCCGAGTCGGGTCAGCAGCTGGCCTGCCGGGGCGGGCAGTCGGTGGCCGCGCTGCTCGGTGTCGAGTCGGTGGAGTTCCCGAGCAACCACGGGGGCTTCGTCGGGCCGGAGCACGGTCAGCCGGGTGTCGACCCCGAGGGCTGGGCCAAGAAGCTGCTCGAGGTCCTCGACTCCTGACCGACACCCGGCGGACGCCGTTCGGTCACCCGTCCGGCACCCGGGCGGGCGCTGCCACGGATGCCAGGCACTAGCCTCGCGTGCATGCCGGTCGTTGTCGTCACCGACTCGACGGCAAGCCTGCCGCCGGACCTGGCCGACAAGCGCGGCATCGTCGTCGTGCCGCTGCAGGTCGTGATCGGCGCCAACGTCTACGACGAAGGGTCCGACGGGGCCACGCCGGAGCTGGTGGCGGCGGCGCTCAAGGAGTTCCGCCCGGTGAGCACGTCGCGGCCGACTCCGGCGGCGCTGCTCGAGGTCTACGAGGAGTGTGCGCGCACCGGTGCCACGGAGATCGTGTCCGTGCACTTGTCCGCTGAGATGAGCGGGACCTTCGAGTCGGCGCAGCTCGCCGCCCGCGACGCCTCCGTGCCCGTCGTACCGGTGGACAGCCGGCAGGTCGGGGTGGCGACGGGGTACGCCGCGCTGTCGGCCGCCGACGTCGTGGACGCGGGCGGTTCCGCCGCCGACGCTGCGGAGGCCGCGCTGGAGCGGGCCTCACGGTGCCGCTCACTCTTCTACGTGGACACCCTGGAGTACCTGCGCCGCGGCGGCCGGATCGGTGCGGCGGCCGCGCTGGTCGGGGGTGCGCTCGCCGTGAAGCCGCTGCTGGAGATCTCCGAGGGCCGGGTCGCGTCGCTGGAGCGGGTGCGGACCTCGGGACGCGCGCTCGCGCGGCTGGAGGAGCTGGCCGTGCAGGCCGCCGGGTCGGACCCGGTCGATGTCACCGTGGCGCATCTGGCCAGCCCGGACCGGGCCGGGCAGCTGCAGGCGGAGCTGGCCATCCGGCTCGCGGACAACCTCGAGGGCCGCGAGGTCGGTTGCGCGGAGCTGGGTGCGGTGCTCGGCGCGCACGTCGGGCCGGGAATGCTCGCCGTCTGCGTCGCGCCGCTCCTCTGAGCGGCGGTCATCCATTTCCACAGTCACGTTGCGTGAGGAGCCCGAGATGTCGAGACAGACCGTCAACACCGACGCCGCGCCGAAGTCGGCCGCCTACAGCCAGGCCGTGGCGGCGGCGGGGCTCGTGTTCGTGTCCGGCCAGGCGGCGTTCGACCCCGGGACCGGCGAGATCGTCGGTACCACGATCCAGGAGCAGACCCGGCAGTGCCTGAAGAACGTCGCGGCGATCCTGGAGGCGGCCGGCAGCTCACTCGACAACCTGGTCAGTGCCACCTTCATCCTGCGCGACCCCGGCGACTTCGCCGGCATGAACGAGGAATGGGTGTCGTGGTTCCCGACCGACCCACCGGCACGGCAAGGGGCCGCGCTGCCCGTTGACGTACCCGGTCTGCTGGTCTCGGTCGCGGCCATCGCCACGGCCTGACTGGCCTGACGTCACCAGCAGTCGTCCACAGGCCGGCCGCTCGGCAGGGTTGTCCACAGGCGCCTCCGTCCGGCCCGGCGGAGGTCGCCGAATCTTCCTAGGTTCGACCCATGCGCACGCGACGAACCTCCGACCACGACGCGGCACTCTCGCGCCGGCTGGCTCAGCTCGGCGACGAGCTCTCCAGCGTGCGCTCGGCCCGGCCTGAGCCGCCGCCCGCCACCGACCTGACGACGGCTCCCTGGTGGGACGAGCACACCAGGCCCGCGGCGCCGCGACGACCACCGGCCCCGTCGTCGCCCGTGCCCAGACCCGTGCCCACACCCCTGCCCAGGTCGTTGCCGGGGCGGCACGCCTTGCGACGCTCGCGGGGTCCGGCCGGGCTGGGTGCGGTCCAGCTCGCCGTGGTCGCGGTCGTGGTGGCGGTGGGTCTCGCGGTCACGTGCTGGTGGCTGGTGCGCGGGTCGGCGCACGACGCTCCCGCGCTGGCCGCGGCCCCCGCGCCGGCGTTGGTCTCCGCCTCGCCCACGGTCGAGTCGGTGGGCGACGCGCCCGGCGCCGGCTCGTCGGGCGGACCGCCCACCGGAGCGGCTCCGGGGACCGTCACCGTCGACGTCGCCGGCAAGGTGCGGCACCCGGGCATCGCCGTCCTCGACGCCGGGTCGCGGGTGGTCGACGCGCTCCAGGCTGCGGGCGGCGCGCGTCCCGATGTCGACCTGACCGGACTCAACCTCGCGCGAGTCCTCGTCGACGGCGAGCAGGTGGTGGTCGGTGCTCCGGCGCCCTCGGGTGCGGCCGCGTCCGCGTCGCCCCCGGCCGGCGATCCGAGCGGTCCGGTGACCATGGTCAACCTCAACACCGCCACCGAGAGCGAGCTCGACACGCTGCCCGAGGTCGGTCCGGTGACCGCGGCCTCGATCCTGCAGTGGCGCGACCAGCACGGAGGCTTCACTTCCGTCGACGAGCTGCTCGAGGTCGACGGCATCGGTGAGGTCACGCTCAGCAAGCTCGCTCCCTACGTCACGGTGTGACCGACGATGCTGACCCTGCCCTCTCCAGCCGCCTCGACCTGCGGATGCCGCTGCTCGGCGCGGCTGCCTGGCTCGGTGCGGTGGCGGGCACTCTGGCCACCGGCCGAGCGCTGGTCTCTGTCCTCCTGGGTTCGGTCCTGGTGGCTGCCGGTGTGGTGGTCGCTTGTCGCCGACGCAGTGCGGTGGTGGTTGCCGTTGCCGCACTGCTGCTCATGGCCGTCACCGCAGGCGCCGTCGCCGCGCTCCGCGCGGACCGGATCGCGCACAACCCCGTGGCCGATCTTGCCGCCGACGGCGCCGCCGTCACCGCCGTCGGCACGGTCGCCTCCGACCCGCACGTCGTCTCCGGCGGCCCGCAGTCGTTCGCTGGAGACCAAGTGGTCTGGCGGCTCACCGTGCATCAGGTCACCGGCCGGGGTCGCACGCTCGACCTGGTCGCTCCGGTGCTTGTCCTGGGCGACGCCGACGACACTCGCGTGCCGCTTGGCTCCAGTGTGCGGCTGCACGGTCTGCTCCTGTCGGCCGACGACCGCGACCTTGCTGCGCTGCTCCGGCCGAGTGGCGACGCCGAGGTACTCGAGCCGCCCGGCCCGTGGTGGCGTGCTGCCGGCGCGGTCCGGCAGGCACTCCGCGACTCGGTGGCGCACCGGCCCGCCGACCAGCGGGCCCTCGTGCCCGCGCTGGTCGCCGGCGACGACGCCGAGGTCGACCCGAGTCTCCAGGACGCGTTCCGCGCGACCGGGCTGACCCACCTCCTCGCGGTCTCCGGCACCAACCTGACCCTGGTCGTGGGGTTCCTGCTGGCCATGGCCCGCTGGTGCCGGGTGCGCGGGCGGTGGCTGCACGTGGTGGCCACCGCCGGGATCGTCGGCTTCGTGCTGATCGCCCGGACCGAGCCGAGCGTGCTGCGGGCCGCCGTGATGGGCACGATCGGCCTGATCGCGCTCGGCACCGACGGCCGGCACCGGGCCCTGCGCGGTCTCGGGACCGCGGTCGTCGTCCTGGTGCTGCTCGACCCGTCCCTGGCGGTCTCGGCCGGCTTCGCCCTGTCCGTCCTGGCCACCGGCGGCATCCTGCTGCTCGCGCCGCCGTGGCGCGACGCCCTCGCGCGCTGGCTGCCCCGGTGGCTGGCCGAGGCGATCGCGGTCCCCGCGGCCGCGCAGCTCGCCTGCACGCCGCTGGTCGCCGCGATCTCGGGGCAGGTGAGCCTGGTGGCGGTGGTGGCCAACCTGATGGTCGCCCCGGTGGTCGGGCCGGCGACGGTGCTGGGGCTGGCGGGCGGCGTGCTGACACTGGCGTGGGCGCCGGTCGGGCGACTGTGCGGGACGCTCGCGTGCTGGTGCGTCGCCTGGCTGGTCGCCGTGGCCGAGCACGGCGCGGCGCTGCCGACGGCCGCGGTCGGATGGGGGACCGGCGTGGCCGCGCTGGCGCAGCTGACAGTGCTGACCGTGCTCGTCGCGGTCCTGGGGCCACGGCTGCTGCGCCGTCCGGTGACCGGGATCGGAGCGGCGCTGCTGCTGGTGGTCGCCGTGCTGGCGCGGCCGCCGACCTTCGGCTGGCCCCCCGACGGGTGGGTGCTCGTCGCCTGCGACGTCGGTCAGGGTGACGCGCTGGCGCTCAACGCCGGGGCCGGGCGGGCCGTCGTCGTCGACACCGGGCCGGAGCCGCGTGCGGTCGACCGCTGCCTCGACGGGCTCGGTGTCGACACGGTGCCGCTCCTGGTGCTCACCCACTTCCACGCCGACCACATCGACGGGATCACCGGCGTCCTCACCGGCCGCCGCGTCGGGGCGGTCGAGACCACTCGGCTACTCGACCCGCCGGGCGGGGTGCGCGAGGTCGACGAAGCGGTGTCGGATGCAGGGCTCACAACCGCGCCCACGACGTATGCAGCGGCGTCAGCGCTCGGTCCGATCACCATGCAGGTGCTGTGGCCGCGGCCCGACTCCCCGACCGTTGGGCCCGGCGACGGATCGACGGCCAACGACGCGAGCGTGGTGCTGCTCGTGCAGGTGGCCGGGGTGCGGATCCTGCTGACCGGCGACCTCGAGCCGGAGGGCCAGGCCGAGCTGGCGCGGCTGCTCCCGGGCCTGCGCGTCGACGTGCTGAAGATGCCTCACCACGGCAGCTCCCACCAGGACGAGCCCTGGCTGCTCTCCCTCGACCCGGAGGTGGTCCTGGTGTCGGTGGGCGCCGACAACGACTACGGCCACCCGGCCGAGTCCGCACTGCGCCCGCTCGAGCAGGCCGGCAGCGACGTCTTTCGCACCGACAAGGATGGCGACCTCGCGGTCGTGGTCGCCGATGGCGGGCTGCACGTGGTCACCCGTGGCTGACATGTCGGGACAGGGTCCTAGAGTCACCGACATGGCCAGCACAGAGACACCGCTCGGCCGGGTCACGCTGGTCACCGGCAAGGAAGAGTTCCTCGGCGAGCGCACGGTCGCGGCCACCCGCGACGCGGTGCGGCGGGCGGACCCTGAGGCGGAGCTCTCCGAGACGCAGGCGTCCGGTCTGACCCTGGCGACCTTCGGCGAGCTGGCCGCGCCGTCGCTGTTCAGCTCGGTGCGCTGCGTCGTGGTGCGCGCACTGGAGGAGCTGCCCGAGGAGTCGGTGGACGGTCTGCTCGACTACGCCGGCGCTCCCGCGGAGGACGTCGCGCTGGTGCTGGTGCACTCCGGTGGCGCCAAGGGCGGCGGCGTCCTCACCAGGCTGCGCAAGCTCGACACCGTGACCGAGCACAAGTCGGCGGAGCTCCGTCCGAGCGAGTTCCCGCAGTTCGTGGCGGCCGAGGTCAAGCGCCACGGTGCGCGGATCGACGGTGAGGCGGCCTCCGTGCTCGTCCAGGCGGTCGGCCAGGACCTGCGATCCCTGGCGGCTGCTGCGCACCAGCTCGTCAGCGACTTCCCGGGCGAGACCATCGAGGTCGGGAGCGTCAAGAAGTACTTCGGTGGCCGGGCGGAGGCCAAGTCGTTCGCCGTTGCCGACGCCGCGTTCTACGGTCGCCGCCAGGCCGCGCTCGAGGAGCTGCGCTGGGCGCTCGACGGCGGTACGCCGCCCGTCCTGGTCACCTCGGCGTTCGCCGGAGGCGTGCGCGGTCTGGCCCGCTACCAGGGTGCGCCGCCGCGGATGAAGGAGGCCGACCTGGCCCGCGAGGTCGGCGTACCTCCCTGGAAGCTGCGCAGCCTGCGGGAGCAGTCACGCGGCTGGAGCGAGGCCGGGCTGGCCAGGGCGATCCGCGCGGTCGCGCAGGCCGACGCGGACATCAAGGGCGCGGCCAGCGACGCCAGCTACACGCTCGAGCGCCTTGTCCTCACGATCACCGGGCTACGAGAGCCCCGCTCATGATCAACCGGCCGTAAATGCAGAACGACCCGCCACGAGGGCGGGTCGTGCGGCGCTGCCACCTCAGAGAGAGGCGGCCTTCTTCGCGATCGAGGACTTGCGGTTCGCGGCCTGGTTCTTGTGGATGACGCCCTTGGAGGCGGCCTTGTCGAGCTTCTTGGCGGCGTCCTTGGCAAGTTCCTGCGCCTTGGCGGCGTCGCCGGCCTCGGCGGCCTCGCGGAACTTGCGCACGGCGGACTTCAGGCCGGTCTTGACGGCCTTGTTGCGCTCGTGCGCCTTCTCGTTCTGCTTGTTCCGCTTGATCTGGGACTTGATGTTGGCCACAGGTGAACTCTCGGTCGATTCGGGCGATGGATACGTGTGGAGGGCACGGCGGAGGGGCCGCCAGCGCGACGGACAACGGTAACAGCGGTGCGCTCAGCGCCTCAAATCGAGGCGGCCCAGCCGCGACGCTCGCCCAGCCAGTCCCAGCACACCTCGCCTTGCCAGCGCTGCGCGTCGCGGATGAACGGCGACGTCGGCGGGACCGGATCGTCGGCACTCTTGAGGAAGTAGCCCGTCACGAGCGCGAGGACGACGTCGATGTCCTCCTCCGGCACCGCGGACAGCAGCGAGTGGCTCTTGATCACGCCCGCCACGTCCAGGCCGTCGCCGCGCGGGCCGATGAGCAGGAACAGCGAGTCCAGCCAGGCGGCGCCGACCATCGGCCAGTTCCAGTCGCACAGGAGAGCCCGGCCGTCCGCGGTCAGCAGGATGTTGTCGTCGCGAACGTCGGTGTGCACGAGCGTGTCGCCGGCCATCACCTCGACGAACCTCCCGGCCAGGGCCGCCGCTTCCTCGAGGTGCGGCAGGTCCGGACGGGAGGTGCGCAGGTGGCCCCAGAACGCCGGCCACTCGGCGAGCTCCTCGGACGCGGGCGGTAGTCCCAGCTCGGCGGGGGGCGGGGTCAGGACCGGCGCCGCGGCGGTCAGCGTGTCGAGGCAGAGCTGGAGCTCCGGCAGCCGCCAGGGCCGGCGCGGCGGCCGCGCCTCGACGAACTCGGTCGAGAGCACGAACCAGTCGTCGACGTCGAGGGTCCAGAGTAGTCGGGCGGCCGGCGCGCCGGTGGGCAGGGCCACCAGCTTGCGGGCCTCCTCGCGGTAGGCCTCCGCGAACATCCGTTGCGCGACGGCCGACGCCGCCTTCACGAAGTGCCTGGTGTCGTCCTCGCACTCCAGCACCGACGCGAAGCCGGGCGTGAAACCGCCGTTCTGCGAGGTGGCGGTGCGGACCGCGGCGCCGCACCGTTGCTCGACCGCGGCCCGGACGGTGGGCGGCAGGTGGGACCACTCCAGACGCCGGGCGGTCCGTCCGTGTGGGATCGGCGAGGGTTGCACCGGGCCATCCTTGCCGCAACCCGGGCGTCGGAGCGACCGGGCTGCCGCGGTCAGGCGGCCCAGGGGAACGGGTCCGGAGCCGGGCCGCCGTCCCACAGCTTGCGCAGCAGCCGCGCCAGGCGCGAGGGCCGGTGCGCGTCGGCGGCGGTGTCCACCGCGGCCAGGAACCGCGCGCCCGCCGCAACGCTCACCGAGGGCGGGTCGTCGAAGGTGGCCAGCCCGGCCGCGACAGCGACGGTCGCGAGCAGCGATCGCCGGGCGGCCCGCAGCGCCGGGTTGTCGGACTCGGCTTCGAGCAGCCGGTGCACGCCGGGCTGGTCGCGCAGCGCCGAGCGCCACGCCACGGCGACGCTCGCTTCGGGCGTCTCGGCGCCGAGCTCGAGGGCGACGTCGATGCGCGAGAGCAGCTGCCGCGACCAGTGCTGGTGCAGTGCGAGGAGGAGCGCGTCGTCCATCGGGAGGGTGGCGCCGTCCTCGACCTCGCGGACCAGGCGGAGGACGGGGGAGGGGTGGCGGTTCTCGGTGGCCATGTCGACGACGCTAGGCACTCGCGCGCGTCGAATCTGCCGCCGAGAGGCGGGAGCTGGGTCCCCGCCCACGGGAGGACGGCAGCGGCCCGCCTCCGACCGGAGTCGGATGTGCGGGCCCTTCGCGCAGTCCTACCCTCGTCACGTGGACCTCCCCGGCTTCGTGCTCCGCATGAAGCGGCAGTGGGTGGCCAACGGGCTGCCCGACTACCCCCTGTGGATCGCCGCGCTCATCGACTCCTCGGCGCTCATCACCGGGGTGGTCGTGGTGGTCCAGCGGCACGCCGACGGCGTGGTCCCGGCCATCGGGCTCGCCGCGGTCGCGCTGGTCCCGTGGGTCGCCGAGCTGTGGGCCCACGCCTCGACGTGGATCGCGTTCGTGGTGCTCACCGGCGGCGCCGTGCTGCTCCTCATGACGGTGTATCCGGTCGAGTACGAGTGGGCGCCGTTCCTGCTCATCCTTGCGGCGGGTCACGTGACGGCGGTGGGCGGGCTCTGGCGCGGGATTGCCGTGATGGTCGCCGGGGAGGCCGTCATCATCGCGGTCTGGATGAACGGGAACCTCGCTGGCCCCGAGGTCGCCATCTGGGCGGCCGGCATCGCGGTCGGTCTCGACATGGGGTTCGTGATGCGCTCCCAGCAGCTGCGCATCGACGCCCAGGCCCGCGAGCACGCGACCAGGGAACGACAGGCCGTGCTCGAGGAGAGGCACCGAATCGGCCGCGAGGTGCACGACCTCGTTGCCCACTCGCTGAGCGTCACGATGCTGCACCTCACCGCGGCCAGGCGTGAGGTCGACGACGCCGCCGAGCAGGGCGACGCCGCCCACCTCGAGGACGCCAGGTCCGCACTCCGCGACGCCGAGCGGGTCGGCCGTCAGGCCATGGCAGACATCCGCAGCACGGTGGGATTCCTCGGCCAGGACCACGAGCCGCTCACCGTGCCCACCCCTGGCCTCGAGGACCTGCCCGGCCTGTTGGCGGACTTCCGCGGCGCCGGCCTCGCCGTGGCGTACGACGCCCGAGGTGATCTGGCCCAGGTCCCGGCGACCACCGCCCTCGGCCTGTACCGCATCGTCCAGGAGTCGCTCGCCAACGTCGCCAAGCACGCCCCTCGCTCACCGGTCCAGGTCCGGCTCGACGTCTCGCGCGACCCCGGCGAGCTGACCGTGACCAGCGAGCTCCCTCGAGGCGTTCGCCGCAACGCCGGCGGCTCCGGCCTGTCCGGCATGGCCGAGCGGGCCACCCAGCTCGGCGCCACCTTCCGCGCCGGGCCGGTCGACCGGTCCTGGGTGGTCCGGGTGGAGCTGCCCCGCGGCGACCTGGCCGCCGACGGCCACGTCTGCCCGCTGCCCAGGCTGACCTCACCGTTCCGACGCGCCGCCCCGGGTCCGGCATGACCCAGCCCGAAGGCCCGCTGATCCGTGTGCTCCTGGTCGACGACCAGGAGCTGGTGCGGTCCGGGCTGACCCGCATCCTCCGCCGCCGTGACGGCTTCCTCGTGGTGGGGGAGTGCGAGGACGGCGACCAGGTGGTGGCCGCGGTCGACAAGCTCAGCCCCGACGTCGTCGTGATGGACCTGCGGATGCGCCGGATGAGCGGCATCGACGCCACCGTCGAGCTTCGTCGTCGCGCGGACCCCCCGCCGGTCATGGTGCTGACCACCTTCGACGACGACGAGCTGCTCTCCGGGGCGCTGCGAGCGGGTGCCGCCGGCTTCCTGCTCAAGGACAGCCCCGCCGAGGACGTCGTACGCGGAGTCGCCGCGGTCGCCGCCGGCCACGCGCTGCTCGACCCGGCCGTCACGGGACGGGTCCTGGACCGGTTCCGGGCCACGCCGGACGAGGTGCCCACGACGCGGCCCGAGGCGATCGAGGAGCTCACCGCCCGCGAACGCGAGGTGCTCGAGCTGATGGGGCGCGGCCTCAGCAACGGCGAGATCGCCAGCACCCTGGTGATCTCCGAGGTGACCGTGAAGAGCCACATCGGCCGGATCTTCACCAAGCTCGACCTGCGCGACCGCGCCGCCGCGATCGTCTACGCCTTCGACCGCGGCCTGGTCTCTCCGGGCGGCTGAAGGCAGAACACCAGGCCGGAACGACGGACGCCGGTATGGGTCCTGAGGAATCGGAGCACGACCCGTGCCGTGGGAGGATTGGGGTCCCGAAATCAGCACTGGAATCCCGAAAGAGAGCCGTTGTCCGCCAAGCCCGCGCCGCCGCCCGGCCGCACCGACCCGGCGACGATCCGCAACTTCTGCATCATCGCCCACATCGACCACGGCAAGTCGACGCTCGCGGACCGGATGCTGCAGCTGACCGGTGTGGTCGACGAGCGCAGCGCGCGGGCTCAGTACCTCGACCGGATGGACATCGAACGCGAACGCGGGATCACCATCAAGAGCCAGGCCGTCCGGATGCCGTGGACGGTCGAGCCGGGCAACGATCAGGGTGCCGAGCCAGGCACCTATGTGCTCAACATGATCGACACGCCGGGCCACGTGGACTTCACCTACGAGGTCTCCAGGTCGCTGGAGGCCTGTGAGGCCGCGATCCTGCTGGTCGACGCCGCCCAGGGCATCGAGGCGCAGACCCTGGCCAACCTCTACCTCGCGCTGGCGGCCGACCTCCAGGTCATTCCAGTGCTCAACAAGATCGACCTGCCGAGTGCCAACCCGGAGAAGTACGCCGAGGAGATCGCGCACATCATCGGCTGCGAGCCGGAAGACGTGCTGAGGGTGAGCGCCAAGACCGGCGAGGGCGTAGCCGAGGTGCTCGACGAGATGGTCAGGCGCACGCCGGCCCCGGTCGGTGACGCCGACGCCCCGGCTCGCGCGCTGATCTTCGACTCGGTCTACGACACCTACCGCGGCGTGATCACCTACGTCCGCGTCATCGACGGCAAGCTCAGCCACCGCGACCGGATCAAGATGATGTCGACCGGGGCCACCCACGAGCTGCTCGAGCTCGGGGTGATCAGCCCCGAGCCGGTCCGCGCCGGCGAGATCGGGGTCGGCGAGGTCGGCTACCTCATCACCGGCGTGAAGGACGTCCGCCAGTCCCGGGTGGGCGACACCGTGACCACCCAGCACCACGGCGCCGTCGAGTCACTGGGCGACTACAAGCACCCCAACCCGATGGTCTACGCGGGCCTCTACCCGATCGACGGCGACGAGTTCGGGGACTTCCGCGAGGCACTGGAGAAGCTCCAGCTGAACGACGCCTCCCTCGCCTACGAGCCGGAGACCTCGGGCGCGCTGGGCTTCGGCTTCCGCGTCGGCTTCCTCGGCCTGCTGCACATGGAGATCACCCGCGACCGGCTGGAGCGCGAGTTCGGCCTCGACCTGATCTCGACCGCGCCCAACGTCGTCTACGAGGTCGTGATGGAGGACGGCTCCGAGCACGAGGTGACCAACCCGAGTGAGTTCCCGGAGGGGAAGATCGCCGAGGTCCGCGAGCCGGTCGTCCGCGCCACGATCCTGTCTCCCAGCGACTACATCGGCACGATCATGGAGCTCTGCCAGAGCAAGCGCGGCACGCTGCTCGGGATGGACTACCTCTCCGCGGATCGTGTCGAGATGCGCTACACGATGCCGATGGGCGACATCGTCTTCGACTTCTTCGACCAGCTGAAGTCCCGGACCAAGGGCTACGCCTCGCTCGACTACGAGCGCTCGGGCGAGCAGGCGGCCGACCTCGTCAAGGTCGACATCCTGCTGCAGGGCGAGCCGGTCGACGCGTTCAGCGCGATCGTGCACAAGGACGCGGCGTACTCCTACGGCGTGATGATGGTCGCCAAGCTCAAGGAGCTGATCCCGAGGCAGCAGTTCGAGGTGCCCATCCAGGCCGCGATCGGCGCCCGGGTGATCGCCCGGGAGAACATCCGCGCGATGCGCAAGGACGTGCTCGCCAAGTGCTACGGCGGCGACATCACCCGAAAGCGCAAGCTCCTCGAGAAGCAGAAGGAGGGCAAGAAGCGGATGAAGATGGTCGGCCGCGTCGAGGTCCCCCAGGAGGCATTTGTCGCCGCGCTGTCGACCACGGAGGGCTCGGTCAAGTAGATCGGCGCGTCACTTCAGCCCATCTGCAAGCAGGGGACCACACCCGTCACACGGTCCACGCCTGAGCCCGTGAACCGGGCGTGGCCAGCCCGGAGGCCCCTCCAAACAGGGGATATCCTGACCCTGAGTTGCCCTCGACCGGCTCCGGTCGAGCATCGTTGGGGGCGTCTCGGGGTCGGCTTGTGGGGAGTCGGCGACGGAGCACCAGGGGGATCACGGCTGATGGAGCCGAACGACGCTGCGAGCACGAGCACGCGTGCGCAAGAGCTGCGCGCGAGCCTGGGCGCGCGCCGTGAGGTGGAGGCGCTGCTGGCCGAGGCCAGCGCGACCCGTGAGGCAGCGGTCGCCGACGCCGATGCCGTCATCGAGGAGGCCCAGCAGGTCTCCGAGCAGCTGCTGCGCGAGAGCCGGACGGAGGCCGATCGCGCCACCACCGACGCCCGGCTGCGGGCCGAGGGTGTCGTGGGCCGCGCCCGCGACGAGGCCGAGGACATCACCCGGCAGGCCCGGGCCGCCGCCGACGCCGTCCGCGCGCGGGCCGAGGCCCAGGTCGAGGAGCACCGCAAGCGGGTCCGCGCCGAGCTGATCGAGCAGGTCACCCGCGAGGTCACCGAGCAGAGCCGGCGCGAGCTGTCCCGGCTGCACGACCGGCAGCAGGCGATGATCGGCGACATCGAGGCGTCGGTCCGCATCCTTGGGGTGTCCATGGAGGCCGCGACGGCGAACATCGCCGAGATGCTCGCCGCACTCGACTCCCTGCGCGCCCAGTCCACGGAGTCACTGGGCGACACGACCGCCCCCATGACCGAGCCGCCGCGGCATGCCGAGGAAGCCGGGGACGACCCCGACGGGGTGGCCGCGAGTGTGGATGACCCCGACGGTGACGACGACACCGGCGACGCTGACGACACAGACGACGCAGAGGACGGCAAACCTGCCACCAGCGGGACCGCCCGGTCCGGCCACCTCGTAGACGTGCTCGCAGATCTCGACGGCGCGGGCGCGGACGACGACGACGACCCCCCGCTGACCGCGACGGAGGCGTTCCTGCGGTCCGCGCACATCGACCACGGCGACCCGCCGCTGCCTGATGCGGACGACACCGACGTCGGCGCCCGCTACGCCCGCGACGCCATGCGCGCCACCGCGCGGGCCCGCACCCGGCGGGACGAGGAGACGCTCGAGGTCCTCCCCGAGCGCGACTCGGACCATCATCCGGGCCGCAACGGCACGTCCAGCCCGGACGAGCGTGCGACGGCCGATGCCCAGGACGACGCGGCCGGCCAGGACGCCGACCCGTCCGGCAAGCCGCTGGGATGGCTGTTCCGCTCCTCGTCCTAGCGGCTCCAGATGGCGGCGCCGACTGACCAGGTGAACGTGCCGGCGACGCCGCGTCGCGACTCCCACCCGGTCCCGGTGACCCGGCCGCGGGGCCGGCTCGTCTTCCTGCTGCCGCTCCCGGTGGCCGCTGCGGCCGGGCTCGCCGCCGGCGCGTCGCCGCAGGCAGCGCTGGCCGTGACGGCCGCCGTGGTCTCTGCCGTGGTCCTGGTCAACCGGGTGGAGTGGGCCGCGCTCGCGGTGATCGGCACCGGTGTCTTCGAGGGCTACCTCGCGCTCCTCTCACCATGGGCGACCGACTGGTTGGCCGCGGTGCTCCTGGTCGCCTGGGCGGTCCGGCGGGCGCAGGGGCCGCTGCACGACCAGCGGCTGCTCGCGGTCGCGGTGCCGGTCGTCGCCCTCGCCGGCGCGGTCCTGGTCGCCTTCGTGGTGCACCCGAACGGTGCCGCCGGTCTCCAGGCCTGCGCGAAGTACGCCGAGCTGTCGATCGTGATGCTGGTGCTGGCCGATTGCCTGTGCGGACCGCTGACGCCACGCCGGGCGGCCCGCATCTACGTGCTGGCGTGTGTCGCCGCGTCGGTGTGCGGCATCGTGACCGCAGCCCTGTCCGAGCGGCACCGCGTGGTGGGTCCGGTGGGGAACGTCGACACGCTCGCGTTCTTCCTCATCGCGGCGCTCCCGCTGGTCGGCATCGTGCGCACTCGTGTCGACCAGGGGGTCTGGCGGGTCTGGGCGTGCTTCGCCGTCCTCCTGACGGCAGCGGTCGGCACCCAGTCGAGGGCGGCCATGGCCGCCGCGGTCGGCATGATCCTGATCGCCGTACTCACCGGACTGCTGGCGCTGCGCTACGCCGGGGCCCTGCTGGCGGTCGTCACGACCGCCGTGGCCCTGGTCATCTCCGTGCTGCCGCTGCCCATCGGCGAGGCCCTCGCCGACCCGGATCGCTACTCGGAGACCAGCATCGCCCAGCGGAACGACCTGCGCCTCGTGGCTTTCGAGATGACCAGGGCCAGCCCGGTGGTCGGGCTCGGTCCCGGCGCGTTCCCGCTGTTCCACCAGGACTACCGCGACGACGACCGCTACCAGCAGCGTGACCTCGACACCGCCTACAGCACCGTCCTCGAGACCTCGGCCGAGCTCGGACTGCTCGGCGTCCTGGCGCTGTACGCCGGGTGGATGGTGCCAGCTTTCGCCGCCCGACGACGCTGGTTCCGCGACCGCTCCCGCCTGACCGCCGGCGTCCTGGTGGCCATCGACGGGCTGCTGATCGCCTCGGTGCTCGTGTCCGAGCCCTACGTCCTGCCGCTGTGGTTCATGGCTGCGATGGCGCTCGCGCAGAGCCGTACCGGCCGCATCCGGCGCCCGATCTTCGGTGGCGCCACGGACGACAACTCGTCTGGACAGGTGGTGGCCAGATAGTGAATCTTGCGCGCTGGAGGCCGATCGTCGTAAACGATGGCCCAGGCGGTGGTGCGTCCTGTGCGCACTGCAGGGGCTGCCGCAGATGGGGTACGTGACGCCAGCGCAGCGATACTGGCGTCACACGACGGTCAGGTGTTTCAGGGGGGTCTGGGCCCCGGTCGTCTGAACAAAGCGTGGGGAACTGATGGACGTGCGCGACGTGGGGGTGGCGCTGTGGCGCCAGCGACTGCTTGTCGTCTTGATCCTCGTGATCACCGGCGGCGCCGTCGCAGCCGGGATCTTCCTTGCCCCGAAGACGTATGCCGCAACGGCCACGATCAGTGCCGCTGAGCGGCCGGGCGCGGTCGAGGCCGACGATCCCGACGCCTTGCGCGCGACCTTGGCGGAGCTCGCCAACTCCCGGGGGGTGGTCGATGAGGTCCTGGGCCGGATCCCGGTCGACCGGAGCGTTGCGGAGCTGCGTCGCGCCATCCAGGGCGACTGGGTCAGCGGCACGATCCTCGTGGAGGTCACCGCCGAGGATCGTGACCCGGACACCGCAGCGGCGATCGCCAACGCCGTGGCCGCCGTCCTGGTCGATGGTGACGTGGTCGCGCAGGTGGCAGGCACCTCCCTGAACCAGTCCCTGGTGCTGACCGCCAGCGACCCTGCGCAGGCCCCGGACACCTTCAGCTCCCCGGACCTGCGGTTCGCGCTGGGTCTCGGGCTGCTGCTGGCACTCGGCCTGGCGACCTCGGCGGCGGTCTGGCGCGACCGGCGTACCCACACCGTCGACGACGCCGCCGCGGTCGAGGACGCCGCGACCGCGCCGCTGCTGGCGCACCTGACGCCGCCCAAGGACCTGACGACGATGCCGGCTCTCCACCCGGGGACCGGCGAGGCGGACCTGTTCCGCCATCTCCGGCTCGCCCTCGAGGCGCAGGCTGATGCCGGGTCGCACCGCGTGGTGGTCGCCGGCATCACCAGCGGCGACGTGAACGTCTGGATCGGCGCCAACGTCGCGCTCGCTCTGGCCGGCACCGGCCATCGGGTACTGCTGGTCGACGGTCGGATGGGCGACCGGTTCGGCACGCCCGTCGAGGACGCACCCGACACACCGGGCCTCTACGACGTTCTCCTCGGCGCCGACCTCGAGACCGCCATGAGCCCCGGTCCGGTGGACCTGCTCGAGGTGCTCCCCGCGGGGAGGTACGGCGACGCGAAGGTCTCCGAGCTCATCGCGCAGCGGTTCGTGACCGTGATGGAGTACGCAGCGACCGAGTTCGACCACCTCGTCGTGATCGGGCCCCCACTCGATGTCTGCGAGGACTCGCGGGGGATGGCAGTGGACAGCTCGATCGTGCTCGCCCTGGTCGAGGGCTCGGTGTCCGCGAACGCGTTGCGCCAGCACGCCGACCGGATCCGGGCGGTGGGCGCGCGGCTGCTCGGCGTCGTGCTGGTCGCGAAGCCGTCGGACCGGAGCGCGGCCTAGTGGCACTCCTGGCGCCCAAGGACCAGCCGATCCAGACCAACCGCCGGCTCAACGTCCTGCACGTGTCCGTGCCGACGTCCGGGGGCGTGGCCACGGTGGCCACCCGCTACGTGCGCGACCAGGTCGAGCGCGGCTGGAACGTCACGGTGGCCTGCCCGTCGCGGGGCGACCTCGGGTACGCCGCGCGCGAGGCCGGTGCCGCGGTCCGGTGGTGGCGTGCGGAGTCTCACGACAGCACCCTGCCCGGCGCGGTGGTGCGGCTCAACCGGATCGTCAACGACATCGCTCCCGACGTCGTGCACCTGCACAGCGGCAAGGCCGGGCTGGCCGGGCGGCTGGTGGTGCGCAACCGGATCCCGACCGTCTTCCAGCCGCACGCCTGGTCCTTCCTCGCGGCGCGCAGCGGCGTCCAGGGTGCTTCGCTGCGCTGGGAACGGTACGCCGCGCGCTGGGCCACCGAGCTGGTCTGCGTGAGCACGACCGAGCGCCAGCTGGGCGAGAGCCTGAGCATCCACGCGCCGACGACCGTGATCCCCAACGGCATCGACCTAGCTGAGTTCCGCCCGGCCGGGCCCGGCGACCGGATCCACGCGCGCAAGCTGCTGGGGCTCGGCGACGTCCCGATCGTGCTCTGCGTGGGCGCGCTGATCGTGCAGAAGGGCCAGCAGGACCTGCTCACCGACTGGCCGGCAGTCCGGGCCCTGGTGCCCGAGGCGCAGCTGATCCTGGTCGGCGACGGTCCCGACCGCCAGGCCCTGGAGCGGCTGGCCCAGGGAGTCGAAGGCGTGCTGTTCGCCGGTGCTCGCACCGACATCCCCCTCTGGATGGCGGCCGCGAACGTGGTCGTGGTCCCGTCCCGCTGGGAGGGGATGGCGCTGGTGCCGCTCGAGGCGATGGCCTGCGCGCGCAGCGTGGTCGCCACGGACGTCAACGGCGTCATCGACAGCGTCCCGCCCGACGCAGGCGCCGTCGTGGTGCTCGACGACCTGCCCGCGCTGGTCGCGGCGCTGGTCGCTCGGCTCGAGGACCCACGCCTCGCCGAGGAGGAGGGCTGGCGCGGCCGGTCCCACGTCGAGACTCACCACGACGTGACGACGTCAGCGCGTGAGCTGGCCCGCGTCTACCTGCGGCTGGTCGGCGCGCGGCGCGGGCGCTGAGCCGACCGATGTGCCACCGGCCACGCCGCCGGCGTACCGGACCTTGCGCAGCAGCGCCAACATCAGCTGCGGGAGCGCGTCGAGGTGCGTGTGGCGCAGCAGTTGCCCGACCGGGCCGATCCGACCCGAGATGGCGACCGAGAACGTCGTGCCGGGGCGAACCACCGACCGGGACCTCCGGCTGCGGAACCACGGCACCGTGACCATCCGGCCGCGCTCGTCGATCTGCGGCTGGCGGGCCAGCACGCCACCGGTCTCGACCTTGACGAGGAGGGCCAGCAGCGTGAACACGGGGAAGAGGGCCGCCAACGAGACCAGTGCGACCAGCACCTCGACCAGCCGCTTGAACGCCCGCACCGGGAGCCACGCGCCCCGACTGTGCAGGTGGACGACCGGGATGCCGTCGACCAGCTCGCGCGGGTGTCGGGCGCGCGCCCGCACCGCCGGGAACCAGGTCGGCACGGCGTAAGCGTCGGTGGGTGTGGCGAGCAGCCCCTCGATGGCAGCGGTCTCCTCGTCCCCGGCCGCGCACGAGAGGGCGACCACGACCGCGTCGACGTGGGCCTCTGTCATCGACCGGGGGAGGCCGGAGACGGTTCCGAGCAGGGCGAGGGGGAGCCCGCGGGCCTGGTCGAGGGCGCTGGCCGGGCCGCTCCCGACGAAGCCGACCGGCCGCAGGCCCAGCTCCGGTCGGGTGAGCAGCGCCAGCGCGACCCGTCGAGCGGTCGGGCCGGTGCCGACGACCATCACTGGCCTGGCGAGCCTCCCGGCACGACGCAGGACATGGGTGCCGGCGTAGACGCCTGTGTGCGCGAGGACCAGGCAGGCCAGGGCGAGCACGCCGAACGCCACCCCGGCCGAGCCGGCGCCCACCAGGATCGCGGTCGCGGCGGCCGCCGCCACGAACAGCCCGGACAGGTCCTCGACGATCGAGAGCACCAGCCGGGGCCGGTGCAGGTCCGCGGCCCGCGCGACCAGCACGGCGACACCGGCCGCGACCAAGGTCGCTGGCGGGTCGTCGGTCGCCACCAGGCCCGCGACGACGATGGCGGCGGCGTCAGCGAGGGTCAGCACTGGTCCGATCGTGCCGAGCCACGGCATCCGTCGGCGCACGCGTGCAACCACAGACCGTCCCCCCAGGACCAGCTGTGCGGGCGCACCCCCCTTTAGAACACGCCGCTGCCGCCATCAAACCTCCACCGGTGCCGGTTGTCCATGCGCTTGCCCGGTCGGACACCATCTGGGCGTGGCCTCCGTCCCGCTGCCGCCCGGCGTGCTCGCCTTCGCCGAGCGCGGCCCGGACTGGGCGGCGTTCGTCGAGCGGCTGCCCCGGTTGTTCCGCGACGTGACCGAGGAGTGGGGGCTGACCGTCGACGGCGAGCCCACCCACGGCTACTGCTCCCTGGTGGTGCCGGTACGCCGCGGCGAGGAGCCCGCGGTGCTGAAGCTCGCCCTCCCGGACGACGAGGGCGAGCACGAGGCGCTCGGGCTCCAGCGGTGGGGCGGCGACGGCGCGGTGCGGTTGCTGAGTGCCGACCCGCACCGCCGGGCTCTGCTGCTGGAGCGTCTGCGCGCCGCTGACCTCGAGTCGCTGCCGGTGCTGGAGGCGTGCGAGGTGGTGGCCGGCCTGTACGCACGGATCCACGTGCCGGCCCCACCCCAACTGCGGTCGGTCACGTCCTACCTCGATCGCTGGACCGATCAGCTGCGGGCGCTGCCCAGGGACTCGCCGATCCCGCGCCGGCTGGTCGAGCAGACTCTCGCGCTGGTCGCTGACCTGTTCGCCGAACCGTCGACGGCCGCTGCGCCGGGGGTGCTGCTCCACGGCGACCTGCACTATCAGAACGTGCTGGCCGGCGACCGGGAGCCGTGGCTGGTGATCGACCCCAAGCCGATGTCCGGCGACCGGCACTACGAGCCGGCGCCGATGCTGTGGAACCGATGGGACGAGGCGGTTGCCACCGGCGACCTGCGCTTCGCGCTGCGCCGCCGCTTCCACACCCTCGTCGACGCGGCCGGCCTCGACGAGGACCTGGCGCGCGACTGGGTCGTCGTACGGATGGTCTACAACATGGTCTGGGCGCTCGAGGACAGCCCCGACGACCCCGACCGCGAGTGGCTGACCAAGTGCGTGGCGATCTGCAAGGCGGTCCAGGTCTGAGGAGACAGTTGCCGGGCCGCGCGGCTGGGCCTACTCAGTGCAATTGCGCTGATTCGGTCTTGTTTCACGCGTGAAACAAGACCAGTTGGGCGCAATTGCGCTGGATCGGTCCATGCAGGAGCCCGATGATGAGGCATGAGCGAGGGCGTGCTGAGGTCGGTCAACGTCGGGAAGCCGCGCGAGGCGGCCTGGGCCGAGATCGGGCGGACGTCGATCGACAAGGCGCAGATCGTCGGTCCGGTCGAGGTGCACCGGCTCGGCGTGGTCGGTGACCAGGTCTCCGACACCCGGCACCACGGCGGTCCGGACCAGGCGGTCTACGCCTTCTCCCGTGAGGAGCTGGACTGGTGGGCCGAGCAGCTCGGCGACGAGCTTCGCGACGGCGAGTTCGGCGAGAACCTCACCACCTCCGGCATCGACGTCAACGAGGCGGAGGTGGGGGAGCGGTGGCGGATCGGGACCGTCGTCCTCGAGGTGGCCTCGGTGCGGACGCCGTGCAACGACTTCAAGCAGTGGCTGGGCCGCGGCGGCCACGACAACTCCGCGTGGGTGCGCCGGTTCAGTCTGCGGGAGCGGCCCGGCCCCTATCTGCGCGTGCTCCAGCCCGGTGTCCTCGAGGCGGGTGACCCGATCGACGTGCTGCACCGGCCCGGCCACGGGGTGACCGTGTCCTACCTGTTCCGGGCGCTCAGCCGGGAGCCGGAGCTGCTGCCAAGGCTCCTCGACGTGGAAGGGCTGGCCGAGAAAGTCAGGGTCAAAGCGGAGGCAAACGCTACCGGCCGGTAGCCGTTGTGAACTAGGTTACTTCGCGAAACGTCGCCCCCCGACAGGTCTCGGACGGACCAGCCAGGAGAAGCAATGCCGCGCAATATCGACCCGAGCTTCGTCGCCTCGATGACGCCCAATTTCGCCCAGCTGTTCCTGGACCGGGTCGCCAAGTCGTCCTCCCTCGAGGCCTACCGCTTCCCGAAGGGCGACTCGTGGGAGTCGGTGACCTGGAAGCAGGCCGGTGACCGGGTCAGCAACCTCGCGGCCGGGCTCCTCTCGCTCGGCATCGAGCCCGAGCAGCGCGTCGGCATCGCGTCCTCGACGCGCTACGAGTGGATCCTCGCCGACCTCGCGGTGATGTGTGCCGGCGGCGCCACGACCACGGTCTACCCCTCGACGAACGACGAGGACACGGCCTACATCGTCAGCGACTCCGAGTGCCGGGTGGTCTTCGCCGAGGACGACGTGCAGATCAAGAAGCTCACCGACCGGAAGGCCGAGCTGCCCACCGTCGCCAAGGTGATCACCTTCGACGGTACGACTGACGGCGACTGGGTCATCTCCCTGGACGCGCTCGCCGACCTCGGCGAGAAGTACCTCGTCGAGCACTCCGACGCCATCGCCAAGACGGTCGCCGCCATCAAGCCCGAGCAGCTCGCCACGCTGATCTACACCTCTGGCACCACCGGCCGTCCCAAGGGCGTTCGGCTCACGCACCGTTCGTGGGTCTACGAGGGCGCCGCGATCGCGGTGCAGGACATCCTCGACGAGAAGGACCTGCAGTTCCTGTGGCTGCCGATGGCGCACTCGTTCGGCAAGGTGCTGCTCTCGGCCCAGCTCGCCTGCGGCTTCGCGACCGCCATCGACGGCCGGGTCGACAAGATCGTCGACAACCTGGGCGTGGTGAAGCCGACGTTCATGGGCGCCGCACCGCGCATCTTCGAGAAGGCGCACGGCCGGATCATCACCATGCAGCAGGCCGAGGGCGGGCTGAAGGAGAAGATCTTCAACCAGGCCTTCAAGGTCGGCCTCGAGGTCCAGCGCCGCAAGCGCGCGGGCCAGTCGGTGCCGCTGCCGCTCAGCCTCCAGCACGGCCTGTTCGACAAGCTCGTGTTCAGCAAGATCCGCGATCGGTTCGGCGGCCGGGTCCGGTTCTTCATCTCCGGTGCGGCCGCGCTCAACCAGGAGATCGCGGAGTGGTTCAACGCCGCCGGCATCCTGATCCTCGAGGGCTACGGCATGACCGAGAACGCCGCGGGCGCCACGGTCAACCACCCCGACGACTACAAGATGGGGACCGTCGGCCCGGCCATCCCGGGCAGCGAGATCAAGCTGGGCGACGGCGACGAGGTCATGATCAAGGGCCCGCACGTCATGGACGGCTACCACAACCTCCCGGACGAGACCGCGAAGACGCTCACCGACGACGGCTGGCTGCGCACCGGCGACAAGGGCTCGATCGACGCCGACGGCTTCCTCACCATCACCGGCCGGATCAAGGACCTCTTCAAGACCTCCGGCGGCAAGTACATCGCCCCGTCTGCGATCGAGTCGAAGTTCAAGGCGCTGTGCCCCTACGCCAGCCAGTTCGTGGTCTTCGGTGACGAGAAGAACTTCGTCGTGGCCCTGATCACGCTCGACGAGGACGCCATGAAGACGTGGGCAGCCGAGAACGGCATGGAAGGCAAGACGTACTCCGAGATCGTCGGCTCCGACACCGTCAAGACGATGGTGGGCGGCTACGTCGACGAGCTCAACGAGAAGCTGAACCGCTGGGAGACCATCAAGAAGTGGGAGCTCCTCGACCACGACCTCTCGGTCGAGTCCGGTGAGCTCACCCCGTCGATGAAGGTCAAGCGGAACATCGTCGAGGCCAACAACAAGGCCAGGATCGACGCCTTCTACAAGGCCTGACCCGAGGCGCCGCACAGGAACCGCACAGGCTCACCGCGCACAGTGGCGGCATGAGCGACCACAGCCACGCACCCGACGAGCTCGAGGACCACGACCTCGGCCTCTCCCACGACCTGCCGCAGATTGTCGCGAAGGAGCGGCGTTGGGGGCGGCGCGGGCTGCTCGGGCTGATGGGCGGCGTCGGAGCGGTGGCGCTGGTGGGCTGCGGCGACGACGACCAGAGCGCGCCGACCAGCACCACCTCGGGTGGTGACTCGAGCGTCGACGTCGCCGACGGCGAGATCCCCGAGGAGACGGCCGGTCCCTACCCGGGCGACGGCTCGAACGGCGTCAACGTGCTCAGCGAGAGCGGCATCGTGCGCAGCGACCTCACGTCGTCGTTCGGCTCGGCGTCCGGCGTCGCCGAGGGCGTCCCGGTCACGGTCAATCTCAAGGTCTACGACCTCAACGGCTCCGACGTCAGCGCGCTCGCCGGCGGCGCGGTCTACCTGTGGCACTGCACCAACGACGGCACCTACTCGCTCTACTCCGAGGCGGTCGCCGACGAGAACTTCCTCCGCGGCGTCCAGGAGACCGACGCCGACGGCGCCGTCACGTTCACCACGATCTTCCCCGGGTGCTACTCGGGCCGCTGGCCGCACATGCACTTCGAGGTCTACGAATCGCTCGACTCGGCCACGAGCTACACGAACCAGCTGCGCACCTCCCAGCTGGCGATCCCGGAGGACTCGTGTCGCGAGGTCTACGGCGTCGCCGACGGGTACGACGACAGCGTCTCCAACCTGGACGGGGTCAGCCTGGACAGCGACAACGTGTTCAGTGACGGCTACTCGCTGCAGCTCGCGACGGTGACCGGGTCGGTCGACGAGGGGTACACGTTCTCGCTCAACGTCCCCGTGTAGTCATCGGGTAGGCACACTGGTCGGGTGCCGTCCGCCCTGCCCGAAGGAGAGCCCGCGCCGAGCGACGGCAGCCTCCCGGACTCGGCGCTGGCCGGGGTCGGTCAGCGGCCGTTCGGGGTCTACGTGCACGTGCCGTTCTGCACCGTCCGCTGCGGCTACTGCGACTTCAACACCTACACGGTCGCCGACCTCGGCACCGCGACCGGCGTGCCGGGCGCCTCGCGGACGACGTACGCCGGCGCCGCGGTGGAGGAGGTCCGGCTGGCGCGGCGGGTGCTCGGCGAACCGGCCACGGTCGAGACCGTGTTCTTCGGTGGCGGCACCCCGACGCTGCTCAGCCCCGACGACCTCGGCGCCGTCCTGGCGGCGATCGACGCCGAGCTCGGGCTGGCGCCCGGCGCCGAGGTGACCACTGAGGCGAACCCGGACAGCGTCACCAAGGCCGACCTGGTCGCCCTGCGCGAGGCGGGCTTCACCCGCATCTCGTTCGGCATGCAGTCGGCGGTCGACCACGTGCTCACCGTCCTGGATCGGACCCACGACCCGGCCCGGGTGCCCGACGTGGTGGCCTGGGCACGCGCGGCCGGCTTCGAGCAGATCAGCCTGGACCTCATCTACGGCACTCCCGGGGAGTCGCTGGCCGACTGGGAGACCTCGCTCGATGCCGCGCTGTCGTGCGCGCCCGACCACGTCTCGGCGTACTCGCTGATCGTCGAGGAGGGGACGGCCCTGGCCCGGCGGGTCCGCAGCGGCGAGCTGCCGATGCCCGACGAGGACGACCTGGCCGACAAGTACGCCCTCGCCGACGGGCGGCTCACGGAAGCGGGGCTCGGTTGGTACGAGGTCTCCAACTGGGCCCGGGACGAAGCCGCGCGGTGCAGGCACAACCTCCTCTACTGGACCGGCGCGGACTGGTGGGGAGTCGGCCCGGGCGCGCACTCCCACGTGGGCGGAGTGCGGTGGTGGAACGTCAGACATCCCGCGGCGTACGCCGACCGGATCGCGGGCGGGGTCAGCCCGGCCCACGGTCGCGAGCTGCTCGACGCGGAGACCCGGCGCGTGGAGCGGGTGCTGCTGGAGCTGCGGCTCAGCGCCGGGCTGCCGCTCTCGGTGCTCGACGACTCCGGTCGCGCCGCGGTCGACGGCCAGATTGCTCGCGGGCTGGTCACCGTCGAGGCAGACCGGTTGGTCCTCACGGCGCAGGGCCGGCTCCTGGCCGACGCCGTGGTCCGCGACCTCCTGCCGTGAGCTCGCAGCGGGCCCTAGGGTGTCTCGCATGACCACAGGTCCCGAGAACCCGCCGCCGGACCCCACCCAGCCCTACGGCTCGCCGCCGCCGCCGCCCCCGCCGGCTCCACCCGCTCCGGGCTACGCGGGCTACACGCAGCCCGGCCTCCCGGCCGGCGCGTACGGCGTCAGCTCGCAGGCGCCGTACGGCCTGCACCCGGTGACCGGCATCCCCTACTCGGACAAGTCGAAGATCATCGCCGGCCTGCTCCAGATCCTGCTGCCGTTCGGCATCGGCCGGTTCTACATCGGCGACACGAAGACCGGCGTGATCCAGCTGATCGTCACGTTCGTGACCTGCGGCATCGGCGGCCTGTGGAGCGTCATCGACGGCATCATCATCCTGGCGAGCGACAGCAAGGACGCACAGGGCTACATGCTCAGGAGCTGACGTCTGCCGTCACGAAGTCGATGAGCTCCTCGACGCGTCCGAGCAAGGCCGGCTCCAGGTCGTCGTAGGACGTCACCCGACCAAGGATGTGCTGCCAGGCCCGGGCGGTGTCGGCCTGGCTGGCGTGCGGCCAGCCGAGATGCGCGCAGACCCCCTTCTTCCACTCCACCGAGCGAGGGATCTCCGGCCACTCGGCGAGCCCGATCCGCTCCGGCTTGACCGCCTGCCAGACGTCGACGAACGGGTGGCCGGCGACCAGCACGTGCGCGCCGATCGGGGACCGGGCGACCTCGTCGGCGATTCGGCTCTCCTTGGAGCCGGCCACGAGGTGGTCGACGAGCACGCCCACCTTGCGGTCCCTGGCGGGGCCGAAGTCGCGCAGGTGGCCGGCCAGGTCGTCGATGCCGCCGAGGTATTCGACGACGACACCCTCGATCCGCAGGTCGTCACCCCAGACCTTCTCGACGAGCTCGGCGTCGTGCCGGCCCTCGACGTAGATCCGGCTGGCCCGCGCGACCCGCGCCCTGGCGTGGGGGACGGCGACCGAGCCGGATGCGGTGCGGGTGGCCTTCGCGGGCGCGGCCCGGCGGACCGGTGCCCGGAGGATCACCGGCTTCCCGTCCAGCAGGAACCCCGGCCCGAGCGGGAAGGTCCGACGCCGGCCCCGCCGGTCCTCCAGCGTCAGCGTGTCGAGGTCGCGGTCGACCGCGACGATCTCGCCGCACCAGTCGGAGATGACCTCCTCGACCACCGCTCCGAGGTCCGCGACGGCCTCGACGGCGCGCCCGCGCTTCGGTGCGCGCCAGTCGGACGCGAGCACGTCGGACCCATAGCGGTCAGGCATGTCCTCGATCGTATGGGCGGCCACCGACGTCGCCCGGGAGCACACGCCGGGTCGACCTAGGGTGGCCGAGCGGACCTAGGGCGGTGTGTCTCCCAGTTGGTGGATGCTGGCGTCGTTGAGCATGGCTGCGAGTTCTTTGGGATGGCTGAGGGCGGGGCAGTGACCGCTCGTGATCTCGTCGGGAGCGACTCCGATTCGGTCGGCTGCCAGTTGGCGCTGGAAAGCTGCGGGGAAGAGGCGATCCTCGGTGCAGAGGATGTATCGAGTCGGGGTGGTCGGAAGGGTCTCGAGGGGCCAGGGCTCGTAGTAGGCGGTGTTGGAGGGCGGGCTGGGTTCCCTGCTCGACACCTGGTCGGCCAGCTGCTTGGGCACGTCGTGGAAGTAGCACACGTACGGGTCGGAGTTGCCGGTGAGGCCGCCGTCCTTGGCGGCCTGGATTCGGACCGCCTCCTCGAACCCGGTGTTGCTCCACCAGTCGTCTGGCGATTCGCCGGGCCGGGGGACCATGGCGGTGACGTAGATCAGTCCAGCGGTGGGGAGGCGTTCGGCGACCAGGGGCGCGGTGAACCCGCCGAACGAATGCGCGACAACGAAGAGCCCCTCCCTCGGGTCGCTCGGGTCGCTCGTGTCGAGCGTGTCGATGGCCTTGACGACGGCGTCGGCGTAGTCGGACAAGGTGTCCGTGTCGCCGGTACAGAGTGTGGGAGCGACGGTGGTGTGTCCGAAGGTTCGGAGCTCGGCCTCTACGAGGTGCCAGAACCAGCCGCCACCGACGCCTGCGCCGTGGATCAACGCGAAGGTACTCATCGCGTTCAGCGTTGCCCAGTGTGTTCGACGAGCGCCGCGATGGCCAGGTCCCACAGTTCGGGTGGCGGCTGTTGATGCCCGACGCCCGGGAGGGTGACGAGCCGCGCATCTGGGATCTCTGTGGCGAGGGCTCGGCCGTGCTCGAGGGGGAACATCGGGTCGGTGGTGCCGTGCAGGACCAGGGTGGGGGCGGTGATCTGTTCGAGCCGGGCACCATCGGGGATGGGCTGGTCGAGGAGGAAGTGGTTGGTCATCGAGGCAGCCATGTCCCGGGTTCGATCCACCTCCTGGGCTGCGAGCTGCCGGTAGCGCGGCTCGTCGAATCCCAGGCTTCCGGCGTACGGCCGTTCGGCGTCGACGCGATAAGCCACCACGGAGGCCCGGTCGGCCCAGTCGGGTTCGGGGTCGGGATTGGTGAACGTCACCGCGACCTGAGGGGTCGGCCCGGGCAAGTCGCGTGCGTGCTCGGCCGCTACCCATGGGCTGCTGGAGGCCAGGCACATGGTTCGCAACCGCTCTGGGTGCTGCAGGGCGATGCTCTGCGCGATTCCTCCACCCATCGACAACCCGACCAGGTGGGCACGGGTCACACCGAGGGCGTCCAGGATTCGCAGCGGGTCGGTGGCCAGGTCTTCCCCCGTGTACGACGGCTGTCCTGGCGGTGAGCTGGTCGACCGGCCGGTGTCCCGGTGGTCGTAGCGGACGACGTGTCGCCCAGCGCCGGCGAGCCGGGCACAGAACCCCTCTTCCCACCAGACCATCGACTGTGCTCCACCGGCGATCAGCAACACCGTGGCATCGGCTGGGTCGCCGAAGGTCTCGAAGCACAGGTCTGTCCCGTCGATGGTCACCGTTTGCTCGGTCATCGTGCGGTCCTCTTCGTCGTGGCGGCATGGATGTCGGGGGTTCGGTGAGCCGTGATGAGCCGTGCGTGTGAGTCGACGTCGGTGGGACTCACCAGGGTGCGCGGGGTGTGTGCCGCGTGCGACGCCAGCCAGGACCCGGCGAGAATCAGGGCCAGCCCGACGGGCGTGAACCGGCCGGGTTGTTCCCCGAGCAGCGCGATCCCCAGCAGGACCGCGACGATCGGGCTGGTGTAGGTCACCAGCGCTGCCCGCGCTGGGCCGATCCGGACGATGAGGGTGAACCACAGTGGGAACGCGACCGCCGTGCAGGCAACGCCGAGTCCGACCAGCGCCAGGACGGGCAGCGGCTTCGTCAGGTGCTCTGGTGGCGCCACCAGGACGAGCGGCAGCAGGGTGAACGCCGAGATCGCGAGCCCGACAGCGACCAGGTGCATCACGGGAACGTCGACTGTCAGTCGGGGGATCGCCAGCGACGCCAACGCGTAGGCCGCGGCGGCACCGAGCGCCAGGACGGCGCCGACCAGACCGCCGCCGAAGTCGACCCCGAGCAGGATGGCCACCCCCACGAGTCCGGCGAGCAACCCGACCATCCCCAGGGGCCCGGGCCGGTCGGCGCCGATGGTTCGCCGAGCGAGCAGCGCGATCCACAACGGCTCGGTGGCGATCAGACATCCCACCAGGGACGAGGGCACGGACCGCTCGGCCTGGGCGATGAGCAGCATCGGCACGCTGAACTGCACAACGGAGAACCCGCAGATCGCGAGCGGGCGACGCCGCAGCGAGGCTGCGAGTGGTCCGGGCCCGATCACCGCGACCAGGACGATCGCCGCCAGCGCGACTCGCGCCCACGCCACGAACGCCGCGTCGAACCCGTCCAGGGCAACCGCGATCAGTACATACGGGACGCCCACCAGGAACGTCACCAGAGCGAACAGGGGAAGCTCGCGAGGACGGGTCATGACCAGCACCGTAGGGACGAGCGTCGACCGAGCGGAAACACTTGTTCGGCCGCGATCTACACTCCTGAAGTGTGAACAGCGACCTGCGATGGCTGCGCTACTTCGTCGCCGTCGCCGAGGAGCTGAACTTCACCCGAGCGGCTGCCCGCCTGCACATGACCCAGCAACCGCTGAGCGCCGCGATCCGGCAGTTCGAGACCGAGCTGGGCGTCGATCTGTTCCATCGAACGACTCGTCGGGTCGAGCTCACCGACGCCGGGAACGCACTGCTCGAACCCGCGCGCGCTGCGATCCAGGCAGCCGACGACGCCCTGGCGACCGCCCGCGCCGCCGGAGGCGGAATCGCCGGCGAACTGAAGTTCGGCCTGTCCACCGGTGCCCGCTACGGGCTCGAGCCCCTCTTCGCGGCCCTGGCTCAGCGACATCCCGCCGTGCACCTGCACACCCACCACGACTCCGCCGCACCTTTGCTCGCCGACCTGCGCGACGGACGCCTCGATGCCGCCGTGACGTTCGGTGCACACATCCCCGCCGACCTGGAGCGGCTGCGGCTCAAGGACGAGCCCGCCGTGCTCGCCGTGGCCGCCGGCCACCCACTCGCAGAACGCCACTGCGTCAAGCTCGGCGAGCTGCGTGACGAGACGTTCGCACTCGACATCCCCGGCGACAATCCGGACTACGACGAGGCCGTCATCGACGCCTGCCGTCGCAGCGGCTTCGAACCCCGCACGCGGGCCAGCTCGGTCTTCCACGACTCATGGGAAGGCGCCGTCCACACCGAAGGCTGCGTCGGGCTCACCGTGCGGACCGCACTCCACTCCACCCACCGCGACCTACGACTGCTCGCCGTCGACGACGCGCCCACCTTCCCGCTCAACCTCGCTTGGCGCGCCACCGCCGGCCCGAGGCGACCAGCGCTCACCGCCCTCGTGGCCACCGCCCGCCAGGTGCGCAACGAGCAATCCTGGACGTGAGAACCGGCCCGTGGTGGGGCGCGGCACCGCAGTCCCGCTAGTCCTCGAGCTTATCGTCGTCCCACTGGTCGGGCGTCTTGCCCTCCTCGAGCAGCTCACCCGGCTCGAGGTCCCCGGCGGTTTCCGCATCGTCCAGGCCCTCGGCCAGCGGGTTGTCGTCGCTGGGCTGCAGGTCGTCGGGAAGGTCCTCGTCCCCGATGCCGCGGCCGTCTTCCTGCTCGTCGCTGGTGCTCGTCATGCCCACCGGTACCCGACTCGGCGTCAGACGAGGGGCAGGCGCTTCTGGCTGCGGGGGAGGTGCTCGTAGCCGCGGCGGACGGCGTCGGCGAGGTACTCGCGCGGGAAGGGCCAGTCAGCGGCGTCCAATGCCTCGGCGACGGGGACGCCGCGGGTGGCTAGGTCGCGGATCGTCTCGCCGACGATCCCGATCTCGTTGCGCTGGGTCTCGACGAAGTCGCGGTCGACCGGCGCACCGTGGCCGGGTACGACGACCGAGCCGGAGGTGAGCAGGCCGAGCACGATGTCGAGGGTGAGCGGCCAGTCCATGGGGAAGCAGTCGGGGCCGAATCCGGGCACGCCCTGACGCAGTGGCGACTCCTCGACCAGGTCACCGGTGAGCAGCACGTCGGCATCGGGCACCCGGACCACCAGGTCGCCGCCGGTGTGGCCGCGTCCCGGGTGCACGAGCTCGATCAGTCGGTCGCCGAGATCGAGGGCGACGGCGGAGGAGAACGTCGTGTCGGCCGGCACGATCTCGGTCGCTTGCACCTCGTCGCGGTGCGGATCCGCGACGTTGCCCGGCTCGTCGTACCGCTCCTTGATCCGCTCTCCGGCCGCGACCGTGTTCTCGGCGGCCACCTCGTGCGCGTGCACAGGGACCGCGCCGTACTCCGCCAGGAAGACGCCGTTGCCGAACGTGTGGTCGAAGTGCTCATGGGTGTTCACGACCGCGAACACCTCGCCGGCGCCCAGCGCGCGAACGTCCTCGATCACCTCACATGCCGCCAGGGCCGAGGCGTGGGTGTCGACGACCAGCAGGCCGGCCGAGCCACGGATCAGCGTGACGTTGACGTCGAACCACTCGTAGCGACCGACCCAGATGTCGTGGGCGACCTCGGTGAACGGCACGCCCCCAGTATGAGCAGGGCCTCTAGCAGATGCCCGCGTGCAGCTCCCGGCGCAGCAGCACGGCCAGCTCCTCGACGCTGCCGGCGGGGCGTGAGAACCACAGCGACACGCGGTGGCCGCCCTCGCCGTCGATCCAGGTGAGCTCGGCGCCGTGCGTGGTCAGGTCGGAGAGCCGGGCATCGAGCAGCAGCTCTGCCGGCGTGCCGGTCGTGCGCACGACGACCTGGCCGAGGTCCTCGCGATGGCAGTCGTTGGCGTGCTCGAGGGCGCGCTGGAGGTAGCCGCGGTTGAGCTTGAGGGCGGGGGAGCGGAACGCAGCGAGCGGCACCCGGCGCCGGTCGCCCTCACCGCGGCGGAGCACCACGAAGTCGAGGTCGAGGGGCACGTCGTGGCGCTCCTCGCCGCAGCACGTGCAGCTCTCGCGAGGGCCGAGGCCGAGCCGGCCGGTGAGGGTCAGGGTGAGCGAGCGGTCGGGGCCATCCTCCGGCCCGAGCCCGCTGGCCAGGGTGACCAGGGCCCGGCTGCCCTCGCGGCCGGCCTCGGCCAACAGGGAGGCGGCCCGGCAGGAGAACGTCGGCACGCCGTCCTCGTCGCGCAACCCCAGGTCGTCCTCGCAGCCGACCGTGGGATGGCCGTCGACGGTCAGCTCCGCGCTCTCGGGACAAGCGAGGATGCTGCGGGCCAGCTGGGCGTCGGCCTCGGCGTTACTCATTCTTGGGTGCTCCTCCGCGAGTGGCCAGCAAATAGGCAAGCAACTAAGGCAAGCCTAACCTATCTTGCCGTGACGATCGCCTGCTCCTGGCGCCGAGTAGCATTGGCACTCACCAACAACGAGTGCCAGTGACGAGTGCCAGTGACGTCGGGAGGTGGCAATGCAGGAGGAACGACGGCTCGAAGTGCTGCGCGCCATCGTCGAGGACTACGTCGCCACCGAGGAGCCGGTCGGCTCCAAGGCGCTGGTCGAGCGGCACGGCCTGGGCGTCTCGCCCGCCACGGTCCGCAACGACATGGCCGCGCTCGAGGACGAGGGCTACATCACCCAGCCGCACACCAGCGCCGGCCGGGTGCCGACCGACAAGGGCTACCGCCTCTTCGTCGACCGGCTGACCACGGTCAAGCCGATGAGCGCCCCCGAGAAGCGCGCGATCTCGACGTTCCTCGACGGCGCGGTCGACCTGGACGACGTGGTCGGGCGCTCGGTCCGGGTCCTGTCGCAGCTGACCCGCCAGGTCGCGATGGTGCAGTACCCCACGCTCTCGCGCTCCACGGTCCGCCACATCGAGCTGGTGGCGCTCGCGCCCAACCGGCTCCTCGTCGTGCTGATCCTCAGCAGCGGCCGGGTCGAGCAGCGCATCGCCGAGCTCGGCACCGAGCTGACCGACCTGGCCCTCTCCCAGCTCCGCACCCGGCTCAACGCCGCTGCCGCCGGTGAGGTGATCGCCGAGGCGGTGACCGCGCTGCGGGGCGCCGTCCCGGCTGTCAACGGAGGCGCGACGGCAACGGTCGTCGAGCTCCTGGTCGACGCCATGATCGACCAGCGCTCCGACGAGCGGATCGTCGTGGGCGGCGCGGCCAACCTGGCAAGGTACGGCGACAGCTTCGACTCGGCGGTCCGACCGCTGCTCGAGGCACTCGAGGAGCATGTCGTGCTGCTCAAGCTGCTGGGCGAGGCCTCCACCGGCGGTGGGGTCACCGTGACCATCGGCGCCGAGGGCCCCTACGAGCAGCTGTCGGCGACCAGTGTCGTGACGACGGGCTACGGGCCGCACGACGAGGCGGTCGCGACACTCGGCATCGTCGGTCCGACCCGTATGGACTACCCAGGCACGATGGCAGCGGTGCGAGCCGTCGCCCGCTACGTCTCCCGGATCCTCGACGAGGCCTGACGGGCCTGACGGGCCAACGAAAGGAACCATGACCACCCCAGATCTGTACGCCCTCCTGGGCGTGAGCCGGGACGCCGACGCGGAGGCCATCAAGAAGGCCTACCGCCGTCAGGCACGCCAGCTGCACCCGGACGTCAACCCCGACCCCGAGGCGCAGTCACGGTTCCAGGAGATCGGGCGCGCCTACGAGATCCTTTCGGACCCGCAGAAGCGCGCGGCGTACGACCGCGGGGGTGACCCGTTCGGCGGCATGGGCGGCGGGTTCGGCCAGGGCGCCGGCTTCTCGTTCACCGACATCATGGACGCGTTCTTCGGCGGCCAGCCCGGTGGGCAGGCGCGAGGCCCGCGCCCACGCACCCGGCGCGGGCAGGACGCCCTGATCCGGCTGGAGGTCGAGCTCGCCGAGGCGGCGTTCGGGGTCACCCGCGAGCTCAAGGTCGACACCGCCGTGGTCTGCTCGACCTGCCACGGCGAGGGCGCGGCTCCCGGCACTCACCCGCAGACCTGCGAGACCTGCCGTGGCGCGGGCGAGGTGGCCCAGGTGCAGCGCTCGTTCCTGGGCGAGATCCGCACCTTGCGTCCGTGTGCGGCGTGCCGCGGCTTCGGCTCGATCATCCCGGACCCGTGCCGGGAGTGCTCCGGCGACGGCCGGGTCCGGTCGCGCCGAACGTTGACGATCAAGATCCCGGCCGGGGTCGACACCGGCACCCGGGTGCAGCTCACCGACGAGGGTGAGGTCGGCCCGGGCGGCGGCCCGGCCGGTGACCTCTACGTGGAGATCCACGTCGCGCAGCACGACGTCTTCACCCGGCACGGCAACGACCTGCACTGCACGATCACCATCCCGATGACCGCAGCCGCGCTCGGCACGACGCTGGAGCTGCCCACGCTGGAGGCAGACGTGGTCCCGCCCGAGGGCAGTTCGACAGACCTGGAGACCTCCTTCGAGCTCGACGTGCGTCCCGGCACCCAGTCCGGCAGCGAGCAGGTGCTCCGCGGGCGCGGGGTCCCCGGGCTGCGCGGCGGCCGCGGCGACCTGGTCGTGGCGATCGCGGTCGAGACGCCGACCCGCCTCGGACCGCGCGAGGAGGAGCTGCTCACCGAGCTGGCAGCGATCCGTGGCGAGGAGCAGCCGGCCGCGCGGCTCAAGCCCGGAAGCCGCAAGAGCCCCTTCGGCCGGCTCCGCGACGCCTTCAACCCGCATTGATGTCGCGCTGATGTCCCTGCACGTCCACCTGGTGCCGTCGCTGGCCGGCGTGGACGTCGGCGCCCCGGTGAGCGTCGACGGCGCGGAGGCGCACCATGCGGTTGCCGTACGCCGCCTCGCGGTCGGTGAGCCCGTGCTGCTGACCGACGGCGCGGGCCAGGTCGCCGAGTGCGAGGTGACCGCGACCGGGAAGGCCCGCCTGGATGTCGTGGTCCGCTCGGTCTCCTCGGTGCCGGCTCCCAGCCCCGAGGTCGTCGTGGTCCAGGCCCTGCCCAAGGGCGACCGGGGCGAGCTCGCGGTCGAGGTGCTCACCGAGATCGGCGTCGCCCGGATCGTGCCCTGGGCAGCCGCGCGATCGGTCGCCGTCTGGCGTGGCGACCGGGCCGCGAAGTCGCTCGCCAGGTGGCAGGCCACCGCGCGGGAGGCCGCGAAGCAGGCCCGGCGGGCCTGGTTCCCCGAGGTGACGCCGCTGGCGTCGACCGCCGAGGTCACCGCCCTGGTCGCGAGCGCACCCCTGGCGCTGGTGCTGCACGAGGACGCGACCGAGCCGCTGCCGGCCGACGTGCCCGCAAGCGTCGTGCTCGTCGTGGGTCCCGAGGGCGGGCTGGCACCGGAGGAGCTGGCGGCGTTCGCGGAGGCCGGCGCTCGCACCGTCCGCCTCGGAGCCGAGGTGCTGCGCACGTCCACCGCCGGCGTCGCCGCCGTTTCCGCGCTGCTGTCGCGGACGGACCGCTGGGGCTAGCCGGCCAGCAGCTCGTCGACCCGGGTGATCTCGTCGTCCAGCTCGGACTTCTCCTGCTTCGTGAGCGTGCGGACGGTGGAGAGGATGCTGACGCGGCCGTCGGTGACCCGCCACAGGCCGACGAGCATGCCGTCGGCGAAGAGGGTGCTGGCCAGCCCGCCGTTCGTGCCCATCCAGAGCTTCCGCGTCTCGGGGGTCGTGACCCGGTCCCGGTTGGCGTGCGCGAGCCAGACGTTGTCGTACTGGCCGAGCAGCCGGACCGGCGCCCGGGTGTCCTCGTCCGCGAGCTCGAGTCCCGGCACGTCGTAGAGCGGCTTGCCCTGCTCGTCCTCGTGGGTGACCAGGTCGTCCATCGCCTTGACGACCGGCGCGAGCCGGGTGATGCCCGACCAGGCGGTGACGTCGGCGGCGGTGGCCGGGCCGAACGCGCGCAGGTAGCGCCGGACGATCTCCTCCACGTCGGGCTCCACCAGCGGTCGGCCGAGCCACCGGTCGACGTACTGGTAGACGACGCCACCGCTGCCCTGCCAGGTGCCGCGCGGCGGGCACTGCACCAGCGGCGCCGCCGAGCGGGCCAGCTGCCCGAGCTGGGTGGCCGGTAGGTCGGGGAACCGGTCGGCCAGCGCCGCCCCGAGCGCCTTCTGGGGCTGCGGGCCGTCGTCGAGGAGCGCCGAGAGCGCGGTGAGGAACGCCTCCCGGTCCACCCCCCGGGCGGGGCCGATGCTCTGGCTGATCTTGATCTCGCGCTCGTGCACCGGCGCCGTCCACTGCCGCAGCATCAGCGCGTCGTCCGCCACCAGCAGGTGCACGGTGCCGCGCATCGTCAGGAACCGCACCAGCGACCGGTCCTCCAGCCCCGCGGTCACGGCGTTCGGGTCGAACGACGTCAGCCGTGCAGCCAGGGAGAGGTACGGCGGCAGGTTCTCCTGCGCCTGGAGTCCGATCAGGTGCCGCGCCATCTCATGCGGCGTCGCGTCGGTCCGCTCGAGCAGGTGCTGGCGGAGCAGCAGGGTGCGGTTGAGCCGTCTCGTGGAGAGCCTCACCACGCCAAACTAGGACACGCCCTGAGCGGGTCTCAGTGCAGCGTGAACGTCTTGGTGTCCTCGGTCGGGCCGCCGCCCTCGCCGCCCGACGGGTCGTCGGTCATCGCCACGAAGGTGTAGGTGCCGGGCGGCAGGCCACTGGCGTCGACCACGGACTCCCACGGGTAGAGGTGGTCGCCCCAGCCCTCCGCGGTCGCGAAGCCGTCGAGCACCTTCGCGCCGGACTCGTCGCGGACCTCCCACGGGACGGTGGCCTCGAAGGAGTTGGCGACACCGCTCGCGAGGAACGTGGCACCGGGCTCGGAGTTCTCCTGGGGCTGGGTGACGTTCACGAGGGCGAGCACGTTGTTCTGGGGCGCTTCCTTGAGTCCGCCCTCCGTCGAGACTCCGAACAGCGGCACCGGGTCGCTGCCCTTCTGCACCAGGACGGGCAGTCGGTCCTGCTGCACACCCTGAACGGTGTAGACGAGCTGCTGGACCGCCAGCTTGGCCTGCTGCTTGGTCATGCCGCCCGGCGGCGTGTTCCAGCTGTCGTCGTTGACCTGGACCACGATCGCGCCGGCGCCTTCGCTGAATTCCACGCTCGCAAAGCTTCCGTCGGGGTAGAGCGTCCTGTAGTCGGGGTCGTCCGCGTCGCCCGCTGTCATCAACGCGACCGCCTCGGCCAGCGGGTTGTCGGCCTCGACCTGCCGGAACTCACGGAACAGCCGGGGTCCCTGCGGGGTGTCGCCCACGAAGTAGATCGGCACGGCCACCGTCGCCGGCGACACAGTGGAGGTGGTGTGCGTCGGCTCCTCGGTCGGCGACTGCTCCTGGGTGGGCTTGTCGGACTGCGACGGGCTGTCGTTGGGGTCCTGCGCCGACGGCTCGTCGTCCCCGCAAGCGGCCAGCATCACCACCGAGAGCGGGAGCATGGCGAGCAGGGCAGCGAGTCGGGTCCGGGCGCGGGTCATGGGTGCCATCCTCCGTTGGGGCGGGTGGGACTCGTGGGATCTACTTGATGATGACCGTGCGCGTGTCGACCGTCGCCCCCGGGCCCTCGCCGTCGGACGGGTCCGCGGTCATGACCACGAACGTGTAGTCGCCGGGGTCGAGGTCGGCCACGTCGATCGGGCCGGTCGTCCACGGGTAGAGCCGGTCGATGTAGCCATAGGTCTGCGCGGTGCCCTCCCGGACCACGGTCCCGTCGGCGTCCCTCAGCTCCCAGGGCACGTTGCCCTCGAAGGAGCTGGCCCGGCCGTCAGCGCTGAAGGAGCCCACCGCCACCCGCCGTTCGGTGGGGTTGCTGATGCTCGCCAGCGCCAGGACGTCGAGCTGGGGAGCGCTGTCGAGAGGTTCGCTGGTGGGCAGTCCACCGACCTCGGCCACCGGGTTGCCGTCGTGGACGAACTGCACCGGGAGCGGTACGTCGGCCTGCACTGCGGCCTGGACGGTGTAGATGACCTGCTGGAGGGCCAGGTCGTCGAGGGGCCCCGCAACCAGGGCGGGATCGACGTCCACCTCGATGACGCCGTTGTCGACCGTCGCCCCGAGCAGCTGACCCGCTGTCCAGTATGACTCGTAGTCCGGGTCATCGGGCGGGGACAGCAGCATGCTGATCGCCGTGTTGGGGGTCGTCTCCGGCCCCGGACCGGTTCGGAACTCACGGAACAACCGCGGTCCCTGCGGGGTCTCGTCGACGTAGTAGAGCGCGTAGGCCGGACGGTTCTCGCGGCTGCGGTCCACGGCGTGCCTGGAGTCTGCCGGCTGGGTCTCGGGCTCGTCGGACTGTTGCACGGCCAGCGCGACGCCGGTCACCACGACGGCGGCAGCGAGCAGGCCTCCCGTGATCGCGTAGCGGAGGTGCCGGGACCGGGACGAGACCGCGACCAGCTCCCGCAGCTCGGCGCGCCGGTCCGTCGGCTCGACGTCCTCGACCGCTTCCCGCAGCAGGGTGGTCAGGTCGTCCATCACAGCTCTCCCTCGTGGAGTTTGTCGGCGAGCAGGCGCCGCAGCGCGGCGGAGCCGCGGGAGGCGTGCGCCTTAACCGAGCCTCGGCTGATCCCGAGGGTCTCGGCGATCTCGGTCTCGGACAGCTCGAGGTAGTGGCGGAGCACCAGCACCTCGCGCTGGCGGGTGGGCAGCGCGCGGAGCGCGTCGAGGACGGAGGTACGCCGGTCGCGCACGAGCGCGGGCGTGTCCGCCGGGTCGGCGAGGGACAGCGCGGGGCGCTGGCGGGCGACGTACCGCTCCTCGACGCCGCGGTGCCGCAGCGCCGAGCGGGACCGGTTCACGACCGTCTTGCGCAGGTAGGCGAGTGCCTTGTCGGGGTCACGCAGCGAGCGCCAGCGGCCGTGCATCGCGACGAACGCGTCCTGGACGACCTCTTCGGCCGCGCCCTGGTCGCGGAGCAGGAGGACAGCCAGCCGCACCAGCCCACGCCAGTGTGCGGCGTAGAGCTGCTCGAGTGCGTCGTCGGCGTCCAGGTCCACCTCCAGCGGCCTCGACGTGGCCAACAGTGTCCGTGTGGTCACATCAGTCTGACGCTTTGGTGCCTCCGGCGGTTGACACGCGTGTGGGACGATGTGCGGTGGAGGGAGCGTGGTCGTGGAGGACTGCCTTTTCTGCGGCATCGTCGCAGGCGATGTCGATGCCGACGTCGTTCATGCGACCGAGCGCACAGTCGCGTTCCGCGACGTCAACCCGCAGGCGCCGACCCACGTGCTGGTGGTGCCGCGCGACCACTTCGCCAACGCCGCCGAGCTCGCGGCCGGTGACCCCGAAGCCTCCGCGGAGCTGCTCGCCACGGCGGGCGCAATCGCCACGGCCGAGGGGCACGACGACTACCGGCTCGTCTTCAACACCGGTGCCGGGGCCGGACAGAGCGTCTTCCACACCCATCTGCACCTGCTCGCCGGGCGCCCGATGACCTGGCCTCCCGGGTGAAGCGCCCGACGTCTCGGCTCCTGCTCACGGTGGCGGCCGCCGCACTGGTCGTGCCGTTCGCGGCGTCCTGCATGGACTCCGGCGACGAGGGCCACCGGGCCGGCGACCCGGGCGCACTGCTCCAGCCGACGCAGCCGCCCGAGGTCCAGGCCCAGCAGCTGGCCGCGGCCCCGAAGGGCAAGCTGCTTCCGCTCCGCGACGGCGAGCAGCGGATGACGCTGACCATGCCGGAGACCTACACGCCGTCCGCGCCCATGGGGACGGGCACCGACGACTACCGGTGCTTCCTGCTCGACCCGAACGTGGACAAGGACGTCTGGCTGACCGGCAGCAACGTGCTGCCCGGCAACCCGAACGTCGTCCACCACGTCATCCTGTTCAAGCTCACGCCCGAGACCGTCCCGGCCGCCGAGGCCAAGGACGCCGCAAGCACCGACCCGGGCTGGACCTGCTTCGGCGGCACCGGCATCGCTGGTGAGTTCGGCAACCTCGAAGACGCCAACTGGCTCGCGGCCTGGGCGCCGGGCGGCGACGAGCGCAAGTCCCCGGACGGCTACGGCGTCAAGCTCGAGGCGGGCTCACAGATCGTGATGCAGGTCCACTACAACCTGCTCAAGGGCGCCTCGCCCGACCAGTCGGCCACCCAGCTCCGATGGATGCCCGGAGACACCGACCTCACGACGCTGCACACGTTCCTCATGCCGGCGCCGGTCGAGCTGCCCTGCCGCGCCGACCACAGCGACGGTCCGCTGTGCGACCGCGAGGCCGCGTCGATCGACGTGAAGAACCGCTTCGGCACTGCCGGCGGCACCAACACGCTGCTGCATATCCTCTGCGGCACCGAGATCGAACCCAGCGAGACCGCGTCGTGCACCCGCCCGATCACCCGCGGCATGACCGTGATCGCGGTGGCCGGCCACATGCACCTCCTCGGCCGCAAGATCACCATCGAGGTCAACCCCGACACCGATGACGCGGAGACGCTGCTGCGGATCCCGATCTGGGACTTCGACAACCAGGGCTCCAGACCGGTCGACCCGATCCACCTCGATGTCGGTGACACCGTCCGCGTCACCTGCCAGCACCAGCAGTGGCTCCGCGACAAGCTGCCGGCGTTCGAGACCCAGCGCGAGGACCGCTACGTCATCTGGGCCGAGGGCAGCACCGACGAGATGTGCCTCGGCCTGCTCTCGGTTGCCTACGACGACGAGTCGTAGCCGCTAGCCCGCCATCGCGTCGAACAGCCGGAGCACCGCGAAGACCACCGGCAGTCCGAACACGACCAGCAGCGCCCAGGCGGAGATCCGGTGCCACGGCTTGGTCGCGTCGAGCTTGCCCGCGAAGTCCAGCAGCGCGCCCTCGGGAACGTGATGGCTCAGGCCCATCCGGCGCGCGTCCGGGGGCAGGTGGCCGCCCGGAAACCACGAGGGCGGCTGTGTTCTCGTCGCCGTACTCCTCGCAATGTAGTCGATGTCGTCATCGACGGGCATGAGCAGACCCTACGACGAACAACCGCAAACGCGGTGGGACCTCGCCACGCCAGCCCGTAACATGGAGTGGCTCCACCACCTACCAGAAGGGCCTTCCCGGGCACCACATGACTGACACCTCATCCGATGTCGGAACGACGACCCCTCAGACCGCCAAGCACACCGTCGTGGTTCCCAACAGCATCAACATGGTCAGCCTGCTCGGGCCCGGCGATGAGCACCTCGGTCTCATCGAGCAGGCCTTCGACGCGGACATCCATGTCCGCGGCAACCGGATCACGCTCTCGGGGCAGCCGTCCGAGATCGCCCTCGCCGAGCGGCTGCTCGACGAGCTGGTCGCGATCATCCGCACCGGCCAGGGCGTGAGCCCCGAGACGGTCGAGCGGGTGCTGGCGATGCTGCGCGCGGAGACGACCGAGCGGCCGGCCGACGTGCTGAGCCTCAACATCCTGAGCAACCGGGGCCGTTCGATCCGGCCCAAGACGCTCAACCAGAAGCGGTACGTCGACTCGATCGACAAGCACACGATCACCTTCGGCATCGGCCCGGCCGGCACCGGCAAGACCTACCTGGCGATGGCCAAGGCGGTGCAGGCGCTGCAGTCGAAGGCCGTCAACCGGATCATCCTCACCCGCCCCGCGGTCGAGGCCGGTGAGCGGCTCGGCTACCTGCCCGGCACGCTCAGCGAGAAGATCGACCCCTACCTCCGGCCGCTCTACGACGCCCTGCACGACATGGTCGACCCGGAGTCGATCCCCAAGCTGCTGGCCGCCGGCACCGTCGAGGTGGCGCCGCTCGCATTCATGCGTGGCAGAAGCCTCAACGACGCGTTCATCATTCTCGACGAGGCGCAGAACACCTCGCCGGAGCAGATGAAGATGTTCCTGACCAGGCTGGGCTTCGGCTCCAAGATCGTGGTCACCGGCGACGTCACCCAGGTCGACCTGCCCTCCGGCACCCACTCCGGGCTGCGCGTGGTCGAGGGCATCCTCGACGACGTCGAGGACATCAGCTTCTGCCGGCTCACCGCCCACGACGTGGTCCGGCACCGCCTGGTCGGCAAGATCGTCGCGGCCTACGAAGAGTTCGACGTTGCCCGGGAGGACCAACACCGCGAGCAGCGCGGGCCCCGCACCACGGGACGCCAGTGAGCATCGAGGTGCTCAACGAGTCCGGTGAGTCCCTCGACGTCGACCACCTGGTCGGACTCAGCCGGTTCGTGCTGGAGCGGATGCGCGTCCACCCGCTCGCCGAGCTCTGCATCAAGGCCGTCGACGAGGACACCATGTCCGAGCTCAACCAGAAGTGGATGGAGGGCGAGGGGCCGACCGACGTGCTCGCGTTCCCGATGGACGAGCTGCGCCCAGGGCTGGTCAACGAGGACCCCGAGGAGGGCATCCTCGGCGACCTGATGCTCTGCCCGTCGGTCGCCGAGCGGCAGGCGGTCACCGCCGGCCACTCGACCGAGGCCGAGCTCGAGCTGCTCAGCGTCCACGGGATCCTGCACCTGCTCGGCTACGACCACGCCGAGCCGGAGGAGCACGCGGAGATGTTCGGCCTTCAGGACGAGCTCCTCGCTGCTTGGCGGCAAAGATCACCGGGCAGCTGACCCGCTCATGATCATCGTCCTGGCCGCCGCTCTGGTGCTGTTGGCCGGTCTGTTCTCGGCGGCCGACGCGGCGCTGACGTCGTTCTCGCGGGCCCGCGCTGTAGAGCTGCAGGCCGAGGGGCAGGCCGGCGCGCGCCGGCTGGTCACGATGCTGGCCGACCCCGCGCCGTACCTCAACACCGCGATCCTGCTCCGCCTCCTCTGCGAGGTCTCCGCGATCGTGATCGTGACCCGCGAGATATCGAGGGCCTACGACGGCCGCTGGCTGCCGAGTGCGTTCACGACGATCGGCGTGATGCTGGTCGTCTCGTTCGTCGCCATCGGCGTCGCCCCGCGCACGCTCGGTCGGCAGCACAACGAGCGGGTCGCGCTCTGGTCGGCGGCGCCGCTGAGCTGGGTGACCTCGGTGCTCGGGCCGCTGCCGCGGCTGCTGATCCTGATCGGCAACGCACTGACGCCGGGCAAGGGATTCCGTGAGGGCCCGTTCTCGAGCGAGACCGAGCTGCGCGAGCTGGTCGACATCGCCGAGGCGTCGGCGCTGATCGAGGCCGGCGAGCGGCGGATGATCCACTCCGTATTCGAGCTCGGCGACACCACGGTCCGCGAGGTGATGGTGCCGCGCAACGACGTGGTCTTCGTCGAGCGTCACAAGAACCTGCGCCAGACCATGTCGCTGTTCCTGCGCTCAGGGTTCTCGCGGGTGCCGGTGATCGAGGACAACCTCGACCACATCGTCGGCTTCGCCTATCTCAAGGACATCGTCCGCCGTGACTTCGAGGCGCCGGACGTCGAGTTCACCCAGCGCATCGACGAGGTGATGCGCGAGGTCTACTACGTCCCGGAGTCCAAGCCGGTCGACGCGCTGCTGCGGGAGATGCAGGCCCGCAGCCAGCACCTCGCGATCGTGGTCGACGAGTACGGCGGCACCGCGGGCCTGGTCACCATCGAGGACCTGCTCGAGGAGATCGTCGGCGAGATCACCGACGAGTACGACGCCGACGAGATCACCACCGAGAACCTCGAGGACGGCTCGGTGCGGGTCTCCTCGCGCTACCCCACGGACGACCTGGACGAGCTGTTCGGCTTCCATGTCGAGGAGGACGACGTCGACTCCGTCGGCGGGCTGATGGCCAAGCACCTGGGCCTGGTGCCGATCCCGGGCTCGCAGGTGGTCGCGCACGGGCTGCGGTTCACCGCCGAGGAGACCGCCGGCCGCCGCAACAAGATCGGCACGGTGCGCATCGCCCGCGTCGAGCCGGTCCCGGAGGAGGCGTCCCACGACGTACCCGCGAAGCCCGTGTCCAAGGAAATCGTCCGTGACTGAGCTCGCCGCTGAGGACCAGAAGCTCGTCACCCTCGCCCGCGCCACCCGCTCCCGTACCGGCGGCCTCGAGGGAGCTGCCGTCCGCGACTCCGACGGCCGCACGTACGCCGCCGCCACCGTCGCGCTGCCCTCACTCCAGGTCTCCGCGCTCGGGGTCTGCGTCGCGATGGCGGTCTCGTCGGGCTCCCGCGGCCTCGAGGCGGCCGTCCTGCTCAGCGACACGGGGCAGGTCTCGCCGCTCGACCTGGACGTGCTGCGCGACTTCGCTGGCTCGGGTGTCGCCGTTCATGTCGGCGACCCACGCGGCACGATCTCCTCGTCCACCGCGACGTGACACACCCGGCCTAGGGTGCGTGCCATGCCTCGCCGCACTACTGCCGTCGCCTGTCTCGTCGGACTCCTCGTGACCCTCCTGGTGTCCGTCGCGGCGCCGGGGTACGCCGACAGCTACGGCCACCGGGACACGACGGAGGACGTCGTGCGGGTCCCGAGGGACGGGTCGTCGTGCCACAGCTGTCAGGGCACCGACCGTCGGGATGCGGACATCATCCGGTTCGGAGCCAGCTACGCCGGCCGGGTGCGGCTCGTCATGACCCTACGGGCCACGCCGGAGCGCGGCACGGTCGTCTGGTTGGTCCGCTACGCCCCGAGGACCTGGCTGACCGTGGGTCTTCACGTCACCCCGGCCGGCGATTGGAGCTGCCGGCTGCTCCGGTCCAGCGACGTCCGGCGCTCGGTGCCGTGCCGCGACAACATCGACTGGCAGGTCGATCCCGAGCACTCGCTGTTCCACGCCAGCGTGCCCGGCGACCTCGTGGACAGGGCGTCCTCCATCAGGGTGGGAGCCGGGTCGATGAGCTCGGCCGGTTCCAGCCTCTTCTTCGACGACGCGCTCCGGAGGAAGTACAACCCGGTCGGCGTCGGGCTCGCCATGGCGGCGGGTCCGAGCATCCCGCGCGGCTGAGGTCCCCGCTTGCCGGGTGCCCGCGCGCCTATCCGATCGCGTCTCGCCGTCAAGGACCGCACTTCGCTAATCCGGGACGTCATCACAATCGAGCACCCGTCACCTCGATCCTGATGACCTCAGAGCCCTGCCAGGTTGCTGGCGAACCGCCACACCACCGCACGCCGGTCCGGCGGTCAGTCAGCAACCCGAAGTGACCGGATCGAGTCCGAAGCAGGTTGCCTGCTGACCGCCACCCCGACCCACCTCGGTCGAGCGGTCAGTCAGCAACCTGGGTCGCCCACCGAGACCACTGAGACGGGTGCGGCAGGCGGGTGTCGGCGTCACCCCAGCTCGGCGGCCAGGGAGACCGGGGTCCACTCCTTCAGGCTGACCACCGACACGCCCGGGCCGGAGTAGTAGGGGTCGGCGGCGACGATCTCGTCCGCCTCCGCCTGGGAGTCGACGCGGAACAGCAGCAGCGCGCCGCTCTCGTCGGCGAACGGGCCGGCGGCCAGCAGCTTTCCCGCGTCGCGCAGCGCGGCCAGCCGGTCGCGGTGGGCGACGCGGCCCTCCAGTCGGGCCGGGTCGTCGGAGAAGCCGAGCTCGAGTGCAAACATGGTCATGACGGTTTCACAGCCACCCCTCAACCGGTGGATCGGACCCGGGAGTAACCTCCTTCGGGTGAGTCGTGGGAGCTCGTGGGACCGACACGCGGAAGCCGTGGCGAAGCTCGAGGCGTCGTACGACGCCATCCCGGCGGGCGCACCCGTGCGGCTGGCCAAGAAGACCTCGAACCTCTTCCGCCCCCGGGCGAGGAGCAGCACTCCCGGTCTCGACGTGAGCGGCCTCGACGGGGTCATCGAGGTCGACGGGGATCGCCGGACCGCCGAGGTGCAGGGCATGTGCACCTACGAGCACCTCGTCGACGCGACCTTGCCGCACGGCCTGATCCCGTACGTCGTTCCGCAGCTCAAGACCATCACGCTCGGCGGGGCGGTGACCGGGCTCGGTATCGAGTCCACGAGCTTCCGCAGCGGGCTGCCGCACGAGTCGGTCGAGGAGATGGACGTCTTCACCGGCTCGGGGGAGGTGGTGACCACCCGGCCCGGCGAGGATCTGTTCGACACCTTCCCCAACTCCTACGGCAGCCTCGGCTACGCGACCCGGATCCGGATCAAGCTGGAGCGGGTGCCCGACCGGGTCGAGCTGCGGCACGTGCGGTTCGACGACGCCGGGCTGCTCTCGAAGACCGTGGCCGAGATCGTCGAGACTCGGCAGTACGACGGCCTCCAGGTCGACGGGCTCGACGGCGTCGCGTTCCAGCCGGGCGAGTACTACCTCACCCTGGCCCGCTGGGTCAGTGCCGAGGCGGATGACGAGATCCCCATCGGTGGCGAGCCGAAGGCCCTGGAGAAGACCAGCGACTACACCGGCCAGCAGGTCTACTACCGCTCGATCCAGCAACGCCAGACCGATCTGCTCACGACCTACGACTACCTGTGGCGCTGGGACACCGACTGGTTCTGGTGCTCGGGCGCGTTCGGCGTCCAGAACCCGACGGTCCGCCGGCTGTGGCCGAAGCGGTGGCGGCGCAGCGACGTCTATCACCGCCTGATCGGCCTCAACCACCGCACCGGCTTCATGGACTTCATCGACCGGCGCAAGGGCCGGGCCCAGCGCGAGCAGGTGGTGCAGGACGTCGAGATACCGGTCGAGCGGCTGGAGGAGTTCCTGGCGTGGTTCGACGTCGAGGTCGGGATGCGGCCGGTCTGGCTCTGCCCGCTGGTCAGCCCCGGCACCAGCACCGGCAGCCAGTGGCCGACCTACCCGCTGCACCCCGGCACGACGTACGTCAACGTCGGCTTCTGGGGCACCGTGCACGTGGGACCCGAGGCCCCCGACGCGCCCCTCAACCGCGCGATCGAGGCCAAGGTCTCGGAGCTTGGCGGGCACAAGTCTCTCTACTCCGAGGCCTTCTACGATCGTGAGACGTTCGACAAGCTGTACGACGGACCCCACTTGGGCACCGTGAAGAAGCGTTACGACCCTGACGACCGGCTCTTGAGCCTCTACGACAAGGCGGTGGGCGACAGATGACGACCCTGACCCTCAACAAGCTCTCGATCGCCGAGGCGCTGAACTCGATGTTGAAGGAGCCGCTGCCGCTGCGGTTCACGGCCTACGACGGCAGCGCGGCCGGCCCGGAGGACTCGCCGTACGGTATCCACCTGGCCACCGAGCGCGGTCTCAACTACATCCTCACCGCGCCCGGCGACCTGGGCTTCGGCCGCGCGTACGTCGCCGGCGACCTCGAGGTGATCGGTGCCCCGAAGGGCGATCCCTACGAGGTGTTCAGGCTGATCGCCAGCAAGCTGTCCTTCCGCCGACCGTCGCCGGTCGAGGCCGTCAACCTGCTTCGTTCGCTCGGGCTCTCACACCTGCGGCCGCCGGCTCCGCCGCCGCAGGAAGCGCCGTCGCGCCTGCGCCGCACCTTCGAGGGGCTCCGCCACTCGCTGGGCCGCGATGCGGTGGCGATCCAGCACCACTACGACGTCTCCAACGCGTTCTACGAGCACGTCCTCGGGCCGTCGATGACCTACACCTGCGCGGTCTTCCCCACCGAGGACGCCACGCTGGAGGAGGCGCAGGTCGAGAAGTACGACCTGGTCGCCCGCAAGCTCGACCTCCGGGAGGGACAGCGGCTGCTCGACGTCGGCTGCGGCTGGGGCGGCATGGTGCGCCACGCGGCCCGCGAGTACGGCGTGCACACGCTCGGCGTCACCCTCTCCCGCGAGCAGGCCTCGTGGGCGCAGCAGAAGATCAAGGAGGAGGGGCTCGACCACCTCGCCGAGGTCCGCCACATGGACTACCGGCACGTCGAGGAGCGCGACTTCGACGCGATCTCCTCGATCGGTCTCACCGAGCACATCGGCGTGAAGAACTACCCGGCGTACTTCGGCTTCATCAAGGACCGGCTCCGCCCGCAGGGCCGGCTGCTCAACCACTGCATCACCCGCCACGACAACCGGTGGCGCGAGACCGGCCAGTTCCTCGACCGCTACGTGTTCCCGGACGGCGAGCTGATCGGCAGCGGCAAGATCATCACCGAGATGCAGAACGCGGGCCTCGAGGTGCAGCACGAGGAGAACTTCCGCGTCCACTACGCCAAGACCCTGGCCGGCTGGTGCAAGAACCTCGCCGACAACTGGGACGCTTGCGTCGAAGAGGTCGGTGAGGGCACCGCGCGGGTGTGGGGTCTCTACATGGCGGGGTCGCGGATCGCGTTCGAGCGCAACGAGATCCAGCTCCACCACGTCCTCGCGACCAAGACTGACGCTGACGGCGAGAGCGGCTACCCCCTGCGGCACGGCTGGCGCCCCTGACCCGACTAGCGTTGGCCCGGTGACCACCCGGGCCAGCCAGTACGCCGCGCGCGTCGAGCGCCGCGACGAGCTGTCGCCGCACCTGGTCCGGCTCACCCTCGCGGTCGACCCGGCGTTCGAGTCGACCGGGATACCGGACGAATGGGTCGGGCTGGTCGTGCCCGGGCAGTTCCAGAGCCGCTACTACACGGTGCGGTCGTACGCCGCCGGCACGCTCGTGCTCGACGTGGTGCTGCACGAGGTCGGGCTGGTCACCGAGTGGGTGGTCCGTGACGACTGCGTCGGCTCGACCGTGACGATCACCGAGCCGAAGGGCTCCTTCGACCCACCGCCCGACGCGTCGTGGCTGATGCTGGTCGGTGACCTGACCGGGCTGCCGGCGATGGCGCGGATCTCCGAGTCTGTCGACCTGCCCACCCGGATCTGGGCGGAGGTCGAGGACGTCCTGCCCGGCCACCTCCCGGACACCGCGGACGTCACCTGGCTCGAGGCGCGGGCGGCGACCAGCCGGCTGGCCGAAGTCGTCGAGGCGATCGAGTGGCCGGACGGCGACGGCTACTTCTGGATGGCCGGCGAGTCGGCCCAGATGCGCGCGATCCGCAAGTACCTCATGCGCGACCGGAAGCTGTCGCCCACGGCGTACGACGTGATGGGCTACTGGCGGTCCTCAGCCGGCCGGCAGCCACGAGCCGTCGACCCCGGGCCGATCTGGCGCGCCGGCAAGGCCAAAGGACTGTCCGACGAGGAGATCTGGGCCCAGTACGACGAGGCCCAGCACGAGAAGGCACAGTCGTGACCGAGGGCTACCGGTCGGGCTTCGCGTCGTTCGTGGGTCGGCCCAACGCCGGCAAGTCAACGCTCACCAACGCGCTGGTCGGCCAGAAGGTCGTGATCACGTCCGACAAGCCGCAGACCACGCGGACCGTGGTGCGCGGCATCGTGCACCGCACCGACGGACAGCTGGTGCTCGTGGACACCCCCGGGCTCCACCGGCCGCGGACCCTGCTCGGCGAGCGGCTCAACGACCTGGTGCGCACGACCTGGGCCGAGGTGGACGTGGTGGCGGTCTGCTTCCCGAGCGACGAGAAGGTCGGGCCGGGCGACCGGTTCATCGTCACCGAGATGTCCAAGGTGCGGCGGACCATCAAGGTCGCGGTCGCCACCAAGACCGACCTGGCCTCCCCGGAGCGGATCGGGGAGCACCTGCTCGACATCCAGCGGCTCGGCGCCGAGACCAATACCGAGTGGGCCGAGATCGTCCCGGTCTCGGCGGTCGAAGGGGACCAGGTCCAGCTGCTCGCTGACCTGCTGCTCGGCCTGCTGCCGGAAGGACCGCAGCTCTACCCGGACGGCGACCTCACCGACGCCCCCGAGGAGATCCTGGTCGCCGAGCTGATCCGCGAGGCCGCGCTCGAAGGCGTCCGCGACGAGCTGCCGCACTCGATCGCCGTGGTCGTGGAGGAGATGCTGCCCCGCGAGGACCGGCCCGAGGACCGACCACTGCTCGACATCCACGCGAACCTCTACGTCGAGCGCGACTCCCAGAAGGGCATCGTCATCGGCCACAAGGGCGCCCGCCTCAAGGACGTCGGCATGCGGGCCCGCAAGTCCATCGAGGCGATGCTCGGCACTCCCGTCTACCTCGACCTGCACGTGAAGATCGCCAAGGACTGGCAGCGCGACCCCCGACAGCTGCGAAAGCTGGGCTTCTGATGGCTGACATACCTGAACCGGTCGCCGCGTGGCACGCGATCGCCGAGTCCCGCGACCCGGCGGGTCTCGCCAGCCTGCTGGCCGACGAGGTGGTGTTCCGCTCGCCGGCAGTGCACACGCCCCAGGAGGGCAAGGAGCTCACCACGGCGTACCTCTCCGCCGCCGTCGTCGTCCTCGGCCCCACGCTGGTCTACCACCGGCAGTGGTACGCCGAGCGCAACGCGGTCCTCGAGTTCGAGGCCGAGCTGGACGGGCTCACCGTCCATGGCATCGACATGATGCAGTGGAACGACGACGGAAAGCTGGTCGAGTTCACCGTTATGGTGCGGCCCTTCAAGGGGCTCGAGAAGCTGATCGAGCTCATGGCCGCCGAGCTGTTCAAGGCCTGACCCGGCGCTAGTCCCAGCGCGGCTTCAGAGGGTTTCGAGACGGTTGCTGCGCAACCTCCTCAACCACCGGTGTGGGCCAGCCCGGTGGTTGAGGAGGGCGCCCTGCGCCCGTCTCGAAACCCGGTGACCCGGGGCTGGGACGCCACCACCGCCCATCGAGCTTGTCGAGATGGCCGCGAGGTCGGCTCCCAGCCACGCTGCGGCGGTCTCGACAGGCTCGACCAGCGGTGTGCCAGTCCGAGCGTGCCTTCAGAGGGTTTCGAGACGGTTGCTGCGCAACCTCCTCAACCACCGGTGTGGGCCAGCCCGGTGGTTGAGGAGGGCGCCCTGCGCCCGTCTCGAAACCCGGTGACCCGGGGCTGGGACGCCACCACCGCCCATCGAGCTTGTCGAGATGGCCGCGAGGTCGGCTCCCAGCCACGCTGCGGCGGTCTCGACAGGCTCGACCAGCGGTGTGCCAGTCCGAGCGTGCCTTCAGAGGGTTTCGAGACGGTTGCTGCGCAACCTCCTCAACCACCGGTGTGGGCCAGCCCGGTGGTTGAGGAGGGCGCCCTGCGCCCGTCTCGAAACCCGGTGACCCGGGGCTGGGACGCCACCACCGCCCATCGAGCTTGTCGAGATGGCCGCGAGGTCGGCTCCCAGCCACGCTGCGGCGGTCTCGACAGGCTCGACCAGCGGTGTGCCAGTCCGAGCGTGCCTTCAGAGGGTTTCGAGACGGTTGCTGCGCAACCTCCTCAACCACCGGTGTGGGCCAGCCCGGTGGTTGAGGAGGGCGCCCTGCGCCCGTCTCGAAACCCGGTGACCCGGGGCTGGGATGGCACCACCGCCCATCGAGCTTGTCGAGATGGCCGCGAGGTCGGCTCCCAGCCACGCTGCGGCGGTCTCGACAGGCTCGACCAGCGGTGTGCCAGTCCGAGCGCGGCTTCAGAGGGTTTCGAGACGGTTGCTGCGCAACCTCCTCAACCACCGGTGTGGGCCAGCCCGGTGGTTGAGGAGGGCGCCCTGCGCCCGTCTCGAAACCCGGTGACCTGACTCGGGGCTGGGACGCCACCCCGCTCGACCAGCGGTGCGCGAGGTCAGGCCGGATCCGGTGACCAGCACCTGCCGTAGGTCTGGCCGGCCTGCCACTGGTCCTTGGTCGGCCACTCGTAGCCCCACTCGTAGTCGAGCGCGTCGGAGGCGATCGCCCGGGCGGCGTCGGCACAGACGGTCTGGCCGGCGGCCTTGACCGCGTTCGTGCCCGGGTAGGCGCCGTCGTCCGACGCCTGTGCGAGGTCGATGACCGAGATCGCCTTCCAGCTGTGGTCCTCCCGGCACAGCACCCGGGTGAACGCCTCGGTGCCGGGCTGGGCGGTGCCGCAGAGGGCGAACTCGGCACGCCCCGTCGGCTCCTTGAGCGCCTCGAAGACGTCGTGGTCGATCTTGGCGAGCCTCTTGTCTCCCGAGACCGCGATGACGTCGCAGCGATACCACGCGGCGCCGGCGTCGGACTGCTCGATCGTGGGGGTGAACCACACCGGTCGCAGCAGTGAGAGGCGCAGCTGCTCGTCGGTGGCTCCGACGTACGCCGCGAGCTGGGCCGGGCAGCGCTTCGCCACCTGGGCTCGGATCGCCTCGGAGTCGACGGCCAGCAGGTGCCCGTTGGTCACGGGGTCGAGCTGGCCGACCGCGAAGGTCTGGGTGGTGTGCCCCTTGTCGCAGGCGGCGGGGCCGTCCTCGCTCGTGGGTGCGACCGCCTCGTCATACGACAGGCGGTAGCAGGCGCCGAGGGCGGGAGGGGGAGGCGGGGCCACGGGTGCCGCGAGCGGTGTCGGGGACGCGGACGGCGTCGGGGAGGGTTCGGCGGACGGCTTCTCGTCGTCCGACGTGCACGCGGCGAGGACCAGCACCGCGACCACCAGGATTGTGAGTCGCCTCATGCTGTGGTCGCCGCCCAGCAGACCGAGCGACGGTTGCCGGCCTTCCACTCGCCCTCGTGGAACCACGTGTAGCCGTAGTCGTACTCCGGCGGATACCCGAGCCAGGCGCCGACCGACCGGGAGCAGTAGTCGCGGGTCGTCACCTCGACCACCCGGTCGCCCGGGTAGGGGTCCTCGGGGTCGCCGACCTTGATCGTGGTGACCGCGCGCCAGTTGTGCTTCTGGCTGCAGGGGATCTTCGGCGCGCCCTGCACAGAAGGCCCGTCGACGCAGACCATCCAGTCGTCGTTGGTGGGCCGCTGCGCCAGCAGACCGGCCGCCGTGGGCGGCAGCTCGGCGTACTCGTCGCTCTCCTCGCCGCCCCCGACGACGTCGCAGCGGTACCACCGCGCGCCCTTGTCCCACGCCGTCTCCGAGGGGCGGAACCAGGCCCAGCTCACGATGGTGCGCATCACGATGCTCTCGTCGGCGCCGAGGAACTCCTGGAACTTGGCGGAGCAGGTCTGATAGGCGAACGCCCCGAGCTCGGGCGCGTCGTACTCGGCGTCCTCGAGCTCCGGCGGCAGGTCTCCCACGCCGAACGTCTCCGCGGTGTGCGGCTCCGAGCAGTCCACGACCTTGGTCGCGTTGCTCGGCAGTGCCACGTGCTCGGGCGTGAGGGCGCGGCAGGCACCCAGCTGCGGCGCCTCGACCGAGTCCAGCTGGGCGGTGTCGACGTCCCCCTCGTCGTCGTCGCCGCAGGCGGTGAGGAGCAGCGCGACTGCCGCCAGTGCGGCGAGGGTCGCGAGCCGTACGCCGTGAGCGCGCACGCAACCTCCCCTCGCCTCTGAACCGACCAGAGCCTACCGAGGCAGTGGAGGCGGCTCAGTCCATCAGGAGGGCGGCCAGCGTCCCGCCGAGCTCGTACGCCGCCTCGGCGTGCGCCTCGGTCACGTCGCCTAGCACCTCCAGCACGTCGGCCGCCTGCGTCCAGGGCAGCGCCTGCACGATCGAGAGCACCGACCGGACCGCGCCGGTCGTGTCGTACCGCCCGTGCACCCAGAGCCCGAACGGCTTCTTCCCGCCGGTCGCCGGGCTGGCCGAGCCGTCGTCGCTGAGGGCGCCACCGGCTTCGAGGAAGATCGTGTCGAAGAAGTGCTTGAGAGCTCCGCTCATGTAGCCGAAGTTGGCGGTCGTGCCGAGCAGGTAGCCGTCCGCGGCCAGCACGTCGTCGGCCGTCGCCTCCAGCGCCGTCCGGACCACCACCTCGACGCCCTCGATCGCGTCGTCGTTCGCCCCGGCGATGACGGCATCGGTCAGCTCCTTGACCGAACGGGTCGGGGAGTGGTGGACGACGAGCAGACGGGCCACCTTCGCGAGCCTGCCCTACTGTCGGATTCGTGACCAACCTGCTCGAACTCCTGGGCAGCTCCCTCCCGGTCGTGGCCGCGCCGATGGCCGGCGGCCCCACGACGCCCGCGATGGTGCTCGCTGCGTCCTCGGCGGGGTCGGCCGGCTTCCTGGCCGGCGGGTACAAGACGACCCTGGCGCTGGCCGCGGAGATCGCCGAGGTGCGGGCGAGCACCGACCAGTACGGCGTGAACCTGTTCGCCCCGAACCCGGTGGCCGTCGACCCCGCGGCGTACGCCGCCTATCGCGAGCTGCTCGTCCCGCTCGCCGAGCAGTACGGCGTGGATCTGCCTGCCGAGCCGGTCGAGGACGACGACTTCTGGCACGGAAAGATCGACGTGCTCGTCGATGCGGCGCCGCCGGTGGTGTCGTTCACCTTCGGGCTCCCGGACGAACGTTCGTTCAAGCGGCTCGAGCGGGCGGGCTGCGTGCTCGTGCAGACGGTGACCACTGCCGACGAAGCCCGACAGGCAGCCGAGGCAGGGATGAACGCGCTCGCCGTCCAGTCGGCCGACGCCGGCGGCCACTTCGGCACCTTCACCCCGGACCGGCCGCCGGCCCGGGTCCCGCTGGCCGACCTGGTCCGTGCGGTGCGAGCCGCCACCGACCTGCCGATGGTGGCCGCAGGGGGAGTGGGCCACAGCGACGACGTGCGCGCAGCGCTCGACGCCGGCGCCCAGGCAGTCGCTGTCGGCACCCTGCTGCTCCTCGCCGACGAGGCCGGCACCAACCCTGCCCACCGCGCCGGGCTGCCCGGCCCGGACCGTGGCGACCAGCTGACGACCACGGCATTCACCGGACGTCCGGCCGGGGCGCTGCGCAACGAGTTCCTGGCGGCGTACGACGGTCTCGGACCACTGGGCTACCCGGCCCTGCACCACCTGACCAGCCCGATCCGCAAGGCCGCGGCTGCCGCGGGGAACCCCGAGCACGTCAACCTCTGGGCCGGCACCGGTCACCGGGCGATCGAGGCCAGACCGGCCGGAGAGATCCTCCTGGGGCTGGTCCCGTGACCGCCTGCCTGCGGGCGACGTCCGAGTCCGGCGACGTGCTCGACGACCCGTCCGAGGACGCGCTGTTCACGATGTTCGATGGCCTCGAGGCCGGCAACGGCACCTTCCTGATCGTGGAGTCACTCGCCGACGCCAGCGGGCAGACCTTCGTGCAGGCGGCCCGCGGCGACGACGGGACCTACGTCGTCGAGTACCGCCAGGGCAGCGCCGACCAGCACTTCCAGACCACGGCCCCCGACTTCCGGGAGGCACGCGCGCTCGTGACGATGTGGGCGTTCAGTCGGCCCGGCCTGCACGAGCGCGCGACCTGGCGTCGCGTCGACGTCTGAACGGTCAGGTGGCCATCATCAGGATCATGTCGCGGTCGTAGGTCCGACCGTCGTGCTGGTCCTTCAGGTGCGCGTTGGTGAGTTCGACGAGCTCGTCCTCGTCCTTGCCGACGATGGTCTCGCCGCACGGGCACTGGATCCGGGTCTTCACGTGAACACGATCGCACCTCCGCGTCGCGGTGCGGTAGCGTGATCGGGTCATGACGCGTCGCCTCCTCCTTGGCTGCCGCAGCGAGGTCTGAGCACAGAGCCGGACCCCCTCGCTGCGGAGTGTGTGCGCGACCGGCCTCCAGACCCAGGCCCACCGGGCCGCACCCAGCGAGGTAACCCATGACCATCCCGCCGCAGAAGCCCAGCTCGATGCCGTACGCGCGCTACCGCGCGTTCCCTCCGATCGACCTGCCCGACCGCACCTGGCCGAACGCCGTCATCACGCGCGCGCCGCGCTGGCTGTCCACCGACCTCCGCGACGGCAACCAGGCGCTGATCGACCCGATGAGCCCGGCCCGCAAGATGGCGATGTTCGAGCTGCTCGTGAAGATGGGCTACAAGGAGATCGAGGTCGGCTTCCCGAGCGCCAGCGAGACGGACTTCGCCTTCGTCCGCCAGGTCGTCGAGAGCGACCGGATTCCTGACGACGTCACGATCTCGGTGCTCACCCAGGCGCGCGATGACCTGATCGAGCGGAGCGTGCAGTCGCTGGTCGGCGTACCCCGCGCCAACATCCACCTCTACAACGCGCTGGCCCCGCTGTTCCGCCGCGTCGTCTTCCGCGCCAGCAAGGACGAGATCAAGGACATCGCGGTCCGTGGCACCCAGGCCGTGATGAAGGGCATCGAGAGCTATCTCGACACCACGGTGATCGGCTACGAGTACAGCCCGGAGATCTTCACCGGCACCGAGCTGCCGTTCTCGGTCGAGGTGTGCGAGGCGGTCAGTGACGTCTGGCAGCCCGACGACGGCCGCGAGATCATCCTCAACCTGCCGGCCACGGTCGAGATGGCCACGCCGAACGTGTACGCCGACCAGATCGAGTGGTTCTCCCGGCAGCTGACCCGTCGGCAGAACACCGTGATCAGCCTGCACCCGCACAACGACCGCGGTACGGCGGTCGCGGCTACGGAGCTCGCGATGATGGCCGGCGCCGACCGGGTCGAGGGCTGCCTGTTCGGCCACGGCGAGCGCACCGGCAACGTCGACCTGGTCACCCTGGCGATGAACCTGTTCAGCCAGGGCATCGACCCGATGGTCGACATCTCCGACATCGACGAGATCCGGCGCACCGTGGAGTACTGCACCCAGCTGCCTGTCCACCCGCGCCACCCCTACGCCGGCGACCTCGTCTACACGGCGTTCTCCGGCTCGCACCAGGACGCCATCAAGAAGGGGCTCGAGGACCTCGACGAGCAGGCGGCCGAGCGGGGCGTCCCGGTCAGCCAGCTGCCGTGGGAGGCGCCGTACCTGCCCATCGACCCGCACGACGTCGGCCGGACCTACGAGGCCGTGATCCGGGTCAACAGCCAGTCCGGCAAGGGCGGGGTCGCCTACATCCTCAAGGCCGAGCACAAGCTCGACCTGCCGCGCCGGGCGCAGATCGAGTTCAGCCGGGTGATCCAGGAGCACACCGACGCCGAGGGCGGCGAGATGACGCCCGACGAGATCTGGGCTGTCTTCCGCGCCGAGTACCTCGACCGGGAGGCCCCGCTCAAGCTCAACTCCGTGCACACCTCGTCGGCGGCGGGGGAGAAGGACGCGCTGTTCGTCAATGTCTACGTCGACGGCGAGATCCAGTCCCTCGAGGGCGAGGGCAACGGCCCGCTCTCGGCGTTCGTGGCCGCCATCAACGGACTGCCCCAGGACTACGACGTCCGGGTCCTCGACTACGCCGAGCACGCACTGTCGTCGGGTGGCGACGCGCTCGCCGCGGCGTACGTCGAGTGCCTCGTCCGCGACACGATCTACTGGGGCGTGGGCATCGACGCCAACATCGTCACCGCCTCGCTCAAGGCGGTGATCAGCGCGGTCAACAGGGCCGGTCAGCCCTAGGTGCCAAATGACGTGATCGGGTCATGGCACCGCCGACATGGGTGCGAAACACTTGACCCGCGAGGTCTCGTCAATCTCTGCGGGCATGGTGGGGAGGCCACTCGTGACGACCATGTCGGCGTATCGACGGCTGTCGGCTGCGTGCAGCACTGTGCTGGTGGCCACCGCACTGGTGGTGGCACCGTTCCTGTCCGGGCCGGCCTCGGCCGCAGAGCTCATCCTGGACGGCGGCTTCGAGGCGGCGACCGGCAGTCCGCCCAACAGCCCCAACTGGGCCGAGGCGGACAACATCAACGGGTCGCCGCTGTGCTCGTCGTCGAACTGCTCGACGACGAGCTCGACATCACCGCCGCGGTCCGGCACCCACTGGGCCCGGTTCGGAGCCGAGACGTCGTCCAGCCACACGGCCAGCCTGTCCCAGTCGGTGTTCATCCCCGTCGGGACCGCGACCCTGACGTACTGGTACCGGAACGGCCTGGTGACCTCGCCGTTCACCGCGACGCTGCAGGTGCGGGTCGACGGCGTGACACAGAGGACCCACACCGAGGCGAGCTCGGCACAGTCGTCGTACAGCCAGCAGACCGTGAACCTCTCGGGGTTCGCGAACGGCGCGAACCACACCATCTCGTTCAACTACGCCAACAACAACTCGGGCGAGAACCGCATGACCGTCGACGACGTGAGCCTCAACCACACGCAGCCCGTGACGGCCACGCCGACCGTCACGTCAACGGTGCCCGTCTCGCCGGCGAACTCGACGACCCCCCTGGTCAAGGGGACCGCCGAGGCCGGTTCGACGGTGACGCTCTACTCCAACAGCACCTGCACCAGCGCTGCGTTGGGGACCGGGACAGCGGCGGCCTTCGCGAGCACCGGGATCATCGCGACGGTCCCCGCCAACGTGACGACCACGATCCGCGCGAGGGCGACCAAGAGCGGCCAGACGGCCTCGGCCTGCTCGTCAACGTCGGTCTCGTACACCCATGACTCGATTGCGCCGGGGCTGGTGACGCTCACGAGCATCACCCCGGCCTCTCCCAACCCCAGCACCACCCCGGTCGTGAGGGGCACCGCGGAGGCTGGGTCGACGGTGCGGCTGTACTCCACGGCGGGTTGCACAGGAACGCCCGTGGCTACCGGTTCGGCGGCGGCGTTCGCCTCGCCCGGCCTGACGGTGACGGTGGCCGCGGGCAGCACGACGACGTTCCGGGCGACGGCGACGGACATACCTGTGAACACCTCTGCCTGTTCGACCAGCTCGCTGACCTACGTCAACGACTCGAACGCGCCAGGGTTGGTGACGTTCAGCAGCTCCACGCCTGCATCGCCGGGTTCGAGCACGACGCCGGCAGTGAGGGGGACCGCGGAGGCGGGGTCCACGGTGCGGCTCTACCCGACGGCGGGGTGCACGGGTTCACCCTCGGCGACGGGTACGGCGGTGGCGTTCGCCTCTCCGGGTCTGACGGTGACGGTGGCCGCGGGCAGCACGACGACGTTCAGGGCGACGGCGACGGATGGCGCGGGGAACGCCTCGGCGTGCTCGACGAGCTCGCTGACCTACGTCCACGACTCGACCGCGCCGGCGCCGGTGGTGCTGACCAGCGTGACGCCGTCATCGCCGAGCACCACGCCGGTGGTCACGGGCACCGCGGAAGCGGGGTCGACGGTGAGGCTGTACGCCACCGCGGGCTGCACCGGTACGCCGGCGGGGACCGGCACGGCGGCGGCGTTCGCCGCACCGGGTATCACGGCGACCGTGGTGCTGGGCAGCACGACGACGTTCAGGGCCACGGCGACGGATGCGGCGGGGAACACCTCGGCCTGCTCGAGCAGCTCGTTGACCTACACCAGCGACCTGCTCGACGGCGGGTTCGAGGCAGCCACCGGCAACCCCGCTGTCAGCCCCTTCTGGGTCGAAGCGGACTCCCTGGCCGGGTCGCCGCTCTGCACCGTCGCCACCTGCACCCCGGGGGCAGAGATTGCCCCACGCACGGGAAACGCGTGGGCATGGTTCGGCGGTTTCGCCGACGCGGGTCACACCGGGAGCGTCACGCAGGCGATGGCGATTCCCGTCGGCAGCGTCGCGCTGACCTACTGGTACCGGAACAGCTCGGTGACTGCGCCGTTCGACGCGGTGCTGCTGGTTCAGATCGACGGGACGACGGTGAAGACCCACACCGAGGCGTCCGTGGCGGACCCGGCGTACAGCAAGCAGGTCGTCGACCTGTCGCTGTTCGCGAACGGCGCCAGCCATGTCCTGTCGTTCAGCTACTTGAACGGAGCGAACGGCGTCAACAACATGCTCTTGGACGACGTGGCCCTGAGCCCCGGCTCGGCCCCGCACACCGCCGTGCCGACCGTCACCGCGACGGTCCCGGCCTCGCCGTCGACCTCGACGACGCCGAAGGTGAAGGGCACCGCCGAGGCCGGGTCGAGTGTGACGCTCTACTCCAACAAGACGTGCACGAGCGCGGCGCTGGGGACCGGGTCCGCGGCCGAGTTCGCGGCTGCCGGGATCACTGCGACCGTGTCGGCGGCGTCGGCGACCACCTCCATCTACGCGAAGGCAGCCAAGGCGGGTCAGAACGACTCCGCCTGCTCGACGACCTTCGCGGCCTACGCCCACCTGGGCGCGCCGGAGACCAAGTTGGTCAAGACGCCGAAGAAGACGGTCTCCTCGAGGAAGAAGACGCACAAGGTTGCCTTCGCATTCTCCTCGCCGACCACCGGTGCGACCTTCCAGTGCAGCATCGACGGCAAGGCGTTCAAGCCGTGCACCTCGGGCCGCAAGTTCAAGCTCAAGGTCGGCCGGCACACCTTCGCGGTACGCGCCCTGGCCTGGGGCCTGACCGACCCGACACCCGCCACGTACAAGTTCAAGATCAAGCGGAAAAGGTGATCCCGGGGTGAATCGCGAAAGCGGTTTGGAATTCGCGCAAAAAGATGCGTGACAAACGGGCATTCGCGAGTGAGACTCTGCAAACCCTAAGAAAACTCTTAGCGGCTCCAAGATGTATCTCGGGTTGGAGGCCCCTTTGTGAAGATCGTACGGAGAAGCGCGCGTAGGAAGTTCATCGGAATCTCGGGCGCTGTGGCGCTGACCGTCGGTTTGGTACTCGGGCAGGGCCTCATTTCGCCCGCGAGCGCGGCGGAGCTCGTGTTGGACGGCGGGTTCGAGGGAGCCGTCGACAATGGGTCCGCTGTGCTCGACAGTCCAGACTGGACCGAGGCGGACTCGCTGTTCGACAGCCCGCTGTGCAACGCAGCCCTGTGCGGTACGGGCGGCGCCACAGCCGGGCCCCGCACTGGCCAGGTCTGGGGATGGTTCGGCGGAGCAGCGACGGCCGGGCACACCGGCAGCCTCTCCCAGGCCGTGACGATCCCCGCCGGGACGGCATCGTTGACCTACTGGTTCCGCAACGGCTCGGTGGCAGCGCCGTTCGACGCCACGCTCACGGTCAAGGTCGACGGCACCACGGTCAAGACTCACACCGAAGCCGCGACCGCTGATCCGGCGTACGTCCTGCAGACGGTCGACGTCGGCGCCTTCGCCAACGGCGCCAGCCACACCATCTCGTTCACCTACCTCAACGGCGGCACCGGCCTCACCAACATGACCATCGATGACGTGGGCCTCGACGCCTCGGGAGCGGCCGTCACCGCAACCCCGAGCCCCACCACGGTGACCCCGCCCGGCCCGGGGAGCTCCACCACCCCGAAGGTGACGGGCACTGCCGAGGCCGGTTCGACGGTCAGGCTCTACGGCAACAGCACCTGCACCGGGCCCATTCTCGGCTCGGGGTCGCAGGCTGACTTCGTTGGTGCAGGAATCACAGTCACGGTTCCGTCCAACGCCACGACGACGATCTTCGCCAGGGCGATCAAGACCGGCCAGTCTCCGTCAGCATGTTCGGCGACGTCTGTGTCCTACACCAACGACTCCGCGACGCCGAACACCTTGATCACCAGCGGCCCGACGGGTGGCATCGCCAAGTCGTTGACCGTCTCGATCGGATTCTCCTCGAGCGAGGCCGGGTCCAGCTTCAGCTGCAAGCTCGACTCCGGTGCCTCGGCGGCGTGCAACAGCCCCAGCAACATGACGGTGACCCCGGGTCCGCACACCTTCAGCGTCACCGCGACGGACTCCGCCGCCAACACCGACCCCACCCCGGCGACGGTGAGCTTCACCGCTTACGACTGCGCGACCCTGAATGCGGCCAAGACGGCCGCCGAGGCGAAGGCGACCGCGGCCGACAAGGCGGAGAAGAAAGCCAAGAAGGCCCTGAAGAAGGCCAAGAAGTCCGGCGACGCCAAGAAGATCAAGAAGGCCAAGAAGAAGCTGAAGAAGGCCAAGGCCGCCTCCAAGGCCGCTGACGCCGCTCTTGCCTCGGCCACGACGGCTGCCGCTCCCTGCGGTGGCACCGTGATGAAGAGCAACGTCAGGTAGTAGTTGGCCCCGTGCTCGTGATCACGACGGGGGCACTCCTCGCCACTACGGCGGGAGTGCCCCCGTCGTTCGCGTCGGGGGACGAGCCCAAGCCCCAGACGGCGGTCGAGGCGCGGGCAGTGGGGGTGGCCGTCCCGCAGGGTCGGGGTCAGAAGCTGACGGAAGCCCAGACGGCGTGCGCGTCGGGCATGGCGGCGATCTCGTCACGGACGCGCTCGGCCGCGATCCTGAACGCCGGGTCACCTGTCACACCTTTGACCGCGGCCCGGATCGTGTCGACGGCGAAGTCCTCCGGAGTCACGACCAGGCCGGCGCCGGCCCGGGCCAGCAGGGCGGCGTTCTGCGGCTGGTCGGTGCCGCGCGGGAGGGGCACCTGGGGTACGCCGTGCACCAGGCCGCCCAGCATCGTGCCCGACCCGCAGCGGCGTCGCGTCCGGCCAGGGCGGCGGACCCTCGGGCTGCAGCGATGGCGGACAGATGTCCAGGGCCCGCTCGCACGATGCCTGCGCCCACAGATCGGGCTCGCCGATCACGGCACCCGCGGGGCCGAGGAACTCGGCATAGAAGGGGAACATCGGTCCAAAGCCGTGCACGACTCCCGGCACTCCGAGACGCCGGGCCAGCAGGGAAGCCGCCGCCTCGAGTACCTCGTGGACGATGATGTCGGGCCGCCATTCCTGCGCCATCACGACAAGGTCGTTGAGCCGCCCCAGGGCCGGCCAGCCGAAGAGCGCCACCACCCCGTCCATCATCTTCTGGTCGTCGGGCAGGTCCGGATCCGCCCACACGGTCTCGTGCGCAGACCACGCCTCCTGAAAGGTCCTCCCGACCGCGCGGCCGTCGAGCCCGCGAGCGGCCAGCTGGCCGAGCAGATCCGGTCCAGTGGCGACCCGCACGTCGTGGCCTGCCCGCTCGGCCGCCCGGATCAGGGGCAGCATCGGCAGCAGGTGCCCGTAGGCCGGGCACGACGTGAACAGGACCCGCGCCATGACGGAAGCGTGTCAGGTGGGCCAGGGACGGTCCACAAGTTCCTGGCCTGTCGGCCTCACCCGGCGTGGGTCAGCCGCTCCGACCTCGCGAGCGGCAGCTTCACCGTGAACGTCGAGCCCTGCAGGTGACCCGACTTCACCTCGATGGTGCCGCCGTGGCCGGAGACGATCGCGGCCACGATGGAGAGGCCGAGGCCGGTGCCCTGGATCTGGCGGACCTGGGCGGTCGACGAGCGGAAGAACCGCTGGAACAGGTCGCCCTGCTCGTCGGTGGGGATGCCGATGCCGGTGTCGCGGACGGTGATGACGGCGTGGTCGTCGACGACGCCTACGCCGAAGCCGATGGCGCCGTCGTCCTCGGTGAACTTCACGGCGTTCGACAGCAGGTTGATCATGACCCGCTCGAGCTGGGCGCGGTCGCCGAGGACCGGGACGGGTACGCCGGGCCGGTCGACCTCGAACGTCAGGTGCCGGCCGTTGAGCAGTGGCCGGATGGCTTCCTCGATCGGGCCGATGGTGACGGCAAGGTCGACCGCGTCGTGGCGCCAGTGGACGGTCTCCGCGTCGAGGCCGGAGAGCATCAGCAGGTCGTTGATCATGGAGATCAGCCGCTGGCCGTTCCGGTTGATCGTCTCCAGCAGAGGCAGCTGGTCGGGCAGCGGTTCGACGATCGTCCCGTCGGTCATCATCTCGGTGTAGCCGACGATGCTCGTGACCGGTGTCCGGAGCTCGTGGGAGACGGTCGACACGAACTCGTTCTTGGCCTGGTCGAGGGACCGCAGCCGCTCGACCGCGGTGCGCTCCTTGTCGAGCGCGGCGATCAGCATCTCCTGGCTGTGCCGCTGCTCGGACACGTCGCGAGCCACGCAGAGGTAGCCGCTCTGGGCGGCGAACGCGTCCTGCGCGACCGAGAGCGTCATCGAGACCAGCTGCTCGCCGCCACCCTTGGTCATCCAGATCCAGTCCCGCGCGCGGGTCTCGCCGTCCCGGCCCAGTCCGCGCACCAGGATGTCGAACGCCTCGTCGAGGGTGTCCGCGCCGGTGCGCTCGAGCAGCTCGGAGGCCTTGAGCAGCCGGTGGAACGGCTCGCCGACCAGCTCGTCCCGCTCGTAGCCGAGCAGGTGCTGGAGACCGGAGTTGGCCACCGAGATCCGGCCGGCGGTGTCGATGCCGACGATCGCGGTCGTCAGCGAGGCCTCCATCAGGTGGTTGACCAGGCCGGCGGTGGTGCGCTCGGCGGTGACGTCGATACCGGTCATGACGGCGTACATCGGGTGCCCGTGCTCGTCCCGGACGATGCTGGTGTTCCAGACGATGCGGAGCTTCTCGCCGGTCTTGGTGATCGAGTCAGACTCCCGCACGATCGGTACGCCGGAGCGGTTCGGCCACATGATGAGCGCCTCGACGTCGCCGGCCTCCGACGGGGTGATGCCCGTCTCCCAGACCTTGCGTCCCAGGAGCTCGTCCTCGCGGTAGCCGGTGATCACGGATGTGGCCTGGTTGACCCGGACCACGCTGCCCTCGAGGTTCGTCACCATGATGATGCAGTTGGTGGTGTCCAGGGTCGCGTTGGTGAGCGTCTGAGCCGCCTCGAGGCCGTGCCGCGCGTCGTACTCCGCGGAGACGTCGAGCAGCTGCGCGGCGAAGAACGGGTCGTCCCCGCTCTCGCCGAGCGCGGAGATCTGGAGGGTCACCTGGCCGGCGCGGGCGTAAGTGAGGGGTCCTTCGACCCGCCAGCCGTCGATGGTCCCGGCGATCAGCTTCGGCAGCGCTTCCCCGTAGTCCGGCCCGACGTCCATCACGTCGCTGACCCGCAGTCCCACCAGCGCCTCCTCTCGGCCGCCGAGGATGCCGAGGGCGGTCTCGTTGAGGTCGACGATGACCAGGTCGCTTCCGGTCTTGTCGGGCTCGAGGAACGCCATGCCGACCAGGGACTCGGTGAAGTTTCGTCGGAACAGCTTGCCGTCGGCGGTGATCCGGTCCAGCAGCATCGTGTTGCGCTGGACGGCGATACCGAGCGGCAGCACCAGCAGCGCGGCGCAGGCCAGGTAGGCCTGCGCCAGCATGCCGCCGGTCAGGGAGCTCACCCGATCGGTGTCGACCGCGTCGCCGAACGGACCGATGCCACCGACCGTCTGCGCGGTCACGAAGATGCCGACCAGCACGAGCTCGGCGCAGGCCACCCGCAGGTCGAAGCGGAGTGCCGCCCAGGCCAGGAACAGCACCGGTGCGAAGGTCATCGTGGAGCTGGCGCCCGGGACGAAGGTGAGCACGCTCGCTGCAGACAGCAACGCGATCTGCGCGAAGAGCTCGATCCTGCGGCCCGTCCAGTGGTTCTCGCTTACGACGGCGAGTGGGAAGAGCAGCAGCACCGCGGCGACGTGCGCGGCGAACGATGTCGCCAGGGACACCCCGAACGGCTCGAGGGTGACGAGTCGGGAAGCGGTCGCCCCGCCGAGCACGATCAGGCCGCCGCTGACCAAGGCGGCGCCCAACAGCCGGACGAAGTCCTCCTGGTCGACGAGCCGCGGCCTGGTCCGGCCGGCGCGGGTGACCAGCAGCGTCGCGATGACCAGAGCGATGGCCTCGACCACACCGTGCGCGGCCGCGAGCCCCAGGCTCCGGTCGGCGACCAGGTCACCGGCCAGGATCACCAGCGCCAGTGACGGGGCCAGCAGCAGCCACCGGCGTACCTCGCTCAGCGAGAGCAGGATCAACCCCAGTCCGGCCGCCGGCCAGAACGTCGCGACCGCCCGGCCGTCCGGCGCGAGACGCACCGCGACAGCACCAGCGGCGCCGACCCCAGCGAGCAGGGCGAACGAAGGCGCCCAGCCGAGGGGTCGATCGGCGTGCGGAGTCACCCCACCAGTCTCGGCTACCCCGCCTGTCCCGCGCTTGGTTTCGACACGTCTCGTGATTGCACGGAACGCCCCGGTCGTCGGCCCCCGACGGCGTCCTAGGGTGGCCGCATGTTGGTCTCCGAGCGCATCGGCCAGTTCTTCGTGGACGCCGGGTCGGGGCGTGACCGGCTGGAGTACACCGAGTACGGCGCCGGCGACCACTGGGTGGTCCTCCTCCACGGACAGCTGATGCCGCGAAGGATGCACCAGCCACTGGCCCGCGCGCTGGCGGCCGAGGGGCTGCACGTGGTCACCCTCGACCTGCTGGGCCACGGTCGCTCGGACCGCCCCGCGGACCCGCTCGTCTACTCCATGACGGCCTTCGCCGAGCAGGTCGTGGCGCTGCTCGACCATCTGGAAGCCACCGAGGCGATCGTCGGCGGTACGTCGCTCGGCGCGAACGTCGCGCTGGAGGTCGCCGACCTGTCGCCGGAGCGGGTGCGCGGCCTCCTCATCGAGATGCCGGTCCTCGACAACGCCGTGGAGGCGGGCATCCTTGCCTTCGCACCGCTGATGTTCGCGGCCCGGTTCCTGCCCTTCACGGTCGACGGGCTGCGCGCGGTCACCCGCCCGATCCCGCGCGGGGTCGTGCCGTTCTGGGTGGGCATCGCCCTCGACACCCTCGACCAGCGGTCCGAGTCGGTCGCGGCGGTGGTGCACGGGCTGTTCTTCGGCCGGGTTGCTCCACCGGCCAGGCGACGCCGGGCGATCACCGCACCGGCGCTGGTGGTCGGCCACCCGGCCGACCCGATCCACCCGGCCGCCGACGCCGCGATGCTGGCCGGCGAGCTGCCCAACGCGCGCTTCGTCCGGGCCCGGAGCATCCTCGAGTGGCGGTTGTGGCCGGAGCGGCTCAACCACGAGGCCGCCGAGTTCGCTCAGGAGGTCTGGGCGCAGCCGACGCGGCGCCGCCGTACTGTCCGCTGAGCGGGGCAGACTAGGGGAGTGCCTCTCTACCGCGACGAGGCGATCGTGCTGCGCACCCACAAGCTTCGCCGAAGTGGGTTCCGTGCAGATCGCATCATCACCCTGCTGACCCGAGCGGGTGCGTGATGCCTCTCTACCGCGACGAGGCGATCGTGCTGCGCACCCACAAGCTTCGCCGAAGTGGGTTCCGTGCAGATCGCATCATCACCCTGCTGACCCGAGCGGGTGCGTGATGCCTCTCTACCGCGACGAGGCGATCGTGCTGCGCACCCACAAGCTTCGCCGAAGTGGGTTCCGTGCAGATCGCATCATCACCCTGCTGACCCGAGCGGGTGCGTGATGCCTCTCTACCGCGACGAGGCGATCGTGCTGCGCACCCACAAGCTTCGCCGAAGTGGGTTCCGTGCAGATCGCATCATCACCCTGCTGACCCGAGCGGGTGCGTGATGCCTCTCTACCGCGACGAGGCGATCGTGCTGCGCACCCACAAGCTTCGCCGAAGTGGGTTCCGTGCAGATCGCATCATCACCCTGCTGACCCGAGCGGGTGCGTGATGCCTCTCTACCGCGACGAGGCGATCGTGCTGCGCACCCACAAGCTCGGTGAGGCAGATCGCATCATCACCCTGCTGACCCGTGAGAACGGGCGGGTGCGCGCGGTGGCCAAGGGGGTGCGTCGGACCACGTCGAAGTTCGGCTCCCGGCTCGAGCCGTTCACCCACGTCGACGTCCAGCTCGCCGAGGGGCGCAACCTCGACACCGTCACCCAGGCCGAGACCCAGGACGCGTTCGCCGCGCCGCTGGGCGCCGACTACGAGCGCTACACCGCGGGCACGGTGATGCTCGAGACCGCCGAGCGGCTGGTCACCGAGGAGAAGGAGCCCTCCACCCAGCAGTTCCTGCTGCTGGTGGGCGGCCTGCGGGCCATGGTCGGCGGCGAGCGCCGGCCCAGCCAGGTGCTCGACTCCTACCTGCTGCGCTCGCTGGCCGTGGCCGGCTACGCACCGTCGTTCGAGCACTGCGCCCGCTGCGGCCTCGAGGGCCCACACCGCTGGTTCAACCCGTCGTACGGCGGGATGCTCTGCACCACCTGCCGGGTCCCCGGCTCCGCCAGCCCGGCGCCGGAGACGATCAGCGTGCTCGGCGCGCTGCTGGCCGGCAACTGGCCGGTCGTCGAGGCCACCGACCCGCGCCACCTCAAGGAGGCCAGCGGCCTGGTCGCTGCGTTCCTGGCGTGGCACCTGGAACGCGGGCTGCGCTCGCTGGCGTACGTGGAACGCTAGAGCGGTGCGCCGTACCGTCCGCCAGCCGACCCCGCACCCGTCCGGGGCCAGGCCGCCCGACCTGCCGCGGGAGCTGGTGCCGCGGCACGTCGCGATCGTGATGGACGGCAACGGCCGCTGGGCCAAGAAGCAGGGGCTGCCTCGCACCAAGGGCCACGAGGCGGGGGAGTCCTCCCTGTTCGACGTCGTCGAGGGCGCCATCGAGGCAGGCGTGAAGGCGATCTCGGCCTACGCCTTCTCGACCGAGAACTGGACCCGCTCGCCCGACGAGGTCCGCTTCCTCATGGGGTTCAACCGTGACGTGATTCGCCGGCGCCGCGACGAGATGCACGAACTCGGCGTCAAGGTCCGTTGGGCGGGCCGCGCCCCGCGGCTGTGGCGGTCGGTGATCAAGGAGCTCCAGGTCGCCGAGGAGCTCACCAAGGACAACGACGTCCTGACCCTGACCATGTGCGTCAACTACGGCGGCCGCGCCGAGCTGGCCGACACGATGCGGTCGATCGGGCGCGAGGTGGCTGCGGGCCGGCTCAACCCGGACAAGATCGACGAGCGCACGGTCGCTCGCCACCTCTACGTGCCCGAGCAGTCCGACGCCGACATGGTCTGGCGGACCTCGGGGGAGCAGCGGCTCTCGAACTTCATGCTGTGGCAGGCGGCCTACAGCGAGTTCGTCTTCACCGACGTGCTCTGGCCGGACGTCGACCGGCGGCACCTGTGGGAGGCCATTGAGGTTTACGCCGCGCGCAACCGAAGGTATGGGAAAGCGTGATTCACCCGCGTGGTTGAGGCTGCTCTGCCACTGTTTTGTTTGTGAGGGGACGCCTGCGGGAGGAGCTCCGCCGCCTGTGGCTGGAGCCGGGCGACCCACGGATACTCCAGCTGGGCTTCAGCCTGCTGTTCCTGCTGGACATGGGGCTGAGGATCGCCGGCGACGTCGAGCTGCGCACCGGTCCGATGATCGGGCTGGTGCTTGTCCCGGTGGCCTGGGTGATCACCCTCGCGGTCCCCTGGACGCGCACACCGGAGTGGTGCCGGCTGGCACTGCTCGTCTTCGACATCGGTCTGGTGGGTCTGAGCCGGCTGGACACGTTCGGCGGATCGGCGCTGCTCGTCGTCATACCGGCGCTCTGGCTCGGCTTCGTCTACGGCGTCCGGGGGGCGGTCGTCACCGGTGTGTCCACGGTGCTGCTGGTGGTCGTGCCCGGCCTGATCTACATCGGCCCGACCGGGATCAACCTCTCTCGCTCGATCATCACCACCGTCGTCGCGGTGACCGTCTCGCTCGCGATCGCCAACGTCATCCAGCGAGTGCGTGGCGGCCAGGAGGTTATCGACCTGCAGCGCCGGGTCGGTGAGGCGACCCTCGACACCGTCGACGTCGGACTGGTGCTGCTGGACGGCAACGGCCGCTACCTGACCATCAACCGCCGCCACCACGACTTCATGCGGCTCGCCTTCCCCACCGGCCACGGCGGCCAGGCCGGGCAGCTCGGCGACGTCTTCCACGAGGACGGCGAGACGATCGTCCAGCACGAGGACATGCCGACCTACCGCGCCACCCAGGGCGAGGAGTTCGACGACCAGCTGATCTGGGTCGGCTCGGACCTGCTCACCCGGCGCGCGCTGTCGGTCTCCTCGCGCGTCGTACGCGAGGAGAGCGGCAAGTTCGCCGGCGCCGCCCTCGCCTACAAGGACGTCACCGACTTCATGCGGGCGCTCGAGGTGAAGGAGGAGTTCGTCGCCTCGGTCTCCCACGAGCTGCGCACGCCGCTCACCTCGATCCACGGCTTCACCAGCCTGATCCTCGAGCGCGACGACCTGCCCGAAGAGGTTCGGCACCACCTTGGCGTCGTCGTGCGGAACGTCGACCGCCTCGACCGCCTGGTCGCCGACCTGCTCCAGACGGCCCAGCTGGAGCGCGGCCTGGTGCCCCTCGAGCGCGAACGCGCCGACATCGCGGCGCTGGTCCGTCAGTCGCTCGAGGCCGCCCGCCCCGCCGTCGAGGCCGCCGGGTTGTCCCTGGCCAGCCGGGTGCCCAGGCGCCTGGTCGCGATGGTCGACCCGCAGCGGTTGGCGCAGGTCGTCGACAACCTGCTCTCGAACGCCGTCAAGTACACGCCCTCCGGCGGCCGGATCGAGGTCGACCTGTCGGTCACCCACGATCGGGTCGAGCTCGTCGTCCTCGACACCGGCATCGGCATCGGCGTGCGCGACCGCGACCACGTCTTCAGCAGGTTCTTCCGCACCCGCGTCGCGGCACAGCGATCGATCCAGGGCATCGGCCTGGGGTTGAGCATCACCAAGGCGATCGTGGACAGCCACGGCGGCCGGATCGAGGTCGAGAGCGAGGAGGGCCGCGGCTCGACGTTCCGGGTCCGGCTCCCGCTGGACGTGTCGGCCGACCCCCTCGTCCACGACGACGCCCCGGTCGTCACGGTCTGAAGGCATCGGTTGACGACCACTTACCGTTAGTAGTAGCTTACGGTTAGTCATGACGAACGCACAGACCATTCTCACCGTCCTCGGCGACCCGACCCGGCAGGCGATCCTCGACCTGCTCCTGGAGGGGCCGCAGCCCGTGGGCGAGCTCGCCGCACTGCTGCCGGTCAGCCGCCCAGCGGTCTCCCAGCACCTCAAGGTGCTCAAGGAGGTCGGGCTCGTGGTGGACCGGCAGGAGGGGACCCGACGGGTCTACCGCGTGGACCCGGCCGGACTCGCCCCCGTCCGCGCGTACCTCGACCGGTTCTGGAAGAAGGCCATGGTCGCGTTCGCCGAGTATGCCGAGGAGCAGGCACAGAAGGAGCAGGACCGATGACCGAGACCATCCAGCCCGTGCGCGTCAGCGTCCCCGTCGGCGTCGATCAGAAGCGCGCCTTCGAGGTGTTCACCGATGAGATGACCTCATGGTGGCCCGCAAGTCACCACATCGGCGAGGCGCCGATCGAAAGGGAGGTGATCGAGCCGTTCGTGGGGGGCCGCTGGTACACCAAGCACACCGACGGCTCCGAGACCGAGACCGGTGTCGTGGTGGCCTACGACCCGCCGCACGGCTTCACGGTCACCTGGCAGATCGGTGCCGACTGGGCCTTCCACGACGACCTGGTCACGACCATCGAGGTCCGGTTCACGCCCACCGACGACGGCCGCACCGTGGTCGAGCTGGAGCACCGTGACCTGGAGGCGTACGGCGCCGACGCGGCGAAGATGCACGACGCCTTCGAGGGCCCGGACGCCTGGGGAGCGATGCTCGTGCACTACGGCAAGGTCGCCGAGGCCGCGAGCTAGTGTCCTGAGTCAGAAATCCGTGTGCGCTACGCGCACACATAGCACGCACCTCGCTGCGTTGGCGTCGCTCGAAAGACGCCCAGTCTGCCTTCACTCCGCCGCCTGCCGATGCACGCACTCTGAGCACGCCTACCGCCAACGGATTGCTGACTCAGGACACTAGCCGCAGTCGGGACAGGTCCCGAAGATCTCCAGGGTGTGGCTCACCTCGGAGAAGCCGTGCTCGGCGGCCATCGCCCGGGTCCACCGCTCCACGGTCGGCCCCTCCACCTCCACGGTCCGGCCGCAGCCACGGCAGACCAGGTGGTGGTGGTGCGTGTCGGAGCAGCGCCGGTAGATCGCCTCGCCGTCCTCGGTGCGCAGCATGTCCACCTCGCCGGCGTCGGCGAGCCGCTGCAGGGTCCGGTAGACGGTGGCCAGCCCGACCGGGTCGCCGCGCCGGCCGAGCAGATCGTGGATCTCCTGGGCCGAGCGGAAGTCGTCGAAGGAGTCCATGGCCTCCACGACCGCGAGCCGCTGCTTGGTGGGGCGCATGGCTGCCGACTGCGGCCCCCCGTCAGTGCTCGTCATAGTGCGCTCCGTGCTCGGCGTGCCGGTGGCCGTCGTGGACGTAGTCGACGTGGTCGCCGTGCCGGACCGCGCTGTGGCCGCAGTCCGGCCCGTGCTGGTGCGTGTGCAGGTCGGCGGTCTCGTGCCCGACCGGCCGGATCGGTACGGCGGGGAACGGCGCCCGCAGCCGCTGCCGTCGCCGCAGCCACACCCCCAGCGGCCAGGTGACCGCGAAGCCGGCCAGTGCCAGGAGCACGATCGTCGGGCCGGGTGCGACCCGCGCTTCGTACGACGCGAACGCCGCGATCACCAGCCCACCGACCGACGCCAGCGTGCCCAGCGCCATGGCGGCCGCGAGCGTGGTGCGGAACGAACGGGTCAGCTGTTGCGCCGTCGCGACCGGCACCACCATGAGCGCCGAGACCAGCAGCAGCCCCACGGTCCGCATCGCCACGGTCACGCTGACCGCGGCGAGCACCGCAACCAGCAGGTTGTAGCCGCGGACCCGCAGCCCGGCGACGCGCGCGAACTCCTGGTCCTGGGCCACCGCGAACAGCTGCGGCGACAGCCCGACGCACACCGCGATGACGACCGCCGCCAGCACCATCGTCACCAGCACGTCGCTCACCGAGATCGTGGTGATCGAGCCGAAGAGGTAGGACTGCAACAGCGCCGTGCTCTGCCCGCCGATCCCGGTCAGCAGAACGCCACCCGCCAGCCCGCCGTAGAACAGCAGCGCCAGCGCCACGTCGCCGTTGTTGTGGCCGCGCTCGCGGATCACCTCGATGAGGACGGCACCGAGGATCGCCACCGCCACTGCGGTCCACGTGGGCGAGGTCCCGGTGAGCAGCCCCAGCGCCACACCGGTGACCGCGACGTGGCCGATGCCGTCGCCCATCAAGGCCAGCCGGCGCTGGACCAGGTAGGTGCCGACCGCGGGTGCGGCGAGCCCGGTGACGGCGGCCGCGATGAGCGCCCGCTGCATGAAGTCGTAGGTGAACAGGTCCATCACTCACCACTCCCTGAGCGGCCGAACGGCTCGAAAGGCGCCGCGACCCGCGGAACGTGGTCGTGCCGCGACGGGTCCGGGTGGTGATGGTGCGCGTGCGGCTCGCCGAAGTCCGGGTGGTGCACCGCGTGGTCGGCGAGCGGCGCGCCGTCGTACGCCACCCGCCCGTCACGCATCACCACGGCGCGGTCCACGAGGCCGGCCAGCGGGCCCAGCTCATGGGCGACGAGCACGATCGTGGCGCCGCGCTCCTTGAGCCGGCTCAACGACGTCGCGAGGGTGAGCTGGTTGGGCAGGTCGACGCCGGCGGTGGGTTCGTCGAGGAAGAACAGCTCCGGCTCACCGGCCAGGGCGCGCGCGATCAGCGTCCGCTGCTGCTGGCCTCCGGAGAGCTGGGAGACACCGTCGCGGGCCCTTTCGCTGAGCCCGACCACGGCGAGTGCCTCGTCGATCACCCGCCGGTCTGCCTTCGTCAGCGGACGGAGCAGCCGGCGCCGAGGCAGCCGGCCCGACGCCACGACCTCCCACACCGACGCCGGTACGCCGGACCCCGCGCCCACGCGCTGGGGGACGAAGCCGACCCGACGCCAGTCGGTGAAGGCGTCGAACGGCGTACCGAACAGCTCCAGCGATCCCGCCGTCAGCGGCAGCAGCCCGGTGAGTGCGCGCACCAGCGTCGACTTGCCCGAACCGTTGGCCCCCATGAGGGCGACGAACTCGCCCGACGCGACGGTCAGGTCGATCCCGCGTAGGACGGGGCGGCCGCCGATGGCGACCGCGCCGTCGCGGAGCCGGACCGGGACCGCGCTGCCGACATCGGTCATGTCGACGGACATCCGTTTGCGAGCTCGAGGGCGGAGAGGTTCTCGCGCATCAGCGAAAGGTAGTCCTCCTGGGCCGTCTCGTCGCTCAGTCCCTCGATGGGGTCGAGCACGGCGGTGCTGATCCCCATGTCGTCGGCCAGGGTCTGGCTCAGCCGCGGGCTGACCAGCCGCTCGGAGAACACGGTGGTGATCCCGTCCTTGTCGATCAGCTCCTGCAGCCGGGCCAGGTCGGCCGGCGTCGGCTCGGCGTCGGGGGAGAGGCCGGCGATCCCCTCGACGTTCAGCCCGAACCGGTCCAGGTAGGTGAACGCGTCGTGTGAGACCACGATCGTGTCCCGCTCGCAGCCCTGCAGCCCCTGCTCGTAGTCGGTGCTGAGCTGGTCGAGGTCGGCGGCCAGGGCCTTCGCGTTGGAGTCGTAGGTCGCCGCGTGCTCCGGGTCGGCCTTCGACAGCGAGGCCGCGACCGCGTCGGTCAGCGTTGCCATCCGCGCGGGGTCCTGCCAGAAGTGCGGGTCCTTCTCGCCGGGGTCCTCGGTCGAGTCCTCGAGGTCCACCACGTCCGCCACGTCGAGCACGTCGCCCTCGGCGACCTCGGCGACCGCGTCGTCGACGGCCGGCTGGAAGCCGTGCTCGAGCAGCACCAGGTCGGCGTCCGAGACCTCGGCGGTCGTCTTGATGTCGAGCTCCAGGTCGTGCGGTTCGTTCCCCGGCTGGGTCAGGTTGGTGACGGACACGTTGTCCCCGCCGACCCGCTGCGCCACGAATGCCAGCGGGTAGAACGCCGCCGCAACGGACACCTTCCCGTCGTCCGCGGTGTCGTCGGAGAACGCCGCGCAGCCCGTCGTCCCGAGCAGCAGGGCCGTGACGAGCAGAAGTCGCATGAGAACGATTCTCAGCCCATATGAGAATCATTGTCAAACCTATTGGGGCTTCGAGACAGGCGCTAGCGCGCCTTCCTCAACCACCGACGACTACCGTGGCGCTCGTGCTGGTGGTGAGCAGGTTCGTGGTGGCCGTCGAGGATGGCGACGCGTTTCGTGCCGAGCTGGCGGCGGCGCACGCGGTGCTCGCCGATCGGCCGGGGTACGTCGACGGCCGGATCGGGCGCAACCTCGACGACCCGACCCTGTGGGTGCTCACGACGCGGTGGGACAACGTCGGCGCCTACCGGCGCGCGCTCTCGTCGTACGACGTGAAGCTGCAGGCAGTGCCGCTGCTGAGCCGCGCGGTCGACGAGCCGAGCGCCTACGAGGTGGTGGAACCGGGGACCGTGCTGAATATCGAGTCGACCCGGTCGTTAGGCTGAACGCTTCAGCCGACACAAACGCCCGACCGGCAGCCAGCCGGCCGTGACCAGCAGGGAGCCCCGCCGTGGCCAAGCCACCAACGTCCGCCGTCGACCTCGTCGTCTCCCTCGCCAAGCGCCGGGGTTTCGTCTACCCGTGCGGTGAGATCTACGGCGGCACCCGGTCGGCCTGGGACTACGGCCCGCTCGGCGTGGAGCTGAAGGAGAACATCAAGCGCCAGTGGTGGAAAGCCATGGTCCAGCAGCGCGACGACATGGTCGGGCTCGACTCCTCGGTCATCCTGCCGCGCCAGGTGTGGGAGGCCAGCGGCCACGTCGACACCTTCACCGACCCGCTCACCGAGTGCCAGTCCTGCCACAAGCGGTTCCGCGCCGACCACCTGCAGGAGGAGATCGCGGAGAAGAAGGGGCTCGACAACCCCGACGACGTCGATCTCAAGACCGTCGCGTGCCCCAACTGCGGCACCCGCGGCGCCTGGACCGAGCCGCGCCAGTTCTCCGGCCTGCTCAAGACCTACCTCGGCGTCGTCGAGGACGAAAGCGGCCTCCACTACCTGCGCCCGGAGACCGCCCAGGGCATCTTCATCAACTTCGCGAACGTCGTGACCAGCTCGCGGATGAAGCCGCCGTTCGGCATCGCGCAGATCGGCAAGAGCTTCCGCAACGAGATCACGCCCGGCAACTTCATCTTCCGCACGCGTGAGTTCGAGCAGATGGAGATGGAGTTCTTCGTCAAGCCCGGCGAGGACAAGGAGTGGCACGAGTACTGGATCGCCGAGCGCACCCGCTGGTACGTCGACCTCGGCATCGACCCCGACAACCTGCGCCACTTCGAGCACCCGCAGGACAAGCTCAGCCACTACTCGGCACGCACCGTCGACATCGAGTACCGCTTCCGCTTCCAGGGCTCGGAGTGGGGCGAGCTCGAGGGCATCGCCAACCGCTTCGACTTCGACCTGACGACGCACTCCAAGCACTCCGGGCAGGACCTGTCCTACTTCGACCAGGCGGCGAACGAGCGCTACGTGCCCTACGTCATCGAGCCCGCGGGTGGCCTGTCGCGCAGCCTGATGACCTTCCTCGTCGACGCCTACCACGAGGACGAGGCACCCAACACCAAGGGCGGCGTCGACAAGCGCGTCGTGCTGAAGCTCGATCCCCGGCTCGCGCCGGTCAAGGTGGCGGTGCTGCCGCTGAGCCGCAACGCGGACCTGTCACCCAAGGCCCGAGACCTCTCCATCGAGCTGCGCCGGAGCTGGCACGTCGACTTCGACGACTCGGGGGCGATCGGCCGCCGCTACCGGCGCCAGGACGAGATCGGCACGCCCTACTGCGTGACGGTCGACTTCGAGACGCTCGACGACAACGCGGTCACGGTCCGCTCCCGGGACACGATGGCGCAGGAGCGGGTGCCGATCGACGGCATCACGTCCTACTTCGCCGAGCGATTCGTCGGGTGCTGATGCCCCGTGCCCTGCACAATGGCCGGGTGATCGAGCAGAGCCTGAGGAGGGTCGGGTCGTCGTTCGCCGCGCTGGTGCTGCTCGCCACCGCAGGCCTGCTCGCTGGCTGCTCGGACGACGACAAGGGCCCCGATGAAGGGGGGTCCGGCTCGCCCAGCACCTCCGGATCGGCGTCGGAGAGCGAGTCCACGGAGCCGTCGCTGCCGGTCCCCGAGGGCGTGGAGCTCAGCCCCGAGGGCAGCCAGTTCGAAGTCGGCGACACCGCGACGGTCGCCTACGAGCTGCGCCAGGGCGTGGTGGGAGTCCTCGACATCAGGGTCAGCCGGCTCGAGAAGACGTCGTTCAGGAAGTCGTTCGTGGGCTGGGACCTCGACCAGGGCCAGAAGAAGGCCAACCCCTACTTCGTGCGCGCCACGATCACCAACCGCGGCGACACGGACCTCGGCGGCAAAAAGGTCCCGCTCTACATCGTCGACGGCACCAACACCCTGGTCGAGGCCACGACGTTCGCCAGCTCGTTCACCCCCTGCGAGCCCGGCTCGTTCCCCAAGAAGTTCAAGCCCGGCAGGAAGATGAAGGTCTGCATGGTCTTCCTCGCGCCCAAGAAGGGCGACCTGACCGCGGTCAGCTTCCGCCCCACTCAGGAGTACGACCCGATCACCTGGACCGGCGACCTGGAGAAGCCCAAGCCGCCGAAGCCGGACAAGGGTGACCAGGGCAACCAGGGCGGCGAGGGCGACGAGGGCGACGAGCAGCCGACCGACTCGCCCACCTGACCCGCGAACTTCTCGTCCCGGCCGAGCATCGGACCGGGTGTGAAGACGCTGCTTGCACTGCTGCTGCCCTGGCTGAGCGGGCTCACGCTGCACCCGGCCACGGGGCCGACGGTGCACGTGCCGCTGCCCGGGGACCACGCCGCGACCGTGAAGCTGCTCGGGCCGGCCGCCGGCGGCGGCTGGGTGTTCGCCGACGAGCGCGGAGACCGCAAGGTCGTGCTGCTCCTGCGGGGTCACCGCCTGACCACGTTCCGCAGCGTGGCTGACCCACAGGACGGCACGTCGTTCCGGCTGTCGTCGGACGGGACGCACGTCGTCGAGGTGGACGCGCCCACGACCCGCCGCACCGACGTGTGGACCTTCGACCTTGCCGGGCACGACGTCCGCCACCTGCGCCGTCCGGGCTACCTGACGCTGCTCGGCTACGACGGCACCACGGTCCACCTCACGACCAGTCGGCGCACGATCGCCTGGCGCCCCGGCTCCGCGCCCGTCGTCATCGCCCGGCGTGGTGGGCTGGCCGTCGACGTCCCGAACGACACGCTGTTCACCTGGCACGCGGGGCAGGGGACCTACGGACCGACCTCGCTGGCTGCGCCGGGGGCGCACGTCTGGTCCCTGCCCTCGACCGACTTCTACCCGCGGACGGTCTCTCCCGATGGCGCGTACGTCGTGGGGCTGGGCGGCAGAACCAACCACCTGCAGGTCCGCCTCATGTCCGACGGCTCGCTGGTCTCGGACTGGAAGCGGCACCTGGCCTTCGAGCGGCCGCTGGTCTGGGAGGACGCAGACCACGTCATGTCGGTGCTGCGCACGCGCAAGGGCTGGGCGTTGCTTCGGTGCGGCGTGGGCGGGGACTGCACCCGCATCAGCAACCTGTCCGGCGACCCGCTCAGCCTGCCCTTCCAGGAGGTCTCGTTCCTGTGATCCGTCGACTTCCCGGCTGACCGCGATTGCGGCTCAAGCCCGGAAGTTGCGGACAATGGGGGCATGACCGGACTCACCCTCGGCTCGCTGCAGGTGGCGACGCCCGTGGTGCTCGCGCCGATGGCGGGGATCACCAACGCGGCGTACCGCCGGCTGTGTGCCGAGCAGGGAGCCGGTCTCTACGTCTGCGAGATGATCACCAGCCGCGGCGTCGTCGAGAGGGACAAGCACACCCTGGACATGCTCGTGTTCGACGAGCTGGAGACCGTGCGATCGGTGCAGCTCTACGGCACCGACCCGGTCTACGTCGCCAAGGCCACGGAGATCCTGTGCGCGGAGTACGGGGTCGCGCACGTGGACCTCAACTTCGGCTGCCCGGTCCCCAAGGTGACCCGCAAGGGCGGCGGCGGGGCGCTCCCGTGGAAGCGCAAGCTGCTCGGCGAGATCCTCGAGCACGCGGTGGCCGCGGCAGCGGCGTACGCCGTGCCGGTGACCATGAAGACCCGCAAGGGCATCGACGACGACCACCTCACCTACCTCGACGCGGGCCGGATCGCGCAGGAGTCGGGCTGTGCCGCGATCGCGCTGCACGCGCGCACCGTCGCGCAGGCCTACTCCGGAACGGCGGACTGGGCGGCCATCGGCGCCCTGGTCGAGCACGTCGACATCCCGGTGCTCGGCAACGGCGACATCTGGGAGGCGGACGACGCACTGCGGATGGTCTCCGAGACCGGTGCGGCCGGTGTGGTCGTCGGCCGCGGCTGCCTGGGCCGGCCGTGGCTGTTCCGCGACCTCGCGGCGGCGTTCGACGGCGAGCAGGTCGCCACGCTGCCGAGCCTCGGCGAGGTGGCCGCGATGATGCGTCGGCACACCGAGCTGCTCGCCCAGCTGATGGGGGAGGAGCGGGGCTGCATCGAGTTCCGCAAGCACGTGTCGTGGTACCTCAAGGGCTTCGCTGCCGGCGGTGACCTGCGCCGCTCCCTCGCCATGGTGACGTCGCTGGTCGAGCTCGACGAGCTGCTGGCCCGGCTCGACTGGTCCGAGCCGTTCCCCGCCTCGGAGCTGGGTGCGCCGCGAGGCCGGCAGGGCTCCCCGCGCGACAAGGTCGCCCTTCCCGAGCGCTGGCTCGACGACACCGACGGCACCGGCTACGGCCTCACCGAGGAGACGAACGAGACCACCGGCGGGTGAGATCCCGGTTACAAAACCCGCAAATGGGTCACTGGGAATTGACGCTCAACCGCGTCGGGCGGGGTGACCTGGGCCACGCCAACCCCTGATCTGGGGATTGGCCGCCCTCGTGCCGATGTGGTTGATTAGTGAATCGCGTCGGCCCGGAGCCACCATTTCCGGCCGGCGCGTCGACTGTGCCCCCTACCTGCAGAGGATCACGCTGTGGCAGATCACCGCCACAAGCGGGAAACCGAAGCCCGCCGCAAGCCCAAGGCCCAGGCCATCATCGGCCCACTGGCCGTCCTGGCGACCGCATCCGTCGTGACCATCGGCGTCCTGGGCGCCAACCCGCCCGCGTCCGACCTGGCGCCGCTCTCCATCTCGTCTTCCTTGACCGCAGCTGTGGCCGAGCGCAGCGAGGAGCCGGTCACCCGCTCCGACGAGCGCGTCATGGCCACCGTGACACCAGACCTCCCGCCGGCGTTCATGTCCAAGGCCGCGGTCACTGCGGCGATCAAGGCCGCCAAGAAGCAGCAGTGGACCACCGACGACCTCAACATCTGGAACCAGCCGGGCGACAAGGCCAAGCTGCTGGGCGAGATCGAGGCCGGCAAGAAGGTCATGGTCACCGGTCGTGAGATGTGGGGCCGCACCGAGATCGTGCTCAAGGGCGAGTCCCGGTGGGTCACCGACGGCTACCTGTCCGACGAGAAGCCGCCGACGCTCGGTGGCGACTGCACCAACGGCACCTCGGTCGAGGCCGGCGTCAGCGACCACATCAGGGCCGTCCACAACGCGGTCTGCGCCAACTTCCCCGACATCAGCACCTACGGCACGCTCCGCGGCGGTGGCGGCGACCATGGAAGCGGCCGGGCTGTCGACATCATGGTGAGTGGCGAAGAGGGCTGGGCGGTCGCCAACTTCGTCCGGGAGAACGCTGCTGCGTTCGGTGTCAGCTACGTCATCTACTCCCAGAGCATCTGGTCCGTCGAGCGCTCGGGCGAGGGCTGGCGGGGCATGTCCAACCGCGGGTCGGACACTGCCAACCACTACGACCACGTGCATGTGTCGGTCTTCTGACCCGCTGACCTAGAGTCCGGCGCTGATGGACAGCACCGGCTGTACGACGACCACGACCGCGAGCGGCTCGTCGAGGAGCCGCCCAAGCGGGTCGAGGCGCCCGAGCGCACGCCGTTCGAGCGCGACCGCGCCCGCGTCGTACACGCGGCCGCGTCGCGGCGGCTGGCCGCCAAGACGCAGGTGCACGGGCCACAGATGGACGACTTCGTCCGCAACCGGCTCACCCACAGCCTCGAGGTGGCCCAGGTGGCGCGGGACCTGTCCCGGGCGCTCGGGTCGCAGCCGGACATCGCCGAGACCGCCGCGCTCGCCCACGACCTCGGCCACCCGCCGTTCGGCCACAACGGCGAGCACGCGCTGCACGAGCTGGCGGGACCGTGCGGCGGCTTCGAGGGCAACGCGCAGACCCTGCGGCTGCTCACCCGGCTCGAGGCCAAGACCGTCGACGCCGCCGGTGCGTCGGTCGGGCTGAACCTGACCAGGGCGACGCTGGACGCCTGCACCAAGTACCCCTGGCCGCGGTCACCCGAGAGTCGCAAGTTCGGTGTGTACGCCGACGACCTGCCGGTCTTCACCTGGCTCCGCTCCGGTGCGCCGCCCTCGACCGAGCCGGCGCCCCGCCGGTGCGTCGAGGCACAGATCATGGACCTGGCCGACGATGTCGCCTACTCGGTGCACGACGTCGAGGACGGCGTCGTCGCGGAGCGGGTCGACCTGGCGAAGCTCGACCGGCCGGCGGTGTGGGACGCCGTGCGCTCGTGGTACCTCCCCGAATCGGACGACGACGCGATGGACGCGGCGCTGTCCGCGCTCACGGAGGTCGAGAGCTGGCCGGACGCGCCGTACGACGGGTCGAGGCGCAGCCTCGCGGCGCTGAAGAACCTCACCAGCGACCTGATCGGCCGCTTCTGCGGCGCCGTGCAGGAGGCGACGTTCGCGACGGCCGACGGGCCGTTCGTGCGCTACTGCGCCGACCTCGTCGTTCCGGAGCAGACCCACGTCGAGATGGCCGTGCTCAAGGGGATCGCCGCCCACTACGTGATGCAGGCCGACGACCGGGTCGCGCTGATGATCCGGCAGCGCGATCTGGTCTCCGAGCTGGTCGAGGCGTTGATCGCCTACGCGCCGGCCTCGCTCGAGCGGGCCTTCGCCGACGACTGGCACGCTGCGCCTGACGACGCCGCCCGGCTGCGGGCCGTGGTCGACCAGGTCGCCTCCCTGACGGACGCCAGCGCGGTCACGTGGCACGACCGGGTGGTGCGGCAGGGCAGCGGCGTCACGGGCGGTTGGCGAGCATGACGTTGGTCTGGCTGCCGTTCGACCCGGCCGAGCTCGGCGACCCGCCCTCGTCGTTCACCTACGAGGTGGTCGACCCCACGGAGTCGGTGCCGGCGTCGGTCTCGGACGTCGAGGTGTACGTGACGCCGTACGCCGTCGGACCGAAGGTCGCCGAGGTGATCCCGCGGATGACCTCCCTGCGCTACGTCCAGACCCTCACGGCGGGCGTCGACAACATCAGGTCCTCGGTCCCGCCCGACGTCACGCTGTGCAGCGGGCGCGGCATCCACGACACCTCGACCGCCGAGCTGGTGCTCACGCTCGTCCTCTCGTCGCTGCGCGGTGTGCCGGGGTTCGTGCGGGCCCAGGACCGGCACGAGTGGACGTTCGACTGGCACCCGGCGCTGGCCGACAAGACCGTGCTGCTGGTGGGGTACGGCGCGATCGGGGCCGCCGTCGAAGCCCGGCTGGCGCCGTTCGAGTGCTCCGTGGTCCGGGTCGCGCGGTCGGCCCGCGACGGGGTGCACGCGATCAGCGAGCTCGGGGAGCTGCTGCCGACCGCGGACGTCGTGGTGCTGGTGCTGCCGCTCACCGACCAGACCCGCGGTCTGGTCGACGCGTCGTTCCTCTCCTCGATGAAGGACGGTGCACTGCTGGTCAACGTGGCCCGAGGCCCGGTCGTCGACACCGCCGCCCTGGTCGCAGAGCTGACGTCGGGGCGGCTGCGAGCGGCGGTCGACGTGGTCGATCCGGAGCCGCTGCCCGCCGACCACCCGCTCTGGGACTGCCCCGGCCTCCTGGTCTCCCCGCACGTCGGCGGCTCGAGCAGCGCGATGTGGCCGCGGGCCTACCGCCTGGTCCGAGACCAGCTGCACCGCATCGCGGTCGGCGAGGAGCCTGTGAACATCATGACCGGCGACTACTGACCAGCGCCTAGGATCGCCACGTGGCAGGCCGGATCCGCGAGGAGAGCATCGCCGAGGTGCGCGAGAAGGCCCCCATCGAAGAGGTGGTGTCTCAATACGTCACCCTCAAGAACGCCGGCGGCGGCTCGATGAAGGGGCTCTGCCCCTTCCACGACGAGAAGACCCCGTCGTTCAACGTCAACGTCTCACGGGGATTTTTCCACTGCTTTGGCTGCCAGGAGGGCGGCGGAGTCATCGACTTCGTCATGAAGCTGGACGGCCTGTCCTTCGTGGAGACGGTGGAGCGGCTGGCGGAGAAGTACGGCGTCGAGCTCAAGCGCGAAGAGGGTGACAGCTTTGAGGAGCGGGCCAAGGGGCCGGCTCGCGGGAAGCTCATCGAGGCGCACCGGGTGGCGCAGGAGTTCTACGCCGAGCAGCTGCTGACCCCCGACGCGGCGCAGGCCCGGCAGTTCCTCACCGAGCGTGGCTTCGACGCCGCTGCTGCGGAGACGTTCGGGCTGGGGTTCGCGCCGCGCGAGGGCGAGGCGCTGTTCAAGCACCTGCGCGCGCGCGGCTTCAGCGTCGACGAGGTGGTCGGTGGCGGTCTCGCGGCCCTGAGCCAGCGCGGTGGGTCGCCGTACGACCGGTTCCGCTCGCGGCTGCTGTGGCCGATCCGGGAGGCGAGCGGCGAGACGATCGGGTTCGGGGCGCGGCGGATCTTCGACGACGACCGGATCGAGGCGAAGTACCTCAACACCTCGGACACACCGATCTACAAGAAGAGCCGGGTGCTCTACGGCATCGACCTGGCCCGTCGCGAGATGGGCCGGTCGTCGCAGGCCGTGGTGGTCGAGGGCTACACCGACGTGATGGCCTGCCACCTGGCCGGCGTGAAGACCGCGGTCGCGTCGTGCGGCACGGCGTTCGGCGACGACCACGCCAAGGTGCTTCGCCGCTACATGGCCGACCACGAGGAGTTCCGCGGCGAGGTGGTCTTCACCTTCGACGGCGACGCGGCCGGGCAGGCGGCGGCGATCAAGGCGTTCTCGGGCGACCAGAACTTCGTGTCGCAGACCTACGTCGCCGTCGAGCCGGACGGGCTCGACCCGTGCGACGTGCGGATCAAGAAGGGCGACGCGGCGGTGCGTGAGCTGGTGGCGCGCCGCGTGCCGCTGTACCGGTTCGTCGTCGGCAACATCGTCTCCAAGTACGACCTGGACCGGGCCGACGGCCGGGTCGACGCCATGCGCGAGACAGCGCGGCTGGTGGCCTCCATCCGCGACCAGTCGAAGGTGACGGCGTTCGCCCAGGAGATCTCCAAGATGATCGGGGCCGAGGTGGACACCAACGCCGTGCTAGCCGAGGTGCGCCGCGCCAGGAAGGGTCCCCAGCGCGGCCCCGCCCCGGTCGTGGTCGAGGAGCAGCCGCCGGCACCACGCAACCCTCTCCCGCATCTGCGCGACCCACGGTTCACGCTCGAGCGCGAGACCCTCAAGCTGGTGCTCCAGCACCCGATGTCGATCGGCCGGACCACGACCGAGATCGGCGCGGACGACTTCACGCACCCGACGTACCGCGCGGTGTGGGCGCTGGTCGAAGCCTCCGGGGGTACGGCGGCCGGTGCCGACGACCACAACTGGATGGCGGGACTGCGCGAGCGCGCCACCGACCCCGCCGTGGCGGCTGCGGTGACCGAGCTCGGGGTCGAGCCCTTGAAGAAGGAGCCCACGGTCGCCTACGTCACCCTGCACATCGTCGGCCTGCTCGAGCTCACGGCGCTACGCCGGATTGCCGACCTCAAGTCAAAGCTGCAGCGCACCAACCCGGTCGAGCACGCCGACACGTTCAACCGGATGTTCGGTGAGCTGGCCGCGCTCGAGGAGCACCGCCGCAAGCTGCGCGACCGGATCGTCGGAGAGCAGTGAAGCTCCGGCGTACCGCCCCGGCCGTGGAGGTGGCGGCGGGGGAGAAGGTGCTGGCCTGGGCCGCGGCCGAGTCGGGCGTCGTCGCCGGCACCCGGTCGGCTCTGTACCTCCCTGATGGCAGCAGGATCCCCTGGGAGCAGGTCGAGGCCGCGGACTGGGACCTCGACTCCGCGACGCTCAAGGTCAGCGAGGTCGGCACCTGGGGCAAGCCGCGGCCGGCGTACTCCTTCGTGCTCACTGAGCCCGGCCGGCTGCTGCAGCTGGTGAGGGAGCGGGTCACCGCCACGGTGGTGCTCCAGCGGCACGTCCCGATCCGCGGCAGCAGCGGCGTCCGGGTGATCGCCCGCCGCGCGGCCACCGGTGACCGCGCGCTGACCTGGCTCTTCGAGTACGACGAGGGCATCGACCCCGAAGACCCGTTCGTCGAGCACGCCGCCCAGGAGGCGCTGGCCGCGGCTCAGGGCGAGATCGGCGCCTGAGCGACCCTCTTGGCGACCTTTCTCCAAGAGTTTCCATATTCACTTGACCGGTACAGAGACGCGAGGTACTGTATCGGTAAAGAACTGTACCGCTAAAGATTGTTCCGAAGGAGGAGCCATGACCTACGAACCCACCGCCGCGAACCTCGCCGTCGAGCTGACCCGCCTTTCCGTGGAGAGCGCCCGCCCGGACGCTCCGGTGGTCTCGGACGAGCGCACCCGCTCGCCCCGGATCGCCACCGCCCGGCTGCGCGTGGCCGGCAGCCTTCGTTCCGTCGCCCGCTGGGTCGAGCCCAGCCCGGCCAAGGTGTGCCAGCCCAGTTGAGCGGCCCGAGGGCTGGGGCGACCCGGAACAACCGGAATAATGGGTCTCCCATGGCCAAGGTGACGCTTCAGTCGATCGCGGACCGCGTCGGCGTCAGCCGGATGACGGTGTCCAACGCGTTCTCCCGCCCCGACCAGCTCTCGTCCGAGCTGCGGGAGCGGATCCTCGAGGCGGCCGACAAGCTCGGGTACGTCGGACCAGATCCGGCGGCCCGGGCCTTGGCCAGCGGCCGGGTCGGTTCCGTCGGCCTGCTGCTCACCGACGTGCTGTCCGAGGCCTTCCAGGATGCCGTCGCGACCGAGTTCCTGATCTCGGTCGCCGACGGGCTGACCCGCGAGGGTCTGGGCGTGACGCTGTTGACGTCGGGTGACGCGACCGGCGCGCCGTCCGGCTACGTGCCTGCCAGGGACGTCGCGATGGACGGCGCCATCGTCTACATCTGCGACCCGGCGTCGCCCGACATCGCCTGGCTCGAGCGGCGCGGACTCCCGATGGTCGCCGTGGACCGCGAGCCGGGCCCCCACGCGCCCAGCGTCAACGTCGACGACCGGGGCGGCGCTCGCGCCGCCGCTCAGCATCTCGTCGACCTCGGGCACACCCGGGTCGGCATCATCACCCTGCGTAGCGGGTTCGACGTCGAGGGCGTGCCGACCCAGAACCGGCCCGCCCGCGAGCGGATGGTCGGCTGGCGAGAGGCTCTAGAGGCCGCAGGAATCGAACCGATCGTGCACGCGGCGCGATTCCGGCCTCAGCTGTCGGTCGACGAGATCGCACGTGACCTGCTGGACCGCCCGGACCGGCCCACCGCCGTTCTCTGCTTCTCGGATGCCTTCGCGGTCGCGACGATCCGCGTGGCCGAGTCGCTCGGCCTCCGGGTCCCCGAGGACCTGTCCGTCGTCGGCTTCGACGACTCTCGCCGGGCGACCGAGTCCCGCCCCCAGCTCACCACCGTCCACCAGGAGGTGGCGAGCAAGGGTCAGGAAGCTGTCCGCGCCCTGATGGCGATCATGGGCCCCGACCGGCCGGAGTCGGTCGAGCGGATCCTCCTCCCGACCTCGCTGGTCGTGCGCGAGAGCACCGCGCCTCCGCCCGCCTGACTCGCGGATTGCATTGCCCGGTCCCGCCCTTGCTAGGGTTTGCCGCTGCAACCTCGATCCCCCGTAGCTCAACTGGCAGAGCATTCGACTGTTAATCGAAGGGTTGCTGGTTCGAGTCCAGCCGGGGGAGCAATCAAGGCCGTACCACCCGCTCCAGGGCGTCGAGAGCGCGTTCGACGTCCTCGGGGCTTGTGTACGCCGCGAAGCTGAGTCGACAGCTGCCCGGCGGGGTGAGCCCGAGCTCGAGATGGGCCAGCGTCGCGCAGTGGCAACCCGCACGGGCCTCGATGCCACGCTCGTCCAGGGCTGTCGCCACCGCGCGGGGGTCCAGGCCGCTGACCGAGAAGGCCAGCAACGGCGACCTCGGGACGCCGACCCCTGGCCCGTAGACCCGGACTCCCGGGATGGCTTGCGCACGCTGGATCGCTCCGTCGGTCAGGCCCCGGACGTGCCGATGGACCAGGTCCATCGCCGACTCCACTGCCGGTCGGGAGAGCGGTCGGGGGTTGCCGAACCACGGCTCGGCCGGATCCAGCGCCAGGTCGACCAGGAGCCGGAGTGCCTGGGCAGAGGCGATCACTCCGAGCACGTTCGGGGTGCCGGCGACGAACTTCCACGGGAGCTGGTTGTAGTCCACGCGTTCCGGCGAGACCTTGCCCTCCGCGATCATGTCGCCGCCGTAGAGGAACGGCAGAGACCGCTCGAGGAGGGACTCTCGCGCGTAGAGGACGCCGACGCCGAACGGCGCCAGCACCTTGTGGAAGGAGAAGGCGAGGTAGTCGACGTCCAGCTCGGTCACGTCGATGATGCTGGTGGGCGCGAGCTGCGCCGCGTCGACGAGGAGCAGCGAGCCCGAGTCTCCGTCGGGTCGTTGGTAGCCGCTCGCGGAGGCGATCTGCCGGACCCGGTCCAGGGGTGGCTTGGTGCCGAGGAAGTTCGAGGCACCGGTCACGCAGACGAGCTTGGTGCGTTCGTCCACGAGCTCGCTGAGGTGCTCGAGGTCGAGCTCACCCGTCTCGTGGTCGAATCGCACCAGCCGACACTCCACGCGCCTACCCAGGCGGGGGAGGACCTCATGGGTCATGGCGTGCCACGGCACGAAGTTGGAGTTGTGCTCCATCAGGGTGGTGACCACGTTGTCGCCGTCGCGGAACTCCGTGAGCAGCGAGTACATCACCGCGTTGATCGCCTCAGTGGTGTTCTTGTAGGTGGCGATGCAGCGGCGGCTGGACGCGTTGATCCAGGTCGCGATGGTGTCGAACGACTCCTCGAACGTGGCCGTGATCTGCCTGGAGGCGGTCGACTGGCCGCGGTGGACGCCCTCGTACCACGGAGAGAGCGTGCGGTAGAGGTCGATGAGCTCGCGCGGGGTCTGGGACGTGGCGGCGTTGTTGGTCACCACCCGGCCGGTGCCGGGGAAGTCGAAGTGGCTGCGGACCCGCTCCACGTCGAGCCCCTGGGGAGGGCGGTTCGTCGGCGCCTCACGCGGCCGTCGCAGCCGGGGCAGGGACAGCCACCTCGGCAGCAGCTGCTCGCTCACGTACCCGTAGTGGCTCATCGCGCTAGCTCTTCCTTCCTATGCCCCGGCCGCGACGCCCGCATCTGGCGTTCGTCGAGCCCTGTCCGGCCACGTCGTGGCTCGATACAGTCGAACGGTGGTCCGGCGCCCCCCACATCCCGCCGGCTCAGGGCAGCGTGACCGCCACCTGGTCGCTGAAGAAGGCTCCTGCCTCCGGCAGGTTCGGCTCCAGGTCGCACCGCACCTTGAGCTCGTCGCTGGCGTTCGGGTCCTCGTCGGCAGTGGCTCGGGGAATCTCGAACACGTCGGTGAACTCCACTTCGTCGTCGACCACGTCGGGGTGGCTGGCGTCCACGCTGGCGTCGCTGGCCGGCTCGAAGGTGGCCAGCTCGTCGAAGAGATCGAGGCCACCGTCCTCGATGGCCCGGGACGCGGACGCGACCGGGGCCGGTTGCCCGGGCGGCTGGACGATGTTGTCGACGCCGAGCAGCGTGTAGCTGCGGCGGTAGTTGAGCAGGGTCAGGCGGTCGAACTCGTTGAACCCGAGACGGGTCTTGATCCTGACCTTGATGGTGTCGAGCGAGTTGCCCGGCACGATCGTGAACTTCAGATCCTTGACGGTGGCCATGACGGCGCTTCTCCTTCGGATGGTGGTGTGCCCCCGCCGAGTGCGGAGGTACTGCCGCAGAGCGTTGTCGAGGGCCCCTGCAGAGCGCTGCCATGAACCTTGAATCCGCAGGTCAGCCCGCTGTGAGCGAGTCCGAGCTGCGGCTGCTCGGGCCGTTGGAAGTGGTCCTTGACGGACGGTTGATCGACGTCGGGCACGCCCGCCAGCTGGTCGTGCTGGCGGCGCTCGCGGTCGAGGTGAACCAGCCGACCCCGCCCGACCGGCTGGTCGACCGGGTGTGGGGGAACCGCCCGCCGCAGCGGGCGCGCGAGGCCCTGCAAAGCTATCTGTCCCGGCTGCGCAAGGCGCTGCGACCCACGGGCATGGTGATCGCCCATCGGCCCACCGGCTACGTGCTCGAGGCCGAGCCGATGGCCGTCGACCTGCACCGGTTCAGGACGTTGGTGGAGCAGGCCGGCTCCGTCGAAGACATCGACGCGTACCCGCTGCTGGACCAGGCCCAGACGTTGTGGCGCGGTCCGGTCCTCGAGACGGCCGACACCCCGTGGGCCGACCAGGTACGCCACGCCCTCGAAGGCGAGCGGTTCGCCGCCCAGCTCCGGCGTACCGATGTGGGACTGCGGTTGGGCCTGCACGCGGACCTGGTGTCCGCACTGGTCGCCGCCGGCGCGGAGCATCCGTGGGATGAACGGCTCGCCTCCCAGACGATGCTTGCGTTCTACCGGTGTGGGCGGGTCGCCGATGCACTCGAGTGCTACCGCGGGTTCCGGGCCCGGCTGGCCGACGAGCTGGGCTCCGAGCCGGGGCTGACGTTGCGCGCCCTTCACCAGCGCATGCTCGAGGCCGATCCGATGCTCGACCTGACGGCCCCGGCCCCCCGCACTGCGGCGACGTCCCCGGACGCCCCTCGGGTGGTGCCTCGTCAGCTGCTGGCGCCGGCCACGACCTTCGCGGGCCGCGCCGCAGAGCTCGCCGAGCTCACCAGCATGATGGCGGCGGAGAGCCCGGACCAGCCGACGATCGTCGCGATCAGTGCCGGCGGTGGCATGGGCAAGACGTGGCTGGCCCGGGAGTGGGCCGACCGGCACGCCTCTGGCTACCCCGACGGTCAGCTGTACGTCGACCTCCACGGGTTCGACCCCGTCAGCGAGCCGACGACCGCGGCTGCCGCCCTCCGGTGGTTCCTGAACGCGCTGGACGTGACGGCGGCCGACGTCCCAGCGGAGGTCGACGCCCAGGCTGCCCTGTACCGGACCCTGCTCGCCGATCGCCGGATGCTGGTCGTCCTCGACAACGCGCCGGATTCCAGCACCGTGGCTCCACTGCTGCCCGGCGGCGCCGGGTGCTCGGTGCTGATCACCAGCCGCCGGCGGCTGACCGGGCTGGCGGTCACCCACGGGCTGCGCACCCTCACCCTCGACGTGATGCCCGCTGACCAGGCGCGTGAGGTCGTTGCCGGACATCTCGGACGCGCACGCGTGGCCGCCGAGGAGGCCTCGGTGCGCGAGCTCGTGGAACGGTGTTCCGGCTTGCCGCTGGCCCTTGGCATCGCCGGGGCACGAGCCGCGTCCCTGCCGTCCGCCGCGGCTCTGGCGGACTACGTGACGGAGCTTCGGGCGACCGCCACCCGGCTCGACGCCCTGGACGCGGGCGAGCTCACGGTCAGTCTTCGCGCCGTCCTGGCCTGCACGGTCCAGGCCCTCTCGCGCGACGCCACCCGGGTCTTCCGCCTCATGGGTCGGGCTCCGGGGCCGGACCTCGGCCTGAGCGCCGTATCCAGTCTCACCGCCCTACCGGCTCGCTCGTTGCGGCCCCTGCTGGCCGAGCTCGAGGGGGCGCACCTGGTGCTGCAGACCAACCTCGGGCGGTTCGGGATGCACGACCTGGTCCGGCTCCAGGCCGCCGAGCTCAGTCGGGACGACCCGGAAACGACCGCTTCGGAGCGGCGGCTGCTCGACCACCTCCTGCACACCTCCCAGGCGGCGTCGCAGCTTCTCTCGCCCCATCAGGACGCGGAGCCTGTTCCTGCCCCATCGGCAGGAGTGCTGGTCGAGCCGCTCGCCGATACCGAGGAGGCGTTGGCCTGGTTCGAGCGGGAGGACCAGGTGCTGGTGGCCAACATCCAGTACGCGGGCGCGGCGGGCTTCGACGATCACGCGGTCCGATTGCCCCGGACCCTTGCCACCTACTACGACCGTCGGGGCCACTGGCAGGAGTGGGCACTCGTGCAGGAGGTCGCGGTTGCGGCGGCGGAGCGGATGAACGAGCCGCGGGCGCGTGCCGAGAACCGTCGGCTGCTCGGCAACGCCTACTCCACCCAGCGTCGGTACGACGACGCCGTACCAATGCTCCGCGGCGCTCTGGCGGACTACGAGGGGCTGGGCGACGCGGATGGCTGCGCGCACGTGCACTTCGACCTCGCGCTCTTGCACGACCGGGCCGGCCGTCCCGCCGAGGCCCTCCCGCACGCACGGGAAGCGCTGACCTGGTACCGCGCCGTGCCCTACCCCCTCGGCGAGGCGGTCGCGCTCAACGCGCTCGGTTGGTACCACGCCGAGCTGGGCGAGTTCAGGGAGGCCGTGGACCGCTGTTCGGCGTCGCTCGCGCTGGCGACCGAGATCGACTCCGACTACGCGCGGTCGAACGCGCTCGACAGCCTCGGCTACGCACACCACCAGCTCGGCGAGTACGCCGAGGCCGCCGACTGCTACCAGCAGGCGATCGCGTTGTTCGGCACCATGGGGGACAGGCACGGCGAGGCCATCGCGCGCGACCACCTGGGCGACAGCCTCTTGGCGTCCGGGGACGAGGCCGGGGCGCACACAGTCTGGGAGTCCTCCGCCGCGGCCCTGACCGAGCTCGGTCACCCAGACGCCGACGCCGTCCGGTCCAAGCTCGGGAGCCCCCGAGCCTCTCCGTAGCCTCGATCGTGCGTCATGTTGCTTCGTTGAGAGGTGACATTCGGCGTTCGGCTGAAGGGTGCCACGCCTTCGGCTACGGTCACTTCATCGGGTTGTTGTTCCTAGATCATGCGCGGCTACCTGCTTCACGGGGCCGCCCATCTCTAGGAGACCTCCATGAAGCACGCCCTCACCCGACTCGTCGCAGTGGCCCTCGTGGCCGGTGGCGTCGTCGGCGTCGTCAACGTGGCGCAGGCCGGCCCCCAGCAGGCCCCCGTGGCAGCCACGACCTGTGTCAAGCCGACCGGGTCCATCACGAACCAGAAGATGTTGGACTACAACGCCTGCCGGTTCGACGAGATCCTTGCGGCACTGCCCGTGACGGCCACCCCGACGCCCAGTCCGACGCCCACCCCGACGCCGACGCCGACTCCGACCCCGACTCCGACCCCGACTCCGACGGTCACCCTGACCCCGACCCCCACCCCGACCTCGACCCCGACCCAGCCGCCCGCGGGGTGCGTGAAGCCTGTTGCTAGCAACACTGGTGCAACTGGCACGATGACCGCGTACACCGGTCCGTCGACCATCACCACAGCGGGAACGGTGATCCAGAACAAGCAGATCACCGGCAGCCTGACCATTGCGGCTGCCAACGTGAAGGTGCTCAACAGCAAGACGACGGGCAAGATCCTGATCTACCCCGGTGGCAACGACGCGCTCATCAGCCGTGTCACCGGCCAGAGCGTCACTGTGTCCTCGGCTCACCGAGCTGTGGTGGAGTACTCCAACCTGACCAACACCGCCAGCGAGGACACGTTCCACGTCACCTCGGACCAGGGCACCTACATCAACACGGTGACCATCCGGAACAACTACGTCCACGACCCGGTGGTGGGTGGAGGAGCTCACTATGACGGGCTGCAGCTACGCGGAGCGACGAACGTGCAGATCCTGTGCAACAACTTCGACCTCGGCACCTACAGGTCGCAGTACAACGCGCCAGTGTTCATCGAGGGTGACAACGGTGGTAACGCCAGGGTCGTGGTCAACGACAACTGGCTGTTCGGCGGGGCCTTTGGGTTCATGTTCGGCTCCGACAACGACAGTCTGACCCGGCTGACCAACAACCGCTTCGGTGGCGACATGCACTGGGGTCCGTCCTGCTACGCGCCCAACGGAGCCCCGGCGGTGCAGAGCGGCAACACCGTCAACGGTGCGGCCACCACTCCCTGCCCGTAGCGCCGGCAGGGGCTGCGCCAAGAGGTGGCCAGCCCGCTCATTCGAACCGTGCACCAGCCCGTCCACGCGATGACGTGGGCGGGGCTGGTCACACCGTCCGGTCCAAGCTCGACCCGTGAGCGCCGATAAGGTCTGCTGCGGCGAGTGCGCGTCGAGGGCGAGCGTTGGTCGTGAGGGGCGGTAGCTCAGTCGGTTAGAGCAGAGGACTCATAATCCTTGGGTCGTGGGTTCGAGCCCCACCCGCCCCACCAGAGCTTGTATGAGCCGGTCCTGGGAGGTCAGAAGCCTTCGACGCCCACGCGGGGAGGGGTGGGCCGCGGTCGTTGGACGCACAGAATTCTTCTCATGCTCCCTACCTGTCGCCAACGCCGTGAAGCGTTACATCCCTGGCCAGCGGCCACCGAGCCCGGCGATCTGGGGGGCAGTCCGCCGGGGACGGTGACCATGACCGGGCTCGGGGCGATGGGCGAAAGCGCCTCCGCTCGTGGGATTCGAGCCGGTCACGATGGTCAAACGCCGGCGTCAACGGCTGGGTTACGAGTAACGGACCGGCCGGCGTAGCGGTCCAGTCCACCTCGAGGGCAAATGTCGGGCCCTGCTGTCACGGGAGCCGCCTCGGTAGCTGCACCGTGACACAGAGCCCACCGTCGGCCCGCGGTGTCAGGGTGAGGGCTCCGTCGTGTGCTTGCGCGATGCTCTTGACGATGGCGAGGCCGAGGCCAGCCCCCTGGTGGCCGTGACGGATCCGTCCGGTGCCACGCTGAAACGGCTCGACGAGCGTGGCCACCAGCTGTGGGGTGAGCCGCTCGCCGGTGTTCTCGACAGTGAGCTCCACCGTCTTGGGGTGCACCTTGGTCGTGACCCACACGGTGCCGTGTTCGGGCAGGTTGTGGACGATCGCGTTGTGCACGAGGTTCGTCGTCAGCTGTTGCAGGAGCGTCTTCGAGCCGATGGTGGGCGCCATCTCGCCGGAGGTCTCGATGGTGAGGCCGCGTCCTTCCGCGAGGGGGAGGAGGGATTCGGTCGCCTCTTCCGCCATGAGGGACAGGTCGACGTGTTGCGGGGTGAAGGCCCGCTGGTCGGCGCGACTGAGCAGGAGCAAGGCTTCGGTGAGTTCGATGGCTCGGGTGTTGACGAAGTGGAGGCGTTCGACGAGCTCGCCGGTGTCGCGGTTCGGATCGTTGCGGGCGACGTCGAGAAGGGTCTGCGTGATCGCCAGTGGCGTGCGCAGCTCGTGGGAGGCGTTCGCTGCGAACCTCTGCTGTTCGGCGACCTGTGCTTCGAGCCGCGCGAGCATGGTGTCGAAGGCGTCGGCGAGCTCGCGGAACTCGTCCTTGCGGCCCTCCAACAGGATCCGATGGGAGAGCGATCCGTTCGCGGCCTGGCGGGTGGCATTGGTGATGCGAGTCAGGGGCGCGAGCATGCTGCCGGCAAGGAGCCATCCTCCCAGCAGGCCGAACACCAGCAGGAACCCCAGCGCTGCCTCTGCCTTCGGGGCGAAGGCGCGCACGAGATCGCCGCGGTTGGGACCGAAAGACCCGGGGGGATTGGCCCCGGCCGGCACGTAGCGCAGCAGGAACACCCACACGACTGCGAGCAGCAGTACGCCGGCAACCATGAGGAACCCGGCGTAGCTGAGGGTGAGCTTGAGGCGAACGCTGAGCCCTGGCTTCCTATCCACGGTCCGGGTCCTCGCGTCCGGCGTCGGGTGCGATGTCGATGCGGTAGCCGACGCCGGCCACGGTGGCGATGAGCCACGGCTCGCCGAGCCGCTTGCGCAAGGCCGAGACCGTGATGCGCACCGCGTTGGTGAACGGGTCGGCGTTCTCGTCCCACGCTCGTTCCAGGAGGTCTTCGGCGCTGACGACACCGCCTTCGGCAGCGACGAGGACCTCGAGCACTGCGAACTGCTTCCGGGTCAGCGCGACATAGCGGCCGTCGCGATAGACCTCTCGCCGGAACGGGTCCAGCCGCAGTCCTGCGATCTCTCGCACGGGTGGCCTGTGGTGCGCGCGTCTGCGGTCGAGTGCTCTGAGACGGAGCACGAGCTCTCGGAGCTCGAACGGCTTGGTGAGGTAGTCGTCGGCGCCGAGCCCGAACCCGGAGGCCTTGTCGTCGAGCCGGTCGGCAGCGGTGAGCATCAGGATCGGCATGCCGCTGCCGGCAGCGACGATGCGCTCGGCGATCTCGTCGCCCGAAGGACCTGGGATGTCCCGGTCGAGGACGGCGATGTCGTAGACGTTGAGGCTCAGCAGCTCCAGCGCGGTGTCACCGTCACCGGCGATGTCGGCCGCGATCGCCTCAAGGCGCAGCCCGTCGCAGATGGCCTCCGCCATGAAGGGCTCGTCCTCGACAATCAGCACACGCATGCCCCGACGCTAACGACCCCGCACATATCGCCGGCATATCGAAAACCACGTACGCCCTCGCAACACCTCGCTGCCTTCACTGAAGGCATGAACGCCAGGCCACCAGCACGAGCAGCAGCCCGCCGGCGTTCCAGGCTCGTGGGGGGCCTCCTGGCAGTCGTCATCGCCGCGATCATCGGATTCCACAGCTTTCCGTCAGAGTCGTCCTCGGCCACCTCCTTCGCAGACCTTCTTCGCGGCGACCACCATGGCCCGCTGGGCGAGGCCGACGGTGTCGTCGACGACGGCGCATCGGTCTTCGACGACCAGACTCCGGCGGTGGCCAACCTCGATCGGGGCCTGCTCAAGACCCTCCGCCGGGCTGCGAGGGACGCAGCCAGCGACGGCGTCGAGTTCCAGGTCAACAGCGGATGGCGTTCACCCGACTACCAGGAGCAGCTTCTCCGTGAGGCGGTCTCGGAGTACGGCTCCGAAACGGAAGCGGCCCGATGGGTGGCGACTCCGGAGACGTCTGCGCACGTGTCGGGGGACGCTGTCGACATCGGCCCCTCCGATGCCGAGGCGTGGCTGTCCGAGCACGGCGCCGACTACGGGCTGTGCCAGATCTACAGCAACGAACCCTGGCACTACGAGCTGCGCCCCGACGCCGTCGATCGGGGCTGCCCTCCCGCGTACGCCGACCCCACGCACGATCCAAGGACTCAGCAGGCCGACTGAACTACGCGAGCGCCGCGGCGACCTCATCGAGGCGCGCTCCGCGGGAAGCCTTGACGAGCACCACGTCGCCGGCGGCCAGGTGGGCGCGCAGCCAGTCGACGGCCACGTCGTTGTCGGCCAGCGCCACCGCTCGCTCTCCCGCGCCGGCGGCGATCGACCGGGCGGCCTCGCCGATCGTGACCACCAGGTCGGCCCGGGAGGCGGCGTACCTCCCGACGGCTCGGTGCTCGGCCGCGCTCTCGTCGCCGAGCTCGAGCAGCTCGCCGAGTACGGCGATGCGGCGCCCCGCCTCGATCGCCGCCAGCGCGTCCATGGCGGCGCGAGTCGAGTCGGGGTTGGCGTTGTAGGAGTCGTTGACCAGCGTCGCGCCGACGGCGAGGTCGCGCAGCTCCATCCGCCACTGCGACAGCGAGGCGGTGGCCAGGGCCGCCGCGGCCACGTCGAGGGGTACGCCGGCCGCCAGCCCCGCGGCCGCGGCCGCCGATGCGTTGAGCGCCTGGTGAGCGCCCACGAGCGGCAGCGCGAGCGATGCCGAGGCGTCGGCGGTCCGCAACGTGAACGATGGCCGAGCGAGTCGGTCCAGCGCCAGGTCGAGCACCCGCACGTCGGCGTGCTCCGCCCTGCCGAAGGTCAGCACCGGGCCGTCGGTGAGCGAGCGCATCGCGACCACCCGGGGATCATCGGCGTTGAGCACGGCCGTGCCGCCGGGCGCCAGCCCCTGCACCAGTTCGCCCTTGGTCCTGGCGATGGCCGCGCGCGACCCGAACTCGCCGAGGTGGGCCTGGCCGACGTTGAGGACGACGGCGATGTCGGGCGCGACCATGCCAGTGAGCGCGGCGATGTCGCCGACGTGGCGGGCCCCCATCTCGAGGGCGAGGAACCGGCTGGTCGCATCGGTGCGCAGCATGGTGAGCGGCACGCCGAGCTCGTTGTTGAGCGAGCCGATCGTGGCGACCGTCGGCGCCACGCTCGACAGCACGGCCGCGAGCAGGTCCTTGGTGCCGGTCTTTCCCTGGGAGCCGGTCAGCCCGACGACGCAGAGCCGGTCGCGCAGCCGGGCCACGACGTGGACGGCGAGCGCCTGCATAGCGGCCTGGGCCGCCCCGACGACCACGGTGGGCAGCGGTGTGGGTCGGCTACCGAGTACTCCCACCGCGCCGGCGGCTCCGGCCGGCCCGGCGTGGTCGTGGCCGTCGGCGTGCTGGCCGGCGAAGGCGACGAAGAGGCTGCCCGGCTCGGCCAGCCGGCTGTCGAGCACCGGTGGCGCGGTGACGGTCACAGCGCAGTCGCCCTCGACCCTCCCGCCGACGACCGCGGCGATCTCAGCGAGGCGGAGCGGGATCATGCCCCCAGTCGACGCGCCATGGCGTATCGCCGGCATATCGAAAACCTCATACACGGTGGCAACGTCACGAAGCCTTGACTGGCGTTCGTGACCTGTATCGAACCAGCGCAAAGGGCGGTCCCGGTCGTCGCCACGACCGGCATCACCATTTTCGGGTGTGCGCGCGACGAGGCCGCGCTGTTCCACGAGCTCGCACCTCGCTTCGGTGTCCTGCCGACCATCACCGAGGCGGCGGTGACCGAAGCCAACGTGGAACTGGCACTCGGAGACCGATGCATCAGCGTCGGCCACAAGACGCCGGTCACCAACGCCACGCTCCGTGCGCTCAGTCGGGCCGGCGTCAGTTACCTGTCCACCAGAAGCATCGGCAACAACCACATCGACGTGAGGTTCGCCGCGAGCGTCGGGATTTCCGTCGAGGGGGTCACCTACTCGCCCGACAGCGTCGCGGACTACACGCTGATGCTGATCCTGATGGCGGTGCGCCACGCGAAGTCCGTCATCTGCCGAGCAAGCACGCAGGACTACCGGCTGAACGACGTACGCGGCAAGGAGCTGCGCGACCTCACGGTAGGAGTCGTCGGCACGGGACGCATCGGCGCCGCAGTCCTCGACCGGCTGCGAGGTTTCGGCTGCCAGCTGCTGACCTACGACAGCCATCCCCAGAGCGTCACCGAGCACGTCCCTCTCGACGAGCTGCTGCGGCAAAGCGACATCGTGACGCTCCACACCCCACTCACCGCTGACACCCACCACCTCCTGGACCGCCGCCGAATCGAGCAGCTGAAGCACGGCGCAGTGATCGTCAACACCGGACGCGGTGCACTCCTCGACACCGAGGCCCTCGTCTCGGCACTGGAGGACGGCAGCCTGGGCGGTGCGGCGCTGGACGTGCTCGAAGGGGAGGAAGGGGTCTTCTACGCCGACCTCCGGAACAGACCCGTCGACAGCACACCGCTCGTGCGGCTCCAGGCGATGCCGAACGTGCTCATCAGCCCGCACACGGCCTTCTACACCGACCACGCCATGAGCGACATGGTCGAGAACACCCTCGTCAACTGCCTGAGGTTCGAAAACAGGAACCGGCGTGGCTAGGTTGAAGATCGGGATCGTGTTCGGAGGAAGCTCCGAGGAGCACCCCATCTCCGTCAAGTCCGCGCAAGAGGTCGCCAAGGGCCTCGACACGGAGAAGTACGAACCGTTCTACATCGGGATCACGAGCAGCGGAGCCTGGAAGCTGTGTGACGGTCCCGACCCGGGCTGGGAGAACGGCGAGAGTCGTCCCGCCGTGCTGTCACCGGACAGGAGCGCACGCGGGTTGCTCGTCCTGGACAACGGGCGGTACGAGACGGTCAGTCTCGACCTGGTGTTCCCCGTCCTGCACGGCAAGCTCGGCGAGGACGGCGCGATCCAGGGTCTGTTGGAGCTCTCCGGCATCCCCTACATCGGCTGCGACGTCCAGAGCTCCGCGCTGTGCATGGACAAGTCGCTGGCCTATCTCGTCGCCCGAAGCGCGGGAATCGCCACGCCCCGCTTCTGGACCGTCACGGCGCGTGACAAGGTCGCCCCCGACGAGCTCACCTATCCCGTCTTCGTCAAGCCGGCTCGCTCCGGCTCGTCGTTCGGCGTCAGCAAGGTGACCCGGGAAGAAGAGCTGCCGAGTGCGCTGCAGACCGCACGACGCTACGACTCCAAGGTGCTGGTCGAAGAGGCCGTCGTCGGCAGCGAGGTCGGATGCGCGATCCTGAGCGAACGGTTCGGGCTGGTGGCCGGCGCGGTCGACCGGATCGCCCTGTCGCACGGCTTCTTCAAGATCCACCAGGAGGAGGAACCCGAAACGGGGTCCGACAACTCCACCTTCATCGTCCCGGCGGACATCTCGGCCGAGTCTCGCCTGCTCGTCCAGGAGACGGCCAAGACCCTCTACCGCGCCCTGGGGTGCAAAGGACTGGCCCGGGTGGACCTGTTCCTGAAGGAGGACGGGACGCTGGTGCTCAACGAGGTGAACACGCTGCCCGGGATGACGTCGTACAGCCGCTACCCGAGAATGATGGCGGCCGCAGGACTGCCGCTCGCCGAGGTGATCGACCGGATGGTGTCGCACACAATGCACGGGAAGAAGCGATGAACGACGACTTCGCCTTCGTCGACGAGCTCGTGCCCGGCATCCGGTGGGATGCCAAGTACGCGACTTCGGACAACTTCACCGGCAAGCCCGTGGACGGCTATCTGGTCAATCGCATCGTTGGCACGCGAGCCTTGTGCGCAGCTCTGGGACGAGCGCAGGACAGGGCCGAGTCCGATGGGTTCGGCCTGTTCCTCTGGGATGGCTATCGCCCGCAACGCGCCGTGGATCGCTTCATCCGCTGGTCGAACGAACCGGAAGATGGCCTGACGAAGCCGCGGCACTATCCCAACATGGACAGGGCCGCCATGTTCGAGCAGGGATACGTCGCCACCAGGTCGGGCCACAGCCGGGGCAGCACCGTCGACCTGACGTTCTGTCACCTGGCCACCGGTGAGCTTGCTCCGATGGGCGGTGGCCACGATCTGATGGATCCGATCTCACATCATGGCGCCGACCGAATCACGCCAGCCGAAACGCGAAGCCGTGAGTATCTCTGCTCGGTCATGGAGGCCTGCGGCTTCGGTCGGTACGACCGCGAGTGGTGGCACTACACGCTGAACGACGAACCCTATCCAGACACCTACTTCGACTTCCCCGTCGCCTAGTGCCCCGCACCGAAAGTTCGGCACATAGCTCCGCACCCCGAGCACGCACCTCGCGGCGTTGCCGAAGCTAGCTGGACGAACAAGTAGAGCGTCGCTCCAGCGCCTTACGATGCACGCACTCGGAGCACGGACTTATGCACTGAACTTCCGGTGCGGGACACTAGCGGTCACCAGCAAGAGGCCCAGCACCGAAGTGCTGGGCCTCTCGTGTGGGTGGGCGCGACTACGTGTTGCGCGAGTGCCGCGCGCCGTACTGCGCGATGGCCGCGACCAGCAGCACCGCCAGGAGCATGGCGATGCCGAGGCCGATCCCGTGCCGGAGATTCTGCGCCGAAGCGGTGCCCGCGCTCACCGCAGTGAGAGCGAGACCGCCAGCCAGTGCCCGGCGGGTCGCAGGGCTCAACCGTTGCTGCATCCCGCATAACCTCCCGGAGACGGGGCGTACTCGACCTCAAGGGTAGGGCGACTCGACGGGCAGATGCCGTGACTATCCACGTAGCGCTGCATGGCGTAGGCGACGCTGCCCGCAACGATGCACCCGAAGCCGAGCGACGCGGAACAGATCGCCGTCGTCGCCGCACCGAGACTGATCCCGGAGAGCCATTTCTGCTCCGACCTGTTGAAGTTGACGCACCACATCGGCCCGCGCCACCAGTTGCCGCACCAGCTCGATGCGAGCTCCTGCGGTCCCGGGTTGATGACCGTGTCGTCATCCGCCGGGCTGGCGACCGCCACGTGCTCGGCGACGCGTGGCGCGCCGGTCGACCGCGGCTGAGCCTGGGCTGGCGCCGTTGTCGTCGCCACCAGTCCCAGGGTGACGACCAGCGTGAGGATGAGGCTGGAGAGCCTCAGGGTTCGGTTCATGTGTGCCTTCCTCCGATTCGTGAGCCCTTTGAACCGACGCCGCGGGAGGCACCATGAAGGTCGCAGGAGGGGGCGCACGGGGTTGAACTGTCAGGCGAGCACCTCCCTGTGGCGATGCGCGAAACTCGCATCATCGATGGACGGCCGACGCTCGAACAGGAAGCCGACGTCGACCTGGAGGAATCTCGCAATGCGCAGTGCGGCCTCGGGCTCGAGGGTGTTGACCTCACCACGCAGGAGACGACCCATGTAGGCGTGTGACCGGTATCCCGCCGCGCGGGCGAGCCGGCGCTGCGACACGTCGTGCACGACCATCAAGGTCCTGAGTCCCTTGAGGTTGTGCAGTCGCATCCCAGCTCCGAGAGATTGCCTGATGGGTTGCCATGACCGTATATCGCTGATCTTCATAATGTCCAGTATTAGTTGACAGTCTGTGTGTCGCTGGTGCCCACTGAAGGTCATAGGTCCCGCAGCGGCGGACTCGCACGGTCGACGTGACCTGCGCGAACGTGTGCGGTCTGGTGTAGATACCTTGGTGCCCACCACCGGGCGTTCGGTGCCAATGGTCAACAGAGGGGGTCGGATGGGTCAGCTCTGGGACCTCGTCCAGGCCTACATCGACCGGCACGGCACGTCCGAGCGTCAGCTGGCGAAGCGGCTCGGCTACGCGTCGTCCGGCGTGTTCAGCAACTGGCGCGAGCCCAAGCAGCTTCCGAGCGCACAGGCGCTGGCCCGCTTCGCCGCTCTGTCCGGGACGCCGTACCAGCGCGTCCTCGACGCGGTCCTCACGGACGCGGGATATCTGCCGGAGCCACAAGTCACCGAGGAGACGATCCAGCTGCGTCGCACTCCCTCCGGACGTCGCACGCGGGGCCAGCAGGCTGCGCTCGACTCCTCGGTCGGCGAAGAGAGCCAGGACAGCTCCTGACCGAGGCTGTGGACACATGGGGCCGATGTGTCGGCGGACCGGCCTAGGTTCCCCGCATGCGACCTCGGGACTCGGCGGGAGGGGGCCACCCGCACCACCCCTGGCGCCGGTTCGCCGAGCTGACGGACTGGTCGCTGAGGTGGGCCGAACTGCCCGCTGGCGTCATGGGTCGGACCTGTCACCGGACCAGGACGGTGACCCTCGCGCTGGGCATGAGCCAGGCCGAACGGCGGTGCACGATCGCCCACGAGACCGAGCACATCGAGCGCGGCCCGGTGGGGCCGCAGCAAGCGCAGCGTGAGGAGCTGGCGATCGATCGAAGGGTGGCGAGGCTGCTGATCCCGAGCCTGCCCCCGCTTGTCGACGCGATGACCTGGGCGGCCGGGCACCTGGAGACGGCCGCTGACGCCCTGTGGGTGGACGACTACCTGCTCGCGGAGCGACTGAGCTCGTTGAGCGACCGCGAGCGGAGCTACGTCAACCAACTACTGACGAACGCGCTGCCCTGAGCGCGCCACCTCGAGCCGGGCGGCGTTTCCGCAGGTCAGCCCCGGATTCCAGATGGCCCACCTAGGTCACTCCGAGGACGCACGCGGGCCACTCGCAACCTGTCCGGTGGGCACGGACAGGCCATGTTGCTCAAGCACCGACCCTGCAAGGCTCCTGCCATGAACGGCGGTGAGGGGATGCTGATCGTCATCGCCGTGGTCGTTGTCGGCTCCTTGGTGACTTACGCGATCGTCCGGATCTCCAACCGCTGGTAGCTCGGCCGGCGCGTCAGCCGGTGGCGACCCAACCAAGAGCCACGCCGACCTCGATCTCCGCGCCTACGGGCAGGCCGTACTGCGCGGTCGTGAGCGTCAGGTGCAGGGCTCGCACGTAGCCGCCCCATCTCGCCCTTACCTGCTCGTTGATGACGAGGGTGCCGACGCCGGCGAGGTCCAGCCTGGTGTTCGGGGCGACGTTCGCCGGGATCGCGTTGCCGGCGACCGTGAGGTTGAGCAGCTGGCTCCCGAGGCGGGTCGTCACCTTGTTCGACTTCTTCTTCGTGACCACGACACCAGCGCTGATCACATCGGCGGTGATCAGGCCGTTGAGCACGTTGAGACCGGCCAGCTCGTTGTTGACCTTGACCTTGCCATGACCGGGCACGGTCCTGCCCGTGGTCCACGACTTCGCCGCGGCGACGTGCAGCACGTTCGGCACCGTGACCTCTGCGGTGGCGTTCTGGATGGTCTCGCCCTCGGTGCCGCCAGGCGGCGTCGAGACGAAGGCGCTCGGACCCGCTTCGAGGTCGAGCGCCGGACCGGCGTAGGCCTTGATCGCGGAGCTGTATCCGAGGCCGCCGATCTGGGGCGCCGCCGGCGGTGGCGCCGGTACGACGATCGACTGGGTCGGGTTGAGCAGCACGGTCGCGGTTGCGGGCACGTCCTTGAACGGCTTGAGCAACCCGACGTACAGGCCGAACCCGGTGATGTAGGTGCCGCCGGCCAGCGTGTACGCCGTCGAGGAGTTCGCCACGATCGCGGCGACGCCGGGGATCGTGATGTTGAGGTCCTTCGGCAGGTTCACCGGGTACTCCTGGCCTGCGATGGTCAGGCCGATGAACCTCGTCGACGAGCTCGAGCTGACGCCGTCCGGTGTCTTCGTGGCCGTCGTGACGGTCTCGACGGCGTCGGCCTTGATCAGGCCGCCGAGCAGGGAGAGGTCCGCGGTGCGGGCGCCGGTGATCGTCCTGGTGCCGTTGGCGACCGGGACGGCGTCCGCCCAGGTGGTGACCACCCCGACCTTGACCAGGCCGGAGCCGACGTTGACGCCGGCGGCGCGGTTGTCGTCGTGGGCCGGGAACGTGAAGCCCTCGACGCCGGACGCTGCGGTGAGGTCCGAGCGGATCGTCGTGCCGAGCGCCTGGACCTGGGTCCCGCCGGCGTGACCGATGTAGAAGTACGGGGCGGTCGCGTTCCTGGGGTGTGCTTGCACTGCACTGGCTGGGGCGGCGACCACTGATAGCAGCGCGGTCAGCGCGGCAACAGCGGTGGCAACACCCCGATGGCGTCGGGGCATGGGTGTCTTCTTCGGTGGGGGAGGGTGGGGGAGCACTCACCGGTCCAACGGGACGACGGCTACCCGGTGATGGGGTCGGGGAACTGGTCAAGACCAGCAAGCCGAACGGCGTAGTCGTTCAGAAGCCGTGCGCGAGCCCCCAGGCGACCGCCTGGGCGCGTCGGGTGACGCCGATCTTCTGGTAGATCTGCCGTACGTACGTCTTCACCGAGTTGACGCTCACGAACAGCTGGTCGGCGATCTCCAGGTTGCTCATCCCCCGACAGATCAGGTCGAGCACCTCGGCCTCGCGGGTGCTCAGGTCGGCAACGCCGGTGGGCGTGCTGCCCGGCCGGGGCGTCGCCGGCGTCATCGTCTCTCCACGCGCTACCGTCTCGACCGCCGACGCCAGGGCGTCGGAGCTCGCATCCTTCGACAGGAACCCGCGGGCGCCCGCAGCCAGCGACCGTCGGACGCTCGAGGGGCTGATGCTCCACGTGAAGACGAGCAGCGGTGCGTTGGTCAGCGAGGCGACGGTGGTGAGGTAGTCCTCGATCTGGATGGCGTGGCCGACCGGGTCGCAGAGCAGGATGTCGACCTCGGCCACGTCGGCGTCGGGGCCGATCGTGACCACGTCAGCGGGAGGACCGGAGCGGGCCAGCATGGCGTTCACCCCGGACACGATGAGCTCGGGCTCGTCGTACACGCCTACGGCGATGGGCGACGCATTTCCCCGAGATCGTGCACCCGAATTCATGATGACCCGAGACTAGGCACACTTGACGCCGCACCTCTCGCCGAATACCTCACCCTCTGGGGTGAAACTGGGCTGCCTCACAGCTCCTGGTCGATGAGGTAGGTGCCGTCAGCGAAGGTCAGCTTCAGGACGACGTCGTCCTCCTCGGGCGGGCCGGGAGGCTTGACGTAGCTGTAGGTGTAGCTCACCTGGAGGGTGGCCGGGTCCGCCGAGACGTCGAGGACGTCCGTGCTGCGCACGTCGCCCCAGAAGTTCTCGTAGCCGGTCAGCCCGCCGCTCTTCTTCTGGAACGCCGGTGTGAGCATGTCGAAGGCCTCCGCCGGGTCGCTGGACGCGGTCGCGATGTAGGTCTCGACGAACTCGGTCATCCCGGCCTCGGTCGGTTCCTGACCGGTGCTGGCCGACGACGAGGCGGGGTCAGTGCCCGAACTGGACGGCGGCTCGGTCGCGTCGTCCTCTCCGCCACGGTTGAGCCCGATCGCGAAGGCGACGACCACGGCGATCACGAGGGCGACGGCGGCACCAAGGATGAACGGCCAGGGCCGGCGTGACCCGTCTCCCGACTGGCGGTCGCCCTCAGGGGCAGCCGGGGCACCCGGCGGCGCGGTGGCCGTGCCCATCGGGAGCACCTGGGTGGCGCCGTCGTCGTCGTAGGACCGGGTCCGGCGCGGCTCGGCCACCTCTACTCCCGCCAGGCCGATGTCCGCGAGCCCGCCCACGCGGGCGACGATCGGCTGGGTCTCCGGACCGGCTTCGAGGAACTGCTGCGCCGTCGCGATCGGCCACCGCTGCGCGGGGTCACGGGTCATCGTCGCCTCGAGTACCGGTGCCAGCCAGCCTGCTGCCTCGCACTGCGGCGGCTCCTCGTGCACGATCCGGTAGAGCGCGCCCAGCAGGTTGTCGCCGATCTGGTACGGCGGGTGGCCCTCCAGCGCGTGCCACAACGTGGCGCCCCACGACCAGACATCGCTGACGGGTGTCGCCGGCTGGCCGGAGGCCACCTCGGGGGAGAGGTACGCCGGCGAGCCGGTCACCAGCCCGGTCTGGGTCAGCGCCGGGTCGGCCGAGGTGCGGGCGATGCCGAAGTCGGACAGCTTCACCTGTCCGTCGGGCGCGACGAGGATGTTGGACGGCTTCACGTCGCGGTGCACGATCCCGGCGCCGTGCGCGGCGGCCAGCGCGCTGGCGACCTGGGCGAGGATCGGCGCGGTGTCGTCGGGGCTGAGCCGGCCGCGCTGGCGGATCAGCTCGGACAGATCGGTGCCCTCGACGTACTCCATCACCAGCCACTGGTGGCTCTGACCGTCGATGGTCTCCTCGACCAGGTCGAAGACCGCGACGACATTGGCGTGGTTGAGCTTGGCGGCCAGCTTGGCCTCGCGCTCTGCGCGCCGCGCGTCGGGAGTGATCCCGCCGGGAGCGACGCCGATCTTCTTGAGCGCGACAGTGCGGTGCAGGACCTCGTCGCGGCCGCGCCAGACGGTGCCCATGCCGCCGCGGCCGATCTCCGCGTCGAGCGTGTACCTGCCAGCGATCACCCTGCGCCCCTCCCTTCAACCCACAGTACGGAGTACCCACGGAACCGGTTCGCCCGTCCGCCCGCCGATGGGCGAGGATTGTGACCGTGCCCACCGATACCCCCCAGATCGAGCAGAGCCTGCTGGACGACCTCGTGTGGCGCGGCCTGATCGCGCACTCGACGGACCTCGACGCCCTGCGCGAGGTCCTGAGCGCGGGGAGCGTCCGGTTCTACGTGGGCTTCGACCCGACCGCGCCCAGCCTGCACATGGGCAACCTGGTGCAGATCCTGACCGCGAAGCGGCTCCAGGAGGCCGGCCACACGCCGTACGCCCTAGTCGGCGGCGCCACGGGCATGATCGGCGACCCCAAGGACTCCGGTGAGCGGGTGCTCAACTCCGCCGAGACGGTCAAGGACTGGGTCGAGCGGGTCCGGCGCCAGATCGAGCCGTTCCTGTCCTTCGAGGGCGACAACGCCGCGACGATGGTCAACAACCTCGACTGGACCGGGAACCTCTCGACCATCGACTTCCTGCGCGACATCGGCAAGCACTTCCCGATCAACCGGATGCTCGCCCGCGACGTCGTGCGCTCCCGGCTCGAGGCGGGCATCAGCTACACCGAGTTCTCCTACGTCCTCTTGCAGTCGATGGACTTCCTCAACCTCTTCCGCGAGCACGGCGTGGTGCTGCAGTTCGGCGGCTCCGACCAGTGGGGCAACCTCACCGGCGGCGTCGAGCTGATCCGCCGGGCCGACGGCGGCCACGCGCACGCGTTCGCGACACCGCTGGTCACGAGGGCCGACGGCACGAAGTACGGCAAGACCGAGGCCGGCGCGCTCTGGCTCGACGCCGAGATGATGTCGCCGTACGCCTTCTACCAGTTCTGGCTCAACCAGGGCGACACCGAGGTCGGTGGGCTGCTCCGGGTCTTCACATTCCTGCCCCGGGCGGAGATCGAGGCCCTCGAGGCCCAGCACGCGGAGAAGCCGTTCCTGCGGTCCGCGCAGCGGACCCTCGCCGCGCATGTGACGACGCTGGTGCACGGCGCCGAGGAGACCCGCCGGATCGAGGAGGCGTCGGAGGCGCTGTTCAGCGGTGGCTCGCTGGCCGCCGCTGATCCCGACGTCCTAGCGCAGGCGCTGGCGACCGCCCGGCCGCTGTTGACCGACGCCGCGGGCAAGTCCCTCACCGACCTGTTCGTCGACTCCGGACTGGTGCAGAGCCGTAGCGAGGCACGCCGCGCGTTCGCCGAGGGCGGCGCCTACCTCAACAACCAGCGGGCGGAGGACCCCGACTACGTCCCGACCTCGGCCGACTTCCTCGGCGGCAAGGTGCTGGTCCTGCGGCGGGGCAAGAAGAACTTCGCCGGCGTCAGCGCGGGGTGAAGCACTCGCGGAATCGCCGTCCCACCTGAGCATCCGTAGGCTTGGGGATCGTGCCCGAGAACCGTCGTCCGCAGCGCCCCACCGGCAAGAATTCCGCCGCTGGGCGCAAGGCCGCGCCCTCCGGGCGAGGGTCGGCGCGGGGCGACGCGAAGGGGGCGCCGAAGTCTTCCAGCGGTCGTCCCCAGCGGGGCGGTCAGGACCGTCGCCAACCCGACCGGCACCGCGCCGCCGAGCCGGCGCAGCGCACCAAGGACCAGCAGGCGTACGACGGGCCGGACCTGCCCGAGGGCATCACCGGCGACGAGCTCGACCGGTCGGTGACCTCGCAGCTCAAGGGGCTGCCCGAGAAGCTCGCGGCCCGGGTCGCCCGGCACCTCGCCGCCGCCGGGCTCTACATCGACCAGGACCCCGAGCTCGCCTACCGGCACGCCATGGCCGCCCGGGGCCGCGCGCCGCGGCTGGCCGTGGTGCGCGAGGCCGCGGGTGAGGCGGCGTACGTCTCCGGCCACTACGCCGAGGCGCTGGCCGATCTGCGCGCCGCCAAGCGGATGAACGGCGCCACGGCCTATCTCGCGATCATGGCCGACTGCCACCGCGCGCTCGGCCAGCCCGACCAGGCCGTGAAGCTCGCCAAGAGCCCCTCGGTCGCCACGTTCCCTCCGGCCGCGAAGGCCGAGATGACGATCGTCGAGGCCGGAGCCCGGCGCGACATGGGCCAGCTGGACGCGGCGCTGCGGATCCTTGAGCAGGCGCCGCTGAGCTCCAAGTCCCGCGAGTCCTGGGTGGTGCGGCTGCGGTATGCCTACGCCGATGCTCTGGAGGAGGCCGGTCGTCTCGAGGACGCGCTGGCCTGGTTCCACAGGACCGAGGCGATCGACGCCGACGAGTCCACCGACGCCGCCGAGCGGGCCGCCGCGCTGGAGAAGTCCGCCGGCTCCTAGCGCGCCAGGATGCTGACCTGCGAGCGGGCGCCGGCATCCTGGGTGGCCCACTGCATGCCGTCGCGGTAGGCGATCCGGATCCGGTCGATCTCGACCACGGTGGGCACTTCGCCCACGATCTCGAGCACGATCGCGTCGCCGCTCTCCAGCGACGCGTCCTCGGTGGGGCCGAGCTCGTCGCAGAAGCTGTCGGGCGTGGTCGTCACGTTCACCGAGCCGCCGTGGCAGACGTGCGGGACGATCGTGACCTCGGCGGTCGACGACGCGAACACGCGCACCCCTGCGAGGTGGAGGTTGCGGTCGAAGTCGGCCGTGGTCGCGAACACCCCGACGAACACCGGCTCGCCCACCGGCGTCTCGGCCCGGACCGTGGTGTCGGTCGTGGCCAGGGCGTCTGGGTGCGTGCTCACCCAGCCGATGACGGCCAGGAGCACGAGCAGCGCCACGGCGTACGTCGTGATCCGCCAGCCTCGGCGCGACGGGGTCACGGCCAGCGAGCCGGGCCCCGCAGGCTCCGGAGTGACCGACGTCATGGCCGGAGGCTAGTGGGTCCGACCGGCCCAGACGGGTACCCCTGAGGTGATTGACGGCTGCACGACCACGGGGTGTACTTCCTGAACCGCCCTTCTCGGGGCGTGGTCTCCGGAAGGAGTCATGGTGCTGCGATTCTCGGGCGCAGGGGTGAGTGACGTTGGCCGGGTGCGCCCGCACAACGAGGACTCGGGGTTCGTCGGGCCCTACGTCGTGCTGGTCGCCGACGGCGTCGGTGGAGCGGCCGCCGGAGAGATCGCGTCGGCCACCGCCGCCTACTCCGCCAGCGCGGTCGCGCTCGGGTGGCTGGGAGAGTCCCCGGAGCAGGTGCTCGCGGCGTCGTACGCCGCGGCGGCCGCCGGGGTCCGGATGGGCGTCCAGCGCGACCTCGAGCGGCTCGGCATGGCCACCACGCTGACCATGTTGGTGACCGACGGTCATGCCGTCGCGCTCGGCCACCTTGGCGACTCCCGCGGCTACCTGTTCCGTGAAGGCTCCCTGCGTCAGCTCACGAAGGACCACACCTACGTCCAGCACCTGGTCGACACCGGTCAGCTGACTCCCGAGGACCGCGCCGTGCACCCGTGGCGCAACGTCGTACTCCGTTCGGTCGACGGCGACCCAGCGGGCGGTGGACCCGACATCGTGCGACTCGACGTGACGGTCGGGGACCGGCTTCTGCTGGCCAGCGACGGCCTCACCGACCTGGTGCCGGACGCCGTGATCGCCGACGTGCTCGCATCGGAGGAGGACGAGGACGCCGCGGCGACCCTCACCCAGCTTGCGCTCCGTGCCGGCGGCCGCGACAACATCACCGTCGTCGTCGTCGACCTGGTCGACGGGCCGCGTGTGGTCGGTGACGGTCGGCTGCTCGGTGCGCTCTCTGACCCGACGAACGTGGTCGACCCGGCGATGGTGCGCCTTCCGGAGTCGCGCAGCGCCTGATCGCCGGGTTCCAGCATTCACCGGCGGAATCCGGCGGCCTTACCTACCGTGGCTAAGTGACTGATGTCCACGGGGACCTGACGGCTGACGCCGAGCTGCTCGAAGCGTTGCTGGCGCCTGACCCGCCGCCGCCGTCGCGCTGGCGGCGCTGGCGTTGGCCGCTCGTCGCGCTCGCGCTGGTTGTCGTCACCGCCACGGCCGCCGCCGGCGCCCTTGTCGCGGGCCGGGACAGCGGCCCGACAGGCCCGCCGCACCCCTCGAAGTGGGACGCCCAGGTCCAGACGTACGTCGACTTCGTCGAGAAGAAGCGTGGCCTCGAGTTCAAGCACCCCGTGTACGTCGACTTCCTGCCGGCGAAGGAGTTCAAGGAGCAGGTCACCGCGGACCGGGACGAGCTCAGCGACGCGGACGAGAAGGAGCTCGAGCAGTTCACCGGGATGTTCCGTGCCCTCGGGCTCATCGAGGGCGACGTCGACCTGTTCGACAAGTTCAACGAGCTCCAGGGCAAGGGCACCATCGGCTTCTACTCCTACGAGGACGAGCGGATCCGGGTGCGCGGCACCGAGCTGACGCCGTACGTCGAGAGCGTCCTGGTCCATGAGCTCACCCACGCACTGCAGGACCAGAACTTCGACCTGGGCAAGCGGTTCGAGGAGCTCGACAAGGCCGACGACGCCAACAGCTCCGCCGCTTCCCAAGGCTTCGACGCGCTCGTCGAGGGCGACGCTCGCCGGATCGAGGAGAAGTGGCGCGCCAGCCTGAGCGACGCGGACGGGGCCGCGCTCGACAAGGAGAAGACTGCGGGCGCCAAGGGATTCGAGAACCGCTCGAAGGGCATCCCGGACGTGCTCGTGACGATGATGGCGGCGCCGTACGACCTCGGACAGGCGCTGCTCGCGGTCGCGGTACAGCAGGGCGGCGACGGCGAGGTGGACAACCTGTTCCGATCGCCGCCGAAGACCGAGGAGCAGCAGCTGGACCCCTGGACGCTGGTCGCGGACCACCAGGGCGTCCTCACCGTGCCGGAGCCGGACCTTCCGGACGGGGCCAAGTCCTTCGACGACGGCGCGTTCGGTGCGCTGACCTGGCTGATGGTGCTGTCCGCACGGCTGCCGACCCAGCAGGCCCTGACCGCGGTCGACGGCTGGGGCGGCGACTCCTACGCGGCGTACGACCAGGACGGCGTCAGCTGCGTCTCGGTGAACTACCGCAGTGACACCCCGGAGGACCTCGGCGAGATGCAGACCGCCCTGCAGGCGTGGGCGGACAAGGGCCCGCAGGGGTCGGTCAGCGTCACCAGGGAGGAAGTGACCCTGGTCTTCGTCTCCTGCGACCCGGGCAAGAAGGCCGCCAAGGTGGCTTCCGGCAAGTCGATGGATGGCGTGGCCCTGGCGCTCAGCCGGACCTATCTCTCGCTGGAGCTGGTCAAGGGCGGCATGGACGTCAAGATCGCCCGCTGTGGCGCGGACCGGCTGGTCCGTGAGTTCACGATCGCGCAGCTCAACAACCCGAAGCTCGACAAGGACCACGTGCTCCGGACGATCCTGCCGTGCCAGAAGCTGGTCTAGCCGGGCCCAGCCGGCCCGGCCCCACCGGGACGAAACTCCCGCTCCTGCTGGTTTACAGCCGTCCCATGCGCCACAATGGCCGCACAACTACATCACTGTCGTTCGTACGACGTCCGAATCGTCTGGTCGAGCCCGCTGGGGAAGGCGTAGCTCGCGCCGAGGACGAAGGAGACGCTGATGTACGGACCCCGCATGATGCTCGGCCCCGAGGTCACGAGCGCCACTCGTGGTGTGCTCTTCGTCCACTCGGCGCCCTCCGCGCTGTGCCCCCACATCGAGTGGGCGGTCGGCGGCGTGCTCGCGTCCGCCATCAACCCCTCGTGGATCCCGCAGCCCGCGCAGGCCGGCACCTACCGCACCGAGCTGGCCTGGAGCGGCGACTCCGGCTCGGCGGCCGCGATCGCCTCCGCGCTGCGCGGCTGGAACCACCTGCGCTTCGAGGTCACCGAGGACCCCACCGCGACCACAGAGGGGCAGCGGTACTCCTACACACCTGACCTCGGCGTCTTCCACGCCATGACCGGCGTGCACGGCGACATCCTGATCCCCGAGGACCGGCTCAAGGCAGCCGTGGTGAAGGCCGCGCTCGGCGACACCACGCTGCTCGGCGAGATCGACAAGCTGCTCGGCAAGCCGTGGGACGACGAGCTCGAGACGTTCCGCCACGCCGGCGAGGGGGCCCCGGTCCGCTGGCTCCACAAGGTCGTCTAGCGCCGGGGTTTGTGCAGTCGGAACGTCGTGTCCGGCAACCAGCCGTCGTAGTAGTCCGCGCCGTTCTGGACGGTGAGCCGGGCCCGGATCGTGTAGATGCCACCGCGCGTCGCGCGCCGGCACAGGCGCCAGGCGCCGTCCCCGGCCAGCGGGTCGCTGCCCGTCACGAAGTAGCCCGAGCCGTACTGCTTGCCGTGCGCCCCGATGAGGAAGGTCTCCAGCGCCCAGTCGCCTTCGGGCGGGGTGAGCGCGTAGGAGTACGCATACGCCCGGCAGCCGGGCTTCACGGTGGCGTTCGTCGTCGAGGTACGTCCCCACTCGGGGTGGTCGGCAGCAGGTGCCGCGGCCGTCACTGCCGGAGCGAGCGCGAGCAGGCCGAGGGTGAGCAACAGGATGACGAGGCAGCGGCGCATTCGTTCGACGCTATCGGGCGGCGGCCCCGCTCTCGTCCGCCCCAGGGAGGAGAGCGTCCGAAGGTGACCAGGGTCTCAACGGGTCAGTGGCGAGGGCGGCGCAGCCGGAAGGTGTCGGCCGGGAGCTGGCCCTCGGTGATGCGTCCAGAGCCGTTGTCGGTCGACAGCTTGGCCTCGATCTTGAACTGCCCGTACCGCGTCGTCGTCCGGCACAGCGTGTAGCGCCCGGAGCCGGTCGTGGGGTCGTAGCCGTCGAGGTACGCACCCCCGGCGAGATGCTTGAGACCCGGGCCGCTGATGAAGATCTCGAGGGCCCAGATGCCCTCGGGCGGCTGGATCGAGTAGCTGTAGGTGTAGGTGCGGCAGCCGCGCCTGAGCACGCCGCCCTTGCCGGTGACCGTGCCCCACTCGGGGTGGACGGTGAGCCCGTCGAGGGGGTCGGGCGAAGGCTTGGCGGACGCCGTCGCGCGGGCTGCGTCGACCGGGCCGGGCCCGAGCACCAGCGACAGCGCCGTGGCCGCGGCGGCTGCGCCGAGCACGCTCCGGAGCACCGTGGCCTCCCTCTGCAGTGTGACGACCGTCTCGTGGGTCCAACGAGACCCACGCCGCACGGTTACGTCGACGCAGCAGCGGCTAGTGCCCCGCACCGAAAGTTCGGCACATAACTCCGCACCCCGAGCACGCACCTCGCGGCGTTGCCGAAGCTAGCTGGACGAGCAAGTAGAGCGTCGCTCCGGCGCCTTGCGATGCACGCACTCGGAGCACGGACTTACGCACTGAACTTCCGGTGCGGGAACACTAGAGCGGGATGTTGCCGTGTTCGCCCTTGCGGACACCGACCGACTGGACCGCGTCGTCGATGGCGTGCGCGATCGTGGAGCGGGTGCGCGCCGGCTCGACGACCTCGTCGACCACGCCGATCTCGACCGCGCGCTCGACCCCACCCGCGATCCGCTCGTGCTCCGCAGCCAGCTCGGCCTCGACCTGCGGACGGATGTCGGGCGTCACCTCGGCCAGCTTGCGCCGGTGCAGGATCCGCACCGCGGCCACCGGGCCCATCACGGCCACCTCGGCGCCGGGCCAGGCATAGACCTTGGTCGCGCCGAGTGAGCGGGCGTTCATCGCGATGTAGGCGCCGCCGTACGTCTTCCGGGTGATCAGCGTGACCCGGGGCACGACGCACTCGCCGAACGCGTGCAGCAGCTTCGCGCCGCGGCGTACGACGCCGTCCCACTCCTGCCCGACGCCGGGCAGGTAGCCGGGGACGTCGACCACCACGATGAGGGGGACGCCGAACGCGTCGCACATCCGCACGAACCGCGACGCCTTCTCCGCGGACAGCGAGTCGAGGCAGCCGCCGAGCCGCAGCGGGTTGTTGGCGACCACGCCGACGGTCCGGCCGCCGAACCGGCCGAGCACGGTCGCGATGTTGGGTGCCCACTTGGCGTGCACCTCTTGGGCGGTGCCCTCGTCGAGGATCGCCTCGATCAGCGGGTGCACGTCGTAGGCGCGCTTCCGGGACTCCGGCAGCAGCTCCTCGAGGTCGCGGTCCTCGACCGAGGTGACGTCGAGGCTGCCCTGGGCGCCGAGCAGCGCGGCGACGGTGCGAGCCCGCTCGAGGGCCTCGGCCTCGGAGTCGGTGAGGATGTGGACGACGCCGGAACGCCGGCCGTGCGGCTCGGGGCCGCCCAGGCGCAGCATGTCGACGTCCTCGCCGGTCACCGAGCGGACCACGTCGGGTCCGGTCACGAAGATCCGGCCCTCGGGCCCGAGGATCACGACGTCGGTCAGCGCCGGGCCGTAGGCCGCGCCGCCGGCCGCCGGGCCGAGCACGACCGAGATCTGCGGGATCTTGCCCGAGGCCTGGGTCATCGCGTGGAAGATCCGGCCGACAGCGTGCAACGACAGCACGCCCTCGGCCAGCCTGGCGCCGCCGGAGTGCCAGAGCCCCACGATCGGGACCCCGTCGATCATCGCCCGGTGGTACGCGTCCACCACGACGCGGCAACCGACGTCGCCCATCGCGCCGCCCATGGTGGTCGCGTCGGAGCAGAACGCCACGACCGGGGAGCCGTCGACCTTGCCGACGGCGGCGAGCATGCCGGAGTCGTCGTCGGGCGTGAGCAGCTCGAGCGAGCCCTCGTCGAAGAGCGCGGTGAGCCGCTTGACCGGATGGCGCGGGTCCTCCTCGCGCGGCAGCTTCGCGGGCTTGACCGGAGGCGCGTCCTGCGTGGCGGTCACGCCTACACGCTCGCGAAGACGACTGCGACGTTGGCGCCGCCGAAGCCGAAGGAGTTGTTGAGGGCGGCGATGTCGCCGACCGGCAGGTCGCGAGCCTTGGTGGCGATGTCCAGCTCGACCGCGGGATCCAGGTCGTCGAGGTTGATCGTGGGTGGGACCACGCGGTTCTGGATCGCGAGCACCGTGGCCACCGCCTCGAGGGCACCCGCGCCGCCGAGCAGGTGCCCGGTCATCGACTTGGTGCTGGTGACCACGACCTGGTCGACGTGCTTGCCGAGCGTGGCGTGCAGCATCAGCCCTTCGGCGATGTCGCCCTGCGGCGTCGACGTGGCGTGCGCGTTGACGTGGAAGATCCGCTCCGGCCCGATCTCGGACTCTTCCAGCGCCCGCAGGATCGCCCGCGAGCCGCCGCGGCCGGCCGGGTCGGGCTGGGCGATGTCGTGGGAGTCGGCGGTGATGCCGGCGCCGAGCACCTCGGCGTACATCGTCGCCCCGCGCGCCTTCGCGTGCTCCTCGGACTCGAGGACCAGCACCCCGGCGCCCTCGCCGAGCACGAACCCGTCGCGGGCGGTGTCCCACGGCCGGGAGACCGTGGTCGGGTCGCCCGGGTTCTTCGACAGCGCCATCATGTTGGCGAACGCCGCGATGTTGAGCGGGTGGATCGCCGCCTCGGTGCCGCCGGCCAGCACGATGTCGGCCCGGCCGAGCCGGATCTGGTCGACGGCCAGCGAGATCGCCTCGTTGCCGGACGCGCACGCCGAGACCGGCGTGTTGACCGCGGCCCGCGCACCGACGAGGAGGCTCACGTTGGCGGCCGACGCGTTCGGCATCAGCATCGGCACCGCTAGCGGCGAGACCCTACGGGGCCCCTTGTCCCTCAGCGCGTCGTAGTTGTTGAGCAGGGTGATGACGCCGCCGATCCCGGAGGCCATGGCCACCCCCAGCCGGTCCTTGTCGATGTCGTCCTCGACGTCGGCCAGGCCGGAGTCGGCCCAGGCCTCCATCGCCGCGACCATCGCGAACTGCGCGGACCGGTCCAGCCGGCGGGCCTTGACCCGCTCCAGGATCTCGGTCGGCTCGACCGCGGCGATGCCGGCGATCTTGACCGGCATCTCCTCGGCCCAGTCGGCCTCGATCGCCCGGACGCCGGAGCGTCCGTTGACCAAGGCGTCCCAGGTGCTGGCGACGTCTCCGCCGACCGGGTTGGTGGTTCCCATGCCGGTGACGAAGACTCGGGTGCGACTCATGCCTGCTGCTCGCTTCCGTGCTGAAGGGGTGGGGGGAGGGCGTCAGCCCTGGGCGCGCTCGATGAACGCGACCGCGTCACCGACCGTCTTGAGGTTCTTGACCTCGTCGTCGGGGATCGAGACGCCGAACTTCTCCTCGGCGGCCACGACGACCTCGACCATGGACAGGGAGTCGACGTCTAGGTCGTCGACGAAGGACTTGTCGAGCTGGACGTCATCGGCATCGATGCCGGCGACCTCGTTGACGATCTCGGCGAGGTCGGAGCGGATCTCCTCAGTGGTTGCCATCTGGCGTGTCTCTTTCTCTTTTGGTGGTTCCCGGATCGGGACGTTCTTGGTTGGTCTGGGTCAGGGCAGGACGACGACCTGGGCGGCGTAGGCCAGCCCGGCGCCGAAGGCGATCAGCAGTGCGGTGTCGCCGGACTTGGCGTCGCCCTCGGCGTACATCCGGTCGAGCGCGAGCGGGATCGAGGCCGCGGAGGTGTTGCCCTGCTCGGCGATGTCGCGCGCGATCTTGACGTTCTCGGGCAGCTTCATCGACCGGGCCATCGCGTCGGTGATCCGCATGTTCGCCTGGTGCGGGACGAAGCAGTCGAGCTGGTCGGCACTGATCCCGGCGCGGTCCAGCGCCTGCTGGCCGACCTTGGCCATCACGAACGACGCCCAGCGGAAGACCGGGTTGCCCTGCATCACCAGGTGCGGCATGCCCGGGTTCTCGGAGGCGATCACGTCGCGCCAGTCCTCCTTCTGCCGGATCAGGTCGAACTGCTCGCCGTCGGAGCCCCACACGACCGGGCCGATGCCGGGAGTGTCACTGGGGCCGACCACGGCCGCGCCGGCGCCGTCGGCGAAGATGAACGCCGTCCCGCGGTCGCCGACGTCGGTCAGGTCGGAGAGCCGCTCGACACCGATCACCAGCGCGTAGCCGGCGCTGCCGCCGCGCACCATGTCCGCGGCCAGGGCGACGCCGTGGCAGAAACCGGCGCAGGCCGCCGAGATGTCGAACGCCGCGGCCTGGTCGGTGCCGAGCTCGTGAGCGATCGCGGTGGCGATGGCCGGGGTCTGGAACATGTGGCTGACCGTCGCCACGATCACGCAGTCGATCTGCCGCGCGTCGACGCCGGCCCGCTCCAGCGCCTCTCGCGAGGCCGCGACGGACATGAGCTGGACCGTCTCCTCGGGCGTGGCCCAACGACGCTGCTTGATGCCCGAGCGCTGCTGGATCCACTCGTCGCTCGAGTCGATCGCGTCGATGACCTCGCTGTTGGGGATCACCCGCGACGGCCGGTAGGCGCCGATGCCGTAGATGCGGGCGTGCGCCGCGCCGGTCGTGCCTTCGATGGTGGTCATGCCACGCCTCCCTCGGGGTGCAGCCGGAGCAGGGGCTGCCCGGGCGAGACCAGGTCGCCGTCCTCGACCAGCCACTCGACGATCTGACCGCCGTGCGCCGTGGTGACGCCGATCCGGTCGCGGAGGCTGGCCACCTCGCCGATCGGTGATCCGGAGAGCAGGACGTCGGCGTCCGCGGCCTCTGGCGCGATGTGGAAGGTGCCCTTGGCGGGGGAGACGACCATCCGCCAGGTCGGCGACGAGTCGATCTCGGCGAACTCACCGTGCTTGTCGCAGAACGCGCGGGCCTCGTCGAGCAGCTCGGGGCCCTTGAACGCGAAGGTCTCGACACCCTTGAGCGCGCGCTTCGCGATGCCGGTCAGGGTGCCGGCCGGGGGCATCTCGAGGATGCCGGTGACGCCGAGGTCCTCGAAGGTGTCCATGCAGAGGTCCCAGCGCACCGGGCTCGCGATCTGGCCGACGAGTCGGCGCAGCACGTCGCGGCCGTCGTGGACGACCTGGCCGTCCCGGTTGGAGACGAATCGGGTGCGGGGATCATGCGTCGACACCGACCGGGCCAGCGAGCCGAGGTGTGCGACGGCGGGCTCCATGTGCTGGGTGTGGAACGCACCGGCCACGCTCAGCGGCATCAGCCGGGCCTTCTCTGGGGGCTCGTCGGCCAGCGCCTGGAGCTGCTCCATCGTCCCGGCGGCGACCACCTGGCCGGGGCCGTTGTCGTTGGCGGCGGTGAGCCCGTGCTTCTCGATCACTGCGAGGACGTTGTCCCGGTCCCCGCCGAGGATGGCGGTCATTCCGGTTTCGGTCACGGCGGCCGCCGCGGCCATCGCCTTGCCGCGCTCGCGGACCAGCACCATCGCCTGCTCGGCGGTGATCACCCGGGCGCCGGCGGCTGCGGTCAGCTCGCCGACCGAGTGCCCCGCGACCGCGCTCACCTTGCCGAACGCATCGGTCGGGTGCGGGAAGATCCCGAGTGCGGCGACCAGCCCGGTCGCCACGAGCAGCGGCTGGGCGATGTCAGTACGCCGGATCTCGTCGGCATCCGCCTCGGTGCCGTAGTGCACGAGATCGAGCGAAGCCACCGTGGACAGCCACTCGAACCGGTTGCGGAACTCGGGGTCCTCGAGCCACGGGGTCAGGAAGCCGGGACTCTGGGCGCCCTGGCCGGGCGCAACAATGACGAGCACGGGCTCCACTCTGCCCGCCGATGGGCCCCGGCCTCGCATCGGTGGCCCACGAAACTGGACGGAGCGTCTTTGTAGGGTTCCTACAAAGACATCGAGCCGAGTCGGCGCTACTGCGCCTCAGTAACGCCGACTCGCGGTGTTACTCGTGAGCAGCAACGCCGACTCGGCAGAGGTGCGGCAACTTCTGCCGACTCGGCGTCAGTCGCGGCCGGACTGGCGGCCCAGCACCAGCGCGATCTGGAGGGTGAACGCGTCGCGGGCCTGGCCCGGGGTGAGACCGGTCAGGTCCGCGACCTGGCGAAGGCGGTAGCGGACCGTGTTGGGGTGCACGAACAGGGCTCGCGCGGCGCCCTCGATCGACGAGCCGCGGTCGAGCCACGCGGTGAGGGTCTCGACGAGGGCACCACGCGCGTGCAGCAGCGGGAGATAGACGTCGTCGACCAGCTGCCGGCGGGCGTGGCCGTCGCCGCCGAGAGCGCGCTCGGCGAGCAGCTCCCAGGCGAGCACCGGGCGCGGGGCCTCCGGCCACCCCGGCGCGGAGCGGTACGCCGAGACCGCGGCCCGCGCGGAGCCGGCGCCGCCGGCGAGGTCGGCCGCCACCGGGCCGGCCACCACCGGACCGTCGCCGAACAGCTCGGCGATCACCGACGCGGCCTGGCGCGGCTCGGCGACGCCGCCGAGCAGCACGACCAGCCGGTCGCCCTGGACCGCGCACAACGCGTCCATGCCGGCGGCGGCCGCGGTCCGGCGTACGTCGTCGAACAGGTCGGTCTCGGTCCGGCGGGCTGGCGAGGCGCCGAGCACCACGCAGACCGTGCCGCGCGTCTGCCACCCCAGCGCGCTGGCCCGCGAGAGCACCGCCTCGTCGGTCTCGGCGCGGAGCACCGCGTCGACGACCAGCGCCTCGAGGCGGGCGTCCCAGGCGCCGCGAACCTCGGCGGCCCGCGCGTAGACCTCGGCGGTGGCGAAGGCGACCTCGCGGGCGTAGCGAGAGATGGCCCGGTGCACCTCCTCGGCGTCCTCCTCGGCGATGATCCCCTCGACGTTGCTCTCGACCACCTCGATCGACAGCTTCACCAGGTCGACGGTCTGCTGCAGGGTGATCACGCCGGCCAGCGCCCGCGGGGCGGCACCGAAGACGGAGGTCGCGATCGCGGGGCCGCCCTTCGTGTCGCCGCCGTCCTGGAACCAGTCCACGAAGCTCCGGATGCCCGCCTGGAGGATCATCCCGACCCAGGACTGGTCCTCGGCGCTGAGCTCCCGGAACCACGGCAGGTCCTCGGCCATCCGTGACGTCGCCGCGGTGCTGAGCCCGCCGATCGAGCGGCGCAGGTCGTCGGCGACCCGGCTGCGCGGTTCGGCGGCACGGCGGCTCATGCCTTGAATCCTGTCACCAGAGGGACTCAGGAGCCCAAGACAATGGAATCGGAGCCAACACGTGATGAACAGACCCTTGATTCGCCCATCGGCAGTCGGTTGAATCCTGCAGGACGCGGGGCCACCGGGCTCGGCCGCTGTTTCAGCTTCATGGGGAGGGGATCCGTGGCTCGGCTCCAGCACGCGGCAGGTCACGAGGTCCAGTTCGTCACCGTCCACGGCCACCGACGCGCCTTCGTCAAGGTGGGTCAGGGGCCGGCGCTCCTGCTGCTGCACGGGCTCGGCTGCGACCACACCACGTGGGAGCCGGTCATCGAGGCGCTGTCGCGTCGCTACACGGTGATCGCGCCCGACCTGCTGGGCCACGGGCTCTCGGACAAGCCGCGCGCGGACTACAGCGTCGGCGGCTACGCCAACGGCATGCGCGACCTGATCACCCTGCTCGGGATCGACAGGGTGACCGTCGTCGGGCACAGCTTCGGCGGCGGGGTGGCCATGCAGTTCGCCTACCAGTTCCCCGAGCGCACCGAGCGGATGATCCTGGTCGCCTCCGGCGGGCTCGGCCACGAGGTCAGCCCGGCGCTCCGGGCGATCACCACGCCCGGTTTTCACCAGGTGATGGGGCTGCTGACCCTGCCCGGCATCAGGCACCTCGGCAGGGCAGGGCTGATCGCGCTCTCGCGCACCGACTTCAAGGCCACCCGCGACTTCGACGAGGTCGCCGAGATCTACGACTCGTTCAAGGACCCGGCGTCGCGCGCCGCGATCCGGCACGTGGTCAAGGCCGTCATCGACTGGCGGGGCCAGATCGTGACGATGGCCGACCGCGCGTACCTGACCGAGCAGATGCCGATGGCGGTGATCTGGGGAAGCGACGACGGCGTGATCCCGGTGCGCCACGCCAGCAACGCCGCGGCGCTCGCTCCGAACGCCCGGATCGAGGTGATCCCGCACGCCGGGCACTTCCCGCACAAGGACCACCCGCAGCGGTTCGCCAAGATCGTGCACGAGTTCATCCGCTCGACCCAGCCCGCGTCGTACTCCCGGGCGCGGTTCCGCAACCTGCTCAAGACCGGCCGGTCGGCGCCGGTCAGCCCGGTCGCCTCGATGCGGGACGCGAGCGCCTGAGCAGCATCTACGAGCACATCCGTGCTCACCTCGACCCCAGCGGCACCGGCCTGACCGAGGGCGGGGAGCGCCTGCCCGACGAGGATCCTGACGCGGGTGGCGTGCGGTGGGCTGCTGGGGCACTGGACGGGGTGATGGGCCACCATGCCGGGACCGCCGACGCCGAGGCGGAGCTGGGCCGGGTGCTGGCGCTGCTGGTGGGCACGCGCGGCCGCTGGCGCAAGACCGCCGCCCGCAATGCCCTTTACGACGAGCTGCGCAGCGGGGCGGTGCTGAGCTTCGTCGACGAGCTGCTGGCCCGCATCGAGGATGCGCGCGACTACCACGACCTCGCGGCCTGGCTGGTGCGCCAGGGTGAGCACCGCGAGCCGGTGAAGTTCGGCATGGCCCTGCTCGGCAAGGCGGCGACGCAGGAGGACCTCGACGTCCTCCGCGTGCTCGGCCGGCACGAAGAGCTCACGCTGTACGCCGCGGTGGCGCTGGCCAGGCAGTCCGACGACCCTGAGCTCGAGCTGTGGCAGCTGGCGCAGGGTGTCGACGGGTGGGGCCGGATCCAGATCGTGGAGCGGCTGGCGGGCACGGAGCGGCCGGAGATCAAGGCCTGGCTCCTGCGCGACGGCTTCCGCAACGCGGTCATGGACGAGTACACGGCGTACACCGCTGCCACCACCGGTGACCTGGTCGCGGCGCTCGAGGGTCCGGTCGACGACGAGCTGCTCGCCGGCGCGGTCGGGATCCTGCGGGCGCTGCTGGCGGGTGGGCCGGCCGAGGACATCGGGGACTACGCCGAGGGCCCGCGGGCACTCCGGATGGTCCTCGAGCGGGTCCGCGCGCACCCCACTACCGCCGAGCAGGGGCTGCTCGCGCGTGAAGTCGTGGCGCTCCTCGACGGCGACGGCGACCGGGTGCCGCACTGGACCCCCGACGCCCGGTCCGCCCTCCTCGCGCTCGCCCAGGAGGTGCTCGCCCACCCGGCATGGCCGCGAGTGGTCGAAGCGGAGCTGGGCGCCGACGACACGTTCTGGGCCGCAGACGCCCTCGCCCAGCATGTCGGGGTCGACACGTTCCCGGCCATCCTCGAGCGGCTCCGCCGAGACCCGTTCGACGCCTATTGGTGGCAGGCGATGCGGCGCGTCGACGAGACCCGGCTCCGGGAGCTGCTCAACATCGCGGACGAGCACTTCCTCGCGTCCGAGCTGGGCTCGGGTCCAACGCTGGAGATGGGCTTCGGACCGATGTTCCGTCGGCACTCAGCCCTGGAGACCCTGGTCACCGGGCTGGATCGGTTCCCTGGCACGGGCTGGCCGCACGTCCGTACCGCCCTGTCCAGTCCGGTGATCCGATCCCGCAACATGGCCCTGAACACCCTCGCCGCCTGGGGGCCGGACGCCTGGCCCGAGGACGTCCGGCGGGTGCTGACCACCGCGCTGTCGGGCGAGCCCGACGACAACGTCCGACAGCGAATCGAACGGTTCCTGGCAGGGCAGACGATGGGCTCATGACCCCCTCACCCTGCCGGGTGCACCTGGCGCAGCAGTGTGGCTCTCGGTGGTGACCACGACGCCAGCGTGGCGGAGAGGTCCTCGGCCGGCATCGGCTTGGCCAGCCAGTAGCCCTGCGCGCAGTCGCAGCCGAGGTCGCGCAGCCGGTCCCAGGCCCAGCCGTCCTCGACGCCCTCCGCCACGACCTGACGGTCGAGCCGGTGGCCGAGGTCGATGATGGCCCCGACGACGGCCTCCGACCCCGAGTCCCTCAGGTCCTTGAGGAACGACCGGTCGATCTTGACCTCGTCGACCGGCAGCCGCTGGAGGTAGGCCAGGGACGAGTAGCCGGTGCCGAGGTCGTCGACGGACAGTCGGACACCGAGGTCCTTGAGCCGTTGGAGCGCGGCGACGGCGCGGTCGGGGTCGTCCATCAGGCTGGTCTCGGTGATCTCCAGGGTCAGGGCGGAGGACGGGACCGCGACCCGGGCCAGCTCGCGGGCCACGTCGTCCACGAACAGGTCGTGGAGCAGGCTGCGCGGGGAGATGTTCACCGCGACCGTGAAGTCCGGAGCGGTACGCCGCCAGCCCTGGCAGGCATCCAGGGCCCGGCGCAGGACGTGCATCGTGAGCGGGGTGATCAGCGAGCTGTGCTCCGCGAGTGGGATGAACTCGTCGGGCGGCACGTTGCCGAGCTCCGGGTGTCGCCAGCGGGCCAGGGCCTCGACGCCGGTCATCGCACCGGTGCGGACGTCGACCTTCGGCTGATAGACCACGTCGATGCCGGCGGTAGCGATGGTGGCCCGCAGGTCCGCCAGCAAGCCCAGCCGGGTCGAGTCACGACGGTCCAGCTCGGGTCGGAAGAGCTCGAGACCGGAGCGGTTCTGCTTGGCGGCGTACATCGCCATGTCCGAGGCGCGCAGCACGTCCACACCGTCGGAACCGGGTTCGCTCAGGGCGACGCCGACGCTGGCGTCCACGGCGACCGCGACCCCGTCGAGGTCGAACGGCCGCGTCAGCGAGTCGCGCACCATCGCGGCCACGGACAGCGCGACGTCCGCGTTGGCGCCCACGAGCAGCACCGCGAACTCGTCACCCCCGAATCTGGCGACGAGCGACTCGGCCAGGACCACGCTGCGCAGCCGCTCCGCGACCTGGGCGAGCAGCCGGTCGCCGGTCTGGTGTCCCAACGTGTCGTTCACGTCCTTGAACCGGTCGAGGTCCAGCATCAGGACCGCGGCCGGTCCGGTCCGGAGCGCGTCCTGCAGGCTGGTGCTGAACAGCCGCCGGTTGGCTAGGCCGGTGAGCTCGTCGTGCATGGCGCGGTGCTCCCGCTCGGCTGCTTGCCGGGCGATGGTCCGGGCGCGGACGGCGTTCTCGATGGCGACCGCGGCGTGGTTCCCGAAGGCCTGCAAACGGTCGATGTCGGCGGCCCGGAAGGTGTCGACGTCTCCCAGCATGTTCGCGACGACCAGGCAGCCGGCTGCTCCCGCCTCGAACCGGAGCTGCACCTGGAGACAGTCGCGCACGCCATGGGTCCGCAGCACGGCGGCCAGGCCGGTTGGGAGGGTCTCGCGAGGAAGCAGGACCGGACGGTCCCCGGCCTCCGACAACGCGTCGGCCAGCGCAGCTCGGCGGGCCTCTGGCTCGTCTCCCTCGAGCACCCAGTCGTGGACCGAACCGTCAGTGTCGACGAACCGCAGCTGGGCGATCGCGACGTCGAAGGCCACCCGGACCTCGCGCAGGACGGCACAGACGACGCCCTCGAGGTCCGGTTCGCGGCCGACGACCTCGGTGAACCGGTTGACCTGGGCCAGGTTCTCGGAGCGGACGCGGGCCCGCTCGGAGGACCGGTAGGCCACGAAGATGACGGCGATCACGACGACCAGCAGCCAGCCGGCCCGCCAGTCGGCCGAGAGGATGTAGACGGCGACCAGGGCGAAGCACGCGTTGGCCAGGTCGGCGACCTGGCCGATCTCGAACACCTCGCCGAGCGACGACGGGCGCTTCCCGGTCGCAATGGTGATGACCGTGGTGACTGCCGCCGAGCCGAGGAGGCTGGTGATCAGCACGGTCACACCCGTCGCCAGCCAGACGAGCGGGGAGAGCCGGTCGGCGGAGCCGGCGATCAGGTACCACACCACGACCGACGCGCTGGTCTCGAGCGCGAACATCGCGCAGTTGAACAGCGCCTTCTGCAGAGGTCGCCGGGTCCAGAGGAAGGCCAGCGCGGTCCCGGCCAGGCGGCAGAAGATGAGCAGGTCGGGGCGCACGAAGAACAGGCCCAGGACGAGCGGAAACTCCATGAGGGAGAAGGCATAGGCCTCCCGTCCCATCCGGATGTGGACCGTGGTCATCTCAGCGGCGAAGAAGCCGAGCGCGACCGCCACGGCCGCGGCGAGCGGCCAGCTGCGGCCGGAGTGGTCGATCGGCAGCACGCCGTACCAGTACACGCCGGCCGCGGCTGCGGCCATGGCCGCAACCATCGCCCAGATCGCCGCAGAGCGTCCTCGCGTCATCAACCGTCCTCAGGCAGGGGTCGTCCGGGTCAGCTCCAGCTGAGGCCGGCCCACGACCGACCGGCCCAGGACCGGCCCGCCCACGACCGACCCGACCACGAGCTGCCGGCCCACGACCGACCGGCCCAGGACCGGCCCGCCCAGGACCGACCGGCCCACGAGCTGCCGGCCCACGACCGACCCGACCACGTCGCACCGGTCCAGGTCGCTGCGCACCAGCAGGAACCGGTCCAGTCGCGGCCGTTCCAGCGGCCGCCGTCCCAGGCAGTGCCGTTGCTGCTCGCGCTGGCCCAGGCGGCAGCGTCCCAGGCGCCCAGGACGTCGCGCTCTCCGCGCAGCTCGACGTCGCCATCGGCCACGTGCTGGGTGCCACGGGCCGCCTCGAGCGACCCACGGCCGGTCGATGCCGCCCACGTCTGCTGCGCCACGGGAGCGGGCAGGAGGGACGCCGCCGCGACGTTGAGCTCGCCGGCGCCACGCCCGGCCGCGTCTGCGGACGGCATCGGGCTGGCGGAGCTGAGCAGCAGGGCTTTGACCTGGTCGGGGGTCAGGGTCGGCCGCTGGTCGAGCAGCAGCGCGACGGCACCGGACACCACGGCGGCGGCCTGCGAGGAGCCGCTGCCCTTGAAGAGCCTGCTGCCGTCGCGCGCACCGGGGTAGACCGAGTCGAGGTAGGAGCCGGGGTCGCGGAGCGAGGCGATGGAGCGCCCCGGGGCGACGAGGTCGACCCGGCGCGAGGCGTTGCCACGGTTGGAGAAGACGGGTACCAGGTCGTCGCCCTGAGCCTTCGTGCCGCGGGTGTCGGCCGCGCCGACGGCGATCACGTTCGGGTCGTACGCCGGGTTGTTCAGCGACTGCGCGTCGGTGCCGTCGTTGCCGCCGGAGACCACGACGACGATGCCGGCTCGCCACGCGTTCTCGACGGCGTGGGTCAGCGGGTCAAGGCGGTAGTCCTGCACGCCGTCGGTGCCGTACGAGAGGTTCAGGACCCGGATCGGGTTGGCCGGGTCGTCGTTGCGGTGTTCGACCACCCAGTCGACGGCCGCCACGACCTGGCTGACGTCGACGCCGCCGTCGCTGGCCGCAACCTTGAGGCTGGTCAGCTTCGCGTCGGGGGCGACGCCCTGGAACCGGCCCAGTGCCGCCAGCGTGGGCGGGTCGTTGCCGGCGATGATGCCGGCCATGTGGGTGCCGTGGCCGAACGTGTCGAGGTATCGGAGGTCGGAAGCCTGGCTCTCGAACGACAGGTCCGGGCCGTTCTCGATGTTGCCCGAGTTCAGCCCTCTGACGGGGACCACGCCCGTGTCGACGAGGGCGACTCCGATGCCGCGGCCGGTGTAGCCGCGCTGCCACAGCTGCGGTGCGCCGATCGTGGCACGGACCTCGTTCATGGTCGTGACCGAGTCGTCGTAGAGCCAGCCGGTCGGGACGATCGCCCCGACCACCCCTTCGACGGTCTGCACGACGCCGTAGAGGAGGCCGAGCAGACCGGCCAGCGGGTTGGGCGGAGGTGGAGTCGGGTCGGACGCGGCCACCGAACCGCCGGATCCGGCGACGGCCGCTACCACGGCCATCGACGCGAGGCCGGTCGTGACCCTGCGGCCAACCACGTGCCAACTCGTGCGCATGCTGCCCCCTCTGTTGCCCAACAACCCCAGCCCCGTGCCGGTGAGTGGGCAATCCCCCGCGAGACATGAAGCCTCGTCGGCACGACCCTAAGGGCCGCGGTTCGTCGCGCACGGCCGAATCCGGATCTGGGGCGAGCCTGTCCAGTCGTCTGGACCTGTCGCTCCGCTCAGGCGTCCGGCAGCCTCGGGCCTTTTCGCCAGCCGACGTAGTTTGATGATGGCGTTGATCCCGTCATCAAGAAAGCGGTGCCCATGACCCTCGACCTGACGACGTACCAGGCGCTCAGCTTCGACTGCTACGGCACCCTCATCGACTGGGAAGCCGGGCTCGCCGCGGTGCTGGTCCCGTGGGCGCAGACGCAGGGGCTCGACGTCACCAAGGACGACCTGCTGCTGGCGTACGGCGACCATGAGTCCGCGGTCCAGCGCGAGACCCCGACGTCGCTCTACCCCGAGGTCCTGGGCGCGGCCTTCCGGCGGACCGGCGAGACCCTGGGCAGTTCGGTCAGCGACGAGTGGGCCAAGCGGCTCGGCGACTCGGTGCCGGACTGGCCGGCGTTCCCGGACTCTGCGGACGCGCTCGCCCGCCTCCGGAACCACTACCGGCTGATCGTTCTGTCCAACGTGCACCGGGACGGGTTCGCCGGCAGCAACCGGTGGCTGCACGGCGACTTCGCCGCGGTCATCACCGCGGAGGACGTCGGTGCCTACAAGCCCGCCGACAACCACTTCCGGGCGCTCGACCGCACGCTCTCCGAGCTGGGTCTGGAGCGGTCCGAGCTGCTCCATGTGGCGCAGAGCCTGTTTCACGACCACGTCCCCGCCAAGCGGGAAGGCCTCTCGTCGGTGTGGATCAACCGTCGCCACGACCGCGCTGGTTGGGGCGCGACCCCAGAGCCGACCGACGAGTGGTCATACGACCTCGAGTTCGCCTCGATGGGCGCTTTCGCCGACGCCGTCGACCAGGCCTTCGGCTGACCCAGACCCGTACCCCGCAGGAGTGCAAGGCTGCGACCATGCTGCCCTCGACGATCCGGACCACGGACTACCACACGGGTGGCGAAGCGTTCCGGATCGTGGCGGACCCGCCGGTGCCCATCCCTGGCCGATCGGTGGCCGACCGGCGGGCGCAGGCGATCGATGACCCGGCCATCCAGGAGCTCCGGGCGGTGCTGTGCTCGGAGCCGCGCGGGCATGCCGACATGTACGGCGGGCTGGTCGTGCCGCCGGACGACGAGGACGCCGACCTGGGCGTGCTGTTCTGGCACAAAGACGGGTTCTCGACCGCCTGTGGGCACGGCACCATCGCGCTCGGGGTCTGGGCGGTGGACACCGGCCGGGTCGTGGCCCCGGACACGGGCAGCGTCGACGTGGTGATCGACGTGCCGTCGGGCAGGGTGACCGCGCGGGTCCATCGCGAGGAGGCGCGCGTGGTCGCTGTCGACTTCGTCAACGTGGCCAGCTGGGTGGTGGCCCGCGACGTGCCGGTGTCCACCTCGCGCGGGGAGGTCCGGGTGACCGTGGCGTACGGCGGCGCCACCTACGCGAGCCTGCCCGCCAGCCAGCTCGGTCTGGCAGTCACGCCGGAGCACCTCGGAGAGCTCACCGGTCTCGGCCGCGAGGTCAAGTGGGCGCTCAACGACTCTCCCCACGCCGTACACCCGAGCGACCCTCGTCTGGACGGGATCTACGGCACGATCTGGTTCGACGACCTCGGCGACGTGGACGGGCAGGTGCACCAGCGCAACGTGACCGTCTTCGCCGACGGCGAGGTGGACCGGTCCCCGTGCGGGTCGGGCACCTGCGCCCGGCTGGCGGTGCTGGCCGCAGACGGTCGGCTGCCCGCCGGTGTCACTTTGCGGCACGACTCCATCGTCGGGAGCACGTTCACGGGGACGGTGCTGGAGACGGTCGAGGTCGACGGGCGCGAGGCGGTCATCCCTCAGGTGACCGGGACGGCCTATCGCACCGGCGAGCACGTCTTCACGATCGATCCGCACGATCCGCTGGTCCCGGGTTTCGTGCTGCGATGAGGTCCCTCGACGCAGACGCCGTGGCGGCACTCGGTCCAGCCAGAGCGAGCCGGGCCATCGTCGACGCTCTGCGCGGGGGCCTCGACCCGTCCACCGATCCGGCCCGGGTCACGGTGCCTCTGGCGCACGGCCAGTTCCTCTTGATGCCCGCCGAGGCCGAGGCCGCTGTCGGGATCAAGGTCGTGACCATCGCCCCGGACAACCCGGACAGGGGGTTGCCACGGATCCAGGCTGCCTACCTGCTCTTCGACGAGGAGACCCTGGCCCTGCGCGCCGTCCTGGACGGAACGGCGCTGACCACCCTGCGCACTCCGGCCGTCTCCGTCGCCGCGGTCGAGAGTGAGCTGCCGCAGCGCGCGCTGCGGCTCGCCGTGATCGGGGCCGGGCCTCAGGCGATCGGGCACGTCACCGCGCTGGCGGCAGTCCGCGAGCTGGCCGACGTGGCCTTCCTGGTCCGCGACCCCTCACGCACCCCACTCGACGCCATGGCGCTCGGGTCAGGTCCCGCGGACGACGCCCTGCGCTCGGCTGACGTCGTGGTCTGCGCCACCTCGGCCCGGTCTCCGGTGCTGCTCTCGGCCCAGGTGCGTGACGACGCGGTCGTCGTCGCCGTCGGCTCGCACGAACCGGACGCCCGGGAGCTCGAGGCGGCGTTGCTCGGGCGGTCGACCGTGGTCGTCGAGGACGTCGCCACCGCAATGCGCGAAGCGGGTGACGTCGTCCTGGCCATCGCCGAAGGTGCCCTGACCTCGGCCGACCTGCTCACGATGAGGGACGTCGTCACCGGTCGCGCAAAGGTGCCCGGCGACCGGCCGCTCGTGTTCAAGAGCGTCGGGATGTCCTGGCAGGACCTCGTCGTCGCCGAAGCGATCCTCAGATCCGTCGAGTGAAGCCCGGCCCCGGCTCGAGTCTCGGACGAACCCAACAGTCCGCTCATTGGATGTGAGCGATGCGAGCGGAGCGAGCGCGCCTCGTGATCGGTCCGGTGGCCACGACGACTGCGAAGCTTGCGAGCGCAGCGAGCCTCGTCGGGGCGGCCGCGAGGGAGCGCGCGGGGCCCGGGCCGAAACTCACGAGGGTAGACAGATCGTCGTGGGCCCGGGCCGAAACTCACGAGGGTAGACAGCTAAGCGTCCCCGCCCTCCTGCTTCACGTCGGCGACGGCGGTGGGGTCGTCGATGCGGTACTGGGCGAACGCCTTCTCCACCTGGCCGCGGTCGATCTCGCCGGCGTCCGCGAGTGCCTGCAGCGTCTGCACGACCACCGACTGCGCGTCGATGTGGAAGAACCGGCGGGCGGCCGGCCGGGTGTCGGCGAAGCCGAACCCGTCGGCACCCAGCACGCGGTAGTCGGCGGGGACCCAGCGCGCGATCTGGAGGGGTACGGCGCGCATGTAGTCCGAGACCGCCACGACCGGGCCGGACAGGCCGGCCAGCCGGTCTGAGACGTACGCCGTCCGCGGCGACTCACCGGGGTGCAGGAGGTTCCACTCCTCGGCGGCGGTCGCGTTGCGGGCCAGCTCGTTCCAGGACGTGACCGACCAGAGGTCGGCCTGGACGCCCCACTCCTCGGCCAGGATCCGCTTCGCGTCGTCGATCCACGGGAACCCGACGCCGGAGGCCATCAGCGTCACCCGCGGGCCCTCGCCGTCCGCCTTCGCGACCTGGTGCATCCCCTTGAGGATCCCCTCGACGTCCACGTCGTCCGGCTGCTTGGGCTGGGTGACCGGCTCGTTGTAGACGGTCAGGTAGAAGATCACGTCCTCGCCGTGCGGGTGTGCCTCCGACTCGCCGAACATCCGCGCCAGGCCGGACTCCATGATGTGCGCGACCTCGTAGGCGAACGCCGGGTCGTAGTGCACGACCGCCGGGTTGGTCGCCGCGAGCAGCGGCGAGTGTCCGTCGGCGTGCTGGAGCCCCTCACCGGTCAGCGTCGTACGGCCGGCGGTGGCGCCGATGAGGAAGCCGCGGGCGAGCTGGTCGGCCATCGCCCAGATCGAGTCGCCGGTCCGCTGGAACCCGAACATCGAGTAGAAGATGTAGAACGGGATCATGTGCTCGCCCTGGGTGCTGTACGCCGACCCAGCGGCGGTTGCGGACGCCATCGCGCCGGCCTCGCTGATGCCCTCGTGGAGCATCTGGCCCTGCGCGGACTCCTTGTAGGACAGCAACAACTTGCGGTCGACCGCTTCGTACTGCTGTCCGCCGGGGTTGTAGACCTTGGCGCTCGGGAACATCGAGTCCATGCCGAAGGTGCGGTACTCGTCCGGGGCGATCGGCACGATCCGCTGGCCGATGTTGGGGTCCTTCATCAAGTCCTTGAGCAGCCGGACCGTCGCCATGGTGGTGGCGACCTTGTTCTTGGCGGACCCCTGCTTGAGCTCGTCGTACATCTCCTTGCCCGGCAGGATCAGCGACTTGGCCCGGATGACGCGCTTGGGGATCGACCCGCCCAGCTGGCGCCGCCGCTCCATCATGTACTCGATCTCGGGGGAGTCCGCGCCCGGGTGGAAGAACGGCGCGGTGCCGGTGGACTCGTAGGCCTCCTCGATGTCGCGGTCGCTCATCGGCAGGTAGAGCCGGTCGCGGAACTTCAGCAGGTCCGGCAGCTTGAGCTTCTTCATCTGGTGGGTGGCGTTCTTGCCCTCGAGGGCCTCGATCGTCCAGCCCTTGATGGTGTGCGCCAGGATCACCGTCGGCTGGCCGGTGTGCTTCGAGGCGGCGTCGAAGGCGGCGTAGACCTTGCGGTAGTCGTGGCCACCGCGCGGCAGCTTCTCGATCTGCCGGTCGCTCATGTGCTCGACCATCTTGCGCAGCCGGGGGTCGGGCCCGAAGAAGTGCTCGCGGTTGTAGGCGCCGTCCTCGACCGAGAAGTTCTGGAAGGCACCGTCGGGGGTCTTGTTCATCTGGTTGACCAGGACGCCGTCGACGTCGCGGGCGAGCAGCTCGTCCCACTCGCGGCCCCAGATCACCTTGATGACGTTCCAGCCGGCGCCGCGGAAGTTGGCCTCCAGCTCCTGGATGATCTTGCCGTTGCCGGTCACCGGGCCGTCGAGCTGCTGGAGGTTGCAGTTGATGACCCAGGTGAGGTTGTCGAGCTCCTCGCGGGCGGCGATCCGGATCGCGCCCAGCGACTCGGGCTCGGCCATCTCACCGTCGCCGAGGAAGGCCCACACGCTCTGCTGGCTGGTGTCCTTGATGCCGCGGTTCTGCATGTAGCGGTTGAAGCGGGCCTGGTAGATCGAGTTGATGCCGGTGAGCCCCATCGAGACGGTCGGGAACTCCCAGAAGTCCGGCATCAGCCGCGGGTGCGGGTACGACGAGAGCCCCTTGCCGACGCCGTGCTGGACCTCCTGCCGGAAGTGCAGCAGCTGCTGCTCGTCGAGCCGGCCCTCGAGGAACGCGCGGGCGTAGATGCCCGGCGAGCCGTGGCCCTGGATGTAGATCTGGTCGCCGCCGCCGGGGTGGTCCTTGCCGCGGAAGAAGTGGTTGAAGCCGACCTCGTAGAGGCTGGCCGCGGACTGGTACGTCGCGATGTGGCCGCCGACCTCGAGGCCTGGCCGGTTCGCGTCCGAGACCATCACCGCGGCGTTCCACCGGATGAACGCCCGGATCCGGCGCTCGATCTCCTCGTCGCCGGGGAACCACGGCTCGCGTTCCGGCGGGATGGTGTTGATGTAGTCGGTGCTGCGCAGCGCCGGCACGCCGACGTTGAGCTCGCGGGCCTTCTGGAGCAGCCGCAGCATCACGTAGCGCGCCCGGTCGCGGCCGCGCTCGTCGACCAGCTGGTCGAAGGACTCCAGCCAGTCGGTGGTCTCGTCCGGGTCGATGTCGGGGAGCTGGGTGGGCAGCCCCTCGTGGATCACCGGGCTGGGCGAACCGCTCGTGGCGACCCGGGGGGTGGCCCCGTCGACAACTGAGTCGGTGGATGTTTCCTCGGTCACCTACTCATCGTGTCACGGTTGTCCGAGCGCTTCGACGGTCGATCTCGCTACCCGCGAGTACGCCTCAACAACCCCTCCGCGGACGACTCAGCCGGCACCACTTGGCGTCGCTCGCTTGCGCGTATCGCCCAACTCCGGTGGACTAGCGCTCACTCGACCCCCGCGGCCGCGGGGGTTCGCCGTACGTGATGCATCACAGCACAGAAAAACCAGGAGGACAGCGTGAGCTCGACCGAGGGTGGAGGCACCACCCAGACGGGTGCTCCCGGGGCCGCAGAGCGGCTCGGGTTCAAGCCCGGCATGGTCATCCAGGAGCTCGGCTGGGACTCCGACACCGACGATCAGCTGCGGGTCGCGATCGAGGACGCGATCGACGCGGACATGGTCGACAGCGACTACGGCAACGTGGTCGACGCGGTCGTGCTGTGGTGGCGCTCCGAGGACGGCGACCTGGTCGACGGCCTGGTCGACGCGCTCACCGACCTGGTCGGTGGCGGGGCGATCTGGCTTCTCACGCCCAGGGTGGGCCGACCCAACGCCGTCGAGCCCGCGGACATCGCGGAGGCCGCGCCGATCGCGGGCCTGTCTCAGACCACCACGGCGGCGGTCAGCAAGGAGTGGTCGGCCACCAGGCTGATCGCCCCCAAGACCCCCGCCTGACCCGTTCTGGGCGCGTGGCATCCTGCACATCGTGCGTTCTCTCACGTTGCCGCCCCCGCTCGACAAGCTGGCCGGCAAGGCCGCTTCGACCGGCTACGGGCTCAAGGTGCTGGCCGGGTCGGGGATCCTCCGGCCGTACTCGCCGCTGTCCCTCGCCAGGGCCGGCCGGGCGCTCCAGCAGTGGGGGACCGGCCCGGCCGGGGGCTTCCTCGCTTTGGCCACGCTGGTGCCCGACCGGGTGTGGCTGATCGACGAGCGCGGCGACCTCACCTTCCGCGAGGTCGACGTGCGTACGAACGCCCTGGCCCGGGCGCTGCAGAAGCTCGGTGTCTCGGAGGGTGACTCGGTCGCGCTGATGGCCCGCAACCACCGTGGCTTCGTCGAGGCCACCGTCGCCGCGGCCAAGCTCGGCGCGGACCTGATCTACCTCAACACCGCCTTCGCCGGTCCGCAGCTGGTCGACGTCCTCGAGCGCGAGAAGCCCAGCGTGGTCGTCCACGACGAGGAGTTCACCGGCCTGCTAGAGAAGGCCCACGTGGAGAAGCGGGTGCTGTCGTGGGTCGACGGCGAGACCGAGCTCGACACCCTCGACTCGCTGATGGAGGACGAGGGCGACGACAGCCCGTTGCCCGTCCCGGGCGGCCACAGCCGGATCATCATCCTCACGTCCGGTACCACCGGTACGCCGAAGGGCGCTCCCCGCAACGAGGCCGGCATCGACGCCGCGATCTCGCTGCTCTCGCGGATGCCGCTGAAGTACGGGTGGCGGGTGCACATCGCGGCGCCGCTGTTCCACACCTGGGGCTTCGCGCACCTGATGCTCTCGCTGCTGCTGGGGCACACGGTCGTCCTGCGGCGCAAGTTCGACCCGGAGGCCGCACTCGACCTGGTCGACGAACAGCAGTGCGACGGGATGGTCGTGATCCCGGTGATGCTGCAGCGGATGCTCGGGCTGCCCGACGAGAAGCTCAACCGCTACAGCCTCGAGACGGTGAAGGTCGTGGCCGCGTCGGGGTCGGCGCTACCCGGAGACCTGGCGCTGAGCTGGATGGACCGCTTCGGCGACAACCTCTACAACACCTACGGCTCGACCGAGGTGGCCTACGCATCGATCGCCACCCCCGAGGACATGCGCCAGGAGCCGTCCACGGCGGGCAAGCCGCCGTGGGCGACCGTCGTGAAGATCTTCGACGACAAGGACACGGAGCTCCCGCAGGGGGAGTCGGGCCGCATCTTCGTCGGCAACAGCCTGCTCTTCGAGGGCTACACCGGGGGCGGCAAGAAGGACATGATCGACGGCCTGATGTCCTCCGGGGACGTGGGCCGCTTCGACGAGCACGGTCTCCTCTACGTCGAGGGTCGCGACGACGAGATGATCGTCTCCGGCGGCGAGAACGTCTTCCCCAAGGAGATCGAGGACTGCCTGGCCCGCCACGACGCGGTGGTCGAGGTGGCCGCGCTGGGCGTGGACGACGACGACTTCGGCAAGCGGCTGCGCGCGTTCGTCGTGCTCCGTGACGGAGTGTCCGCCAGCGAGGACGAGCTCAAGGGACACGTGAAGCAGAACCTCGCGCGTTTCAAGGTGCCCCGGGAGATCGTGGTGCTCGGCGAGCTGCCGCGCAACGCGACCGGCAAGGTGCTCAAGCGCGAGCTGGCCGACTACGACGCCGACGGCAACCCGGGCGCCCAGTCTGACGAACAGCCTGACCAGTGAGCGGACTCGAGCCGGGCGGGCCGGCGCCCGACTTCACCCTGCGCGACCAGTTCGGGCAGGACGTCACGCTGTCGTCGTACCGCGGGAAGAAGGCGGTCGCGCTGATCTTCTACCCGTTTGCGTTCTCCGGGGTCTGCACCGGCGAGATGGCGGGCATCAGGACCCGCCTGGCCGACTTCCTGACCTTCGACAGCGAGGTGCTGGCGATCTCGTGCGACCCCACCTACACGCTGCGCGCCTTCGCGGACTCCGACGGGCTCAACTTCCCGCTGCTGTCGGACTTCTGGCCGCACGGCGAGGTGTCCCGCGCCTACGACGTGTTCGACGAGGGTCGCGGGGCGCCGCGCCGGTCGTCGTACGTCATCGACAAGGAGGGGACGGTCCGCTGGGCCGTCCACAACGCCAATCCCGATGGCCGCGACCTGGACGAGCACCTGCGCCAGCTCCGCGCTCTCATGTAGGGCGCCACGGATGGCCCGGTCGGGCGGTACGAACCAGCGGTCTGGACCAGTTGAGAATTAGTCCGTTCGCTGGTTTGGCAGCGCCTGCCGCGGGGCAGTAGGTTATGCCCCGTTGAGCCGCTGGTGACCCGAGACGCCAGCGGCTCAACCTTCATTTACGGCGGTTTCCGCGGCATCTGCCGGGTCCCGTAACCTGCTCCCGCGACGGGCGTATAGCTCAGCGGTAGAGCTCTGGTTTTACAAACCAGCGGTCGGGGGTTCGATCCCCTCTGCGCCCACCGGACAACGGCCCGGAGAGAAGTCCCGGCCTCGGGGTCCGGGAGGGCCGGGAGCGGACCCGCCCCAACCGTTCCGGACCGGCCGAGACGAGCTCACCGGCGACGGGCGACCCTGGCGGATATGACGATCTCGACGGGGTCGGCGCCACCGTCAGGACGGTGCCCCGTGGTGGCGCCGCCAAACCCCGAAGCCGATCGTCGCGTGACCTCCGCCGGCGCGATCGCGGTCAGGCGACTCCCATCCGGAGCAGCCACGGCTCCGAAGCCCTTGTGGTCCGGCTCGCCCCGAGCCGGTCGACAGGGAGAGAGCACACCTTCATGACTGACACGAGCAGAAGGAAGTTCCTGGCCGCGGCCGGGGCGGGTACGGCGGCCGGTGCCGTCGTCGGCCTGTCCGGCGGGGCGGCCGAGGCCGTCACAAGGCGGCGATACGACGCCGCGGCCGAGCCGGTCGTGGCCTACGTCCAGGACCCCAAGGTCGGCGTCCTGCACCTCATGGTCGGCGAGCGCGAGGTGATCGTGGAGGACCGCGACCTCGTCGCCCGCATCCTCAACGCGGCCGCAGGCCGCAAGGGAGGGGAGTGACATGTCGTCACACCGCGAGGCACCCGAGATCAGCAAGGACCCGGTTGCGGACAGCACCGACGTCTACGCCTTCGTCAGCCCGGACCAGCCCGACACCGTCACGTTGATCGCCAACTACATCCCGCTCCAGAAGCCCGACGGCGGCCCGAACTTCTACGAGTTCGGCGACGACGTCCGCTACGAGATCAACATCTCCAACAAGGGCACGGCCGACGCCGACATCACCTACCGGTTCGAGTTCCACACCGAGATCCGGAACAAGTCGACGTTCCTCTACAACATCGGGCCGATCAGCTCCATCGACGACCCGAACTGGAACAGGCCTCAGCGCTACACGGTCACCCGGATCCAGGGGAAGAAGAAGACGGTCCTCGCGACCGGCCTCGGCTGTCCGCCGGTCAACGTCGGCCCGCGCAGCACCCCCAACTACGGGGCCCTCGGCGCGCAGGCGGTGCACAGCCTCCCCGGTGGCATCAAGGTCTTCGCCGGCCAGCGGGCCGACGCGTTCTTCGTCGACCTGGGCAGCGTCTTCGACCTCGGGGCGCTACGTCCGTTCAACTCCGCGCACCTGATCTCGATGCCGAACATGGGTGGCGTCAACGCGGTGCAGGCCTACAACGTGCACACGATCGCGATCCAGGTCCCGATCAAGGCGCTGGTCAAGGGCAGGGTGCCGAAGAGCCCGTCGGACGCCAACGCCACGATCGGTGTCTGGACCTCGGCGAGCCGGCAGAAGTCGAAGGTCTTTGACTCCCGTCAGGGCAAGTACGTCGGCCACGGCCCCTACAAGCAGGTCTCCCGGCTCGGGAACCCGCTGGTCAACGAGGTGTTGATTCCCATGGCCGAGAAGGACGAGTGGAACGCCCGTCCGCCGCGCACCGACTCGCGGTTCGCCAAGTACGTCGACCAGCCGGAGCTGGCCGGGCTGCTGCCGGCCCTCTACCCGGGCGTGTTCCCGAAGCTGAAGGCCTACTCCAAGTCGCGGGCCGACCTCGACGCGATCCTGCTGACCGGGATCCCGTCGGGCGTGGTGCCCGGGTTCCAGAACTTCACGGGAGGCACCAAGGCGGACATGCTCCGGCTGAACGTCGCGGTCAAGCCGACCAAGAAGGAGAACCCCATCGGGCTGGTCGCCGGTGACGCGGCCGGCTTCCCGAACGGGCGCCGGCTCGGTGACAACGTCGTGGCCATCGAGCTGCGCGCGGTGGCTGGGGCGACCATCCCGCTGGTGGACCCGTCGTACACCCCGGACGCCGCTGCGGCGGCTCTGACGGACGGCTCCAAGGACAAGACCAGGCACCTCAAGGTCTTCCCCTACCTCGGCGTGCCGGGCGGGGGCTACCAGACCAAGCCCGGGAAGACGGCCTCGTGACCGACGCGCACACCCATGAGCACTCGCACGAGGACAACTCGCACGCGGGCCAGGGGATGGTCGTGCTCGACATCGGGGGTGACGTCGGTGCCCTCGTGGTGACGATGCCGGCGTCGATGCTCGGCGAGGAGATCGAGGTGCTGACCGGACGGGAGGAGCCCGGCCACCACCGACCGCATGTCGCGGTGGTGCCACGGCCGGCGCAGGGCGGCATCGTGCCGTCTCTGGTCTTCCCGGAGCTCATCGAGGGGAGCTACGCGCTGGCGCCGAAGGGAACCGATGACGTCCGGCTGCGCGTCAATGTCTGCGGGGGAGCAGTCACCACGGCCACCTGGCCGGGCTGACGACGGGGAGCCCTAGTCTGCGGGGGATGGCCGCTTCGTCCCCCGCAGACTGGGAGCTTGTGGACGCCGTACGCCGGGCGCTGGCGGCCGCCGGCGATCCTCAGGTGGCGGTGCAGCAGCAGGCGTACATGAAGTCCGCGCTGCCCTACTTCGGCCTCCCGTCGCCCCGGCTCAAGGCCGAGCTCAAGCCGCTGCTGCGGGACTGGCAGCCGGCCGACGACGGGCAGTGGGCAGCCACGGTGCGCACGCTCTGGGACGAGGCGAAGCACCGGGAGGAGTGGTACGCCGCCATCGCGGTGGCCCGGCATCGGCACGCCCGGGCCTGGCTGGAACCGGCCAGCCTGGACCTCTGGGAGCACTTGATCGTCACCGGCGCCTGGTGGGACGTCGTCGACGACGTGGCCACCCACGTGGTGGGCGACGTGCTGGCCGGACACCGCTCGGCCGCAACCCCGGTGGTCCGGGCCTGGGCGACCGACGACGACCTCTGGCTGCGCCGTACCGCGGTGATCTGCCAGATCGGCCACAAGGCCGACACCGACGTGGAGCTGCTCCGCCACGCGATCGAGGCCAACGTCGACGACTCGACGTTCTGGCTGCGCAAGGCCATCGGCTGGGCACTGCGCCAGCACGCCCGGACCGACCCGGGCTGGGTGCGCGCCGAGGTGGACCGGCTGGGTGACAGGCTGTCCGGCCTGTCGCGGCGCGAGGCCATGAAGCACCTCGCCTCTTGATCGTGGGCCGGGGCGTGGCAAGGTTCCGTCTCGTGGGTGGTGGATCAGTTGCGGAGCGGCTCGCGGGCCAGCACGTCCTGCTGACCGGGGTCACCGGTTTCGTGGGTGAGGCGCTGCTGCACCTGCTGCTCAGCGAGGTGCCCGACGTACGCACGTCGGTGCTGGTCCGGCCCAAGGGCTCGATCAGTGGTGCGGACCGCACCGCCAAGCTCCTCGAGAAGCCCGTCTTCGCCTCCGTCGTGGAGGCGGCCGGAGGCGTCGAGCAGCTGATCGCGGACCGGGTGGCGGTGGTCGAGGGAGACCTGGCCGACGTGCCCGCGCTGCCCAGCGGGATCGACGCGGTCGTGCACTGCGCGGGGGACGTGTCGTTCGACCCGCCGGTCGACGAGGGGTTCACCACCAACGTCATCGGGGTCCGCGACCTGCTGGATCGGATCGACGAGGCGCAGGCCGCGTCCGGCCGGGACATCCACTACGTGCACATCTCGACGGCGTACGTCGCCGGGCGGCGCCGGGGCAGCATCCCCGAGGCGTCGGTCGAGCACGACGTCGACCTCGAGACCGAGCTCGCGTGGGGCCTCGCGCAGCGCCAGGAGGTCGAGTACCGCTCCCGCGGCGTCGACGTCCTGATCAAGGAGCGCAAGAAGGCGGAGAAGGAGCACAGCCGCGCCGGCCTGCTCACGGCCGCCCGGGCGACCGAGTCCGCCCGCAAGCAGTGGGTCAAGGACGAGCTGGTCCGGATCGGCACGGAGCGGGCCCGCAGCCTCGGCTGGACCGACTGCTACACCTTCACCAAGGCGATGGGTGAGCGCGTCGTCGAGCGGTGGGCAGGCCGGGCGGGGGACCCGCGCCGGGCCTCGATCGTCCGGCCGAGCATCATCGAGTCCGCCCTCGAGCGCCCGCACGTGGGCTGGATCGAGGGGTTCAAGATGGCCGAGCCGCTGATCCTGGCCTACGGCCGCGGGGAGCTCCCGGAGTTCCCGGCCTCGGCGGACACGATCGTCGACATCGTCCCGGTCGACCACGTCGTCTCGGCCATCGTCGCGGTCCTGGCGCACCCGCCCGAGCCGGCCCGGGTCGGCTACTTCCACGTCTCCAGCGGCGACCGCAACCCGCTGACCTTCAACGTGCTCTACAGCTCGGTGCGCACCTACTTCGACCACCACCCGTTCACCGCGGGCGACCGCGGTGCGGCCCGGTTGCCGGAGTGGCGCTTCCCTGGTGCCCGCTCGGTGGAGCGCCTGCTCTCGACCAGCGAGAAGGCCTGGAAGGTCGCCGACTACATGGTCGGCCACGCGCCGCGCAGCGACCGGGCCCGCGACCTGGCCCGAAAGCTGCACCAGCAGGGCCGGCGGCTGGAGTTCCTGCGCCGCTACCTCGATCTCTACATGGAGTACGCCACCGCCGAGCTGCGGTTCTCCGACAAGCAGACGATGGCGCTGTACACCTCGCTCTCCACCGAGGACCAGGCGACGTTCGCCTTCGACACCTCGGTGGTCGACTGGCCGCACTACTTCATCGACGTGCACTGCCCCGCCGTGACGGCACCGGTTCGTCGCCTCGACGAGCTCCGCGCGCTGCGCAAGAAGCCGGTGGCCGGCCAGCTGCGGGGCGTCGGCTCCGGCGGCACCGGCATCGCGGCCTTCTTCGACATGGACGGCACCCTGCTCTCCTCCAACGTGATCGAGACCTACCTGTGGGTGCGGCTGCGCGAGCTCGACAGCGGGGAGCGGTTCGCCGAGCTCGGCCGGATCGCGTCGAAGGTGCCGGCCCTCGTGCAGGCCGAGCGCCGCTCCCGCAGCGACTTCCTCCGCGGGATCTACCGCGAGTACGCCGGCGCCCGCCTCGCCGACCTCAACGCGGTCGCCGACGAGCACCTGACCGACCACATCCTGTCCCGGCTCTCGCCCGACGCCGTGCGCCGGATCCGCGAGCACCGGGCCGCCGGCCACCAGACCGTGCTGATCACCGGCGCCATCCGGCCGCTGACCCGGCCGCTCCTGCCGCTGTTCGACCACATCGAGGCCGCAGACCTCGCCGTCGACGACCGCGGCGTCTGCACCGGCCACCTCGCCTCGTCGCCGCTGGTCGGGGAGTCGCGAGCCGCCTGGATGCAGTCCTTCGCCGCCGAGCACGGCATCGACATGAAGGCGTCCTACGCCTACGCCGACTCCCACTCCGACCTGCCGCTGCTCGCGGCCGTCGGCAACCCGGTGGCCGTCCGGCCCGACGTACCGCTCTACCGGCATGCCCGCCGCTCGCACTGGGATGTCGCCGACTGGGCCAGCCCGTCCGGCTCGGTCCGGGCCCTCGACCCCGCAGGCGGCCGCTGATGATGCTCGCGCTGGAGATGTTCCGCAGCCTGCCCCGGACGGTGGCCGGCAAGGCGGTCGGCGCCCGGATGCCGGGCATCCTGTCCGGCTACGCGGCGCCGCTGCGGCTGGTCACCATCGACCCGCCGAAGGTCGACCGGCCCGGGTGGGCCCGGCTGCGCTCGCGGCTGTCCGGCATCTGCGGCTCCGACCTCGGTGCGCTGTCCGGCAAGACGTCGCTCTACTTCTCCGCGGTCGTGTCATTGCCGTTCGTGCCCGGCCACGAGGTCGTCGCCGAGCTGCTCGAGGACTGCGAGGACCTCGAGGCCGGCACCCGGGTCGTCCTCGACCCGGTGCTCACCTGCGCGGCGCGGGGCGTCGAGCCCTGCGAGAACTGCGTGACCGGCCACACCAACCGCTGCTCGCGAATCACCGTCGGACACCTCGCGCCGGGCCTGCAGACCGGGTTCTGCAAGGACACCGGTGGCGGTTGGGGCCAGCAGCTGGTCGCGCACCGCAGCCAGATGCATGTGGTGCCGGAGGGCTGGTCGGACGAGCAGGCGCTGCTCATGGAGCCGCTCTCGTGCGCGGTGCACACCGCGCTGCGAGCCGGCGTGCGGGCCAACGACCGGGTGCTCGTCTCCGGCGCCGGATCGGTCGGCCTGTTCGCGACCCTGGCGCTGCGCCAGCTCACCCCTGCCGGCGAGATCATCGTCGTGGCCAAGCACGGCCACCAGCGCGACCTTGCGCTGGAGTTCGGCGCGACCGAGGTGGTGCAGCCCGACGAGGTGCTGCGCCGCGTACGTCGGTCGACCGGCGCCTTCCAGCTCAAGCCGGAGTTCTCCGCGCCGTACCTCCTCGGCGGCGTCGACGTCGCCGTCGACGCGGTCGGCAGCAAGCGGTCCCTGGAGACCGCGCTCAACGCCACCCGCGCCGGGGGCCGGGTGGTGCTGTCCGGGATGCCGGCTGCGGCCGACCTGAGCGCGGCATGGTTCCGCGAGCTCGAGGTCGTGGGCACCTACGCCTCGTCACAGCAGGAGGTCGATGGCCGTGGTGCCTTCGACATCGCGGCGGAGATCGTCGAGCTCGAACCCGTCGTCCGGCTCTCCAAGTCCGTGGCCAGCTACCCGCTGCACCGCTGGCGCGAGGCCCTCGACCATGCTCATGCGGCCGGCCGTCTCGGTACGGTGAAGGTTGCGTTCGATCCAAGGAGCTCCCAATGAATGGGCGCTGTATGAGGAGGGGCAAGTGAGTCGCCCAGGATTCGTGCTCGAGGTCGACGACCGGACGCCACCCATGGTGGTCCACGAGGGGCTCGGCTTCCGGCTGGAGAACTTTCCGCTCGGCACCCGGGTCGTCTACCCGCCCGAGTCGATCCCGTCGGTGCCGGACGTCGACGAGGCGATCCAGCACGCGCTGCTGCACCCGCACGACTCCGAGCCGCTGCCCGAGCTGCTCAAGTCCGGGATGCGGCTGACGATCGCCTTCGACGACCTGTCGATCCCGCTGCCATCGATGAAGGCGCCCGATATCCGGGGTCGGATCATCGAGGCCGTCCTCACCATGGCCGCCGATGCCGGTGTCGACGACGTGAAGCTGATCGCGGCCAACGCGCTGCACCGGCGGATGACCGCGGCCGAGCTCAAGCACATCGTGGGTGAGCGGGTGTTCCGCTCGTTCTACCCGCAGGGCGACCTCTACAACTTCGACGCCGAGGACCGCGACGAGCTCGCCCACCTCGGCACCACCGACAAGGGCGAGGACATCGAGATCAGCAAGCGGGCCGCCGAGTCCGACCTGCTGATCTACGTCAACGTCAACCTCGTGGCGATGGACGGCGGCCACAAGTCGGTCGGCATCGGGCTGGCGTCGTACAAGTCGCTGCGGCACCACCACAACGCCAAGACGATGGTCCAGTCCCGCTCGTTCATGGACCACAAGCACTCCGAGATGCACCACTCGGCGTGGCGGATGGGCCGGGTCATCAAGGACACCGTCAAGGTGTTCCAGATCGAGACCACCATGAACAACGACGTCTTCCCCAAGCCCTACGACTTCCTGATGAAGCGCGAGTGGGAGTGGTCGGTCAAGGACCAGGCCTCGATGCTCGCCGTGCGACGGGGGCTGTCGGTCGCGCCGCCGAAGCTGAAGCACAAGATCTTCCACGACATGAGGTCGGCCTACGGGCTGACCGGCGTCAACGCGGGCGAGGTCGAGGCCGTGCACGAGAAGACGCTGGAGAAGGTGCACGCCCAGCACTCCGTGGAGGTCAACGGACAGTCCGACGTGCTGGTGATGGGGGTGCCGTACCTCGGGCCCTACAACGTCAACAGCTCGATGAACCCGATCCTCGCCGCCTGCATGGGGCTCGGTTACTACTTCAACTCCTACCGGGGTCAGCCGGTCGTCCGGAAGGGCGGCGCGGTGATCCTCTACCACCCGCTGGACGAGGGGTTCAACCAGCTGCACCACCCGTCGTACGTCGACTTCTACGAGGAGGTCCTCGCCGAGTCGACGGACCCGGGGGTCGTGGGGGAGAAGTACGAGCAGCAGTTCGCGCAGGACCCCTGGTACATCCACCTCTACCGCACCTCGCACGCCTACCACGGCGTCCACCCGTTCTACATGTGGTACTGGATCGCCCACGCCATGGACCACGTCGACGAGGTGATCTGGGTGGGTGGGAACCGCAAGGCGGCCTCCCGCATGGGGTTCCGGGCCGCCACGACGCTGCAGGACGCGCTGGAGATGGCATCCGGCACCGTCGGTACGTCGCCGTCGATCACCTACCTCCACAACCCCCCGCACCTGCTCGCGGATGTTCGATGAGCGGTCTCGTCCGCGGCGGCATCGATGACTTCCGCACCGCCTCCCGCGGGTGGCGCTGGGGGCGTCGCTCCCAGGTGCCGCGCTCGGCGGAGCCCTACGTGCTGCCGGCCAAGCAGACCGTCTTCCCGAGCGACTGGTCGCGCAAGCGGCCGGCGATGGCCGTGCGCGAGGTCGTCCAGAAGGCCGGCCTCGAGCCGCTGTTCCGCTCGCAGGTGCGGACCAAGGTCGAGGGGCTCGACGTCCTCGACCGGATCGAGGGGCCGGTGATCTTCGCGGCCAACCACGCCTCGCACCTGGACACGCCCTTGATCCTGCTCTCCTTGCCAGACGAGTGGCGGCGCAAGACCGGGGTGGCGGCCGCGGCGGACTACTTCTTCGACACGTGGTGGCGCGCGGTCGGCTCCTCGCTGTTCTTCAACACCTTCCCGATCGACCGCCGGGGCGGCTCGATGGCGACCACGCCCGGTGAGGTGCTGGCCGACGGCTGGTCGCTGGTGATCTTCCCCGAGGGCACCCGCTCCAAGGACGGCTGGATCGGGAACTTCCGGATGGGCGCGGCCTTCCTGGCCCACGAGCACGGTGTCCCTGTCGTACCCGTCGCCCACCGCGGCACCTTCGCCGCCATGCCTCGCGGCCAGGGCTGGCCGTCACCGGGCCGCCGCCAGCTCACGATTCGGTTCGGAGAGCCGCTGCGGCCGCGTGAGGGCGAGTCGGTGCGGGAGTTCGCGCCGCGGATCAAGGCCGCGGTCGCCACCCTCCTCGACGAGGACAAGACGACCTGGTGGGACGCCCGCCGCCGCGCCTCCGCCGGCGACACCCCGGACCCGTCCGGTCCGCGGGTCGCCCAGTGGCGCCGGGTGTGGGAGCAGTCGGAGTCGCCCTCGGCCGAGGGGCCGGGCCGCCGGCTGCGGGCCTGGGGCCGCGCTCCTCGCTAAGAGTGCTCTCACCGCTCGCTCATGCGTGCCTCACGCTGGCCGCGCACGATCTCGCCATGACAAAGATCCCCGCGGCACTGGCCGCCATGACCACCACCGCACTTCTCGTCGGCGGCGCGCCCGCCCACGCCTCGCACGGAGGTGACGACGACGACCGGGTCATCAAGACCGGCAGCTGCTCCGCCGGCGCCGACTGGAAGCTCAAGGTCAAGACCGACGACGGCCGCCTCGAGGTCGAGGGCGAGGTCGACACCAACCAGGCCGGCCAGACCTGGAAGTGGAAGATCAAGGACAACGGCGCCGTCGCGGCGAAGGGCACGGACGTCACCGGCGGCCGCAGCGGCTCGTTCAGCGTCGAGCGCAAGATCACGAACCAGGCCGGCACCGACAACGTCGTCTTCCGGGCGAGGTACAACGGTCAGGTCTGCACCGGCACCATCGCGTTTTGATCCCGGGGTGGATCAGCTCAGCGGAGGTGCCCCCTACGGTTCCCGGCTTCCGGACGGGTGTGCCGACGCGCTCTTCACTTGTGACGTCGCGATGCCGTTCGTCGACTACCTGAACTGGGTCATCGAGCACGGAGCCTTTCCGAGACCGGCAACTGACCAGTGGGCGTTGAAGCAGTCGTTGTCAGAGGGACTGCTGCCTCTGTAGCCGCCTGTCGTCACGGGTCGAAGATGTGCGTGAATCCATTGCCATAGATCGGCTCACGTCCGCCGGTGGAAGGCGATCTTGCCGTTGGGTTGTCTGGTCATCTGGTAGCGGGTGTCGTGGGCTCGAGCGTGGTGGGGTGGGCAGATCATGATGCCGTCGCGGTTGGTTTGGCCGCCGTCTGCCCAGCGTTCGGGGTAGGCCCATGTGGGTCGTGCCGGGTGGTGCGTCGCAGCCTTCGACCTCGCAGCCGCCGGCTTCGATGGTCTTGGCGATCCGTTGGCCCTCGCTGTAGAACCGTTTCTTGCGGCCCAGGTCGAGGACCTGGGACTTGCCGTCGAGGACGGCGGGGATGATCCCGGCCTCGCAGGCGAGGCGGCGGGCGGCGCCGGGGGAGATGGTCTCTCCGGTGTCGAGGCGGGCGGCCTTGAAGTCGCCCATGAGGGTGTCGAGGTGCATCAGGACCACGATGGTGGCGTTGAGGCCGCCGGCCTTGGGGAGGCTCTTGGTCGGGTAGCGCTGGATCAGTTCGACGAAGGCCTGCCCGAGCCGTTCGGGGGTGGGCCTGCGTTCGCCGAGGGGGCCCTGGGAGGCGCGGTGTTTGGGGGCGGCCAGGGCGTACAGGTGTTTCTTGAGCATCGCCCCGGTGAGGGTGTCGAGGGTGAACCGGCCGTGGACCTTGCCGTGCCCGTCCTCGTACATGGTCAGCCGGGTCGCTGCGGCGGCGTCGCGTTCCTCGCGTTCGAGCAGGGCGGCTTCGTGGGCATCGGCGGCCTCGGGGCAGGCGACCTCGAGGATCCGGCGGCCGAGGTGCTTCAGCGCCTTGGCGTCGAAGAAGCGGCCTGCTCGAGCAGGTGCTGCTCTGCTTGGACCGAGCTTGGGGTCGAGGTCGGCGGGCAGGTCCGCGAGGGCGCGGAGGATGGCCTCGGCCTGCTCGACATGGAGCCGGCCCTCGGCGAGCGCGGTCCTGGTGAGGTCGTGGTCCTCGAGGCCCTGGGCGAGCCGCATCGACCGGTGCGCCGCGACCCGGGTGGTGGTCGTGGCGTGGGCGTGCCAGTTCGCGGTCGAGGTGGCCCCGGTGGCCGCGGCGACCTCGGTGCGGTCGGCGTGGGACAGCAGCCTGGCCTCGAGCTCGACGAGCTGGGCCTTCGCCGATTGGATCTCGGCGAGGGTGGCGGTTGTCTCGGCGGCGTCCATCGACCAGACCGGCATCTCGGTGGACCACCGAGCTCATCGCGGAGCACCAGCCAGCGCCCGGGTGACCGGGTGTGGCTGGTGGGCGATCGCTGTCATGGGTCTATTCCAGCACTCGCCACCGACACTCGTCCGGATCCGGAATCCCTTGTGGATAAGGGGTTCCGGGACCTTGGCTGTGGACGGATAGTGGACCCGTCCCGGGCCCGGATCCGGGCCCGTGGCGAGTCCCCGTGCAGGCTGCGGTGGTCTCGACAAGCTCGACCAGCGGTGGGCGGCTTCCAGCGCGGGCGGCGGGGGTTTCGAGACGGTCGCTGCGCGACCTCCTCAACCACCGCAGGGCCAGCGGTGGTCTGCTCCCAGCGCGGGCGGGGGAGGTTTCGAGACGGTCGCGGCGCGACCTCCTCAACCACCGCAGGGCCAGCGGTGGTCTGCTCCGAGCGCGGGCGGCGGGGGTTTCGAGACGGTCGCTGCGCGACCTCCTCAACCACCGCAGGACCGCAGCCAGCCCACCGGCGGCAACCCGATGGCCAGCCCGTCTTTGGGAGGGTCAGACACTCGACTATCGGGTTGCTGCAGGCAGCCACGAGCCCAGCTTGGGTCGTCGGGCCTTTCAGCGCACCGCGAGACCGCAGGCAGCTACCGGCTCACGTTGGTCGAGACCAGCTCGGTGACCGTTCCGGAGCTGATTCCGCCCTGGGCCTCGTGCGGCAGGAGCCCGACACCCTCGGCGAACCAGATCTTGGCCGTCACGGTCTGCTCGACGGGACCGCCGCGGCCGTGTGGTGGCGACGTCGATCTTGACGTCCATCCGTACGGCGTCCTGGAACTCCCCGGCCTCGACCGTCTTGCTCTCGGCGTCCGTCGACTCGCTGCTCTCGCTGGTCTCGGCGTCCGTCGCATCACTGTTGCCGTCGTCGCCGCAAGCCCCGGCCGGGGCGCAGGCGACGACGGTGACGATCACGAGCAGGACGGACCCACGGCGACGACGCGAGTCAGGCAACAGCGCGAAGTGCAGGTCCGGTCGTCCGGACTCGAGCCCACAGCGCCGGTCCGTGTCAGCGAGCTGATCCCGGCGGCTGCTGGCTTCGGCTTCAGCGTATGGAGCGGACGCGAGGATTTGAACCTCGACCTCTTCCCTGGAAGGGAAGCGTGCTGCAACTACACCACGTCCGCGAAGCCAGCCTCTGACGAGGCTGACGCGTTGAAGTATGAACCACCTTCACGGCCACCGCGGCGCGGGGCCGCCGGCGCGGGGGTTGCGGGTCGTGTGCTTCAGGCCGCGCAGATCAGTTGTTGAAGCGATACCCCATGCCTCGCACGGTGGCGATGGTGGTGGCCCCGAACTTCTTGCGCAGGTAGCCGACGTAGACGTCGACGACGTTCGACCCGGGGTCGAAGTCGAAGCCCCAGACCTGGTCGAGGAGCTGTTCGCGGGAGAGCACCTGGCCGGCGTTCACCATCAGGGTCTCGGCGAGGGAGAACTCGCGGGCGGAGAGCTCGAGCTCGCGCTCTCCGACGGTGGCGCGGCGGGTGCGCACGTCGAGGCGTACGCCGCCGGCCTCCAGGACGTCGTCTCGGGCGGAGCTGCCGTTGGGGGCGGTGCGGAGCCGGAGCCGGATCCGGGCGAGCAGCTCGGCGAAGCGGAACGGCTTGGGCATGTAGTCGTCGGCACCGCCCTCGAGCGCGGAGACCGTGTCCGTGACGGAGTCGCGCGCGGTGAGGACGATGACCGGGAGCTTCGAGCCCTGGGAGCGGAGCTGGTCGAGCACCTCGAACCCGTCCATCCCGGGCAGGCCGATGTCGAGCACCATCAGGTCGAACTCGCCGCTGAGCGCGTGGTCGAGTCCCTCGCGTCCGTCGGCGACCGCGGTGGTGCGGTGGCCATCGGCCGCAAGTCCCTTCGAGACGAACGACGCGATGCGCGCCTCGTCCTCGACGATCAGGATGCGGGCCACAGACTGAACTCCTCGTCCTCGGTCTCGTCCTGACTACGGTTACCGGGGCCGGTTGGTTCAACGGTGGGGATGGGCAGAGTGATCACGAAGCGGGCACCGTGCGGCTGCTCGTCCGCCAGCGAGAGCGTACCGCCGTGTGCGCGGGCGATCGCGCGAACGATGGAGAGACCGAGGCCGAAGCCCTCGTCGTGATCCGGTACAGCGCTGCGGCCGAAGCGCTCGAAGATCTGCTCTCGGTCCGCCGGCACCACCCCGGGGCCGGTGTCGCGGACCCAGAGCCGCGCGGTCGCGCCGTCGTACGACGACCCGAGGGCGACCACGTCGCCGGGCCCGGTGTGCTTGACCGCGTTGTCGCAGAGCTGGAGCAGCGCCTGGGTGAGCCGTTGCTCGTCGAGCGGGACGGTGACGCTCGCGGTCTCGTCAAGGGTCCAGGTCCGGTCGCCCAGGCCCCGGGCCTTGGCCAGGGAGTCGACGGTGAGCCCGGTGAGGTCGACCGGACGCGGCGTGACGAAGTCGGGCCGGTCGCTCTTCGCCAGCAGGATCAGCTCGCCGACCAGCCTGGACATCCGGTCGATCTCGTCGAGGAGCAGCTCGCGGGTCTCGGCGATGTCCGCCGGACTGCCGACATCGAGCAGCTCCAGGTGGCCGCGGAGCACGGTGAGCGGCGTCTTGAGCTCGTGGCCGGCGTCGTCCAGGAACTGCCGCTGCCCGACGAACGCCGCCTCGAGCCGGTCGAGCATCCGGTTGAAGGTCCGGGTCAGCGCCGTGATGTCGTCGTTCCCGGTCTCGGGCAGTCGCTGGGAGAGGTCGGAGTCGGTGATCTCGTCGGCGGTCTCGCGGAGGGTCCGCAGTGGGGCCAGCAGCCGTCCCGACTGCGCTGCCGCGATCGCGGTGATCACCAGCAGCGAGAGCAGCGCGACCACGATGTAGGTCTGGATGGTGTCGCTGAGCCCGGTCCTGGCGTCGCCGTAGTAGGTCACGACGATCAGCGCGCCCGTCTCGTCGCCCAGCTGAACGGTCTGGGCGTTGAGGATGAGCTCGTCCTCGGGGTCGTCGATCCGGGTGGTGCCGTTGTCGTCGACGATCGTCGCCGCGGCCGCCTCGAACGCCGCCTTGTCGTCCCCGGTGTAGCCGTCCGCCGAGACCTGCTGCGGGCCCGGACCGTCGCCGTCGCCGGCGTCGTACCAGGTCACCAGCGCCTCGTTGTGATCGGGTACCTGGGACACCATGAACGCGTCGAGAAGGGCGCCCACGGTCGTGAACGACGCGCCCTCGGTGTTCTGGAACTTCTGGAACTCGCCGAACTCCTGGTCGACGCCCTCCGAGATGTCCTGGTCGATGCGCTGCGCCTCGATGACGTAGACGATCACCCCGGCGCCGGTGAGCGCAAGGAAGGTCAGGAGGGCGACGACCGCGGTGATGCGGACGCGCACCGAAACGCCCGACCGCTCGGGTCGGGCGCCGGTCTCCTGCTCAGTCGTCGCCGCCACTGTCGCCGTCGTCGTCGCCGCCAGGACCGCTGTTGTCACCGCCCGAGTCGTCCGAGCTCCCGGGGCCGGAGTCGTCGTCGCCGCCGTGGTCGTCGCCGTGGTCGTCGCCGTGGTGATCGTCGTCCCAGTCGTCCGGCGAGGGCGTCACCTCGGCGAGACCGCCGCCGTCGCCGCCCTGGTCGGGAGTCGAGCTCGAGCTGGGGGTGCCGGTCGGGCTCGTGCTTGGGGTGCCCGTCGGGCTTGAACTGGGCGACGGGTCGCCGGTCGGCGTACCACTGGTGTCGTCGATGATGATCGTGTCGCGCGGTTCGGGGTCATCGGCCGCGGACGCCACGAGATTGCCCGCCACGAAGGCTCCCAGAGGGAGCATCAGGGCGAGCGCGGCGAAGACCTTCCAGTAGCTGCGCATGGCGCCCACCATCATCCCTCAACGTGGGCTTGCGGTGAGAGCGTCATGAGAGGTCTCTCATCCCGACGGCTCCAGCGCGGCAACGTCCACCCAACCCGGGGTAACTAATGTGGTGGAGCGGTCAATTTTCGTGGACCGATGGCATGAGGAGGTCACCGTGCTCGTCCCGTTCAGCGTCGCCGACTTCATCGACCGTGCGGAGCAGGTGTACGGCGAGCGCATCGGTGTGGTCGACGAACCCGACCAGCCCGCTGCGCCGCTGGGCAATGAGCGGGGCGATCTGACCTACGCACAGGTCGGCTCCCTGGCCCGCCGGCAGGCGGCGCACCTGGACGGCCTCGGCATCGACGTCGGCGACCGGGTGGCAGTGGTCAGCCAGAACAGCGCCCGGCTGTTCACGTCGTTCTTCGGTGTCTCCGGCTTCGGCCGGGTGCTGGTGCCGGTGAACTTCCGGCTCCGCCCCGACGAGGTCCGCTACATCGTCGAGCACTCCGGTGCCCGTGTGCTCTACGTCGACCCCGAGCTCGACGACGCGCTCGCGGACGTCAAGGCCGAGCACCGGTTCCTGCTCGGTCAGGACGACGACCTCTACGCCCCCTCCCCTGATGACGGAGGGGCGGAGCCGAAGCCGTGGACGCACGACGAGAACGCCACCGCGACGATCAACTACACCTCCGGCACCACCGCCCGGCCCAAGGGCGTGCAGATCACGCACCGCAACATCTGGACCAACGCGGTCACCTTCGCGCTGCACGCCGGCGTCACCGACCGCGACGTCTACCTGCACACGCTCCCGATGTTCCACGCCAACGGCTGGGGCATGCCGTTCGCGATGACCGGCCTGGGCGTCCAGAACATCGTGCTCCGCAAGGTCGACGGCGCCGAGATCCTGCGCCGGGTCGACAAGTACGGCGTCACCGTCATGTGCGCGGCCCCGGCGGTCGCGGCCGCCGTGCTCGAGGCGGCGCAGACCTGGGAGGGCGAGATCCCGGGCCGCGACCGGGTCCGGATCATCATGGCCGGCGCCCCGCCCCCCACGAAGACGGTCGTCCGCGTGGAGGAGGAGCTGGGCTGGGAGTTCATCCAGATCTACGGCCTGACCGAGACCTCCCCGCTGCTGACCGTCAACCGGACCCGCGCCGAGTGGGACGACCTGTCCAGCGAGGAGCGCGCCGCGAAGCTGGTCCGCGCCGGCATGCCCGCCATCGGCGTGAGCCTCAAGGTCGAGGTCCCCGAGGACGGCAGTGAGGATGGCAGCCACGGCACCGGCGAGGTGCTCGCCCGCTCCAACGTCGTCCTCGAGGGCTACTGGGAGCAGCCCGAGGAGAGCGAGCGGGCGCTCCAGAACGGCTGGTTCCACACCGGTGACGGCGGCGTGATCGGCGAGGACGGCTACCTCACGATCTCCGATCGCAAGAAGGACGTGATCATCACCGGCGGCGAGAATGTTTCGTCGATCGAGGTCGAGGACGTCCTGTTCTCCCACCCGGCGGTCGCCGAGGTCGCCGTCATCGGCGTCCCCGACGAGAAGTGGGGCGAGACCATCAAGGCCCTCGTCGTCCTCGCCGAGGGCGAGGAGGTCTCCGAGGCCGACCTGATCGCGTGGTGCAAGGACAAGTCCGCGGGCTTCAAGGCACCCACCTCGGTCGAGTTCCGCGACGAGCTCGCCCGCACCGCCACCGGAAAGCTGCAGAAGTTCAAGCTGCGCGCGCCGTACTGGGAAGGCCGCGAGCGCCAGGTCAACTGACGCGGGCGCGACGCCTGCCCCACCACGCGTGCAGGGCCAGGTTGAGCGCGGCGGTGGCGATGATCGCGGCCGCCCACAGTGGGCCCGAGAGGTCGCCCACGGCCAGCAGCGGCCAGCTCCACGGCGAGCCGAGGACCATCAACCAGAGCAGTCCCAGACCGGCGCCGATGTTGGCGCCACCGTCCGGGTCCGCGACGGCGACCGCCACCGCGAAGTAGCCGAGCCCGGCCAGCACCGCCAGGCCGTGCAGCGCCAGGAGCACGTGGCGGGACGTCACCTGCTGACCTTAGTCAGCGCCGGATGGCGAAGTCCGGAGCCGCTGCCTGGGAGTCCGAGGCGACGTACCCCTCGACGACGCCTCGCTTGTTGAGCACCGTGATGTTGCCCGTTGGGTACGGCGCGGCGAGGACCTTGCCGCGGGGCAGGCAGGAGACCGGCACCGTCATCGTCAGGGTGTGGCTGGTCGAGCTGAGCGCGACGCTGCCCTTGCCCTCACAGAAGGTGCGGCTCTCGCTGCCGAGCCCAGTGGACACCGAGGTGTAGCTCTTGGTGCCGTGCCGCCAGGCGGCGAAGGTGATCGTGGCTCCCTTGAGCTGTGCGGACATTCCGGCGGACTGGAAGGACCGCGCCAGGCCCGGGGAGTCGGCGAAGGTCCAGGTCAGCCGCAGCTTCCCGGAGGTCGTGGCGAAGACGGCTTTGCGCAGGTCGGCCGAGGCGCGAAGGTCCGGGTACTTCCGCCACAGGTCACCCTTGGTCTGGTCTCCGGCCGGGTCGGTGACGGATGTGGACATCGGTACGGCGGCCTGAGCCGGGGCGGACACTGTGAGCAGGCCGACGCACGCGAGGGCGGCGGCGAGGACGGTGGGTGATCTGCGGGCCATGGCCGCAAGCCTGCCCAGCCGACCCAAGCCCACACCCGGGAGTCCGTGGACCAGAGGGCACTAGCCTGCCGACGTGCCCACGCTGAGCTCGATCGTCGACCTGCTACACGGCTGGTACCCGCCCGCGACCGCGGACTCGTGGGATGCCGTCGGGCTGGTGACGGGCGACCCGGAGCAGCCGGTCAGCAGGGTGATGTTCGCGGTCGACCCGGTGCTGCCGGTGGCGCAGGAGGCCGCGGAGTGGGGCGCGCAGCTGCTGGTCGTGCACCACCCGCTGTTCCTCAAGGGCGTGCACAGCGTGGCGCGGACGACACCCAAGGGCCGGACCCTCGGCGTGCTGCAGGACGCCGGGTGTGCGCTCCTGACCGCGCACACGAACGCCGACCAGGCGGTCGGCGGGGTGTCGGAGGCGCTGGCGAATGCGCTCGGGCTGACCGACCTGCAGCCGATCACGGCTGCCGGCAACCAGAGCCTCGACAAGCTGACGACCTACGTCCCCGTGGCGGCCGCCGACCGGGTGCGCGAGGCGCTGGCCAACGCGGGGGCGGGGGTGATCGGCGACTACGACAGCGCGTCGTTCTCGACCCCGGGCGAGGGCCGGTTCCGGCCGCTGGAGGGCGCCAACCCCACCATCGGCGACGTCGGGGCTCTCGAGGTCGTCGACGAGATCCGGATCGAGTGCGTGCTGGCCAGGGCAGCCCGGGCCGCGGTCGTGGCGGCGATGCTGTCGGCGCATCCCTACGAGGAGCCGGCGTACGACGTCGTCGAGCTTGCCGATCCCGGTACGGCGGCGACCGGGACCGGCCGGATCGGCACGATCGAGGAGACCACGCTGGGAGGGTTCGCGCAGCAGGTCGCCAGCGCGCTGCCCCCGACGGCGCACGGCGTCCGCGTGGGCGGCGGCCCCACCAGGGTGGTCCGACGGGTGGCCGTCTGCGGGGGAGCGGGCGACTTCCTGTTCGACGCGGTGCGGCGCACCGATGCCGACGTCTACGTGACCAGCGACCTGCGCCACCATCCGGCGAGCGAGTTCCTCGAGCAGGGAGGACCGGCGCTCGTCGACGTCGCGCACTGGGCAGCCGAGTGGACCTGGCTGCCGGTGGTGGCCGCGAAGGTGACCGACGCACTGGGTCAGACGCCGGGAGATACGGTGGTGACCAGGGTCAGCACGCTGTGCACGGACCCATGGACGAGCCACACAGGAGAAGATCGCTGAAAGCCGACCCCGCCGCCCAGCTTGCCCTGCTGGACCTCCAGGAGCTCGACGCGCGCACCGACCTGCTGCGCCACCAGCGCGAGACGATCCCCGAGCTCGCCGAGATCGCAGCGCTCACGGCCACCCGTGCCGAACTCGACGGAAAACGGCGCGACGCGCAGATCTCGGTCGACGACCTCACCGCCGAGCAGACAAAGGTCGACGCCGACGTCGAACAGGTCAAGACCCGGCGCAAGCGCGACCAGGACCGGATGGCCCAGGGACTGATCGCCAACCCCAAGGACCTCGAGCGGATGCAGGGCGAGCTCGAGTCGCTGCAGCGGCGGATCACCAGCCTCGAGGACGACGAGCTCGAGGTCATGGCACGTCTCGAGGACGCCGAGAAGGAGCTCGACTCGCTGACCCAGGCGGTCGCCGACGCCGACCAGCGACTGGCCGAGCTCAGCAGCGCGCGCGACCAGAGGACCCAGGAGCTCGACCACGACCTGCAGGCGGTCGCTGCGGACCGTGGTCCGACCGTCTCCGGCATCCCCGAGGACCTACTGGCGCTCTACGACAAGCTGCGGGCCTCCAAGAACGGCGTCGCAGTGGGCGCGCTGCGGGCCCGCGAGTGCAGCGGCTGCCGGCTCTCGCTCGACCCGACCGAACTGGCCGCGATCCGCTCCGCCCCTGCCGACGAGGTGATCCGGCACGAGGAGTGCCAGCGGATCCTGATCCGCACCCCAGAGTCAGGTCTGTGAGCGGCCACACCTCGGTCATCATCGAGGCCGACGGCGGCTCTCGCGGCAACCCTGGCCCAGCGGCGTACGGCGCCGTGCTGAAGGACGCGACCACCGGCGAGGTCATCGCCGAGGACGGCACCACGATCGGCAGGGCGACCAACAACGTTGCGGAGTACGCCGGGCTCATCGCCGGGCTGAAGCTCGCCGAGGAGTTCGCCTCGGAGGCCGACATCGAGGTCCGGATGGACTCGAAGCTCGTGGTGGAGCAGATGTCCGGCCGCTGGAAGATCAAGCACCCCGACATGAAGCCCCTCGCGGCGGAGGCGAACCGGCTGGCGCCGCCCGGCACGACGTACACGTGGATCCCGCGCGACCAGAACGCGCACGCCGACCGGCTCGCGAACGAGGCCCTTGACGGCAATCGCGACGGCGTGACCGCGGTCGGCGCCGCACTCGTCGACGAGCCAGAGGCAGACTCCGCACAGGAAGCGGTCCAGGAGGCGCGGTCGACGTCACCGAGCCGCGGCTGGGGGCCGCCCGGGCCCGCGACGACCCTGCTCCTGGTCCGGCACGGGGTCACACCGCACACCGCGGCCAAGAAGTTCTCCGGCGGCCTCAAGAGCTCCAACCCCGGGCTGAGCGAAGAGGGCCGGGCGCAGATCCGTACCACGGCCGAGTGGCTGTCGCCGATCGCCGAGGGTGTCGACGCCGTCGTCGCATCGCCGGTACGTCGCACGATGGAGTCGGCGGAGCTGATCGCCGAACGGCTCGGCAAGACCGTCGACGTGGAGCCGGGCTTCGCCGAGATGGAGTTCGGCCGCTGGGACGGGCTGACCCTCGCCGAGGTCGCCGAGCGGGACCAGGTGGGTCTCGACGCCTGGCTCGGCTCCCTGGACGCCGCGCCACCGGGCGGTGAGTCGTTCCGCGAGGTCGAGGCCCGGGTGCTCGGCGCGCTTGATCGGCTTCGCGAGGCGCACGCCGGCAAGACCGTGGTCGTGGTCAGCCACGTGACCCCGATCAAGACCCTGGTCGCGACGGCGCTCCAGGCTCCGCTGGATGCGGTGTTCCGGATGGAGCTGAGCCCGGCGTCGGTGACAGTGCTGTCGTTCTACCCCGAGGTGGACGGGAAGCCGCGGACCTCGATGCGGCTCTACAACTCCCGGCCTCCCGGTGATGACGCGTTCTCGGCGGCCGCCTCGGCCTGGTGACGTTCCTCCTCCCGCTTGCGCCGCTTGCCCTCATGCATGGCGACCACCCGCGCGATCGGGATCTCGTGGCCTTCTGCGACCAGGTCGGCCGGCAGCGCCTGCGGTGCCGAGGTCGCGGCGGCCCAGGGATCGTCGGTGAGCCGCTCGGCCGCGGTCAGGATCGTGAAGTCTCCGGGCCGCACCTGCTCGAGCTCGTCCCACGTGACCGGGAACGACACCGGGACGCCGGGCCGCGCCCGCGGGCTGTACGCCGCCACCACGGTCGCGCCACCGGCGCGCGTGGAGTCGACGAACACCTTGCCGCCACGCTCCTCGCGCACGAACTCGATGGTCGCCACCTTCGGGTCGAGGAGCGCGGCCCGCGTCGCGATGGCGCGGGTGGCCGCGGCGACGTCAGGGATCTCTGCGTCCTCGCGCAGCGGCACGAACACGTGCACGCCCTTGGCACCGCTGGTCTTGACGCCTCCGGAAAGTCCCGCGTCGTCCAGCACCTGCCGAACCAGCAGCGCGGCCGCGACCGCCATCCGGAACCCGTCCAGAGGCTCGACGTCGTCGGGCGGGTCCAGGTCGAGGATCAGGTGGGTCTGCCGGTCGCTGTCCACGCGCATCAGCGCCGGGTGGTATTCCACCGCCCGCTGGTTGGCCAGCCACACCAGGGTCCGCCGGTCGTCGCAGACCGGGTAGTGCACCTCGCGCTTGGAGGCGTTCGCCCAGACCGTCGTGGTGCGGATCCAGTCGGGTGCGTACTTCGGCAGATTCTTCTGCATGAACGGCTGCTGGCCGAGCCGGGCCCGCACGACGGACAGGGCGCGGTCGCTGAGCTCCGGGAGCATCCGCTCGTGCACGGCGTCCAGGTACGAGACCAGCTCGCCCTTGGTCGCACCGGCGCCGTCGAACACCGGCTGGTCGAGGCTGGAGAGCGGCACACCGGCCAGCGTGGGCGCGTCGTCCGAGCGCTTCGCCATGGGCCCAGTCTGCCCTGAGCTGCCGGCAGGCCAATCCCGCCATTTGGGCTACGGACCCCGTGGCCGGAGGGGACACTCAACGAGTGACTCGACTGCTCCGCCTGCTCGCGGTGGTCGCGCTGGTGCTCACAAGCAGCCAGCTGCTGACCGCCCCGACCGGCGCGGCCCAACTCGCGGAGCCGGTGGTGCTCGACACCTCGGCGACGTCGGTGACCTACGCCAAGAAGCTGGTCCTGACCGCCACCGTGGCCGCGCCCCAGCCGGATGCCCAGGTCGACTTCTACGCGAAGTCAGTCGGCGTTGCGGCCAGGCTGCTCGGCTCCGCGGCGGCCGGTGGCGACGGCAAGGCGAAGGTGAGCCTCCCGGTGACCCGGACCGCGACGTACTACGCCGTCCTGGTCGTCGGCGGCGTGCCCACCGCGGAGTCGGCCTCCGTGGACGTGGTCGTGGCACCGACGCTGAAGCTGACCGCGGCGCAGGTGATTGGCCCGGTCTACCACTTCAGCGCCAAGGCCACGCCGGCCGCCGACGGCATCCCCATCGTGCTTCAGCGGCTGGTCGGCAAGAAGTGGAAGAAGATCGAGAAGAGCCTGACCCAGGGTGGCGAGATCACCTTCACCGCCACGCTTCCGACCGATGTCGCCTCGAAGTGGCGGCTGTTCGTACGCGGCTCCAAGAAGTACGGCGAGTCGACGTCGAAGACCGTGACGGCTGTTGAACCGTCGCGGCTCACAGCTCACTGACCACGACGTCGAGCTGGACCACGCCCCTCACGCCGTCGGTCGCCTCGACGGTCCAGCCGAGGTCGCGCAGCGCCTCGGCCAGGCGCGCCGGAGTCCGCGGGTTCGCGCCGTCCTCCAGCAGCGCGCGGAGGATCCGGCCCTTGGTCGCCTTGTTGAAGTGGCTCACCACCTGACGCCGGCCCGCGACCTCATGGAGCACGCGGACGGTGGCGACCCGGGGCAGCCCCACCGGCCGCCAGAACGCCGCGTACATCCCGCTGCGCAGGTCGACGAGGAGCCCGTCGCCGACGAGCTCGGTGATCTCCGCGCCGAGCGCGTCGCGCCAGACCCCGGCCACGGTGCCGAGACCGGGCAGGACCGCGTCGCCGGAGAGGCGGTACGCCGGGATCCGGTCGGTCGGCGCGACGATCCCGAACAGGCTCGACGTCACCCGCACCCGCGACGTCGCCCGCCGCCGGGCGCCGGGCGACAGAGTGCCGAGCCCGAGCGCGTCGTACAGCACCCCGGCGTAGACCGCGTCGGCCCGCGCGGTCGGCGCGCTGCGCAGCGAGGCGTTGAGGGAGACGAGCTCGAGCTGGGTCTTGGGTACCTCTAGAACGGTTGCCGCACGCTCCGGCTGCTCGGCGCACAACGACACAAGCGCGTCGAGCACTCGCTCCCGGGCTGGTGTCAGCGACGGGGCCGAGAGGGCTGCCAGATCGAGGGGCTTGCCGCGGCGTGGGGGGTTCTTGCCCTCGCTGGGCGGCAGCAGGATCAGCACGAAGACGAACACTAGGGTGGAAGACATGTCGAGCAGCCGTGTGGTCCGGGTCCGGCCTGCCGAGGACGGTGTGACGCCGCAGGTCCTGCGCGACGGCATCGCCGAGATCCAGCAGGAGCTGGAGGTCAACCCGGAGTTCTCGCCCGAGGTCGAGAGGGCGGCCGCTGAGGCGGTGGCGAACCCCCGGCTGCCCGACCTCGACCGCACCGACCTGCCGATGGTGACCATCGACCCTGAGGGCGCGATGGACCTCGACCAGGCGCTGTACCTGGCGCGCACCGACGACGGCGGCTACGTCCTCTACTACGCGATCGCCGATGTCGCGGCGTTCATCACTCCCGGCGATCCGGTCGACGTGGAGGCGCACCGGCGCGGCCAGACGCTCTACGGCGCGGACAGCCGGATTCCGCTGCACCCGAAGTCGATCTCCGAGGCCGGCGGCTCGCTGCTGCCCGATCAGGTCCGCCCCTCGCTGCTCTGGACGATCACCATGGACGGGGAGGGAGCGCGCACCGACGTGGAGGTGGAGCGGGCACGGGTGAAGAGCCGGGCCCAGCTCGACTACCCCGGAGTGCAGAAGCTGATCGACGACGGCACCGCCGACGAGTCCCTGATGCTGCTCAAGGAGGTCGGTGAGCTCCGGCTGAAGCGCGAGGCTGCGCGTGGTGGCGTCTCGCTGCCGCTCCCCGAGCAGGAGGTGGACACCGCCGGGTCGGAGTGGGAGCTCACCTACCGCGACCTGCTGCCGGTCGAGGAGTGGAACGCGCAGATGTCGCTGCTCACCGGCTTCGCCGCGGCATCGCTGATGATGTACGCGCGGGTGGGTTTCCTCCGCACCCTGCCGCCGCCGGCCCCGCGCGACGCACAGCGGCTGCACCGCACCGCGCACGCGCTCGGCATCGAGTGGCCGGCCGAGCTGCTGTTCGCCGACTTCATCCGCGGCCTCGACGCGGCCAAGCCGCAGCACGCGGCGATGATCTCGGCGTGCACCCGGCTGCTTCGCGGCAGCGGGTACGTCGCCTTCGACGGCGAGACGCCGGCCCAGCCGCTGCACAGCGCCCTCAACGCCGAGTACGCCCACGTGACCGCCCCGCTGCGCCGGCTCGGCGACCGCTACGCCTCGGAGATCTGCGTCGCCCTCTGCGCCGGCACCGAGGTGCCCGACTGGGTGCACGCCGAGCTGCCCGCCCTGGCGAAGACGATGCAGGAGTCCTCGCAGCGTGCGAACCGCTACGAGCGAATGGTCCTCGACCTGGTCGAGGCCGGGCTGCTGCAGCACCGCGTCGGGGAGAGCTTCGCGGCGGTCGTGGTCGAGGTGAACGAGAAGGACCCGACCCGGGGCGTCGTGACGGTGGCCGACCCCGCAGTGGAGGCGCCGGTGGTCTCGGCCTCGGACGTCCCGCTCGGCATCGACGTCCGCGCCCGGCTCACGACCGCCGACGTCGAGCACCGGAAGGTCGAGTTCACCCTCGAGTGAGCCGCTTGGTCGCGACCAGCGCGACGGCGATGGCGGTGACGACGAACGCCGGTCCGTAGCCCACCGCCCCGACCAGCACCCCGACCACGAGCGAGCCGACACCCCAGCCGAGGTCGTAGGCCAGGTTCCAGACCGCGTTCACGGTGCCGTACGCCGCGGGCTCGACGCGGGCCAGCATGGTGGTCATGCTCGCCGACTGGGCGACGCCGAAACCGATGCCGAGCGCGACCATCCCGCCGATGACGGCGACCGCGGAGCCCCTGCAGGCGGCAGATCCGCCAGGGGATCGCGACGATCGGGACCTGATCCGCGCTTGACGCTCAACCGGCCCGGTGACTCAGCACGTTCCAGACGCGCCCACGAACGCCCGCAGCTCGCCGTCGGGGGCGTCCCACGCCTCGCGGAACGCCGGGTGCAGTGGCAGGCCGGCCACCTCGTCGACGGTCGCCCAGACGTGCGCGTCCGACTCCGCCCCGTGGGCGAGGTGCACGGGCCCGGCCGGCACGGCGAGCACCGTTTCGTACTCCCAGCCGCCGCAGCTCGCGACGTACGACGCTCGCACCTCGACCTCACGACCGCGGATCGCCATCTCCTCCCGCGCCTCGCGCAGCGCGGCCTCGACCGCGGTCTCGCCGCGCTCGCGGGCCCCGCCGGGGATCGACCACGTGCCGCCCTGGTGCGCCCAGCGGGCCCGGAGCTGGAGCAGCACCGTGCCCCGGTCGGCGACCAGCAGCCCGGCCGCCCCGCGCCGACCCCAGTGCGCGTGGCCGTGCGCACAGGTGGCCCAGCTCATGCGCCCATTGTGGCTGCGGGTACCTGAGTCCCATGACGATGATGGAGAACCTGCCGGAAGTGGTCTCCCGCGAGGAGTGGTCCACCGCGCGCCAGGAGCTGCTGGCGAAGGAGAAGGAGCTGACTCGGCTGCGAGACCAGCTGAACGCGGAACGCCGTCGGCTGCCGATGGTCCGCATCGAGAAGGACTACCGGTTCGAGGGGCCGGACGGTGAGGTCGGGCTGGCCGACCTGTTCGACGGCCGGCCACAGCTGGTGATGCACCACTTCATGTACGGCCCGGACTGGGACGCCGGCTGCTCGAGCTGCTCGTCTGCGGCCGACCAGCTCCCTCGGCTGCGCCAGCTGCACGTCCGCAACACCTCGCTGGTGGCGGTGTCTCGGGCGGCGTACGCGACCCTGGCGGCCTACAAGGCACGGATGGGCTGGGACTTCCCGTGGTACTCGTCGTACGGCAGCGACTTCAACTACGACTTCCACACCACCCTCGACGACGAGGAGCTGCCGGGGATCAGTGCGTTCGTGCGCGTGGACGACGAGGTCTTCCACACCTACTCCACGTTCGGCCGCGGTATCGAGGAGTTTCACAACGGCTATCCGTGGCTGGATCTGACCGTGCTCGGCCGGCAGGAGGAGTGGGAGGAGCCGGCGGGCCGGGCCGCGCCGCTGGGGCTGCAGGTGGGTGGCCCGGCGATGCGGCTCCCGGACGAGTACGACGTCTGAGCACTATCCCGGCGCCGGCTGGACCAGCTCCACCAGGTCGGCGATCGAGTCGACCACGCGGGTCGGCCGGTAGGGGAACCGCTCGATGTCCTCGGGGCGCGTCGAGCCGGTGGTGACCAGCACGGTCCGCAGCCCGGCCTCGAGGCCGCTGATGATGTCGGTGTCCATCCGGTCGCCGACCATCACGGTGGTCTCGGAGTGCGCCTCGAGCCGGTTGAGGGCCGAGCGCATCATCAGCGGGTTCGGCTTGCCGATGAAGTACGGCGACCGGCCGGTGGCGGTGCTGATCAGGGCGGCCACCGACCCGGTGGCCGGCAACGAGCCCGCGGGTGACGGCCCGGAGACGTCCGGGTTGGTGGCGATGAACCGCGCCCCGGCCTCGATCAGCCGGATCGCGCGCGTGATCGCCTCGAACGAGTAGGTCCGGGTCTCGCCCAGCACGACGTAGTCCGGGTTGCGGTCGGTCATCACGTAGCCGATGTCGTGCAGCGCGTTGGTCAGCCCCGCCTCGCCCACGACGTACGCCGACCCTCGCGGCCGCTGGTCGGAGAGGAACTGCGCGGTCGCCAGCGCCGAGGTCCAGATCGCGTCCTCGGGCACGTCGATGCCGCTGCCGAGCAACCGGGCGCGGAGGTCGCGCGGCGTGTAGATCGAGTTGTTGGTGAGCACCAGGAACTTCACCCCGCTGCTCTTCAGCGCCTCGACGAACTCCGGTCCGCCCGGGATCGGCTCCTCCTCGTGGACGAGCACGCCGTCCATGTCGGTGAGCCAGGTGTGGACCGGTCGCGGTTCCTCGGACATGTCGAGGATTGTCGCAAGGAGCTACGCCCCGAGCACCAGTGCGTGCGAGCCGCGGTCCGCCTTGGCCGACAGATAGCGCCGGTTGGAGGCGGTGAGGTGCACCGCGGTCGGAACCCGTTCCACGACGTCCAGCCCGTGGGCGGTGAGCTGCGCTGCCTTGTCCGGGTTGTTGGTGAGCAGCGCGAACCGCTCCACCTCTAGCGCGTGCAGCATCTGCGCGGCCGCGGTGTAGTCGCGGGCGTCGGCGGCGTACCCGAGCGCGAGGTTGGCGTCGTAGGTGTCGAGGCCGAGCTCCTGGAGCCGGTAGGCGTCGAGCTTGGCGTACAGCCCGATGCCCCGGCCCTCCTGGCGCAGGTACAGCAGGTACCCGCCGTGCGCCTCGATCCGGTCCACCGCCTCGTGCAGCTGCGGGCCGCAGTCGCACCGGCGGGAGCCGAGCACGTCGCCGGTCAGGCACTCGCTGTGCAGCCGCACGAGCGGTACGGCGGACGGCTCGGCCCAGGGTTGGCCGAGCACGATCGCCAGGTGCTCCAGCCCGTCGACCAGCCCGTCGAAGGTCACCACCTCGGCCACCGTTTCGACCTCGCCGAGCCGGAGCGGCAGCGTCACTCGGGCCCGGACGGTGGCGGGGGTCAAGCTCGATGTCATCACGGGGCAGACTCCTGGAAACGGGCGGACAGGGCGTAGCGCAGCAGGACCACGTCCCCGATCGGGCGGGTCTCGACCAGACGGGCCCGCCGGCTTCCGGAGAACGGGAACCGGCCGGCGCCGACGAACCGGGTGGCGTTTTGGTGCCCGACGAACAGCGGCGCGATCACCAGCTGCAGCTCGTCGGCCAGGCTCTCGGTGAGGAACTGCGTGTGCACCTCGCCGCCACCCTCGACCATCAGCCGGCGTACGCCGCGCGCGTGCAGGTCCTCGCCGACCCGGCGCAGCTCGACCGGGCGACCGCCGTCGATGACGGTGGCGACCGACGAGAAGTGCTCGGCTGCCATGTCCACGGTGTCGCTGGCGCAGTAGACGAGCTTGGGCCCGGTGCCGACGGTGAAGAACCGCGCGTCCGCGTCGAGCTTGGCGCGGTTGGTCACGGTGACCTTGAGCGGCTGGGCCGGCAGCCCCGCGGCCCGCCGCCGGGCGACCCGCTCGGGGCGGCGGACCTGCAGCCGCGGGTCGTCGTTGCGGATCGTCGCGGCACCGACCAGGATCGCGTCGCTGCTCGCCCGGAGCTCGTCGACCCGGTCGAAGTCGGCCTCGTTGGACAAGAGGAGCCGTTGGTCGCTGGTGTCGTCGAGGAAGCCGTCGAGCGACATGCCGCACGACAACAGCGTGTAGGGACGGTCAGCCACGGCGGCCTCCTAGGAAGAGAAGCCCGGGCAGCGTGGCCACCGTCGCGAGCACCCCGAACGTCACCGACACGGTCAGCCCGACCGCCGCCGTCGACCCGAACGCCGTGAACGCCCAGGCGGCGACACCCTCGCGCGGACCCCACCCGGCGACGTTCAGCGGGATGGCGGAGCCGAGCAGCACCAGCGCACCGATCGGCAGCAGCTGGAGCGGCGAGAGCTCGACGCCCACGGACGCCCCCGCGACGAGGAAGACGATGAGGTGCCCGGCCACGGCCAGGGTCGAGAGCAGCAGGACGGCGCCACCGGCCAGCGCCACGAGAACCACCGCGGCCAGGCCGACCCAGCGCCAGCCGCCCGGCAGCAGCAGCGCGCCGACGAGGGCCACCTGCACCACCTGGCCGAGCGCCCGCTCCCAGACCACACCGCGCCAGCCGTGCCGAACCGCCCGCTCCACGTCGCCGACCACGCCGCCGGGCACGGTCGCGTTGATCAGCTGGGAGCGGTAGTAGGCGACGTACGCCGTCCGCACCGGCACGCGGCTCTGCCCACTCTTGGCCAACCGCGCCGAGACCAGCGACCAGCGCGTGGCACAGCACCACGTCGTCCCGGCCGTCACGACGACCGCCACCGCGACCGCCCACGGAGTCGTCGCCCGGAGCCCGTCCAGGAACGGCCCGGTCCCGAGCTGCCAGACCAGGAAGCCGAGCACCAGCGCGCCACCGGCCACCCGCACAACCCGGTGGTTGAAAACGGGGGCGAAGCTCCGATGGTTGAGGAGGGCGCTCTGCGCCCGTCTCGAAACCTGGCGACCCGAGGCTGGGACTCGATCCACACTCTCGACACTCATCGCGCCGCCTCCAGCGCCGCGGCCACCTGTGCGGTGGTCTGCGACCACGTCGGCAGCGTCAGCCGCCGCAGCCCCGCCGAACGGCGCAGCCGCTGCCGGCGCCGCGGGTCCTCGAGCCAGCGGCGCAGCGCGCAGGCCAGGGCGTCGGGGTCGCCCGGCCGCACGAGCACGCCGGGGGTGCTGCCGTCGTCGCCGTGCCCGAGTGCCTCCGATACGCCGCCGACCTCGCTCGCGACGACCGGCAGGGCGTGGGCCAGCGCCTCGGTCACCACCATCCCGTAGCTCTCGGCTCGGGAGGGCAGCACCAGCAGGTCCGCGCCGGCGTACGCCGTCGGGAGCTCGTCGTGCGCCAGCGGCCCGGCGAACACCACCCGGTCGGCGATCCCGGTGTCTGCGGCCGTCTTGCGCAGCTGGTCGACGAAGTCGGGGTCTAGGTCCAGCGGGCCGACCAGCGTGCAGTGCCAGTCGAGGTCGGCGAGCGCGGCCAGGGCGGTCAGCAGCACGTCGTGGCCCTTGGCCGGCAGCACCGAGGCGACGCAGAGCAGCTCGCCGCCCGCCTCGGACCCGGGCACCGGGTCGGCCACCTCCACGCCGGGAACCGCGACGTGTAGCCGGTCCCCCTCGAGCCGGTAGTGCTCGAGCAGCCAGCGCACGCTCCACCTGCTGGTGGTCACCACCGCGGCCGACGCGGCGAACAGCTCGCGCTCACCCGGCGACTCGAAGGCCATGTGCACCAGTGCCACGAGGCGCACTCGGTGCGCGGCCGCCAGCAGGTCGTCCGCGGCCCAGGACGCCACGAGGCTGTCGACCAGCACCAGGGCGTCGTCCGGCACGGCGAGCAGCACCGAGGCGACGTCGGACGACGAGGCGACCTCGTGGGTGACCACGTCCCAGCCCAGCCCGACCAGGCCGGCCCGCAGCCGGCGGTCGTAGACGTTGCCGCCACTCGGCCGATCGGCGAAGACGGTCGGCACCAGGAGATGCAAGGTCATAACGGCCTCTCGTAGCTGGCCCAGGCCACGTGCGACTCGTGCAGCGTGACCATTAGCGCGCTGAGCTGGTCCTCGTCGGCAAATCGCTCGGCCAGCCGGTCCGCGACCCACCTAGCCAGCGCCTCGGTCGACGTGTTGCTGCCCTTGAACTCGTCCTCGTCGTCGAGGTTGCGGTAGTTCAGCGCGGTCAGCACGCTCTTCAGCTCCTCGGCGGCCCGGCCGATGTCGACAAGGATCCCGTCCGGGCCGAGGTCGGGGCCGCGGAAGGTCGCGTCCACGACGTACGTCGCGCCGTGCAGCCGCTGGGCGGGCCCGAAGACCTCCCCGTCGAAGCTGTGGGCGATCATCACGTGGTCGCGGACGGTCACGCCGAACATCAGGTCTCCCGGTGGGTGTCGGAGGTGGGGTAGGTGATCGTGTGGCAGAGGGCGGCCCGCCTGCCGGTGCTCAGGTCCGCCATCAGCTCGGGCAGGTCCGCGAAGGCCGAGGCGCCGGTGAACAGCGCGTCGTACGCCGGGTCGCGCAGCAGGTCGAGGGCCAGCGCGAGCCGCTCACCGCGGGTCCGCCGGTGCCGCCGGGAGAGGGCCACCTCGCCGACCTGGCTGGCGCGCACCCGCAACCGCCCCGAGTGGAAGGCGCCTCCGAGGTCGAGCCGGACCGGGGTGTCGCCGTACCAGCTCAGGTCGACCACCTCCCCGTCCGGTGCCAGGAGCTCCAGCGAGCGCTGCAGCCCGGCCTCGGTGGCGCTTGCGTGCACGACCAGGTCGCGCCCGCCCTGAGCGTCGGAGGGATGGGCGAACGCGACGTCCAGGGATTCGGCCACCTCGGCCCGGGTCGGTTCGACGTCGACCAGGGTGACGTCGATGCCGGGGATCGCGGACAGCAGCCGAGCCACGCAGCAGCCGACCATCCCGGCACCGACCACGCTGACCCGGTCGCCGACCAGGGGCGCCGCGTCCCAGAGCGCGTTGACCGCGGTCTCGACGGTCCCCGCCAGCACCGCCCGATCTGCGGGGACGTCCTTGGGCACCACGGTCACGTCCGCAGCCGGGACGACGTACGCCGTCTGGTGCGGGTGCAGGCAGAACACGGTCTTGCCGAGCAGGGCCGGTGGTCCGGCCTCCACCAGGCCGACGTTGAGGTAGCCGTACTTCACCGGCCCGGGGAAGTCACCGTCCTGGTGCGGCGCCCGCATCCGTTCGTGCTGGTCGGGCGGGACGGCTCCCCGGAACACCAGCGTCTCGGTGCCGCGGCTCACGCCGGAGCGGAGGGTGCGGACCAGGACCTGCCCGGGGCCGGGCTGGGGGACGGTGACGGGCCGGATCTCGCCGCGTCCGGGGCTCACCCAGAAGGCCAGCTCCTGCACTGCGTCCACCCCCTCCCGGGCTGCTCGCCTCATGCCGATCTTGAACCTGGAGACCGTTGGGACCGTGTCCCTACTCGTACCCATCACACGGAGGCAACGTGCTTCAGGTTCAGACGAAGGTTGACCACCCCGTCAGCCCGGCCACCGTCGTCACCGGCGGCAGAGTCGTCCTCGCGGTGGCGGTCGGGGTGGCCGCGCTCCTGGACGGATCAGCCTGGCTGATCGGGGTCCTGGTCACGGTCGCACTGCTGACCGACCTCGTCGACGGCCGTCTGGCCCGCGCCACGGGTACGACGTCCGAGCTCGGTGCTCGGCTCGACCAGGAGGCCGACGCGCTGCTGATCCTGGTGCTCAGCGCGATCGTCGCTGCCGACGTCGGCTGGTGGGTGCTCGGGATCGGCTTGGCGCACTACGTGTTCGGGGCGTTTTTCAGACTGGTCGGCCCGCTGCGGTCGCTCCCGGCCCGGCCCCGGTTCTGGTGCAAGACGGTCGCGGTGCTGGTCGGGGTCGTCCTCGCCGCCGCGGCCGTGCTCCCGCTGCCCGACCTCGTGGCGACCGTTGCGGTCGCGGCCGTGGCGGTGCTGCTCGCCGAGTCGTTCCTGCACGAGGCGGTCGATCGTTGGCGGGCTCCGGCGGCTCCGCTGGTGGTGCCCTACGGCACCGTGCTCGCGTTCCTGGTGGTGTGGCTGGCGCTCGTCGCTCCGACCGACCGCGACGACCTGACCCTGACCGCGTTGCTGCGGCTCCCGCTCGAGGTGCTGGTGGTGATCGCCCTGTCCCTGGTCCCGTGGCGGCGGCTGCGGCTCTCGCTCGCGGCAGCGTCCGGCCTGCTGCTGGGCGTGCTCCTGCTGGTCAAGGTGCTGGACCTGGCGTTCAACACGGTCTTCGACCGCGACTTCGCCCCTGTCGGGGACTGGTCCTACCTCGGCCCCGGCATCGGGGTGCTGGGTGACTCGATCGGTGCCGGCTGGGCCCGGGTGGTCGCGGTGCTGGCCGGCCTGGGCACGCTGGCGGTGCTGGTGGGCGTACCACTCGCGATGGTGCGCCTGGTGAAGGTGGCCTCCGGCCACCGCCGGATCTCGCTCGGTGCCGCCACGGCGTTGGTGACGGCATGGGCGCTCGGCCTCGCCACCGGGGTGCCAGGCGTCTCCACCAGTGCCGCGGCACTGACCGTCGACGAGGTACAGCTGGTCCGCGCCGACCTCGCCGACGTCCAGGAGTTCTCCCGCGAGATCGACACCGACCCGTACGCCGAGCGTGCCGCCGCGGACCCGCAGGCACTGCTCTCCGGGCTGGCCGGCAAGGACGTGCTGCTCGTGTTCGTGGAGAGCTACGGGCGGGTGGCCGTCCAGGACACGTCGTACTCCGAAGGGGTCACGCAGGTGCTCGACCAGAGCACCCAGGAGCTGGCGGCCGCGGGGTACGACGCGCAGACCGCGTTCCTCACCTCGCCCACGTTCGGCGCCGGCAGCTGGCTGGCGCACGCCAGCCTGCAGTCCGGGCTCTGGGTCGACAGCGAGCGCCGCTACCGGCAGCTGCTCGGCGCGGACCGGATGACGCTGACCAGCCTGTTCGGACAGGCCGGCTGGCGGACCGTCTTCGACGTCCCGGCCAACACCGAGGACTGGCCGGAGGGGCGGGACTTCTACGACTTCGAGGGCTACTACGACTCCCGCAACGTCGACTACGAGGGTCCCAAGTTCGGCTACGCCCCCATGCCCGACCAGTACACCCTCGAGGACTTCCGCCGCCGCGAGCTCGCCCCGGCCGACCGGCGCCCGGTGATGGCCGAGATCGACCTGATCTCCAGCCACCACCCGTGGACGCCGCTGCCCCACATGATCCCGTGGGACCAGGTCGGCGACGGCTCGGTCTACGACGGGATGCCCGAGCAGGGGGAGAGCTCGAAGGAGGTCTTCCGCGACCCCGAGGCGGTCAAGCGGGTCTACGGCGAGTCCCTCGAGTACTCCTGGCAGGCGCTCACGTCGTTCCTGACGACCTACAACGACCCCAACCTCGTCGTGCTCGTCCTCGGCGACCACCAGCCGCACACCTACGTCAGCGGCGAGGACGCCGGCCACGACGTGCCGATCAGCGTGATCGCCCAGGACCCGGCCGTCATGGGTCGGATCGGCGGCTGGGGCTGGCAGGACGGCCTGCGCCCCTCCCCGGACGCCACGGTCTGGCGGATGGACACCTTCCGCGACCGCTTCCTGCAGGCCTTCGGCAGCTCCGCCGGTGGTTGAGGAGGGCGCTCTGCGGCCTTACTCGTTGCCTCGTAACCCGGGGTTGGGACCCGATCACCTCCCAGCGCGTGCTGGGGTGGTTTCGAGACGCTCGCTAGCGCGAGCTCCTCAACCAGCGTTGCGCCGCCGGTGGTTGAGGAGGGCGCTCTGCGGCCTTACTCGTTGCCTCGTAACCCGGGGTTGGGACCCGATCACCTCCCAGCGCGTGCTGGGGTGGTTTCGAGACGCTCGCTGGCGCGAGCTCCTCAACCAGCGTTGCGCCGCCGGTGGTTGAGGAGGGCGCTCTGCGGCCTTACTCGTTGCCTCGTAACCCGGGGTTGGGACCCGATCACCTCCCAGCGCGTGCTGGGGTGGTTTCGAGACGCTCGCTGGCGCGAGCTCCTCAACCAGCGTTGCGCCGCCGGTGGTTGAGGAGGGCGCTCTGCGGCCTTACTCGTTGCCTCGTAACCCGGGGTTGGGACCCGATCACCTCCCAGCGCGTGCTGGGGTGGTTTCGAGACGCTCGCTAGCGCGAGCTCCTCAACCAGCGTTGCGCCGCCGGTGGTTGAGGAGGGCGCTCTGCGGCCTTACTCGTTGCCTCGTAACCCGGGGTTGGGACCCGATCACCTCCCAGCGCGAGCTCCTCAACCAGCGTTGGTCAGGTGAGCTCGAGGACCGTCTTCCCGGCGGCGGTGCGGACCTCGACGTTGGTGATGTCGTCGACGTCGGAGGCGGTGGCCGCCGAGAGCTTCATCGTCTTGCCGGGCACTGCCTTCCACGAGGCCACCCGCTCGGTGTGGCCGTCGGTGGTGTGCACGTACATCGTGTACGTCGACCACGACGGGTCGCTGTAGCCCTCGATCTGCTGCGCATAGCTGCACTCGAGGTCGAGGCGGGTGCCCCAGCCGACCTGGGTGAGCGAGAGCCAGCCCGAGATCGGCTCGGGGCCGACGGGGGTCATCAGCACCGGCGCGGCGGTGGTGGGCGCCGTCGTGGGGGTGGTCGTGGGTGTGGTCGTTGCGGTGACCGTGGCTGTGGCCGTGGGCGCCACCGTCGGTGCGGCGCTCGCCGGGTCGTCGTCACCGCTGCCCAGGGAGGCGACGACCACCGCGCCGATCGCGATCGTCGCCGCGGCGGCGACCAGGCCGCCGGTGATCCACATGCGCCGGAGCTGGGACCGGCGTACGCGGCGCACCAGCGCGGGCAGCAGGGTCTCGGGGACCGGCATCGGCAGCTTCTCGGGGTCGAGGATCTCGACCGGCACCCTGGCCAGCAGCCCCGGCAGCCCGGCCAGCTCCCGCACCGACTGGGCGCACTCGGGGCAGGTCGGCAGGTGTCGCTCGAAGGCGACCCGGTCCTCGGGGGAAAGGGCGCCGAGGACATAGGCGCCGTCCTCTTGGTCGTGCCCGCAGGTTGTCATGCCGCTCCCACCCCCATCTCCTCGAGGGCGAGCCGCAGGGCGCGCAGGGCGTAGTGGGTCCGGCTCTTGACCGTGCCCTCCGGTACGCCCAGCCGGCGCGAGGCCTCGGCCACCGAGCGGCCCCGGTAGTAACACTCCAGCAGCACGGCTCGGTGGTCGCTGGACAGCTGGGTGATCGCCTCGGCGACCACCCACGACTGGAGCAGGGTGTCGGTCTGGTCGACCGCGTCGCCGGGCTCGGGCAGCTGGTCGGTGGGGCGCTCGTTCTGGAACCTCTTGCTCCGCCACTCGTCGATGACGATGTTGCGGGCGACCGTGAACAGCCACGACCGGACCGACCCACGGGCCTCGTCGAGCACCTCGTAGTGCTGCCATGCCCGGAGCAGCGTCTCCTGGGCGACGTCCTCGGCCCGGATCGGGTCGCCGGTCAGGTGCAGGCAGAAACCCCACAACGCGGGCGCATGCTCGTCGTGCAGCTGCTGCATCATCGCGGTCGGGTTCTCGGCCATGACCTCAGGACACACCTCCACTCGACGTACGGACGGCGCCGGGCGCAGGTTCAGTCTGCCGTGCGGAGAGTTCCCGAGAGCGGGCCGGGCTCAGCGGCGCGCGAGTCGCGGCACGATGATCGCGGCGGCGACCACGTGGGTCAGGATGAGGCCGACCTTGTTGACGTACCCGTCGCCCAACGCGAGGTCCGGGACGAACGACAGCACGGTCAGGGCCACGGTGACTCGGTAGTAGGTCGTCCGGCTGGTGTGGCGGGCGATCACGATGCCGATCACGGTCGACAGCAGGACCATCTGCACGAAGCTGCCCAGAGGGATGGGACCGTCGACGACACTCAGCGTGTGGCCAGCGGCCTGGAAGACGCCGGCGACGGCGGTCACGACGACGGCGGCTACGACGCCCGTCGCGAGGCCGCGCTTCCAGGTGACCCGGGTGCCCTGGGCCTGTGCGGGCCGGGTCTGCTGGGTGGTCTCGGGTGCGGTGGTGGCCGGGGTGAAGGTGGTGGTGGTCATGTCGCTCTCCTGGTGGAAGGGGGGGCGACTCCGTGTCGCTCCATCACTCATTCCACGAGCGGGCGACTGCCGATACGACAGGCCTCAGCACGATTCTTCGAAGTAGTTCTCGTCCCCCCGAGAACGGCGCCCCGTCTGTGGGGCGGGGCGCCGCCAGTCGGTTCGCACGGGGGGATGCGCGTACCGACGTTGTGTCCCTTCCCAACGTCAGTGTCCTCCTTTGGTTCCGCCTGGTCTGGACCGCAGGCGGCGCAGGGCACCTCGGGCGGCGGCGGTTGCGGGTACCGTTGCGGCGTCCTGCAGCGGACGCCTTCGCTGCGCGCCATCGAATCGGGGGAACCAATGAACGCTCGGGCCATCACCAGGGCCGCTGCGGCGCTGGTCGGCATGTCCATGGCCGTGCTGGGGCTGGCCGGGCCCGCTCAGGCCGGTCAGTGGGTGGGGGTCGACCCCGCACACGACGTGGCGGCGCTCGACTGCAAGCCGGGCTGCCACTGGAAGAACGCCCCCGGCAACGCCAGCGCCGACATGGTCCGTCAGGTGGTGACCTACCGCCACGACACGATCCGGATCACCGTGACGCTGCGCAACGTCGACACCTCGGCGGCGTTCTCGCTCTCCAGCATCCTGAAGAAGACCGAGAAGGTGGGCCGCTACTACGGCGTCATCGCTCAGTTCTCGCCGGGCAAGACGCCCACCGTCGTCATCCGCAACCCGCACGGCGTGCCGGTCGACTGCGGCGCCGCGACCCCGAAGCTCGCCGGCAACAAGATCAAGCTCGTCCTCCCGTCGCGCTGCGTGCACTCCCCGAAGTGGGTGCGGTGGAGCGGCTACATGCGCGTGATCTTCGAGGGCGACCTCGACAACGACGCCAAGTTCGAGGGCTACTTCGACAAGTTCCGGACCAGCAGCGACACCCCGCTCAACAAGAACACCTACGAGTTCTCCAAGCGGATCTTCCGCGCCGCCTGAGCTGCCGAAGGACGTCAGGGACTAGTCGGTCCGGTCGGACGTCCCCACCAACACCCGGGGTACGACGATCAGCAGCGCGGCGAGCAGCGCCAGCAGCACGCCACCGACCACGACCGCTGTCTCAAAGTCCACGATCACGTCGAAGATGAAGACCACGATCCCGGTCGCCAGTAGCGCCAGCAGGGCCAGCGCGATCGAAACGAAGGTGTGCGCCGCGTCGACCACCCGGTCCTTCACCCGACGCCCGGACAGCTGCCGGTGGGTGGCCACCGGGCTGAGCACCACGGCGGTGACCAGCGCGGCCAGCACCACGAGCACGAGGTAGAACCGTTCCTGGTTGGTGGTCAGGTCCGAGAAGCGCTGCTGGAACGGCAACGTCAGCAAGAAGCCGGCGGTGAGCTGGGCGCTGGTCTGGATGACGCGCAGCTCCTGCAGCAGGTCGGCGTACTTGCGGTCCTCGCGCTCGGCCGCGCTCTCGTCGCGCTCCTCGTCGTGCTCCTTTTCGGGCGCTTGCGAATCCTGGTTCATGTTCCCTCCTGGGGGCAGGTACCCGAGAGGGGATCAGGAGAACGCCCCGTCGCGCTGCGCAAGGGACGGGGCGTTCTGGGGCTCCTCTGACTGGTCTCGGGTCCAGGAGGAGGTGTGTTGCCCGAAAGTGCCCGGCAGGCGCCCACCGGATGCTCACCCAGAGGGGTGGAAAATCGCCGCGCACCCATCAGCGAAATGGTCCGGCTGCCGGCCCAGCGCGTCCTTCGGCAAGGAAGGCGAGGCGACGCAGGCTCTCGGTGTTGCGCCAGTGGAGCAGGGGATCCTGAACCGGGGCGGGCACCAGTGCGCCGGGGCCCGCCGTGGCCTGCTCCTCGATGACCACCTCGGTCTCCACGCCGTTCGGCAGCAGGCGGATGACCACCTCGGCGCGACCGCTCGGCCAGGCGTGCGCGTGCAGCTTCAGCAACGACTCGACCCGGCACTCCAGCGACTCGGTCTCGTCGTCGAGGAGCAGCGGCCAGGTGCCTACGGAGTGGTGCAGCTTCGCGCCCGGTTGCGGCCAGCCCTCGTCCACCTCCCGCATCCGGGAGGCGCCCACGACCCACAGCGGGTACAGCCAGCCGTCGGCCAGCACCTCCCAGACCTGCGCCGGGCTCGCCGCCATGACCCTTCGGTTCGTCGCCATCCTCGCGCCTTTCCCGATCCGTCGATCAGTCGCGAAGGGCGGGGAGTACGTCGCGGCCGTACGCCTCGATCATCGCCAGATAGTTCGGGCCCATGTTGGCGACGTACACCTCGTCGTAGCCCGCGTCGACGTAGTCGCGGAGCTGCTGGACGTGCCGCTCGACGTCGTTGCCGGCGACGATGCTCTCAGCAGTCGAATCGCGGGTGACCAGCTCCGAGGCCTGCTCGAAGTGCTGCGGGCTCGGCAGTACCTGCGCCAGCTCGCCCGGCAGCCCGGCGTTGGCCCAGAGCCGGTGCGCGTGGTCGACGCCTTCGTCCTCGGTGTCCGCCCAGGCGACCTTCACGCCACCCTGGCAGGGCTTCCCGCCGGACTTCTCCTTGAACGACGCGACGGCCTCCGCGTCGTCGGCGGTGTTGATGAACCCGTCCCCGATGCGAGCGGCCAGGTCGAGCGCCTTCGGGCCGAACGCCGAAACGTAGACCGGCGGTGGCTCGTCCGGCAGTGTGTAGATCCGCGCGGTGTCGACGTCGTAGTGCGTGCCCTGGACGGTCACGACGTCGCCGGTCCAGAGCCGGCGCATCAGCTCGACGGCCTCCTCGAGCATCTCGAGGCGGACGTCGGCCGAAGGCCACGGGTCGCCGAGCACGTGCTCGTTCAGCGCCTCCCCTGTGCCGACCCCCAGGACGAACCTGCCCTCGAGCTGGACGGCGGCCGTGGCCGCGGCCTGGGCGATCACCGCGGGGTGGACGCGCGTCGTGGGGCAGGTGACGGCCGTGGTGACGGGCAGCGAGCAGGCCTGGGACAGGGCGCCGATCATGCCCCAGACGAACGGGCTCTGGCCCTGCTCGTCGTTCCAGGGGTGGTAGTGGTCGCTGATCCACAGCCCCTCGAAGCCGGCCTTCTCGGCGGCTACGGCCTGCTCGACCAGCTGGGCGGGCGAGTATTCCTCGCAGGACAGGAAGTATCCGAAGCGCATGTCGTCGGGTACCCGCGGGTCGCCGGACGGACGCGCGCATCCCCGATGTGTCACCCGTAGGGGTGAGCGCGGGCGTGTGTCGATTCCGTCGTCGGGTACCTGCGTGGTCACTACCTGAGGGGGAACCCATGAGAACAGTCATTGCTGCCGTGGTCGTCATCTGGCTGCTGGTCGGTGTGCTGGCGGCCGCGCAACGCGGCTACTTCGGCGACGACCGCAAGGTCAGCTGCAAGGCGACCAGCGACACGGTGCTGACGATCGTGGCGGGGCCGCTCAACTACGTCGGCGTCAACCCGAAGGTGGACTGCAAGACCCCGCAGCCCTCGAAGTAGCGCGTCTGGGAGTGAGCGGCGCCGACGCGGGATACCGCAGCGGCGTGCTGAACCTGCCGGACACGACGCTCGAGGGGCTGGAGAGCCAGCGCCAGGACGTCATGGGCGCTCGCTGGCGACGCGTCTTCCTGGTGGTGCTGGCGGTGGTCGTCGCCGCCGGGTTGGCGGGGCTGCTCGGGGTGCGCGACGCGAGCACGGCCGCGGCCGAGGACGGATGGTCGGTGCGGCTGCACTACGCCGCGACTGCCCGGGCCGGGCTCGACGTGCCGTTCACCGCCACGGTGCGCCACGAGGGAGGCCTGGGCAAGGAGGTCACGCTGGCGCTGACCGGCGACTACCTCGACATCTTCGAGACGCAGGGGTTCCACCCCGAGCCGTCCTCGACGAGCCGCGACGCGGACACGCTCTACCTGACCTTCGACGCACCGCCCGAGGGCGACACCCTCACCGTGGCGTACGACGCCTACATCCAACCGGCCGCCCAGCGCGGGCGCGATGCCACGCTCGGTGTCCTGGTGGCGGGACGCCAGGTCGCCGTCGTCGACATCCACACCCGACTGCTGCCGTGAGGAGGACCCGTGGAGATCGTGGTGCGTGCCCTGATCGTCTTCCTGTTCCTGTGGGCGGTGACCCGGGCGGTCGGCCGCTCGACGCTCGGTGAGCTGAGCACCTTCGAGCTGCTCCTCTACGTGACCATGGGCGACATGGTCCAGCAGGGCGTCACCCAGCAGGACTACTCCGTCACCGGGGCGGTGTTGGCCGTCGGCACGTTCGCCCTTTTGACGGTGGCGCTGTCGTGGACCCAGTGGCGGTTCCCCCGCAGCCGCGACCTGATCACCGGCCGCGCCGTGCTCGTGGTCAGCGACGGCCGGCTGGACGACGCGACCATGCGAAGACAACGGCTCTCGGTGGCGGACCTCCTCGTGTCGGCGCGCGAGCAGGGGATCCGCCGTACGTCGGACATCGAGTACGCAGTGCTCGAGGCCGACGGCCGGATCAGCTTCTTCACCTTCGAGCAGCAACCGCAGTCGGGGGCCGCTCCGAAGCCGCCCGAGGGCTGACAGCGTCAGGGTCGCGCGGTGCCCAGCTGGGCCCACGCGAGGTTGATCTGCGCCTCCAGGCTGGTGGGCATGGTGGTCAACGGCGGGGCGGTGGCGGAGCTGTTCTCGTAGGGGCCTCGGCCGCTCCAGTGGATCGCGTTCGGGTCGTACGTCTCGCGATCGGTCACCGGGAATCCCAGCGAGTATGCGACCACGGCCGTGTAGCCGTCGTGCGCGACCGCGACAAGACGCGTCGGACCCTGCTCGCTGTCCGCGAACTCGATCACGGCCGCGGCCCCGCGATCCTCGTCCAGGAAGTGGCAGGTGCGGTCGGTGGCGGCGGGTGGTGCCACTCGCAGGTCACACAGGTGTTCGCCCTCGAGGCGGCGTACGCCGAACTCGATGTAGCCGGCGCGGTCGTCGCTGATCACCGGTCCCGCCCAGCTGAAGCTGGCCGAGGGGTCGAGCGTGAACGAACCTCCCGACAGCCAGGAAGTCTGCACCACCCCGGCTTCATGGAGCTGCTGAACCGGCAGTTCTGTCGGGATCGGCTCGCCTGCACCGCCGTGGGGCTGATACTCCAGGACCGGCTGGGTGTACCACGTCCACCCCGCCTGGGTCGTGGAGGGAGTGGGAGCCGTCGGGGAGTCGACCACGCCGGTCCCGCTGTCCCTGGCGTGGTCGGCCCCGGTGAACGGCCCGCTCACGGCGCCTGCTGTCACGGCGGCCGCGCCAGAGACAGCGACCATCGCACCGACGCGGACCCGCCTGCGATGCACGCGGCGACGGCCGTCCCGGGCGGCTCGGGCCACGTCGACAGAGACCGGTACGTCGTACCCGGCGAGCCGTCCGATCTCGGCGGCGAGTGGATCCGGCGCGGCGCTCTCGGTTGCGATGCTCATCGGTTTCCTCCTTGGTTGACGGGCATGACCCGGCGCAGCGCCTCCAGGCCACGCGCCGTCTGGCTCTTGACGTTGCCGGTGGAGCAGCCGAGGACGCGGGCGGTCTCCTCGACGTCGAGGTCCTCCAGGTAGCGGAGCACCAGCACGGCGCGCTGCCCGCTCGGCAGCTGTCGCAGTAGCGGCCACCAGCTCGACCCGGTGCTCGACGTGGTCGAGGGCCCGGCCCGAGGAGACGTCCGGCGGCGGCGGGGTGCGGTCGATCACGAAGCGCTCGCGCCGCCACGGCCTGCGCCGTTCGTCGTTCAGCGCGTTGACCACGCACCGTCGTACGTACGACTCGGGCGAGCGGGTCCGGCCCAGACGCGGCCAGTCGGCGTACAGCTTGGCCAGCACGGTCTGCACGACGTCCTGCGCCAGGTGCCAGTCGCCGCTGAGCGCGTGGGCCAGCCGCAGCCAGCGCTGCGCGCCGGCCTCCGCGAACGCCTCGAAGTCCGCACGGTCTCTCGCTCTGCTCACGAACACCAAGACGGATCGTCGCATCCCCCGGGTTGCACGGACCGGGACCTCAGCTCGCACGGGTACCGACGAGCAGTGACGAAGCCGACCAGCCGAGCGCAGGGTCTGGACCTGCACGTCGAGCTAGGCAGCCGCGGTCTGCGGGCCGGGCTGGAGCGTGACCTGCGGGAGGCGGTGAGGAGCGGCCGGCTCAAGGCTGGGACCCGGCTCCCGTCCTCCCGCACGCTCGCCGCTGACCTCGGCGTCGCCCGCAACACCGTGGCGCACGCCTACGCGCTGCTGGTGGCGGAGGGCTGGTTCGAGGCACACCGCGGGCGCGGTACCTCGGTGGCGCGCGACCTCCCCGATGCCACCTTGACGACCGACTCCGGCGCCGACGAGCCGCGGCCGCGCTACGACCTGCGCCCCGGCGTCCCGGACGTCGCCGGCTTCCCCCGCGACGCGTGGACCGCCGCCTACCGGCGGGCGCTGTTCGCCGCGCCGGCCGAGGCGCTGGCCTACGGCGACCCGATGGGTCATCCGAGGCTGCGGGCCGCCCTCGCCGCCTACCTGGGTCGGGCGCGCGGGGTGCACACGAACGCCGGTCAGATCGTGATCTGCAACGGGGCCACCCACGGACTGAGCATGCTGGCCGCCGTACTCAGCCAGACGCGAGGCGCCAGCGTTGCGATGGAGTCCCACTGCTTCCCGATCTACCGCCGGGTGGCGGTCCAGCAGGGCCTCACCGTGACCGCGCTACCACTCGACGCGGCCGGTGCCTGCGTGGGCCAGCTTTGGCAGACCCCCGCCGCCTCCGTGGTGCTCACCCCCGCGCACCAGTTCCCGACCGGCGTTCCCCTCAGCCCGCCACGGCGGGCGGAGGTGCTCGAGTGGGCGCGGGCCACCGACGGAGTGGTCATCGAGGACGACTACGACGGGGAGTTCCGCTACGACCAGACCCGGATCGGAGCGCTCCAGGCGGACGATCCGGAGCACGTGGTCTACCTCGGCTCGCTGAGCAAGGCCCTGGCACCGGGGCTGCGGCTCGGCTGGATGGCGGTGCCACGTCGGTGGCTGGAGCCGCTGCTGCACGTGCGGCAGGGCAGCGACCTCCACCCCGGGGTCGGCGAGCAGCTGGGCCTGGCGGAGTACGTCGAGTGCGGCGACTTCGACCGGCACCTCCGGGCTGCGCGGCTGCGTTACCGGCGGCGGCGGGAGTCGCTGGAGCACGCCCTCACCGCGCGGGCCCGCCCTCTGTCGCTCCTCGGCGTCCCGGCCGGACTCCATGGCCTGGTCGAGCTGCCCGGAGGTCACCAGACGGAGCTGGAGGTCGTCGCGCGGGCCTCGGCGCAGGGCCTCGCCCTGGCCGGGCTGAGCGAGTTCCGGGTCAGCGACGACCAGGACGCGGGCGCCGGCGGGCTCGTGATCGGCTACGCCCGCCCTCCGGCTCATGCCTACCGGGGCGCGCTCGCCGCCCTGGTCGACGTACTTCCATAGTTCTCACGGCGCGCGGAGTGGCCCACGTTCGTGGACGTGGATTGGCGTCTTGCCCGGCCCTGGCGCGGACCTAGCGTGGCCGGACGCCCAAGCCATCTCGGAGGAACCCATGAGCAAGCTCGCCGTCTGTGCCGTCGCACTCACCGCCGCCGCGACCATCGCGGCCCCGACCGTCGGCGTTTCAGCCACCAGCTCCGGAGGAGGCGGGCACCACCATCCCTCCTGCGAGGAGAAGTTCGACCAGGCGCAACGCCAGGACATGGAGTCCTTCCGCGACTACGACGCCGAGGCCTTCCGCGACGTCCACCACCCAGACTCGACGAGCGTGTTCGCCGTCGGAGAGGTCGCCATCGGCCGCGACGCGATCATGGAGGCCCTCGCGGGCTACTTCGAGGCGCAGACCTCCAAGTGGAGCTGGACCGAGATCACCAGGTCCGTCCAGGGCTGCCGCACCGGCGTCATCGTCTACCGCACCCTGATCGAGCGCCCGGGGTTCAGCCGGCACGCCATCAACACCGTCACCTACACCTACGAGCACGGGCGGTTCCTGGTCATCTCCGACCAGGGCACCGAAGTGGCCGCCCCGACGGAGTAGGTGAGGACGGGGAATAGCCGGGCGGGTCGACCCGCTGTTGCCGCCTCGCGGCGATTGTCAGACCAGTAGGTTCCACGGGCGCGCCCTCGGTGGTTCGAGGCAGATTCTGGGTGCAGTCGAAGCGCCGCGATGGAGGGTGAAGCGCAAATGAAGAGTGGTCGGGCACGCGTGCGGACCGGGCCGAATGGAGACTGGTCCTCTTGATGGGTGCTGACGCGGGGAAAGCGGGCGCGGGCGATGATCGTCCAGCCCCACACCCTGCGCCGCCCCGTTATTTGGTCGAGCGTGGGGACAAGCGCGCCGCGTCTCGGCGCCGCGTCGAGAAGATCGCCCTGTCGATGTTTGCTGAGCATGGCTTCGGCGAAGTGACTGTCGCCGAGATCTGTGCGCGGGCGCAGGTCGCGCCGGCCACCTTCTACCGCTACTTCGGTTCGAAGGAAGGCGTGATCTTCCTCTACGAGCCGGCGTTCCTGGCGATGGGTCGCGCGATCGGGGAGTCGGTGGACCCGAGAGCCTCCTCGGTCGACCAGCTCCGCCAGATGTTGGAGCGCTGCTCGGCGTTCTTCGAGGAGCAGAATGAGGTCCGGGTGTTGCGCGACGAGATCGTCCTGGCGAACGAAGCCCTCGTGTGGCGCACCTTCGCCGTCGAGCGCAGGTTCGAGGACGTCCTGGCTACCGCCTTGGCGTCGGCTCGTCAGGAAGTCGAGCCCACCGTCGGCACCCTCCTCGACGCTGCCGTCTGCATGGCGGTGCAAAGACTGGCCCTGATCCAGTGGCGGTACGCGCAGGATGCTGCGCTGGATGAGATCACTCGCGAGATCTACGACTCCCTGAGAGGCCGCCTGTCCTAGTTGGCCGGACCGAGCAGTGGGTGCCCGCCCACTGCTCCGTCCGGCCACTCGTTCAGGAGCCGGTGCGGTACGGCTCCAGGAAGGGGACCAGGGTGGCGAGCAGGCTGCGGGGCGCCTGCTCGGCGACCCAGTGACCGGCCCCGGGGATGACCGCCGTCTGGACGTTGGTCGCGAACCCACCCATGGCCCCACCAACGGCCGGTCCCCAGCTGTTGACGCCACCGATGCCCAGGACGGGGATGGTCAACGGCGTCACCTGTCGGGCGGCGTTCTGCGCCGTGGTCGCGTCCCAGGCGCGGTAGAAGCCGAAGCCGGCTCGCAGTGCGGCGCGGTTGTCGGTGTACAGGTCGATGTAGTACTTGATTGCGGACTTGGGCGGAGTCGTGCCGCCGCCCTGGATCTCGTATTCGTACCGGTAGTAGGCGTCGGCGTTGCTGCTCACCATGTCGAGGATCAGGTCGTCGTTGACCCGGTTGAAGGAGATGTGCCAGAGCTTCTCGTTGTGCGCGTCGTCGATGAAGGCGGGCGGGGAGCCCTTCAGGGTCGGAGGGCCGGGCACCTCGGCGACGGCCAGGCGGGCGACGCGGTCTCGGTAGTCGGCCGCCAGCGCATAGCTGATCACCATTCCTGTGTCGTGGCCGACCACGGCGAACCGTTGGTGGCCGAGCTTGGTCATCAGTGCCGCCAGATCGCCAGCCAGGGTCGCGGTGTCGTAGCCGGTCCGGACCTTCTCGGTCAGCCCGATGCCGCGCTGGTCGACGGCGATCACGGTGTAGTTCTTGGCGAGCTCGGGCATCACGTAGCGCCAGGCGTACCAGTTCTCCGGCCATCCGTGCACGAGCAGGAGCGGAGGTCCGTCCCCGCCGACCACGACGTGCTGACGGATGCCGTTGGCGCGGACGAACCGGTCCTTGAACGTCTTGGTGAACCCGGCGGGCAGCCCCGGTGAATTGGCGGCAGAGCCGACGCTGTGGGCCGTCGGACGGGTCTGGGTCGACGACGCGGAGGCGGCTGCGCCGCCCGGTCCCGAGAAGGTCGTCCAGGCCGCGGCACCGGCTGCGGCGAGGACGATCGCGGCCGCAGCTGCGATCAGACGCACGGTCGTGGAGCGCCGGGGCCGGCCGGGAAGGGTGGTGCGACGGGGCTTGATCATGCGAAGTCTCCTGTTCGTCACGACCGAAAGTGGTCTGGTGATCGAACGGAGCCTCGTCTCACACCTCGGTCCGTCACACCCGTGCTGAACCCCGGTTGCGAACCCCTGTGGCCAGCGGCGACCCGGGGACCACTGGTGTTGGCAGCATCGCGTCCGGAGGCGAGCGGCTTAGCCGTACTGGTGGTGACCTGACCTGAGCTGCCGGCGGGACGTGATGTCGAGCTTCCTGAAGATCTTGCCCAGGTGCCACTCGACGGTGCGCGCGCTGAGGAAGAGGTGGGCGCCGATCTCCGTATTGGACATTCCGTCGCGCGCCAGCTTCGCGATGTGGGCCTCTTGCGCAGTCAGGTCATGCTCTGCCTCGACCGTGCGCCGACGGATGGTGGCACCCGTGGCCAGCAGCTCACCTCGGGCTCGCGCGGCGAAGGCCGCCATGCCCATCGCCTGGAACGACTCGTGAGCGATGCTGAGCTCGGCGCGAGCGTCTTTCCGCCTGTTGGCACGTCGGAGCCATTCACCGTAGAGCAGGTGGCTGCGCGCCAGCTCGGATCGAACCGTGGTTCGGCCCAGGTGCTCGATGGAGAGGCGGTAGGAGTTCTCGGCTTCCTCGGCGTCGGCGATCATGGCGCGACAGCGAGCCTCCATCCCGAGTGCCCAGTCCGTGCCGCTCGAGAATGCCTTGCGGGCCAGGCGCTGGTGAGCCTCGGTCGCCAGGTCGATCCGCCCACTTCGTACACCAGCCTCGACGAGCTCACCCAACCCCCAGTTGTGGGCGACCAGCTCCGCCGAGTCGGCAGTTGCCTGCGAGGCGGCGACCCTGGCCGCGTCGTACTGACCGATGCTGTTGCAGATCACGGCTCGCGCGTACTGGCTCACTGCGATACCGATGCCCTCACCACGGGCGGTTGCTTCGGCGAGGGTGGCGTCGACAAGCTGGTTGGTCTCGGCCTCCATTCCCAGCCACGCCTTCACGATCAGAGTGCCGTACGGCGCGCCTTTGATACCGGTGACCTCCTGCACGGCCTCCGCCTCGCCCTCGGCGTACTTCGCAGCTGTCAGCTCACCTCGAAACACCAGCACCGGGGTGTGCGAGCTCAGCGCAAGCGCCAGCTGACTCAGCGCCCCCGAGCTGCGGGCGGCACTGGTGTGATGCTCCGAGAACAGGTACGCGTGCTGGTCGTCCCAGAGCTCGAGCGACAGGACCGCCCCGTGCCAGAACCACCGCAGCTCTGCTTCGTCAACCTCGATGTCGGCCCGGACGCGGTCGATGGCTGCCCGGCACACCGGGATGGCCTGCTGGTAGTCGCGGGTGATTTCCGTGTAGGCGTCGAGCAGGAGATCGACGGCCCGCGGCTCGCTGAGCACGGGGCGCGGCGCACGTCGCGCGGCGGCCGCGACGTCGGCAGCGTCGACGGTGACGTTGAGCCGGGCGCCGAACAAGGAGGCCGTGAAGGCATCCAGGTACGTCTCGCGCGACAGGTTGATGTCCAGCGATTCCAGACCCTGCGCGGCCGCGAGGAGCGGTGCCGCGGCGTCGTTGCCTCGACTGGCCGCGAGGGTCAGCTGAGCTCCCAGGAGCTCACTCGATGCTCGCTGCCGGTCGTCGAGCGGCCCGTCCGCGGCCTGGGCGAGCAGTCGGCGTGCAGTGTCGAACGAACCGGCCTGAAGGTGAGCGAAGGCGGCCTGGAGAGCGCGTCCGGACCGCAGGGTCCGATCCGGAGTCAGCTCCGTCGCGCGGGTCAGGAAGGCGGCGGAGGCGGCGAGCCCGCCGCGTGCTTGAGCGCGGCCCGCAGAGAGCTCGAGCTGAGCGGCCACGACCTCGTCTGGGGTCACGGTCGCGCGGGCCAGGTGCCAGGCCCGGCGGTCCGGGTCGGTCCGCGCGTCGGTCGCGGCGGCCAGGGCATGGTGGACGAGGTGCCTATCGTCGGTGCTGGCGCGGTGGTAGGTGGCGGAGCGGGCCAAGGGGTGCGCGAATCGCACTCGGTCACCGAACTCGAGCAGGCCCGCGTCGACCGCGGAGTGCGTCAAGGTGATCTCTGTCCCGAGCAGGTCGGCCGCCTTGGACAGCAGGACCGGGTCGCCGAGCGGCTCGGCTGCGGCGGCCAGGGCGAGCAGCTGGGTCTCGGGCGGGAGCTGAGCCAGCCGGAGGTCATAACTGCGCTCGATCTTGTTTGCGGTGGTGCTGGACGTGTCCGGCACCCCGAAGCCTCCCGCGAGATCGCTCCGCAGCCAGGTCCGGGGGAGTTCAAGGAGTGCCAACGGGTTGCCGTGACTCTCTCCGATGATCTGATCGACGACCGCCGGGTCCATGGGTCCGTGGACGCCACTGAGCAGCAGGGCGCGCGCGTCCTCGTCGGTCAACCCGTGCACGCTCAGCTCAGGCAAACCACCCAGCACGTCGTCGCCCGGTCCCGCACGGGTGGCGCAGATCAGCGCGACCGGCTCGGCCAGCAGTCGTCGCGCGACGAAGCTCAGCACCTGTGCCGAGGTCGGGTCGAGCCACTGGCTGTCGTCGATGAAGCAGGCAAGGGGCTGGCGCTCGGCCGCGTCCGCGATGAGGGAAAGGGCTGCGAGCCCGACGAGGAACCGGTCAGGTGGCGCTCCCGAGGCCAGGCCAAAGGCGATCGCGAGGGCACCCGCTTGCGGAGCGGGCAGCCGGTCGAGGTGCTGCTCGAGAAGTGGTGCGCACAGCTGGTGCAGGCCGCCGTACACGAACTCGCTCTCCGACTCCACGCCGTTGACCGAGAGTGTCAGCCAATCGTGCAGGTCGTCCTTCAGGTACCCGAGCAGCGCGCTCTTGCCGGTTCCGGGGTCGCCTCGCAGCACCAGGACCCGGCTACCCCGGCCGACAACGTCGGCCCTGATCCGATCCAGTGCCGCACACTCTGTGCCCCGACCGAGCAGACTCACGGAGCCGGCCGATGTTGATTCCGAGAGAGCCGTGCGGGGTTCGAACGCTCGGGCTGTGGCGTTCCCGCCATATCGCCCTTCCTCCCCGCGTGATGAGAGTATCTCTCACTACTCGGCGTGTCACCTGTCCTAACCGAAGGTGAATGCGTGCGCGCGAACGCCCGGCCGGGAGAAGCTGACCTCGACGAGGCGTTCGCGCACGTCCCGCGCCCGGACCAGCTGGTACATCCTTCCTTCGCGCAGCACGCCGTACCCGCCTGCATCGAGGTCGACACCGTGCGCCGCTCCCGGCGCGGCACCGTCGAGCAGGACCCGGAACGGCGTGGCCTCCGTGGCGGTCGTGGACATCACCAGGTGCACGTCCCGGGCGTGGAATCGGTAGGCGAGCGAGCCTCCCGGCTGGTGCAGCGCCGCGCACTCATGGCCGATCGTCCATTCGCCCGCTAGCGCCCAGTGGTTGAGGGCCAGGTCTGCAGGAAGACGGAAGTGCTGGCGGTCCTCGACAGGGGCGCCGTTGGCAGAGGCGAAGTTCGTGGTCCTGCTGGAGCCCAAGTACGTCTCGGGGCTGTGCAGATGGGGCCAGTCGGCCTCCTCCTCGACCCCCTCCCCGATCACGGTGGCCAGGGGACGACTCACGTCGAGGAGCTGTTGCAGCGCCCGCTCGATGCGCTCGTAGCTGCCCTCGCCGAAGTGCTGGCCGCGAAGGAAACCCTCTCTGTCAATCAGGTAGGCCGCTGGCCAGTAGTGGTTGTCGAACGCGCTCCAGACCGCGTAGTCGTTGTCGACGGCCACGGGATAGTCGATCTCACGGTCCCGTGTCGCCCGCGCCACCAGGTCGAGTTCGTGCTCGAAATCGAACTCTGGCGTGTGCACACCCACGACGACCAGCCCGTCGCCCGCGTAGATCCGGGACCACTCCCGCACGTACGGCACTGTGCGCAGCCAGTTGATGCACGTCAAGGTCCAGAAGTTGACCAGTACGACGCGTCCGCGCAGCTCGACCGAGCCGAGCGGCGGCGAGTTGATCCACGTGGTCGTTCCGTCAAGTGTTGGCATCGGGGCGCCGGACATGACGTGAACACTCCCCGACCACGCGCCTTGGGCGCACCCAGGAGTAACACCGGTCGCTCCCCGGTCTGCTCGATGCCCCGGGCCCGACCTGCTGGACCCGGGATGAGGCCGGGGGTTGTCCCGGGCGCGGTCCGGGCATCGCCGGCGACAGCATCGGTGGCGCCCTGCTCCTGCCGGCGCCGGGCTTCCCGAGGTGATTGAAAGGACAATCCCCGATGGCTACAGACATCACACGATTCCGGGCTGTGGACGGCCCCGGATCGGTATCCCGAGCACCGCAGCTGCCACCGGGCTTCAGCGACATCTTCTCCAGCAGGATCGTCGAGGCCAACGGCGTTCAACAGCACGTGGTCCTGGGGGGCGACGGACCCGCTCTGCTGCTGGTGCACGGGTGGCCCGAGTCCTGGTACGCCTGGCGCTTCGTCATGCCGGCGCTGGCGAACGACTTCACCGTCGTCGCCGTCGACCAGCGCGGCATGGGGCTGTCCGACAAGCCCGAGGACGGGTACGACGCGGGCACACTGGCGAACGACCTGGCCGCTCTGATGACCCAGCTCGGTCATGAGCGGTTCGCGGTGGCCGGCCATGACACCGGCATGGTCATCAGCTACGCGCTGGCCGCCGACCATCCCGAACGAGTGGAGCGCCTGATCGCCGCCGAGATCCCGGGTGCGCCCGGCGTGGTGCCCGCGCCGCCGCTGTTCGTTCCCGCGCCGCTGAACGACAAGCTGTGGCACATCCCGTTCAACCGGGCCGGCAAGATCGCCGAGCAGCTCATCCAGGGGCACGAGGACGCCTACTTCGGCTACGAGTTCGCCATCCAGGGCGGCCCGCCGCTGCCGCCGGAGGTCATCGACTACTACATCGGCAACTTCGCCGACCCGAAGTCGCTCGCCGGCGGCCTCGGGTTCTATCGCGCCTGGGACGCGACGATGGCGCAGAACCAGGAACGCGCCACTCGAACCCTGCCGATGCCGGTCCTGGCCATCGGCGGTGCGGAGAGCTACGGCGACCACGTGGCCGACGGCATGAGGCCGGCGGCCTCGGACGTGCAGGGCGTGGTCGTCGACGGCGCCGGCCACTGGGTGGCCGAGCAGGCGCCCGAGGAGCTGCTCGCCGTTCTCGGGACCTTCCTGGCGCCCTACCGCGAGGCACAGCCGGCGGGTGCTCCGGCCTGAGGTGCGCCCACGGTCCGACGGGGCGGGCGACTCCTGGTGTCGCCCGGTCCGGCGGCCGCAGGTCAGCGGGGGGTGCGGACGGGCTGGCCTGTAAGCCGGGAAGGATGCCTGCGGGACTGGCCGCTAATGGTCGTTGCTGGTACATGCGTGCTGACCTGCACAAACATGACGACAGCCGACGGCTTCTCACGGGCCGCAACGAGAATCTTGCGGACAGTGTGCGGACAGTAGATCGCTCCTCAGCAACCCTGACCGGAGCCATGCCGAGTCGACCTCCACGATCAGGCGATGATGATCACGAACATGATGACGAGGACGAACAGAGAACACGAGGATCACGAGGATCACGAGGATCACGAGGATCACGAGGATCACGAGGATCACGAGGATCACGAGGATCACGAGGATCACGAGGATCACGAGGATCACGAGGATCACGAGGATCACGAGGATCACGAGGATCACGAGGATCACGAGGATCACGAGGATCACGAGGATCACGAGGATCACGAGGATCACGAGGATCACGAGGATCACGAGGATCACGAGGATCACGAGGATCACGAGGATCACGAGGATCACGAGGATCACTGTCGCCGCTCACCGCTGGTCACCCGGTGCTGGCCGCGGCGTGGCATCGTCACCCCTTTGACGGGTCCCCGACCAGCGCAGTCACAACCGAGCACGTCGAAGCAGACAATGGTTGGCGCGCCGGCGCGGGACCAGCGAAATTACCCTCATGGAAGGTCTAAACTACATAATCAACCATCGCATTATTTAGTTTAGACCTTCTGTGAGGGCTTCTGGTGCACTCCTTCGTCGACCTTGATCGAGTTCTCGGCGCTGTGCCAGCGCCCTTGGTCATGACGCTGCGCGACATCGACCGCGGCCAAGGCAGCGAGGGCCTGTACCTCAACCAGGTGCCCGACCTACTCACCGAGCTGGCCAACCGGGCCCGGGTCGCGAGCATCACCGCGTCGTCTGCCCTCGAGGGCGTCGTCGTTAAGAACCGCAGCCGTGCGGCTGCCATCATCGCCAACAAGCCCATTGAGCTGCGAACCCGCAGCGAACAAGAGCTCGCCGGCTACCGTGCTGCCCTCGACTACCTGTTCGCCGAGGACTGGCGCCCCCTGAACGTCGGCCTGCTTCTTCACCTGCACCGGCTGCTGTTCGCGGAGACCAAGGCCACCGGTGGGACCTTCAAGGAGAGCGACAACCTCGTCGTCGACCGGTCTCCCGACGGAGTCCAGACCGTCCGATTCAAGCCTGTCCCTGCCGCTCGCACCGAGTACTACGCCGCTGACCTCATCGACCGCTACGCCGATGCCGTCAAGGCAAACCAACACCACCCGGTGCTCCTTGTCGGCCTGTTTGTCCTCGATCTGCTAATCATCCACCCGTTCGACGACGGCAATGGTCGTGTGGCACGCGCGCTGACGAACGCCCTGCTCGCTGAGGCCGGGTATGGGGTCGGCCGGTACGTGTCGCTCGAACAGCTCATTGCCGAATCTGCCGACGACTATTACCAGGCGTTGCTCGACTCAACTCACGACTGGAACGACCACGCCAACGACCCGTGGCCCTGGCTGCACTACTTCAGCCGGCTCCTCGCTCGCGGCTACGCCCGGTTCTCTGAGGGCGTCGCCGCAGATAGGTCTGGAGGCACGAAAGCCGAACGCGTTCGTGAGCACGTCTTGAGGCACGGTGCGCCCGTCTTTGCGATCTCCGACGTCAGAGCCGCGCTACCTGGAATCAGCGATCCGACCATCCGACTCGTCCTCAATGAACTGAAGGACGAAGGACTCCTCAAGCCGCAGGGCACAGGACGCTCCGCCGTGTGGTTGCGTGTAACCACGTAAGCCACTCCCTGCACGCCTTCTGCGGCCATCGTCGGGCGAGCGTTGCCGCCTTCAACGCGCGGGCAGAGCGGCATGAGCGGGCAGGGCCCGTCAGCGGCATGAGCGGACGGATCCGGCAGGATGGCCGAGATGGCCGCTCCCGCTACGAACCTTCGCATCTTGAGACCCTCGCGCAAGGCACTCCAGCCGGGTGATGTGTTCGCCGTCCAACTTCCGGACCTCACGTATCGCTTCGGTCGAGTGATCCGCACGGACGCGACTTGGACCCTCGCCAATGATGCTGAACCGGCGGTGCTCATCTACCTGTACAAGACCGAATCGAATGAGGCGGGACTGCCTAGTCGTGACGAACTGCGTCCCGACCGCCTGCTTGTTCCGCCGATGCTGACTAACCGCCTCCCATGGTCGAGAGGCTACTTCCAGGCGATCGGTCACCGGCCCCTCAATGAGCAGGACGTCCTTCCTCGGCACTGCTTCCTCAGCGGCGCCCGGGGCACCTACTTCGATGACTATGGCCAGCCGTTGCCCGGCCCCATCGAGCCGGTCGGCGATTACGGGCTACACAGCTTCCGCACTATCGATAATGCGATCAGCGACGCACTTCTCATCCCACGTGCGGAAGGTTGACGATCGTTCTCGCCTCGCACCGACAGCGGCATGGTCGGGCGGAGCCGACAGCGGGATAGTCGGCGTCGAATTAGGGCGAGAGCCTGTCGTGCCGTTGACGACTACTCAGCCGACGAAGGCGGCGTAGGTACTGTCCCCTGAATCGGCGCTGCGCCGTCTCTAAGTGCACGAAGTCGGGATCCGCGGCGCTTTCGTAGTAGCTGTTCTCCGCCTCGTCTGATCCGCCAGCCGCGTCAACGATCCGGGCCAGCGACGACTTATCGGGCGGGCCGCTTGGCAGCCCGCGGACCCATCCCTTCGCTGCAACGTGATCGTTCACCCAGCCAGTATGCGCGCGTACGGCTCCGACCAATCGACTTCGTACGAAGCCAGGCCGTGCGCAAGTGCGCCTGGTCAGCGGCATGTGAGTGCGTTTCGGAGTGCGTGAGACAACACGCTGCGAGACTTCTCGACGTGAGTCGCGACATCCTCGTTCAGGACATCCCGGACGGCATCTCAACGGTCGCTGAGATCCCAAATGACTGGCAGCCTCAGCCCCTCTCGTTCGGTCACGCAGAGGTCGTCGAGGCGATCCGAGCACTCGCGCCCGACACGGACACGAGTGTTCGGGAGTGGATGCACGTCGCTCTGCCCGGTGTCGATGTCGAGGTGAACGTGGCCGACGAGTCTCCACTGAAGTCGTTCGCGTTGCATGTGCGGGCCGCCGACCGTGTGGCTGCTGACGCGTTCATTCGGAGACTGCTCACTCGGCTCGGAGCGCGTGCTTTCGATCCCGAGTCCGACGGTGGCATCTTTCGGACGTAGCCAGCCGCCTCTCTTTCGCATGACCGCCCTCAACGCGGCATCCGGGCGCTCGGCTACGCCAGTTCACTGCTTGCTGTGGGCGATGGTCGCACCAACTTCCTACGACGTGTCCTGGTATTGCGACGGCGCCGCGCGGGTGGGTCCCGGACGCCGTCAACCAAGTGCGGCTCGACACCGTCGACCGCTCTCGTGGCCGCACCGTCTGAGGCCGGCCGCGGTTCCACTAGCCGGAAATCGCCGTGTGTCCAAGGTGCTCGGCGTGGTCGGCACCCGGGACTATGGTGAGCGCGAGCGGCCTTTCCCCGGCGGTATCGAATGGGTCGGTCCCCTGGACCCCTGAGGAGATCACTGTGGCCACCAACAGTTCGATCGAGTGGACAGAAGTCACCTGGAACCCGGTCACTGGCTGTGACCGCGTAGCCGCCGGCTGCGACAACTGCTACGCCCTTGCTCTGGCCAAACGGCTCAAAGCGATGGGTGTCGACAAGTACCAGAACGACGGAGATCCACGAACATCCGGACCAGGGTTCGACGTCACCATCCACCCCTCTGCACTGGACCAGCCGAGGAAGTGGCGCGCACCGAAGGTCGTGTTCGTTAACTCGATGAGCGATCTCTTTCACGCGCGTGTGCCGCTCAGCTTCGTCCAGGACGTCTTCACCGTGATGGCCGAGACTCCTCGCCACACCTACCAGGTGCTCACCAAGCGAGCATCGCGTCTGGCTAGGGTCGCCGATCAGCTGGATTGGCCATCCAACGTCTGGATGGGCGTCTCAGTGGAGTCGTTCGACGCCGTGGACCGGATCGACCACCTGCGATCCGTTCCGGCCGCCACTCGGTTTCTATCTTGTGAGCCGCTCCTGTCCGCGCTTCCGAACATGAACCTAGACGGCGTCGATTGGGTGATCGTCGGTGGCGAGTCAGGCCCGCGGGCTCGGCCGATGCAGCCTGAGTGGGCTACTGACATTCGCGACCAGTGCGACGCTTCCGGCGTCGACTTCTTTTTCAAGCAGTGGGGGGGCCGGACGCCGAAGGCCAACGGCCGCCAGCTCGAAGGGCAGACCTGGGACCAGATGCCAGCGCTGGGGAGCGTCTAGTTTTCTCCCCACCATCCGGTGGTGCTGGGGTCCCAGCACGGTTCGCTGCGCCACTTCGGCAGGTCGTCGGACGGCGGTGTGGGGTTCCAGCCCTCAAGGCCTGCAAGCAGGTCACCGTCGAGCGTGGGTTTTCGCAACTCTTGGACCTCCGCGCGGAGCTGTGGTTCGCGGTCCGCGGCGACCTTGTAGAGGTGGCTCATGATGCGAGCACCTGCCTCGTGGTCTGTCGCAAACACCATGTCGTAGATCGTGGTGCCGTTGACCATCTTCATGGGGATACGAAACGTGTGCCCGTAGCCGAGATCTTGCTCGAGCCGCCAACGCAGGAGGTTGATCATCTCAGCCCGCCACTCGGTCGCAGTGATCACTCGTTCACGACGGGCCTGGAAGATCTGCCTCCACACGGTGTCGCCGTACATGCGGTCCACCCGGCGCATGTATTTCCGGGCCGCTTCGTTGTCTGGGGCGCATCCGCGGTACAGGAATGTGGGTGACCACAGGATCCACTGTTCGACCTTCCACCGGCTCTGGCGGAACTCGGCCAGCGCCTTCACTGTCATCCAGTCCAGCTCGGCCGCTTGCTGGTCGAGGAACGCGAACGTGGGCGCCCATCGGTACGGCGCGAGGTCGGAGAGCATTTGGTGAACCGTCACGTTGCAGTCACCCGGGTAGACCTTGAAGTCACGGTGCGGATAGGTCCGCCGGAGTTCGGTCTCGAGGGTGGCTGCGGTGTCGGGCATCTCTCCGAACGCCAGCCGAGTGAACGGGGGCTCCGCGGCCAAAGCGATCCTGGCCGACCCGGCGATTTGCTCGAGCGTGTCGCGGTCGAAGTTGTCGGGCCGCCCGGCCATCAGGTCGATGTAGACCCTTTCGGAGGCCTTGCCAGCGCTCGCGGTGTTGAAGGCTGAGACGTAGTCCTCGAGGATCTGGAGCTTGTTGCGGGTCCAGTACGTCCAGCCGCGCGCGGCGGTCACGACCCCTCGCCGGGATTCAGGCTCTCCTCGACTTGGCTCATGCGGGTACCTCCCCCGTCCGCGCCGTCACCGATGACTTGATGATCACCCGTGCACTGCCCTTTGGCTACCGTTGACCGTGCCGACCTGGCTGTCTGCGGCTCGCGGGCTTGGGGTGCTAGGAACGCCGACCGCTCATCGGCATGCCCGGCCAGCGGCATGACTGCACGTATCGTTTAGGGCGTGTCACCTGCTTCGGAACTGTCGCCGACGGTGCTCACGCTCTTCAAGGAGAACCTGCTGTGCGCTCGAGGAGCTCTCGGGGAACTTCATGCAGCGAGCATCGAGTCCCCCGATGAGTTTGGAAGTGACGAGGCTGCCCGAGCGCGGGCGCTGTTCGAGAGGTGCACCGAAGGGCTCAAGTCCGGACACGTCGCAATGACTGAGCCCGACGTTCGGCTCGTACTGCGTGCTCTGCGGCTGGCCGAAGCCCGCTGGTCGACGAGCGACCGTCAGAACCTGTTCGGCGTCGGCGACTCTGACTGGGACCTCACCGTGATGCTGGTGACTGGAGCGACTGAGTAGTCGCGCTTGGGCGGAACCGGCCCAACGGCGGCATAGTCGGGCAGAGCCGACAGCGGCATGGTCGGGCTCTACCGCAACAACAGAACGGCCAGGGGCAGGACGGACGTTCGATGCTGGGACCCGCCCACTTCAAGGGTCGCGGGCATACTTGGCGGCGTGGAGCGCGCGAAGCCCTTTTCGACGGCTTGGTTCGATCGCAAGCCTTGGTACGTAGGTGCGCTGTTTGTGGGCGCGGCGATGCTGGCCACGGTTGGTTTGCTCCGACTGACGTACGGCGGCTGGGACATCGTTGGGGCCGCGATGGTCTACCTGGGCGCGATGGCGGGCCTGTTGCTCCGCCGCTGGCGTCTGGCGAAGCGCACCCGGACACCGGTCGTGCGCGAGGCGGGCGTCTAGCTGGTCGACACCTCTGCAAGCGCACGGATCAACGTTCCGCCCGAAGTGCGGCATGGTCGGGCGGAGCCGTCAGCGGCAGATCCGGGCGTTACGCCTGGCGTTCGATCTCAGTCATGACGGGGGCCAAGATGCGCCGCCCCACCTCCTGGTGAGTCTCCCGTTCGTTCGTGAAGTAAGCGCTCTCCAGGTCGCTCGCTGTGGTCGCCAGGAGACGTGGCAACGGTGCATTGGAGTTGTCGAGCGCGCCGGCTGCCTGCTCCGCAAGGCGTGACAGGTCGAGCAATGTGGCACGACCTGCCTCGAAGTCCGTCCAGCCGTCCTTCAATGGAGCGCACACTCGTCGCGCGTGGTCGTCCATGCGTCGAACGCTAATCGACATCCGCCCGACCATCGGCATAGTCGGGCGAATCGCGGCCACTCGGGTGGGCGCCCACGGCGACTTGTCGTGCGCGAGCGTCTTGCGTCGGGTTGGCAAGGCGGGTGGTCTCGGCGACCAGATGACACCTGCTAGAACTCCGCGACCTCCACGTCGTTGAGGACGCGACCGATGGTCGGCGGGCGCATCTGGTCCCCCCAGCTCGGGCACGTTGTCCTCGGCGCCCTGTCCAGTACGCCCAAACCGACCTCCACAACACGCCCGACGACGATGGCCCGCGATTGCCCAAACCGAATGACCTATCCGACGAATATTGACGACTCCTGATGGCGTCGCCAATCCATCAACAACTCGACATATTCAGCCTTCAGAAACAAGCGGCACGTATGCTACGTTTTTCGTAGATCGGATCGCCCTTCGGGCGGTCCGAGTTTCACATTTCTAGGGTAATTGACGGTTGTTAGCGATCGGTTAGTGGAATGCATGGCGGCATAAAGATCTATCGCGGGTCGCCTGCTGCTGCGCGCAACTACCTGGAGGCGGATCGGTCGCGTGCGGATGATTACTACCTGACCGAGGGGACCGGGGTTGCGGAGCGGTACATCGCGTCCCCCTCGGGCGGTGACGAGATGTGCGGGGTCCGCTCAGGGGGGACGCTCCGGGGGGACGCGTATGAACGGTGGGTCGCTGGCCTGGTGGTGGAGACGGGGACGCCCAAGGGGCCGCTTCGGACCGACGGGCAAGGAGTCAGGTTCGTTGAGGTGGTCGTGAACGGGCCGAAGACGTGGTCGCTGGTGGCGGCGGTGGATCCGGTGGTGGCCGCGGCCTACGACGTGGCGCTGGAGCGGGCTGCTCGGGAGATCGTCGGCTGGCTGGCCGACCACGCCACGACGCGCGTGGGGCCGCGCGGTCGGCAGGTGCAGGTGCCGGTCGAGGAGATCGAGGCCGTGGTCGTCCGGCACTACACGTCCCGTGCGGGCGACCCGCACCGGCATCTGCACCTGCAGGTCAATGCCCGGGTCTGGGCAGCCAATCGATGGCGTGGCATTCACACGGTTGGCGTTCGGGACAGCCTGGAGGCCATCAATGGCATCGGGCACGCCGCGGTGATGGCTGACCCCGAGTTCCGCGCCGCTCTGGCTACCCGCGGCTACACACTCGATCCGGCGACTGGTGAGGTGGTCGAGCTGGCACCGTTCGCCGGGACGTTCTGTGCACGCGCCGCACAGATCGGCCGGCACGTGGACCGCTACGAAGCCCAGTGGCGGGCCGAGCACCCCGAGCAGGAGCCCGGGCCGCGGCTGCGGCGCTCCTGGGATACCCGAGCGTGGGCGGACGCCCGTCCCGACAAGGTCGTCCCCCGTGACGGAGCGGAGCTGGCCAGACGATGGGTCGAGGAGCTCCACCTCCTGGGATTCCAGGAACCGAGACTCCCGCTCGTGCCTTCGGCCGCGAGCATCGATCCCCGCATCGGGGCCCTGGACCGGATCGCCGTCGTCGAGTCTGTGCTGGCCCGGCTGGGGCAGCGGCGCTCGGCGTGGAACGCCGCCGATGTGCGCGGTGCGGTGGAGCGCGAGGTCGCTGCGGCGGGCATCGTCGCTGATGGGCCGGTCCGGCGCGAGTTGGCCGAGGACCTGACCGCCCGGGTCCTCGACGCGTGCGTCCCTCTCCTGGCGCGGTCTGACGTCCCCGAGCACGTCCGAGTCCTGTCCTCACCACACGTTCTCGACATCGAGCGCGACCTCACCACCAGGCTCACCAACCGAGCGGCCGATCCCGGCGCCTCACGTCGGCTGCGTCCTCTAGCCGGACTCGATGACATGCAGCAGTCGGTGGTGGAGGCGCTCACCGGCACCAGCCGGTTGCTGGTGATCGAAGGAGCCGCGGGTGCTGGCAAGACCACCACGCTGGCTGCCGCAGCCGCAATCCTGGACGGCGACCACCGGCGGCTGGTGGTGGTGACCCCGACGCGCAAGGCCGCCGCTGTCGCGGCCGGGCAACTGGGCGGGCACGCCTTCTCCGCGGCGTGGCTGGCCCACCAGTACGGGTTCCGATGGGACGCCGAGGGCCGGTGGACCCGTGAACCTCACGAACCTGGCCTCGAAGCCCGGCTCTTCGCCGGTGACCTCCTGCTCGTCGACGAGGCCGGCATGCTCGACCAGGACACCGCCCGAGCTCTGGTCGCCATCGCAGACGAGACCGGCGCCCGTATTGCCCTGGTCGGCGACAGGCACCAACTCCCCGCGGTCGGACGCGGAGGCGTGCTCGACCTGGCCGCCCGCTGGGCATCCGAACAGGCGCACCTGACCCTCGAGACCGTCCACCGGTTCGCCGACCACGACTATGCCGACCTCACCCTGCAGATGCGTACTGGTGAGCACAGTGGTGAGGTCTTCGACGCGCTGCTGGCTCGTGGTGTGATCGAGATCCACGCGAGCGAGGTCGAGCGCCGCTACGCAGTCGCCAGTCTGGCGACCGAGGGGTCGCTGGTGATCGCCGATACCCGCGATCAGGTCGCCGAGCTCAACGCCGCGATCCGCGATCAGCATCGCGAGCCAGCGGAGGCAAGGCGGGATGGCCACTGCGTAGTGTCGAGCGCCGGCGAGATGATCGGGCTCGGGGACCGAGTGGCCACTCGTCGCAACAACCGCGACCTCGACGTGGCCAACCGCGACACCTGGAGGGTCACCGCACTGGCCGAGGATGGAAGTCTCCGTGTGACTGGCAGACGCGGTGAACGGCTGCTGCCGCCGGCCTACGTCGCCAGCCACGTCGAGCTGGCCTTTGCCACGACCGTCTATGGCGCTCAGGGCGAGACCGTGGGCCAGGCACACCTGCTGGTGGGAGATTCGACGGGAGCGGCCGCGGCCTACGTGGGCATGACACGGGGCCGCGTCCGCAACATCGCGCACCTGGTTGCAGACAGCCCCGAAGACGCTCGACGCCAATGGGTCGAGGTGTTCAGCCGCGACCGCGCCGACCTCGGGCCGGGTCACGCAGCGCACGTCGCCGCCGACGACATCGACCGCTACGGACCGAGGGCCGACACTCATGCGCTAGCGCTTCAGGCTGCGGCCCTACGCGACCAACGGCTTGGCATCCCGACCGAGCCTCACCAGCCGTACCCGTCGGCGCCGGGGCGATCCGCGCCGGGCATCGGCCGATAGCGCATATCGCCCAGAGCGACGGCCCCGCTTGGCCCGCGGCCTCTCGGACGCATGCGGCCGACCTCCTGAGGTCCGCGTCGCGCGAGCTATCAGCAGGAATCCAGCGTCAGGTGATCGCCGGGAGGGGCCCGAGTGACTTAGGTGAACGCAAGCAGTTGCCAACGAACCTCGGCGATTCTGTCCGAATGCGGAGGCGCGCTGTTGCTTTTCATCAATAGAGCCGCGAACGGCTTTGGTCACCACCCAAGAAAGGAAGTAGCCCTCATGACGATCTCGACCTCACCTATCATCACGACCGTCTCAATGCCCGACGGCAACGACGCTGCCCTGCTGACTCTGTCGGAGGCGGCCGCCATCCTCAGAGTGCCCGTCAACACATTGCGGTGGTGGCGTCAGCAGGGGACCGGACCGACGTTCTTCAAGATCGGCCGCAACCTGGTCACCACCGTCGGCGACCTTCGGCGCTGGATCGAGGAGCAGAAGCAGGGAGCGACTCAGCCCACGTCGGCGTGAGCTGAGGAAGAATCTCCCAATCCGGCTACCGGGAAGCAGGAGAACACCATGGCCAGCATCCACGTGCGCACCATCCGCTGGGAGACCAAGGACGGTGAGGAGCGGACCGGCCGGCGCTATCAAGCGCGCTACCGGGATCGATCGGGCCAGGAGCACGCGCGCCTGTTCAAGCTCAAGCGCGACGCCCAGCGCTGGCTCAACGAGCAGACGGCGGGCATCGTCACCGGCCAGTGGGCCGACCCGCGAGCGGGCAAGCAGACCTTGAAGACGTACGCGGAGATGTGGCGCACCCGGCAGGTGCACGCCGACACCACTGAGCTGCAGGTCGAGTCGATCCTGAGGAACCACGTCTTCCCGGCCATCGGCGGAATGCGGCTGGACTCGATCTCCCCGCCGACGTGCAAGCCCTCGTGAAGTCCTGGTCTGTGACGGCCGCTCCAAGCACGGTCGAGAACCGCTACCTGATCCTTGCGATCGTGCTGCGCGCGGCTGTGCGAGATCGGGTGATCCCGGCGTCACCGTGCGTCGACATCAAGCTCCCGCGCATCGCCCCGAAGTCGGCTCTGGTGCCGATCACGACAGAGACCGTGCTCGCTCTGTGGGAGGCGATGGCCGACCGCTACAAGGTCTTCGTGACGGTCGCGGCCGGAACGGGGATGCGTCGCGGCGAGCTTCTCGGCCTCACCCACGATCGTGTCTCACATGACTTCGGCACGATCCGCGTCGACCGTCAGATGTCGCGGAGGGCGACCGCGGAGCAGGTGATCTTCGTGGAGCCGAAGACCGAGGCGTCGACGCGGACGATCCAGGTCGCCGACGTGGTGCTGGACGCGATCACGAAGCACGTCGAGAGGTTCGGGGCGCACCAGACCGGCCTGGTCCTCACCAGCGAGATCGGCACACCACTGCGGACCAGCACCCTGCACCGAGCCTGGACGATCGCCACCCGCAAGGTCGGGACCGAGGCGACCCCGCACGACCTGCGGCACTACTTCGCCAGCATGCAGATCGCGGGCGGCACGTCGATCAAGAAGCTCCAGGCACTCCTCGGGCACAAGTCGGCCATGGAGACCTGGGACACCTACGGACACCTCATGGGCGACGAGGACGACCGCTCGCGGTCAGTGATCCAGGGAGCGCTGGCAGCTCTTGGGAAATCTGCGGACAGTACGCGGACAGTTGAGCCTCACTGATCGCGTTTTCCCAGGTCAGACGGTGTGGTGCGGACGGGCTGGCCTGTAAGCCGGGTTCTGTCCCCGGGTCCCTCACGGTCACCGGGGGGCGACCATCCATCTACGGGTGCCGTTGCCGACACCCTCCAGCGATCTACCCGCGTACTCGGGCGAGCCGCCCTCGGCGTACGCGCGCCCGGCGCCCGAAGGCACCGGACTTCTTGACCTTGCTCCAGGTGGGGTTTGCCTAGCCGACCCGGTCGCCCGGGTCGCTGGTGGTCTCTTGCACCACCGTTTCACCCTTACCGCTCCTGCCCGAAGACACGAGTGGCGGTCTGTTTTCTGTGGCACTTTCCCGCGGGTCACCCCGGGTGGGTGTTGCCCACCACCTTGCCCTGTGGAGCCCGGACTTTCCTCGGCGCCGTACCTCGAGAGTACGGCGACGCGGTCGCCCGGCCAGCCCATCCGCACTGCGAGGGTAGGGCAACGCCGCTAGTGGTTGCAGGAGGTTCGTCAGGAGCGGCCCGTGCTCCGGGTGCGTGCATCGCAAGGGCCGGTGCGACGCTCTACTTGTTCGTCCAGCGGCGCAACACCGCGAGGTGCGTGCCCGGGGTGGGGGCACCCGACGACTTCCGGTGGTGACCACTAGTTTCGGCTGCATGAGCTACTGGTACTGCCTCAATCACCACGCGGTCGAGGGTCAGGACGGCTGCGCCTACAAGGACCGGCTCGGGCCCTACGACACCGAGGCGGAGGCCGCCCGCGCCCTCGAGAAGGTCAAGGAGCGCAACGAGGAGTGGGACAACGACCCTCGCTGGAACGACCCCGAGGACTGACCGGTGGCGATCCCGCAGGGCCACAAGGCGTCGCCCTGGCCGTTCGTCGCCATGATGGGCATGGCCGGCTGCTTCTTCCTCTACGCCTCCAGCGGGCTGCTCGCGCCGTGGTACGGCGTCGTGCTGCTGATGCTGGTCTGGGTGGTGCTGTTCGTGGTCGCCACCCGGTGGTGGACCCCGCACCCGAAGCGCACGCTGCTGGCTGCCCCTGGTCGCCGTCGCGGTGTGGTTCGCGGTGCTCACGGCGGGTGAGGTGCTGTTCGACTGGACGGCGTGAGCGCTACCTCGCGCTGACCCGCAGGATCAGGTCGCCACCGCCGCCGTTGTCGGTGGTGACGAGCAGGTCGCCGTTCCCGGCGCTGGTGACCTGCCGGATCCGGCCGTACTGCCGCAGCTCCCGCGGCGCGCGGACCCGCTGCAGCTTCCCCGCCTTGTCGAAGGTCAGGAACAGGACCCGGCTCGCCTTGAGGCAGGCCACCGCGAGCGCGCCGTCGAGGGCGCCCCACTTGGCGCCGTTCACGAACCCGCCGCCGGACGTCGCGAGGGTCGGGTTGCCGGAGCGCCAGCGCGCCTTGAGCTGCGTGCCGGGCAGGGACTGGTCGGTCATCGGGACCGACTCGTTGTAGCCGGGCACCGGGTTCCAGCCGTAGTCGCCGCCGTTGACGAGCAGGTTCACCTCGTCGTCGCGGAAGCTGCCCTGCTCGATCGACCACAGCGTGCCGTCGGCGCGCTCGGCCACGCCCTGGACGTTGCGGTGACCGTAGGTGTGCACGTAGCGCCGCGCGCCCGGTCGCGCCGGCGAACGGGTTGCTCGGCCACGGCGCCCCGCTGAACCGGTCCAGCCGCAGCGTCTTGCCGCCGAGGGAGTCGAGGTCCTGCGGGTTGGTGCCCTGGGCGGCGTCGCCGGTGCCGACCAGCAGCGACCCGTCACTGGTCACGACCAGCCGGCAGCCGCCGTGCCGGCCCGAGCTGGTCGGGAACCCGCCGACCAGGACCTTGTCCATCGTCGCCTTGCGCAGCTTGTTGTCGAGCGTCCAGGCGGTGACGTGGACGTCGTGGCCGCCGCCGGTGAAGCCGCCCTGGCAGGTGTAGATCCGGCGGTTGGTGGCGAAGTCGGGGTCCACCTCGAGCCCCATCAGCCCGGTCTCGCCGGAGACCCAGACCGAACGCTTCGGGAACCCGACCCGGTGCACCTTGCCCTTCTTGAACACCGACAGCGTGGCCCGGTCGCGCTGGGTGAAGATCAGCACGCCGCCGGGCAGCGCCTTCACGTCCCAGGGGTGGTCGAGGTGCCGCACCACCGTGCTGATCTTGAGCTTGGGCATCGGCTTGCGGGCCGCATGAGCCGGAGCGTCTGTCGCGTCGTCGGACGGCCGCGGCGGCGTAGCCGGGGCGGTGGGAATCAGCAGGGCGAGAACGAGTGACATCAGCACTGGAGGCGCATACCCCGCAACGTACTCATGCCAGATGAGAGGAGGGCTCAGAGCCAGCCGTTGCCGTCCGCGATGATGACCGCCTCGGCGCGGTTCGACGCGCCGGTCTTGCCGATCGCCGAGGAGAGGTGGTTGCGGACCGTGCCCTCGGAGAGGAACAGCTTCCTGGCGATCGCGGCCACCGACGAGCCGTCCTGGGCGGCGCGCAGCACCTCGGTCTCCCGCTGGGTCAGCGGCGACTCGCCGGCCACGAGCGAGTCGGTGGCCAGGACCGGGTCGACGACGCGGAGCCCGGCGTGCACGCGGCGTACGGCGTCGGCGAGCTGGGCCGCGGGCGTGTCCTTCACGACGAACCCGGCCGCACCGGCCTGCAGCGCCCGGCGCAGGTAGCCCGGCCGGCCGAACGTCGTCACGATCAGCACCTTGGTGTCGGGCGAGGCACGGCGGACCTCGGCGGTCGCGGAGATGCCGTCGAGCCCGGGCATCTCGACGTCGAGCAGGGCGACGTCGGGGTGGTGCTCGAGGACGGCAGGTACGACGGCGTCGCCGGTGCCGACCTCGGCGACCACCTCGAGGTCGGACTCGAGGGTGAGCAGCGCGGACAGCGCGCCGCGGACCAGCGCCTGGTCGTCGGCGAGCAGGAGCCGGATGGTCATGACGTGACCACGGAGAGCGAGAAGCCGGGGGAGAGCTCCCGGGTGACCACGGTGGCGCCGACGTCGGTGGCCCGCTCGCGCAGCCCGGCCAGCCCCGAGCCGTGGCCGTTCGGCGAGTGGGTCGCGGGGCCGTCGTCGCGCACCTCGGCGCTGGTGGCGGTGAGCCGGACCTCGCAGTGCTGCGCGCCGGAGTGCCGGATCACGTTGGTGACGCCCTCGCGCACCGTCCAGGCGAACAGCTCGCGCAGCTCGGACGGCACGTCGTCGGTGGAGTTCGGCAGCTCGGCGTCGATCTCGGCGGCACGGAGCGCGACCCGCGCCCGGACCAGCTCGCCGGGGAGGGTGATGTCGCGGTAGCCCTCCACCGCGCGGCGTACGTCGGTGAGCGCGTCGCGGCTGAGCCGCTCGAGGTCGGCGATCTCGGCGCGGGCCCGTTCGATGTCGACGTCGAGGAGCTTCTGGGCCAGCTCGGCCTTGACCGTGATCACCGTGAGTGAGTGGCCCATGATGTCGTGCAGGTCGCGGGCGAACCGGGTGCGCTCGTTGTCGACCGCGAGCCGGGCGTTCTCGAGCTGGGCGTTGACGAGGTCGATGTTGCGGGTCATCACCGCGCGAAGGCCGAAGACCGCCACCGACGCGGCCATGATCCCGAACGCCGTACCGACCTGGCTGCCCCAGTCCTCGCGGGCGCCGAGCGCGATCGTCCCGACGACCAGGGCCACCGCGATGGGTGCGGCCACCCGGAACGGGAAGACCATGACGCACGCGACGCTGACGTAGACCGCGCAGGCCATGCCCGGCTCGCCCACGCAGGCGACCGTGAGCGCGCCCAGCCCGACCAGCGCGCCGAGGTAGGGCAGGGACCAGCTGAGCGGCGGGGTGTCGACGAGCCTCTGCCGGTCGGCGCGGGCCCGCACCCACAGCGACATGTAGACCGCCGCGAACGCGAGCGTGCAGGCCATGCCGAGCACGCCGCGCGCTCGTCGCGGTGCGCCCAGCCCTCGAGGAGCGGGTTGAGCGAGGAAGAAGAGCCAGATGCCGGCGAACAGCGGACCCAGCCGGCCCGTCGAGCCGGGGGTCGACACCCCCGGCCCCGGCGTGACCGGCTGGGTCTGGCTCACAGTCAGCACCGTAGTCACACGCGGGCGGTGTCCTTGCTCATCCGCCACGCCGCGCCGAGGACGAACACAGTCAGCCAGCCGAGCGCGTTGACGACGGCGTACCAGGGCAGCTCGCCGGTGAGCGGCGCCCGGGTGATCTCGGCGACGCCGAACATCGGCGTCCACTGGGCGATGTGCCAGATCAGGCTGGTGTGGTCGTCGATCGGGATGAACACGTTGCCGAGGAACGACATCAGCGCCAGGCCGGGGCCGAGGATCTGCATGGCGTTCTCGCCGGGCACCAGGTAGCCGACGAAGACGCCGAGCGCCGCGAAGACCAGCGTGCAGAGGATGGCGAGCACGGCACACGAGACCCAGATCCCGACGGGCATGTCGGGCTTGCCCTGGAAGATGCCGGCGACGTTCACGACGGCCACCGCGACGGCGCCCATGACCAGCGCCACGAGCGCCTTCATCGAGATGTAGACGACCGGGCTCAGCGGGGTCAGCCGGAGCTGGCGTGACCAGCCCACGGCCCGCTCCATGGCGACCATGGCGCCGGACGAGGCGGCGGTGAGCGCGGCGCCGTAGAGCGCCATCGACACCATGATGTACGCCGCGACGTTGCCGCGGCCGGCGTCGTCGTTCCAGCCCTGGCTGCCGCCGAAGGAGAGGAACAGGGCGCCGGGGAAGATCAGGGTGAAGATGATCGTGCGCCGGTTGCGGACCATCCGCTTCAGCTCGATCCCGAGGATCGTGATGTTGAAGCCGCCGAACGGCGGGACCTTGCGGGTGGTGGGGTCGATGGTGGCGGTGGCCATGTCAGTTCTCTCCCTCGTGGAGGTGGGTCAGGCTCAGGAAGGCGTCCTCGAGTCCCTTGGAGGTGATCTCCAGGTCCCGGGCGTCGGTCTCGGTCAGCAGGTAGCGGGCCACGGCGTCGCTGTCCTTGGCGTGCACCAGCACGGTTTCGCCGCGGACCTCGACGCCTTCGACGCCGCCGATGGCCCCGATGCGGTCGGTGTCGGCGTGGGCGAGCGTGGCCCGGACCGAGCGGCCCGCGGCGAGGGCGCGGATCTCCGAGCCGCTGCCGTCGGCCACGATCCGGCCCTGGCTGATCAGCACGATCCGGTCGGCGTACTGGTCGGCCTCCTCCAGGTAGTGCGTCGCGAACAGCACCGTCCGGCCCTGCTCGGCGTCGCGCCGGATGGCGGACCAGAACGTACGCCGGCCCTCGACGTCCATGCCGGTGGTCGGCTCGTCGAGGAGCAGCAGGGCCGGGTCGGGCAGCAGCGCCATCGCGAACCGCAGCCGCTGCTGCTCACCGCCCGAGCACTTGGCCACCTTGCGGTCGGCGATGCCGGTGATGCCGGCGTTCTCGAGCACCTCGTCGACCGGCCTGCGTGTCGGCGAACAGGCTGGCGGTGTACGCCACCGTCTCCCGGACGCTGAGGTCCTTGATCAGGCCGCCGGTCTGCATCACCGCGCTGACGAGGCCGCGGGCGATCGCCTGCCGCGGCTCCAGGCCGAGCACGCTGACCTCGCCGGTCGTGGGCCTCGACAGCCCGAGCACCATGTCGATGGTCGTGGTCTTGCCGGCGCCGTTCGGCCCGAGGAAGGCGACGATCTCGCCCTGCTGGAGCTCGAGGTCGATCCCGCGCACCGCCTGGACGTCACCGAAGGCCTTGGTCACGCCCGAGAGCGAGACCGCGGGGACAGGCGTGCGTTCCGCCGTCGGTCGTGGAGAGCTGGGTCTGTGTCATGGCTCCAGCGTTCTGCCTCCGGGCGCTCGGGCCCTCGCTGGAGCGTCACGAGGTGCGGCGTGACAAATGTCAGGGCGAGCGGAGCGGGCTGAGGACGTCATACGGATGGAGCAAGCGGGTGCTCGACAGAGCAAGCGGGTGCTCCATCCGTATGACGTCACGGCGGCCCCGCGTCGGGTGACTCAGAAGGTGTGCTCCGGGCCTGGGAAGGTCCCGGCCTTCACGTCGTCGGCGTACGCGCGAGGCGGCGTCGAGGAGGACGCCGTGGACGTCGGCGTACTGCTTGACGAACTTCGCCATCTTCCCGGTCCGCAGGCCGAAGGCGTCCTGCCAGACGAGCACCTGGCCGTCGGTCTCGTTGCCGGCGCCGATGCCGATGGTCGGGATGCGGAGCTTGCGGGTGACCTCGCCGGCCACGTCGCCGGGGACCATCTCCATGACCACCGCGAAGGCGCCGGCGTCCTGGATCGCCTCGGCGTCGGCGAGCACCCGGGCGGAGGTCTCGCCGCGGCCCTGGACCCGGTAGCCGCCGAGCGCGTGCTCGGACTGCGGGGTGAAGCCGATGTGCGCCATCACCGGGATGCCGCCGCGGGCCAGCCGCTCGATCTGCGGAACCATCTCGACGCCGCCCTCGAGCTTCACGCAGTGCGCGCCGCCCTCCTTCATGAACCGGACGGCGGTGAGGTAGGCCTGCTCGGGCGAGGCCTGGTAGGAGCCGAACGGCAGGTCCCCGACGACCAGCGCGCGCTTCGTCGATCGCGACACCGCCCGGGTCAGCGGGATCAGCTCGTCGACGGTGACCGGCAGCGAGGTCTCGTTGCCGAAGACGTTGTTGGAGGCGCTGTCGCCGACCAGCAGCACGTCGATGCCGGCCTCGTCGAAGGTCTGCGCGGCGTACTGCTCGTACGCCGTGAGCATCGTGAACTTCTCGCCCCGCTCCTTCATCTCCCGGAGGTGGTGCGTGCGCACCTTCTTGACCGGGGCCGGGCAGCGGCGGCCGCGGGACCGGTGCCGTAGGGAGCCCGTTCTTCCGGGGCAGAGCCTTCGATGCTCATCGTCGAGCTCCATTCGTCGTCTCGCAGCTCCCTGATGGAGTCCACGGACTACTCAAAGGCTAACGACGTACGCGCGGGTAACCCTCTGTGTTTGTCGTCACGGAACGCGAGCCGACGCCGCCGCGTCGGCGGCCGCCTCGAGCTCGGCGACGACGATCTTGCGCATCCGCAGCATCGCCTCGGTGGCGGCGGTGGCCCGGACGGGGTCGGGGTCCTCCATCAGCTCGTAGAGGCGCTTCGGCACGATCTGCCACGACAGCCCGAACCGGTCCTTGAGCCAGCCGCACACCGACTCCTCGCCGCCGTCCGCGGTCAGCGAGGTCCAGTAGTGGTCGACCTCGGCCTGGTCGGCGCAGGTGACGGAGAACGAGATCGGTCTCGGTGAAGCCGGCGTGCTCGGGGCCGCCGTTGATGCCGCGGAAGGTCAGCCCGTCGAGGGTGAACTCGCCGGCCATCACCGTCCCCGGTTCGCCCGGGCCCGACTCGGTGTAGCGGGTCATGTGGCCGACCTGGGAGTTCGGGAAGATCCTGGTGTAGAACTCGGCCGCCTCCTCCAGCTCGTGGTCGAACCAGAGGCAGGGGCTGATGGGCGCGCTCGCGGCGAGAGTCATGTCAAGACAGACCGGGCGAGGTACGCCGACTCATCGCGCACGTCGATCTCCTAGACTCGAAGCGTGGACTTCTACTCGGCGTACGCACACGGGTTCGCCCGCGTCGCCGCCTGCACGCTGCCGGTGGCGATCGCCGACCCGGCGGCCAACGCGCGCGCCGGTGCTGGCCCAGGCGAAGGAGTGCCACGACAACGCCGTGGCGGTCGCGGTGTTCCCGGAGCTGTGCCTGACCGGCTACGCCATCGACGACCTGCTCCTGCAGGACACCCTGCTCGAGGCCGCGCACGAGGCGCTCGCACGACGTCGTCCGCGGCAGCGCCGACCTGCTGCCGGTCCTGGTCGTCGGGCTGCCGCTGGTGCACGGCACCCGGGTGCTCAACTGCGCGGCGGTGGTCCACCAGGGCCGGATCCTCGGCGTCTCGGCGAAGTCGTACCTGCCGACCTACCGCGAGTTCTACGAGCGCCGCCACTTCGCGCCGGGCGACGACCGGCGCGGCGCGACCATCGAGGTGTGCGGGGCAGAGGTGCCCTTCGGCCCCGACCTGATCTTCGCCGCGACCGACCATGCCCGACCTCAAGCTGCACGTCGAGATCTGCGAGGACATGTGGGTGCCGGTGCCGCCGAGCGCGGAGGCGTCCCTCGCCGGCGCGACCGTGCTGGCCAACCTGTCCGGCAGCCCGATCACCGTGGCCCGCGCCGAGGACCGGCGGCTGCTGGTCCGCAGCGCGAGCGCGCGCTGCAACGCGGCGTACGTCTTCGCCGCCGCCGGACAGGGGGAGTCGACGACCGACCTGAGCTGGGACGGCCAGACGATGGTCTACGAGAGCGGCGAGCTGATGGCCGAGGGGCCGCGGTTCCCCGAGGGGCCGGTCTGCACGGTCGCCGACGTCGACCTCGGCCGGCTCCGCCAGGACCGGCTGCGGCAGGGCACGCACGACGACAACCGGCGTACCCACGACGAGCGGGTCGCGGCGTTCCGCACCATCGAGTTCGAGCTCGACGCGCCCACCGGCGACGTCGGGCTGCGGCGCAAGGTGGACCGGTTCCCGTTCGTGCCCGACGACCCGGAGCGGCTCGCGCTCGACTGCTACGAGGCCTACAACATCCAGGTCTCCGGGCTCGAGCAGCGGCTCACCGCCATCGGCCAGCCGAAGGCGATCATCGGCGTCAGCGGCGGCCTCGACTCGACGCACGCGCTGATCGTCACCGCGAAGGCCATGGACCGGCTCGGCCGCCCGCGCTCGCGACATCCACGCGTTCACGATGCCGGGGTTCGCGACCGGCGAGACCACGAAGTCCTACGCCACCCGGCTGGCCAAGTCGCTCGGCGTCACCTTCGAGGAGCTCGACATCACCGCGGCCGCGCAGCAGATGCTCGACCGACATCGACCACCCGTTCGCCGACGGCGAGCCGGTCTACGACGTCACGTTCGAGAACGTCCAGGCCGGCCTGCGCTACGACTACCTGTTCCGGCTCGCCAACCACCGCGGCGGCATCGTGCGTCGGCACCGGCGACCTCTCCGAGCTGGCGCTGGGCTGGTGCACGTACGGCGTCGGCGACCAGATGTCGCACTACAACGTCAACGCCGGCGTCCCCAAGACGCTGGTCCAGCACCTGATCCGCTGGGTGGCCGAGCAACGGCCAGTTCGACGACGGAGACCAACGAGCTGCTCGAGGAGATCGCTCGAGCAGGAGATCACCCCCGAGCTGATCCCGACGCGCGAGGCGAGAAGCCGCAGGCCACCGAGGACTCCGTCGGCCCCTACTCGCTCCAGGACTTCTCGCTCTTCCGCGTGCTCCGCTGCGGCGACCGGCCGTCGCAAGATCGCGTTCCTGGCCTGGCACGCCTGGCACGACGAGTCGGAGGGGGAGTGGCCGCCGGGCTTCCCCGAGGAGCGGCGTACGTCGTACGACCTGGCCACGATCCGGCCGTGGCTCGAGGTGTTCATCAAGCGGTTCTTCGCCAGCCAGTTCAAGCGCTCCGCGCTGCCCAACGGCCCCAAGGTCAGCGCCGGCGGCACCATGTCGCCCGCGCGGCGACTGGCGGATGCCGTCCGACGCGCACCCCACCGCCTGGCTGGCCGAGCTGGAGAACGTGCCGAAGTCCTGACCGTTTTCCGTCGAGTGACGCGAAAGTGCTGTTCGTAAACGCTTGCGAACGACCTTTTCACGTCACTCGACGGTCCAACGCCGGCCCTGGAGACCTCACCCCTAGGCTGGCGGCATGGGCAAGCAGGAAGACTTCGTGCTGCGGGCGCTCGAGGAGCGTGACGTCCGGTTCGTGCGGCTGTGGTTCACCGACGTGCTCGGGTTCCTGAAGTCCGTGGCGGTGGCGCCGGCCGAGCTCGAGGGCGCGTTCGCCGAGGGGATCGGGTTCGACGGCTCCGCGATCGAGGGGTTCGCGCGGGTCTACGAGTCCGACATGCTCGCCAAGCCCGACCCGTCGACGTTCCAGATCCTGCCGTGGCGCGGCGAGGGGCCGACCACGGCGCGGATGTTCTGCGACATCGTGATGCCCGACGGCTCCCCGTCGTACGCCGACCCGCGCTTCGTCCTCAAGCGCATCCTGGCGACGGCCGCCGACAAGGGGTTCACCTTCTACACCCACCCCGAGATCGAGTTCTACCTGTTCAAGGACGTGCCGGTCGACGGCGTCGAGCCGGTGCCGGTCGACCGCAGCGGGTTCTTCGACCACACCGCCCAGTCCAAGGGCTCGGACTTCCGCCGCGAGGCGATCACGATGCTCGAGGCGATGGGCATCTCGGTGGAGTTCAGCCACCACGAGGGCGGCCCGGGCCAGCAGGAGATCGACCTGCGGTACGCCGACGCGCTCAGCACCGCCGACAACATCATGACCTTCCGCACCGTGATCCGGGAGGTGGCGCTCAGCCAGGGCATCTGGGCGACCTTCATGCCCCAGCCGTTCACCAGCCACCCCGGCTCGGGCATGCACACCCACGTCAGCCTCTTCGAGGGTGACCAGAACGCCTTCTACGAGGCCGGCTCCGAGTACCAGCTGTCCAAGATCGGCCGGCAGTTCATCGCCGGCATCCTGGCGCACGCGCAGGAGATCAGCGTCGTCACCAACCAGTGGGTCAACAGCTACAAGCGGATGATGTTCGGCGGCGAGGCGCCGTCGTACGTCTGCTGGGGCCACAACAACCGCAGCGCGATGATCCGGGTGCCGATGTACAAGCCGCTCAAGGGCCAGTCCACCCGCATCGAGCTGCGCACCGTCGACGCGGCCTGCAACCCCTACCTCGCGTTCGCGGTGATGCTCGCGGCCGGCATGAAGGGCATCGACCAGGGCCTCGACCTGCCCCGCGAGGCGGAGGACGACGTGTGGTCGCTCACCGAGCGGGAGCGCACCAGCCTGGGCATCGAGCCGCTGCCCAAGAGCCTCAACGAGGCGATCGAGATCGCCGAGCGCTCCGAGCTGCTGGCCGAGACCCTCGGCGAGCACGTCTTCGACTTCTTCCTCCGCAACAAGCGCGCCGAGTGGGACGAGTACCGCGGCCAGGTCTCCGCCTTCGAGCGGGACCGCATGCTCCCGGTCATCTAGGCGCCCGATGGCGGTCTACAGCCACGACCGGGTCAGCCGGCTGCGCATGGTGCTCGGCATCGTGCTCGCTATCGCCGTGCTCACCGCGGTCTTCGCGGCGTTCATCCTGGCGAACGGCGACCACCGGGCCGCCGGGGTGCTGGCGATGGTCGTGGCCGGGCTGCTGCTCGGGGCCGGGGGCACCGCGCTCAGGCTGCTGGGCGACGCCGGGCGGCCCGCCAAGATCGCCACCGTCGTGACGGGGGTGCTGTGCGTCCTGTCCGGCGTGGCGCTGGCCGGTTCCTGGCTGGCGTTCCTGCTGCCGCTGCTCGGGCTCGGGCTGCTCTTCCTCGCGCTGATCTCCGACGAGGCCAAGTCGTGAACCCCCGCATCCTGGTCGTCCAGCCCGAGGTCGACGACCCGGCGCACCTGTTCGGCGACTGGCTCGAGGAGGCCGGCTGCACCCTCGACGTCGTCCACCCGTACGCCGGCGACCCCGTGCCGACCCTCGACGGCTACGCCGGCCTGCTGGTCATGGGCGGCGCGATGGGCGCCAACGACGACGAGGTGCTCGACTGGATCGGTCCGGTCAAGGAGCTGATCCGCGACGCCGTCACCGAGGGCGTCCCGACCCTCGGCATCTGCCTGGGCCACCAGCTGATGGGCGCGGCCCTCGGCGGGCGGGTGACCCCCAACCCGCGCGGCCAGCAGGTCGGGCTGATCCCCGTCGGGTGGACCGACGCGGCAGCCGGCGACCGGCTCTTCGGCGGCCTGGCCACCCCGCGTCGCGGCGTGCAGTGGAACTACGACCTCGTCGTCGAGCCGCCCGCCGAGGCGGTGGTCCTCGCGCAGACCCCTGACGGCGAGATCCAGGTCGCTCGCTTCGGCCCGAACGCCTGGGGCGTCCAGCTGCACCCCGAGGTCGACGAGACCATCGTCGGCACCTGGGTCACCGACTCCGAGCGGGGCGAGCTCGCCGACCGCGGCCTCGACGCGGACGCGCTGCTGGCCGAGATCAAGGAGGCCCGGGAGGAGCTCGACCACGCGTGGGCGCCGCTGGCCGCGGGCTTCGCGGACGTGGCGCTGGGCACCCGCCTGAGATGCCCGAGGCCAGACCATCGACGACCGAAGGGCCGCCTGGCGCGGCTGGGGTTCCAGGATCCCGAGCAGTCGCCGGACCGACCTCGTCGCCATCGGGAGGCGCCGCCGAGCCGCTGCTCGCGCTGATCGCCCGCACGGCCGATCCCGACCTGGCGCTGGCCTCCTGGTCCGCCTGGTCGAGGCGGCGGAGGAACAGCTCGGCCAGGCCGAGGCAGAGCCCTTGCTCGGGCGCTCGTCGACGACGAGGGCACCGCGATGCGGCTGCTCTCGGTCCTCGGCGCCAGCGAGGCGCTGGCCGACCACCTGTGCCGTCACCCCGAGCACTGGCGAGAGCTCACCGACCCGACGATGGGCTCGACCCGCCCCGCGGCGTACGCCGTGCGCGAGGACCTGCTGCGGCGCGGTGCGAAGGGCGCCGACGGAGCCCGACGCGAGGCCGTGGACGCGCTGCGGGTCGAGTACCGCCGGCTCCTGCTCCGCCTGGCCTCCCGCGACCTGACCCACCACCTCGGGGTCGACGACGTCGCCGCCGAGCTCTCCGACCTCGCGGCCGGCACCCTCGACGCCGCCCTGGCCATCGCCCGGCAGCGGGTCGGAGACGAGGCGGAGCAGGCCCGGCTCGCCGTGGTCGCGATGGGCAAGTGCGGCGGCCACGAGCTCAACTACGTCTCCGACGTCGACGTGATCTTCGTGCACGAGCCGGCCGGACGGCGTCGACGCCCGACGCTGGCGCTCAAGGCCGCCACCCAGCTCGCCAGCCACCTGATGCGGATCTGCTCCGAGCAGACCGGCGAGGGCACCATCTGGCCGGTCGACGCGGCGCTGCGGCCCGAGGGCAAGGCCGGCCCGCTGACCCGCACCCTCGCCAGCCACCAGGGCTACTACGAGCGCTGGGCGAGCACCTGGGAGTTCCAGGCGCTGCTCAAGGCGCGCGCCGTCGCCGGCGACCTCGAGCTCGGCAGGCAGTACGTCGCGATGGTCCAGCCGATGGTGTGGAGCGCGGTCGAGCGGGACGGGTTCGTCGAGGACACCCAGGCCATGCGCCGCCGCGTGATCGAGCACATCCCGGCCCACCACGCAGAGCGCCAGCTCAAGCTCGGCTCGGGCGGGCTGCGGGACGTCGAGTTCGCCGTCCAGCTGCTCCAGCTCGTGCACGGCCGGACCGACCCGGAGATCCGCCAGCCCACCACGCTCAGCGCGCTGGCCGAGCTCACCCGCCACGGCTACGTCGGTCGCGAGGACGGCGAGGCGCTGAGCCGCGCCTACGCGTTCCTGCGCACCCTCGAGCACCGGATCCAGCTGTTCCAGCTGCGCCGCACCCACGTCGTACCCGAGGACCAGCGGTCGCTGCGCCGCCTCGGGCGGAGCATGGGCTACACCAAGGAGCCCGTCCAGACCCTCGACCACGAGTGGCAGCACCACCGCCGCGAGGTGCGCCGGCTGCACGAGAAGCTCTTCTACCGGCCGCTGCTCACCGCGGTCGCCCGGCTGGCCGGCGACGAGGCCCGGCTCACCCCGGAGGCGGCGACCCAGCGGCTGGCCGCGCTCGGCTTCGCCGACCCGGCGGCCGCGCTGCGTCACCTCGAGGCGCTCACCTCGGGCGTGACCCGGACCGCGAACATCCAGCGGCAGCTGCTGCCGGCCATGCTCGACTGGTTCGCCGAGGCGCCGGACCCCGACGCCGGGCTCTTCGGCTTCCGCAAGCTGAGCGAGTCGCTGGGCCGCACGCCGTGGTACCTCAAGACCCTGCGCGACGAGGGCCAGGTCGCCGAGCGGCTGGCGAAGCTGCTCGCCACCTCCCGCTACGTCTCCGACCTGCTCGAGAAGGAGCCGGCCGGCGTGCGGATGCTGGGGGAGGACCTCGCCCCGCTCGAGGCCGAGCAGTACAACCAGCTGGTCGTCGAGGAGATGCTCGCCGCGGGCGGCCGGCGCGACGACCCCGAGGCGGCGGTGCGAGCGATCCGTGCCGTACGCCGCCGCGAGCTGTTCCGCGTCGCGGCCGGCGACTCCCTCGGCCTGATCGACGTGGCCGACGTCGGCGCCGCGCTATCGCGGATCACCGACGCGACCCTCGAGGCCACGCTGCAGGTGGTCATGGCTTCGGTCGCGCACGCCAAGAAGGCTGAGGTCCCGCCGGCGCGGATGGCAGTGATCGCGATGGGCCGCTACGGCGGTTTCGAGCTGTCCTACGGCAGCGACGCCGACGTGCTGTTCGTCCACGAGGCCACCGACGGTGTCGACCAGCACGAGGCCTCGTCGTACGCCCTGGCCGTGGCCAACGAGCTGCGCCGCCTGCTCGCGCTCCCGGGCGGCGACCCGCCGCTCGAGGTCGACGCCGACCTGCGGCCCGAGGGCAAGCAGGGCCCGCTGTCGCGCAGCCTCGAGTCCCACGCGGCGTACTACGCGAAGTGGTCGAAGGTCTGGGAGGCGCAGGCGCTGCTGCGTGCCGACGCAGTCGTGGGCGACGAGGGCTGCGGCAGCGGTTCGTGGAGCTCGTCGACCCGCTTCGCTACCCGGCCGGTGGGCTGTCCGACGACGACGTCGTGGAGGTACGCCGGATCAAGGCGCGCGTCGACGAGGAGCGGCTGCCCCGCGGCGCCGACCCCAACAGCCACCTCAAGCTCGGCCGGGGTGGCCTCGCCGACATCGAGTGGACGGTGCAGCTGCTGCAGATGCAGCACGCCGCGACGGTGCCCGGGCTCCGCACCTCGCGGACCCTCGAGGCGCTCGAGGCCGCGCGCGAGGCGGAGCTGCTGTCCGAGTCCGACGCCGACACCCTGGTCAGCGGGTGGCGGTGGGTGAGCCGGGTGCGCAACGCGATCACTCTGGTGCGCGGCCGGGGCAGCGACCAGCTCCCGCACGACATCCGCGAGCGCGCCGCGGTCGCGAACGTGCTCGGCTACCCGGCCGGCGCCACCGACAAGATGGTCAACGACCACCTGCGGACCATGCGGGTCTCGCACGCGGTCGTCGACCGGGTGTTCTGGGGATGACCACTGAGCCGGCACCCCGCCCGCGATCAAGCTGCGGGTCCACCAGCAGGAGGCGCTCGCCGCGCTGGCCGCTGCGTGGACGGCGGGCAAGACCCGCGCCTGGGTGGCGCTCCCGCCCGGTGCCGGCAAGACCCTGGTCGGGCTGATGACCGTCCAGGACCGGGTCGCCGCGGGTGCCGTGGGCAAGGCCGTGGTGCTCGGGCCCAACACCGCGATCCAGGGCCAGTGGGCCGCCCAGGCGACCGCGCTCGGCATCGACGTCGGCACCGACCGGTCGATGGAGCACCAGCTCACCGCGCTGACCTACCAGGCGCTCGCGGTCTTCGACCCCGACGACGAGGTCGACGACGACGGCCAGGAGGTCGCGTCGAGCCCGGCGCGACCACCGCTGATGGAGCCTGTCGAGATCTCCGCAGCGGAGGCCCTCGCTCAGCCACCGGCTCCCGACGTACCGGTAGGCCCGCCGGCGTTGCTGGACCGGCTGCACGAGAACGGCCGCGCGTTCATCGAGCAGCTCAAGACCGCCGGGCCGTTGCTGCTGGTCCTCGACGAGTGCCACCACCTGCTCGAGGTGTGGGGGCGGCTGATCGGTGAGCTGCTGGACCAGCTGCCCAACGCGCTGGTGCTGGGGCTCACCGCGACCCCGCCCGAGGCGCTCACCGCCGACCAGGCACTTCTCGTCGACGAGCTGTTCGGCACGCCGCTCTACCGGGTCTCGATCCCGGCGGTGGTCAAGGTCGGCGACCTGGCGCCGTTCGTCGAGCTGGCCTGGCTGACCACCCCGACACCGAGTGAGGACGACTGGCTGAAGGAGGAGGCCGAGCGGTTCCGGGAGCTGATCACCCAGCTCACCGACCCGACGTTCGGCTCGATGCCGTTCCTGCAGTGGCTGGACGCGCGGTTCGTGGCCAGCAGGTCGCCGTGGCTCACGCTGGTCAAGGAGCAGCCGGACGTGTGCCGCGCCGTCCTGCGGCTGCACCACGTCGGGATGATCGGGCTGCCGAGCGGCGCCCGGATGCAGGAGGAGCACCGCTCGGCGCCGACCGCGGACGACTGGGTGCTCCTGGTCGACGACTGGCTGACCGGCCGGCTCACCAAGACGGGTCTGGCCCAGGACGAGCAGGTCGTGGAGGCCGTACGCCGCGCGCTGCCGTCGGTCGGCTACCAGTGGACCAAGCGGGGCATCCGCCGCGGTCGCAGCCCCGTCGACCGGGTGCTGGCCCGGTCGGCCTCGAAGTCCGCCGCTGTCGTCGAGATCTGCGCCCACGAGCACCTCAACCTCGCCGAGCGGATGCGGATGCTGGTCCTCTGCGACCACGAGCGCGCGGGCGCTACCCTGCCCGCCGACCTGACCGGCGTCATCGACCAGCAGGCGGGTTCGGCCCACTCGATGCTCGAGGCCCTGGTCGCGGCTCCGGAGACGACCGGCCTCAACCCGATGCTGGTCACCGGCAAGACCGTCGCCGGGGCCACGGCGACGCTGCAGGCGTTCCTCGCCTGGTTGCCCGATCGTGACCTCGCGGCGTCGCTGCGGGTCGAACCCTTGGGAGCCGGATCGACGCTCCAGCAGATCCTGGGTCCGTGGGAGCCCCGTCAGTGGGTCGGCCGGCTCACGACGTACTTCCAGGACGGCCACTGCCAGGTGCTGGTCGGCACCCGCGCCCTGCTCGGTGAGGGCTGGGACGCCAAACGGATCACCGGCCTCGCCGACGTCACTGCGGTCACCACGATCACCTCGGTCGTGCAGACCCGCGGCCGCGCGCTGCGCACCGACCCGCTCTGGCCCGAGAAGGTCGCGGTGAACTGGTCGCTGGTGTGCGTCTCCGACAAGCACCCCAAGGGCGGCAACGACTGGGACCGGCTGGTCCGCAAGCACACCGGCTACTTCGGCATCGACCCCGAGGGGCAGATCGTCGACGGTGTCGCGCACCTCGACCCGTTGTTCTCGCCGTTCGTGCCGCCCCCGGTCTCGGAGTTCGATGCGAGCAACGCGCGCGCCACCGTGCGCAGCGAGCAGCGCGCCACGATCCGTGACCAGTGGAAGGTCGGTCAGGCGTACGTCGACACGGCGGTCTACGGCATCCGGATCAAGGAGCGCGGCCTCCCGGGAGGGTTCGGCTTCGGGCTCGGCACCGGCCCGGCCGACGTGGTGCTCCGCCCCGATGCGGCCGAGCTCCGCGGCCTCCGCCGGCACAAGACCCGCGATCGGGCCTCGTCGCTGCTCGTCGGCGCCGGGGTGCTGGCGGCGCTGGTCGCCGGAGTCGCGGGGGCGCCTCTGGTGGCGGCCGGGGGAGTGCTGGTGGGCGTCGCCGCGGCGTACGCCCGGGTCCGCAGCCACCTCCGCCACGGCGAGGAGCTGCTGCACGGGGCCGAGGAGGCGCCTTCGGTCATCCGCATCGCCAGCGCCGTCGCCGACGGACTGCTTGCCGCCGGGCTGGTCCGCCGCGGCTCCGACTCGGTCGAGGTCGCCCTCGACGCCGATGGCGAGTACCGCTGTGTCCTCCATGACGTCGACGAGGTCGAGGCCGAGGTCTTCGCGACCGCCCTCGACGAGGCGGTCTCGCCGATCAACCTGCCGAGGTACCTCCTGCCGCGCTGGGTCAGGACGAAGCGAGACGTCACCTGGTGGAGGTCACTCTGGGCAGGCTTCGGCCGCCTCAAGCCGGACGGTGTGGTCTGGCACGCCGTACCGACCGTCCTGGGCCTCAACGCCGAGCGGGCCGCGGCGTACGCCAAGGCCTGGGACCACTGGGTCGGAGGCGGCGACACCGTCTACACCGGGTCGCCCGAGGGGCAGGGAATCCTCGCCGCTCAGCAGGGGACCGACCCGTTCGCGGCCAGCACCGTCATGCGAAGGCAGTGGGCCTGAGCGTCAGTCGCTGAGCCACGTCATCACCCCGGCGTTACTGGCGATCAACATGGTGGTGAACAGGGCAGCGACGAGGAGCAGCGTGACCAGGTGCAGCCAGCGCGTCCTGGACGGCAGCACGGCACGGCGCTTCCAGAGCGCGCTCAGGCTGGTCCAACCGGCCAGCCCCGCGACGACGGGACCGATCAGCACCGAGAACACCATCGCCAGCCCCCAGAGCTCGTCCGCGCCGGGAGGCTGCCAGGAGTCACCGGCCTCGTAGGGCCACAACACGAACAGCGGGAAGGAGACAGCGCAGACCGTGGCCAGGCCCAGGGCCAGCCGCGCGTCGGACGCAGCCTGCTGCTGCTCTGCCCGGGCCAGGCTCGCGACCGTCATGGCCACAGGATGGCACCCCTGTGCTCGAGCTCGCCACGCATGCGGCACTGGAACGTGCTCCGTGAGAAGCGGCTACCGAGAGGCCAGCGACCCGTCGTGGAGCGCTGCTTCGATGCGGGCGCCCGGGTCGTAGGACGCGAGCTCGGTCCGGACCGTCGCGGTGTTGGCTGCGTACGTCGGATCAGCCAGGACCCGCGTCACCGCCGCTCTGATCTTCGCCGGTATCGGGCGCTCGGTCCGGAGGTCGATGCCCAGGTGGTTGTGGCCGATCCGCGCGGCCACGTCGTTCTTGCCCTCGCTCCTGCCGGCGCCGACCACGGGTACGCCGTGCCGCATCGCGCCGTGGACGCTGCCGACGGTGCAGTTGCTGACGACCACGTCGAGGTGCGGGAACAGGGCGTCGTAGTCGATGAAGTCCTCGATGACGACGTTCGGTGCGGCGAACCGGCTCCGCAGCTCGGGCGTCTGCACGCCGCCCGTGGTGGCGACCACGACGTACGGTCCGCCCGCGAGGGCCTCCAGCGTGGGCACGATGAGCTTGGTCGGGTCGGTGTTGTCGACCGTCCCCTGCGACACGAGGACCACTCGCGCGTCGGGGTCGAGGACCTGCGGCGGCAGGGACGTCTCCGGCCCGGCCGGCGGGCCGGCACGAGCGCTCCCACGAACTCCGCGTTGGACGGCGGCCGGTAGCCGGGGAACTCCAGGCCGGGGGAGCCGTTGAGGAAGACCCGCCGGGCGCTGGCCATGGGCGCCTGCGGGAGGCCGTCGAGCGGGATCGGCGCCAGGCCGTGGCTCGCCAGGATGTCGTTGTAGACGATGACCCCGGGCCTCGTGGCGCTCGCGAGCATGCGCCGGACGACACGATGCACGGTCCGGCCGACGATCGTCCGCGCGGGGCGGAGCCCGAAGAACGGCGGCGGACTGTCATCGTCCGGCATCACCAGGCTGGATCCGATCGCGAAGACGGGCACGTCGAGCACCTCGGCGACGAGCTGTTCGGCGTACAACGCTCCGTCACAGACGAAGACGTCGAACGGGAACTCCGACCGGATGTCCGCGATGTCCCGGAAGTGGTCGTCCACGCTGGTGACGAAGAACTTCTCGAGGTCGAAGGAGATGAGCTTGGGCCCCTTGATCCGAGCGCGCTCCGGGAACCGGTCGTTGAGGTTGCCGGCGGTGATCTCGGTGGCGCGACGGTAGGGGAAGTGGGTCATGCCGAGCCGGTCGAGCTTGCGCGCGTACTCCGGTCCGGCGTACCAGCGCACGTCGTGGCCGACCGCCGCGAGGTGGGCCGCGACGCCGGTGAGTGGGTTGAAGTGCCCGTCGGCCGGGACGGATGCACAGAGGATCTTCACGGCTGCCTCCGGATGAATCTCGCTATAGTCTTACTATAGTGAGATATGGTCGCTTCGATGTCCACCCCCAAGACGATCTCCCGCGCAGAGCGGACTCTCGCGACCAGACGGCGGATGGTTCGCGCGGCCTATGACCTCTTCTGCGCCCACGGCTACCTCGGGACGACGATCACCGCAGTCGCCAGGGAGGCCGGCGTCGCGGTGCCGACCGTCTACTACACGTTCGGCACGAAGGCCGTGCTCCTCGACGAGTCGATCGGCGCCGCCGTCGTCGGGTTCGACCTCTGGCGAGAGTTGCCCAGCGCGCCCGTGGAAGTCACCGACCTGTTGCCGCAGCACGGGTGGTGGGCGGGGTTCATCGAGTCCGCGACGTCCGCTGCCGCCCTGGACATCTTCGTCACGCACGGCGTCGGGGTCCTGCAGCGCGTCGGACCGCTCATCGCTGCGATGCACGGAGCCACGGGTGACGCCGACGCCGCCGAGGTGGTCAGGGTCGCCGAGGAACGTCGCGTCGACTCCTACCGCGAGGCGGTGCGAATCATCGCGAGCAAGCCGGGTGGACTACGTCAGGGAGTCTCGGTGACCGCGGCGACGGACGTCGTCGTCGTGCTGTTCAGCGCCGAGCTCTACCAGGCAATGGCGGTCGGCCGCGGCTGGTCCCACCGGCGCTGCGTCGGCTTCTTCCGTGAGGTGCTGACGTCGCAGCTCATCGGTGCCGAGGAGTGAGTCCGGACCGGCTCAGCCGCCGACGCTCTCGAGCACCTTGGCCAGCAACCGCCTGAGCTGCGTCGCCTCGCCAGGCGAGAAGTCGAGTGAGGCGAACAGCTCCTTCGGGACGTGCGCCACCCGCTCGCGCAGCGCCCAACCCTGGTCGGTCAGCTCGATCAGCACCCGGCGCTCGTCCTTCGGGTCGCGTCGGCGTACGACGACGCCGGCCGACTCGAGCCGTTTGAGCAACGGAGTGAGCGTCCCCGAGTCGAGACGCAGCCGATCGCCGAGCTCGCCAACAGACAGTGGGTCGTCGGACTCCCACAGTGCGAGCAGGGTCAGGTACTGCGGATAGGTGAGCTGGACATCCGCGAGCAGATCGCCGTAGCGGCGGGTCACCGCGCGGGTGGCCGCATAGAGCGGGAAGCAGAGCTGGGCGTCGAGGTCGAGCTGTTGGTATCGGTGTGCCACGCGTCTCATCATACCCGAATTGCACAATTCAATTGCCCACAATACAGTTTGGCGCATGAAGACTCTCTACACCACCACCGCAGTCGCCACCGGTGACGGCCGCAATGGTCGCGTCGCCTCCTTGGACGGCCACCTCGACGCCCCGGTCCGCACGCCGAAGGAGCTCGGAGGGGCCGGCGAGGCCACCAACCCCGAGCAGCTGTTCGCCGCCGGCTACGCCGCGTGCTTCCACAGCGCGCTCAAGCTGGTCGCAGCGAAGGCGGGTGCCGACACGACCGACTCGGAGGTCGTGGCGGACGTCTCCCTCGGCGCGCTGCCGACCGGAGGCTTCGGCCTCGCCGCCCAGATCGAGGTCTCCCTCCCCGAGCTGGACCGCGAGACCGCCGAGTCGCTGGTGGCCCAGGCCCACCAGGTCTGCCCGTACTCCAACGCCACCCGCGGCAACATGCAGGTCACGCTGGCCGTCGCCTGAGGGGATAGTCCCTGACTTTCGTGCCGCCCATACGGCGTGTCGCCGGCCAGAACGTCAGGGACTATCGGGCCCCCAGCCGACACCCGGGTATGAGACCCGGGCGCAGCCTGCCGGCGGCGTCGGGCAGAGTTGGCGACATGACTGTCGACGACGCCACCAGGACCAAGGGGGCGGAGCTGCTTCGCCTCCACCAGGACGAGAAGCTGCTCACCCTCGTCAACGTCTGGGACGTGGTCAGCGCGAAGGTCGTCGCCCGGACCGAGGGCACCACCGCCCTCGCCACGGCGAGCCACTCGATGGCCGCGTCGTTCGGCTACAAGGATGGCGAGAACATCCCGCTGGACCTGATGCTCGAGCAGGTCAAGCGGATCGTGGACTCCACCGATCTCCCCGTGACGGCGGACCTCGAGGGCGGCTACGGCAACGCGCCGGAGACGATCCGCCGCGCGATCGGGCTGGGCGTGGTCGGCGCCAACATCGAGGACCAGCTCAAGCCGATCGCCGAGGCGGCCCAGCAGGTCGAGGAGATCATGAAGGTGGCCGAACAGGAGGGCGTCGACTTCGTCCTCAACGCCCGCACCGACGCGTTCTCGCTCAACCGCAAGGGCGACCCGGCCGAGAACCTCGCCATCGCGATCGAGCGCGGCAAGGCCTACCTCGACGCGGGCGCCCCGGTGGTCTTCGTGCCGGCGATGCTCACCGAGGACATGATCCTCGCCCTGGTCGACGCGTTCGGACCAAAGAAGCTCACGACGATCGGCGTCCCCGGCAATCCGCCGCGCGACTGGCAGCAGGAGCACGGCGTCGCACGGACGTCGTACGGCCCGCTGTCGCTGAACGTCGCCCTCACCGCGCTCCAGGAGCTGGCCGAGGAGGTGCACCGCGGCGGCGGGGTGCCGCCGACGGTGCGCCTCCTCACCTGAGGCGCGGAGCCCCGGGCCGACGGGTCAGCTGAGCGACAATGGGGTCGCAAACGTGCCGTCGCTGGCGTTGGCGGGCAGTCCGAGCTGAGCCGGCGTGGCCGTCTTGAGCTGCCAGCCGGAGTTCGTGCCGGCGCTCGCGCCGCAGGCGGGGTTCTCGATGGTCGCCGAGGTGAACGCCGTACCGATGACCGCTCCGGAGGTCAGTGCGGTGTTCGGCACCATGAACGAGCTCGCGGCGGCCGAGAAGGTCGCACTCTTCACCCACAGGGCGTCGAAGGGACCGGTACCACCGTTGCCGTCGTTGAGGTACGCCGTCCCGGTGCAGGTCGCGCCCGTCCAGTAGATCTGTCCGTTCGGGACCTTCCCGTCCCACGCGACCGTCACTATGTGCTTCGTCGACGTCAGGATCGTGACCGACCGCGAGGTCATGCCGGCCACGGTGCCGAGCGTGGTGCCGTTGCCGTCCAGCACCGACGTTGCGCCACCAGCGGGTCCGGCAGGTCCAGCCGGACCGGCGGGCCCCGCCGGTCCTGCAGGTCCGACGCCTCCGGCCGGTCCGGTGTTGCCGGTGTCGCCCTTGGGTCCTGCGGGTCCTGCAGGTCCTGCAGGTCCGACGGCTCCGGCCGGTCCGGTGTTGCCGGTGTCGCCCTTGGGTCCGGCGGGTCCGGTGTCGCCGGTGTCGCCCTTGGGCCCGGCCGGCCCTGCGGGGCCAACGGCACCCGCGGGTCCGGCCGGTCCGGTGTCGCCGGTGTCGCCCTTGGGTCCGGCCGGTCCGACCGGACCGGTGTTGCCGGTGTCACCCTTTGCGCCGGTGGCACCGATGGCCCCCGTGGCGCCGGTGGCGCCGGTGGCACCCGGGACACCCCTCTTGTTCCAGGAGATCTCGCGTTCGCTCTTGTCGCTGGTGCGGCACGGGCTTTGAGGCGTCTCGAGGCGCAGCTGCTTGGTGGCGGTGTTGATGCAGGCGTTGACCTTGCCGTCGCGCGCTGCGTCTTTGTCTCCGGTGGCGTAGGCGCCGCCCACGGTGGCGACGAGCGTGCCGGCCGCGAGACCGACGAGGATCATGCGAGCGCCCGGCCGTTCGATGATGGACATGAGCTCTCCCTTCAGGAGAGTGGTGGGGGATGGAGGGATGGGGGTGGGGGTATTCGCACCCGCTGCGACAGTGTCACGTCTGTGTCGGGGGCGCCATGACACGTTCGGGCCAATGCAAGACCGTTGCAAGGCCCCCGCGGCAGGCTGTCCCCATGACCGCCCGCACCGTCCCGCGCATCGCCGACAGCCTGGACGAGCTGGTAGCCGGCGCGACCGACAGGATCGAGGTCCGCACCTCCGACGCGAAGTCGGGCGCCCGGTTCGAGCGCTTGGTCATCGACGGCGAGAAGTACTTCCTCAAGTCGCTCTCGGCCGCTGACGACTGGATCATGCGCGTCACCGGCAACACCTCCAACTGGGAGTTCAAGGTCTGGCAGGCCGGGATCTACGCCGCGACCCCCAGCGCCATCGACCACACCATGCGCGGGATGGCCCTCGAGGGTGACCGGCTCTACATGCTGATGACCGACTGCGGCGACGACCTCGTCCCACCGGGTGACGACCAGGTCCCGGCGAACCACCACGCCGACTTCATCGACGCCATGGCGACGATGCACGCGCACTTCCTGGGCTGGCACGACGACCTCGGCCTGCAGGACCTGTCCCGTCGCTGGCTCTTCTTCGCGCCCGACACGATCGCGCCCGAGCTCGAGGCGGCCGACGTGCCCGGCCCGATCGCGGTGGCCAACCAGGGCTGGGGGCTGCTCCCGGAGCGGGCACCTCGTCTCCACGGGCTGGTCAGCGACGTCCACCGCGACCCCGACTCGCTCAGCGACGCGCTGCGGGCGACACCGCTCACCTTCGTGGCGGGGGACTGGAAGTTCGGCAACGTCGGCCACCGCCCCGACGGCCGCACCATCCTGCTCGACTGGGCCTACCCGGGCGAGGCGCCGGCGTGCTGGGACCTGACCTGGTACCTCGCGCTCAACCGGGCCCGGCTCCCGGAGAGCAAGGAGGCGACGATCGCCCGCTATCGCGAGCGGCTCGAGGCACACGGCGTCGACACCGCCGACTGGTGGGACCGCCAGCTGGGACTGAGCTTCGTGGGCATCGCCGCGGTCTTCGCGTGGGAGAAGGCGGTCGGCGACCAGGACGAGCTGGACTGGTGGGAGCGGGCGGCCCTCGACGGTGCTGTGTGGCTGTGAGTGGTTGCGAGGTGGTCGTGACATGAGCGCCGGGACCGGATACGCCGGGATGGCCGAGGTCTGGGCCGCTGGCGCAGCGCTGGCCTACGGGCCGCTGGCCCGGCACCTGGTCGACCGCGCCTCGACTCCGGTCAGCGGTGCGCTCGCGCTCGACGCAGGCGCCGGCTCCGGTGTCGCCGGAGATGCCCTGCGGGAGGGTGGCGCACGCGTGGTCGCTGCCGACCGTGAGTTCGACATGGCGCGGTACAGCGCGGCCATGGGGCCGGCCGTCACCGCGGACGTGACCGCGCTGCCTTTCCGGGACGAGTCGTTCGACGTCGTGGCCGCGGCGTTCGTGCTCAACCACGTGCCCGACCCGGCCGCCGGCCTGACCGAGATGCGCCGAGTGACCCGGCCGGGCGGGTGTGTCCTTGCCTCGACGTTCTCCGGCGACCGGTCGCTGGCCAAGCAAGCGGTCGACGTGGTGGCCGCCGACTACGGTTTCGTCGCGCCGGACTGGTACCTCGGGTTCCGTGACTCCGCGCAGGGGTTCGAGGACCCCGAGTCGGTCACGCGGGCGGTGGCGGCCGCGGGGTTCTCCGACTGGTCGGTCACCGAGGAGGCGGTGGACGTCGGGTTCACCGACCCGGCGGACGTGGTGCGCTACAGGCTCGGGATGCCGCACCTGCACCGGTTCGCCGCTGGGTTGGCCGAAGACGTGCGCAGGGCCTTCATCGCGGATGCCGTGGAGGCAGTACGCCGCACCGCCGAGCGGTTCGCGCCACTCGTGGTCGAGGCCGTCGCCGTCGCCTGATCACAAGCCTCGGGCGGCCACCACCCGGCGGAAGGCCTCGCCCCGCTCGCCGGCCTCGCGGGCCACGGCTCGCCCAGCTGCTGCGCCATGACTCGGGCGTGCTGCGAGTCGGTCGCGTCGGCCACGTCGGCGGCCAGCCACCAGCCCTCCAGCGCGGCCACTGCGGGCAGCCGGTCGAGGTCCTCGGCCAGTGCAGGCGCGTCGACCGGCTCGCCGAGCCGCGCCTCTGCGGTCGCGCGAACCAGCCGGCCGAGGACGGCGTACCGAAGGTCGCCTCGCTCCTCGGCGCCGCTCACCACCGACTCGGCCGCAGCCAGCGCGTTGGTCGCGTCCCGGTCGGCGAGCGCCACCCGGGCGGTGAGGAGCAGGCGACGCTGGTCGAACCGCCACTTGTTGTGGAACCACCTGGCCCCTGATCCCGCCTCGGCGACCGCCAGCCGTTCCGCGGCGCCCACCAGGTCGCCGGAGCGGAGCAGACAGTCGGCCACGTCGAGCTGGCACTGGGCCCGGATCTCCTGGCCGTTGGCCAGCTCGAGCCCGGTGCGCGCGAACTCCTCGGCCCGGGGATCGCCCAGGTTGCGCAGCAGCCAGCTCCGGTAGGTGTGCTGGAGGCCGGCGTACCGCAGCCCGGTGCCGCGCCGCTCGATCTCGCGCTCGAGGCGGTCCAGCAGCAGGAGCGCCGCGGCGCTGCGGCCGAGCAGTCCGTAGGCATGGGCCGTCATCTGGATCGTGTGCTCGACCCAGTGGCCCTGGGCCGCGCTCCGCGCCTCGGCGCCGAGCATCGGTTCGAGCGTGGACAGGGCGTCCGCCGGCCGGCCCTGGTGGACCCGCAGGATCCCGGTCCACGCCGGCAGTCCGAGGTCGAGCGGCGCTCCTGTGGCCTCGTCCAGGACCGCCTCGGCCTGGCGCAGGTCACCGTTTCCGCGGTGCGCGAACGCCACCGCGATGAGGCTGCTCGCTCGGATGGTGTCGTCGACCGCGGCCACAGCGGCGGCCCGGCCCAACAGGATGGCGGTGTCGAGGTCGTGCCGGTTCCGTGCGACCCACGTCCGCAGCTCGAGCGCCTCGCCGGTCTCGTCGGAGGCCATCGCCACCTGGGCGTCGGCGTCCGCGCCGTCGAGGTCACCGCGAGTCAGCCGGACTCGGCTTCGCTGCAGTCGGAGCGGCCCGGCGTCGTGGAGGAGGATCGCTTCGTCGAGCAGCCGCTCGGCCCCTGGCAGGTCCAGACGGGCCACCGCGACCTGGGCGGCGTGCGCCAGCCCCTCGGCCGCCAGCACCCGGTCACCGCCCTCGCGGGCGTGCCGGGCGAGGTCGAGCGGCGGTGCGTCCGGCCGCGCGCGCAGCAGCTCGGCGGCGCGTCGGTGCAACCAAGCCCGCCGGGCCGAACCGGCCTCGGCCGCCACCGCGAGCCGGACCAGGTCGTGCCGGAACGCGAGGCTGCCCTCCCGCTCCACGAGGAACGCCTGCCGGACGCCGAGATCGAGGTGCTCCAGGACCTCCAGCGAAGGGCTCCCGACCACGGCAGCCAGCAGATCCAGGTCCATCGAGGAGCCCAGCACCGCCGCGGCCTGCAGGGTGGCGCCGGCGGGGCCGATGCGACGCAGCCGCGAGGCGATGGCATCGCGAAGAGAGTCGGGGACATCCTGGGTCGAGTCGCCGCGCGAGAGCTCGGTCAGCAGGAGTGGGTTGCCGCCGCTCCGCTCAAGCAGAACGGCGGCTCGATCGGGGCCAACCAGTGCCGCGGCTTCGGCGGCGTCCAGCGGAGGTACGTCGAGGCTGACGTCGGGCTCGACACCGCACGCAGCCCGGTCCCGGATCAGCACGACGACGAGCAGCGGCAGCTCGCGCCGGCGCCGGACGTGCGCGAGCCACGCCCAGGTGACTGGGTCGGCGCCGTCGGCGTCGTCCAGGAGCAGCGCGGTCCCGGATCCCGCTGGCAGTGACCGCACCGCGTCGTCGAGGTGCGCGAAGACCCGCAGGCTCAGCGCGTCCGACGTCGCGCCCGGACCCGGCAGCCCGCCCGTGCTGGCCCACTCCTCAGGAGCGAGGTCGGCGAGCCGGGCGACCAACGCGTCGAGCACCGGCTGCAGGGCAAGCTCGCCCTGCTCGGCTCGACCGTGGAGCACGACCGTTCCGCGGGCCGATGCAGACGCCGCCCAGTGTTCGACCAGCGCGGACTTGCCCACCCCTGGCTCGCCGGAGACCAGGACGACCCGGGCCCCGGACCTCGACAGCTCGAGCTCGTCGTCCAGCGCCCGGAGCTGCGGCTTGCGTCCGACCAGCCTGGATGCCCGTTCCGGAGGACGAGCCACGGGCTCGTCGCGCAGCACCTCCTCGTGGAGCGCGCGAGTCTCGGCGGCCGGCTCGACGCCGAGCTCCTCGCCGAGCAGCTCACGGATCCTGGCGAACTCGGCCAGCGCCGACGCCGGTCTCCCGGCGGCCACGTGCGCGCGCATCAGGGTGCGCAGGGCTGCCTCGTCGTACGGGTCACTGCGCAGTGCCTCGGTGGCGTACGCCGCGGCATCGCCCACCTGGCCGGTGGCCAGTGCCGCTGAGGCCGCCACCCGGCGTACCTCGGCCACCGAGGCGTCCGCGGCCGACCGGGCGTCCGCCGCCCACTCCGCGTCGGGCTCGTCGGAGAGCAGGGTGCCCCGGACCAGCGAGAGGGCACCCTCGGCGGCGGTCCGCGCACCGACAAGGTCGCCCTTGTCGGCGCGGCGGACCGCCTCGCGGGTCAGCGTGGTCAGCTCGTCAACGTCCCACCAGTCCGCAGTGAGTGCGTAGCCGGCGTCCCGTCGTACGACGCGATCGGCGCCCACCACCGTCCTGGCCCGGCTCACCAGCACGTGCAGGTCCCGGTCCGGTTGGGCGGGACGGCCGGCTGGCCAGACCGCCTCGACCAGGCTGTGGGAGCCGACCGTCCCGCCCCTCTCGAGGGCGAGCCGCTTGAGCAGCGTGCGCGCCTGCCGGCTGCGTAGTGCGTCCAGCTCGAGCCCGTCCAGCCGGAACTCACCGAGCAGCCGCACTCCGAGCCGGTCGGCCATCCGGTCATTGTGCCGCTCGGCGCGCGGGGAGCTCACCCCTTGGCGTAGTTGGAGGCACCCCACCAGTCGACGAGCACGACCGGCTCGTCGCCGACGACCCACGCGTCGTGGCCCTCGGGGACCGCGGTGACGTTCCCGGCGTAGGTCTCGATCTCGGTGCCGTCGCCCATCTGGATCCGGAGCGTGCCCTGGACCTGGTACTGGAAGTGCGGAGCCAGGCACAGGTCGGTCCCTGCGATCGGCTTGACGTGCTCCGACCAGCGCCAGCCGGCCTGGAGGGTGAGCCGGCCGATCTGGGTGCCGGCGATGTCGACCAGGTCGACCTGTCCGCGCTCGAAGGTACGGGTCTCGTCCGGCTCGGCGAAGGTCTTGTTCTCGGTCTTCGCTGTGGTGGTGGTCATCGCTTCTCCTCGTTGTCGTCGCGACGCGTCTGTGCGTCGTACGGGAGCGTCGTCCGCGGCGGTTGCAGCCGCCTTGCAATCCGCTGCAAGCAGCCGCGTAGCGTCCCGGGTGTGAACGAGCTCGAGAAACGCTTCCGGGCCGCGGCCGAGGCGTGTGACGACACCGTGGTCTGGCACGGTCAGCGCGAGCCGGCCGAGACGATGAGACTCCTGGCCGACGCGGCCGAGGAGCTCGGGATCGACGAGTGGGACCGGTACGGCGAGCGGGGTGCGGTCGAGCGGCTGGAGGCGGAAGTGGCCGAGCTTCTCGGGAAGCCCGCGGCCGTCTTCTTCGTGAGCGGCACCATGGCCCAGCAGGCGGCGCTGCGGGTCTGGTGCGAGCGCCGTCGTTCGCAGCGGGTGGCGATCCCCGACCTGTCGCACCAGCTGCGCCATGAGACCGACGGTCCGCGGCTGCTGCAGGGGTTCCGGTTCGAGACCCTGACCGAGGGCTGGGAGACGGCGACTGCCGAGTCGCTACGCGCCATCCCCGGTCACCGGGAGCTGGGCGCGGTCCAGCTGGAGCTGCCGTTGCGCGAGGCCGGGTGCCTGCTGCCGACCTGGGAGGAGCTCACGACGTTCTCCGAGGCCGCCCGCGAGGCCGGGGTGCCGTTCCACGCCGACGGCGCCCGGCTGTGGGAGTCGCAACCGTTCTTCGACCACTCCTTCCCGGAGATCACCGCGCTCTTCGACAGCGTCTACGTCTCCTTCTACAAGGGCCTCCGGGCGATGGCCGGCGCCGCCGTGGCGTGTGACGAGGACATTGCCGCGGAGCTGAGGGCCTGGCGGCAACGGATGGGCGGGACGTTGTTCGGCATGACGCCGTACGCCCTCTCGGCGCTGGTCGGGCTGCGCGACGAGCTGCCGCTGATCGGCGAGTCCGTCGCGTGGGCGAAGTCGCTCGCGGCCGAGCTGGTCGAGCGCGGGCTCCGGCTCCAGCCGGACCCGCCGCACACCAACACCTTCCAGGCGTACGCCGACGGCGACCCCGACGCGATCACGGAGCGGGTCACGGAGTTCATGGAGAAGGAGCACGTCGCACCGTGCGGCCGCTGGTGGGCTGCACGAGCCCCGGGCGTCGCCATGACCGAGGTGACGATCCACCGCGCTGCCCTCGACAAGGACCCGGCCACGGTCGCGGACTGGTACGCCGACCTCGTCGCGCCCGCCGCTGGTTGAGGAGGGCGCTCTGGCGCCCGTCTCGAAACCGCTGAAGCCCGCGCTGGGACGGCACGGCGAAGCTGCGGGACGGTCTGGGCACCGGGACCACGACGGATAGGGTCGGCTCGGAGGAGGCGCGGATGGCGGAATCCACGGCCAACGGACGGCGGTGCCGGACAAGACCCCGGTCGTGCCCGTCTTCTTCCTGTCCGACAGCACGGGCATCAGCGCGGAGACGATGGGCAACGCCCTGCTCATCCAGTTCCCCGACACCCGCTTCGAGCGGACGCTCTTCCCGTTCATCACCACGGTCGAGGAGGCGCATCGGGTCGTCGCGATCCTCGACGAGGCGATGGACGGCCCGGTGACGCCGCTGGTGTTCACGACGGCCGCCGTCGACACCGTGCGGAGCGAGCTCGCGAAGACCCGGGCCCCGGTCATCGACTTCTTCGACATCCACATGAGCCGGGTGGAGGAGATCCTCGGCCGCCGCGGACTGCACGAGGCGGCCCGTCTGCACGGCGTGGGTGACATCCGCAGCTACAACATCCGGATGGCGGCGGTGGAGTTCACCATCGAGCACGACGACGGACAGAGCATCCGCGCCTGGAGAAGGCGGACGTCATCCTGATCGCGCCCTCGCGGTGCGGCAAGACCCCGACGAGCATGTACCTCGCGCTCCAGCACGGCCTCTTCGTCGCCAACTACCCGCTGGTCGACGAGGACCTCGAGCAGCACGACCTGCCCGGGCTGCTGAGCGACCACGTCGAGCGCTGTGTCGGCATCACCACCACCGTCGAGCGGCTCAGCCGGGTCCGCAACGAGCGTCGCCCCGACTCGCGGTACGCCTCCGCCGAGCAGTGCCGCTGGGAGCTTCGCCGCGCCGGCGAGCTGTACGCCGCGCACCGGATCCCGGTCATCGACTCCTCGACCCGCTCGGTCGAGGAGATGGCCACGCTGATCGTCCAGATCGTCACCAAGAACCGGAAGAAGGCAGCAAAAGCATGAGCGCCAACGTGCGGTGGTTCTCCGACCTGGGGATGGCGGACCTCGAGCAGGTCGGCGGCAAGAACGCCTCCCTGGGCGAGATGGTCTCGCAACCTGTCCGACCTGGGCGTGCAGGTGCCCGACGGCTTCGCGACCACGTCCGACGCCTACCACCGCTTCATCGGCGACACCGGGCTCGCGGAACGGATCAGCGATCTGCTCGACGGACTCGACACCGACGACGTACGCCGCCTAGCCGAGGTCGGCAAGGAGATCCGGGCCGCCGTCGTCGAGCAGGAGTTCCCCGCCGACCTGGACGCAGACATCCGCGAGGCCTACGACCGGCTGGTCGAGGAGAGCGGCACAGGAGATGTCGTTCGCCGTACGCTCGTCGGCCACGGCGGAGGACCTGCCGGACGCGTCGTTCGCCGGCCAGCAGGAGACCTTCCTCAACGTCCGCGGCATCGACGCGATCCTGCACGCGATCCGTGAGGTCTACGCCTCGCTCTACAACGACCGGGCCATCGCCTACCGCGTCCACCACGGCTTCGCCCACGGCGACGTCGGCCTCTCGGCGGGAGTGCAGCGGATGGTGCGCTCCGACCTCGGCGCGTCCGGCGTCATGTTCACGATGGACACCGAGTCCGGCTTCCAGGACGCCGTCTTCATCACCTCGGCGTACGGCCTCGGCGAGGGCGTGGTCCAGGGTGCGGTGAACCCCGACGAGTTCTACGTCTACAAGCCGGCCCTGCGCGACGGCCGGCCCGCCGTCCTCAAGCGCGGGGTGGGGGACAAGGCGACCAAGATGGTCTACACCGACGACGCGACCGTCGGCCGGACCACGGAGTTCGTGGACGTCGAGCCCGAGGAGCGGCGCCGGCTCAGCCTGACCGACGACGAGGTCGAGGAGCTGGCCCGGCACGCGCTGGTCATCGAGGAGCACTACGGCCGGCCGATGGACATCGAGTGGGGCAAGGACGGCGTCGACGGCGGGCTCTACGTGCTGCAGGCGCGTCCCGAGACCGTGCAGTCGCGCGGCGGGTGCACTGGAGCGGTTCAAGATGCCGAAGGAGGCCACCACCGGTGCCGAGGTGCTGGTCGAGGGCCGGGCCATCGGCCAGAAGATCGGCGCCGGCGCCGCGCGGGTGCTGACCTCGGTCGAGCAGATGCACGAGTTCAGCGAGGGCGAGGTGCTGATCGCCGACATGACCGACCCCGACTGGGAGCCGATCATGAAGCGCGCCGCCGCCATCGTCACCAACCGCGGCGGCCGCACCTGCCACGCCGCGATCATCGCCCGCGAGCTCGGCATCCCCGCGGTGGTCGGCACCGGCTCGGCGACCAAGGAGCTGACCGACGGCCGCGAGGTCACCGTCTCGTGCGCCGAGGGCGACACCGGCCTCGTCTACGAGGGCATCCTCGACTTCACCGTCGAGCGGACCGAGCTGGCCGAGATGCCCGACATCCCGGTCAAGATCATGATGAACGTCGGCACGCCCGACCAGGCGTTCGCGTTCGCCCAGCTGCCGCACCGGGGGAGTCGGGCTGGCCCGCCTCGAGTTCATCATCAACCGGCAGATCGGCATCCACCCCAAGGCGCTGCTCGACCTCGAGCGCGATCCCTCGTCACTCGACGACGGGCTTCGCCGCGAGATCGAGGAGACGATCGCCGCCTACCCCGGCCCGCGGGAGTTCTTCGTGCAGCGCGTCGCCGAGGGCGTCTCGATGCTGGCGGCCGCGTTCGCGCCGTACCCGGTCATCGTGCGGATGTCGGACTTCAAGTCCAACGAGTACGCCAACCTGCTCGCCGGTCCGGCCTACGAGCCGGACGAGGAGAACCCGATGATCGGCTACCGCGGCGCCTCGCGGTACCTCTCGGACGAGTTCGCGGAGTGCTTCGCGATGGAGTGCGAGGCACTGCGGCACGTGCGCGACGACATGGGGCTCACGAACGTGTGGGTGATGATCCCGTTCGTCCGCACCGTCAAGGAGGCCGAGGGTGTCATCGACGCTGCTGGCCGAGCACGGGCTCGAGCGCGGCGAGAACGACCTGAAGGTCGTGATGATGTGTGAGATCCCGTCGAACGCCGTGATCGCCGACCAGTTCCTGGAGCACTTCGACGGCTTCTCGATCGGCTCCAACGACATGACCCAGCTGACCCTGGGCATCGACCGTGACTCCGCCTGGTCGCCGGCGGCTTCGACGAGCGTGACCCGGCGGTGCTGCACATGCTCGAGCTGGCCATCAAGGCCTGCAAGAAGGCGGACAAGTACGTCGGCATCTGCGGCCAGGGCCCCTCCGACCACCCCGACCTGGCCGAGTGGCTGCTCGAGCAAGGCATCGAGTCGATGTCCCTCAACCCGGACACCGTCGTCGACACCTGGCTCCGGCTGGCGGGGCAGAAGGTCGACTGAGCCTGGCTGCACTCGCACTCTAGGGCAAGGTCGCGAAGGCCCGCACCGGGAACGTCGACATCCCGGCGACCTTGGGAGGTACGGCGCTGAACGTCGCCCCGGTCGGCGGCAGGGCGGACAACGCGGTGAGGTGCTCCACGACCGGGATCTCGCGCTCGAGGAGGAGCGTGTGCACCGGCCGGTCCCCGCGGGGCGGGGTGGCGTCGATGTTGACCGAGTCGATGCCCACGAGCGCGACACCCTGGTCGGCCAGCCACTCGGCGGCCTCTATGGCCAGGAACGGGTGCTCGGGCGCACCGTAGGCCTCGGTGCCGAAGTGCAGGTCCCACCCGGTGCGCACCAGCACGGCGTGGCCGGCGACGTCGAGACCCTCGAACGCCGCCAGACCGGTGGCGCCGGTCGCTTCGCCCTCGACCACCAGCGCGGGGAGCAGGGCGCACCTCTCGAGCGGCAGCCCGCTGAGGTCGTGCCCACCGCGGTGCCGGTGGCCCGGCGTGTCGAGGTAGGTCCCGGTGTTGGAGACCATCTCGATCCGGCCGATGGAGAACTCGGTGCCCTCGGCGTACACCGCATGGGACGCGTCGAACGACAGGTGGTCGGAGATCACGGGACCCGGTAGTCCGGGGTAGGTGATGAGGCCGTCGGAGATCGTGTGGCTGAGGTCGATCAGGCGCATGGCGCTGATCTTGTCACCCGTTGAGCAGCTGCTCGAACGGCGTGACCTGCTCGAGGTCGTCGACGACCCGCAGTCGCGGGCGGCGCAGGAGCGCATCGGCCAGCTCGCCGGCGGCTCGCTCGATCCGACCGGACAGGCCCGGGGAGCCGAAGTCCTCGGTCGCGGCGAAGACCGCGGTCGGCACGGCGACGGCGCGCAGGTAGGCGAACAGCGGCCGCAGCGCGTGCTCGAGCACCAGCGAGTGCCGGGCGGTGCCGCCGGTCGCCGCGATCAGCACCGGCTTGCCGGCCAGCGCGTCCGTCGTCCAGGACGTCGAAGAACGACTTGAACAGCCCGCTGTACGACGCGCTGAACACCGGCGTCACCGCGATCACGCGCGTCGGCGGCCGCGACCGCGTCGACCGCGTCGTCCAGCGCGCCGGCGGGAAGCCGGTGAGCAGGTGGTCGGTGATGGTCGTGCGCGAGGTCGCGCAGCTCGATCACCTCGACGTCGACCGCTGCGCCGCCGGCCCGCAGCGGCCGCGATCGGCCGCCGCGGCCAGCTGGTCGGCCAGCAGCCGGGTCGACGACGGCTGGCTCAGCCCGGCGGTGACGACGACGAGCCGGGTCATGCCGACTCCGTCCTCGCCGGGTCTGCTCGGCGCCGTCGCGGCCGCCAGCAGGGACGGCGTGGGTCGGCGCCGTCCGGCACGTGGGCCGGCTTGAGCGCCGCGAACTCCTTGCGCAGCACCGGCACGACCTCCTCGCCGAGCAGGTCGAGCTGCTCGAGGACGGTCTTCAGCGGCAGGCCGGCGTGGTCCATGCAGGAACAGCTGGCGCTGGTAGTCGCCGACGTAGTCGCGGAAGCCGAGGGTCCGCTCGATCACCTGCTGCGGGCTGCCGACGGTCAGCGGCGTCTGCGCGGTGAACTCCTCCAGCGACGGGCCGTGGCCGTAGACCGGCGCGTTGTCGAAGTACGGCCGGAACTCGTTGACCGCGTCCTGGCTGTTCTTGCGCATGAAGACCTGGCCGCCGAGGCCGACGATGGCCTGGTCGGCGGTGCCGTGGCCGTAGTGCTCGAACCGCTGCGCGGTAGAGCGCGACCATCCGCTGCGGTGTGCGACGGCCGGCCAGAAGATGTGGTTGGCGAAGAAGCCGTCGCCGTAGAAGGCGGCCTGCTCGGCGATCTCGGGGCTGCGGATCGAGCCGTGCCAGACGAACGGCGGTACGCCGTCGAGCGGCCGCGGCGTCGAGGTGAAGCCCTGCAGCGGGGTGCGGAACTTGCCCTCCCAGTCGACGACGTCCTCGCGCCACAGCCGGTGCAGCAGCGCGTAGTTCTCGATCGCCAGCGGGATGCCGTCGCGGATGTCCTTGCCGAACCACGGGTAGACCGGGCCGGTGTTGCCGCGGCCCATCATCAGGTCGACCCGGCCGTCGGCCAGGTGCTGCAGCATCGCGTAGTCCTCGGCGATCTTGACCGGGTCGTTGGTCGTGATCAGCGTCGTGGACGTCGAGAGGATGATCCGCTCGGTCTGCGCGGCGACGTAGGCCGAGCGTCGTGGTCGGGCGAGGACGGCGACGAACGGCGGGTTGTGGTGCTCGCCGATCGCGAACACGTCGAGCCCGACCTCCTCGGCCTTCTTGGCGATCGCGACGATCGCCTTGATCCGCTCGTGCTCGGTCGGCGTCCGGCCCGTCGTCGGGTCGGGCGTGACGTCGCCGACGGTGAAGATCCCGAACTGCATGGTGCGCTCCTCGGACAGATGATTCAAGATGCAACTATCCGAACAGATCGGGAGCTCCGGGCATTCCCGGTGTGGGTGCGAGAGACGTCAGACGCCGGCGGTGACTCCGGCGGTGACTCCGGCGTTGACTCCGGCGGCAACTCCGGCGGGGACGCCGGCCTCGACCACGTGGCGGGACAGGCTCGGGGGCAGCTCCCGGGCGGTGGCCAGGTCGACCGGTCGCGACCACAGGAAGCCTTGGCCCAGGTCGCAGCCGGCCTGGTGGAGCCACCTGGCCTGGTGTGAGTCCTCGACGCCCTCCGCGACGGTGAGCAGTCGCATGCCCCGTGCGGTGGCAATGAACGTCGACACGAGCAGGGCGTCATGGTCGCTGTTCTGCAGCTGCTCGATGAAGGACTTGTCCACCTTGAGCTGGTCCACCGGGAGGCGAGCCAGGTGCGACAGCGAGCTGTAGCCGGTGCCGAAGTCGTCGATGGCCACCCTGACACCGTGAGCCCGCAGCTGGACGAGGGCCTTGACACCCGCGTCGAGCTCGTCGAGCAGGGCCGACTCGGTGACCTCCAGCACCAGGCGGTCGGCCGACAGCCGTGCGTCCGCCAGGGTCTCGAGGACGATGTTGTCGAAGCCGGGCTGGCTGAGCTGCTTGGCGCTGACGTTGACCGCGATCGACGGGCGGTGGTCCGCGGTCTGCAGAGACGCGCACCCGAGCACGGCGGCGTGCAGCACCCAGTCGTCCAGCGGCACGATGAGGCCGCTCTGCTCGGCGAGGGGGATGAACGCGTCCGGGGACAGCAGGCCTCGCTCGGGGTGCTGCCAGCGCACCAGGGCCTCGAATCCCGTGATCGTGTTCGTGTCCAGGGTCACGATCGGCTGGTAGACCAAGGTCAGCTGATCGGTCGCGATGGCGATCTCGAGCTCCTGGCGCTCCGCGAACGTCTCGACGGCATGGCGGTGCCAGGTCGGGTCGTAGATCGCCAGGCTGCTCTTCCCGCGCTCCTTGGCCATGTCCACGGCCACGTCCGCGTTGCGCATCGTGTCCGTCCCGTTGGACCGACCAGGGATGGCCTCGGCCAGGCCGATGCTGGCCCGGACGACGTGCAGGTGCCCGTCGATATCGATGGGCGCGGCCAGAGTGCCGAGCAGGCGGTGCGCCACCTGGGTCGCGGTGGCCAGGTCCGTGTCCTCCATGAGGACGGCGAACTCGTCGCCGCCCAGCCGCGCGGCGGTGTCCTCGTCGCGCAGGGCCGCCGTGAGCCGCTCGGCGACGGTGAGCAGGACGACGTCACCGCTCGCGTGGCCGAGGCTGTCGTTGACGTCCTTGAAGTCGTCGAGGTCGAGGGAGAGGACCGCCAGCGGCCGCCAGGGCTGCGCTTCGCGGCGGCTCAGGGCGTGGGCGACGCGGTCGAAGAACAGCTGCCGGTTCGCCAGTCCGGTCAGGGAGTCGTGGAACGCCTGGGCGGTCAGGTCCTCCTGCAGCCGCTTGCGCTCGGTGATGTCGCGGACCGTGAGGACCCATCCCCGGACGGCCGTGTCGTCGCGCAGGTTGACCAGGCTGCCCTCCATCACCAGCTCGCGTCCGTCTCGGCGGCGCATCCGGAGCTGGAGCGAGTGCACGTCGGTGCTGGTCCCGGTCAGGAGCCGGGCCAGCGTCGGCTGGTCCTGGGGCGACACGATCTCGAGCAGTGGTTTTCCGGTCAGCTCCTCGGGTGACCAGCCGAGGGCGCCCACGGCGGGGGAGAGGAACGTGGCCGTCGAGTCCGGCTCGATCACCGCCACGACGTCCGTGCTGTTGCGGACCAACGCGAGCAGTCGCCGCTCGCCGGCGTCGATGACCTTGCGTTCGGTCATCCCGCGCTGCGCGTCGCGGTGGCGCCGGATCAGGCGCCGGAACCAGACGAACCAGCCCCACGAGACGAGGAGCAGGAAGACGACCAGGATCACCGAGACCTTGCGGTCGGCCGAGCGCAGCTCCGCGGCGGTGGTCCGGCCGGCGGCCTCGGTTGCCTCCGTGAGCGCGGCCGTGTCCGACGCGCTGCCGCTCACCGTCCAGCGCGAGGTCAGGGTGCGCAGGTGCTCGGAGTCCGCGACGCCGCTCTCGGCCAGTGCTTCGAGCTCCCGGGTCACGGGCGCCGGGTCCTCGCCCGGCTGCCACCCGGTCAGCGCCACGCCGGCGCGGGCCGCGGCCTCCGACCGGTTCTGGGCTCCGTCGTCGAAGTGGTAGAGCCAGGTGAGGAACGCGAACTCCACCACCAGCACGCAGGCCGTGATCAGGACGGTGGCCCGCGTGGTGCGCAGGGGACGCTCCGCCACGTGCTTGCCGCACACGGTGCCTCCCCGGGCTGCTCTCGTCGGGTCCACGTGAGCCCATGGTCGCCCAGATTCCCGCCGCTCGACCGCGGAACGGCGGAATCTGTCCAGACCGGGGGTTGACGTCGCCGAGGTGTCAGGCGGAGCGGAGTGCCTCGATGAGCGGTAAATGGTCCGGCTGCTCGTCGGAGCCCTGGACGATGACCGTGTCGGCACCGGCGGCACCGAGCTCGGCCACCCAGGCCCGGAGTGCCTCCGGCGTGGTGCCCGGCTCGACGGGCGTGTACGCCGCGATGTGGGCGCCGCCCGCCGCCTGCCGGGCGCGGCGTACGACGTCGGGATCGGTGACGCTGTCGAGCAGTACGCCGTCGCTGATCTCGCCGGCGAGCGCGATCGTCTTCGGGCCTCGGGCACCGATGAGCAGGTTGGGCGGCCGGGCCGGCGGCCAGTCGAGCGCCACCCGGTCGAGCGCGACGTACCGACCATGCATGTCGACGGTCTCCCCGGCCAGCAGCGCGCGGACCGCGGTGACGTGCTCGCGCAACAGCGTCATGGGCGAGTCGACCGCGGCACCGACCTGGCGCATCCAGTCCTGGACGCCGTGGCCGAGCGCCACGGTGAGCCGGCCCGGGAACAGCCGGGCCAGCGTCGCCAGCTCCATGGCGGCCAGCGCCGGGTTGCGGAACGGCACCGGCAACAGCCCGATCCCGACGGTGATCCGCTCGGACCAGGCCAGGGCCGCGGCGGCGGTGGTCAGCCCACCCTCGAGGAAGCAGTCCTCCCACAGCCACAGCTCGTCGATGCCGGCCGCCTCCGCGGACTCGACGGCGGCCCGTAGCTGTTCGGGCGGGGACTGGGGTCGGAACACCACACCGGTCGTCATGTCGCCGACTGTGCCAGACACTTTCCGTGCACCGTCGACGATGCGGCATGGGATCGACCCCGCCGGTGACCAGGACCCGCCCGAGGGCCATGGTGCCGGTTTGCAGGGTCCAGCCGGGTGGCCGGGAACACCGCGCGTGGCCGGGCCGGGCCATCTGGGCGTGGTCCGTCCGGGTGGTTCTGTGCGGGAGACTTTTGCCCTGGGTTTGCAAACGCTTACATTTGCATCAGAGGACGTGGAGCCCCCTGGGGAGGGAGCGCGACGGTTGCGAGCTTGCTCGCGCCCGCCGTGTGGCGACACGGAATCTGCAGGCGCGTCATCGCTCCGTGCGGTGGCGCGCCGGCCTGTGCGGCCCTTCCCGACCCCCAGCCGGGAAGGGGCCGTCACTGCGCCGTCCTGCACCTACGCTCTGCGCATGAAGCTCGCCGGCCTCGCCGCCCTGCTCCTCGCCACCTCGCCCGTGGTCGTGGCCTGCAGCTCCGACCCGATCTGCGACGACGTCGACGACCTCACCGAGCAGCTCGCCGAGACCGACGTCGACGACCCGGACTACAACGACCTGGTCGAGAAGCTCGGCCGCGCTGCCGCGAACTGCAACAGCTGACCCGGCGGCTACAGGTACGCCGCGAGCGCCTCCAGCAGCCGGTCGACGTCGCTGTCGTCGGAGTACGGCGCCAGGCCGACCCGCAGGCCGCCGCCCGACCCGAGCTCGAGGCGCTTCGCGGGCTCGTAGGCGTAGAAGGTGCCGGCCGGCGCGTTGATGCCCAGAGTGGCGAGGTGCTGGGAGACGTCCTCCGCGTCGTGGTCCGCGAACGTCGCCAGGGCGGTGGGCGTCCGGGCCGTGGCGCGGGAGTGCAGGGTGACGCCGGGCAGCTCGCGCAGCCCCTCCTCGACTCGCTCGCGGAGCCGGTCCTCGTGCACCTCGACCGCGGCCATCGACGCCTCGAGCCGTTCCCGCCGGCCGGTGGCCGAGCCGGGCGCCAGGTCGGCGATGAACTCGACCGTGGCGGTGGCGCCGGCCATCAGCTCGTAGGGCAGGGTCCCGAGCTCGAACCGCTCGGGCACGTCGTCCGTCGCGGGAGCCAGCTTGTCGGGGTGCAGCCGCTCGAGCAGCTCCACCCGCCCGGCCACGACCCCGGCGTGCGGACCGAGGAACTTGTACGTCGAGCAGCCCACGAAGTCCACGCCCGACCCGGCCAGCGACACGCTGGCGTGTGGGGTGAGGTGCACCGCGTCGACGTACACCCAGGCACCGACCGCGTGCGCCCGCTCCGCGACCGCTGGCAGGTCGGGCCGGGTCCCGATCAGGTTCGAGGCGCCCGTGACCGCGACCAGCCTGGTCCGGCTGGACAGCGCGTCCTCCAGCGAGTCCATCGACAGCTCGCCGGTCTCCGGGTCGAAGTCGACCCACCTGACCGTCGCCCCGGCGGTCGCTGCCGCGATCACCCAGGGCCGCACGTTGCCGTCGTGGTCGAGCCTGGTCACCACGACCTCGTCGTCGGGACCCCACTCCTTGGCCATCGCCCGGCTCACGTCGAAGGTGAGCTGGGTGAAGCTTCGGCCGAACACGACGCCGCCGGGTGCCGCACCGAGCAGGTCGCCGAGCGCCTCACGCGCCCCGACCACGGCCCGTTCGGCGTTGTCCTGGGCCAGGGTCAGGTCTCCGCGGTTGCTCAGCGGACCGACCAGCGTGCTGCGCACCGCCTCGCCGACCACGTCCGGGGTCTGTGACCCGCCCGGCCCGTCGAAGAACGCCAGCCCACTCTCCAGCGCCGGGAAGTGGGCACGAACCTTCGCGACGTCGTACTCGCTCATGCGGCGAGCCTAGGACCTCCGGAAGGAGGGCCCGAGGTCAGAGCGAGAGACGCACGTGGCGGGCGCCCGCCTTGAGGTCGATCACGGAGGCCTTCACCCCGTTCCGCCCGTGCAGCCGGAAGGAGCCGTGTCGCACCTTGGTGCGGTCGACGACGGCGCCGCGCTGGAGCAGGCGGACCACGCTGCGGTCCTTGGCGGTGGTCAGGCACGTCACCGTCCACCCGGTGCCCCTGCTCCTGACCTTGCAGGCCGAGAGGGGAGCCGTGGGCACGGCCGCAGCGCTACCGGCGAACCTCTTGTGCGGCTCCAGGGCGACGCGGAGCAGCGTCAGCTGCGCCCGGGGCCGCCACCTCAGGGAGAACCGGCCGGCCCGGTCGACCTTGTCCCGGTCCACCGTCACCCACCCGTCCCCGGCTGCCGCACGGGCCTGAAGGAGCACCTTGGCGCCGGACAGCTTCCTCGTCGACACCAGCCGGCGGCCGTGCGGAACGCCGACCCGCCCGGTCACCCGGGGCGGGGCCTTGGCCCTGGACGCGGGCGGTCGATCCACCTTGACCACCGTGGCCCTCAGCGATCCAGCGCCAGGAGTCACGGTGCCCGGCGGCGGGCCGCCGGTGCCGGCCGCGACGGTGAAGGTGCGGTGCGAGGAGACGGTCGTCCCCGAGGACAGCACCGCCTTGGCGGCGGCGGTGTACGTGCCGGCGCCCAGGTTGAACGTCGTGTGCCAGCCGCCGACCGCGTTGGTCACGGCGGCCACGGAGACGTCCTTGATCGTGACGGTGACGCCGTTGATGGCGTCGGGCTGCGACCCGGTCAGTCCGGTGGCCAGGTCGGCCGGGCTCTGCACCAGCGTGCAGGCCTCGCCGGTGGCCGACGCCATCTTGTAGAGGCTTCCGATCTTGGCGCAGGAGGCGCCGGCGCCGATGCCGAAGGTGCGCAGCTTGATGCCCGAGGTCGCCAGCTGGTCGAGCAGCGCGTCGTCGATGGCCGACTTGCCGTCGGAGAGGAACATCGCCGCCTTCGGCCCGGCCGGAGCCGCCCCCAGCGTGGCCAGGATGACCTGGACCGCGCTGTTGAACGCGGTTCCGGCACCACTGCCGCCGAGCGGCTTGACGTCGTACAGACCGATCTGCCCCCGGGTGACGCTCCTCGCCACGGTCTCGATCCTCGGCCGCGCGTCGCCGCCGGTGAGGCCCGGCGCCACGAACGTGGCCGAGCCCACGGGGTCGACGTTCGCTGCCGCGGCCTGGTTGGCGAACGCCACCACGCCGGCCTGGACCCCACTCGTCGTGACCAGGCTGTTGTTCAGCGACACCACGCCGCCGATCTCGCAGTCCAGGACGTCCCCGACGCTGCCGTCATCGTTGAAGTCGTCCTCCGGCCCGAGCATGCCGTTCCCGGAGCAGTCCGAGCCCGGGCTCGCCGAGGTCGAGTCCGTCGCGTCGAAGGCATAGAGGACGCTGGTGATCTCGCCCGGCCCGAGGCCGACAGTGCCCGTCAGGGTCACCGGGCCAGCCGTCGGGCTGCTCGGGTCGTCGATGGTGATCGTGGCCCCCGCGTGCGCAGCGGGTGTTGCCGTGCCCAGCAGGGCGGCCGGCCCGGCCAGCGCCAACACTGTCGCGGCGTACGCGACCCGGATGCGTCTGGTCACTCGAGTCCCTGACTCCTGTTCACCCCTGGGCGAGGCGGTCCGCGAGGCATGCTCCTCGGGGCCGCCTGACCGGACTTCGCAAACGCGCCGCTCGTCCCCCAGATTGGGGACGAGACGGGCTGACAGGTATCAACCAGTGGGACCGAACCGCTCCACCCGGATCGCCTGCGGTTCGACACCGCAGTCGACGAGCAGTGCCTCGGCATACGACGCGAACCGGGCCGAGCCGCAGACGTAGGCGCGCTCGATGCCACCGAGCAGCGGCGTGACCTCGGCGGCGGTCGGGGCGCCGGCGGGTCGGCCGGGAGCGTCGTGGCGGGTGTACGCGAGCAGGGCGCCGGACCGGCCGAGCTCGGCGGCGTACGGCAGCATCTCGGGGTTGCGGCCGACGGCCACCACGCGCAGGAGGTCGGTGCGGCCGAGCCGGCGGGCGGTGCGGAGCATCGAGACGGCGGGCACCACGCCGGTGCCGCCGACCAGGCAGAGCGCGGGTGTGTGCACGTCCCAGGTGAACCAGCGCCCGATCGGACCGCGCATCTCGAGCACGTCGCCGACCTCGGCCTCGTCAGCCAGGAACATGGACACCTCGCCGTCCGGCAGCCTCTCGACGAGGAACTCCACGAGCGGGTCGTCCTCGTCCGACGCCACCGAGTAGGAGCGCTGGGCGGTGTAGTCGTCGGGCGCGCGGAGCCGGATCAGGTAGTGCTGGCCGGGCCAGTGCCGCAGCCGGTCGTCGATGTGCATCCGCAGCTCGACGGTGTCGGGCGTGGGCAGCGACTTCTCGATGACCCGGCCGGTCGTCCACGCCGTCTCGACCGCTTGGACGTCGTCGATGGAGCTCACGTCAGTCGCCCTGGTAGCGCTGCTCGAGCCACGGGTCGCCGCGGTCGTGGTAGCCGTTCTGCTCCCAGAAGCCAGGCCGGTCCGAGGCCATCAGCTCGAGCCGGGAGACCCACTTCGCGGACTTCCAGAAGTACAGGTGCGGCACCAGCAGCCGGACTGGCCCGCCGTGCTCGCGCGGCAGCGGCTTCCCGCCGTACTCCCAGACCACCCAGGCCTTGCCGTCCACGACGTCGGACATGGGCAGGTTGGTGGTGTAGCCGGTGGTGGAGTGCGCCATCACGTACGCCGCCTCGGGCAGCGGTCCGGCCGCCGCGAGCAGGACGTCGACGCTCACACCGCGGAAGGCCACGTCGAACTTGGACCAGGTGGTCACGCAGTGGATGTCGCCGAAGTACGACGAGTCCGGCAGCTGGTGGATCTCGTCCCATGACCACGTGGTCGGCCGCTCGACCAGGCCGTCCACCTTCATGGACCAGAGAGACGTGTCGAGCTTCGGCGTCGCCTCCGCTGTCAGCACCGGCCAGCCCGCGCCGGTGTCGTACTGACCCGGGGGGAGTCGGCCCTCGCGGTCGCGCCTGCGGCCCACGAAGCCTCGCGTCACTGGCATTGGCTACCTCCTGGCTGACTCGTCCATCCTCCGCGACACATCGTGCCTCCGGGGGCCGTCATCGTTACGCGGGGAGCGGTGGCCGGTGGAGCACCAGCTTGGTCGTGCGTGCGGTGTACGCATCGGGCGCGTCGTCCCAGTCGGCGACGACGGTCGTGACCTTCTCGGCGGGGAAGTCCGTGCGGGCCACGAACTCGAGGAGCGCGGGAAGGAGCGGACGCACGCTGGAGACGCCGAGGTGCAGCGTGGCGTCGTTGGCGTACATGTGCATCAGCGGGGCCTTGGTGTTGGTCGCCAGGTAGTAGCCGACCGCGGTGCAGGTGCCGCCGGGATTCAGCGCACGGAGCGCGTCGCGGATCCCGACGCCCAGAGACGACGCCTCGACGGCGATGTCGTAGCGGCCCGGGATGGCGGCGAACTGACCGTGTCGACGCTTCTTGGGGGTGGTGTGGACGCGGGCGCCGAGCGACTCGGCGATCGCGAGCCGGTCGGTGTTGTCGTCGACGTAGTCCACGACCGAGGCGCCGTGCGCCACGGCCAGTCCGGCGGCGTAGAGGCCGATGCTCTGCGCGCCGCCTCCGATGACCAGGACCGAGCCGCCGGGCCGCCGCTCGAGCTGGGGTACGACGGTGCGCCAGGCGTCGACGAGGTTGTCGCTGGCGGACGCCACTCGGAGCGGGTCGACCCCGTCGGGCACCGGGACCAGCATGTGGTCGGCGTAGGGGACCAGGATCTCCTCGGCGATCATGCCGCCCCAAGGCCCGCAGGCGGTCCCGAACCCGTAGGCCGCGAGCGCGCCGACCCGAGTGGTCGAGCACTTGGCGGTGATGCCGCGTTGGCACTCGGCGCACGATCCGCAGGACACCGCCCACGGGACCACCACGGTCTGCCCGACCGCGAGGTCGGTGACGTCGTCGCCCTTGGCGACCACCTGGCCGATGCACTCGTGCCCGATGCCGAACGGACCCCGGAACGGGACCGGCCCGAGGATGGAGCCGACCGCCGGATCGATCCGGCCGAGCTTCAGGCCGAGCTGGAGAGCACGGGACACCGGCTGGTGGATGGGCAGCGAGTCACCGTCGCAGCGGGCGGCCACGAAAGGCCGCACGAGAGCGTCCCGCGGACCGGTCAGTGTCGGCGCGGGCTTCTCACGCCACTCCAGTCGGCCCCGTCGGATGAACTGCAGCTCTCGCACCGGACCTGCCTACCATCCGCAGCGCTGTCACGGGGCGTCGGGCGCAGTCGTCGGGCCGGTCCCGCCCGTGGCCGGCGCCAGCGGCGGCTCCTGCAGGAGCGAGGGTGGCGGCACCGGCGTCGCCTGCTCGTCCTCACCCTCGGCGTCGTTGGAGTCACTGGAGTCGTTGGGATCCACCCCGTGCTCCCGGAGGAACCGCTGCGCCCGGCGTGCGGACGGGTGCAGCCCAGCGGTCGCGACGACCACGATCGCGGCGATGACCAGCCAGCCGGCCGCGCCCCAGGTCATCGCGAGGAACGTGTAGAGGGCTGGCGCCCACACCCGGCCGAGGGTGCCGCTCAGCTCTGCGGCGCCCTGGTATTCGCCGCGACGGCGGGGATCCATGAGCTCGGCCTCGAACGACCAGCTGGCCGCCGACAGGTAGAGCTCCGCCCCAGTGACGGTGACGTGGCCCAGCCACACCAGCGTGATGGTCACCCAGCCGACCGTGTCGTGCGTGTAGAGCGTGATGAGGCACGAGGCGACGAAGAAGGTCATCGAGAACCGGATCGCCCGGAGCGCGGTGGTGACGTCCTTGACACCGCGTGCCGCCGCCATCGGCAGGAAGATGCACATGACGGTGTTGGTGCCGAACAGGAACGCCAGCAGCACCCGCGGTGCGTCGGTCTCCTGCACCAGCCACAGCGGGATCACGATGTTGAGCAGGACCTGGTTGGTCCAGAGCACGCCGATGAAGAAGGTGCTGGCCATCCACCCGAGGTTGCGCAGCGGCCCGGGTCCGGGCAGCTTCACCTTGCGCTCCTGCGGCGTCCGGTCGTCGTGCGACGCGTTGGGCAGCCGCAGGATCGCCAGCGCGTTGATCAGGAACGCCAGGGTGGTGAACCACGGGATGCCACGCAGCAGAGTGTTGGAGTCGAACGCCAGCGCCACGCCGCCCATCAGCGAGCCCAGCGTGAATCCCACGTTGAGCGCGGAGTACATGTAGGCGCGCGACAGCACCCGCTCGTCGGGTGGCAGCACGTCGATCGTGTAGGCGCCGTAGGCAGCCCCGCCGAGCGACCCGACGATCTCCATGGTCACCGCCATGGCGACGTAGCCGGCGAACCCGTCGATGAACGGCCAGAGCGTGAACAGGCTCGCCTGGCCCGCCGCGCTCACGGCCCAGCACCGCTTGGGGCCGAACCGGTCGACCAACTTGCCGGCGGGCCATGCCGTGATGAAGCTCGCGACGCCCGCGATGGTGAGGCCCAGGCCCACCTGGGCCGCGCTCAGCCCCACGATCTGGGTGAAGAACACCGCCGACCCGGTCATGAAGGTGCCCTCGCCCAGCGCGAACAGCAGCGACTGGGTCGCCAGCCGACCGGCCAGCGGAGAGGGGGGACGCATCCGGCGGGGAATCGTGGCGAACATCGCCCGCGATCCTTCCAGCCGCCGCCGACAGCGTCGCGGCAATTAACTCCGTCTCAGTGCTTCGGCTCGCCCGTGTAGAGCAGCGCGATACGAGCCGGGAGACAAGGCCAGGGGTGCTCGCCGCCGTACGTCGAGGCGCAGAAGCCACAGCCCCCGCCGTCCTCCATGTGGAGGCGCAGGATGTGGAGCGCCCACAGGCGTCGGTTCGCGAGCCGGCGGTTGCGAGGAGAGTGGATCAACACGGGTGGCACCCCTTAGTCACGGAGCTGCGCGGCCATCGGGCAGTCGAACCTGTCCCGGGCACCGAGCCCCACGTTGTTGAGGTAGTCGACGACGGCGGCGTACGACGCGAAGAACCCGACCTCGGTGTAGGTGACGTCACGGACGGCGCAGTAGTCGCGCACGACGGGGCGGACCAGCTTCAGGTGGGGGCGGGGCATGCTGGGGAATAGGTGGTGCTCGATCTGGTAGTTCAGTCCGCCCATCGCGGCGTCGACGATGGAGTTCCCGCGGATGTTGCGCGACATGAGGACCTGTCGGTTCAGGAAGTCGATCCGGGCGTCCCGCGGGACGATCGGCATCCCGGTGTGGTTGGGGATGAACGATCCACCGAGGAGGAAACCGAAGACCCCGACCTGCACACCGAGGAACGCTGCCGCCTTGCCCAGAGGGAGCAGGAGCACCAGCAGCGCGACGAGGCCGCCGAGGCGGAGCACGACCAACGACAGCTCCAACGCCCGGTGCGGGTCCCGAGACGTGAACGTGTGCCGCAGAGCGCCCACGTGGAGGCTCAGCCCCTCGAGGGTCAGCAGCGGGAACAGCAGCCACCCCTGCCGCCGGGTGAGCCACTCGGCCAGCCCGGTACGCCGGCCGGCGAGCTCGTTCGTCATGGCCAGCAGTCCGGAGGAGATGTCGGGGTCCCGGCCCACCTGGTTGGGGGCCGCGTGGTGGCTGTTGTGCTTCCCCCGCCACCAGCCGAAGGTCAGACCGAGCACGGCACCCGACACCAGTCGTGCGGTCCATTCGTTCCAGGCCGCACTCCTGAAGATCTGCCGGTGCGCCGCGTCGTGACCGAGGAAGCCGAACTGTGACAGCACCCCGCCGATCAATGCGGCGACGATCAGCTGGAGCCACGAGTTGCCGAGCCAGATCATCGCGAGGACGAGCCCGGCCAGTGCCAGGGCGCCGCAGACGAACTGTCCCCAGTAGTAGACATAGCGGCGCGACATCAGCCCGCTCTGGCGCACCAGCTGTGCCAGCTCGGTGTAGGAGCTGGTGGCCCTAGCCGCCGCACCGGGCGGGGCTGCGAGCTGCGTCCGTTCGATCACCGCCACTCCAGCGACATGAGGAGGTTCGCCGTCGAGGGCCAGGACGACCAAGCGTGCTCAGACTACGCCCAGCACCAGGCCGGGCGCGATCACTTCGCCGCACCGGGCGAGCCTCATGTCACCGACCCGCGGGCCCTGGGACGCCCTAGTCTCGTCGGGTGCTGGACGTCGCGCTGCTGGGGCCTTTGGAGGTCACGGTCGACGGCGAGCACGTCGAGGTGCCGAGCGGGAAGGCATCGGAGCTGCTGGCCCGGCTCGCGCTGGAGGCCGGAGAGCTCGTGAGTGCCGAGCTCCTGGTCGAGGACCTGTGGGCGTCGACGACGACCGAGGTCCGACGCAACACACTGCAGTCCAAGGTCGCGATGCTCCGACGCTCCCTCGGACCGGCCTACGTCGCCAGCCGCGACGGTGGCTACGCGCTCGAGGTGGAGGCGGACCACGTGGACGTGCTCGCGGTGCAGCGAGCGGCCACGACGTCAGCCCGGCTTCGGGAGGTGGGCGAGCCCGAGCAGGCGGCGGAGTTGTGCGGCTCGGCGCTGCGACTGTTTCGGGGAATGCCGCTCCAGGTGGCAGGTGACGCCGAGTGGGCGAGCGTTCCGCGCACCCGCGTCGACGAGGCCCACACCACCCTGCTCGAGGTCCGGTTCTGGGCACGGCTCGTGCTCGGTGGGGCGGGGAGCGTGATCGGCGAGCTCGAGGGCGCCGTCGCCGAGCACCCGTTCCACGAGGGCCTGTGGGAGCTGCTCATCACGGCGCTCTACCGGACCGGACGGCAGGCCGATGCCCTGGCTGCCTACCAGCGCGTCCGGACTCAGCTGGCCGACGAGCTCGGCCTCGACCCCGGGCCGGCCCTGCAACGGCTGGAGCGGGACGTCTTGGCGCAGGACGTCGCGGGGGCTGCCGTGGCGACAGCATCAGGCGGGTCCGGCCCTCCGCGGGGCAACCTCCCGTCGATGTCGGCAGGGCTGGTCGGGCGCGACACGGACGTGGACACGTTGGCCGAGCTGTTGTCCGGGGAGCGACTGGTCGAGGTCATCGGTCCGGGCGGGATCGGCAAGACCGCGGTCGCCCTCGACGTCGGCCGGCGGCTGCTGGCAACGGATGCGGTCGACGCCGTCTGGCTGGCCCGGCTGGAGAACACGCTCACCCGCGCGGACGTGGTCGACGTACTGATCGCGGCGCTGCACGGACCCGGCAGTGAGTCGGCCCTCTTCGAACGGCTCCGGGCCAGCTCCGCCCTCGTGATCCTCGACAACTGCGAGCAGGTGGTGGAAGTGGCCGCCGACCTCGCGGTCCGGCTGCTCGACCACGCACCGGCCCTGCGCATCCTGTGCACCAGCCAGCTTCCGCTCGAGATCGACGGGGAACGTGTGGTCGAGCTCTCGCCCCTCGAGCTGACTGACGCGGTCGAGCTGTTCGGACGTCGTGCCACGAGGCTGACCGGCACGGCGCGTGACGACGAGAGCGTGCTCGACCTGTGCCGGTCCCTCGACGGGCTGCCCTTGGCGATCGAGCTCGCGGCGGCGCGCACAAGGACCCTGACCGTCGAGGAGATCACCCGACGTCTCGACGACCGGTTCAGTGTTCTCAAGGACCCCAGCAGCCGTCGGCCCGAGCGCCGCAGGTCGCTCAGGTCGACCATCGGGTGGAGCTACGAGCTGCTGTTCCCCGACGACCAGAGAGGTCTGTGGGCGCTCGCGGCCTTCGCAGGCGGTGCGCCGCTTCCGGCGGTGGAGTTCGTCCTCGAGGCACTCGGGGTGCCCGCCGCCGCGACGATCGACGTGGTCGACAGGCTCGTCACCCGGTCGCTGGTCACCCTCCACGACGACCCGGGTGCCGACGGCGGACCGCGCTACCGGCTGCTGGACAGCATCCGGGCCTTCGCGCTTGAAGCGATGGCCGAAGCCGGAGAGTCCGAGCTGGCGCTCGACTCGCACGCCCGCTGGTACGCCGAGGCGGCGGCGGGGTCCACGGCCGGCGTACGCAGCGCCGACCAGGACGAGCATCTCCGGTTCGCCCGCACGGAGCGCGCGAACATCGACGCGGCCCTCGCGTGGAGCCTCGGGCACGACCCGATGCGTGCCCTCGACCTCGTCTCAGGGTTCGGCTGGGCCTGGGTGGTCCTCGGCGACAGCCGCGGTGCGGAGCGGATCGTGGCCGCCCTGGCGGCCACAGCCGGGCTCGACACGGACCGCCAGCGGGCCGTCGCCCTGCTCCTGGCCGGCTGGATCGAAGCGTCGACGGGTGACCTCGCCGTCGCGCGGCAGCACATCGACGCGGCAGCGGACCTGGCGGAGGCGAGCGGAGATCCCGACCTGCAGGCCCGGTGCGCCTACTACCTCGCGTACGTCGTGTCGCACCACGGCGAGTACCGCGACGCGCTGGCGCTCACCGACCGCAGCCGGGCCATCTACGACGGGATGGACCGGCCGTGGGACCAGGCCGCCAACGCCCTGTTCGCCGCCCGGGCCGCGATCTCCGCGGCCGACGAGCAACGGAGCGTCGAGGCCGTCTCTGAGGTGGAGCGCCGGCTGGACGTCGTCGACGATCCGTGGCTGCACGCTCGCGCAGAGGCGATCAAGGGCGAGCTGGCGCGCGTCCAGCACCGGTTCGGGGACGCCGTCGTACACCTCACGTCAGCGGTGGAGGCCTCACACCGGCTCGGGTTCCTCCAGACCGAGGCCTACCAGCTGTCCAGCCTGGGACGCGCCCAGTGCCAGGCCGGCGACTACGCCGCTGGAGTCGTCACCCTCCGGACCTCGATCGACAAGGCGGAGGCGACCGGAGACGTCCGGCTGGCGGCCCTGATGAGGGTGCACCTGGGTCGGGCACTGCGGGCCGAAGGAGACCTGGCCGGGGCGCGTGCCGCCCTCGAGGCTGCGGCCGCATGGCATCGTGCGGCTGGCGGCGGGGAGCAGGCGCTGCTCGGCGAGTGCCTCCTGACCGCCCTCGAGGCGGCCGACGGCGCACCGCTCGCGCAGGAAAGGCTGGTGGCCGTGCTCACCGAGGCGCGCGAGCAGGACGCCGCCCATGTGGAGGTCTTCGCGCTGGATGCCCTCGCCCGGCTCGCGGCCGACTCCGGTCGCGAGACCGAGGTCCAGGAGCTCCTGGACCGGGCGGACCGCCGGATGGAGGCGGTGTCGCACTTCATCACGGATCACGATCGGACCGACGCGCACTGGGTACGACGGTCGGACCGTTCGCACCTCGGCGCTCGTTGAGGACCAGGAAGCCCAGCAGTCCGGTCATGACCACCGCGATGCCCACCACCTGCGGGTCGCGCAGATGCTCCCCGAGCAGGAGAAACGACCACACCACGGCCAGGGCCGGCTGCACGACCTGCGCGATCCCGATGGTGCCGATCTGGATGGTGCGCTGGGCATAGACCAGCATGCCGTGCGCGCAGACACCGGTGAGCATGCTCAGGATGAGCATGTAGGTCCAACCGGTGCTGCTCAGACCCAGGACATCGCCGTTCGCGAGCGCCAGCGGCAGCACCGCGACCGCGCCGATCGGGCTCACGGTCGCCATGAACGTAGCGACCTCCATGTCGCGACGGAAGTAGCGGGTCGACACGACGTACCCGGTCCAGAGCAGCATGGCCGTGAAGCCGAACACGTTGCCGCGGAGCGAGGCGTCGCCGTTCGCGGGGGCGTTCAGCAGCACCATCACCACGCCGCCGAAAGCCACGAGGGCGAACACCAGCGCCCTGGAGTTGAAGTACTCGTGGAAGAGCAGGGCGCCGGCCGGGACGATGAGGAACGGCGAGAGCGATCCGATCAGAGCCGCGTTGGCGACGCTGTTGTGGGTTGCGCCCGCGAAGAAGATCGCGAGGTTCATCCCGAAGAAGACCCCGGGCACGAACGCTTGGCGTACGTCGCGCAGCGTGACCCGCCGGCCGGTCAGCCGCAGGTAGACGTGCCAGACGATGCTGACCGTCACCAGTCTCCAGAAGGCGAGCAGCACGCCTGGCGTCTCGGCCCGCTTGACCAGGGTCGAGCTCAGCGAGAACGCCACGACCACCCCCACGACGGCAAGCGCTCCGAGAGTCCGGGCACTCAGTCCCCGGATCGGCACGGTTGGGGTCATCGCGGTCATCTCTGGACCGGAGACTACGGCGTGTCGTCGCGCGCGCCGGGGTCCGAGGCGATCCAGGAGACGATCAGGCTGTCGGGGTAGGTGACCAGGTGGTCACGGGCCAGTGCGTCGACCAGCTCCGAGTCGCCCTTCAGGTGGGCACGCGCGATCGCCACAGTCTGCCGGTCGCGGCTGCTGACGGCGAGCGCCTGGGCGCGGGCCAGCCGTGCGGCCGCTGGCTCCAGCAGCGCGGCCATCACGACCACAAGCGGGCTGTCGGTGTCGTCGGCGCTCCCGACGATCCAGGAGATGGCGGTGATGTCGCCGCCGATGGCTCGTCGGATCACGGCACCCGGGCGCTCGTCGTTCATGGCCACGACCCTGCCCCGCGCCGCTGACGGGGTCCTGACGGCGGACGGCCCACATCGTCAGCGTCGCGTCAGCGGCAGCTCCCACCATCGGTCCTGACGCCGAGCGGCGTGCACACATCGACGGAGGGCGTCAGACATGTTGCATCACATCACTTCGTGGTCTTACCGGCACCGGTGGCTGGTCGTGGTCGCGTGGCTCGCGGTCCTGGTGTCCGTGAACGTCGCCGGATCCATGTTCGGAGGCGAGAGCAAGCAGGAGTTCCTGTCGCCCGGCACGGACTCCAAGGCCGCCGTCGAGCTTCTTGACGAGCGGTTCCCGGACCGGGCCGGCGACACGGTCACCGTCGTGGTCCACGACGACGCGGGGGTCGCGTCCGAAGCCGTCCGCACCGTGGCCGAGACAGTGGTCGACGGGTTCCGTGCGCTGCCCCACGTGGTCGAGGTCGTCTCCCCGTGGGAGGCCGCCGGAGCGGGCCAGGTGTCGGCCGACGGCACCACGGCGTACGCCGTCGTCCAGCTCGACACGACGGGTGCGCGCTTCCCCGTCGACGTGGCCTCGGACATGGTCGATCTCGCCACGGACGCCCGCGCTTCAGGCGTCCAGGTGGAACTGTCCGGGCAGGCCATCGAGAACGTGCAGTCCAGCAGCATGGGCGCCGAGGGTCCGGGACTCGCGATAGCTGCGCTGATCCTGCTCATCGCGTTCGGCTCGCTCGTCGCCATGGGCCTGCCGCTGGCTACCGCGCTGTTCGGGGTCGGCATCGGCCTGGCCGGCGGCAAGCTGATCGCCAACGTCATCGACGTCCCCGAGTGGGCGAGCTCCGTGGCGATCATGATCGGCCTCGGTGTCGGCATCGACTACGCCCTGCTGATCCTGACCCGCTACCGCAGTGAGCTCGGCACCGGTGCCGAGCCCAGGGATGCCGCGGTCACCGCGATGGCCACCGCGGGGAGGTCCGTCGTCTTCGCCGGAGTCACCGTTGTCATCTCCCTGCTCGGCATGCTGACCATGAACCAGCCGTACGTCCCGGGCGTGGCCTTCTCCGCGGTCCTGACCGTGGCCGCGGTGATGCTGGCGGCACTGACCCTGCTGCCCGCGCTGATCGGCTTCGCCGGTCGCAACATCGACCGGCTGCGGATCCCGGTGCCGCGCCGCTCCCGGGCAACCGAGGGGCTGGGTTTCTGGCACCGCTACAGCCGCTTGATCCAGCGCCGCCCGATCCTCGCTGCCCTGGCCGGCGCCGCCGCGCTGGGCGTGCTCATCGTCCCGATCTCCGACCTTCACCTCGGCTACCCCGACGACGGCAACGACCCCACCAGCCTGACCACCCGCCGTGCCTACGACCTCATGACAGACGGGTTCGGTGCCGGGTTCAACGGTGCGTTCGTGCTGGTCGCCGGTCGTGGAGACGCATCGGCCCTGGCCGATCTCGGACGCCTCGACGAAGCTCTGCAGCACACGCCGGGGGTGGCCGCCGTGTCACCACCCATCCCGGCACCGGGCGCCGACGCCGCCCTCATCACCCTCACGCCGACCACGAGCCCCCAGGACGGCGACACCAAGCAGCTCCTCACTCGCCTCCGCGACCACGTCGTTCCCGACGCCATGGCCGGCAGCGACGTGGTGGTGAAGGTGGGCGGCATCACCGCGGCCGACGTCGACCAGACGAACAGCATCCAGAACCGGCTGCCCCTGTTCATCGTGGCCGTCATCCTGCTCGCGCTGCTGTTGCTGGTCGTGGTCTTCCGCTCCGTGGTGATCGCCGCCCAGGCCGCCGTGTCCAACCTGCTCTCGATCGCCGCGGCGTACGGCGTGGTGGCCTATGCGGCCCAAGGCGGCTGGCTCGGGGACCTCGTCGGGATCACGACGCCGACGCCCATCCCCGCGTTCATCCCGATGATGATGTTCGCGATCCTCTTCGGTCTCTCGATGGACTACGAGGTCTTCCTCCTGTCCCGGATCCGCGAGGAGTACCTCCGGACGCGTGACAACGCCTCGGCCGTCGCGGACGGGCTTGCCTCCACCGGCAAGGTGATCACGGCTGCCGCGCTGATCATGGCCGCCGTCTTCGGGGCCTTCGTGCTCGACGACCAGATCTTCCTCAAGATCATCGGGATCGGCATGGCCGCCGCCGTTGTCATCGACGCCGTGATCATCCGGCTCCTGCTCGTTCCGGCCGTGATGCAGCTCTTCGGAGACCGCAACTGGTGGATCCCGAGCTGGCTCGACCGCCTGCTTCCGGCCCTCGACATAGAAGGGACGACGACCCTGCCCGAACCCGCGCCCGCGCGGCCACCCGCCCGAACCTTCGAGAACGCCTGATCCCCATCCACGAAAGGAACTGTCATGAGCACACTCACCATCGAGGCCAACGCCAACGACCTCGCCTCGACCCGGGCCTTGCGACGTACGACCGGCTGGCTGTTCGTCGTCGGCGCCCTGGCCTTCGGGGTCGCGGCCACCGTCCTCTCCTCCACCTTCGAGTGGCCCGACATCCTGCGCGAGCCCGCGGACGTGGTGCTGCCCAGCTTCGCGGACGGCGGCAACAGCCTGATCTGGACGTGGTTCGCGGTCGCCTGGACCTACGGCATGATCGCGGTCCCGATGCTGCTTCTCCCCGCGGCGCTGGGCCGCAAGGACGACGTGGTGCTGCGGGCGGCCACCGCGATCGGTGCCACTTCCGTGGTGCTGTCGGTGGCGGGCTTCCTGCGGTGGGTCTTCGTCGTCCCGGCGCTGGCCCGGGAGTACGTCGCCGGCGACGACACCACCCGCGAGGCGGTGGGGGCAGCGTGGATGGCCCAGCACCAGTACGGCGGCGCGCTCCTCGGCGAGCACCTCGGTGAGCTGATGGCGATCGCATGGTCTGTCACCGTGGCGATCGTGGTGCTGCGCACGAAGGTCCTGCCCGGCTGGGTCGGCGTCAGCGGCCTGGTCGTCAGCGTCCTCTACTTCTTCAACCAGGGCGACATCATGGCCACGGCCATCCCGGACTTCCCGGTCTGGGACCTCGCCGGCCTCCTCGGCAGCACGGGCTGGGGCCTGTGGGTGGCCGCACTGGGCGTCGCGATCCTGCGGCACCGCGGCAGGAGCTGAACCGGCCGCGAAACGACGAGGCCCCCCGACGCCAGGCGTTGGGGGGCTTCGATCACGAGGTGACGGTCCCGACGGGAGTAGCCTCAGGTCGGCGAGTCCGAGTCCCCGACTCTTGCTGCTCTTGGCTCAGCGGCGGATCGGAAGGAGGGCGGATGGCCCCTCCGACCGTCGCGGACGATCCTGGCGTCGATGCGGCCGTGCGCCCGTCATCCTGGGTGCTGTGGGCATGGGCGCTCGCAGGTGTGGCAGCCGCGACGATCTCGTTCGTCCTGGCGTTCACCAGTGAAGGAATCCATGGTCAGCTCGGGGAGCCGCTCGTGGTTGCGATCCTCGTCGACGCCATCACGGTGTCCTACGTCCTGTGCGGCACGGTCGCCTGGTGGCGCCGGCCGTCAAGTGGGTTCGGCCCGTTGATGATCGCGGTGGGAGCCGCGAACTTCCTCGCGACCCTGGCATGGGCGCGCAATGACGTCCTGTACACGCTGGGGCAGGCCGTCAACCTGCTCGTACCTGTCGTCTTCCTGCACGCGTTCCTCGCGTTCCCCACCGGGCGTCTTCGGTCACCGCCCGTGCGGGCCCTGGTCGGCTTCGGCTACGCGATCGCTGGGGGTCTCGAGATCGCCGGCATGCTGCTGGGTGGCTTCGGGCCGCACAACCTTCTCGAGGTCACCCAACGTCCCGGTGCCGCCGAGACGGTGTCCTCCGTGCAACACGTCATCGTCAGCGGCGTCTGCCTGGCCGGTGTGGCCGTCCTGACAGTTCGGCGAAGACGTGAGGGCCGTCCGCTGCGCAGATCGCTCTCGGTGCTCATCGACGTGTTCTCCCTCGGGCTCGTCATGATCGCCGTTCTCTTTCTCAGCCACGTGTTCGGCGGCCCCGCCCTGCAACAGGTCCGCTGGGCCGCCTTCGGCACCCTGGCGCTCGCACCGCTCGCATTCCTGGCCGGGCTGCTGCACGACCGGCTGACCCGGACCCGGGTGGCCGACCTCTTCGTCGACCTGCGCGCGGATCCTTCGCCGGCACATCTGCGCGACGCCCTGGCGCGAGCGTTGCAGGACCCGTCGCTGGTGCTGGTCTTCTGGCTGCCGGAGTTCGGCTGCTTTGCAGACCTCGACGGCAGGCAAGTGGCGCTCCCGGACGGCTCGAGCCTGCGTCGGTCGACCGTGATCCACGACCGTGTCGGCGACCGGGTCGCCGCGCTCATCCACGATCCTGCTTTGAAGGAGGAACCGGAGCTCCTGGCCGGCGTCACCGCCGCCGCCGGGATCGCTCTGGAGAACTCACGCTTGCAGGCCGAGCTGCAGGCCCGGCTGCAGGACCTGCGTGGGTCGCGGGCCCGGGTGTTCGAGGCCGGCCGGAAGGAACGTCAGCGACTCGAGCGCAACCTGCACGACGGGGCTCAGCAACGTCTGATCGCACTCTCCCTGGAGCTCGGGGTGCTCGAGACGGAGCTGGACAGTCCGGGCGCGACGCGAGGACTCGACCATGCCCGCACAGAGATTGCGACGTCGCTGGCGGAGCTCCGCGAGATCGCCCGGGGACTGCACCCGGCCGTCCTCACCGCACACGGGCTCGAGGTGGCCCTCGAGCAGCTCGTCGCCCGGGCACCCGTCCCGGTGCAGCTGACCGTGACCCTCGACGGACGTCTGCCCGATCTCCTCGAGGACGCCGCCTACTACCTCGTGTCGGAGTGCCTGGTGAACGTCGGGAGGTACGCCGCCGCGTCGGCAGCACGGGTCGAGGTGATCGCGACAGACAGCCAGGTCCGGGTCGAGATCGTCGACGACGGCGTCGGGGGCGCCGATCCTGACCGGGGGACCGGCCTGCGCGGTCTCGCGGACCGCGTCGAAGCGCTCGACGGCAGGCTGCGCATCTGGAGCCCGGTCGCGGGCGGCACCCGGATCAGTGCGGAGATGCCGTGCGTGCGGTGATGGCCGAGGACAGCGTCCTGCTCCGCGAAGGACTCACCCGGTTGCTGGTCGACAACGGCATTGAAGTTGTCGGCGCCTGCGAGACGGCCGAGGAGCTGCTGACCACGGTCCGGGCGACGTCGCCCGACGTGGCGATCGTCGACATCCGGCTTCCTCCCACCCACAAGGACGAGGGACTCCGGGCCGCGCTCGAGATCCGGGCACATCACAGGTCGACCGCCGTACTCGTCCTTTCGCAGTACGTCGAGGTGGGCCTGGCCATGAAGCTCCTCGCCGACTCGGCGGAGGGCGCCGGCTACCTGCTCAAGGACCGGATCAGTGACGTGAAGGAGTTCATCTCCGCCGTCACCCGCGTCGCCGATGGGGGCTCCGCGATCGACCCGATGATCGTCTCGACCCTCCTGTCGAAACGGCGGAGCGTCGACTCGCTCGGGTCGCTCACGCCCCGCGAACGCGAGGTGTTGGAGCTGATGGCGGAGGGCCGTTCCAACCAGGGCATCGCGGACCGGCTCGCATCACGGTGCGGGCCGCGGAGAAGTACGTGTCCAGCATCTTCGGGAAGCTCGACCTTCCCTCCAGCGGAACGGACTCGCGCCGGGTGCTCGCCGTGCTGCTCTATCTGCGGTCCTGACACCACCAGAAAACCGCCCCCTCGATCGGCCAGCGCCCCGGCTTACCGGTCGAGGGCCGCGCTGCGACGGTGGACGAGGTCACTCGGGAGACCTCGACGAGAGGCAAGCCCGTGAAGACACGAGTGCTGCAGGACGGACCCGACAGCAGGCCCACGCCGCCACCCCCTACGCCGTCGCCCGCACCGCATCCGCGGAGGAACCTGGCTGCGCGGATGGCCCGCTGGAGCGCCCACCATCGCAAGAAGGCCGTGCTCTGCTGGCTCGCCTTCACCCTCACGCTGTTCGCCCTCAGCATCGTCTCGCCGATGAAGACCATTGTCGCCGAGACCTCGGGCCCGGGGGAGTCCGGACGTGCGGAGGCGATCCTCTTCGAGGACTTCAAGCAGCCGGCCCACGAGACCGTCCTGATCGAGAGCGACTCGTCGAGCGTGGACGACCCGGAGTTCCAGGCCGCGGTGCAGGAGGTGGTCTCCGCCGTGACCGCTCTCGATGCGGTCGCGAGGGTCAGGTCGCCGCTGGACGGCGAAACCACGGGTCTCGTGTCCGCCGACAACCGGTCTGCCCTGGTGGAGCTGGACCTCGCAGGACCCTCCGAGGACGCCGAGGAGACGATCGATTCGGTCGTCGACGCCATCGCCGACGTACAGGCGGCCCATCCCGACCTGTACGTCGGTTCGTTCGGTGTGAGCACGACGAAGGCCCTGAGGGCGTCGTTCACTGACGACCTGAAGAAGGCGGGGATGTACTCGCTGCCGCTGACCCTCCTCATCCTGCTGCTGGCGTTCGGGGCCCTGGTGGCGGCCGGCATCCCGCTCCTGCTCGCGCTGACGGCGGTGCTCGGCACGCTCGGGTTCGTCGCCTTGGTGAGCCAGGTGCTCCCCATGTCCGACTCGGCGTCGGCGATCATCCTGCTCATCGGGCTCGCGGTCGGAGTCGACTACTCGATGTTCTACCTGAAACGAGAACGTGAGGAGCGAGCCGCCGGACGCAGCGAGGAGGCCGCGCTCGAGGCCGCCGCAGCCACGTCTGGCCGCTCTGTCCTGATCTCCGGGGTCACTGTTCTCATCGCCATGTCCGGCATGTTCCTGACGGGCGACGCCGAGTTCGCGTCGTTCGCGGTGGCCACGATGACCGTGGTCGCGGTCGCCATGCTCGGGTCTCTCACGATCCTTCCCGCCGTCCTGTCCAAGCTCGGCGACCGAGTGGACCGCGGCCGGGTGCCGTTCGTTCACCGCCTGTCCGGCGGCGACGGCGGCGGGGGACGATTCTGGTCGGCCATCATCGACCGGGTCCTGGCCAGGCCGCTCGCGGCGGTGCTCCTCGCCGGTGGGCTCCTCCTGGCGATCGCCGCCCCGGCGGTGCAGATCCACACGGCGCAACCGAGCATCGACTCCTTCCCGCAGAACCTCCTCACGACGTACAACCGCCTCAAGGTCGCCTTCCCCGGCACCGAGATCAGCGCGAGCGTGGTCGTCAAGGCACCGGACGTCGCGACCGCCGAGGTTCAGCAGGCCATCGGAGACCTGACGACCGCCGCGGTGGCCACCGACGGCATGAACGAGCCGGTCACGATCGACGTCAACGCGGACGGCACGGTGGCCGTGATCTCCATCCCGGTCGACGGCGACGGCACCGACGCCACGTCGAACCAGGCCCTGGCCGACCTCCGCGGGGAGATCATTCCGAGCACGGTGGGCGCGCTCGACGACACCGAGGTCGCCGTCACCGGCATCACGGCCCAGTCGAAGGATTTCAACGACCAGATGAAGACTGTGGCTCCGCTCGTCTTCGGGTTCGTGCTCCTGCTCGCCTTCGGGCTGATGCTGCTGTCCTTCAGGTCAGTGGTCATCGCCGCCCAGGCGGTCCTGCTCAACCTGCTGTCGGTCGGCGCGGCGTACGGCGTCCTCGTCCTGGTCTTCCAGCACGGGTGGGGCAAGGGACTGCTCGGGTTCGAGTTCACCGGCGGGATCGATCCGTTCCTGCCCATCCTGCTGTTCGTGATCCTGTTCGGGCTGTCCATGGACTACCACGTCTTCATCCTCAGCCGGATCCGCGAAGCGCACGACAGGGGCATGGCCACGGATCGGGCCATCGCCCACGGGATCAAGTCGACGGCCGGGGTGGTGACCAGTGCCGCCATCGTCATGGTGGGCGTCTTCGCGATCTTCGCCACCTTGCAGGCCATGATCTTCAAGCAGTTCGGAGTCGGGCTGGCCGTGGCGATCCTGATCGACGCCACGATCGTCCGCGCGATCCTGCTGCCGGCGTCGATGAAGCTGCTCGGCGAGTGGAACTGGTACCTGCCGCGTTGGCTTGGCTGGATGCCGCACCTCGAGCCGGACGTGACGGTGGACGGAGTGCCGCTGGCCGACGCGGCCGCTCGGCCCGAGACCGGACACCTGGAGCCGGCCGGCCGGTCGACCGGTGGCGAACCGTCGTGACCACCGCTCTGCGCAGGTTCTTCGTGGTCGTCGTGCCGCTCGCGCTCGCGGCAGTGCTCTGGTACCACCCGGACGGCGGCCCGGACATCTTCGCGGACATCCACAACGACGTGGCGCCGTGGATGGTGGTCCACACCGCGATGCTGTTCGGGTTCCCCCTGCTCGTCTTCTCGACGTGGCTGTTGCTGACCGGCATCCAGTCCCGGGCCGCCACGGTGAGCCGAGTGGCGCTGGTGCCGTTCCTGGCGTTCTACACGGCCTGGGAGACGACGATCGGCGTCGGCAACGGCGTCCTCGTCGACTACGCGAACGGCCTGCCACCCGATGAGCAGGCCGTGGTCTCCGATGCGATCCAGCACTACAGCTACAACTCGATCACCGGCGCAGAGTCCGTCGCCACGTTCGTCGGCGGACTCGGCTGGGTGGTCGCAATGGTTGCTGCGTCCATCGCGCTCAAGCGGGCTGGCGCCGGGTGGCTGGCCTTTATTTTGATCTGGCTCTCCTCCGTCTTCGTGCTGCACCCGCCGCCTATCGGACCGGCAGCGCTGGTCTGCTTCGCCGCGGGTGCCGTGTTGGCGGAGAGGTGGCGGAAGCGGACCCAGGACGCGGCGCCCGCCCCCGAGTCGCGGGAGCTGTCGCCCGCGACGGCCGTTCCGTGAGAACCGCCGAGCTCCGCTGGTTCCTGATCGCCACGGGCGCCATCGCGGTGCACGTGATCGACGACAACGTCGTTCAACCGCAGCCGGGAACCTCGGCAGCCGACCACGTGCTGAGCACCCTGGTTCCCCTGGCCGTCCTCGTCGCAGCCGGCTGCGTCTACGGCCGGCTGCGGGCCGGGTGGCGTGGGCTGGTGGCCATCTCGATCGGCTTTCTCGGACTGGTGTTCGGGTGGATCGAGGCGGGCTACTACACGTTCGAGGAGGGCCCCTCCGGAGACGACTTCACGGGCCTCGCCTCGGGCGTCGCTGGTCTGCTGCTCGTCGTCAGCGGCTCGGTCATCCTCTGGAGATCACGTCGACGCGACGACAGCCGTGCGTGGCGGTACTCCCGGCGCCTGCTGATCACTGGAGCGGCGGTGCTGGTGCTCTACGAGCTGGGACTCGCCGTCTCGCTGGCCTACATGGGGAGCCACGTCGCGCGGGCGGGCGTTCCGGCCGCAGACCTCGGGACGGCGTACGAAGACGTCAGTTTCGAGACGAGCGACGGCCTCACGCTTGCCGGGTGGTACGTGCCTTCGGCGAACGGCGCGGCCGTCATCGTGTTCGCCGGACGGGGCAGCACACAGGCGCACGCCCGGATGCTGGCCGCCCACGGATACGGCGTCCTGATCCTGGACCGGCGCGGCGAGGGAGACAGCGAGGGCGACGGCAACGTGTTCGGGTGGGGAGGGGAGAAGGACATCCTGGCGGCCATCGACTTCCTTCATGATCGCCCTGATGTCGACCCTACTCGGGTCGGAGGGCTCGGACTCTCGGTCGGCGGCGAGCTCATGTTGCAGACCGCGTCGATCTCAGATGACCTCGCCGCGGTCGTGTCCGAGGGCGCCGGAACCCGAACCTTCGCCGAGGAGCGAGAGGAGCTTCCCGGCCCCGGCAACTGGTTCGACTACCCGCTGTACGCAGCCAAGACCGGGGCCCTGGCCATCTTGTCCAACACCATGCCGCCGCCCAAGCTGAGCGACCTCGTCGCCGAGATCGCACCCCGTCCGGTGCTCCTGATCTGGGCACCCAACGGCGGCAACGCGGAGACGATGAATCCCACCTACCACCGCCTCGTGGGGGACAGCGCCTCGATCTGGGAGATACCGAACGCCGACCACATCGGCGGGATCAGGGCTGAGCCCGACGAGTACGAACGACGAGTCGTGGGCTTCTTCGACACGGCCCTTCGAGCGGGGTGAGCCTGTTCCTCGGCTGTTCACCCGGGATTCAACGAGTCGTCACCCGGCTCCACCGGTCGAGTTTGATCGCGGCTGACGAGATTGGAGCTCCCCGTCGTCCCCAGAGGAGCTCCCATGTCCATCGCCCGTCGCAGTGTTCTCACCGGTAGTGCAGCCGGTGTCGGTCTCGTCGTCGCGGGGGCGGTGCCCTCGCTGGCGGCGGCCGGCCCGAACGGGCACGGCGGCGGGCATGGCGGGCACGGCGGAGCGGGCACGGCGGCACGACGCACCGTCCCTTCCCGCCGCTGGTCGATGACCCGAACGGCCTGTTGGCGCTTCCTCCCGAGTTCAGCTATCGCGTCGTGACCTACGCGGGCCAGACCACGCTCAAGACCGGGCAGCCGACGCCGTCGAACCACGACGGGACCGCCGTCTTCAACGCGCACGGCGGGCGCCTGCGCCTGATCCAGAACCACGAGCTCCCCGCAGGCGCCGCGCTCGGCGTACCGCACATCCCCGGCACGGTCTACGACCCGGGCGCTCTGAACGCCGGCGGCTGCACCGTCATCGAGACCGACCGCGGGGCCGCAACCTGGGGGAGTGGGTCGGCATCTCCGGAACCTCCACCAACTGCGCGGGCGGACACACCCCGTGGGGCACGTGGCTCACCTGCGAGGAGACCGAGACCAAGGCCGGCACGGCCTGGTCGGCCAACGGCCAGAGTGGCACCTACCAGCACGACCACGGCTACGTCTTCGAGGTCTTCGCCGACGGGCGGGCGCTGCCCACGCCGATCAAGGCGTTCGGTCGCTACGCGCACGAGGCCTGCGCCGTCGACCCGGGCCGCAAGCGCGTGTACCTCTCCGAGGACGCCAGCAGCCCCAACGGCCTGTTCTACCGCTGGACCGCTCCGGGGAGCCTGCGGCTGAGTGCCGGGATCGCCGACCAGCTCGGCCCCACCAGCGGCACGCTCGAGGCGATGGCGATCATCATGGACGACGGTTCCGTGCTGCCGGACGTGGCCTACCTGACCTCGGCACAGCTCGGTCGGCCGTTCCCGGTGCGTTGGGTCACGGTGAACGACCGTGACGGCCAGGTCAACGCGGTGCGCAAGCAGTTCACCACCGAGGTCACCCGCGGCAAGAAGTTCGAGGGGGTCTTCGGCACCGACGAGGGCGTGTACGTCGTCAACAGCTTCGCCTTCAACTCCGCCGACCTGCCGGCCGACGCGCGTCAAGCACGACGGAATGGTCTGGTTCTACTCGTACGCGCGACCAGACCATCACGCTGGTGACCTACTTCCCCCACCAGCCCAGCTCCGAGTCCGGCGGCGGGGTCCCAAGTATGACGGAATGGTCTTCGACGGCCCGGACAACGTCACCGTCACCCCGTGGGGCACGCTGGTGCTGGCCGAGGACGGCGTCGGTGCCTCCCACGTCCTCAGCTCCGTGCCCGGCGGTCCGTCGTACGCCATCGCCCGCAACCAGCTCAACATCGGGACGCCGGCGGCGCCGGAGTTCTCGGAGTTCACCGGCCCGGCGTTCTCCTCGGACGGCAAGGTGCTCTTCGTCAACATCCAGACGCCCGGTATCACCCTCGCCATCACCGGCCCTTGGGCGAAGTACCTCGACTGACCAAGGCTCGGATCCCGCCGTGGCGTGGCTCGGGCGGGCTATGGACTCCACGGCGGATCAGGGCGACCTTGGGAGGAATGGTTGCGAACCCCTTGCGCGCCCGTCGTGAGCTACGTCAGCGACGCGAGGGCGAGCAAGAGATCTTCCGCACGGTGCGCCGGGCGGCGACGGAGGACGTGCGCGCCCTGGTCCGAGTCGCCCCCGACCTGGCCGAGGTGAGGGAGGCGGGCGCCGCGCTCGACGCGGCGACCACCGCCGAGCAGGTCGTCGCGGTCGAACCGCTGGTGGCCACGGCTCGTGCTGCTGCGGACGTGACCGTTCCAGCGGACCGAACCGTCGCGATCGGCGAACGTGTGGTGCCGTGGGACCAGCTCGGGTCGTACTCAGCTGTCGTGGAGGCGGCGCAGGCGCTGGCAGTGGGGCGCGGCACGGCGCAACGGTCCCGGTCGCTCAACGCCGCGAAGGCCGACGATGAGGACCGCGGCCTGTGGGCGGACACCGGCCGAGGGTTCCGCGAGCAAGGCCCCGGGCACGACTGGTAGCAAAGTACGCACCGCGCCTCGGCCGCCGTCCGCCCACAGCACGAATCCTTCAAGATCCTCGCCGTGTGGTCATCCGACCTCGTACGGCCCCGCGTCCGGGTCGGCCGGAGACCAGTCCGCGTGGTCGAAGCCGGTGAAGGCGGCGACCTCGAGCGCGCACACGTCCCGGAGTGAGGTCTCGTAGAACTTCACGTGGGTGTAGTCGGGGAACAGGATGTAGACCGGCTTGCAGAGGGCACTCTGGAACTGCTGGCCGGTCAGCACCGCGCTGTGGTCGGCCGCGAACCGCTCGAACCCGTCACCCAGCACGTAGCCGATGTGCTCCAGGCCCATCTTGTAGACCCGCTGGTGGAACGGCGGGATGAGCTCGACCAGCGACACGGACCGACCACCGGAGAGGGCCACCGGTTCGGCCAGCACGAGCTTCGAGATCGGCCGGCCGTTCCAGACGTTCTCCAGGTTGCTGGTGCTGACCTGCTCCAGGGCGTCGCGCGCGGCGACGTACTCGCGCCAGGTCCGGCACCGGACAGCGACATGGCTCAGGCCGAACCCGGAGACGTCGATGCCGAGCCGGCGGCACTTCTCTCCCTGCTCCGCCTCGAACTCGGGCACCTGCCCGAGGATGGTGGACGCATCCATGGACACCTGTCCTCATGATCGGCCCCGCCCGCGACGACGTGTTGCGGCCCGGAGAGGCTACCCGCGTCCCGTGCTACATGCGTCCGCTCGCGACCGCGATCGCCACGATGAACACGACGAGCACGGCTGTCGACACCACGGCGAAGTAGATGCCGTGGACGCGCAGCCCGTTCCCCTGACCGTGGGCACGGGTGAGGTCGGCACCGCGCGGGACTCCAGCCGTCCGGGCGAGCCGCTCGGGCGAGATCAGGTGCTTCGGTCGAGGCTTGGCGGGGCCTGATCCTCGTGCGTCCATGACATCCACTCCCGAAGGGTTTGTTGGCGACGGGAGGGATTCGGAGCGGGGCGCTGGATCGCTTGGCACAAGCCGTCAGCCACAGCCGCCCGCGACCTGCTGTGCAGGTCGCGGGCGGTCGAGTCGGTGGCTAGCGGGTCGAGGACCGGCCAGTCCTAGATGTCGTAGTAGAGCTCGAACTCGTGCGGGTGCGGCCGCAGCTGCACCGGCGCGATCTCGTTGGTGCGCTTGTAGTCGATCCAGGTCTCGATCAGGTCGGGCGTGAAAACGTTCCCGACGGTCAGGAACTCGTGGTCTGCCTCCAGGGCGTCGAGGACGGCGCCCAGCGAGGTCGGGACCTGCTCGATCTCGGCCATCTCGTCCGGCGGGAGCTCGTAGATGTCCTTGTCGATCGGGGCGGCCGGCTCGGTCTTGTTCTTGATGCCGTCGACGCCGGCGAGCATCAGTGCCGAGAACGCGAGGTAGGGGTTCGCCGACGGGTCGGGGAACCGGGTCTCGATGCGCTTGGCCTTCGGGTTCGAGCCGGTGATCGGGATCCGCACGGACGCGGAGCGGTTGCGCGAGGAGTAGACGAGCGAGATCGGGGCCTCGAAGCCCGGCACCAGGCGGTGGTAGGAGTTCACCGTCGGGTTGGTGAACGCCAGCAGCGACGGAGCGTGGGCCAGGATGCCGCCGATGTACCAGCGCGCCAGGTCGGACAGGCCGCCGTACCCGGTCTCGTCGTAGAACAGCGGATCGCCGTCCTTCCACAGCGACTGGTGCACGTGCATGCCCGAGCCGTTGTCGCCGAAGATCGGCTTCGGCATGAAGGTGACCGTCTTGCCGGCCTCCCAGGCGGTGTTCTTGATGAGGTACTTGAACTTCATCACGTCGTCGGCGGCCTTGAGCAGCGTGTCGAAGCGGTAGTTGATCTCCGCCTGCCCCGCTGTGCCGACCTCGTGGTGCGCGCGCTCGACGAGCAGCCCGGAGGCCTCGAGGTTCTTCACCATCTCGTCGCGCAGGTCGCCGTAGTGGTCGTACGGCGACACCGGGAAGTAGCCGCCCTTGAACCGGGTCTTGTAGCCGCGGTTCTCGTTCTCCGAGCCCGAGTTCCACCAGCCCTCGACCGAGTCGATGTGGTAGTAGCCCTCGTTGGCGGTGGTGGAGTAGCGGACCGAGTCGAAGATGTAGAACTCCGCCTCCGGAGCGAAGTACGCCGTGTCCGCGATGCCGGTCGTGCCGAGGTAGGTCAGCGCCTTGCGCGCGATGTTGCGCGGGTCGCGGCTGTAGGCCTCACCGGTGATCGGGTCGTGGATGAAGAAACTCAGGTTGAGCGTCTTGTTGGTCCGGAACGGGTCGACGAACGCGGTGGTCGGGTCCGGGAACAGCGCCATGTCGGACTCGTTGATGGCCTGGAAGCCGCGGATCGACGAGCCGTCGAAGGCCAGGCCGTTGTCGAAGACGTCCTGGCCGAAGGACGACACGGGGACGGTGAAGTGCTGCTCGATGCCGGGCAGGTCGACGAAGCGCACGTCGACGAACTCGACGCCCTCGTCCGCGACGTACTTGAGCAGCTCTTCGCTGTTCTGGAACATGCAGGTCTCCTTGGCTTCACTGAGGTCCTGCGCAACGTATGCACGGGCAGTTTCTCGACCGTATCGCGATTGTTTCGGCCGTGTAACAGGTGCTCAGCCGACGGGTTCCCAGTCGAGCACCGCGTCCCGGAGCTGGTCTCGGCCCAGGGCGCTGTCCAGCCGCAGCACCGGCTGATCGAGACCCTCGAGCCATGCCTCGTGGGCGACGCGGCTCCTGCCTGCGAAGGCCGGGTCGTCGTAGCCCCGGGCCCACGCAAGGAACGAGTCCCACGCCTCCGGGTCCGCCTCTCGGCCCTGCTGCCGTCGGCCCTCGCGGGCTGTCAGCCGGCGCATCCGCTCCGAGGGGTCGAGAGTCAGGAACACCACGGCATCGCACATCCCCACCACGCCGTCGCCCCAGCCGAGCATCGACCCGGAGAGGACCCACCCTTCGCGAGGCAGGAACACGCTCTGCATCAGCGCGAGCCGATCGGCCTCGGGTCGCTTCTCCGCGTACGGCGGATCGGACGGCACCCAGAAGTAGTCGTCGGCGTCGGCGTGCGGCACCGACCAGAAGTCGGCGAGCGCCCGACCGAGTGTCGTCGTACCCGCACCACTGGCACCCATCACGTGCAGCCTGCACCGTCGCATGACCACATTGTTGGGCAGGGCATGGAAGGGACGACCCGGGCGGGCCTGAGAGGCTGTTCCGGTGGAGACCGCGACGTGGGCCCGCCGCATCCTTGCGCTGATGGTGGACTGGTTCGCCTCGACCCTGGTGGTGATCCTCGCGCTGGGCGGCGTCGACCACTGGGCAGGCGACCAGCAGGCCGGGTTCTACGTGCTCGGCGTCTTCGTCCTGGAGTCGGCGATCTTCACAGCACTCAGCGGCGGCTCGTTCGGCCAGATCGCGACCCGGCTCCGCGTCGTACGCGAGACCGGCGACCCGCGGCCGATCCCGCCGCACCTGGCCCTCGCCCGCCAGGTCCTGATCGCGCTGGTGATCCCGCCGCTGGTCTACCGCCCCGACGGCCGCGGCCTGCACGACATCGCAGCCGGGAGCGCAGTGGTCACGCTCGAGACGTACCGGGCCCTGGCGGGGAAGGGGCCGGCGCGCTGACAGTCGAGACGTTTCGCCTCCTCCGACGGTCGTGACAACCTAGCCTTGGCGGCATGACCCGACGGCCGTGGCCAGGCAGCTTCGTGGCCCTCTGGGTGATGCTCTCGCTGCTGGTCCTCGGCGGCTGTGGTGATGACGGCCCCGTGCCGCGGGCCGGGGACCTGGCTCCGCCGGCGACCTCCGGCGCTGCCACCGACGAGACGGAGGTCTCGGGCGACGAGAAGTCGGCGGTTGGTGAACGGATCTCGGCCCAGGACTTCGTCGACGTCGCCCGTGGCGCCTTGGACAGGGCCACGACGGCCAGGGTCGCCATGAGGCTCGGCGCCGAGGAGCTCACCGTGTTCGAGGCCGAGGGTGCGGCCGACTTCCGGAGCGAACCGGTCAAGCTGGCGATCAAGCTGAGGATCCGGAGCCTTGGATCGTTCGAGATCCGCCTGGTGGACGACGTGATGTACGGGAGGTCTGGGAAGAGCCGGGCAGTTTCGCCGCCCTCCGGCTCGATGACCCGAACAACTTCGTCGGGATGGTCGTCGCCCAGATGGACCTGAGGTCGGTGCTCGACCATCTGGAGGACGACCGTGGCATCCTCACGGCTGTCTACGTGGGCCAGGAGGACGTCGACGGCGAGGAGCTGGATCACTACACAGTCATGGTGCGTACGCCGATCATGATTCGTTACCTCCTGCCAGAGTCGCAGGCAGCGCTGCCGCAGACCCTCGTCTCCGAGTGGTATCTCGACGATGACCGCCTGTTCCGGCGTCTCACCATCGACATGGGAGCCGGGGGCGAGAACTTCGAGCTCTCGCTCGACGACTGGGGCGCGGACGTCGACATCGAAGCGCCGACGAGCGACGACATCGCCGCGTCGCCCTCACCAAGTGGTTAGACCGTCACCTCGGCCCACTCGAGGTCCGAGGGCGGCAGCGCGGCCGCTTCTTCGAGCAGCCGCGCGATCCGCAGCGCGAGCCCGACGCCGAGCCGCGGGTCGTCGGGGCGGTGGAGGAGCGCGTCGTACAGCCCCAGGTAGTGCGCCTGCTTGCGCTCTACGGTGTCGGCGTACGCCGTGTGGCCGGTGACCCGGTCGCCCTCGATGACGAGGACGGTCATCGAGGAGTGCTCGACCTCCACCCGCACGCCACCGTCCAGGAACTCCAGGGTCGTGTGCTTGCTCGAGTCGCCGGCGAGCCAGTTCGACGACAACACGGTTCGGCCGCCGTCGTGCCCCAGCACCGTGACGGCCCGGGTGCCTTGGTCGGCGTGCGACAACACCCGCCAGCCGGAGGTGAACGCCGAAGCGACACTCAGCTGGTTGGGCGCCGAGTCGACGAAGCTGGAGACCAGGCTGGCGCGCCGGTCCTCGGTCAGCGCGCCGCCGTACGCATCCGTCGACATTGCGACCACACGCGTCGGCGGTCCCCACTCGGGATGAGCGGTCACGAGTCTGGCCGCCCACTCCACCTCGGGTGAGAACGCGAAGTGGTGGGCGACCTTGAGCCGCGCGGCAACGACCTCGGGGGAGTGCCGTGACTCCAACCCGGCGATCTCGGCAGCGGACTGCGCCAACGGCTTCTCGGACAGCACCAGTGCCGACGTGCTCGACAGCAGCGCGTCGGCGAGCGCGACGTGGCTCTCCGTCGGCGTGGCCAGCACGACCAGGTCCGGCTCGAGCGCGATCCCGTCGTCGAGGGTCCGGAAGACCGGGAACGGCACGTCGTACGCCGGCGCCGGGTCGACCCCGGCGACCACCGCGACCGAGTGGAGACGGTCCAGGACCGCGATGTGGGTCTGGCCGATCCGGCCCAGCCCCACGAGGAGGACGCGGGTCACCGACCACGCATGTTGCCGCGCAGCCCCTTCATGCTGGTCGGGATCGGTCCCTTGGGGATCGGGACCGCCGACCGCTGCGCGTCGAGCGCCTTGAGCCGGTTGAGGATGTCGGTCATCTCGGCCGGCTTGACCTCGCGCCCGAGCTTCTGGATGTGGCGCACCAGCTTCGACAGGGGCACCTCGCCCTCACCGTTGCCGCAGATCACCTCGTGGATCGGGGTCTCGGAGACGACCCGCTCGTGCTTGCGCCGCTCGGTGGCCATCAGCTGGCGCAGCCGGTTGAAGTTGCCCTCGCCGATCAGGACGATGCCGGGCGGCCCGACCACGCGGTAGACGACGTCCATCTGCTTGGTGACCGCCACCGGCTCGTCGCGGGTCTTCCACCCGCGGCGCAGCATCCGGAGCGCGGCGCCGGCCGCCCCGCGCTGCCCGTCCATCTGGGCGTACGCCGAGCGCTGGGCGCGCCGGCCGAAGATGATCAGCGAGGCGAGGGTGCCGAAGAGCACCGCACCGACGATCGCCATCACCATCCCGAGCACGCCGTTGCTCGGCAGCAGGAAGTAGAAGACGACGAAGCCGATCGCGCCCACCACCAGGAACGCGCCGAGAAGCCACAGACCGATCCAGCGGTCGGTCTTCTTGGTCAGCTGGTAGGTCTGACGGAACTGCTGGATCCGGCCGGTCTTCTCCGACTCGGGCTTGTCCTTGGCCATGCGGCGGCGCTGCCTATCTGTGCGTGCGAGGGTTTCAGGCGGAGGCGCCCTGGCGGGCGTCCATGGCCTGACGGTACAGCCGCCCCGCGCGGTACGACGAACGCACCAGTGGCCCCGAGAGCACCCCGGAGAAGCCGATCCCCTCGGCCTCGGCGGCCAGCTCGACGAACTCCTCGGGCCGGACCCAGCGCTCGACCGGGTGGTGCCGCACGGACGGACGGAGGTACTGGGTGATCGTGACCAGCTCGGTGCCGGCGTCGTGCAGGTCGCGCAGCGCCTGGCTGACCTCCTCGCGGGTCTCGCCCATCCCGAGGATGAGGTTCGACTTGGTGACCAGTCCGAAGTCGCGGGCCTGGGTCAGCACGTCGAGCGAGCGGTCGTAGCGGAACGCCGGCCGGATCCGCTTGAAGATCCGCGGGACCGTCTCGACGTTGTGCGCGAGCACCTCGGGGCGGCTCTCGAACACCTCGCGGAGCAGCTCGGGCTTGCCGTTGAAGTCGGGGATCAGGTTCTCGACGCCGGTGCCGGGGTTCAGCTCGTGGATCGCGCGCACGGTCTCGGCATACAGCCACGCGCCGCCGTCCTCGAGGTCGTCCCGCGCGACGCCGGTGATGGTGGCGTAGCGCAGCTCCATCTTCTGCACCGACTCGGCAACCCGGCGGGGCTCGTCGCGGTCGAGCGGCTCCGGCTTCCCGGTGTCGATCTGGCAGAAGTCGCAGCGCCGGGTGCACTGGTCGCCGCCGATGAGGAACGTCGCCTCGCGGTCCTCCCAGCACTCGAAGATGTTGGGACAGCCAGCTTCCTGGCAGACCGTGTGCAGGCCCTCGGACTTCACCAGGGAGTGCAGCTCGGTGTACGCCGGCCCCATCTTGGCGCGGGTCTTGATCCACTCCGGCTTACGCTCGATCGGCGTCTCGGCGTTGCGCACCTCGAGCCGGAGGAGCTTCCGCCCGTCGGGTGCGGTGGGGGCTTGCGTCACGGCTTCAACCCTACGCCGGTGAGCCACCTCACCCCGACTCGGCAATGTCGCGGTGGGAGCGGATGCGCATGCTGGATCGGTCTTGCACAATTGGTAGCCAAATGGTTACCTGTTGTCGTGGACATCTTCGGGGCGCTGGCCGACCCCGTGCGCCGCTCGCTGCTGGCCGAGCTGGCCGGCGAGCCGTGCCGGGTCGTCGACCTCGCCGCGAGCCGTCCGATCAGCCGGCCGGCGGTCAGCAAGCACCTGCGGCTGCTGCTCGAGGCTGGCGCCGTGACCGTGGCGGACCGTGGGCGCGAGCGCTACTACGCACTCGACCGGGCGGCGCTCGCCGAGGTGGCGTCGTACGTCGCCGGGCTGACCGCCCGCCCTGTGGGCGACCAGGCGCTCGACGCGCTCGAGACCGAGGTCCGCCGGACCACCCGCCAACGGCGGCACACCGCACCATCGCACCACGAGGAGACCGCGTGAGCACACCCACCGGCAGGATCGAGCAACGCGACGGACAGCACGTCCTCGTCCAGACGAGGACCTTCCACGCGCCCATCGACGACGTCTGGGCGGCAGTCACCGAGCCCGAGCGTCTGTCACGCTGGATCGGGACCTGGGAGGGCGACCCGGAGTCGGGGAGCGTGCAGTTCAGGATGCTGTTCGAGGGGGAGGAGCACGCCGGGGAGACGATGACGATCCGGGTCTGCGAGCCGCCGCGCCGGCTGCATGTGACTTCCCAGGCGGGCGAGGAGGTGTGGCTGCTGAACCTCGACCTCACCCACGCCGACGGCGTCACCACGCTGACCTTCAGCCAGCCCGGGGTGACCAGGGAGCAGGTAGCCGGTGTCGGCCCGGGCTGGGACTACTACCTCGACCGCCTGGTCGACGTCGAGACCGGTGCCGATCCTTCGCAGCGCGACTTCGAGCGCGACTACTACCCTGCGACGGCGGAGCACTACGTGTCGCAGTTCTGAGCGTCGCCGGTGGGACTGTCCTTCGTATACTGTATTGCAGGTGACAGGTCTGCCTGACTCCATCGGCGCCCGCCACACCAGCCTGAGCGACCAGGTGGCGGCCGAGCTGCGGCGACGCATCATCGACGCCCACTACCTGCCCGGCGAGCGACTGACCGAGGACCGGCTCGCCGCTGACTTCGGCGTCTCCCGCAACCCGGTCCGCGAGGCGCTGCGGTCCGTCACGGCCGAGGGCTTCATCGAGGTCCAGCCGCGCCGCGGTGCCGTCGTGGCCACCCCCGACGAGCAGGTCATGCGTGACATGTTCCTGGCCCGGTCGCTGATCGAGCCGCAGGCCGCTCGCGTCGCCGCGGAGCGCGCCACGGACGCCGACCTCGCCGCCCTGCGCGAGCTGCTCGACCAGGCCCGCCTGGCCACGGAGAAGGGCGACTTCGACACGGTCGCCGAGCTCAACACCGAGCTGCACAGGGCCGTGGTCGCGATGTCCCACAACCGCTGGCTGATGCAGTTCTCCACCGCGATGTACCGCTACGTGCACTGGGTTTTCCGGCTCGGGGCGGCCACCCGCGCCACGCACTCGTGGGAGGAGCACGTCCGTCTCGTCGAGGCGCTCGAGGCCCACGACCCGGATGCCGCCGAGCAGGCGGCGGCCGAGCACGTGCACGCCGCCGAGGCCGCGGCGCTCGACCAGCACGCCGGCTAGGCGTGTCTCCCAATTGCTGGCGCCGCCATGAATTGGGAGACACGCACTAGCGGCCGACGGAGTAGCACTGCGCGCCCCGGGGATCCGAGGCGGCCGACAGCGCGCCGGTCGCGGGGTCCCTCGCGACCACGCAGAGCCGGCCGAGCGTCCAGTCGCCGGCCCGGACCAGCCCGTGGCCACGCCCGACGAGGTCGGACAGCACGTCGTCGCCGAGGCGGTCCTCGGCGACGAGCTCGCCGGGGTTCATGTCGCGCGGGTAGAACGAGCTCGGCACCGACGTCGTGTGGAACGACGCCGCATCGATCGCTTCCTGCAGGCCGAGGCCGCCGACCAGGTGACGGAGCAGGAACGGCAGCTGCCACTGCTCCTGCTGGTCGCCGCCCGGTGTCCCGCAGGCCAGCACCGGACGGCCGTCCCGCAGGACCATCGTGGGGGAGAGCGTGGTGCGCGGGCGCCGGCCGGGCGCCAGCGAGGCCGGCAGCCCCTCGTCGAGCCACAGCATCTGCAACCGGCTCCCGAGGCAGAAGCCGAGCTCCGGCACGGTGGGGGAGCTCTGCAGCCAGCCCCCGCTCGGCGTCGCCGAGATGATGTTGCCCCACCGGTCGACCACGTCGATGTGGCAGGTGTCCCCGCGGGTCTGGCCGTCCCAGGAGACGGTCGGCTCACCGAGCCCGGCCTCCTCCGGTGCGTCCGACGGGCCGCGGGTGTGGGCGGCCAGCGCCGGCTGGTGGCCGCCGGGCGACCCAGGCCGCAGCTCGGCCGACGCCCGGTCGCCGACCAGCGCGCGACGCGTCTCGACGTACGCCGGGTCGAGCAGTTGGGCCGCGGTGACCGGCGAGGCGTCGCCGTACCACGCCTCGCGGTCGGCCAGCGCGAGCTTGAGGACCTCCGTGACGGTGTGCACGCCGTCAGCCGTCGACGGGTCGAGCGCCTCGTCGGGAAGGCGGTCGAGCATCGCCAGCGCCTGCAGCAGCACCGGTCCCTGTCCCCAGAGGTCGGTCTTCGCGATGTCGACGTCCCGGAACCGCTGCACGACCGCCGGCTCGTACGACGCGCGCCAGCCCGCGAGGTCCGCCCCGGTCAGCACTCCGGCGTGGTCGGAACCGCTGGAGTCGCGGAACGGCAGCCGGCTGAACGCGTCCAACGCCTCGGCCACGAAGCCCTCGCGCCACGCTCGGCGGGCCGCCTCGTACTGCGCCTCGCGGTTGCCTCCGGCCGCCTCGCCCTCCGCGACGAGCCGCTCCAGCGTGGCGCCGTGCTCGGGGTTGGTGACCGTGTCCCAGGCGCTCGGCAGCGCGCCGTGGGGCAGCCACCGGGCCGCCGAGGTCGGCCAGTGCTCCCGGAACAGCTGCTCCACCCTGGCCAGCGTCGCGACCGCGGTCGGCAGGAGCTGGTGACCGTTGCGGGCGTACCCGACGGCGTAGGAGAGGACCTCGCGCAGGGGGCGGGTGCCGTGGTCGCGGCCCAGCATGAGCCAGGCGTCCACCGCCCCGGGGATCGCCGCCGCGAGCGGACCGGAGCCGGGGACCAGGTCGAGTCCGAGCCCGAGGTAGTGCTCGCGGGTCGCTCCCGCGGGGGCAGTGCCTTGGCCGCACAGCACCCGCGGGGTCGGGTCGTCGGCGGTGGCGAACACGGCCGGCACCTCGCCGCCCGGCCCGTTGAGGTGCGGCTCGACGACGTGGAGGACGAAGGCGCCCGCGATCACCGCGTCGAAGGCGTTGCCTCCCGCCTCGAGCTCGGCCATCGCCGACTGCGACGCCAGCCAGTGGGTCGACGACGCCATGCCGAACGTGCCGCGCAGCGTGGGCCGCGTGGTCAGTCCGCCGTTCACACGCTCGATCCTCCGGCATCGACCGCGCGCACGTCGGGTCCGGTCCCGTCGTCGGCGACGAGATGGCACGCCACCAGCCCGGCACCCGGCATCGGGCGCAGCTCGGGCACCTCGATGCGGCAGCGCTCCTCGGCCAGCGGGCAGCGGGTGTGGAAGCGGCAGCCGCTGGGCGGGTCCAGCTGGCTGGGCAGCTCCCCCGAGAGTACGACGCGCCGCCGGCGCCGCTGCTCGCCCGGGTCCGGCACCGGGGCCGACGACAGCAGCGCCTGCGTGTAGGGGTGTCGCGGTGCGGAGAAGACCTGGTCGCGGGCACCGACCTCGGCGACCCGGCCGAGGTACATCACCACGACCCGGTCGGCGAGGTACTCCACCGCCGCGAGGTCGTGGGTGATGAAGAGGCAGGCGAAGCCGAGGTCACGCTGCAGGTCGGCCAGCAGGTTGAGCACGCTCGCCTGCACCGACACGTCGAGCGCGCTGGTCGGCTCGTCCGCGACCAGCAGGCTGGGCTGCGTGACCAGCGCGCGGGCGATGCTCACCCGCTGTCGCTGGCCGCCCGAGAGCTCGTGCGGGTAGCGCTCGGCCACACCCGCTCGCATCCCGACCTTCTCGAGCATGGCCCGGACCTTGTCGCCCCGCTCGGCCCGCGGCACGGCGTGCAGCCGCAGCGGCTCGGCCACCAGGTCACCGACGCTCATCCGCGGGTCGAGCGAGGACGCCGGGTCCTGGAAGACGATCGAGACCGTACGCCGGTGCGGGCGCAGCGCCCGCCGCGACAGCGCACTCACGTCGACGCCCCCGAGCAGCACCTGCCCGGACGTCGGGTCCAGCAGCCGCACGATCAGCCGGCCGACCGTCGACTTCCCGGAGCCGCTCTCGCCGACGAGGGCGACCACCTCGCCCGGCCCGACCTCGAGCGACATCCCGTCGACGGCGTGGACCGGTCCGAAGTGCTTGACCAGGTCGACGACCTCGCAGACCGGCGTGGTCACCCCTGCACCTCCCGGATGCCGGAGATCTCGGCCGGGTGCCAGCAGGCCACCTCGTGCCCCGCCGCCGTGCCCGGAGCAGCCGCCAGCGGCGGGCGGTGCGACGTACAGGTGTCGTCGGCCGCCGGGCAGCGCTCGGCGAACGTGCACCGGTCCTCCGGCGCCTCGACGACGGGCACCAGCCCGGGGATCTCGCGCAGTCGGTGGTCGGCACCGCCGGCGGTGCGTGCGGTCGGCACCGCCCCGAGCAGGCCGACCGTGTAGTGGTGCCGGGGCCGTGAGAACAGGTCGTCGATGTCCGCGCGCTCGACAATCCGGCCGGCGTACATCACGACCACGCGGTCCGCGACGTCGGCGACGACGGCGAGGTCGTGGGTGATCAGGACGACGGCCGCGCCGAGCCGGTCGCGCAGGTCGCGAAGCACGTCGAGGATGCCGGCCTGCACGGTGACGTCGAGGGCGGTGGTGGGCTCGTCGGCGACCAGGACCTCGGGGTTGGCGGCCACGGCCATCGCGATCATCACGCGCTGCCGCAATCCCCCGGAGAGCTGGTGCGGGTACTGCCGCAGCCGCTCGCGCGGGTTGGCGATCCCGACGAGGTCCAACAGCTCGGCAGCCCGGGTCTGCGCGGCCCGCCGATCCATGCCCTCGTGCAGCTTCAGCACCTCGCCGATCTGGCGGCCGACCGTGAACACGGGGTTGAGCGAGGTCATGGGCTCCTGGAAGACGTAGCCGATCCGTCGGCCGCGCGCCCGGCGCAGCTCGGCCGCCGGCGCTCCCACGAGCTCCTCGCCGCGCAGGCGCACGCTGCCGGTGACGGTCGCAGTGGCGGGCAGCAGCCCGGAGAGCGCCGTCGCCATCACGCTCTTGCCGCAGCCCGACTCGCCCACGACGGCCAGCAGCTCGCCGCCGCGGGCGTCGAACGAGACGTCGTCGACGGCGTGCACCGTGCCGTCCTCGGTGCGGAAGCTGACAGCCAGGTCGCGGACCCGCAGGAGCGGCTGGTCGTCGGGGACGGCGACGGCGCTCATCTCCGGGCCGCCCGCGGGTCGAGAGCGTCGCGCAGGCCGTCGCCGACGAGGTTGAACGCCAGGGTCAGCACCGCGATCGCGAGCCCGGGGATGACCGCGGTCCACGGTGCGCTCGAGATGGACTGCTGGGCCTCCGACAGCATCGTTCCGAGGCTGGGCGAGGGCGGCTGGATGCCGAGGCCGAGGAACGACAGCACCGCCTCGCCGAGGATGGCCTGCGGGATGGCCACGGTGGCCTGGACGATCAGCACGCTGGTGGCGTTGGGCAGGATGTGGCGTACGACGACCCTCAGGTCACTGGCGCCCTCGGCGATCGCGGCGGCGACGTAGTCCAGCGACTTCAGCCGCAGGGTCTCCGAGCGCGTGACCCGGATGATCCCGGGGATCTGGGAGATCCCGATCGCCAGGGCCGCGTTGCTGAGCGAGGCGCCGCGGATCGCCGCCAGGCCGACCGCCAGGATCAGGAAGGGAAAGGCCAGCACCATGTCGGTCAGCCGCGACACGATCGCGTCGAGGCCGCGGAAGTAGCCGGCGAGCAGTCCCAGCGGCACCCCGACCGCGAGCGCGAGCACGACGGACATCACGCCTACCAGCAGCGATGCGCGCGCGCCGTACAGGATGCGCGAGAGGATGTCGCGGCCCAGGGAGTCGGTGCCCAGCAGGTAGCCGCCGCTGCCCGGCGGGGTGAACGACGCGTCGAAGTGCGCCTCGGACGGCGGGTACGGCGCGATCAGTGGCGCGAGGATCGCGGCCAGCACCGCGATGGTCAGCACGACCAGCCCGGTCATGGCCAGCGGGCTGCGCCGCAGTCGGCGGAGCAGCCGGCGGCGTCGGGGCGGGCTCGCGGCGGTGGTGCCGGTCGCCGACAAGGTTTCGATGACCGTCATGAGCCTTCTCCGGCAACCCGGATGCGCGGGTCGATCAGCGAGTAGAGCAGGTCGACGAGCAGGTTGATGACGATGTACGCCGTCGCCGTGATCAGCACGACCGCCTGGATGACGGGGTAGTCGCGCTGGAAGACGGCGTCGATCGTGAGCTTGCCGAAACCGGGCAGCGCGAAGATCCGCTCGGTGACGACCGCACCGGAGATGAGCGTGCCCAGCTGCAGCCCGACGATCGTGACGACGACGATCAGGCTGTTGCGCAGGCCGTGCACCCACACCACGCGGCGTTCGCGCAGCCCCTTGGCCCGGGCGGTCCGGACGTAGTCGGTGTCGAGGGCGTCGAGCATCGACGACCGGGTCTGCCGCATGATCACCGCGGCGAGCTGGATGCCGAGCACGATCGCCGGCAGCACCAGGTGCTCGAGGTTGGCGAACGGGTCGTCGCGCAGCGCCACGAACCCCGAGGCGGGCAGCAGGGGCAGCGCCACGGCGAGCCAGAGGATCGCCATCAGCCCCAGCCAGAAGTTCGGCACCGAGAGCCCGAGCAGTGCGAACCCGTTGGCGAGCCACTCGGCCACGGTGCCGCGGCGTACGGCGGCGACGACCCCGGCCAGCACCCCGACGACCGACGCGACGAGCAGGGCGAGCAGCGACAGCTCGAGGGTGACCGGCAGCGCACTCTTGAGCAGCTCGTTGACCGGGGTGCCCGTGCGCACGGAGGTGCCCAGGTCACCCTTCAGGCTGTTGGTCAGGTAGTGCCAGTACTGCACCCAGACCGGGTCGTCGAGGCCGTACTTCGCCCGGATCGCCGCGATCTGGTCGGGGTCGTTCTGCTCTCCCGCCAGCGCCCGCGCGGGGTCGCCGGGGAGCGCCCGTACCCCCGCGAAGACGACCATCGTGGAGAGCACGAGCGTCACCGCGGACTGCCCGAGCCTGCGCAGCAGGTAGCGACCCATCGACCGGCGTGGCGCCGCGTTACTCGGCGTACCCGGCGAAGGCGACCCGGATGATGCCGTCCGGGAACAGCTGGACGCCCGTGATGTCCTTGCTCACCCCGGTCAGGTTGCGCTGCCGGTAGACGTAGATCAGCGGGTCGTCCTCCTGGAGGACAGCCTGCACCTGACCGTAGATGTCGGCGCGTTCGGCGACGTCGTCGGTCTGCCGGGCCTGGTCGAGGAGGTCGTCGACCTCTGGGTTGCTGTAGCCGGCGACGTTCTGCGAGCCCTGGGTCCCGACGAAGTTGGTGATGTTGGAGTCGGGGTCGACCCGGCCGGACCAGCCGAGCTGGAGCACCTGGAACTTGCCCTGGTCCTGCTCGTCGAGGAGGGTCGTGAACTCCAGGGGCTTGAGCTCGAGCTCGAAGCCACCTTCCTTCACCATCGCCTGCAGCGCCTGGGCGAACTCCAGGGCGTCGGGCGTGTTGGTGACCAGCATGTCGAGCTTGTACGGCGTCTTGACGCCCGCCTCCTCGAGGAGCTGCTTGGCCTGGTCCGGGTCGTAGGAGCGGCACTCCTGCGCGGCGTCGGTGCTGAACTCGCTCTCGGGTGAGATCGGGCTGCAGGCCGTGTCGAACTGCCCGTTGAACACGGTCTCCACCAGCGCCTCGCGGTCGATGGCGTACTCGAACGCCTGGCGGATGCGGGGGTCCTTGGCGTACGGCTCGTCGACGGCGCCCGGCGGCTCGCCGACGCCCGCGGTGTTGCCGACGTTGAACGTGATGCCCTGGTAGCCCAGCGACGCGGTCTGCAGGAGGGACAGCTCACTGTCGGACTCGACCGTCGGCACGTCGTCGGTGCCCACCGTGTCGGCCACCTGCACGTCACCGCTCTTGAGGTTGGCGGTGCGGATGCTCGAGTCGGTGATGATCTGGTAGACGATCTTGTCGAGGTGCACCTTGTCCGCGTCGTAGTAGTTCGGGTCCTTCACCAGGGTGATCGAGTTCTGCGGGACTCGCTCGGCGAACTTGAACGGGCCGACACACACCGGGTCTGTCCCGAAGTTGTCGCCCAGCTTGTCGAGCTGGGTCGGGCTCATGACCATGCCCGCCCGGTCCGCGAGGGCCGCGGTCAGCGGCGCGAACGGGGTCTTGAGGTGGATCTCCACCGTGGTCGGGTCGGACGCGTCGATCGTGTCGATGGGGCCGAGCTCGGTGACCCGGGCGCTCTCGGGGTTGGTGAGGTCGCGCTCCAGCGAGGCCTTCACCGCCGCGGAGTCGAGGTCGGTGCCGTCGGCGAACTTGATGCCCTCGCGGAGCTTGATCGTGACCGTGGTGCCGTCTTCACTGATCGTCGGGAGCGACTCCGCGAGCTGCGGCACGATCTCGGTGTCCGCGTTGATGTCGTAGAGCTTTTCGCACATCGCGTGGAAGACGTAGCGGCTGTAGAAGGACCCCGCCAAGGTGGGGTCCAGGAAGTCGGGCTCTGCGGAGAGCGCCAGCGTGAGGGTGCCACCGTCCTTCGCGTTGACGGCCTCGCCGCCGACGTCGGTGCTCCGCTCGCTGGAGGGGTTGTCGTCGCCGACCGAGCTGCACGAGGCGAGCGCCAGCACTGCGGCGACCGCACATCCGATCAGGGTGCTGCGTCGTGATGGAGGGGTCTTGAGCATGGCCTGCCTTCCCGAGATAGACCGACTTCTGATCACCGTATGTTGTATACGAGGCTGATTGGAAGAGGGTTCAACCAACTCCGTGCGAAGCCGGCCGGGCGCCCGGGTCAGGGACGGACGAGCTCGATCCGCGGCTGGTCGGTACCCATTTTCCTGGCAGGGTCAGGCCGCGGCTCGTAGTCAGGGGTGGCGGCGTACGGCGCCCAGGCGAGCAGCCCCGCCAGGTTGGTCTGCAGCACCGGCAGCACCTCGGGTACGCCGATCTGACGGCCGGTCTCGAGGCTCAGTGTGGTGACGCCGGCGTCGGCGATCCCGCAGGGGACGAACCGGTCGTACCAGGACAGGTCCACGTCGCAGTTGAGTGCGATGCCGTGCATCGTGACGCCCTGGGCGACGCGCAGCCCGATGGCGCCGACCTTGCGCTCCTCGCGCAGCTCGTCGGCCCGGAGCCAGACACCGCTGCGGCCCGGGACGCGCGCGGTCGCGACGCCGAAGTCGGCGCAGGTCGCGATCATCGCCTCCTCGAGGCGGCGTACGAAGTCCACGACCAGCACGTGCTCGGGCAGGCGCACGATCGGGTAGGCCACGATCTGGCCGGGCCCGTGGAAGGTGATCTTCCCGCCGCGGTCAACGTCGATGACCGGCGCACCGCCGCTGTCGACCGGCCGCTCGTGCGGCTCGGTGCGCTTGCCGGCGGTGTACGTCGGCGGATGCTCGAGCAGCAGCACCGTGTCGCGACGCTCGCCGGCCACGACCTCGGCGTGAACCCGGCGCTGCAGCTCCCAGGCGTCCAGGTAGTCGACCGCGTCCGGGCCGGTGCCCACGACCTCGAAAACGGAACCTTCCACGTTTGCGAGCGTACCTGCGCTGGTAGGGGACACCTCATGAGCATTTTCTCGGGAACACGTGTTCGCACTCTCACCGCCGGCGCC
>CAWDBZ010000006.1:0-235777 GCA_963800715.1 uncultured Actinomycetota bacterium | reverse complement strand
TGTTATGTCTGGTACCGCTTCAACCCGTACCGTATTGCTGGCGCCGCTCACACGGGCTCGACGTGCTCGCGCTCGAGTTCCTCGAGCACACGATGACTTCGTACGAGGATCTGTGCGGCAAGGGGAAGGATCGGTCCCGTTCGACGAATGTCCGGTGGAAGCAGCGCGCGATTACTCGTGCGAGGATGCGGATATGACGTTCCAGCTGCGAGCGATCTTCGAGCCGCAGCTGGAGACGTACGCGCTTCTTCCGCTCTTCAACGACATCGAGATCCCGCTCATCAACGTGCTCGCGGACATGGAGTGGGCGGGGATCGCGATCAACTCGCGAATGGTTCGCGTCATTGAAGGAGCGTTTCACGCGCGAGCGACAACGGGTCGAGCAGGAGATCTACGTCTCGGCGGGAACGGAGTTCAACATCAATTCCAATCTGCAGCTGCGGCAGATCCTGTTCGAGCGGCTCGAGCTTCCGATGCTGAAGCGAACGGCGACGGGGCCGTCGACGGATGCCAGTGTGCTGCAGGAGCTCGCGGAGACGGGGCACGCGCTCCCCGAGCAACTCATGGAGTATCGCGAGCTGGCAAAGCTGGAGAACACCTATCTCGACGCACTGCCTGCGCTCGTGCATCCGCACACGCAGCGCATTCACACGTCGTTCAACCAGACCGTCGCGACCACGGGACGGCTGTCGTCGAGCGATCCGAATCTGCAGAACATTCCGATTCGCCGGGAGCTGGGGCGGGACATTCGGCGCGGGTTCGTGCCGCGCGAGGGTTGGTCGCTCATTGCCGCGGACTATTCGCAGATCGAGTTGCGCCTGCTCGCGCATCTCTCCGAGGATCCCGCATTCGTGAGCGCCTTTCGCGCGGGCGGCGACATCCATCGGCAAACCGCTTCGATCATCTTCGGCGTTCCGCTGGAGGAGGTCACGTCCGAAATGCGCGGCCGTGCGAAGACGATCAACTTCGCGACCATCTACGGCCAGGGCGCGCACGCACTCTCGCGGCAGCTGCAGCATCGAGCACGCGGATGCCCGGCGAGTTCATCGACGAAGTACTTCGAGCGCTTCCAGGGGATCCGCTAGTACCTCGACTCGATGGTCGCGTTCGCGCGCGAGCATGGCTATGTGCAAACGATCTTCGGCAGGCGGCGCTACATCCCGGAATTGCGGGATCGAAACTTCAACGTGCGCGCCTTCGGCGAGCGCACGGCGACCAACTCACCGATCCAGGGCTCGGCGGCCGACCTCATCAAGATCGCCATGATCCGGATCCATGCGCGCTTCGCGCGCGAACGGGTGGCGTCGCGCATGCTCCTTCAGGTGCACGATGAGCTGGTTTTCGAGGCGCCGCCGGCCGAGGTGGAGTATGTGTCGGGGCTGGTCAAGCAGGAAATGCAGGAGGCAGCCCAGCTGTCGGTGCCCCTCGTCGTGGATCTGGGAATTGGTAGCAATTGGCTCGAAACGAAGCAGTAGGAGGCCCCGTAACCCCCATACGAGACCTTAGAAACGCCTGATCGTCTGTTGTCACGGACCTTGGCATTGTGCAGGGTCCGGATCGGACATAGCGATGAACGCTGCGTCGTCGATCCTCCTCTTGGGCCAAATCGAATAGAAATGTCCCCCCGCCGTCGTTCCGGGTTCTCACTCATCGAGCTCTTCGTGGTGCTGGTCATCATCAGCATCCTCGTGGGGCTCGCCATCCCGCGAATGCACACGATCAAGCACCAGTTCTACCTCACCACCATGATCTCCGATCTTCGGAATCTGGCTGCGACCGAGGAAGGGTACTGGAGCACGTCGGATTCGTATTCGACGGATTTGAGCGCGCTCCGGTTCAACGTGACTCCTGGCGTGTGGATCACGTTCGTTCAGGCAGACAGCATGGGCTGGTCTGCCACCGCCACGCATGACGCCGACACGTCACACTGCGCCATTTACTACGGAAATGCCCCCGTTCTCCCCCCCGCCACGCTCAAGAACTACATCGGCTGCAGCCAGTAGGCTCGGGTCCCGGTCCTTGCAGATTGCCGAAAGACTGGCAAATAGACCGGTCAGGTATACCGAACCAGCCGACCCATCGATTCCTAACTAATTGCTCCTCAAGCAGTTGCACTTGCGGACTCGACAGGCATTTGGATTGCCTTTTACCCCGCGAAGAACAACTGCGATCTCACGGTGGAGCATCATGACCAAACCACGTAAAATCGGCTTTACCCTCATCGAGCTGCTCATAGTCGTCGTGATCATCGGCATTCTCGCTGCGATTGCGATTCCCAAGTTCTCGTCGACCAAGGGCCAAGCCTTTCTCGCAGCCATGCGCAGCGACCTTCGCAATCTCGCGACGGCCGAAGAGAGCTATTACTACTCGAACAACGCCTACAGCAACAACCTGGGATCGCTGAACTACCTCTCGTCAGTGGGCGTTACCGTCAGCATCCCCGAAGCCACCTCGGGCGGCTGGTCCGGCTCGGCTACACACACAGCCCTGGGCGCCGAGAAGTGCACGGTATATTTCGGGACCGCTGCCGCGGTCGCACCCTCCACGCTCGAGGGTCGAATCACCTGCAACTGATTCACGAATGGTCGCGCCTGAGTGAGCTACGCATCCACCGCTCGTGAGAGCGTCCACGACGATCCCCCATTTCGAGAATTCAAACTGCGTAAAGAGGGGATGATCTACGCGATGGACGGTGGCCTGTGGTTGCATCGCCACGTGTGGAAAGGTCGACCGATGGCGCATCTGGTATCCACCGATCGAGAACGACTGGTTGAATACGGCCGCTCGGTCGGACTTCCCGTCTCCCGACTTCAATACAAGCCGCTCAAGGATCCCCGCACATCCGAGCGCCGAGAAGCTTGGCATTGGGATCTGGTGGGCGATCTGCTGCCTCCGCTCAGCAGCGGCGTACGTTGACGCGTGGCTCGCGCCGGGGAAGATTGGACCTCATGTCCGCTCGCGGAATTCTCACATCCCTCGTCGCCCCGGCCGCCCTCGTCGCCCTCGTCGCACTCGGCGCGTGCGAGCACAAATCACCGGCGAAGACAACGGATTCGGTGGCATCTGCTCCGTCGCCGATTCCTCCCACGCCCGCCACCCATCGAGTAGCCGTTCCGTCGACGTGGGACAGTAGCGCGGGGCCGGTGATGTTCGTGCGCGGGAACTCAGCGTCCGAGGCGTACGTCGTCTTTCCCGCGATCACGGACAGCACGCCCTCCGACGCCGTGCACTTCGACTCGGCACTCGCCCGCAACACGACGGTCGAGCTCTTTCAGCGATCCGGCGGTGGCGATGCGGCGCATGTGGGAGTACTCGCGGGAGGCGAATGGGATGCCGACCAGTGCATCGAATGGCCAGCCGCAAAGCTGCAGAACGCCGCCAACGCCAATGTGGCGAATGGGTGGACCGTCGCGTTTCTGAAGGGGCGCGCGAAGGCGCTCGCGCTCGATACGGTCGAAGCGATGGCGCACGCCGACTCCGCGCGCCTCGCGGCGGACATCACGAGGCTCGCTTCGACCGCGCCGAACGACACCTCACGCACCTTTCGCGGAATTCCCTTCTCCGTTCGCACTGCCTATCGCTTCACCCCTGTTGCGGGAATCGAAGCGGTCGTGGCCAATGTGGTTCGGTCGCTCAATCAGGAAGCGAATCCGCTCGAAGAGCACACGCTCATCGTCGGTGAGCGCGCGTCCGGATCGACAGCCCCGTATCGACTCGCGTACCGAGAAGTCACATCAGGCTCCGATGAGACGCTCGAGAGCTCGGATGTATTGGCCGCCGTGACGATCGGGGCTCCGCCGCACGTCGATCTCGTGCTCGCGCGTGAGGGGTACGAGTCGAATGCATACGCGCTGCTCGAACGACAGCCGGATGGCAGCTGGCGGCTGCGCTGGACGAGCGCGCATACCGGCTGCTGACCGCGATCGCCGTCGCTACGCGCGCACGAGTCGTACGAGAAGCACCTCCGCCGGACAGTTGATGCGCAGCGGTACCACGACGCCGACACCCGTGGTGACGTAGAGCGGCACCGGCGAGCCCGCGACCCATCCGCTTCGACGACGATGCATCGCACACGCGGCAATCGGTCATTGGGGCGCCGATGAACGGGAGCACGATTTGGCCGCCGTGCGTGTGCCCCGCGATCATCAAGTCGACTCGCGCCGTCGCCGCGACCTCGAGCGCGCCATCGGGATTGTGCGACAGCACGACTCGCGGGATCTCCGGCGCAAGCGATGCGCATCCACCGCTCGCGTCGACACGGCCATGCGTCCAATCGTCCACGCCTCCGATGCCGAGTTGCGCGCTCGCCCCGCTGCACAACGATGCATTCGTTCACGAGCACGTGCGCGCCAGTCGAGCGAAGCCACTCCACGACTGGGGCGGCGCCGTAGTCGTAGTCGTGGTTGCCGAGGATGGCGACGACGCCATCGCGTGCCCGCAGCGCGCGCAGGGTATTCGTCATTCGTGGAAGCGCCCATGAGTAAAGCCGTCGCGAGATGGCAGGGAAACGCCAGTGCGACAACGCGTAATCACCGAGGATGACCGTGAGATCGGGCGATGCGCGGTTGGCGAGGCGAACGGCGCGCGCGATCAGGCTCGCGGGCGCGATCGTGCCGCCGTAGTGCAAGTCACTGAGCACGGCGATCGTGTACCCCTCGAGTTCCGGCGCCAGGAGCGCGATCGGCGCATCAATGCGCGTGAGCCGCAGCGCGATGGGCGTCAGCAGCACGACGTACGCCAGCGCGAGGAGCAGCGCGAGCGCGATCAGAATCTCCGCGATGCTCATGACGACGATCTCAGAGCGCTCCGTGCGGGATCAGTCGACTCACAGTCCGGTCGGCACGTCGATGAAGATCGAAGGAATGTCGAACGTGCGTGTCACATGATCGGCGAGCGCGCGCACGCCGAAGGTTTCGGTCGCGTAGTGCCCCGCGTAGACGATGACGATTCCCATCTCGTCCGCATCGACTGCGGTCCAGTGCGGCCCTTCGCCGACGATGAGCGTGTCGATGCCGCGCTCGCTCGCCTCGCGCAACGTATCTGCGGAGGCGCCGGCGCCGGTGCAGATGCCCCAGCGCGTGGTTCTGCGCCCGGCTTCGGATGGCGAGCAGCGCACGCGTGCCGCCCCATCGCGCTGCGATCGCGCCCGCGCGTGCGATCAACTCGGCCGTCTCCACATCGCATTCTCCGCGCACACCGATATCGATTGTTTGATAGTGCGCGAAGCCGGCGGATGGAACGAGTCCGAGCTCGCGTGCGAGGAGCACGTTGTTGCCGATCTCCGGATGCGCATCGAGAGGCAAATGCGAGGAATAGAGCCCAATGCCCGATGCGAGCAGTGCGTGAATGCGGCGATAGTATGGTCCGCGGAGCGGCTGCAGTCCCGCCCAGAAGAGGCCATGGTGCACGAGCAGGAGGTTCGCGCCCGCGTCGACAGCGGCGCGGATGGTGCGCTCCCGGAGATCGACGGCTGCCGCGACCTTCACGATCTCCGCCTGCGTCTCCACCTGCACGCCGTTGATGCGCCTGCGGATAGTCGGGAATGCCGGCCGTGTCGAGTAGCGAGTCGAGCTCGGTCGCGATGCGGTGGAGAGACGTCATGGCTCGTAGGATGTGAGCTGTGAATACGCGCGTGTGGATAACTGTGGACAACACCGTGCGCCGGCATGTGAATATCGCAGCTAACTTCATGTGACGGCAACGTATTACCAGGTTGTGCAGAAAAGGGCCGACTGGCGATTCGCCAGGCGGCCCTCGGACGTGCTCGAGACGGTGCGAATATGCTGCAGACTATCTGAGCACGGCGACGGGCGACGGATGCATCTGTTCGTCGGCGCCAGGCTCCTTCGCGTCGGCAATGCGCACGCTTCCGTTGATGCGGCCGCCCTCGATCACTGCGAGTGCGCGCGTGTTGATGTCGCCGATGATCACGGAGGTGCCCTGCACTTCCACGCGATCGGACGCGTTTACCGTGCCCTGCACGCGGCCGCCGATCACTGCCTCGCGCGTGTTGATGTCGCCGAGTACTTCGCCTTGACGACCGACGAGCACTTGTCGCGCGGCGCGGATCCCGCCTTCGACGCGCCCTTCGATTTTCACGACGCCATCGGTGTCAATGTCGCCGTTGATCTTCGTGCCCGCGGCGATGATGGAAAGCGCGTTGCTGTTCGAGGGAGAGTTCTTGGTGTCGTCCATTCCCTTGTTGTCCTTATTGAAGATCGCCATGACCCGGTCCCTTTTTGATGACTGATGAAGCGTCGATCGCGACGCCGTGACGACGCATCTCGAAGTGCAGATGCGGCTCTTGTGTGCCAGGTGCATCTCCCGAGAGCGCGATCACGGTGCCCGCGGTAACGTGCTGTCCCTTGGAGACGCGCACCTCACTCGCGCCGGCGTAAATCGTTTCATATCCGGCGCGATGAGAAATTCGAATCAGTTTTCCGAGCGTCGAATCATCCGCGACTTCGACGACCATCCCTGCACCGGCGGCACGGATCGGAGTGCCGGTGGGCACTGCGATCTCGAGCGTGGGTGGGCTCGACGGGAGGAGCGTTCCCGCCATCGGAAGGGGCCATTCATCGGGGAGAATTACGGAATCCGCCGCCGCGGCTGACGGAGCGTTGATCGTTGCCAGTGCAGGAGTCGACCGCGGCTGCCGCGACGGCCGCGGGAATTGATTTCTTCGTCACCGAGTCGGAGACGGCGGACATCGTGGAGCTTCCCATCATGTGCTGCACTTGTTGAAAGCGCGCGGCGAGCTCGTTGAGCGATCGTTGCAACGTGTCGACGCGCGCGACATCCTGCTGCAAGCGAGCGACGCGTCGCGTGAGCAGTGGTACGCGCGCTGCCTGCGTGGCGAGAAAGAACCAGCTGAGTGCACCGAAGGTAATGACCGACGCGAGCACGATCGCGCCGATGCGAAAGAGTCGCACCTGACGCTGCGTGAAGATGATGGTGCGATTCGCCAACCCGCTTTCCCGCTGGACGTGAATGATCATCGCGCCCGCGTGCGGCGTGTAGATGTTCCCGTATCCTCGTTCTGCAGTTTTTTCTTTTTCCTCAGCCATCACATCCGCTCACGTGAAACCAGCACGAGGTCGAGAACGCGCTCGAGGTCATCGCTCGAATAGAACGCGATTTCAATTTTGCCGCGGTCCTGTTCCCCGATGGTGATGGTCACGTCGGTCTGCAGATGGCGGCGAAGCTCATCCTGTAGACGCTTCAACTCGGCGTTGAGTCGCGAACTTTTTTCGGCAGGTTTCTGTTTGGTGCCGCGAGTAGCGGACACAGGTGTGGCGGCGCGCGTGCGTTGCTCGACATCGCGTACGGTGAGCCCCTTGGCGACGATCTCGCGCGCGAGCTCGAGCATCTCGCGTTCGCTGGATAGTGCCAAGAGCGCGCGCGCGTGCCCGACGGTCAGGTGCCCATCGCGCACCATGGAGCGGATGGAGATGGGTAAGTTCAACAGCCGCAACATGTTAGCAACCGTCGACCGGTCTTCCCGACGAATGTCGGCCAGTTGACCCACGACCGGGTGTCGGGCTCCATGTTCAGCCCGGCACCCGGTCCGTCATTTCACGGTGGATGGGTCCAGAAAGGTGCACCATGACCAACTTCTTCCGGTTCCCGCAGCGCGATGAGCGAGGCGCGTCCGCAGTGGAGTACGGGCTGATGATCGCCGGCATCGCCGCGATCATCGTCGTCGCGATCTTCGTGTTCGGAGGCGGCTCGACCGGGATGTTCCAGGAGAGCTGCACCGACCATCTTCGCGGACCGCTCCGTCGGTCCTGCACTATAAGACCCCAATCGCCCCCGGAGCCCGGCTCTAGGGGCGATGGGCCATTTAGGGCGGCGCCGGAACCGCTCGGCCAGGGCGATCCGCTGCAGCGTCGTCGGGTGGCTGCCGAACCAGAACTGCGACCAGGCCTACGGCGTCGGGTCGGCCAGCGACGTGAGCGCCAGCTCCTTCTGCACCTCGATGAACGCCTCCGGGTCGTCGGTGGTCCGCAGCGAGGCCACGTCGGCCCGGGTCTCGATCCGCCGGCTGATGCCGTTCTCCACCGGGCTGGCCAGCAGCGTCGCGATCGCCATCAGCGCCAGCACCCGAGGCACCTGCCGCGGGTCGGCCAGGCCACGCCGTCGTCCCCCGAGCGAGCAGCCCCAGCAGGCCGACGCCGAGCAGCGCGCCGGCCGCGCCGAGCAGCGAGCCGGTGAGCACGTCGTCGTGGCGCGCGTGGCCCAGCTCGTGGGCGACGACGGAGAGGATCTCGCGGTCGTCGACTGCCCGTCGACGAGGTTGTCGTAGACGACCACCCGGCGCGACGAGCCGAAGCCGGACACGTAGGCGTTGAGCGTGGTCGTGCGTCGCGACGCGTCGGCCACCAGCACGTCGTCCACCTGCACGCCCTCCTGGTCGGCCAGCTCGAGGACCTGGGTGCGGAGCGGGCCGTCCGGCAGCGGCTCGAAGTTGTTGAAGAGGGGCTCGACCAGCAGCGGATAGACGAACGAGCCGAGCATCACCAGCCCGGCCAGGAGCACGCCGGCGACGGCGGGCCAGGCACGCGGCCACCGGCGGGCGACGCCGACCAGCACCACCAGCGCGATCGAGGTGGCCACCACCCCGACCGCGAGGCCCTTGGCCAGGTCGACGGCGTACGCGCCCCAGGCCTGGTTCGTCAGGCCGAACTCGAGCGCCCGGCGCCGCAGCACGATCGAGAACGGCAGGGTGGCGAGCCGGCCGACGACGGCGAGCGCGACGACCGCGACCACGACCCGCCACCACCAGGGACCGCGCACGCCGGTCCACCAGCCGGGTGCCGATCCGGCTGAACCCCAGCACGCACGCGACCGCCAGCGACACCGCCAGCGAGGCCCAGCTGAGGAGCCGCTGGGTCCCCGAGTAGTCCTCGGCGCGCTGGATCTGCTCGGCCGTGAACACCGAGGACGCCGACGGCGGGTGCAGCGGCCCGCCGGGGATCGGGTCCCACGGGACCAGCAGCACCGCGATGATCACGAACACGACAGCCCCGACGACCGCCACCCCGGCGGCGACACGTCTGCCCTGGTGGCACGACGGTCAGTCTGGCAGCCGCGTGGTCACGGGCAGGGTCGGGTCAGGCACCGTCCGTCGGACGTCGGTGCGCCGGCGGCAGGTCCTGCAGCCGCTGCCGCCACCGCGCGGTCAGCTCGGCCTCGGTGAGGCCGAACAGCTGCTGCGAGCCGGCCGTCGAGGTCGCGGCCTCGCGAGACCTGCTCGTAGAGCGCACCAGCGCGTCCTGGCCGCCCGCGTCGGCGAGCACCAGGCAGGCCACCCAGGCGCTCTCGTACGCCGCCCCGAGATGCGAGTCGGCCTGGTCGAACTCGGGCTGGCCGGGCAGGTGGTCCGGGGCCCCGTCCGCGCGGACCTGCTGGATGATCTGGCCGGCCGTGGTCGTGATCGGCAGGTCGACGGCGTGCAGCGCGACGTAGTCGGCGAACCCCTCGAGCAGCCACAGCGGCACCCCGCTGGTGAGCGGCGCGCCGGTGGCGAGGTGGGTCGCCTCGTGGCTGATCACGACCTGGCCGCCGACCGGCTCGAGGTCGTCGTAGACGTCCGGGTTGACGAAGACGTGCACCTCGGAGTCGGGCGCGATCGTGCCGTCCACCGATGCGGTGACGGCCGCGATGTCGGTGTAGCTGCCCGGCTCGGCGCCCAGCGCCGCGTCCAGTGCCTCCTCGGAGCCCGGGCACCTCCACCACCAGCTTCCCGTCCCACTCGGGCAGCACGTCGCGCACGACCGGCACCGCGGCCTCGGCGCGGCCGGCGACCAGGTCCGCCTCGGCCGCGGTCGTGGCGAGCACCAGCGTGTCGGCGGATCGGCGGACCTCGACCGGGCCGCTCAGCCAGAGCGGTGAGCGCCGGTCGCCACCGCCGAGCGAGGTGATGCCGACCGTGTCGCTCGCCTCGGTCGCCCCGCTCGAGCTGGAAGCCGACCAGCACCTCCTCGTGCACCGGCCCCTGTCGAAGCCGTCGAACTGCCAGGTCAGGTCGACCGCGGCCTGCCACCGGCCGGACGGGTCCACCGCGCCGACGTCGTCGACGTAGCGGGCCGTGAAGTCCCGACGTGCAGCGCGTCCGCGTTGCCGACCACGGCCGCGAGCAGGTCACCGGCGCGCCGGGTCGTCGGCGGGGGCCAGCGCCCCGCCGCGGCCGGGTCGCTCGAGCTCGACCGCGTCCTCCAGCTGCTGGAGGGCATGCGCGGCGCCGGCCGGGTCGGGCTCGGGCGCGGTCCCGACGGGGCGGGTGCGACGTACGGGTCGGACCGCACCAGCAGGTAGGTCACGAGCGCGACCACGACCACCAGCGCCGTCAGGGCGCCGTGAGCACCCACGGACGGCGACCCGGCATGGAGCGAGTGTGTCAGCCGGGCAGAGCCCGCACTCAGACGCGTCAGATGAGACGGGTCGCGCCGACGTACGGCATCGAGAAGACGCCGGCCGACGCGGATGCCGGCACCGGGGTTGGCCGCCTCGACGATCAGGCCGTTGCCGATGTACATCGCGACGTGGCTGATCGGCGAGTAGTAGAAGACCAGGTCGCCGGGCTGGAGGTCGCCCGAGCCGACGTGCCGGCCGACGCCGTACTGGGCGCCGGACGAGTGCGGCAGCGAGATGCCCGCCTGCGCCCAGGCCATCATCGTCAGGCCGGAGCAGTCGAAGGAGCTGGGGCCGGCCGCGCCGTAGACGTAGGACTTGCCGACCTGGGCCATGGCGTAGCGGATCGCGATGGCCGCGCGGCCGGATGCGTCGACGCCGGAGGGCATCTGGACCGAGCCCCGGCTGAGCAGCGCCTCGCGCTCCTCGGCCTTGAGCTCCTCGAGCAGGTCCTTGGCCGCCGCGAGCTTGGTGTCGATCGTCTTCTTCTCGGCGGCGAGCTGGTCCTGCTTCTTCTGGATCTCCGCGGCGCGCTGCGCGGTCGCCTTCTGGCGGATGTCGAGCGCCTTGGCCTCGGTGGTGAAGGAGTCGAAGAGCTGCGCCTGCAGGTCGTTGTACGCCGACATCGTCGAGAGGTTCGAGACGAAGGAGTTGGCGTCGTCGGTGTTGGCGACCACGCCGACCGCGGAGAGGCTCTGGCCTTCGTACTGGCTGATGATCGAGTCCTGGAGGTCCTCGCGGGCCGACTCCAGCTTGGTGTCCTGGCGGTCCTGGTCGGCCTGCAGCGAGACCATGTCGCCGCGCAGCTCGGCCAGCTCGAGCTTGGCGTCGTTCAGCCGCTCGGAGGCCTGCTCGGCCTCGTGGAAGAGGGTGTCGACGCGTGCCTGGACGTCGTCGATGTCGGGCTCTGCCTGGGCCGGCTGCGCGGGAACGAGCCCGACCATGCCGACGCCTGCGACGAGGGCCAGCCACGACACGGCCGTGGCCAGTCGCTTCCGTCCGTGGAACACGAGGCGGAGGTCTCCTTGGGTTGTCGTACGCCTACCGGGTGAGCTGACGGGTTCGGGCACGACTTGCCCTACTCCAGCTCCCTCGCCCGGGCCATTCGACCCTCTGGCGCCCTCGCTGGTGATTCACCCCAGGTGCTGCCCGCCCTATCGACAGCGTGTGGTTCCCCGGCCCCCAGGCCGCCCGAAGACGACCCGAAGCTCGACGCGGCACTCGCGCGGACCTGGTGGACCACTTCCACGAGCACCTGGAAAAGCACCGTAGTGGGTCTCACCGCGGGTCGTCCAAACCTCAACCGTCCATGTCCACCGGTTTTTCACGCAATCAGGGTCGGGACAGCCTCCCCTGTCACACGGTCACCAGTCACGGATCACACCAGTCACACGGACAATCGCGCTCAGGCCGACTCGACGTCGGGACCGGCCACCGGCTGCACCAGCCGCAGCGGCGGCACCAGGCCGCCCTCGGCCAGCACGTCGAGGGCCCGCCGCTCGTCGTCGTCGATGGTGAGCTCGGGGGGTGGCCCCAGGAGGACGGTCACCACACAGTCGTGGCAGGCCAGCCCGCGCACCACGCAGGTGTCGCAGTCGATTCGCGTCGTCATGTGGACACACGGTGCCAGCGACCACCGACAGTCGGCCCGCGCTCGGCAGGCCTGGGCAGCGCCAGGTCAGGACGCGGGTCAGCGCGCCCGGAGCGACGACGCGGGCCCCGGCCCGGCGTACGTCGTCGGCGAGCTCACGGTCCTCGGTGACGACCACGACCACCCGCCCCGCCGGCTCCGCCGCGACCAGCTCGCGGATCACGTCATCGGCGATGACGCCGACCGGGCTGAAGAGCACCTTGACCCCGCGCGGTGAGGCCACCACCGGCCGGGTCTCCGAGGCCGCAGCGTCGAAGACCACCGTGGTCTCGGCGCTGGTGCGCGCGACCAGCGCCGGGAGCAGGGCGAGCAGCCGGGCCCGCTGCGCCTCGAGGCTCAGGGTCGGCCAGGTCGCCTTGGTGACGTTGTAGCCGTCGATGATCAGCCGGGACCTGGGCAGCGCGAGGTACTGCTCGAGCAGCGCCGGGCTGCTCGGCGCCAGCGACCCGGTCGACGTCGGCTCCCGGGTCGCCCTCGTCGGCGAGCGGCGCCTCGACCCGGTCGCCCGGGTTGCCGGACACGTTCGGCAGCCCGAGCTCGCGACGCAGCCCGACCGCGGCGTCGTTGATGGTCTCGAGCAGCAGCCGGGCCCGGACGGTCACCTCGTCGCGGTCGCTGCGGGTCTGGCGGCGCTGCTCACCGGCCTGCTCCTCGAGCTTCGCGACCTGGGCCCGGAGCTGGCGGAGCTCACGCTCCAGCCGGGCCGCGGTCTCCTCGGCCCGGCCCCGGGCCGCCTCGGCCTCCTCGCGGGCGGCGCGCTCCTTGGTGCGGGTCTCCCCGAGCGTGCGCCGCAGGGTGGCCACCTCGGCCTTCAGCGCGTCCAGCGCCTCCTTGTGGCTGCGCCGCGCCTCGCGCAGCGTCCGGTCGGCCTCCTCGGCGCGGTCGCGGAGCCGCTGCTCGCGCTGCTCCTGCTGCCCGCCGCCGTTCGGCTGCGCGGCCCGGTCGGCGACGCGGCGTACGGCGTCCTGCCAGCCCTCGGAGCGCTCCAGCCAGGCCAGCACGGCCACGTCGCCGGCGTCGTCGGTGGCCCGGACCCGCACCTGGACCGCGACCCGCTCCCGCAGCTCGTCGTCGCGCTCGAGCTCGGACATGATCGCCGTCGCCCCGAGCCGGGCCCGGCGGGCGGGCGCGAAGCCGGCGACCTGCTTGAGCGCGGCAGGCAGCGGCGAGACGTCGCCGAGGCTCGCCGCGACCAGCGACACCAGCCGCGCTCGGACCGCCTCGGGGAGCTCCATGGGGCAACGGTCTCACCCCGCGGCCACACCGACCTCATGGATTTCGCCCTTGCTGCCCGCTCGTCGGCGCCATCGACCCCCGCACCCACGCAATCAGAGCGGAGGGAGCGCAGCGACCCGGTCTTTGCGCGCGAAGCCAGCGCGCCCCGCGATCGGCCCCGGTGCCCACGATGGACCAGCGAAGCCCGCGAAGCGGAGCGAGCTGTCCGTCGCGGGCCCGGGCCGAAGCTCGCGGGGGTAGAGGAGGCCCGGGCCGAGCTCGCGGGCGTATTCAGCTACGTCTCCACCACGTAGACGAGGATCATCGGCCGGCGCCGGTGCACGCGGTTGACCTGCGAGCCGATGGAGCGGCGGATGATCCGGCGCAGCTCGTCGGGGTCGACGGGCTCCGAGTGCGGTGAGTTGGCGATGTCGTCGGCCACCCGCTGCCGGATGTCGTCGAGGGGTGCCTCCTCGTCCGCGAAGCCGCGGGCCGAGATCTCCGGACCGGCGACGACCGTGCCCGACCGCGAGTCGACGACGACCACGGCGGAGATGAACCCCTCGTCGCCGAGGATCAGCCGGTCGCGCAGGCTCTCCTCCCCCACGTCGCCGACGCCGCCGCCGTCGACGTAGGTGAAGCCGGCCGAGACCCGGCCGACCACGGACGCCTTGCCGTCGCCCAGGTCGACCACCGCGCCGTCGCGCACCACGAGGATGCGGTCCTCCGGCACGCCGACGCTCATCGCGATCTTGGCGTGCGCGCGCAGGTGCCGGCCCTCGCCGTGCACCGGCATGAAGTTGCGCGGCCGCAGCGCGTTGAGCACCCCGGTCAGCTCGCCGGCCGCGGCGTGGCCGCTGACGTGGATCGGCGCCTGCTGGCGGGTGATGACGTCGACCCCGGAGTAGGCCAGCCGGTCGATGAGCCGGTAGACCGCGCTCTCGTTGCCGGGGATCAGCGAGCTCGCGAAGATGACCAGGTCGCCCTCGCCGAGCGTGAAGTCCTTGTGCTGGCCCCTCGCCATCCGGCTCAGCGCGGCGGCCGGCTCGCCCTGCGACCCGGTGCAGAGCACGAGCATCCCGTCGTCGGGCAGCTTGTCGACCTCGTCCACCGAGAGCACCAGCCCGGGTGGGACGTTGAGGTAGCCGAGGTCGTCGGCGATCCCGGCGTTGCGGACCATCGAGCGCCCGATGATCGCCACGTGCCGCTGCCGGTTGCGGGCGGCGCTGAGCACCTGCTGGATGCGGTGCACGTGGCTCGAGGTGCACACCACGAAGACCCGGCCGGACGCCTCGCCGATCACCCGGTCGAGGACCGGCCCGATGTCGCGCTCGGTCGCCACGAAGCCCGGCACGTCGGCGTTGGTCGAGTCGCTGAGCAGCAGGTCCACGCCGCGGTCGCCGAGCCGGTAGAACGCCGCCATGTCGGTCAGCCGGCCGTCCAGCGGGCGTCATGTCGGCCTTGAAGTCGCCGGTGTGGAACAGCGTCCCGGCCTCGGTCGTCACCGCGACCGCCAGCGCGTCGGGGATCGAGTGGTTCACCGCGACGAACTCGCACGTGAACGGCCCGAACTGCACGGTCTGGCCGGCCGCCACCTCGGTCTCGTCGGAGTCGAGGCGGCGCTCGGTGAGCTTGGCGTCGAGCAGGCCGAGGGTGAACCGCGACCCCACGAGCGGCGCGCGCAGGCCGGCCTGGATGAGGTAGGGCACGCCACCGATGTGGTCCTCGTGCCCGTGGGTGAGGATCACCGCCTCGATGTCGTCCCAGCGGTCCTGCAGGTGGGTGAAGTCGGGCAGCACCAGGTCGACGCCGGGCTGGTGCTCCTCGGGGAACAGCACCCCGCAGTCGATGATCAGCAGCCGGCCGTCGAACTCCAGCACCGCCATGTTGCGGCCGATCTCTCCGACGCCTCCGAGCGGGATGACCCGGAGGAAGCCGGGCTGGGAGCGGCGGTGGGTCTTCGTCGAACTGCGGCACCCTCCGACCCTACGCTCAGCCGCGCCGGGCGTGTGGTCCACCGGACTGTCGGCGAACGCACCTACCGTCGCTCGTGTGAGCACGACGGTCCCCGAAGCTGCCTCCCGCTGGGAGTCCCAGCGCAGCTTCGACGAGCTGGGCCGCCCGCTGCGCGACCTCACCTTCACCGTCGTCGACCTCGAGACCACCGGCGGCTCGGCCGAGGCGGGCTGCATGATCACCGAGATCGGCGCGGTCAAGGTGCGCGGCGGCGAGGTGCTCGGCGAGTTCCAGACCCTGGTCAACCCGCGCACCCAGATCCCGCCGTTCATCGCGGTGCTCACCGGCATCAGCAACGCCATGGTCGCCGACGCGCCGCCGATCGAGTCCGCGCTGCCGGCGTTCCTCGAGTTCGCGGCCGGCACCGTCCTGGTCGCCCACAACGCGCCGTTCGACGTCGGCTTCCTCAAGCACTTCAACGCGCAGCAGGGCCGGCCCTGGCCGGGGTTCGAGGTCGTCGACACCGCCAGGCTGGCGCGCCGGGTCATCACCCGCGACGACGCCCCCAACTGCAAGCTCTCCTCGCTGGCGCGGGCGTTCCGGTCCACGACGACCCCCAACCACCGGGCCCTCTCCGACGCGCGGGCCACCGTCGACGTGCTGCACGGGCTGATGGAGCGGCTCGGCGGCCTCGGCGTGCACACGCTCGAGGAGCTCCAGACCTTCTCCGCGCGGGTGTCGACCGCCCAGCGCCGCAAGCGCCACCTCGCCGAGGGGCTGCCGCACTCCCCCGGCGTCTACCTCTTCTGCGACGACGCCCGCCGGGTCCTCTACGTCGGCACCTCGCGCGACCTGCGCACCCGGGTGCGCTCCTACTTCACCGCGTCCGAGACCCGGTCCCGGATGGGCGAGATGGTCGGGCTCGCGACCACCGTCGAGGGCATCGTCTGCAGCACCGCGCTCGAGGCCCAGGTCCGCGAGCTGCGGCTGATCGCCGAGCACAAGCCGCGCTACAACCGGCGCTCCCGGTTCCCCGAGCGGATGCACTTCGTCAAGCTGACCCGCGAGCCCTGGCCCCGGCTCTCCCTGGTCACCCGCGTGCTCGGCGACGACGCCGACTACCTCGGCCCGTTCGGGTCCCGCAAGGCCGCCGAGAAGTGCCTGGCCGCGCTCCACGACACCTTCCCGGTCCGCCAGTGCAGCGACCGGTTCGGCAAGGTGCCGTCCCGCGCACCGTGCGTGCTGGCCGAGCTGGGCCGCTGCCTCTCGCCGTGCGACGGCAGCGTCGACGCCACGACGTACGCCGCGGTGGTGCGGCTGCTCCAGGACACGCTGCTGCGCCGGCCCGACGAGGTGGTCGACGCGATCAACCGCCGCATGGAGTCGCTGGCCGCCGACGAGCGGTTCGAGGAGGCCGGCGTCCACCGCGACCGGCTGGCGGCGTTCGTGCGCGCCGCGGCCCGCACCCAGCGGCTCACCGCGCTCTCCCGCTGCCCCGAGATCGTGGCCACCCGGCCGCGAGGCCGACGGCCGCTGGGCGGTCCACGTCGTCCGCCACGGCCGGCTGGCCGCCGCCGGCGTGATCCCGCCGGGCGCCGACGCCCACCAGTACGTCGCCGAGCTGCGGCTGTCCGCCGAGACCGTCGGCGACGCGCCCGGCCCGGTGCCGGCCGCGACCGCCGAGGAGTCCGAGAAGGTGCTGCGCTGGCTCGAGTCCGAGGGCGTCCGGCTCGTCGACGTCGAGGGCGAGTGGGCCTGCCCGGTCGCCGGCGCCACCCGCCACCTCGCCGTCCACGACGCGGTCGCCGAGTCCCGGCGCTCGCTGGTCCCGTTCGCCGACCGCCGCGACCTCACGACCGTGCACCAGCCCGCGCGCTGACCGATAGGTTCGGCTTCGTGATCACCGCCATCGTCTTCGTCAAGGCCGACGTGGCCCGGATCCCCGAGGTGGCCGAGGCGATCGCCGCGCTCGACGGGGTCAGCGAGGTCTACTCCGTGACCGGCGAGATCGACCTGATCGTGCTGGTCCGCGTCAGGGCCCACGAGGACGTCGCCGACGTGGTCGCCGACCGGCTCAACAAGGTCCCCGGCGTCACCTCCACCGAGACCCACATCGCCTTCCGCGCCTACTCCCGCCACGACCTCGAGGCGGCGTTCTCACTCGGCCTCGAGTAGTCCTCTGCCGTCGACGAACAGCCGGCTTGCACCTCTCGACGGAACACTCCTCTTCTGCCGGCGAATGTGGTCCCGGTAGCCGTCCTGTCCACGTCGCCACGGCTCGGGGTCAGACAGGACGTCCGCAAGGAGGTGTGCCGCTCGCCCGGCGGTTCCGTCACGTCGTTCACCTCGATGCGAACCTCGTGCTGGACGGGCACGTCCTCTGGGAATGCGGCAGATCCGCGAGCCCCCACCACCACCACGCAGCCGGCGAGTGCAGCCTCCCTGGGAATCCTGTCCTTGCCGGGGTGGTGACCGAGGTCGATGTAGACCTCGACTCGGCGCAGCAGGGCCTCGACTTGGTCAGGGGTCATCCCGTGGAGAGGGTGCCACGAGATTCCTGGCGTCATCGCCGGAGAGCCGCAGATGTAGGCCTTCCCCTTGGCGGGGTTGTACGCCACCGAATTCGGCATCCGCTCTGCTGGAGGTCCCGAGCCGTATGACTGGGCATCGTGAATGTAGTCAGACAAGCGGAACCGCGTGGATCTGCTCGTGGCTCGAGAAGGAACGCCCTCGCGTAGTGCGACTGCGCGGCATGACTGACCCTGCGAAGCAGCCGACGATATCCGCGGGCGGTCCGCTCGGGGCGCCAGGGCGCCGCGACGTGCAGCACTCGGAGCAACCCGGCCCCGACGACCGCTCGCCCCGCTGCACCGCCATGCGGTGGAGGTACGGTTCGGCGAAGTCGATGGAGAGCCACCACACGAGAACCTTGGCCCGGCTGAACTGCTGGGCTCGCGATATGGCGATCTCAGGGAGCACGACGGTGACGTCGGGCTCGTCGGGAACTTCGCGGCTGTACGAACGACGGTAGTGCGCGAACTCGCTCGGGTCGTTCTCTCCCGCGCGGTCATGGGGGCTGAGTTCGAGCGGTACCAGATACGCCTCGACTCCGGCGTCCAGCAGCGCGTCGCAGAGCTGGTGAAGGGCTTCGGGACCCCCGCTCCCGAATCCTGCCGGGTACTGGATGTATACGCGCCGACCACCAACTGAAAGGGTCACTGGACGCTTCCAATCTCGGGACCGATGGTGGCTCCGAGGACGCTAGCTCGCCAGAGGAGCACCGCTAGGACCACGAGCTCGCTGACCGCGAGAGCGACAGCTCCGCCCGCGGCTCCTTCCGCGTCGGCCAGCACCAGCAGCAGCGGCACACCGACCGCCGCACCGGCAACGGTGGCGGACAGCGCACTCCGGACGTGCCCACCAGGCACGAGCACGTGCTGGGCCACGGAGGTGCCGACGGAGATGCAGAGGAAGGCGAGGCCGTACGCGGTGCTGACAGCATGGCCGAACGCGACATCGGAGCCGAACAACAGCCGCGCAACCGACGGTGCGGCTCCAGCGAAGGTGACGGCCCCGACCAGTCCCAAACCGATGTGCCATGCCACCGCTCGACGCTGCCGCGCACGGCCTACTACGGCGTCACGGTGGACCACCCACGCCTGCAGGGCGCTGCTCAGCACGACGACGCCGGTGAGCCCCACCCGGAACAGCCTGTCCGCCGAGGCCATCTGAGCGGTCTGGGTGGCCGACGCGGTGATCCCGACGACGAAGAGCGCACCCGCTGAGTAGGCGCTGGCGGCGAGGGACGTTGCTCCTGCTGACCACTGGGCCGCCAGCCGCGTCCGCAGCACGCCGACCCAGGATCCGCTCGGCCGCAGCGGTCGTACGGCAAAGCGGGCGAAGAGCACAAGGGCCACGAGAGACGAGCACGCGATGCTCGCCGGGTACAGGTAGAGGCTGCCGCCGGCGGCAATCAACCCTCCGCCGGCCACCATGATGACGAGGCGCGGCAGGTGCTCCAGCAGCGTGATCGACCACGGATTGCCCGTGCCGACCGCGACCCACTGAGAACTGAGGCCCAACGTCGCCGATGCGGCCCCCGTGAGGCCCGCCAAGAGAAGGGTCCCCGTCGGGGCGGCTGCCCACGACATCAGTGCCACGACGGGCAACGTGCCGGTGAGCAGACAGCCTCGCGTGAGCAAGCTCTCGTAGAAGACCTCCCCGACCCGATCGCCGGAAGCGATCTCCACCGGCCCCACCATCGGCCAGCCGTATGCGACGACGATGCCCACCAGTGCACCGAGCGCCTGACCGATACCGAGCGCGGCCCACTCGCTCACATCAGCTGAGCTCGCGACCAGGGGCAGCACCACGAGCGGTGCGATGAAGGAGACCACCGACGGAAGTGAGAACGCGGCGATGCGCCCCCGCAGGCCCCATCCCTCCGCCGATACTTCGGTCTCCCGCGGGCTCATGGGAGCCTCCAGCGCTGGGTGCGATCCGGCCGGAACGCCGACACGATCGGGGCGACCCAGCTACTGCTGAGCAGCCGAGACGACGCCGCTCCCGGCGACAGCAAGCGCAGTCCGTGTTTCTGCAGCCGCGCGCTGAACAGGTGCTCGTTAACGATGCTCTTGACCTTGGCCCGCAGCTCCGGCCAAGAGTCGGACTGTCAGCGAGGTCGCGCGATACCAGCGGTCGGGCCCGGTCTGCCTGGTGAGCCAGTCCTCGCAGGAACGCCGCGTACTCAGCCGAGGCCAGGTTTTCCAGAGGCCACCGGCCGGGATAGTCGAGCGGCACCAAGGCGTCGAAGCGATGGGCAGGCACCGAGGTGGCCGTGAAATCGGAGCGGAAGGACGGAGTGCGGGAGCAGCACGAGATTGGACCGGAGGTAGGCATGCACCCGCTGGCCCATCACCGTCATCGCCCTCGGCAGGGCGTCGATATGGCCGACCGCGAGTCGGTGCTTAAGCACGTGCGGCAGGAGACTGTCGACGTGCCAGAGATGGCGAGCGTCGTCGTAGCTGAACGCCCGATCGTTGGCGACCACGAGGACGTCCGCGGCGCGCGCCTCCTCGCGCAGGGCGCGCAACCCCTCGTCGTACGCCGAGAACTCGGCGTCCGCGTTGGAGCCAGGACCGGGATGTCGGTCCGGTCGGCCAGCGCTGCTGTCGCCTCGGAGTTGGAGACGCCGACGATGTCAGATCGTTGTCGGCGCAAGGTCTCCCGGAGCCGCTCCAGCACGGTGGCCGAGCGCAGCGGATCCCACAGCGCAACGACGGCCGCGACCCGGGTGCCTCACCGGACCGCCGACCGGTGCACGAGCCAGCCGGCGCCGGGCCGAGAAATGCGTCCCGGAGCGCGCGCCCCGGCACGCCGCCGGCGGCCGCGGATCGCGCCGGCGGTGGCTCGGTCAGCACCCGGGCCACGGCGCTCCGCGAACGACTCGGCGTCGTCGTGCACGGCGTCGGCGGCCGGCCGGCCGCAGCCTCGACCCCCTCCGCGCCAACCGTGGTGGTCACCACCGGGAAACCGGCCCGGATCGCCTCGACGGTCTTGAACTTCACACCGGCCCCGCGCCGGAGCGGTACGACGACGCACGCGACGTCGTTGTAGGCCTGGCCATCGGACGCAGGTAGCCCGTGACCTCGACCGCCCGGCCCGCCCGGCCGGACCAGGGACCGCGGTGGGCGCGAGCCCGCCAGCGGAGCTGCACCTCGGGCACGGCTTCCCGCACCAGCGGGAGCACCTCGTCGAGGAACCATTCGCCCCCTCGACGTTCTCCGGCCGATGGAAGGCCGCCGCAACGAGCACCCGGCGGCTGTCTGGCGCGGGCCGGGTAGTCAGTCAGATCGGGCGGAGCACTGGCATGATGCCGATCGGCGCAGTGACCCCGTGCGCCGCTGAGCAGCCCGCGGTCCTCCGCCTTGAAGACGAGACCAGGGCGAGTCGCTCGAGCTGGTGCCGGCTCCCGCCGGCGACCCGCCGGCATGCCCAACAGAGCCTCGGCCGGGCGCGGCCCCGAGCGCCCCGGACGACGCGTTCCAGGCTCTGGGTGCGGACGTCGTGCGCCAGCCCACCAGGACGATATCGGGATAGGCCTCGGCCAGGACCTGTCGCATTCCAATCGAGTCGCCCACTGCAGGTCCACGACGTCGCTGGTGGCCAGCCACTCCGACGCCCGGGGTGGCAGCCGCGCAACCAGCGCTGGCCCGTCTCGCCGCGACGCCGCTGGGCCAGTGTTGCGCACTCTTGCGAACAGGCCGCCGGCGCGTCGTGAAGGAGCACCTCCACACCGGCGAGGACCCGGGCAAGCCGCCGGTTGGCGGTGCTCGCGGGCCAGCACCCGGATCCGCCACCCGTCGGCGAGCGCCGCCGCAAGGTAGTCGTGGAGGAACGCGCCACCGGCGTGGTCGATGCCCGCATACGGGACGTACGGACTCACGACGAGCAGGACCGGCCTCGTCAGGGCGGTCGGCTGCTGCGCTCTGGGGTCCACGTCATCGTGATCGTAGAGCGCGGCGAACCGTCCGGCAGGGACATCTGTCAGGACACAATGTGTCCGTGCCGGACTCCGCGCGGGTGAGCGTGTGCATGGCGACGTACAACGGTGCGGCCCACGTCGAAGCTCAGCTCCGGTCCATCCTCGAGCAACTGTCGCCGGACGACGAGGTCGTCGTGGTCGACGACGCATCCACGGACGACACCGTGGCGCGGATCCGGGCACTGCGTGACCCGCGTGTCCGAGTGGTGGAGAGCCCGGAGAACAGGGGGTACGCAGCAGCGTTCGAGACCGCTCTGGCAGCCGCCGCGCGCGAGCTCATCCTCCTCTCGGACCAGGACGATGTGTGGGCGCCGGGGCGGGTCGAGGTGATGCGCGACGCGCTGGCCGCGCACAGCGTGGTGGCCGGGAACCTGGCGGTCCTGGACAGCGGTCGGCCCCTTCGCGGGCCCCTGGGGCAGCGTGAGTGGCGGCTTCCGCCCACGCCGACCGGTCGGGTCTGGCCGGTCCTGGCCAAGCTGGCTGCGAGCAACCTGCCCTACTACGGCTCCGCGATGGGACTTCGGGCCGACTTCCGGGGAGTCGTGCTGCCGTTCCCGGCCTCGGCCGTGGAGCTGCCCGATGCCTGGTTGGCGATCAACGGTCTCCTGCGCAGGTCGATCCGCCACCTCGACGATGTCGTCACGCTCCGCCGCGAGCACGAGGGCAACACCTCCGGGCAGATCAACCGCCCTCGCGGTCCGTCACGGATCGTCCGCGGGCGGGTGCTGTTCTGGCAGATGGTTCGCGAGGCACGGCGCCGGCTCACCTCCTGAACAGCCGCCGGTACGCCGCGTCGCGAAGCGCCGGCGGAAGGCGGAGGTACGCCGAGCGGACGGCGTAGTTCCACCGCGCCCGGGCCGGCCCCACGATCCCGTAGGAGCGGAGACGCTGCTGCAGGAGACGCTCCGAGGCGAGTGCCTCGGGACGCGTGCGACGCTCCCCCATGCCGTCGATCCGAAACCGCACCACCGGCTCAGGACAACCGACGAACCGCGCGCCCGCGGCCAGCATCCGCGCCCACAGGTCGTAGTCCTCCAGGTAGGCCAGGTCCTGATAGCCGCCCACCGACTGGGCGAGCTCGCGCCGGAACACGACGGCCGGGTGGTTGACCGGGTTCCTCGACCGCATCAGTGCCGCGAACTCGTCGTGCTCCAGCGGAGTCCGGCGAATGCCGACCACCTGGTCGCCGGTCACCTCGGTCATGGCACCCGAACACACGTCCGCACCGGTCGTCGCGAGCCTCGCCAGCTGCGTCTCGAGTCGCCACGGCTCGTTGACGTCGTCGGAGTCGGCCCGGCAGACCCAGGTGGCCCGGCACTCGGCAAGCCCGGCTGCGAGCGCAGCTCCTGCGCCCCGCTGGGAGGACAGACGCACCACGTGCAGGCCGGTTCGGCCGGCGAGGAGTGCGTCAAGCGCCCGAGGCAGCGGGCCGTCGGCCACGACCACGGACTGGGAGGGCGTCACCGTCTGTTCGGCCAGGGAGGTGAGGGCGGCCTCGAGGTGCTCGGGCGCGACGGCAGCGTGCACGGGCAACAGCACGGACGCGTCGACATCCGGAGACGTCACGTCGCCTCCGCAAGCGTGGCCGGAGGCGCTGCCGACCGCCGGGACGCGAGGACGGCAAGGGCTGAGAGCACGCTTCCGACGACAGCGAGCGCAGCCGTGAGCGCGATCGGGCCGTGCACCCAGCTGGAGTCGTCCCGCGAGACCGCACGACCCATCTCCGAGTGTTGGACCCAGGCGACCGACCAGGTCTGCGCGAGGCCCACGGCGGCGAGCGCCGCGGCGGTCATGGGTACGGCGCCGAACCGGCTCCGCCAGCGGCTGTCCTGCACGATCCAGCCGGCCAGCAGAGGGATCCCCACCAGGTAGGGGAGCGCGTAGCGCCCCTGCCACTCGGCTGCGCTGGAGCCCTCAGTCACCAGCACGAGAAGTAGCGGCGCGGCCAGCGAGGCGACGAGGGCCAGCACCAGCCCGACGCGTCGGCTGCCGGTGCCCCGCCGCACCGCCATCCCAGCCATGGCGACGAGCACCAGCGCGACGCACTGGTGGATGACGGGGTTGGGGATCTGGTCGCGGTACGGGAAGGCCGCGATCGCCTGGACCACCCAGCTGTGCACCGGGATCCGGCCGTAAAGGCCGTGATCCTTGCCGACGACCCCGCTGGAGTCCCCCGAGGCTTCAGCGGTCGCCGAGGCGGCCAGCCCGGAGTGCACGGTCCACAGCACGGAAGCGACTGCCGCGACGAGGACCACCGCAGCCACGGCCACCGCCGTCCGGCGGCGACTGCGCAGCACGGTGACCGTGGCGCGAAGTCCCTGGAACACGACGACGGTGGCCAGGATGAGGAGCACCCAGAAGGGGCCGAGCGCCCGCGGGGTCACCAGGACGACAGCGCTGGCCCCCGCGATCCACAGCAGCCACCCCGGCGGACCCGGGGCGGGGCCGGTCCTCTCCGCCGCGCCGAGGCGGCCGATCGAGGTGAGGCTGGCCCACAGGGCGAACCCAGCTGCCATCTCGATTCCGTTCGGTGCTGCGACCACGGTGCTGTAGAGGAAGGTCGGGGTGATGCCGACCACCGCGCCCAGCCACACGGCCGGACCGGCACGGGCCGCCGAGAGACACAACCCCCCGGCCAGGAGCGCTACCAGACAGAGCAGCGCCGAGGCGATCCGCATGGCATAGAGCGACGCGCTGCCGTCGGCCACGGCGCCCGCCGTGCCGATGACCCAGTAGTAGACCGGGTTGTAGCTGCCCGCGGTCGTCGTCACCAGCCGGCGCCCTCCCGGCTCTGGAACCCCCTCGCAGTTGTCCGGGTCGATCTGGGGCCGGCTGATGCACTGGGCGGCGGCGGCCTCCTCCAGGTCCTCGGGCACGCTGACCAGCTGACCGCTGCCGTCCGGCGCGTCATCCGTCAGCCGCCACTGGCCGTGCGCGGCTCCGGCGGCTCGATACGCGTGGTCGGCCTCGTCACTGCCCCGGAAGGGCGGCAGGGCGATCAGCCAGGCCGTCTGGAGGGTGAGCAAGCCGGTGCACAACAGCAGGACCGGCCACCCACGAGAGCGCATGTCCCGACCCTAGGGAACCTTGTCTGCCCCGCGGGCTCGAACCGCGGGGCGTCAGTTCGCGACGTCGACGAACCGGTAAAGCGGCCTAGTCATTCCGGGCCATACCGGCAAATCGTTCGGACCGACTTCGAGTGGCCGGGCACGCCGCCCGGCCGCCGTTCCTAGTGTGGATCCGTGGCCCCCCAGCACGCACTGCCCCGCGCTGTTGCAGTCGTGCCGATGCACAACGAGGCGACCGTGGTCGCCGAGGTGGTCAAGGAGCTGCACACCGCATTCCCCGTCGTGGTCTGTGTGGACGACGGCAGTACCGACGACAGCGCGGCCGTGGCCCGCGCCGCTGGCGCAGTGGTGGTCCCCCACCCCACCAACCTGGGCCAGGGCGCGGCGCTCGAGACGGGGATCCGGTTCGCGCTGTCGCTGCCCGCGACGGAGTACGTCGTCACGTTCGACGCCGACGGGCAGCACGACGTCGCGGACGCCCGGGCCATGGTCGAGCGGGCGATCTACCACGACCTCCAGGTGGTCCTGGGCTCGCGCTTCCTCCAGGCCTCCAAGGAGGTGCCGTTCGCCCGCCGCCTCCTGCTGGGCGGCGCGGTGCGGTTCACCCGCCACACCACCGGACTGGCGCTCACCGACGCCCACAACGGGCTGCGGGTGCTGCGCCGTGACGCGGCCGAGGCGGTGCGGCTCCGGCTGCACGGCATGTCCCACGCCAGCGAGATCCTCACCCTGCTGGCGCGCGGCGGCTTCTCGGTCGCGGAGCATCCCGTGACGATCCGCTACACCGACTACTCCCGCGCCAAGGGCCAGCGTGGCTACAACGCGCTCAACGTCCTCTTCGAGCTCGCGGTCAACCGGATGAGGGCGACCGCGTGATCATCAAGCTGCTGCTCCTCGCGGGGCTGGCCGCCGCGGCGTACACCCTCATGCACGGTCGGCGTTCCGCGCTCAGCATCCTGGTCCGGCGTGGGATCGCCCTGCTCGCGCTCGCGCTGGGGGCGGTCGCGGTCCTGTTCCCCGACCTGGTCACCCGGGTGGCGCAGGTCGTCGGCGTCGGTCGAGGCACCGACCTGGTCGTCTACCTGCTGTGCGTGGCGTTCCTCTTCACCACGATCGGGCTGCACCTGCGGCTCGCGGCCATGCACGACAAGTACGTCGAGCTCGCCCGCCAGGTCGCCCTCAACGCGGCCCAGGGCGATGCGTCCCGGGCCCAGGCCGAGATCGTCAGGCCCCGCTCCGCCGACATCTCCTGATCCACCCCTACGCTCCCGGGGTGAGCTTCGCCCGGGCGCGACCGCTGGCGGCGTACGTCGTCATGGCGGTCGTCTTCGGAGTGCTGGTCAGACGGGCGGCGCTGCCGCTGGACAACCTCGACACCTACTTCCACCTGCGGTTCGGGCACGAGTTCCTGAGCGGCGACTGGTCGGTGCGCGACCCGGGCTCGGTCACCAGCCTCGCCACCGCGGACTGGGTGCCGACCCAGTGGCTGACCGAGGTGGTCATGGCGCAGACCGAGGACTGGTTCGGCCTGGCCGGCGTCGCGTGGCTGTCCGGGCTGCTCTTCGTCTCGCTTGCCCTCGTCATCTACTGGGCGTGCCGACGCCAGGCGGAGTCGGCCGTCGCAGCGCTGCTCGTGGCCCTCACCCTGATCGCGTGCACGTCGGGTATGTCGATGCGCCCCCAGCTGGTCAGCTACCTCCTGGTCGTGGTGACCACCGCGGCCTGGCAGCGGGCGCGGGACACCGGGCGGGCGCCCTGGGTCCTCGTGCCGGTCACCTGGGTCTGGACGATGTGCCACGGGATGTGGCCGGTCGGGATCGTGATCGGCGTGGTCGCTGTGCTCGGGCTCGCCCTCGACCGCGATCTCCCGCCACGCACCCTGGCCCGGATGGCCGCGGTGCCGCTGCTGTCGGCGGCCGCGTCGCTGCTCTCCCCGGTGGGCCCCGGTCTCTTCCCGGCCGTGCTCCGCGTGGGCTCGCGGGCCAAGTACTTCTACGAGTGGGACCCGCCGGACTACACCAAGCCGTGGGTCGCCACGCTGGCCGTCATCCTCGCCCTGGTGGTCGTGCCGAGGCTGCGGCGTGCGGAGCGGGTGCCGTGGTTCGACGTCCTGCTGCTCGGGCTCGCGGCGCTGTGCGCGGTCTACTCGATGCGCACCGTGCCGGTCGCGGCCTGTCTGGCCGCTCCGCTCGCCGCGGCCGCCCTGCAGCCAATGCTCGGGGAGCGGCCGTCGGTGCCTCGTCGCGAGTGGCTGCTCGTGGGCGGCGGCGCCCTGGTCGCGCTGGCCACGCTCGCGGTCCTGGTGCCGCACACCGCGGACGAGCCCGTCGAGACGGCGTCGTGGCTCGACGGCGCGCTCGGCGACCTGCCCAGCGGGGACCAAGGTCATCGACGACGGCGGCTTCGGCGGCTACCTGATGTGGCGGTTCCCCCAGCTGGACGTCGTCCTGCACGGCTACGGCGACCTCTACACCGACGACGAGCTCGAACGGAACGCGGACATCGAGGCGGTCCGGGGCGGTTGGGTCGAGCTGGTCCAGGACACCGGCGCGACGTACGCCGTGCTGCCGCCCGGCTCGCCGCTCGCCTACAACCTGCGTGAGGTCGAGGGCTGGTCGGTCCAGCAGCGGGGCGACGACCTGGAGCTGCTGAGGGCGCCGCCGGGCTGGCCGGAGCCGTGAGCCCTCAGAACAGCAGGGGCAGGACCGACGCGTAGTCGTCGGTCCACAGTCGCGCACCCCGGTCGTCCGAGAGCGGTCGCCAGTCGCCACCGATCTGGGCGAGCCGGGCGTCCAGCTCTCCGGGCTGCCGGGTGAGCGCCACCCACTTCGAGCTGGTCACCCCCAGCAGGTCGGTGCGAGCCGCGTCCGGTTCGTCGTCGCGCACCGCCGCGCTCCAGCCGGCGTCCTTCGTGAGTCCCGCCAGGACCGGTTCGAGGTCGAGGAAACGGTTGGTGATGTGCACGAGCAACAGCCCGTCGTCCCTCACGACCCGGTCGTAGAGGTCGAAGGCCTCGCGGGTCATCAGGTGCATGGGGATCGCGTCGGACGAGAACGCGTCGATGGCGAGGACGTCGTAGGTGTCATCGGCGACCTTGCCGAGCTCGAGGCGCGCGTCTCCGACGGCGACGTGAGCAGTCCGGCGCGCAGTCCTCCAGGAAGTGGAACTTTCCGGAGTCCCGCGCGATGTGCACCATCAGCGGGTCGATCTCGTAGAACTCCCAGGTCTGACCGGGCTGTGCGTAGCACGCCAGGGTGCCTGCCCCGAGACCGACGACCCCGACCGAGGCCTGAGGTCCGAACACGGCGTCGGCCTGGGCGAGGACGAGTCCGGCTCCCGAGGTCTCCCCGTAGTACATGGTGGGTTCGTCCCTGAGCTCCGGGCTGAGGAGCTCCATCCCGTGGAAGGTGCCGCCGTGCACGAGCACGCGCTGGTGTCCGTCGGGACTGTCCTTGACCGTGTAGACGCCGAAGTAGCTGCGCGCCCGGGTCCCGTCGAACGACGCCGGGATCGTGCTGCGGGCGCCGAGCGCGAGCATCACGGCGACCAGCGCCACGACGTAGACCACGCGGCCCCACCGAGCGAGGACCGCTCCCATGCCCAGCCCGACCAGCAGCAGGAAGACCTGCAGGTGCCCGGTGAGCACGAGCGCCGCGGAGAGGGCGGCGAACAGGCACCCGGCAACGAGGACGCGGGACCGGTCCAGCCGCGCCGCAAGCGGCAGTGGGAGCAGGGCCGCGGCCGCGATGACGAGAATCGGGTGCTCGTAGACCCAGTCGAACGCCAGCGGGGCGACCAGCCCGCAGAAGACCCCGCCGAGCGCTCCCCCGACGGCCGTGGTCACGTAGAAGCGGGTCAGCAGGCGAGTCGGAGGCCGGGAGTCGTAGAGGCGCGAGTGCAGGGAGACGGCCACGGCGAAGAAGGTGAGCACCGACAGCGCGGCCACGGGATACCCGGTCAGCCCGGTGCTCAGCAGCGCCGTCGCGCCCAGCACCATGAGGAGAGCCGGCGTGACCCGGCTCATGGCGCGGGCCAGCCCGCGCCGGTCGGCGAACGCCACCGTGAAGCTGAGCAGGTAGAGGCCCAGCGGGATCGCCCACAGCAGCGGCATCGCCATGATGTCGGTGCTCAGGTGGGTGGTCGTCGAGAGCATCAGCCCGGACGGGACCGCGGACAGGCACAGCCACGTCAGGGTCTCGCGCCGGCTGGGCGCCCTCGTGAGGTCCGGCGCTCCGGACCTCGACCGCGGTGTCCGGGTCCGTCGCCGCGCGCCGGGCGGCCACCGCGCCACAGACCGAGACGAGGAGGATCAGGACGCGCGTACCCGGTGCTCCACGTCCAGCGCTGCTGCGCCAGCCGCATGGTGGGCTCCACCACCAGCGGGTAGGCCAGCAGCCCGGCGAAGCTGCCGAGGTTCGAGGCGGCGTACAGCGGATAGGGGTTGACCCCCCGGCCCGAGGCGAACCAGCCCTGCATCAACGGCGCCTGGGCCGAGACGGCCAGGATCAGCGGGCCGACGGAGACCAGCAGGAGCAGCGGGACGAAGAGGACCACGCTGCTGCCGGTCGGCGGCTCCATCGAGGCGAGCCCGACCGGCAGCCAGAAGCACGCCAGGCCCAGCAGGCCGAGGTGGAGGACCACCTGGCGCCGGATCGGGAACCGCTGCAGCCAGTGCGCCCAGGCGTAGCCGGCGAGCAGCAGCACCTGGTAGACCAACATCGCGCTGTTCCACACCGAGGCCGCACCACCGAGCTCCGGCAGCACCAGCCGGGCCACCATCGGCTGGACCTGGAACAGCAGGAACGAGCCGAAGAAGATCGTGACGGTGTAGGGCCAGCGAGGCAGGGCCCGCCGCGGCTCGACGCGCTCGACACCTGCCCGGGCGTCGAACGTCGTGGTGGCCACCTTGGCAAGGTACGAGCGCGCAGACGAGCCCGCAGCCGCTTGGGTGACGAGCAGACACTCGGGCAACCCGAGTAGTCCGTTCGGGCCATGCCGTCGTCAGGCGGAGCTGGCCGCCACCCAGCGCTCGAGGGTGTGCCTTGGCGGCGCCGGAGTCGACGGCCTCGCGGGCCCGGGCGATCCCGGCGTCCAGTGCCTCGTCGACCGGCTCCCCCGGGGCGTCGTACACGGCCAGCGCGGCGCCGGCGTTGAGCAGCACGGCGTCGCGGACGGGCCCGGGCTCGGCATCGAGCAGCCGGCGTACGACGTCGGCGTTGTGCGCGGCGTCGCCGCCGCGCAGGTCCTCCGTGGTCGCCGGCGCCAGACCGTGGGCGGCGGGGTCGATGGTGGCGGTGCCGACGGCGCCCCCGGCGACCGTCCACACCGACGACGTGGTGGTCGTGGTCAGCTCGTCGAGGCCGTCGTCGCCTCGGAAGACCCAGGCGTCCGCGCCGCGCTCCGCGAAGACACCGGCCATCACCGGCGCCATCCGCGGGTCGGCGCAGCCGACGGCGTTGGCTGCGGGCCGGGTCGGGTTGGCGAGCGGTCCGAGGAAGTTGAACGTCGTCCCGATGCCGAGCTCGCGGCGCGGCACCGCGGTGTGCCGCATCGCCGGGTTGAAGGCGGCCGCGAAGAGGAAGGTGATGCCGGCCTCGTCGGCCAGGGCGGCGACCCGCTCGGGCGGCAGGTCGAGCCGCACGCCGAGCGCCTCGAGCACGTCGGCCGAGCCGGACTGCGAGGACGCCGAGCGGTTGCCGTGCTTGGCGACCCGCGCCCCCGCGCCGGCGGCGACGATGGCCGCCATCGTGGAGATGTTCACCGACATGGAGCGGTCACCGCCGGTGCCGACCACGTCGAGGAGCCGGCCCGGGATCTGGATCGGCGTCGCCTTCTCGTACATGGCTTCGACCAGCCCGCTGATCTCCTCGACGGTCTCCCCCTTGGCGCGCAGGGACACCGCGAAGCCGGCGATCTGGGCCGGGGTCGCCTCCCCGGAGAGGATCTCCCCCATCGCCCAGGTCGCCTGGTCGGTGCTGAGGTCGGTGCGCGCCACGAGCGCACCGAGCACCTCGGGCCAGGTGGTCATCCGGAGCCTGCGACGTCGCGGATCAGCCGGTCGCCGGGACCCGGGACCGGAGCAGCCCGGTGACGGCCTCGGCGAGCTGGATCGGGTCGATCGGGTGCGGCACCGCCGCGTCGGCGCGCGACCAGGTCGCCAGCCAGGCGTCCTGGGGGCGGCCGGTCAGCACCAGCAGCGGCGGGCACTGGTAGATCTCGTCCTTGAGCTGCTTGGCGATCCCCATGCCGCCGGCCGGCACGGCCTCGCCGTCGAGGATCGCGAGGTCGATGCGGCCGGCGTCCATGTTCTGGATGACCACCGGCTCGGTGGCGACCTCGACGTACTCCAGCTCGGGCAGGTCGGGGTGGACCCGGCGGCCCAGCGCGAGGATGACCTGCTGGCGGGTGTTCACGTCGTCCGAGTAGACGAGCACGCGCAGGTTGTCTTGGTCGGCCACGCCCGGGATGCTACCGCTCGACCGGGTCCCCGCCGTCGCGGGCGCGGGCTTCGAGGAGGTCGAGCCGCCGGTCCTCGCGCGCCGCCTCCTTCATGGAGGACCGGACCCACTGGGCGAAGAGCACCCCCAGCAGCAGCAGCCCGACCAGGTCGCCCGACGACCAGAGCAGCCCGCCGGCCAGGTGCTGGTCGTCGAGCGGGTCCGGGAGCCAGCCGTAGCCGGGCAGCTCGCGCAGCGCCCGGTAGTGGTCGCCGCCCAGCAGCGTGTCCTGGCCCATGATCGTGACCCCGAGGAAGGCGTGGAACGGCAGCGTGAGCACCACCAGCAGCATCCGGGCCGGGTAGCCGACCCGCCCCGGCACGGGGTCGATGCCGACGATCGGCCAGAAGAACAGCGTGCCGACCACGACCAGGTGCAGGTGCATCAGCTCGTGCAGCCAGACGTGGGTCAGGGTGGCGTCGTACCAGGAGGAGAAGTAGAGGGCCCACGGCGTCACGACGTACAGCGCCAGCGTGAGCGGCGGGAACGACAGCACCTTCGCGGCCCGCGAGTGGAGCACGGCCAGCAGCCAGCGCCGGGGAGCGTGCGGGAGCGTGCGCAGCGCGAGCGTGACCGGCGCGCCGAGCGCCAGGGCCAGCGGGACCAGCATCGCGAGCACCATGTGCTGGACCATGTGCACGCTCAGCAGCGTGGTGTCGTACGCCGCCAGCCCGGACGACGTGGCGACGTAGAAGGCGCCCATCCCGACGCCCACGAACACCACCGTCCGGCCCACCGGCCAGGCGTCGCCGCGCCGGTGCAGGGACCGCACGCCCAGCAGGTAGAGACCGGCCGCCCAGACGGTCACCACCAGGGGCACGGGAGCGAACTCCCACCCCGTCAGGAGACGGCCTGCGTCGAAGGGCGGCACCCGGATCGTGAATCGGTTACAGACGTGGGAACACACGCCACCCGGGGCTGACCCCGAGGAGCGGCCGGGACATAATGAGCCCGTGGCGACAGCAACGACCATCCCGGCCTCGCGCCTCCACGGGCACCACGACCGTCCGAGCATGGTCAGCGTCGGGACCATCATCTGGCTGTCCAGTGAGCTGATGTTCTTCGCCGCGCTGTTCGCGTCGTACTTCACGATCCGGTCGGTGAGCACCGACCTGTGGGAGCAGAACACCGCGCTGCTCAACGTCCCGTTCGCCGCGGTCAACACCACGATCCTGGTGCTGTCGTCGGTGACCTGCCAGCTCGGCGTGTTCGCGGCCGAGCGCGGCCAGGTCGGCCGGACCGGCGTCGATCCTCGACCCCCGCGGCTGGGGGCTGCGCGAGTGGTTCATGCTCACCTACGTCATGGGCGCGATCTTCATCGCGGGCCAGGTGACGGAATACACCTCGCTGGTCCAGGAGGACGTCACGATCTCCTCCTCGGCGTACGGCTCGATGTTCTACCTGACCACCGGCTTCCACGGCATCCACGTGACCGGCGGTCTGATCGCGTTCCTGCTGGTGCTCGGCCGCACCTACGTCGCCAGGCGGTTCACCCACGAGCAGGCGGTCAGCGCGATCGTCGTCTCGTACTACTGGCACTTCGTCGACGTCGTGTGGATCGCGCTGTTCGCGACGATCTACCTGATCAAGTGACCCCGGCTGTGAGGACCCCAGTGCGCTTCCTGAACCGCTCCGCCGGTCGCCTGTCCCGCCACCGCCGCCGCCCCGTCGCCGGGCTGCTGCTGCTGATGCTGGGCCTGGTGCTGACCGGCACGCTCTACGCCGCGTTCGCGCCCTCGTCGACGGCCGACTCGGCCAAGAGCGACGAGGAGCTGGCCGACGAGGGCCGCAAGCTGTTCCTCGTCGGCTGCTCGACCTGCCACGGCCAGAACGGCGAGGGCGTCCTGACCCAGGACGGCAACCAGCTCGGCCCGTCCCTGGTGGGTGTCGGCGCCGCCGCCGCCGACTTCCAGCTCAGCACCGGCCGGATGCCTGCGGTCCAGCCGGGCGCCCAGAACCCCACCAAGCCCGTTACCTACGACGACGAGGAGATCGCGGCCCTGGCGGCGTACGTCGCGAGCCTCGGGCCCGGCCCCGCCATCCCCGACCCGTCCGACTACAGCCTGGCCGGCCTGTCGGAGGAGGAGCGCGAGGAGGCGGTCTCCCGCGGTGGCCAGATCTTCCTGACCAACTGCACCGCCTGCCACAACTTCGCCGGCAAGGGCGGCGCGATGCCGCGCGGCGGCGACGCCCCCGACCTGAGCGACACCGATGCCCGGCAGATCTACGAGGCGCTCCTGACCGGCCCCGGCCAGATGGACACCTTCTCCAACGGCAACCTCTCGCCGGAGGAGAAGCGCGACGTCATCGCCTACCTCTACTCGATCCGTGAGCAGCCGCAGTACGGCGGCTTCGGCCTCGGCGGCAAGGGCCCGGTGGGCGAGGGCCTGTTGGCCTGGATCGTGGGCATCGGCGCGCTGGTCGGCTTCGCGACCTGGATCGCCGCCCACACCGCCCGCTCCACGAAGAAGAAGAGGAGGAGGTCGCGGCATGAGCGACGACCACAGCCACCTTCCCGCCGAGCCGGGCAACGAAGACGCTCCTGACGACCAGCACGGCGCCGCGCTGGAGCCCGCGGAGCCGATCGCCAACCCCGGCCTGCCCGAGCACGTGTGGCGGCCGACCGACGTCGACCCGAAGGCGGAGAAGCGCGCCGAGCGGCAGGTCGCGGCGCTGTTCGGCCTCTCGGCGATCTGCGCGGTGCTCTTCGTCGTCTCCTACTTCGCCTTCGAGGTCAACGGCGGAGGCGACGGCGAGAAGGTGGAGACGGTCTTCGGGCTGGGCGCCTCCAACGTCGCGCTGGGCGCCTCGCTGGGCTTCGCGCTGCTGCTGATCGGCGTCGGGCTGATCCAGTGGGCCCGCAAGCTGATGGGCGACCACGAGATCGTCGAGATGCGCCACCCCGCGCGCTCCTCCGACGAGGACCGCGTGGAGACGGTCCGCGTGCTCAACCTCGGCGCCGAGGAGTCGGGCATCACCCGGCGGCCGCTGATCCGCAACTCGCTGCTCGGCGCCGTCGGCATCCTGCTGGCGCCGGTCGTCGTACTGCTGAAGGACCTCGGCAAGACCAACGCCGAGGTGATCAAGGAGGCCGCCTACCCCGGCGCCGGCCTCGAGCACACCGTCTGGGACACCGGCATGCGCGTCGTCCGCGACGTCGTCGGCACCCCGATCCGCCCCGGTGACCTCGAGATCGGCGACCTGCTCAACGCCGAGCCGGAGATCATCTTCGAGGTCGACGAGGACGGCGAGCCGGTGCTCGAGGGCGTCACCGTCCAGATCGCCAAGTCGAAGGGCGCGGTCGTCCTGGTCCGGATGGACCCCGACGACAACAAGCCCGGCCCCGGCCGCGAGGACTGGGCCATCGACGGCATCCTCTGCTACTCCAAGATCTGCACGCACGTGGGCTGCCCGATCTCGCTGAACGAGCGCAAGACGCACCACCTGCTGTGCCCGTGCCACCAGTCGACCTTCGACCTGGCCGACGCCGCCAAGGTGATCTTCGGTCCGGCCGCGCGCGCGCTGCCCCAGCTGCCCCTTATGGTGGATGACGAGGGCTACCTCGTGGCCCAGAGCGACTTCAAGGAACCCGTCGGACCCAGCTACTGGGAGCGCGACTCCCAGCAGAGCACGAGCAAGTGAGCCGGAGACCGGAGTAGCCAGTCATGAGCATCGACACCAGCAAGGTCGCCACGACGAACTCCACCGCGGCCACCGCCTCGAAGCCCAACCGGGTCGGCGCCGTCGCCGAGTGGGCCGACGACCGGCTCGGCCTGGCCACCCTGGCCAAGAAGAACCTGCGCAAGGTCTTCCCCGACCACTGGTCGTTCATGCTGGGCGAGATCGCGCTCTGGAGCTTCGTCGTCCTGCTGCTCAGCGGCGTGTTCCTCACGCTGTGGTTCAACCCGAGCATGGGCGAGACGACGTACGAAGGCAGCTACGCGCAGCTGCGCGGCGTCGAGATGTCGGAGGCGTACGCCTCGGCGCTGCGGCTGTCGTTCGACGTCCGCGGCGGCCTGCTGATGCGGCAGATCCACCACTGGTCGGCGATGCTCTTCATCGCCGCGATGATGATCCACCTGCTGCGGGTCTTCTTCACCGGCGCGCACCGCAAGCCGCGCGAGCTCAACTGGGCGATCGGCGCGCTGCTGCTGCTCCTGGGCACGCTCGAGGGCTTCACCGGCTACTCGCTCCCCGACGACCTGCTCTCCGGCACCGGCATCCGCGCCGCCGACGGCTTCCTGAAGTCGCAGCCGATCGTCGGCACCTACATGTCGTTCTTCCTGTTCGGCGGCGAGTTCCCCGGCACCGACATCATCCCGCGCCTCTTCATCATCCACGTGCTGCTGATCCCGGGCCTGCTGCTCGCGCTGATCACCGCCCACATGCTGCTGCTCGTCTACCACAAGCACACCCAGTGGCCCGGCCCCGGCCGCACCGAGCAGAACGTCGTCGGCTTCCCGATGCTGCCCGTGTACGCCGCCAAGGCCGGCGGGTTCTTCTTCATCGTCTTCGGCACCACGGCGCTGATGGGCGGGCTGCTGTCCATCAACCCGGTGTGGAAGTTCGGGCCCTACGACCCGTCCAAGGTGACCGCGGGCTCCCAGCCCGACTGGTACATGGGCTGGCCGGACGGCGCGCTGCGGATCATGCCCAACCTCGAGACGCACATCTGGCACCACACGATCTCCTGGAACGTGCTGCTGCCGATCATCGTGCTCCCGATGCTGATGTTCACGATCCTGCTGATGCTGCCGTTCATCGAGGCGTGGATCACCGGCGACAAGCGCGACCACCACCTGCTCCAGCGGCCGCGCGACGCCCCGACCCGCACCGCCACGATGGTGGCCCTGATGACGATGTACGGCCTCTTCTGGGCGGCCGGCGGCAACGACATCATCGCGATCCGGCTGCACCTGTCGATCAACCAGATCACGTACTTCCTGCGTGGTGCGGTGTTCATCGGCCCGGTGATCGCGTTCATGATCACGCGCCGCTGGTGCATCTCGCTGCAGCGCAAGGACCAGCAGGACCTGCTGCACGGCTACGAGACCGGCATCATCATGCGCTCCCCCGAGGGCGGCTACACCGAGCGGCACCTGCCGCTGTCCCCGGAGCGCGCCTTCACGCTCGCCGCCCGCGACCGCGACCCGGACGTGCTCGGCGAGCTCGAGGGTGGCCCGGACGCCAACGGCGTGGAGCCGCACGGCGGCATCGCGGCCCGGCTGGCCGCCGTACGCCACCGCCTGCGGACGCTGATGTACGCCGACAACGTCCAGAAGCCGACCATCGAGGAGCTCGAGGAAGGCCACCACCACGCCGAGCACGAGCACGAGCTCCAGGCGCCGATGGAGGGCCACGCCGCCGACGGCCACCAGTTCGACGGCCACCACCTCGTCGAGGGCGAGAAGCTCCGCGCCGACGACTGACCGTCCTCAACACAGAAGGCCCGCTCCCCTCGGGGCGGGCCTTCTGTGTTCAGCTCCTTCGCGGCGGGGCAGCGGTGGCTCGCAACCTGCGGCCAGGCGGGTTAGCAACCGCCGGCCAGCAGCGGTGGCCGTAGCCCGGCCAGGCAGCGGTGGCTCAGCAACCAGCCGGCCGGACGGTGCTGAGCCCGCCAGCGCTGCTCAGCAGCGAGCAGCGGTGGCTCAGCACCAGCCCGGGCCGACGCGGTTGCTCAGCCCACCGCCAGCCAGTCGGCGCGGCTCCAGCCACGCCGTCGTGTCAGAGCCAGCTCGGGGCCGATCTCGCCGTCACAGCAGCCCGGAGACTGCCGAACAGCGACCGCCACGTCTCTCCGAACCCCGGCGCCGGTCCGTCGTACCGCCCTCGCTCACCAGCTCGCGGTGCACCTGCTGCACCGAGCTCCCGGCGTAGCGCCGCAGCTTCTCGTCCGTCACCTGGACGTACTCACGGCCGGAGCTGCGCATGGCGGCGTATCGATCAAGGTCGCTGGAGTACTGCTCGCGGTCCTCCTGGTGTTGGCGCCCTCGAACTCGACGGCCAGGCCGTGCTCGCGATAGAGCAGGTCGGTGATGACGCGTACGTCCTCCGAGCTCGAGCGGTTGGTTGCACTCGGGCGCGGGAGTCCGGCAAAGCTAGGAGTGCGCAGGTCTCGGACTCCTTCAGCGACGAGCAGTCGGGATCAGGTGCGGAAGGATCCAGAGCGCCTCGTACGCGCCGTCTCGCCAGGGTTCTGCGACGGCCAGCGCTTCGAGACGCCGACGTCCATGTGCTTGCCATGTAACAGCCAGTCCCCCACCTTGATCGCATCGATGACCCGGCCTGAACGCAGTAGGACATGAACGCCGCCTCGACGCACACACCGACATCATCCAGCGGTGGAAGCGCCTTGGTCCGGTGGAGGAAGACGCCTTCGAATGCCAGATGCAGTTCTCCTTCGACGACGAAGTGAACCGGCCTGCGTGGGCCGTAGTCCATGCCGAGTAACTGGAGTCGCGTGATCCCGGTGAGGTGAGCCTGGCCGGCAGCGCAAGTCGTGCGGCCTGCGACCCAGTCGGCGTCGCTCATCTCATGACCGGTCGCGCCAGACTCGTGGGTAGACTCGCACGTAGCCCTTGCCCTGGAGCATGCGCGACGTGACGCCGGCGCCGAGCCTGGCTCGCCGGTGAAGGGACCGGTCGGCGATTCGTCGTTCGAGAAGTCCATCCGCAGACAGCAGCGTGCAGCTCCGGCTCGCGTGGGGCGTCATCAGCCGATCGGTGGACGAAGCGCGCCTGGCCGTGCGATGACTGTGGACGGTCGCGGCAGCTAGCGGTGGCACAGCAACCGCTGGGCACGCCGCAGCCGTTGCTTACCCACCGCCGCCCGGCGCCGACAGCGTTGCTTACCCACCGCCGCCCGTGGCCCGACAGGTTGCCTACCGACCGCCGCCCGGCCCAGCGCCGGCACCGTCAGCGCGGGCTCAGCGGTCAGCTGGCGGCGAGCGCGGAGCCCTGCTGGTACTCGTCCCAGGGGATGTTCCAGTCGCCGTAGCCGTTGGTGGACTCCATCGGGCGGTCGGTGCCGATGTAGTCGACGACGTCGCCGCGGTAGGTCATGTGGTAGAGCCAGTCGGCGTTGGAGGTGCTCATGCCGGTGCAGCCGTGGGAGACGTTGGCGTGGCCCTGGGAGCCGACCGACCAGGGGGCGGCGTGGACGAACTCGCCGGAGTAGGTCACCCGCATGGCCCACTGGACGTTGTCGATGTCGTAGCCGTCCGCGCTGTCGACGGGGATGCCGACGGTCTCGGAGTTCATCCGCTTGGAGTCGAACTTCTCGATGATGACCTTGATGCCCGAGCGGGTGGTGAACTTCGGCTGCTGGCCGGTGGTGATCGGGATGGTGCGCAGCAGCTTGCCGTTGGAGAAGACCTTCATCTGGTCGGTCCGGGTGTCGACCTTGTAGATGTGGGCGTCGCCGACCTGGAACTGGACGTCGCGGTCCTCCTGGCCGTAGATGCCGTTGCCGGCGTCGACGCCGTTGATGTCGAGGTTGACGTCGACCTGGGTGCCGGCCTTCCAGTACTTCTTCGGCCGGTAGTGGACCTCGGTGTCGCTGAGCCAGTGCCAGGTGCCGGGCTGCTCGGGCGCCGTGGTCACGTGCAGGTTCTTCTCGATGTTGGCCCGGTCGGTGACGGGGACGTCGAAGTTCACGATCACCGGCATGCCGACGCCGACGGTCTCGCCGGGCAGCGGCGCGACCGAGGGGTAGGTCTGCTGGGAGAGGTCGAGGGCCTGGGTGGTGAACTGCTGCTTCTTGGTCACGACCTCGCCGTCGTCGCCGGCGACGCTCGCCTTCACGGTGTACGTCGTACCGGGCTCGAGCAGGTCGTCGGCCTTCCACTTGGCGCCGTCGCCGGCGATCGCGCCGTTGAGGGCGCCGACGTCGCCGGAGCCGCTGACCGTGACGGTGCTCAGCCGGCCGTGGTGGGCGAAGACCTGGAGCTGGGTGGAGACCGGGACGTCGGTCTTGCGCTTGATGTTGGTCGAGACCGAGCCGGCGTCGGGTCCTCGGAGTCCGACGAGTCGTCGGACGCGTCCGAGGAGCCGTTGCCGGAGTCGGCGGAGGCGCCGGTGGTGTCGTCGGCCGAGCCGCCGTTGTCGATGTCGTCGCCGTTGTCGCAGGCGCTCAGCATCGAGGTCCCGAGCAGCAGGGCGGACAGCGCCACCAAGCCGCGGAGGCGGCGTCGGCGAGAGGACATGCTGGACTCCAAGGACTCCCACGAAAACGCCCGAACCGTCTGGTCCGGACTCCTCCAGAGTAATCGCTGGCGCTGAGAACCCACGAAAGCGCGCATGCCCTTACGACGGCGTGGCGCCGCCCGAAGTTGCCCTCACGCGCCTAGTGAGCGTGCTCACCCCGGTAGTACTCGTAGATCCAGCCGACCAGCGCCATCGCGCCCAGCACGCCGCCGATGATGAACAGCCACCACGCGCCGGCGGCGATGCCGAACACGGACGGTGCCGAGCGCCAGCGCGGTCCACAGCGGCCACCAGGAGTACGGCGGGAAGAAGCCCAGCTCCCCCGCGCCGTCGGCGATCACGGCGTCCTCGCGGTCCTCCGGGCGCGGGTCCATCCGCTTGGCGTGGAAGCCGAGGTAGATGGTCACCATCAGCGTCAGCAGCGTGGTCATCACCAGCGCCGAGGTGCCGGTCCAGTCGCCGCCGTGGTCGCTGGCGTCGGTGACCAGCCAGTACGCCGGCGTGACCAGCACGAGGAAGATCGTGCAGGCGGCGAAGATCCAGGCCTCGGCCTTCATCGGTCCTCACCCTCCCCGTCGCCGGTCGACTCCTCGGTCCGCTCCTGGACCAGCTCGTCGCGGCCCTCCATGTCGGGAGCGTCGGCCGGCCGGCCCTCGGCGGCCGCCTCGTTCTCCTCGAGCTCGATCGCGGCGATCTCCGGGTGGTGCAGGTCGAAGGCCGGCGACTCGGAGCGGATCCGCGGGATGGTGACGAAGTTGTGCCGCGGCGGCGGGCAGGACGTCGCCCACTCCAGCGAGCGGCCCCAGCCCCACGGGTCGTCGACCTCGACCAGCGGTCCCTTGCGCGAGATCCAGACGTTGTAGAGGAACGGCAGCGTCGAGGCGCCGAGCAGGAACGCGCCGATCGTCGAGACCTGGTTGAGCGTGGTGAAGCCGTCGTCGGGCAGGTAGTCGGCGTAGCGGCGCGACATGCCCTCGACGCCGACCCAGTGCTGGACCAGGAACGTCGTGTGGAAGCCGACGAACAGCAGCCAGAAGTGCACCTTGCCGAGCCGCTCGTCGAGCATCCGGCCGGTCATCTTCGGCCACCAGAAGTAGAAGCCGGCGAACATCGCGAACACCACGGTGCCGAAGACGACGTAGTGGAAGTGCGCGACCACGAAGTAGGAGTCGGAGACGTGGAAGTCCAGCGGCGGGCTGGCCAGGATGATGCCGGTCAGGCCGCCGAAGAGGAACGTCGTCAGGAAGCCGATCGACCACAGCATGGGGGTGTCGAAGGACAGAGATCCCCCCCACATCGTGCCGATCCAGTTGAAGAACTTCACGCCCGTCGGTACGGCGATCAGGAACGTCATGCCGGAGAAGAACGGCAGGTCGACCGCGCCGGTGACGAACATGTGGTGCGCCCACACCGCGACCGAGAGGATCGCGATGCCGAGCGTGGCGCCGACCAGGCCGATGTAGCCGAAGATCGGCTTGCGGCTGAAGACCGGCAGGATCTCGGTCACGATGCCGAAGAACGGCAGCGCGATGATGTAGACCTCCGGATGGCCGAAGAACCAGAACAGGTGCTGCCAGAGGATCGCGCCGCCGTGGGCGGCGTCGAAGACGTGGGCACCGAGCTGTCTGTCGGCCTCGAGCGAGAGCAGCGCGCCGGCCAGGACCGGGAACGCGATCAGCACCAGCAGGCTGGTGACCATCGTGTTCCAGACGAAGATCGGCATCCGGAACATGGTCATGCCGGGCGCGCGCATGCAGATGATCGTGGTGATGAAGTTGACCGCGCCGAGGATGGTGCCGAGACCGGCCATCCAGAGGCCCATGATCCACAGGTCGCCGCCGACGCCCGGCGAGCGTACGGCGTCGGACAGCGGCGTGTAGGCGAACCAGCCGAAGTCGGCGGCGCCGGTCGGGGTCAGGAAGCCCGGAGCCGGCGATCAGGCCGCCGATCAGGAAGAGCCAGTAGCTGAACATGTTCAGCCGCGGGAACGCGACGTCCGGCGACCCGATCTGCAGCGGCATGATCGCGTTGCCGAAGCCGAAGAACAGCGGCGTCGCGAAGAGCAGCAGCATGATCGTGCCGTGCATCGTGAACAGCTGGTTGTAGAGCTCGTCGTTGACGACCTGCTGGCCGGGGTAGGCCAGCTCGGAGCGCATCAGCATCGCCATCAGGCCGGCGATGAGGAACCAGCAGAACGACGTGACGAGGTAGAGGTTGCCGATCACCTTGTGGTCGGTCGTCGTCAGGACCCGGACGACCTGCTGGCCCAGCTGCCGCGCGGTTGCCGACGACGGTGGTCGGGTGCGACGCGGTGGCGGTCATTGCGATCCCTCCACGGTTCCGTCGTCGAGGCCCTCCTGCGTGTAGGCCTCCGCGCCGCCGAGCAGCGGGAGGTCGGAGCGTCAGGCCGGCGTCCTCGAGGTCCTGCAGGTGCGGCCTCGTAGTCCTCACGGCTGACCACGTGGACCTCGAACAGCATCCGCGAGTGGTAGACGCCGCAGAGCTCGTAGCACTTGCCCGTCGAAGTCGCCGGTCCGGGTCGGCTTGATGACGTAGTGGTTGACCCGGCCCGGGACGACGTCCATCTTCATGAGGAAGCTCGGGACGCCGAAGTCGTGGATCACGTCGGGGCTGTGCAGGTTGAACCGCGTCGTCTCGTCGACCGGCAGCCACAGCTCGGGGATGTAGGCGCCGGTGCCGCCGTCGTGGACGTAGGAGTCGTAGGGGAACTCGTCGTCGTAGCGGTCGTCGTCGGCGGACTCGTCCGGGTCGCCGAGGCCGTAGTTGAACGTCCACGACCACTGCTGGCCGGTGACCTCGACGATGTTCTCGGGCGCGCGTGTCGTCCTCGAGGACGATGTTCTGGGTGCGCACCGTGTGGGCGAAGAACACGATCACCATCACGACCGGCGCGATCGTGTAGAAGATCTCGAGCGGCAGGTTGTAGCGCGTCTGCACCGGGATCTCGTCGTCGGAACGCCGCCGGTAGCGGATCACGACGTAGAAGATCAGCCCCCACACCACGACGCCGGTGATCGAGCGCCGCGATCCACGCGCCCTGCCAGAGGTCGAGCACGTGCTGACCCTGCTCGGACGCCGGGTCGGGCATCGCGAGGCGACCGGCCTCGGAATCGTCGGCACAACCGCTCGCCAGGAGCGCCACTCCGGCGAGTGGTACGGCCCAACGCGCGACGCGCTGCAGACCCACGGAAGAGCCCCTCTCGACCAACACCTAGGACACTGCTGACCCTAGCCCAACCGCAGCCTGCGGAACCGCCCGGGTGGGTTCCCCCGTACGGGTAGTTTTCGTGCGTGTACGTCGACACCGCGTCCTCCGAGCCGCTGCACCCGGCGGCCCGTGACGCGATGCTCGCCGCGCTCGACCAGGGGTACGCCGATCCGCGCCGCCTGCACACCCCCGCCCGCAACGCCCGGCTGATCCTCGACAACGCCCGGCAGGCGGTCGCCGAGGCGCTCGGCGTACGCCGCGACGAGGTGTCGTTCACCGCCGTCCGGCACCGACGCCGTGCACCGCGGTCTGCTGGGGCTGGTCCGGCCCGGCGCGGCGCGGTGGCGCACGCGGCCGGTCGAGCACTCCGCGGTGCTGCACGCGCTGGCCTGGCGGCCGCGACCTGCGAGGCCCGGTCGGTCCGCGTCGACCCGCTCGGCCGGGTCGACCGTCGACGGACCTCGGCGACGCCGGACGTGGTCGCGCTCCAGCGCGCCAACCACGAGGTCGGCACCGTCCAGCCGGTCGCCGAGGCCGCGCTGCCCGACGGCGTGCCGCTCTTCATGGACGCCTGCGCCTCGATGGGCCGGCTGCCGCTCCCCGACGGCTGGTCGGTGGCCGCCGGCTCGGCGCACAAGTGGGGCGGCCCGGCCGGCGTCGGCGTGCTGCTGGTCCGCAAGGGCGCGCCGTGGCGCAACCCGTTCCCCGAGGACGACCGGGTCGACGAGCGGGTCTCCGGCTTCGAGAACGTCCCCGCCGCGCTGGGCGCCGCGGCCGCGCTCCAGGCCGTGGTCGCCGAGCGCGACGAGGTCAACGCCCGCCAGCACGCCCTCGTCGACCGGATCCGGGCCGCGCGTCGCCGAGATCCCCGACACCGAGGTGGTCGGCGACCCGGTCGACCGGCTCCCCCACCTGGTCACGTTCTCGTTCCTCTACGTCGACGGCGAGGCGATCGTCGACGCGCTCAACCGCCGCGGCTTCGAGGTCGCGAGCGGCTCGGCCTGCACCGCCTCCACCCTGGAGCCCAGCCACGTGCTGGCGGCCATGGGCGCGCTCACCCACGGCAACGTCCGGGTCTCGCTGACCCGCGACGCGACCGAGGCCGACGTGGACGGGTTCCTGGCCGTGCTCCCCGAGGTCGTGGCCGAGATCCGGAGGGACGCGGGACTGTGACCGCCGACCTCGAGCTCGACTGCCGCGGGATGCTCTGCCCGCTGCCGGTCATCGAGCTGGGCAAGCGGATCGGCGACGTCGAGGTCGGCCAGACCGTCGCCGTCGCCTCGACGGACGCGGCCGCGGCCCACGACATCCCGGCGTGGTGCCGGATGCGCGGCCAGGAGTACGTCGGCGAGGAGCCGGCCGACGACGGGGTGCCGCGCTACCTGGTCAGACGGCTCAGCTGAGCGCGGTCAGGTGCGGGCGGACGGCCTCGGCCGCCTCGCCGCCGTAGGACGCGTCCAGCCGGGCCGAGGAACTGCTCGGCGGTGAACGTGTAGTCCTGCGGGCCGACCGTCTCCACGACGTACGCCGCGAGCACGCAGCCCACCTCGGCGGCGTGCTCGAGGCTCAGCCCCCAGGCGAGCGCGGCCAGGAACCCGGCGCGGAACGCGTCGCCGACGCCGGTGGGCTCGACCGCCGTGACCTCCGGCCGCGGCGGGCCGCTCGATCGGCGGCCTCGCCGCGGCGCAGCACCCGGACGCCGTCCTTGCCGAGCGTGGTGACCTGGATGTCGACCCGCGAGAGCACCTCGTCGGCCGACCAGCCGGTCTTCTGCTCGATCATGTGCGACTCGTACTCGTTGGAGAACAGGAACGCCGCGCCGTCGATCAGGTTGCGGATCAGCTCGCCCGCGCCGAACGCCAGCTGCTGGCTCGGGTCGGCGATGAACGGGTAGCCGCGCTGGCGGCACTCCTCGGTGTGGCGGAGCATGCCGTCGGGGTCGTCGGCGCCGATCAGGACGTACGACGGCGCGCCGACCTTCGCGACGATCGGCGCGAGCTCGACCAGCCGGGCCTCGCTCATCGCGCCCGGGTAGAACGACGCGAACTGCGCGCCGGTGGTGTCGGTGGTGCAGACGAACCGGGCCGTGTGGTGGGTGTCGGAGATCCGCACGAAGTCACAGTCGACGCCGTGCCGCTCGAGCCAGGAGCGGTAGTCGGCGAAGTCGTCGCCCGCGCAGCCGACCAGCACCGGCCGGAGGCCGAGCCGGCCCAGGCCGAAGCACATGTTGGCCGCGACGCCGCCGCGGCGGATCTCGAGGTCGTCGACCAGGAAGGACACCGAGAGCTTGTGCAGCTGCTCGACGACGAGGGAGTCCTCGAACTTCCCACCGAAGCTCATCAGGTGGTCGGTGGCGATGGATCCGGCGATCAGCAGGGACCACCGCGGAGGCTGTCAGGCACGTCGGGAAAGACTAGGGGGAATTGCTACTGGCGCGTAGTCGTGGGCGTACCCATGCGGTAGTCCCTACCGTCGAAGACGTGAGCGCCTTCTTCGAGCTGGACAGCCCCCAGACGATGCACGCCGACGCGGCCGCGGTCGGCGCCCGGCTGCCGCTCGTCGCGCCGCGGCTGGCCTACACCGACCTCTACGCCGGCTTCCCGACCGACCTGCCCAAGCGGGAGATCGAGATCACCGAGGCGGCGCAGCGGCTCGCGAACGCGCTGCACCTGCACCTCGACTGACCGGCGCAGAAGCAAGAAGCCCCCGCCGATCGGCGGGGGCTTCTCTGTGTCTGGACTGCGGATCAGTGGAAGCGAGTCGCCGCAGGCGCAGGAACCGCCCGCGTTGGGGTTGTCGATGGTGAAGCCCTGCTTCTCGATGGTGTCGACGAAGTCGATCATCGCGCCGTTGAGGTAGGGGACGCTCATCCGGTCGACGACCACGCCGACGCCGTCGAAGTCGGTCACCACGTCGCCGTCGAGGCTGCGCTCGTCGAAGAAGAGCTGGTAGCGCAGGCCGGAGCATCCGCCGGGCTGCACGGAGATGCGCAGCGAGAGGTCGTCGCGACCCTCCTGCTCGAGGAGGCTCTTCACCTTCGCGGCGGCCACCGGGCTCAGGTTGATGCTGTCGGTGCGACGCTCGGTGTCCAGCTGGGTCTCAAGCTGCTCGGTCATCTGCTACAGGCTCCCGGGGTGTGAGTGCAGGCGTGTGCTTCTGCCTGCCTCAAGTCTCGCACACCAGGGGTTATTCCCCGCCCTTCCAGCGCCTTCTGAGCCGGCCTGCTCGCGCGCCAGCACGCGGCGGGCCCGCCGGGTCGCCCTGACCTGCCGGAACAGGAACGCCGGGCTGGGCGGCGCCCAGCCGAGCTGCTCGGCCATGCCGAAGTCGTCGCGGTTGGCCCAGTGCTCGACGACCAGCCCGTCGCGGAACCGCATCCAGTGCGTCTGGGTGACTCGCGAACTCCCGCCCCGTCGGCGGCATCACCACCTTGATCTGTCCCGTCGTCCCATCCCACGAAGTCGCCGGTGTGCCGCCCGGACATCGTGTTGTGGACGACGACCAGGTCGCCGACCTCGACGACCTCGTGGATCTCGAAGGTGAGGTCGGAGAACGCCGTGCGCAGCCACAGGGCGGTGGCCCAGAAGCCGGCGGCTCCGGGCGCCGAGGCGGCCGGCGGCTCGTCGACGGCCTCGCGGTTCACCGCCTCCGGGTGGGTGAGCCGGTCCAGCTCGGCGAAGGTCCCGTGGGCCATGGCCTGCATCGAGGCGATGGCCACCTCGGCCTGGGTCTCGGGCAGGGTCTGCGACCGGGTCTGGGACAGGGTGTCGGCGTACATCTGGTCGGTCATGGGGTATCTTCCTTACAGGTAGTTGTATTGAATACGGGAGACTGTAACCAATGACCGAAGCACGGGTCAAGTACGACAACAGCCGCCGCACCGCAGCGCGCCCGGGAGAGCCGGCGCCAGGTGCTCGAGGCGGCCCACCGGCTGCTGGTCTCGGAGGGCTTCGCCGGGCATGCGGCTCGCCGAGGTCGCCGAGGCGGCGGGGGTCTCGGTGGAGACCATCTACAAGCAGTTCCGCAACAAGGGCGGCCTGCTCAAGGCGGTCGTACGACGTCCGGCTGGCCGGCGACGACGAGCCGGTGCCGCTCATCGAGCGCCCGGAGTACCGCGCCATGGTGGACGAGCCGGACCCCGCCGGGAAGGTCCGGCACTACGCCGCCCTCGGCCGGCAGATCAGCGAGCGGACCGGCCCTCTCGCCGTCCGGGTGCTCGAGAGCCGAGGCGCGCACCCGGAGGTGGAGGAGTTCGCGCAGACCATCGAGGCCGAGCGGCTCTTCGGGGCCACCACGTTCGTCGCCGCCCTCGACGACGTCGGCGCCCTCCGGACCGGCCTCACGGCCGACCGGGCCCGCGACGAGCTCTGGCTGCTCATCTCCCCCGAGGCCTGGGCCGCGCTGGTGCAGCGCCGGGGCTGGAGCAACGACGAGTACGAGCGGTGGCTGGCCGGTTCCGTGTCAGCCGCGCTGCTCGGGACTCCCGCGCGAGGGCTGACCGGCTCAGCGCGACCAGGTGCGCGCGGTGCGGGCCGCGAGCTCGCCTGAGCGCGGCGGCGGGCTCGGCGAACGCCCGCTCCTCCCCCACCAGGTCGACCAGCGAGTACGCCGACTCGATCCCCAGCGCCCGCATCTCCCGCGAGCCGATGAGCACCTTGCCGGCCAGCACCACGCACGGCCGCAGCGCCTCCTCGGCGACCTGCGCCACGCCGTGCGGCACCTTGCCGGCGCGGCTGGAGTAGTCGAAGGCGCCCTCGCCGGTGATCACCAGGTCGGCGGCGCCGGCCCGGTCGGCGCAGCCCGACCGCGTCGGCGACCAGGGCGATCCCGGGCTCGCGGGTCGCGCCGAGCACGCAGCAGCGCGTAGGCCGAGCCCGCCCGCGGCCCCGGCGCCCTTCTCGAGGGCGAGCCGGCGGTCCAGCGCCGCGGCGTACTGCTCGAGCCACCCGTCCACCACCGGCAGCCGCTCCTCGGTGATCCCCTTCTGCGGCCCGAAGATCTTGGTCGCGCCGAACAGCCCGGTCAGCGGGTTGTCCACGTCGCTGGCCGCGACCAGCCGCACCGAGCCGACCCGGCTCGCGGGCCGCGGCCACCTCGACCGAGGTGACGCCGTCGAGGCCGGCGCCGCCGGCGTCGAGGGGTACGTCGGCGGTGGCGCCCAGCGCCGCGAGCAGCCCGGCGCCGCCGTCGTTGCTGCCGCTGCCGCCGAGCCCGACCACGACGGTGGCGACACCGGCGTCGACCGCGGCGGCCACCAGCTCGCCGACGCCGTACGTCGTGGCCTCCTCGGCCCCCTCCTTGCCGGTCAGGTGCAGCCCGCACGCCTGCGCGCTCTCGACGTACGCCGTGTCGCCCGACGACCAGCACCGTGGCCGGCGTCGGCTCCCCGTGCGGCCCGCGGACCGTGACCGCGAGCAGCTCGCCGCCCAGCGCCTCGTGCAGCACGTCGACGAAGCCGGGGCCGCCGTCCGACATCGGGCGCCAGGTCGAGCTCGTCGTCCGGCGCGGTCTCGCGCCAGCCCGTCGGCGATCGCCTCGGCGGCCTCGACCGCGGTGAGGGTGCCGGCGAACTTGTCCGGCGCCACCAGAATCCGCATGCGGTCATCCTCCCCGACCACGCTACGGTCGGCGCGCGTGCAGTGCCCGTGATCCGGCCGATGCGGCCCGAGGACGTCCCGACGGCCGAGCGGGTCAGCGACGAGGGCTTCTTCGAGCTCGACACCCGGATGCGGCCGGCCGACGCCCCGGCGCCCGAGCGCCGGTCCGAGGCCCACCGCGGGGTCTGGATCGAGCGCACCCTGCACTTCGTGCGCACACGACCCGGGGGCTGCTGGGTGGCCGAGGACGAGACCGGGATGGTGGGCATGGCGACGTCGTTCCGCCGCGAGGCGCTGTGGTGCCTGGCGACGTACGCCGTGCTGCCGGGCCGGCAGGGACAGGGCATCGGCAAGCCGCTGCTGGCCGCGGCCCTGGACCACGGGCGCGCCTGCACCCGGGCGATGCTCTCCGCCTCGTCGGACGCCAAGGCGGTCCGCATCTACCGCCAGGCGGGGTTCGACCTGCACCCGCAGATGTACCTCACCGGCGACCGTCGACCGCTCCGCGATCCCCGTCGTGGAGAAGGTGCGCGAGGGCTCGGCCGCCGACATCGACCTGATGGACTCCCTCGACCGGGCCGCGCGCGGTGCCGGCCACGGCGTCGGACCACGAGCTGATGCTGCGCACCTGGCGGCTGCTGGTGTCCGACACCATCGACCGGCTCCGGCTACGCCTACCTCGACGAGCGCGGCCGGCTCGCGCTGCTGGCGGCGTCCAACCGGCGTACCGCCGTCCGGCTGCTCTGGGCGGCGCTGGCCGAGGGGCCCGAGCAGGCCACCGTGGGCCACGTCACGGCGGCGAACCAGTGGGTGCTCGACGTCGGCCTCGCGGCCCGGCTCGGCTGCACCAGGAGGGCTACCTGGGGCTGCGCGGGATGAAACCGCCCGCGCCGTACGTTCACAACGGTGCACTGCTGTAGCTGTCACCAGCGCGAATAGGATCAAGGACATGACCACCGTCGACCTGCCGCTGCTCCCCCTGGGCCGGGGTGTCGACCTGGGCTCCGAGCGCGGCGTCGAGTGCCCCGGCGACCTCCCGTCGCCCTCCGACCCCGACCTGGTCGCGCGCGCCCGCGCGGCGAAGGAGGCGCTGGGCTCACGGGTCTTCGTGCTCGGCCACCACTACCAGCGCGACGAGGTCATCCAGTTCGCCGACGTCACCGGCGACTCCTTCAAGCTGGCCAGCGAGGCGGCGGCCCGGCCGGACGCGGAGTTCATCGTGTTCTGCGGCGTGCACTTCATGGCCGAGTCGGCCGACATCCTGACCTCGCCCGAGCAGAAGGTGATCCTCCCCGACCTCGCGGCCGGCTGCTCGATGGCCGACATGGCCCGGCTGCGGCAGGTCGAGGACGCCTGGGCCGCGATGGAGGAGGCCGGGGTCGCCTCCGAGGTCGTGCCGGTGACCTACATGAACTCCAGCGCCGACATCAAGGCGTTCTGCGGCCGCCACGGCGGCGCGGTCTGCACCTCCTCCAACGCCGAGACCGCGCTCGAGTGGGCCTACCAGCAGGGCACGAAGGTGCTGTTCCTCCCCGACCAGCACCTCGGCCGCAACACCGCCGTCCTCAAGATGGGGCTCTCGCTCGACGACTGCGTGGTCTGGGACCCGCACCGCCCGGACGGCGGGCTCACCCCCGAGCAGCTCCGCGACGCGAAGATGATCCTCTGGAAGGGGCACTGCTCGGTCCACGGCCGGTTCTCCGAGGACACGGTCGACGACGCTGCGCGCCAGCGATCCCCGGCGTCCAGATCCTCGTGCACCCCGAGTGCAAGCACGAGGTCGTGCTCGAGGCGGACCTGGTCGGCTCGACCGAGTTCATCATCCAGACCATCGAGGCCGCGCCGGCCGGCTCGGCCTGGGCGATCGGCACCGAGCTCAACCTGGTCAAGCGGCTGGCCGCCGCGCACCCCGACAAGCGGATCATCTTCCTCGACAAGACCGTCTGCTACTGCTCGACGATGAACCGCATCGACCTGCCCCACTTCGTCTGGGCGATGGAGTCACTGGTCGACGGGCATGGTCGTCAACCAGATCGAGGTCGACGAGGACACCGAGAAGTGGGCCAAGGTCGCCCTCGACCGGATGCTCGCCCTGCCGGGCAAGACCCACAAGGACTGAATCCCGGTTTGATTCGTGCAACCGTCTCGAAACCCCCGGCGACCGTGGTTGCGTCCCAGCGTGGACGTGGGTGGCTTCGTCGGGTCGCGCACCTCGCCGCTGCCCCGTCGATGTGCGCCGACACTCCTCAACCTGCGGTGCTAATCGGACCGCGAGCCAGCTCGCGGTCCGGCACCTTCACACTGGTGAGGTGCTGCACCGCCACCCGTTCCTGAGCGTCGTGACGCTCGCCTACCTGGCCTTCGTCGGCTGGGTGACGCTCACGCCCTCGGCGGACGCGCCCACGCAGAGCGACCTCGTCCTGCGGGTGCTGGCCCGGCTGCAGGAGTACGACCGGTTGTCCTGGCTCACCTACGACCGCGCGGAGTACCTCGCGAACGTCGGGCTGTTCCTCCCGGTCGGGCTCTTCCTGCTGCTCCTCTTCGGCACCCGGTTCTGGTGGCTCGCCGTCGCCGCCGCCCTCACCATGACCTCGCTGATCGAGACCGCCCAGCGGTCGATCCCGGGCCGGGTGTCCGACGACCGGGACATCGCGGCCAACACGCTGGGGGCGGTGATCGGCGTCGTGGTCGGGCTCGTGCTCACGTTCCCGGCGACGCTGCGTCGCTGGCGCGACGAGGACCCGCTCAGCGGGCGGCGGCTCGCGGCGGCGGCGCCGCCAGCTCCCGGGCGGCACCCCGACGTACCTCTTGAAGGCCCGCGTGAAGGCCGCCTCCGACTGGTAGCCGACGGCTGCTGCCGCATGACCGACCGTGGCCGACCCCTCCTCGAGCAGGCGGGCGGCCAGCTGCAGCCGCCAGCGCGTGAGGTACTGCATCGGGGGCACCTGCACGTACGCCGTGAACCGGTCGGCGAAGGCGGAACGGGACAGGCCGACCTCGCGCGCCAGCCGCTCGAGCGTCCACGGCTCGTCCGGGCGTCCGTGGATCAGGCGCAACGCGGCCCCGACCTGGGCGTCCCGCAGCCCGGCCACCCATCCGCGCGCGTCGGCGGGGAGGTTCTCGAGATGGGCCCGCAACGCCTCGACGAACATCAGCTCCGCGAGCTTGGCCAGCATCGCCTCGCGGCCGCTCTCGCTGGTCTCGCTGGCCTCGACGGCGGCGCCCAGCAGGCTCGACATCCAGTGCTGGCTCGCCTGCGACACCGGTGGCGTGGACCATCCTCGGCAGCGCGTCCAGGAGCGGGTTGAACGGGCGCTGGTCACAACCCAGGAACCCGCACACGAAGCGACACTCGTCGGCGTCCGCGGGTCGGTCGATCGTGATCGGCAGCGGCAGGGCCGTGTCCGGGGGCCGGAAGTACTTGTCCCACGCGGGTTCGGCGCGCATGCCCGGCGAGAAGCCATGATGTTGGCGTCGCCGGCCGGGTAGATCACCATGTCGCCGGCCTGGAGCAGGACCGGCGCACCGGGCCGCTCGACCATCTCCGTCCAGCACGAGCCCTCAGTCACCATGTGGAACCCGATCACGTGGTCCGCCTGAGGCATCACCCGCTCCGCGACGAGCCCCGATGCGGGCGCCTCCACGGCGAACGGCGAACTGGCCGAGACGTCGAAGAACACGGCGCCACTCAGGCGCACGGCGAGCAGCACGTCGGAGAGGACGTCCACGACCCACCTCCTGTCCCGGGGCTCGGACGAACGGGCAGGACATCCGGTAGCAGGAGCATTCCGCCCGAGTGACTCTGCTTCCTACGGTCGAAGAACATCCTCCCACCACGGGAGCCGACCCCCAGGAGACACCGAGATGCCCGACATCGCCCTCGACGAGCTCGACCACCGGCTGCGAGGCCGCGTCGTCGGTCCGGACGACCCGGAGTACGACGAAGCGCGCCGGCTCTACAACGGCATGATCGACAAGCGACCGCTCGCGATCGCGCAGTGTGCCGACGCGAGTGACGTCATCGCGACCGTCGCGTGGGCGCGGGAGCGCGACCTGCGCGTGGCGGTGCGCGGTGGCGGGCACAACGGCGCCGGCCTCGGCTCCGTGGACGACGGGGTCGTCATCGACCTGGCCGCCCTCCGGGAGGTCTCGGTCGACCCGGAGCTGAAGACGGTCCGGGTCGGCGGTGGCTGCACGTCCGCCGACGTCGACCGCGCCACGCACGAGCACGGCCTCGCCGTCCCGCTCGGCCTGGTCTCCACCACCGGCGTCGGCGGCCTCACGCTCGGAGGCGGCACGGGTCACCTCACCCGCGCCCACGGGCTCTCCATCGACAACCTGCTCGAGGCCGAGGTGGTGCTGGCGGACGGACGCCTGGTGACGGCGAGCCCAGCGCAGCACGCCGACCTGTTCTGGGCGCTGCGCGGCGGCGGGGGCAACTTCGGCGTCGTGCGTCAGCTTCCTGTTCCTCGCCCACCCGGTCTCCGACGGTCTACGGCGGACCGGTGTTCTGGGACGTCGATGACGCGCCGGCGGTGATGCGCGCCTACCGGGACTTCCTCCGACACGCCCCGGAGCGCCTGGGCCTGTTCGTGGGCCTCAAGACCGTGCCGATCGACCGAGCCGTTCCCCGCCGAGCACTGGGGCAAGCCGGCCTGCGCCCTCATCGCCTGCCAGCACGGGCTCCGAGCACGAGGGCGTCGCCGCCATGGCTCCGATCATGGACGCCCTGCCCGAGCCCCTGTTCGACTGGATCGCGGCCAGCTGCCCTTCCCGTCGATCCAGACGCTCTTCGACGGGCTGCTGCCGTCGGGCATGCAGTGGTACTGGCGCGGGCGACTTCGTCCGGACGCTGCCCGACGAGGCGATCGAGGTGCACGTCGAGCACGCGCGGCGAGCTGCGCCGAGCGTGCTGTCGATGATGCACCTCTACCCGATCGACGGCGCGGTGCACCGGGTCGACACGGCCGCCACCGCCTGGGCCACCCGCGACGCCACCTGGTCGATGGTCATCGTCGGGGTCGATCCGACGACCCGGCCCGGGCCGACGACGTTGACGCGCTGGACCCGCGGACTACTGGGACGCCGTGCATCCCGTTCCGCCTCGACGGCGGCTACGTCAACTTCATGATGGACGACGAGGGCGAGGAGCGGTTGCGGGCGACGTACGGCGCCAACTACGACCGGCTGGCGGCGGTCAAGACGACCAGTACGACCCGACAAACTTCTTCCGGGTGAACCAGAACATCGTTCCGCTTTCGGAGGCACTGAGCTCCTGATGGGCCGCAAGGTGATCGTCGCGGGCGCGGGCATCGCCGGACTGGCGACCGCCCGGGCCCTGCGCGAACGCGGGATCGACTGCCGGATCGTCGAGCGCCGGCCGGCCCCGGCGACCGGAGGGCTGGGGCTCAACCTGCCCGGCAACGCCGTGGTGGCGCTGCGCAGGCTGGGAGCCGCCGAGGCCGTGCTCGGTGCCGGCGTGCCAGGTCGCACGCCGTGAGTACCGGACCTCCGGCGACCGGCTCCTGTTCTCGATCGACGAGGCCGCCTTCTGGTCGGATCTAGGTCCCTCCGTCTGCGCGCGGCACTCCGTGGTCCTCGGTGCCCTGGCCGCGGGCGTCGACGTCGAGTGGGGCGTCGGCGTGCACCGGGTGGATCCGGGTCCGGACGGTCAGGTCCTGGTGGGCCTGACCGACGACAGCGACGACTTTGCCGACTTCGTCGTGGCCGCTGACGGCGTGCACTCCCTGATCCGGGAAGCGGTCACGCCCGAGGCGCCGCGGCCGTCGCGAATGACGAGCGCGAGCTGGCGCTTCGTCTGCGCGAACCCGGGCGTCGACTGCTGGACGGCGTGGGCCGGCAACGGGCTCGCCTTCCTGCTCGTTCCCGTCGCGCCCGGTGAGGTGTACGGCTACGCCTCCAGCAGCCGTGGTGACGATCCGGGGACCGATCCGTCCTGGCTCGCGGACTCCTTCGTCCGGTTCCCGCACGTCGTCACTCGCGCGATCCGCGAGGCGCTCGCCGCGCCGGTCTTGCCGTACCACGCACCGGTCGAGGAGGTCCGGGTGCCGACCTGGCAGCGCGACCGGGTGGTGGTCCTGGGCGACGCGGCGCACGCCACCGGCCCGGTGTGGGCGCAGGGCGCAGCCATGGCCATGGAGGACGCCATCGTCCTGGCCGACCTCCTGGCCGACCATCGCGACTGGTCGGCGGTCGGCGCGGCCTGGGAGGCCGCCCGAAGACCCCGCGTCCAGCACGTGCAGCAGGCGACCGACCGGATGTCCCGACTCGCCGGCCTGCCGTCGTGGCTCATGCACACGTTCGCACCGGTGCTGGGACCGCGCGCCTTTCGAGCCGCCTACGAACCCCTTCGGAGTCCGCCGGACCTCAGTCCGGAGCTCGAACCAGAACCGCGCGCCCTCGGTCACCGTGGCGTCGATGCCGATCCGGCCGCCGTGGGCGCCGACGATCCGGCGGCAGGTGGCCAGGCCGATGCCCGTGCCCTCCACCGTGTCGTCGGCCCGGGCGAGGGGCTCGAAGACGCGGTGCCGCTCGGCGGGCGGTACGCCGCGGCCGTTGTCGGTGATCTCGATCCGCCACGCTCGCTGCACGTGCCGGGCGGCGATGTGCACCTCGAGCGGGCGCTCCTCGGAGCGGTAGCGGGCGGCGTTCCCGAGCAGGTTCTGCAGCACCGCGCCGAGCTGGGAGCGGTCGCCCAGCACCGTCGGCAGCTCGGCTGATGTGCAGCGTGGCGTCGTCCAGCTCGGGGGCGAGGTCCTCGAGCACCTTGCCGAGCACGAAGTCGAGGTCCACCTCGGTCGCCCTGAAGGTGCCGCCGAGGCGGGCGTAGTCGAGGATGTCGTCGATCAGGTCGGCCATCCGCGCCGAGACGTTGATGGCGCGGTCGAGGAGCGGGGCGGACTCGGCCACGACCTGGCCGTCCTCGGAGCTGCTCACGGATCAGCGACAGCGACAGCGACAGCGTGGTGAGCGGCGTCTTGAGGTCGTGGCTGACCTGGCCGGCGAACGACGCGAGCCGCTCGTTCGAGCGTTCGAGCTCGGCCTGCACGCCTGGTTCTCCATCAGGCTCAGCGCCAGCTCGCGGCCGCGCAGTCGCGCCTCGAAGACGTCCACCGTCCGCTCGGCCAGCGTGGCCAGCCCCGCCAGCTGCTCGGGGTCCAGCTCCCGCGGCTTCGCCGTCGAAGACGCACAGCGTGCCGACCGGCACGCCCTCGCGCGTGACCAGCGGGTGGGCGACGTAGCACCGGATCGCGTCCAGCTCGCCGGTCACGAACGGGTTGCGGGCGAACCGGGCGTCCCGGGACGCATCGGCGACGACCACCGGCTGGCCGGCGCCGAGGATCGCCGCGCACATCGAGTCCGCGGCGGGGGCTCACCGAGCCCTCGAACCCGGTCGTCGCGATCTGGTGCTGCTCGATATCGGTGATGATGTTGACGGTCGCCGTGGGGACACCGGCGATCCGGGCCGCGAGCTCCACGACGCCCTGCAGCTCGGCGCGCGGCGGCATCCGCACGGCGTCGTACGCCAGGATCGCGGCCATCGCGCCGCTGGTCGTCGACCTCGGCGACTCTCACCGGGTCAGGATAGGGATCGGGGTATCCCGAATATGCCGGAACCGGTACAGCTCGGCGGTGTCACAGGAGCCACACCCGACCCACTCGGAGTCACAGCCCCGGAGCGCCCCACAGCGCCATCCAGCCGGACAGCTCCGGCTCGATCGGCAGCTCGGCGCGGAGCGTGTCGCGGACCTGCAGCTCGAGCAGGTTGTCGCGCTGCTGCGGCCCGGTCGGGGCGAAGGGGTAGAAGGTGCCCTTCTTGTAGAGGTACACGAGACCGACGCGGCGACCCGTCGGGTCCTCGAACGGGATCAGCGAGCACAGCAGCCCGGGGCCGAACCCCTCGCTCTCCAGCGTGGTGTTGACCGCGTGGAGGTCCGTGCACAGCCCGGCCATGCCCTCAGGGTCGTCGGGTGCCCGGTGCACCTGCAGCCACGTGAAGCCGAACTCGTCGGTGTGGTCTGGACCCGCGGGGCGTCCGCGGCTCCCTCCAGCAGCGCCACGATGTCGGTCTGGGTCTCGTGGAACCCCGCTCCGGTGGCCGCTCGGTAGCACACCGAGCCGTCGCCGGTGGGCGTCAAGCCGGCCGCGGTCTGCAGGGTGATCGCCGCGCTCGGCACGAGGAACAGCGCGTCCAGGTTGGCGCGCTTGGGCCGGCTCCGTCCGGTGATCGTCTCCCAGAGACCCACGCGCTGAGTGCCGGCTCAGGCCGACGGACGGCTGAGCTCGGCCTGGATCCGGGCCAGCTGCTCGAGCCGCTGCTCCAGCGACGGGTGCGTCGAGGTCAGCGTCTTGAGCGAGACTCCGCCGATCGCCGGCGCGATGCACAGCGCGCTGGCGGCGCCGACCTGGCGCAGGTCGCGCTGCGGGATCTGGTTGATGCCCCCGGTGATCTTCTGCAGCGCCGAGGCGAGCGCGTCGGGGCGCATCGTCAGGTAGGCCCCGGCGCGGTCGGCGGCGAGCTCGCGATAGCGCGAGAGCAGCCGCAGCAGGACGAAGCTGATGGCGTACACCGCGAGGCTGACCAGCAGCACCACGAGCCAGACCGGCAGCCCGCCGTTGTTGTCGCGGCGGCCGCCGAAGAAGCCGAGTCCGCCGAAGCGCGCACCCTGGCCCAGCATCCCGGCCGCGATGCCGGCGCTCGAGGCGACCGTCATCACCAGTACGTCGCGGTGGGCGACGTGCGAGAGCTCGTGCGCGAGCACGCCCTCCAGCTCCTCGGCGGTCAGCAGGCCGAGGATGCCGGTGGTCACGCAGACCACGGAGCGCTCCGGCGAGCGGCCGGTCGCGAACGCGTTGGGGACCGGGGTGTCCGCCACGCCGACCCGCGGCTTCGGCATGTCGGCCAGCGCGCAGAGCCGGTCGATCATGCCGTGCAGCTCCGGCGCCTGCTCCGGGGTCACCTCGCGGGCGCGCATCGCCCGCATCGCGACCTTGTCGGAGTTGGCCCACTGGTAGACCGCGACGCCGATCCCGACCAGTCCGATCAGGAGCCCGAAGCCGGGACCGCCGGAGCCGAGCGAGGGCCAGCCCGACCACGAGCGCGACGAACAGGGCGCCGAGCAGGAACATCACCGTGGTCATCCGGACGGTGAGTCCGGCGTCGCCAACAAACCGAGAACGTGCCATGGATCCAGTGTTGCCCGGCACTCCAAGAGGAGCCTGAGTGAGCGCTATCCGGGGATCAGCCCGTCGTCGTTGAGCATCTCGCGGACCTCGTGGATGGTCGCGTCGGACGGCGGGAGGATCAGGTCGGACTCGTCGAGACTGTCCGCTGGGTGGGCGACCCCGACCGTGCGTACGCCGTCGAGCAGCTGGCGTGAGCGCGGTGGCGAACGCCGCCTCGTCGCCCGCCTCGACGGCCCCCTCGAGCACTGTGTCGAGCTCGTTGAGCCGGTCCAGCGCATGGTCCGCGACGTCGTACTGCCCCTCGCCCAGGATCCGGATGATCATCGCTCAGGCGTCCTTGCTGGCGTTGGGGCTCGAGTCGGAGGCCGACTCCTCCTTCTCCGGCTCGGCGTCGAGGATCTCACCCGGCTCGGGCGCGGCCTCGATGGCCTCCGGCTGGTCCGCGGCGGAGAGCGTCTTGAGCCGCGCCAGCTCGGCCTCGACGTCGGCCTGCGAGCTCATCGACTCCAGCTCGCGGGTGATGTCGTCGCCGCTGTTGATCGCGCTGGCGTCGTCGAGGGCGCCGGAGGCGATCAGCTCGTCGATGGCTCCGGCGCGAGCCTGCATCTGCGCCGTCTTGTCCTCGGCCCGCTGGATGGCCAGGCCGACGTCGCCCATCTCCTCGCCGATCCCCGACATCGCCTCGTTGATGCGGGTCTGCGCCTCGGCGGCGGTGTAGGTCGCCTTGATCGTCTCCTTGCGGGTCCGGAACGCCTCCACCTTCGCCTGCAGTCGCTGCTGGGCGAGGGTGAGCTTCTCCTCCTCGCCCTGGAGCTGGGCGTACTGGGTCTTGAGGTCGGTGATCTGGCCGCCGAGGGCCGACTTGCGGGTCAGTGCCTCGCGCGCGAGGTCTTCCCGGTTCATCGTCAGCGACTTCTCGGCCTGGGCCTGGAGCTTCGCGGCCGACTGCTCGAGCTGGGCGACCTGGAGCTCGACCCGCTTGCGGCTGGTGGCCACGTCGGCGACGCCCCGGCGCACCTTGGACAGCAGGTCCAGCTGGCGCTGGTAGCTGTAGTCGAGGGTCTCGCGCGGGTCCTCGGCGCGGTCGAGCGCCTTGTTGGCCTTCGACCGGAAGATCAGACTGATGCGGCTCATCAAGCTCATTGCGGGATGGTCCCTCTCCGTACACTCACGTCAGACTGCTTGGTGACCTCACCCTACGGCGCGTACGGCAAGGCGCCGGTAGGCTCGGTGTCGCTCTCCATTCCAATGAATCGACCCAGTGATCCAGCTGAAGGCCCACGTGTTCCGTCGCACCAGAGAAGAAGTCACCACCCCGCCGGTGGAGGACAAGCCGTCCGGCAAGGGACGACCGACGCCCAGCCGCAAGGAGGCCGAGGCCGCAGCCAAGGCGCGGGCCAAGCCGCCTCGCACCCGCAGGGGGCAGGTCGCCGCCCAGCGCGCCATCAAGGGCGAGTCCAGCCAGCGGGTGCGCCAGGGCATGCGCAACGGCGAGGAGAAGTACCTCCTCGCCCGCGACAAGGGGCCGGTCCGGCGCTTCATCCGTGACTTCGTGGACAGCCGGTTCAGCTTCATCGAGCTGATCATCCCGCTGCTGGTGGTGACGATGGTGCTCGGCTACTCGGGCAACGACGCCCTCGCCAGCTTCGGCAACGCCATCCTGTTCGGCTCGATCCTCCTCGTCATCCTCGACATGCTGATGCTGCGGTTCCGCCTGCGGCGTCAGCTCGGTGCGCGGTTCCCCGACGAGCCTGTGAAGGGGACGACGTACTACGCGGTCACTCGGGCGATGCAGATGAAGTTCATGCGGCTCCCCAAGCCGCAGGTGAAGATCGGTCAGGAGCTCCCTGAGCACTACCGATGAGCCGCCGATGAGGCAGCCCGATGACGTGGCTCGGGGTCGCAGTCGGTCTCCTGTCCGCGGCGGTCTTCGGCGTCGCGGCGGTGATGCAGGCCCAGGCGGTCCGCGGGTTCGAGAAGACGCCGGACGGGCTCCTCGGCTTCGTGACCCGCTCGCTCCGCGACGTCCGCACGATGCTGGTGGTCGCGGCGTACCTCGTCGGCTTCGTCCTGCATGCCACCGCGATCTGGCTGCTGCCGCTCTACCTGGCACAGGCGCTGGTGGCGATGTCGCTGCCGGTGACCGCCCTCACCTCGCACCGGGTCGAGGACGCGCTGCAGCGCAACGGCTGGCTCGCGGTCGGCGTCGTCACGCTCGGGCTGGTGCTGCTGTCGCTCGGCGCCGGCGCCCCGGGTGAGGTCCAGACGACCCCGCGCTTCGTGGTCGCGCTGTGGGTCGGTGTCGCCGCGCTCGGGTTGGCGTCCATCGTCGCCCGCCACCTGGCCGGGCCCGTCCTCGGGCTGCTGGCCGGTCTCGGGTACGCCGGCTCCGCCATCTCGGTCAGGGGCATCGGGATGCCGGTCGACGGCGTCGTGGTCGTCGCCGCCCTGGCGGTCCCGTGCTTCGGCCTCGTGGCGTTCTGGCTCTACTCCCTCGGCATGCACCGCGCCGCCGTCCCGTCGACCACGGGGTCGCTGATCGTGGCGCAGACCTTCGTGCCGGCCGCGGTCGGAGTCGCCCTGCTCGGCGACGGCGTCCGCGACGGCTGGTGGCCCGCGGTGACTTTGGGCCTGGTGCTCTCGACCACGGGGGCCGTGGTGCTCGGGCGTCAGAAGTCGCGCGTCGACGGCGAGGCGTTGAACGACGCGTCGCGGTAGACGACGTCGTCGAGCACTTCGTCGATCCTCTTCATCAGCTCGTCCTCGAGCACCACCCCGGCCGCCTTGACGTTCTCGGTGACCTGCTCGGGGCGGCTCGCGCCGACGATGGCCGAGGAGACGTTGGGATTCTGAAGCACCCACGCGACGGCCAGCTGGGCGAGGCTCAGGCCGGCCTCGTCGGCGAGCGGCCGGAGCCGCTGCACCCTCTCGAGGACGTCGTCGCGCAGCCAGCGGCTGATCATGTCCGCGCCGCCCTTGTCGTCCGTGGCGCGCGATCCCTTCGGGGGCTGCTCGCCCGGCTTGTACTTGCCGGTCAGGGCGCCCTGGGCGATCGGCGACCAGACGATCTGGCCGATGCCGAGCTCCTCGCAGGTGGGCACGACCTCCGCGTCGATGACCCGCCAGAGCATGTTGTACTGCGGCTGGTTCGAGACCAGGTGGATGTGCAGCTCGCGCGCGAGAGCGTGGGCCCGCCGGATGTCCTCGGCCCGCCACTCCGAGACGCCGATGTAGAGGGCCTTGCCCGAGTGCACGACGTCGGCGAAGGCCTCCATCGTCTCCTCCAGCGGCGTCTCGTAGTCGTAGCGGTGCGCCTGGTAGAGGTCGACGTAGTCGGTACCGAGCCGGCCCAGCGAACCGTCGATCGCGGTCATGATGTGTTTGCGCGACAGCCCGTGGTCGTTGTGCTTGCCGGGGCTGGTCGGCCAGAAGACCTTCGTGAAGATCTCCAGCCCGTCGCGGCGCTCCCCCGCCAGCGCCTTGCCGAGCACGGTCTCGGCCCTCGTGTCGGCGTAGACGTCGGCCGTGTCGAACGTGGTGATGCCCTCGTCGAGGGCCTGGCGCACGCAGGCGAGGGCGGCGTCCTCTTCGACCTGGCTGCCATGCGTGAGCCAGTTGCCGTAGCTGATCGCCGAGATCTTGAGGCCGCTCGACCCGAGGTTGCGAATCTCCATGCCTCGGACACTAGCGAGCCGGGGGTGGCTGACAGGATGGCGGGATGACCAGTCCCGGTGCCGACGTCTCCGTCCGGATCGCGTGGGCCGACGACGCCGCGGCGATCGCGCGGGTGCAGCTGCGTGCCTGGCCGACGCTGTACGGCGACCTGGTGCCGGCCGAGGCGATCCCGTCGGGCCCAGAGGCCGAGGAGGCCGCGGCCGCGGCCTGGCGGGCGTCGTTCGACAAGCCCGGCGACGCCCGCAACCGGGTCCTGGTCGCGCTGGAGCGCAACCGGGTCGTCGGCTTCGCGATCACCGGTCCGGCCACCGATCCCGATCGCGACCAGGTCTCCGACGCCGAGGTCCGCGAGCTCACCGTCGATCCCGACGAGAGGCGCAAGGGGCACGCTTCCAGGCTGCTGCAGGCTGCGGTCGACACGATGACCGCCGACCGGTTCAGCCATGCGGTGACCTGGGTGTTCGCGGGCGACGACGCGCTGCTGGCCTTCCTGACCGGCGCGGGATGGGGTGCCGACTCGGCGCACCGCGAGCTCGACCTCGACGGCACCGGCGCGACCCGCGTCAAGCAGGTGCGGCTGCACACCCAGCTCGCGTGACCGTCCTCGGGCTCCTCAAGACGTGGGGAAGCCCGCCCGCGTCGTTTCCGTCCGACGCGGGCGGGTCTCACCCCTTTGCTGGGGCAGTCAGCTGACGCTGACGGCACTCCAGGCGGCAGCCACGGTGTTGTAGTTCGTGGAGCCGGCGCCGTAGAGGTCTGTCGCGGCGTTCAGCGTGGCGGTTCGGGCCTGCGCATAGGTCGTGCCCGAGGTCATGTAGACCGACAGCGCCCGGAACCAGACCCGCTGCGCGGCGTCCCGGCCGATGCCGGTGATGGTCGACCCGTTGCAGGTCGGCGAGTTGTGCGCGACGCCGTTGATGGTCTTCGGGCCCGAGCCCTCGGCCAGCAGGTAGTAGAAGTGGTTGCCGACCCCCGACGAGTAGTGCACGTCGAGGTTCTTGGTGTTCGTGCTCCAGCAGTTCGGCGACGAGCCGTCCGCGATCGGGTTGTCCATGCGGCGGAAGCCGGCGTGGTTCGCGAGGTCGAACTCCTCACCGATCAGGTAGTCGGCCGGGTCGTTGGCGTTGGCCGCGAAGAACTCCACCATGGTGCCGAAGATGTCCGAGGTCGCCTCGTTGAGGCCGCCGGACTCACCGGAGTAGGTCAGTCCCGCGGTGTTCTCGGTGACGCCGTGCGACATCTCGTGGCCGGCCACGTCGAGCGAGACGAGCGGCCCGTAGTTGACCCCGTCGCCGTCGCCGTAGGTCATCTTGGTGCCGTCCCAGAAGGCGTTGACGTAGTTGGTGCCGTAGTGGGTGCGGTTGTAGGACCCGGTGCCGTTGCCGAAGATGCCGTTGCGGCCGTGCACCTGGTTGTAGTAGTCCCAGGTCACGTTGGTGCCGTACTGCGCGTCCACGCCGGCCGAGGCGCGGTTGCTCGCCGTTCCGTTGCCGAAGGTCGTGGTCGAGCTGGTGAACGTCGTCCCGGTCTGACAGCCGATGCCGAAGACCTGGCAGAAGATCGAGTCGGTCTGGTTGTTCAGGTCGGTCGTGTAGGTGTTGCCGCGGGTCGGGTCCTTGAGCTGGTAGGTCGACCCCGACTGGGTGACCCTCAGCGGCACCGTGCCGCTGTAGAGGCTGTTGCCGGAGCCGTCGACTGTCTGGATGCCCTCCTCGCGGCGGAGCACGACGCCGCTGCGCGCGTCGACGTACGTCGTCATCCGGCTCGGGGTGCCGTCCTTGTGCCGGCCTCCCGTCGTGACCGCCCAGGCCAGCCGCGCGCGGTGGCCGATGGCGTCGACGACCAGGCGCGGGGCGCCCTTCGCCTTGAGGTTGCTGATGCCGCGGGTGGCCTTGGTGGCCCGGACGGCTCGTGCCTGCGCGATCTCCTTCGACAGCCGCGGGGTCGTGCTCATCCGCAGCGGCGCGTTGAGGGTCCGGCTGACGCCGGCCCAGGAGCCGTCGGCCGCCTGGTGCACGACCAGGTCGCCGCCGAGGACCGGGAGGCCACGGTAGGTCCGGGTCATCCGGACGTGGGTCGCGCCGGACCGGTCGAGCACGGTGTCGGTGGCGCGGAACGACTGACCCTTGGTCAACCGGAGCTCGGTCGAGTGCTGGCGCAGCGCGGTGACTGCGCCGATGACGACCTTGTCGGACCGGTCGGCGGTCTTGGGCGCGGCTGTCGCACCGGGACCCTGGGAGCCGAGCAAGCCTGCGGCGAGGAGCAGCGCGGTGGCGACGCTCCAAGCCCGAGATGAGCGTTTGTGCATGGTCAACCTCTTCTTCTCACACGCCCCGAGTCGGGCGAGGTCACAACGACAGTGCCCAAGCGGGGTTACGAGAGGTGTCAACCGGTCTCACAGGATCCTGCAAGTGCAGGAACCTGCAGAGGCGGCGCTCAGTCGAGGCCGAGCAGGTGCTCGAGGCCCACGGTGAGCCCCGGCCGGTCGCCGATCGCGCGAAGCCCGGTCAGCACGCCGGGCGTGAACGACACCCGGTCCAGCGAGTCGTGGCGGATCGTGAGCGTCTCGCCGACACCGCCGAGCACCACCTCCTGGTGGGCGACCAGGCCGCGGACCCGCAGCCCGTGCACGTGGATGCCGTCCACCGTGGCGCCACGGGCCCCCTCCAGGCCGGTCGACGTCGCGTCGGGCACCGGGGCCATCCCGGCCTCGCGGCGGGCGGCAGCGATCACCTCGGCGGTACGCCGGGCGGTGCCGGACGGCGCGTCCACCTTGTCGGGGTGGTGCAGCTCGACCACCTCGACGGACTCGAAGAACGGCGCGGCCTCGGCGGCGAAGCGCATCATCAGCACCGCGCCGATAGAGAAGTTCGGGGCGACCAGCACGCCCACCTCGGGGGCATCGGCCAGCCAGCCCTCGACGGTCGCCAGCCGGCCCTCGTCGAAGCCGGTGGTTCCGACCACCGCGTGGATGCCGTGGCCGATGCAGAACTCGAGGTTGTCCATGACCGCGTCGGGATGGGTGAAGTCGACGATCGCCTGCGCATCGGCGTCGACCAGGGCCTGGAGCTGGTCGTCGACGTCGAGGGCCGCGACCAGCTCGAGGTCGTCGGCCGCGTCGACGGCACGACACACCTGGGTGCCGACCTTGCCCTGCGCCCCGAGCACGCCGACCCGCCGTACCGCTGTCACGTGCCAGAACCTACCGGGAGGACCGCTGACCTGCGCCGGGACGTCTGGCAGGGTGGGCGCATGGCGGTGCAGACGATCCCGGCCCGGATCCGGTGGGCCGTGGACTTCATGGACGTCCGGCCGAACGACCACATCCTCGAGATCGGATGCGGACCGGGCGCCGGCGCCGAGCTGATCTGCTCCCGGCTCGAGACCGGGAGGCTGTTCGCCATCGACCGCTCCGAGTCCGGCGTCGACCGCACCCGGCGGCGGTGCGCGAAGTTCATCGAGGCCGGCCGGCTCACGGTGCGCCAGATCGACCTCGCCACGCTGCGGGTCCCCGTGAAGCGGCTGACCAAGGTGTTCGCGTTCAACGTCAACCTGTTCTGGGTGCGCGACTGCGCCGACGAGGTGGCGCTGCTGCACGAGCGGGTGCTGCCCGGCGGCTCGGTCTACCTCTACTACGACGCGTCCCGGCCCGACCAGGTCCCGACCATGGTCGAGAAGGCGTCGGCGGCGCTTCAGCACGCGGGCTTCCGGATCTCCGTCGTGGAGCAGAAGGCGCCCGCCGTGGTCGGGATCATCGGCAAGCGGTGAAGGGTTTTACCTGAACTATCTCGACATCAGGTTATTTCCTGATATAGTCCCACTTCAGGACAAAGCCTGAAGTGAGGAGCGTCCGATGCGCGTCGTCGTGCTCACCATCGACCAGCGCGGCTCCAGCCACGACACCGCGACCGACCGGGTCCCCGCGACCCTGGAGGCGCTGGCCCACGTCGAGATGCTGCGACCGTTCGAGCGCACGGTGGGTGACGAGTTCCAGGGCGTCCTCGACGACCCGGCCGCGCTGGCCGCAGTCGTCGAGCGGCTGCTGCGCGAGGACAGCTGGAACATCGGCATCGGCATCGGGGAGGTCGAGGAGCCCCTCCCCGAGAGCACCCGAGCGGGTCGCGGCTCGGCCTACCTCCACGCCCGCGACGCGGTCACCGCCGCCAAGTCCGCGCCCTGGCGGCTGCGGGTCGCCGGCGACGATCCCGACCACAGACCGGGCGTCCGCGGGCTCGAGACCACGCTGTGGCTCTGGGCGGCGGTCCTGAACCGCCGTACGTCCCGGGGCTGGGAGGTGGCCGACCTGGTCGACGCCGGGGCGTCGTACGACCAGGCCGCGAAGCGGCTCGGTGTCACCCAGTCGGCGATCAGCCAGCGCGCCCAGGCGGCCGGCATCGTCGAAGGACGTCGCGCCCGCGAGCTGGTCACCGAGCTCGTCGGTGGCCTCCTGAAGGATGACCGGCAATGAGCCCCGACAACACCACCCAGCTCGTGCTGGCCCTGCTCGGCTTCGCCCTGGTGGCGGGCATCTTGGGCTGGTCGCCCTACGGCCGTTCGATCTGGCCGCCCGTCGCGGCTGGGGCGCTGGCCGCGGCAGCGGCGGTCGCGGCGGTCGCCGACGAGATCTCGGCCGACCGGGTCGAGATGACGGTCCTCGTCGCGATCAGCGGGCTGCTCGCCGTGGCCGGCGGTGGGCCGCTCACGACCCGCGTCTTCGCGGTCGTCGACCGTGGTCAGCCGGCGACCGACTCGATCTCGGACGCGGGGGCCGCCGGTGCCATCCTCAAGGGAGGGGCCTGGATCGGCGCGCTGGAGCGGATGGCCGTCTTCGCCGGCCTCGCGGCGGGCTTCCCCGAGGGCGTGGCAGTGGTGCTGGCGCTCAAGGGCGTGGGCCGCTTCCCCGACCTGCGCGGCGATGCCGCGGCCGGCGGCGCGACCACCGAGCGGTTCATCATCGGCACCTTCACCAGTGTGCTCTGGGCCGCGGCCTGCGCCGGCATGGTCGCCCTAGTCCGCCGCTAGCCCAGGGGGGTGCAGCCAACCGCACGCAATGGGAGCGGGGCGAGCGCAGCGAGCGTCGTCACGGGGGTGGGGGCGAAAACTTGCGGGGGTATCAGATTAGGCCGGCCCGACGACCGCGAGGATCTCGGGCTTGCCGAAGACCAGCTTGGCGACCGACTGGATCTCCTCGAGGCTGACCGACTCGATCCGGTCCATCACGGCGCCGATGCCGAGCAGCTCGTCGTGGACGAGCTCGGCCTTGCCGATGCGCGACATCCGGGAGCCGGAGTCCTCGAGCCCGAGCACGAGACCGCCGCGCAGCTGGCCCTTGCCGCGGAGCAGCTCCTCCTCGGAGATGCCGTGGGCAGCGACCCGGGAGAGCTCGGTGCGGACCACGGCCAGCACCTCGTCGAGCTTGTTGGGCAGACACCCGACCGAGACCCCGACCAGGCCGGAGTCGGCATGGTGGCTGGAGAAGGAGAAGACCGAGTAGGCCAGGCCCCGGCGCTCGCGGACCTCCTGGAACAGCCGGGACGACGTACCGCCGCCCAGCGCGGTGTTGAGTACGCCGAGCGCGAACCGGCGGTCGTCGTTGCGGTGCACGCCCTCCATGCCGAGCACGAGGTTGACCTGCTCGAACGGACGGGACGCCTCGACCATGCCGGGGTGCACCCGCACCCGCTTGGCCCCCTTGCGGGGCGCGACGGGCGGCTCGTCGCCGGACAGCCAGCCGCGGCGGCCGAACCCGGCCCGCACCATCTTCACGACCTCGGCGTGGTCGAGGTTGCCGGCGGCGGCGACGACCAGGTTCGCGGGGCGGTAGTGGCGCTGGTAGAACCGCGCCACCTGCGCGCGGTTGAGCTCCTCGATCGAGCTGACGGTGCCGGCGATCGGGCGGCCGAGCGGCGCGTTGGGGCCGTAGGCCTGCTCGGCGAAGAGGTTGTGCACGACGTCGTCGGGATCGTCGTCGTGCATCGCGATCTCGTCGAGGATCACGTCGCGCTCGGCCTCGACGTCCTCGGGCGTGAGCAGCGAGGAGGTGATCATGTCTCCGAGCACGTCCACCGCCAGGCCGAGGTCCTCGTCGAGGACCCGGGCGTGGAAGCAGGTGTACTCCTTGGCGGTGAAGGCGTTGAACTCACCGCCGACCGCGTCGAGCGCGATCGAGATGTCGAGCGCCGAGCGTTCGCTGGTGCCCTTGAAGAGCAGGTGCTCGAGGAAGTGCGAGCAGCCGTGCAGGGTCGGCGTCTCGTCGCGGGAGCCCACGCCCACCCAGACGCCGATGCTGGCCGAGCGGACGCCGGCCAGCTGCTCGGTGATCACCCTCAAGCCGCCGGGCAGGACGGTGCGCCGGACGCGTGAGGTCACGCGTCCGGCGTCGTCCGTCTCCGTTTGCAGCGTCCGGGTCGAGCCGGCGCGCAGCGCTGGCGTCAGGATCAGGCCTCGGCCGGCGCCGACTCTGCAGCCTCGGCCTCAGCGGCCGGGGCGTCGTCGCCCCCGTCGCCGTCGCCGTCCTCGACCACCGGGACCAGCGACAGCTTGCCGCGGTCGTCGATCTCGGCGATCTGCACCTGGATCTTCTGGCCGACCGAGACGACGTCCTCGACGGCCTCGACGCGCTTGCCGCCGGCCAGCGGACGGAGCTTGCTGATGTGCAGCAGGCCGTCCTTGCCCGGGAGCAGCGAGACGAAGGCACCGAAGTTGGTCGTCTTGACGACCGTGCCGAGGTAGCGCTCGCCGATCTCGGGCATCGTCGGGTTGGCGATCTGGTTGATCGCGGTCCGGGCGGCCTCGGCCGCGTCGCCGTTGGTGGCGCCGATGTAGATCGTGCCGTCGTCCTCGATCGAGATCGAGGCACCGGTGTCGTCCTGGATCTGGTTGATGACCTTGCCCTTGGGCCCGATCACCTCGCCGATCTTGTCGATCGGGATGTTGATGCTGATGATCCGCGGCGCGGTCGGCGACATCTCCTCGGGCTCGTCGATGGCCTCGGCCATGACGTCGAGGATCGCCAGGCGCGCGTCGCGGGCCTGGGTCAGAGCCGAGGCGAGGACCTCGGCCGGGATGCCGTCGAGCTTGGTGTCGAGCTGCAGCGCGGTGACGAACTGCCGGGTGCCGGCGACCTTGAAGTCCATGTCGCCGAAGGCGTCCTCGGCACCGAGGATGTCGGTCAGCGCGACGTATTGAGTCTCGCCGTCGACCTCGCCCGAGATGAGCCCCATCGCGATGCCCGCGACCGGCGCCTTGAGCGGCACACCGGCGTGCAGCAACGACATCGTCGAGGCGCAGACCGAGCCCATCGAGGTGGACCCGTTGGAGCCCATCGCCTCGGACAGCTGGCGAATGGCGTAGGGGAACTCCTCGCGGGTCGGCAGCACCGGCAGCAGCGCGCGGCGCGCGAGCGCACCGTGGCCGACCTCACGGCGCTTGGGCGAGCCCACGCGGCCGGTCTCACCGGTGGAGAACGGCGGGAAGACGTACTTGTGCATGTAGCGGCGGTGCTTCTCCGGGGAGAGCGTGTCGAGCTGCTGCTCCATCTTGAGCATGTCGAGGGTGGTGACGCCCAGGATCTGGGTCTCGCCGCGCTCGAACAGCGCCGAACCGTGCACCCGCGGGATCACGCCGACCTCGGCGTGCAGCGGCCGGATGTCGGCCAGGCCGCGACCGTCGATGCGGACCTTGTCGCGCAGCACGCGCTCGCGCACGAGCCCCTTGTTGACGGACCGGAACGCCGCGCCGAGCTCCTTCTCGCGACCCTCGAACTGCGGGCCGAGCTGGTCGAGCAGGGCGGCCTTGAGCTCGTCGGTCTTGGCCTCGCGCTCCAGCTTGTCGCCGATCGTCATGGCGGCGGCGAGGTCGCTCTTGGCGGCGGCCTCGACGGCGGCGTAGACGTCGTCCTCGTACTCCAGGAAGACCGGGAAGTCCTGGACGGGCTTCGCGGCCTGCTTGGCCAGCTCGCTCTGCGCCTCGCAGAGCTGCTTGATGAACGGCTTGGCGGCGTCGAGCCCGCTGGCCACGACCTCCTCGGTCGGCGCCTGGGCGCCGCCCTCGACGAGCGTGATCGTCTGCTCGGTGGCCTCGGCCTCGACCATCATGATCGCGACGTCACCGGTGTTGGTGACCCGACCCGCGACCACCATGTCGAAGACGGCTTCCTCGAGCTGGCTGTGGCTCGGGAAGGCCACCCAGTTGCCCTCGATCAGGGCGACGCGGACGCCGCCGACCGGTCCGGAGAACGGCAGGCCGGAGAGCTGGGTGGACAACGACGCGGCGTTGATCGCGAGCACGTCGTAGGGGGCGTCGGGGTTGAGCGCCAGGATCGTGATCACGACCTGGACCTCGTTGCGCAGCCCCTTCTTGAAGGTGGGGCGCAGCGGGCGGTCGATCAGGCGGCAGGTGAGGATGGCGTCCTCGCCCGGCCGGCCCTCGGAGCGGAAGAACGAGCCGGGGATCTTGCCCGCGGCGTACATCCGCTCCTCGACGTCGATGGTGAGCGGGAAGAAGTCGAAGTGGTCCTTGGGCGTCTTGCCGGCGGTGGTGGCCGAGAGCAGCATCGTGTCGTCGTCGAGGTAGGCGGTGACGGAGCCTGCCGCCTGCCGGGCCAGAAGGCCGGTCTCGAACTTGATGGTGCGCTGGCCGTACTTGCCGTTGTCCAGAACCGTTTCGACGGAAGAGACGACGGGCTCGAATGAGTTGTCGGTCAAAGTGATACCTGTCTGTCGCGGAGCGATCCGCGGCGTCCCGCTTGCCCGAGATGCCTCGGGGGCCGGTCTTCGATCGAGGCCCGCAGAGACGTCCGCCGCGAAGGCGGGATTCTGAGAGCCACTACCGAGGACCGAGCCAGAACGGCGGGTCGCTCCTGTGTGTTTTCTGATGTGCTGCGTCGTGCTGTGTTGAGCCTGTGTTCAGTTGTGAAAAATGTAGCGGAGGACCCGCACCAGCGGGTCCTCCGGGAGTTCAGCGGCGCAGGCCGAGACGCTCGATGATCGAGCGGTAGCGCTCGATGTCGGTCTTGTTGAGGTAGTTGAGCAACCGACGGCGCTGGCCGACCAGCAGCAGCAGGCCGCGCCGGCTGTGGTGGTCGTGCTTGTGCGTCTTGAGGTGCTCGGTGAGGTGGCTGATGCGGTGACTCAGCAACGCGATCTGCACCTCGGGAGAGCCGGTGTCGCCCTCAGTCGTGGCGTATTCGGCGATGATCTTGTTCTTGGTCTCCGTGTCGGTTCCGACTGACATGCGGGCTCCTTCGGTCTCTCGTCTGCGCGGCGCGCCGGGGCAGGTTCTCCCGGGCACTCTGGATCCGCGGCCGTTGCACGGCGGTTCAGCAAAGTGAGCTGCCCTGATGGGCAACCGATGAAGAGTATCAGCGCGGCTCCGGCGCACCCAAAAGCGCGCGCGGCGCATCATGTGACGGTGACCGGGTGCCTCACGGCCGTCGAAGAAGCGGGCGCCAAGCGCGTCGTGGCGGCCAGCGCACCGCCGGCGACCGAGGCGCCGACGAGGGAGCGGCGGGTGAGGCCCGCCCGAGAAACGGACGACATGCATCAACATTACTACAGTGAGTCACGCAACTATATCCACTAAACGCCTCGCTGAAGCGCTGTTCTCCCGCTGGTGAGGCGTCTGAACGTAACCTGCACGCGTGAGCGAGACACCGGCACCGGTGATGGAGCTCCCGGCCGAGACGGTGCCAGGGGGCGGTCGTGGGCTGCGCCGGGCCGCTCTCGTCGTGGGCGCACTGCTGGCGGTCGCAGCGCTCGCCTGGGTGGCCGCCTACCTGGTCGCGGGAGACAAGGTGCCACGCGGCACGACGGTGGCCGGCGTGGCCGTCGGCGGTCTCACCGAGGACGAGGCGGCGCAGCGGCTCGAGGACGAGCTCGGCGGCCGGGCCGACCGCGCCCTCGAGGTCACCGTGGGCGACCGCACCGCCGAGGTGGCTCCCGAGGAGGCCGGGATCTCGATCGACTACGCCGCCTCGGTGGCCGAGGCGGGAGCCCGGAAGAGCTGGAGCCCCGGGTGGCTCTGGGACTACGCGACCGGCGGCGACGAGGTGTCGCCCGTGATCGATGTCGACGAGGACGCGCTCGCGGCGTACCTCTCCGGGCTGGGCGACGAGGTTCGCACCGACCCGGTGGAGGGCGCGATCCGGTTCAAGCCCAAGGGCATCCAGGTCACCGATCCGGTCGTCGGCACCGAGCTCGACACCGACGGGGCCCGCGACGCGCTCGTGGCGGCCTACCTGGACGAGGACGACGCCACCGCTGAGCTGCCGCTGGTCGAGGCGGCTCCCGACATCGACGCCGACGACATCGAGCGGGCCCGCACGGAGTTCGCCGAACCGGCCGTGTCCGGGCCGGTGACGTTCCGGTTCGGCGACGCCGAGGTCTCCCTCAGGCCGAGGCAGTACCTGGGCGCGATCCGGCTGGTGCCCGAGGACGGCGAGCTGGTCCCGCAGCTGCGGCCCAAGGCGCTCGCCCAGCAGCTCTCCGGGCTGGTGTCGGGCGATGGTGCCGCCCCCGTGGACGCCGAGATCAAGCTGCTCGCCGGCAAACCACGCGTGATCCCGGCCAAGCCCGGCGTGAGCTTCGACCAGGCCGAGGTCGACGCCGCGTTCCTCGACCTCGTCACCCGCCCTGTGGGTGAGCGTTCCATGGACGTCCCGTCCGAGGTGGTGGAGCCGGAGTTCACGACCAAGGACGCCAAGGCACTGGCCATCAAGGAGGAGATCTCGGCGTTCACGACCTACTTCCCCTACGCCGAGTACCGCAACATCAACATCGGCCGAGCCGCCGAGCTGGTCGACGGGACGATCGTGAAGCCCGGTGAGACGTTCTCCCTCAACGGCACGGTCGGCGAGCGGACCGCGGAGAACGGCTTCGTCGAGGGCTTCGTCATCAGCAACGGCATCTTCAAGGAGGACTTCGGCGGCGGCGTCTCCCAGATGGCGACCACCACGTTCAACGCCGCGTTCTTCGGCGGCATGACCGACATCCAGCACAAGCCGCACTCCTTCTACATCGACCGCTACCCCGTCGGTCGCGAGGCGACCGTGGCCTGGCCGACCGTGGACCTGCAGTGGCGCAACGACACGCCGTACGGCGTCCTCGTCCACGCCCACGTCACACCCAGCACCGCCTCGTCGCAGGGCGTGGTGACGGTGCGGCTCTTCTCCACGAAGTACTGGGACATCACGACGAAGACCGGCGAGCGCTACGCCTTCACCTCGCCCGCGACCCGGACCCTCGACACCGAGGACTGCTATCCCAACACCGGCTACGGCGGCTTCGACATCGACATCTGGCGCTACTGGCGGCGGGCCGGCTCCGACGAGCTCGAGCGCACCGAGAAGATGCACACGACCTACACCCCCTCGGACACGGTCATCTGCAAGCCGCCGGGATCGCTCCCCGACTGACGGTCTGCGCCGCGTGGCACGATGCGAGACATGGGCTTGCTCACCGAGGACCCCGTTCCGGCTGGTTTCACCGGCACCCGATTGGGAGTGTGCAACCTCTGCGAGGCGATCTGCGGGATCGAGCTGACCCTCGAGGAGGGAGTCGTCACCGGGATCCGAGGCAACGACGCCGATCCCCTCTCCCGCGGCTACATCTGCCCCAAGGGCGTGTCGATGGCCGACGTCCACACCGACCCCGACCGGCTCCGACGACCGATACGTCGGATCGGCGCGGGCGACGACGCCCGCTGGGAGGAGATCGGTTGGGACGAGGCCTACGACCTGGTGGCGGACCTGCTGGCCGCGACGATCCAGGAGCACGGGGCCGACGCGGTGGGCGTCTACCTCGGCAACCCGAACGTGCACTCGGTCGGCTTCGCGACCCACGGAGTGCCATTCGTGAAGGCCTTGCGGACCCGCAACCGGTTCAGCGCCTCAACGGTCGACCAGATCCCGCACCAGTTCGTGGCCTGGCAGCTCTACGGCCACCAGTTGATGCTGCCCATCCCGGACATCGACCGGACCTCGTTCTTCCTCATGTTCGGCGCCAACCCGATGGCCTCCAACGGCTCGCTGATGACCGTCCCGGACTTCCCGCAGCGGGTCCGCGACCTCAAGGCGCGAGGCGGGCGACTGGTGTTGTTCGACCCGCGCCGCACCGAGACCGCCAAGGTCGCCACCGAGCACCACTTCGTCCGGCCCGGCTCCGACGCGGCCGTGCTGCTCGCCATGGTGCACGTGCTCTTCGAGGAGGGCCTGACCACTCCGCCGCCGTACGTCGACCACGTCGAGCGAGTTGCCGAACTGGTGGCCGAGTTCAGCCCCGAGCGTGCCGAGGCGGCCAGCGGTGTCCCCGCAGACACGATCCGGTCCCTGACCCGCGACTTCGCGGCGGCGGACGCGGCCGCGGCCTACGGCCGGATGGGCCTGTCGACCCAGGGCTTCGGCTCGGTGTGCCAGTGGGCGATCAACCTGCTCAACCTGCTCACCGGCAACTTCGACCGCGAGGGAGGCGTGCTCTTCACCGAGCCCGCGGTGGACACCGTCGGCCGGCGAATCGTCGGTCCGGGCCACCACGACGTCTGGCGCAGCCGGGTCCGCGACATCCCGGAGTTCGCGGGCGAGCTGCCTGCCGCCACGATGCGCGAGGAGATCGAGACCCCCGGCGACGGCCAGATCCACGCGATGGTGACGATCGCCGGCAACCCGGTGCTCTCCACGCCGGACGGCCGCAGCTTGGCCCGAGCTTTCGACGGGCTGGACTTCATGGTCGCGATCGACATCTACCTCAACGAGACCACCCGGCAGGCCGACGTGATCCTGCCGCCGACCTCCGCGCTGGAGCGCGACCAGTACGACCTGGTCTTCCACGGCTTCGCGGTGCGCAACACGGCGAGGTTCACGCCCGCGGTCTTCGCCAAGCCCGACAACTCCCAGCACGACTGGGAGATCTTCGGAGAGCTCGCCGCACGTCTCCAGTCCCGCCTCGGCGCCGGGCTCAAGGATCGGCTTGCGACCAAGGCCCGGTTCGCACCCAGCCCGGCGACCATCATCACCGGGCTGCTCAAGACCGGCGGCCGCACGACGATGCGGGCGCTGCGCAAGAGCCCCGAGGGCGTCGACCTCGGCCCGCTGCGCCCGACCATGCCCGAGCGGCTCCAGACCGACGACAAGCGAATCGACCTGACGCCCGCGCTGCTCGTCGCCGACCTGCCCCGCGTCGCGGAGGCACTGGACGGCACCCCGGCCGTTGCTTCGGGCGAGCTGCTGCTCATCGGCCGCCGGCACCAGCGGGACTGCAACTCATGGCTGCACAACACCGAGCGACTGACCCGCGGCCGGCCCCGCCATCACCTGCTCATGCACCCCAAGGACCTCGCCGAGCGGGGCCTCGATGACGGCGCCCTCGTTCGCGTCAGCTCGCGAGTCGGCAGCGTCGACGTCGAGGTGAGCGCGGTCGACGACGTCATGCCCGGCGTGGTGTCACTGCCGCACGGCTACGGGCACCAGGTTTCCGGGACCCGGATGCGCAACGCCGCGACCGTCACCGGGGTCTCGATCAACGACCTCACCGACCCCGAGCGACTGGACGTCAGCGGGAACGCCGCTTTGAACGGCGTTCCCGTGACCGTCCAGCCGGTCTGATCCCCCCGAGCGCTTCAGACCTGGACGTCGCCGAGCACCGCGAGCACCTCGTCGGCCGACGCGGCGGCCCGCAGCCTCTCGATCTCACCCTCGTCCGTGAACACCTCGGCCAGCCGGGAGAGCACCGTGAGGTGGTCGTCCCCCGCCCCGGCGATCCCGACGACGAACTCCGCGGGCTGCCCCTTCCAGTCGATCGTCCCGGGATAGTGGATGAAGCTGATCGCGGTCCGCCGGATCGCGGGCTTCGCCTCGTTGGTCCCGTGCGGGATGGCCAGGCCGTTGCCCATGTAGGTCGACACCGAGGTCTCCCGCTCGTGCATGGCGGAAACGTAGGACTCGTCCACGGCACCGACCGCCACGAGCAGGCGACCGGCCTCGTCGATGGCCTCGTCCCTGGTGGCCGCCGACCCGCCCAGGAGGACCGCCTCCGCAGTGAGGACCTCAGCCACGCGACTGCTCGATCAGCTCGACGATCTCGTCGTACCGCGGACTGCCCATGAAGTTGTCGACGGACACATGGACCGCCGATGGGGTCCGTTCCTTGGCGCGATCGGTCAGGTCCTGGTGGCTGACCACGATGTCGTACTCGTCATCGAGGTTGGCGATCGCCTTGTTGACGACCGTGACCTCGGGGTGCCCGGCAGCCTGGATCTTCTTGCGCAGCACCGATGCACCCATGGCCGAGGATCCCATGCCGGCGTCGCAGGCGAACACGATCGAGCTGATCGGGCGAGCGGCGACCGCGGTCGCGGAGCCTCCGGTCAGCGCGGAGGCCACCGACGAGCTCTTGCCCTTGAGCGCCTCCATCTGGTGTGTGGCGCCGACCAGCTGGTCCTCGGCCTCCTCGGTCTTGTCGATCTTGAGGAGGAACGCGGCGACCGCGAAGGACGCCGCAGCACCGCCGATGATGGACAGCGTGATGCCGGCAAGGTTCTTCAGATCCGTCGGCGCGGCCAGATAGACCGCGAACACCGAGCCGGGCGCCGCAGGTGAGCGCAGCCCGCTACCGAAGATGACGTTGATCAGGATCTGGGTGAAGCCACCGGCGATCATCGCCAGGATCAGCACCGGCTTCATCAGCACGTAGGGGAAGTAGACCTCGTGGATGCCGCCGAAGAAGTGGATGATCGCGGCACCGGGCGCCGAGGCCTTGGCCAGGCCCTTGCCGAAGATGCTGTAGGCGAGCAGCAGGCCCAGACCCGAGGCCGGGTTTGCCTCGAGCAGGAACAGGATCGACTTGCCCTTCTCCGCGGACTCCTGGAGCCCCAGCGGCGTGAGGACGCCGTGGTTGAGCGCGTTGTTGAGGAACAGGACCTTGGCGGGCTCGATCAGGATCGAGGTGAACGGCAGGACGTCGTGCTCGACCATCCACTCGACGCCGTCACCTGCGCGGTCGGCGATCCAGGTGAGGACCGGGCTGAGCCCGAAGAACCCGAGGGTGGCGAGCAAGCCGCCCCAGATGCCGGCGGAGAAGTTGTTGACCAGCATCTCGAAGCCGGGCCTGATCTTGCCGTCCCAGATCGCGTCGATCTTCTTCATCGACCAGCCGCCCAGCGGGCCCATGATCATGGCGCCCATGAACATCGGCACCTCGGTGCCGGCGATCACGCCGAAGGTGGCGATCGAGCCGACCACGCCACCGCGGGTGTCGTACATCATCTTGCCGCCGGTGTAGCCGATCAGCAGCGGCAGCAGGTAGGTGATACCGGGCCCGACGAAACCGCCTCCGTCGGCCCAGTCGCCCCAGCCACCGATGTGCGCCACCCAGCTGTCCGGGCTCAGCCAGGCGTGGTCGCCGCCGCCCAGGTTGATCCAGCCGACCTCGATGAACATCGCGGTGATCAGCCCCCAGGCGATGAAGGCGCCGATGTTGGGCATGACCATGTTGGACAGGAACGTCCCGAACTTCTGCACGTTGACGCGCGCCCCGCTGCGGGGGGCCGATGTGGTGGCAGTCGAGGCCATCTGGTTTCCCTCTCGTCGTACTCGGCGTGACGCCCGTCACGGCCGCGATGGCGTCAGTCTGCACACAATCGGGCACGTTGCCAAGTATTCGGGCAGATTTTCTTGCCCGTTGATGTGGTCTTTTCTTTGGACTCGCACTAGCGTCGGGCCCATGAAGGCCCTGAGGTTCTACGCCCCCGAAGACGTTCGGCTCGAAGACGTGCCGGAGCCAACCTGTGGTCCTGGCGAGGTCAAGCTGCGAGTCCGGAACTGCTCGACGTGCGGCACCGACGTCAAGATCTTCTACAACGGCCACCAGAACCTGACTCCCCCGCGGACCATCGGCCACGAGATCGCCGGCGAGGTGGTCGAGGTCGGCGCGGACGTCAACGCGACGTACGGCTCGAACTGGCAGGTCGGCGACCGCACCCAGGTCATCGCGGCGGTCCCCTGCGGTGAGTGCTACGAGTGCAAGAAGGGCTGGATGGCGGTCTGCCAGAACCAGACCTCGATGGGCTACCAGTACGACGGCGGCTTCGCCGAGTTCATGATCGTCCCGCAGCAGGTGCTCAAGGTCGACGGACTGAACCGCATCCCCGACAACGTCGGGTACGACGAGGCGTCGGCCGCCGAGCCGTTCGCGTGCGCGATCAACGCCCAGGAGCTGCTCGGCATCGAGCCCGGCGACACGGTCGTCGTCTTCGGCGCCGGCCCGATCGGGTGCATGCACATCCGGATCGCTCGCGGCGTCCACCAGGCCGGCCCGGTGTACCTCGTCGACGTCAATGCCGAGCGGCTGAAGATGTCCGCCGACGCGGTCGAGCCCGAAGAGACCATCGACGGATCGCAGGTCGATGTCGTCGAGCGGGTGATGGAGCTGACCGGCGGCCGCGGAGCCGACGTGATCATCACCGCCACCGCCGCCAACGTCACCCAGGAGCAGGCGATATCGATGGCCGCCCGCAACGGCCGCATCTCGTTCTTCGGCGGCCTCCCCAAGACCGACCCCTACATCAAGTGCGACTCCAACCTCGTGCACTACCGCCAGCTGCACATCCACGGCGCCAACGGCTCCGCGCCCGAGCACAACAAGCGCGCGTTGGAGTACATCTCCACCGGTCAGGTCCCGGTCAAGGACCTGATCACCCGACACATCCCGCTGGATGACGTCCTCGACGCCTTCCAGATCGTCAAGAACGGCGAGGCGATCAAGGTGACCGTCGAGCCTTAGCCCCCGACGACCGCCCGGACGGCGTCCCGGCCGGCCATGGGGTCGGCGGCGGCGAGGGCGGCCTTGGCGGCCTCCGCGCAGGTGGCCGACGAGACGGCGGACAGCTGGGCGCCGACGGCCCGTACGGCGGCGGATGCCATCGAGAGCGAGGTGATCCCCATGCCGATCAGCGCCACGGCCAGGAGCGGGTCCGCCGCAGCCTCCCCGCAGACGCCGACGCTCTTGCCTGCCTCCCGGCCGGCCGCCGCGGTGGTCGCGATCAGCTGGAGCACGGCCGGCTGCCAGGGGTCGGTGAGATGAGCGAGGTCGGAGGCGAGCCGGTCGGCGGCCATCGTGTACTGCGTGAGGTCGTTGGTCCCGATCGACAGGAAGTCGACCACCTCGAGCATCCGGTCGGCCAGCAGCGCGGCGCTCGGCACCTCGACCATGACGCCGGCCTTGAGCCCGCGGTCGCGGACCTGCTGGGCGAAGTCACGCGCCTCGACGACGGTGGCGACCATCGGCGCCATCACCCAGGTCTCGGTGCCGGACGCGGACGCTGCGGCGGCGATCCCGTCGAGCTGCCGCTCGAGCAGCCCGGGGTTGTTCAGCGCGAGGCGCAGCCCCCGGACCCCGAGGGCCGGGTTCTCCTCGTCCTCCAGCGTGGCGAAGGCGACCGGCTTGTCCGAGCCGGCGTCGAGGGTGCGTACGACGACGTACTGGTCCTCGCCCTTGAAGGCGTCGAGCACCTCCCCGTAGATCTTCGCCTGCTCGTCGACCGATGGCTCGTCGCGTCGGTCGAGGAAGCACAGCTCGGTGCGGAACAGTCCGACGCCCTCGACCGGCGCCTCCGACGCGTGCCGGGCGGACTCACCGTCGGCGACGTTCGCGAGCAGCTTGACGTGGACGCCGTCGGTGGTCTCGGCGGGCCCGGTCCACGACTCCACCTCCGCGCGGGAGGCATGGTCCGCCTCCACCCGGGCGCGGGCATCGGCGGCGTCGACGGACGCGTCGATGGTCCCGGCGGTCGCGTCGACCAGCACCGACCCGCCGACCGGCAGGCCCAGGGCACCGGCGACGCCCACCACGCACGGGATGCCGAGCTGGCGCGCGATGATCGCGGTGTGGCTGGTGGCGCCGCCCTTCTCGGTCACCAGCGCGAGCACCAGCGCCGGGTCGAGGCCGGCGGTGTCCGCCGGTGCGAGGTCACCGGCGACGAGCACCGACGGGACGTCGGGGAGTACGACGCCCGGCTCGGGCTCGCCCACCAGCCGGGCGACGAGCCGGCGTTCGATGTCGAGGAGGTCGGTGGCGCGCTCGGCCATCAGGCCGCCCATGGCGGTGAAGATGTCGACGAACTGGGCCACCCCCTCGTGCACGGCCTCGAGCAGCGTGCTGCCGCCCTCGACCCGGCCGGCGACCGCCTGGCGGAGCCCCTTGTCGCGGGTCAGCCCGGCACTGGCGGTGAGCACCTCGGTCGCCGCACCGCTGGCCCGGCCCGCCTTGGCGGAGAAGCCCTCGGCCACCGCCTCGGCCGCGGCGTCGTACGCCGCCAGGGCGGACTCGGCATCCGGGTGACCGGCGTACGCCGAGATCGCCTCCGGCGACACCTCCTGCGCGACCAGCACGACGGGCCCGTACGCGAGCCCGGGAACGACGGGGGTGCCGCGCAGCGCGGCGGCTGGATCAAAGGGTGCCGAGGAGGTGACCATGGCCACATCCAAGACCACGGGCTGCTTGACAGTCAACACATTCGGGACTAAAACAACATACTCACAGATCACTCGCCCGGGTCGAGTCAGGAGCAACGCCATGTACGCCGAGGAGCGGCACCAGGCCATCGCCGAGCTGGTGGCGAGCCGCGGGCGCGTCGCGGTGACCGAGCTCGCGAGCCACTTCGACGTCACCACGGAGACGGTCCGCCGGGACCTGTCCCAGCTGGAGAAGCTCAAGCTGCTGCGCCGGGTGCACGGCGGAGCGGTCTCGATGCGCTCGGTGACGATGCTCGAGGCTCAGCTCCCCGACCGCGACCAGGCCCAGGCCGCCGAGAAGGAGCGGATCGCCCGCGCCGCCGTGGCGCTGCTCCCCGAGGGCGGCTGCACGCTGCTGCTCGACGCCGGCAGCACCACCGCGCGACTCGCGGCCCAGCTCCCACCGAGCGAGCACTGGACCGTGATCACGCACGCCGTACCGATCGCGGCCCTGCTCGCCCCGCTCCCCCACGTCGACCTGCACCTGCTGCCGGGACGCGTGCGCTTCGCCACCGAGGCGGCGGTCGGCCACGCGACGATCGAGGCGATCGGGCAGTTCCGCGCCGATCTCGCGTTCATCGGCACCAACGGCATCTCGGTGCGACACGGCCTCTCGACGCCCGACGCCGAGGAAGCCGCCACCAAGCGGGCGCTCATCGAGAGCGCTCAGCGCGTGGTCGCGCTCACCGACGCCACCAAGGTCGGCCAGGAGCGGACGGTGCGGTTCGCGGAGCTCGAGGACATCGACGTGCTGGTCACCGACGACAGCATCGCCGAGGCCGACGTGAAGGCCTTCGAGGCCGCCGGGCTGGACGTGGTCAGGGCGTGAACGCCACCACGGGGCCGATCGTCACGCTCACCGCGAACCCGAGCTTCGACCGCACGGTCGCCCTGCCCGGGCCGCTGGAGCGCGGAGCCGTGGTCCGCGTCGAGGCGATGACCTCGCAGGCCGGCGGCAAGGGCGTCAACATCTCCCGTGCCGCTGTGGCAGCCGGTCTGGTGACCATCGCCGTGCTGCCGGCGCGGACCGACGACCCGTTCGTGCGCGAGCTCGAGGCGGTCGGCATCGACTGCCGCCCGTCGCTCCCGGCCGGTGACATCCGGGTCAACCTCACCCTCACCGAGCCCGACGGCATGACCACCAAGCTCAACGGCCCCGGAGCCCCGGTCGACGCCGCGCACCTCGACGACCTCGCCGAGACCCTGGTCCGAAGTGCCGCCGGCGGCGCGTGGACCGTGCTGGCCGGGTCGCTGCCTCCCGACGCCCCCAACGGCTACTACGCCGAGCTGGTCGCGCGGCTGCGCGGGGTCAGCCGGGTCGCCGTCGACACGAGCGAGGGCCCCCTGGCCGCGCTCGTGGACGACCTGCCCGATGCCGCTCCCGACCTGCTGAAGCCGAACGCCGAGGAGCTCGCGTCGGTGACCGGCACGGACGCCACTCAGCTCGAGACCGACCCGGTGGCGGCCGCGAAGGCCGCCCGCACCCTCGTCGACCGCGGCGTAGGCGCTGTCCTGGCATCCCTCGGGTCCCGCGGCGCCGTCCTCGTCGACGCCGACGGCGCGTGGTACGCGCCGCCTCCCCCGACGACCGTGGTCAGCACCGTGGGCGCCGGCGACTGCACGCTCTTCGGCTACCTGCTGGCCGAGCAGCGCGGCCTCTCCGCACCTGAGCGGCTTGCGCTCGCCGTTGCCTACGGCAGCGCCGCCGCGGGGCTGCCGGGCACCACCATCCCCGGCCCCGACGACCTGCACCCCGAGCGGGTGGACGTGCAGGATCTGCAGACTCACCAGCTCGACTGATCACCTAGGAGATCGCATGGCCAGCAAGTCCGCCACCGTCGGCTCGTCCGTCGGCCTGCACGCCAGGCCCGCCGCGCTCATCGCCGAGGCCGCGGGCCACCTCGACAGCACGGTGACGATCAACGGCGTCGACGCCAGCTCCTCGCTGATGATCATGACCCTGGGCGCGAAGTGCGGCGACACCGTCGAGGTCGCTGGTGAGGACCAGTCGGCCGTCGACAGCATCGCCGCACTCGTCGAACAGGATCTCGACGCGGACTGACTTGCGGGCGTCGAGTGGCGCGAAAGTGCTGTTCGCAAACGTTTGCGGACGACCCTTTCGCGTCACTCGACGATCAACGACCCGCCAGCTCGTAGGCCGGCTCGTCCTCGACCACCCGCTCGCCGAGCGGCCGGGGCCGGCGCATGGGCCACCAGGCCCGGTCACCGAGCAGGCAGAGGATCGCCGGCAGCATCACCAGCCGGATCAGCGTCGCGTCCAGGAGGATCGCCCCCGACAGCGCCACGCCCATCATCTTCATCTCCAGCATCGACAGCGTCGCGAAGATGGAGAACACCGAGACCATCACCGCCGCCGCGCTGGTCACGACACCGGCCGTGTCGGCCACACCTTGGCGTACGGCCAGCCGCGTCGGCAGCCCACGCAGCACGTGCTCGCGGATCCGGCTGAGCACGAAGACGTGGTAGTCCATGGACAGCCCCACCAGGACGACCAGCACGAACAGCGGCAGCCAGTCGATGATGAAGCCCGGGCTGCTGAAGTCCAGCGCGCTCTCGAACCAGCCGTGCTGGAAGACCAGCGTCATCAGCCCGAACGAGACGCCCACCGAGGCCAGGTTGAGCACCGCCGACACCAACGCGATCGGGACGCTGCGGAACGTGAAGCCCATGATCAGCAGGGTCAGCAGCAGCACGAACCCGATCACCAGCGGCAGCCGGGACTGCTGGCGCTCGACGAAGTCCAGCGACTCCGCGGCGTCGCCGCCGACGGCGTACTCGACCTTGAGGTGGTCGAGGGCCGCAGGGGCCAGATCCGAGCGGATCTGCTTGATCGCGGTGTCGACGCGGCCGTCGGACTCGTCGAACGGCATCGCCAGGGTGAGCACCGAGGTGGTGCCGTCAGGCGAGACGTTCACCTCGGTGCCCGACGGCCGGAACAGCGGCGAGTCCTTCGTGGACGCCTCGACCTTCGACAGCGCCGCCGCGACCTCGTCCTGCTGGGATGCCTTGGCCCGGACCACCAGGTCGGCCGTCGTGCCCTCCGACGGGAACGCCTTGCTCAGGTCCTGCATGGTCTTGGCCTCGGGGATCGAGCTGGGCAGGGTCTCGAGGTTGCCGCTGTGCGTCTTCATGCCAAGGGCAGGGACCGCCAGCAGCACCACCACGACGGTGGACAGCATCAGCGAGACCAGCGGGTGCTTCACCACGGGGCCGAGCACCCGGCCGCTGATCGAACCGGGACGCATCCGCCGGACAACCCGATGCAGGATCGGGACGCGAGGGCGGTCCACCCACCGGCCGAGCTTGGCCAGCAGCGCCGGCAGCACGGTGATCGAGCCGAGCACGGCGACCGCGACGACGATGATCGAGCCGACCGCGAGCGAGTTGAACGTCGGGTCGCCGATCACGAACAGCCCTGCCATCGAGCAGATCACTGCCGCACCGGAGACGAGGATCGAGTGGCCCGAGGTCTGGGCCGCGATCTCGACGGCGTCGCGGGTGGTGTGGCCCTTGGCGCGCTCCTCGCGCTCGCGCTTGAGGTAGAAGAGTGAGTAGTCGACACCGACGGCCATGCCGATCAGCACGATCATGCTGGTCACCGTGGCGTCGGCGTGGATCAGGTGCGAGACCGGAGCGAGAATGCCGACCGTGGCGGCGACGCTGGTGCCGGCGAGCAGCACCGGGATGCCAGCCGCGATCAGCGCGCCGAACGCGAGCAGCATCAGGATCAGCGTCACCGGGAGGCTGAGTGTCTCGGCCGAAGACAGGTCGTCGGCGACGCGGTCGTTGATCGCCTCGTCGAGGCTGATGTCACCGGTCTGGCGCACGTCGAGCTGCGGGAAGTCGGCCTGCACGGCCCCGGTCACCGCCTGCAGCGGGGCGACGTCCTCTTGGTCACGAGCCAGCTGGATCGACACGAGGTACGCCGACCCGTCCGGGCTGACCTGGGGCTCGGCAACCTCGTCGACGTCCGGGAGCTCGGTCATCCCGGCGACGACCGCGGCGGCCGCCTCCTGGGCCTGGGCCTTGTCCAGGTCGCCGCTCGCAGCGCTGATCAGCACGTGCTCGGTGTCTGAGTCGTCGAAGTCGGCCGAGGCGATCATCGCGTCCGCCTGGCCGGACTCGCCGAGCCGGTAGTCGGCGTCGTTGGTCTCCTGGGTCGGGATCATCGTGGCCAGACCGACGGCGAAGGCCACGAGCGCGACCCAGCCGAGGATCGCGCGCCACGGGTGCAGGGCGCACCAGCGAGCGGTGCGATGGGCGAAGGAAGAGAGTGGATTCGTCATGGCTCCAGCCTTCGCGCTGCGAAGCCTGCGGTCAGGGGTCCCAGGACCCAACCCGTGGTGGTGCTGGCACCACTGTCCGGACCGACCCGCTCGGGGAGGATGGAACGGTGACACAACCCCCCGGGCCCGAGCCGACCGTCCTCGAGCGGCTCCGTGACCAGCCCAGCCCCTTCCTGCTGACGGGCTACGCCGTCGAGCAGGTGCTGTGGATGGTCCCGCTGGTGCTCGGCCTGGTTTTCTTCCTGGTCGGCGGGCTGCTCGTCGTGGTCTGGGTCGGCATCTTCTTCGTGGCCGCCGCCGTCCCGCTGATCCGGGTGATCGCCAACCGACAGCGACACATCGCCGGCCGGGTGCTGGGCGTCGAGCTGCCACCGCCGTACCGGCCGCTCCCTGAGCGCGGCCCGCTCGTCCGGCTCGTTGCGATGCTCACCGACCCGATGACCTGGCGCGACGTGCTCTGGATCGTATGGGCGATCGGCATCGGCTGGGCGATGTCGCTCATCGTGGTGGTGCTGCTGCTCGGGGTTGTCACCGGGTTCTTCTGGTGGTTCGGGTCCTACCCGATCCTGTGGACCAGATCGGTGGTCGACCGGGCGTTCCTCAGCTACAGCAACACCGAGACGCTGGAGCGCCGGGTGGCGGCGCTCACCGAGAGCCGGGCCGCGGCCGTGGACCACTCGGCGGCCGAGCTGCGCCGGCTGGAGCGCGACCTGCACGACGGGACGCAGGCCCGGCTGGTCGCCGTCTCGATGAGCCTGGGCATGGCCGAGGAGCTCTTCGAGTCCGATCCGGTGGCGGCGCGTCGTACGGTCACCGAGGCCCGGGCCGCGACGAGCGCGGCGATCTCCGACCTGCGCTCGGTGGTGCGCGGCATCCACCCGCCGGTGCTCGCCGACCGAGGGCTGGACGGCGCGATCCGGGCGCTGGCCCTCGACATGGCGGTGCCGGTCGAGGTCGTCGGCGCCCTGGGCGGGCGGCCGCCGGCGCCGATCGAGTCCGCGGTCTACTTCGCGGTCGCCGAGTGCCTCGCCAACTCGGCCAAGCACGCCGGCCACCGCCAGGCGTGGGTCGAGCTGAGCCACGAGGGCGGGCGGCTCCGGGTGGTGGTCAGCGATGACGGGCGCGGGGGCGCGGACGTCGACTCCGGCACCGGGATGCGGGGCGTGATGCGGCGGTTGGCCGCCTTCGACGGCACGATGACGGTGTCCAGCCCCGACGGGGGGCCCACGATCGTCACCCTGGAGGTTCCGTGCGTCTTGTCTTGGCCGAAGACAATGCCCTCCTCCGCGCCGGCCTGACACAGCTGCTCGAGGGGTCCGGGTTCGTCGTGGCGAGAGCCGTCGACAACGCCGTCGAGCTCGACGACGCGCTGCTCGACCCTCAGGTCGACGGCGCGGTGCTCGACGTGCGGATGCCGCCCACCTTCACCGACGAGGGGCTGCGCGCCGCGATCGCAGTGCGCGCGCAGCGACCCGGGTTCCCGGTGCTGGTGCTCTCCCAGTACGTCGAGCAGCTCTACGCGCGCGAGCTGCTGGCCAGCGGCGAGGGCGCGATCGGCTATCTGCTCAAGGACCGGGTCTCCGACGTGCGCGAGTTCATCGACGGCGTACGCCGGGTGCTGGAGGGCGGCACCGTCCTCGACCCCGAGGTCGTGGCCACGGTGATGGCCCGGCGTCGCGACCAGCCGCTGGAACGGCTCACCGCCAGGGAGCAGGAGGTGCTGGGGCTGATGGCCGAGGGCCGGTCGAACGCCTCGATCGCTGCCTCCCTCCACGTCACCGAGAAGGCAGTCGCCAAGCACATCAACAGCATCTTCGCCAAGCTCGACCTGCCCGTGGACCTCGAGGTCAACCGGCGGGTGCAGGCGGTGCTGGCGTACCTCCGCTTGTAGAGGGGCTGTCTGTGACCTCGTCCGCCGGTCGGTCCTGCAGGTCGCGGTAGACCGCGCGTACGCCGACGGCTCGCTGCAGCTCGCGGAGGATCTCGGTGAAGAACTGCTGGCGGTAGTTCGCGTCGGTTATCGCGTAGACGGTGAAGTAGAGGCCGCTGAACGAGCCGAGGAAGATCGCCACCTGGAGCAGCTGCACGCTCACCACGTGCTGGTGGAGCGGGTAGGACGGCTTGTTGCCGATCCAGCTCAGGATCACGTCGTCCTCGATGGCCACCGCGCCGAAGACGACGAAGAAGGCCGAGACCGCGACGGCCAGCAGCAGGACCTGGACAGCCTGGGCGATCACCAGCGCGAGCACCAGGTTCGCCTTCTCGAGCCCTACCACCTGGGAGTCGGCGGCGAAGTCCTCGCCGCGGGCAGCCAGGAGCTGCGCATCGTCCTGCAGCGGCGTGTCCCGACAGGCCGCCACGACCGCTTCGGTGTCGTCCAGGTCGTCGACCTCGTCGAGCTCCTCGCCGAGCCGGGAGACCAGGAAGAACACCGCGGCCAGCCCGAAGAACAGCACCGACCCACCGAGCACCCCCGGGCTGAGTGCGCTCGCGACCTGCCAGACCTCGGTGTTGATGAACAGGAAGGTGATGAACAGGAGCAGCATCGGCAACGCTCGGGTCGCCAGCGGCACCAGGAGGCCGAGGCTGCCCAGGGCACGGCCGGCCGCCCACCGTGCGATGGTGCCGGTCTTCAGCGCGCGCAGGGCGTAGACGGCGACCACGGCCAGCCCGACCGTGGCTCCGGTGGTGAAGCCGTTGGTGCCCTGGTCCTTGTCGGCCAGCAGCCCCACCGTCACGCCCGCCACGGCGCCGAGCCCCAGGGCGAGTGCCAGCACCACGAGGAGCCGGGACCGGTGCAGCCGGCGACGTACGTCGGCGCGCAGGTCGTCGACGAAGTACGGCAGCCCGTGCTCGAGGAACCACGCCTCGGCACGAGCGCGGGTATCGGTCGGGGTCGGCACCCGGGCAGGCTAGTGCCCGTCGTACCGTGACCGGGTGATCACCGTGATGGACATCGCCGCGTCGGAGGAGACCGTCAGCGACTACCTGCTGGCGCACAGCACCGCGCAGGACGACGTGCTGGCCCGGCTGGCCGAGGAGACCAGGACCACCTTCCCTGACGTCGCCGGCATGCAGATCACCTCCGACGAGGGCGCGCTGCTGACCATGCTGGTCCGGCTCACCGGCGCACGGAACGCCGTCGAGGTCGGCACCTTCACCGGCTACTCGTCGATCTGCATCGCACGCGGGCTGACCGACGGCGGCCGGCTGCTGGCCTGCGACGTGAGCGGTGAGTGGACCGAGGTCGCGCAGCGCTACTGGGCCGAGGCGGGAGTCGCGGACCGCATCGAGCTGCGGCTGGCGCCGGCGGCCGAGACGCTGGCCGCCCTGCCGGCCGAGCCGACGATCGACTTCGCGTTCGTGGACGCCGACAAGGAGAGCTACCCGACCTACTACGAGGAGCTGGTGGGCCGGCTGCGCCCGGGCGGGCTGGTACTGCTCGACAACGTGCTGCTCGGGGGCCGGATCTTCGACGACGGTGAGCAGGGTGAGCGGGCCGTCGCGATGCGGGCGGTCAACGACCGGGTCGCGGCCGATGACCGCGTCGACGTGGTGATGCTGCCGATCCGGGACGGCGTGACGGTGGCCCGACGGCGCTAGCTTCACGACAGCGGTCAGCAGGCAACCTCCAGATGGCTCCGGCGGCCGGTTCCCGGTTGCTGGCTGACCGCCCAACCGGGTCGCGCCAGCGTGGCGGTCAGCAGGCAACCTCCAGATGGCTCCGGCGGCCGGTTCCCGGTTGCTGGCTGACCGCCCAACCGGGTCGCGCAAGGGTGCCGGTCGCGCGGTGCCGCTACTTGCCCAGCAGCTCGCGCGCCCGCGACACGTCCGCGCGCATCTGCTCGACGAGCTTCTCGACGGACTCGAAGGCGACCATGCCGCGCAGCCGGTCGACGAACGAGACCTCCACCTCGACGCCGTAGAGCTCCAGGTCGGTGCGGTCGAGCACGTAGCTCTCGACCCGCCGGGCGCGAACGCCGTCGAAGGTCGGGTTGGTGCCGACGCTGATCGCGGCCGGGTAGGTCTCGCCGGTGTCGAGCCGCTTCAGCCACCCGGCGTACACCCCGTCGGCCGGGGCCGCGGTCATCCCGTCGGTCGGCACGTTGGCGGTCGGGAAGCCGAGCTCGCGGCCGCGTCGGTCACCCTCGATGACAATGCCGCGCACGGAGTACGGGTGGCCGAGGGCCTCCGACGCACCGGCCACGTCCCCGGCGGCCAGGCAGGTGCGGACGTAGGTCGACGACCAGACCATCGGGCCGCCGTCGAGCGGGATCCCCTCCACGGTGAAGCCGTGCTCCGCCCCGAAGGCCTGGAGGGTGGCGACGTCACCGGAGGCCCTGGTGCCGAACCGGAAGTTGGCGCCGACCACGACCGCCTCGGCGTGGACGGCGTCGACCAGCACCCGCTGCTCGAACTCCTCCGGCGTCCACGACGCCATGTCGCGGTCGAACGGCAGCGCCAGCACGTGGTCGACACCCGCTTCGGCGAGCAGCTCGGCCCGGCGTTCGACGGTGGTCAGCTGGGTCGGCGCGTGCTCGGGGCGCAGCACCGCCATCGGGTGCGGGTCGAACGTGATGGCGCACACCGGCAGCCCGCGCTCGTCGCCGATCTCGCGGGCGCGGGCCAGCACGTGCTGGTGACCGAGGTGCACGCCGTCGAAGTTGCCGATCGTGACGACGGTGCCGCCCAGATCGGCCGGCACCTCGGCGAGCGAACGCCAGATCTCCACGGCGGGAAGCCTAGGTCCTACACGAACACTGCCACCGGACGGGCCACCCCGTCGCGGGGCTCGTAAAGAGCCAGGAACTCGCCGTCCGGGGCGAACACCGCGCTCAGCCCCGACAGCTCGAGCTCGAGCGGGCGGCCCACCCGGACGTCGCCCGACGCCTCGTCGTCGAGGTCGACCGACGGGAACGCAGCGCGCGCGGCGGTCGCGATCGGCATCAGCTCGAACCGGTCGGCGAGCTCGTCGAGGGTGCGGGCGGCGTCGAGGCCGTAGGGTCCGACGGCGGTACGCCGCAGCGCGGCCAGGTGGCCGCCCACACCGAGCCGGACGCCGGCGTCACGCGCGATCGCGCGCACGTAGGTGCCGCTGGTGCAGCGCAGCGAGAGGTCCACGTCAACGACCTCGTCGCCGGGTCGGACGTCGTGGACGACGAGCTCGTGCACCGTGACCGGTCGGGCCTGGAGCTCGACCTGCTCGCCGTCGCGGACCCGCTGGTAGGCGCGCTTGCCGTCGACCTTGATCGCGGAGACCGCGGTGGGAACCTGGAGGAGGTCGCCCACGAACTCGGAGAGCACGCTGCGCACGTCGTCCTCGGAGAGCGCAGCGGCCGAGGCGCTCGAGACGACCTCGCCCTCGGCGTCGTCCGTGGTGGTGGCGACGCCGAGGCGCACCGTGGCGTCGTACGCCTTGTCGGTGAGCATCAGGTGGCCGAGGAGACGGGTGGCGCGGTCGACCCCGAGGACCAGCACGCCCGTGGCCATCGGGTCGAGCGTCCCCGCGTGGCCGACCTTGCGGGTGCCGGCCAGCCGCCGGACGCGGGCCACGACGTCGTGGGAGGTGATCCCGGCCGGCTTGTCGACGACGACGAGCCCGGGCTCAGTCATCCTCGGTCGGGTCGACGTCGTCGTCGGTGGGGACCTCGCGCGGCTTCTTGTAGGGGTCCTCGTCCCCGGCGTACGCCGAGCCGCGCTGCGCCGCCACGGCCTCGTCCAGCTCGCGGGCCTTGGCCAAGACCTCGTCGAGGTGGCGCGCCGTCTCCGGCAGCGCGTCGGCCACGAACTCCAGCGACGGCGCGTGCCGCATGCCGAGCTGCTTGGCGACCTCGGACCGGATCATGCCCTTGGCCGACTCCAGCGCCGCCCCGGTGGCGGCCAGCGCCGCCTCGTCGGTCTGCTCCCCGACAGCGCCCGCGAGGACGGTGTAGAAGATCGTGGCGTTCTGGGTGTCGCCGGTGAGGCGCACGTCGGTGATGGTCACGAACCCCAACCGGGGGTCCTTGAGTCGCCGCTCGAGCAGCTCCGCGACGATCTCGTGGATCCGGTCGGCGATCTTCCTGACCCGTGGACTGACCATGTCTCCCTACTCCTCGCCGAGTCGGCGTTGCTGCTGACGAGTAACCCGCCGAGTCGGCGTTGCTGCTGAGCAGTAGCGCCGACTCGGCGTGTGGGTCAGGCGCGGGGGATTTCCTTCATCTCGAACGCCTCCACGACATCGCCTTCCTTGATGTCCTGGAAGTTGCGCAGCACCAGGCCGCACTCGAAGCCCTCGCGGACCTCGGTCGCGTCGTCCTTCTCGCGCTTGAGCGAGGCGAGGTCGAGGTTGTCGGCCACGACGGCGCCGTCACGGATGACGCGCACCTTCGCGTTGCGCCGGATGACACCGCTGGTGACCATGCAGCCCGCGATGTTGCCGAGCCGGGACGAGCGGAAGATCGCGCGGATCTCCGCCTGGCCCAGGCTCGACTCCTCGAACTCCGGCTTGAGCATGCCCTTGAGGGCCGCCTCGATCTCCTCGATCGCCTGGTAGATGACCGAGTAGTAGCGGATCTCGACGCCCTCGCGGTCGGCCAGCTCCGTCGCCTTGCCCTGGGGCCGGACGTTGAAGCCGATGATGATCGCGTCGGAGGCGGCGGCCAGGTCGACGTTGGTCTCGGTGATCGCACCGACACCGCGGTCGATGATGCGGATGCTCACGTCGTCGCCGACCGAGATCTGAGCGAGCGCATCCTCGAGCGCCTCGACCGAACCGGACACGTCGCCCTTGAGGATCAGGTTGAGCTCCTGGCTCTCGGCACCCTTCTCCATCGAGGCCATGAAGTCCTCGAGGGTGCGACGCACGCGGCGCTTGGCCTGCATGGCCGCCCGCTCGCGCGACTCCCGGCGCTCGGCGATCTGACGCGCCATCCGGTCGTCCTCGACCACGATGAACGTCTGGCCGGCACCCGGCACCGCGGTGAGACCGAGGACCATCGCCGGACGACCCGGGTCAGCTTCCTCGATGTTCTCGCCGTGCTCGTCGAGCATCGCCCGCACCCGGCCGTGACCGGCGCCGGCCACGATCGAGTCGCCCACGCGCAGCGTGCCGCGCTGGACCAGGACGGTGGCCACCGGGCCACGGCCGCGGTCGAGGTGGGCCTCGATCACGATGCCCTGGGCGTCCTGGTTGGGGTTGGCCCGCAGGTCGAGCGACGCATCGGCGGTCAGCACGATCGCCTCGAGCAGCTTGTCGAGGTTGGTGCCGGCCTTGGCGGAGACGTCGACGAACATCGCGTCGCCGCCGTACTCCTCGGGGACCAGGCCGTACTCGGTGAGCTGGCCTCGAACCTTGGTCGCGTCGGCGTCGGGCTTGTCGATCTTGTTGACCGCCACCACGATCGGCACTCCGGCGGCCTTGGCGTGGTTGAGCGCCTCGACCGTCTGGGGCATCACGCCGTCGTCGGCAGCGACCACGAGGACCGCGATGTCGGACGACTGCGACCCACGCGCACGCATGGCGGTGAACGCCTCGTGACCCGGGGTGTCGATGAAGGTGATCCGGCGCTCGTTGTCGTCCACCTGGGCGGTGACCTGGTAGGCACCGATGTGCTGGGTGATGCCACCGGCCTCCTTGTCGACCTGGTTGGCGTCACGAAGCGCGTCGAGGAGCTTGGTCTTGCCGTGGTCGACGTGACCCATGACGGTGACCACCGGCGGACGGAAGGCGAGGTCGGACTCGTCGCCCTCGTCCTCGCCGAACTCGAGGTCGAACGACTCGAGCAGCTCGCGGTCCTCGTCCTCGGGCGAGACGACCTCGACGATGTAGTTGAGCTCCTCGCCGAGCAGCTCGAGCGTGGCGTCGTTGACCGACTCGGTCGCGGTCACCATCTCGCCGAGGCTGAACAGCATCTGCACGAGCTGGGCCGCGTCGACGCCGATCCGGTCGGCGAAGTCGGTCAGCGAGGCACCGCGGGGCAGCCGGACGGTCTCGCCGTTGCCCTTGCGGACGCGTACGCCGCCGATCGTCGGGGCCTCCATGGCCTCGAACTCTTGACGACGGGCCCGCTTCGACTTGCGGCCACGGCGTGAGGGGCCGCCTGGACGGCCGAACGCACCCTGGGTCGAGCCGCGCTGGCCGGGACGACCGCCGCCCGGACGGCCACCGCCGCTGGGGCCGAAGCCGCCGCCACCACCGCGACCGGGGGCGCCGGCGCCTGCGCCAGCACCACCACGCCCGGGGGCTCCTCCGCGAGCGGGGGCACCCGGACCTCCGGGGCCACCGCGACCGGGGCCACCACCGGGGCCACCACGACCGGGGCCACCGGGGCCACGGCCACCGGGACCGCCGCCGAAGGCAGCAGGAGACTTGGGCATCATCGCCGGGTTGGGACGAGGCATGCCTGGACGGCCCTCGGCCGGCGGGCGCGGCGGACGCTGCCCCTCAGGGACAGCGTCGCTGCCTGCGGCCTCGGTGCCGGGACGCGGCGCGGGCCGGCGGCCCATGCCCTGGCTGGATGCGAACGGGTTGTTGCCCGGGCGCGGGGCGCCGGGTCGGCCGACCGGCCGCGGGGCCGGTGCCTTGGGGGTCTCGGTGTCGGACTCGGCGGCCGGGGCCTCGGGCTCGGCCGGCGGCTCCGGTGCAACCGGAGCCACGGGTGGCGCGGGCGCCGCGGCGGCGGCGGGAGCCTCCACCTCGGGGGCGGGCTCGGCCGGGGCCTCGACGGCCTCTGGCTCGGCTTCGGCCACCTTCTTGGCAGCAGCCTTCTTGGCTGGCGCCTTCTTGGCGGCCGGCTTGTCGTCGGCCGGTGCGGCCGGGGCGGGAGTCTCGGCGACAGACTTCAGCTGGTCGCCGTACTCCTTCTTGAACCTCATCTCGACGGGAAGCTCGATCGTCGAGGAGGGAGACTTGACGAACTCGCCCATCTCCTTCAACTTCTCGAGAACAAACTTGCTCTCGACGTTGTAGAGCTTGGCGAGTTCGTGAACTCGGGTCTTGGCCACGTTTCTCCTTCTGGCCTCGAGACCCTCGTTGGGGGTGTTGCCTCGAAGCCGTTAGCGGTGTTGCAAACTCATCGGGAAGTACTCATCGAGTGCTCATGAGCTGCTGCTCCAGCCTTCTTCTCGGTCTTCGGTCTGTTCGGGTGCGATTCCGGTGAGGTAGTCCCCCACCGCCGCGCTCTCCAGCTTGCCCGGGACCCTCCCACCTGAAATCCGGAGGGCCCGGCCGAACGCCTTCCTGCGCACGGCGAGCTCGTAGCACGCGGTCGTGGGGTGCAAGTGCGCCCCGCGGCCGGGTGCAGTGCCCTGCGGATCGGGAACGACGACCGGCTGGCCGTGCGAGTCCGAGCCGACGGTCACCCGCACCAGCTCACGCTTGGCGGCTCGCGCTCGACATCCGATGCAGGTCCGGACCGGTTCGCTAGCCACCAAGGATCAACACTACCGCTCGGAGGCCCCGTTCCCGAACCCGGGCGCGCACCGATAGCGTTTCGGCATGGCACTCGGAGCCGTTGACCAGGCGTGGTTCGAGGACTTGTTCAGCGGTCCGGGCCTCGATCCTGGCACCTGGTCCCCCTACTACCTGCCGGCCTGGTCGTCGCGGGACCGGTCGCGAGCGAGCTACCGCGTGGACGGCGACGGGCTCAGTCTCGAGATCCCGGTCGACCACCCGGTGTGGTGCGAGGGTGACCACGACCCACCGCTGCGGGTGTCTGGCATCCAGTCCGGGAGCTGGTCGGGGCCGGTCGGGTCGGCGTACGGCCAGGGGCGGTTCCGCGAGGGGCAGGTCGTGCTGGAGGAGCAGGAGCGGTTCGAGGGCTGGCTGCCCTCTGCCGACCACGGCCACGGCCGGGTCGAGATCTCGGCCCGCATGGACCTCTCGCCTCGCTCGATGGCTGCGCTCTTCATGAGCGGTTTCGAGGACGACGAGGCCCAGGAGCGGTGCGGCGAGCTGTGCGTGTTCGAGATCTTCGGCAACGCGCTCGGCCCCGCCGACGCGTCGTCGGCCGAGGTCGGCGTGGGCATCAAGGCCTTCCGCGACCCGGCGCTGCGGGAGGACTTCGAGGCGCCCCGGCTCCCCATCGACGTGCGCGAGCCGCACCTGTACGCCGTGGACTGGGACGCGGACGAAGCGGTCTTCACCGTGGACGGAGTCGTGCTGCGCCGCTGCGCCCGGCCGCCGACGTACCCCCTGCAGCTGATGCTCACGATCTACGACTTCCCCGAGTGGTCGGTCGGCGACGACGCCCACCTGGTGCCCCGGCTCGTCGTCGACCGGGTCGCCGGCGTTCGTCCATGACGGCTCTGCAATGCGCGACCACGCTCGTGGTCGCCCGGCACGGGGAGGCGGAGTACGAGTCGTCCGAGTGGGACGACGAGGGCGGCTCGCTGACCCTCCTGGGGCGGCGTCAGGCGGCGGAGCTCGGCGAGGAGCTGGCCAGCCTCAAGGTCGCACACGTGTGGACCAGCACCCTGGCCCGTGCGGTTCAGACGGCCGAGATCGTTGCCGCCCGGCTAGGCGTGGGCGTGACCACGCGTCGGGGACTGTGCGAGTTCTCCAGCGGCGACCTGTCCAGTGAGACCCGGGATCTGGACCCGTTCCTGGAGATCTACGGGCGGTGGATGGCCGGCGACCTCGACGTCCGGCTGCCCGGCGGCCAGACCGGCCGCGAGATAGCGGACCGGTTCGACGAGGTGCTCCGCGAGGTGGCGGACGCGCACCCCGGGGAGACGGTCGTGGTGGTCTCGCACGGCGGCGCGATCGGCCTCGGCGTACCCGCCATTGCCCGCATGGACGCCGAGCGGGGCCCGCTCGGCAACTGCGACACCGTCGAGCTGCTCGCCGACGCCGACGGCTGGGTCTGCACGCGGTACGGCGCCGAAAGCCGCCAACAGACGTAGGGTCCACCCATGGGTGCGGGTGCGAGGGACTGGTGCGCCATCCCGCCGCGCAACCCCGAGCTGCAGGACCCGCCGATCCTGCAGAAGATCCGGGAGTCGGTGATCGGCGACGACCAGCTGATGCACGGGCCGTTCGGCCCGCGCCGGGTGACCTACGCCGACTACACGGCCAGCGGCCGCGCCCTCGGTTTCATCGAGGACTTCGTCCGCGACGAGGTGCTCCCCCGCTACGCCAACACGCACACCGAGAGCAGCGGCACCGGGCTGCAGACCACCCGGCTGCGCGAGGACGCCCGCGCCCAGATCCACCGCTCGGTCAACGGCGACGACGACACCGTGGTGATCTTCTGCGGCAGCGGCACCACGGCCGCGATCGACAAGGTGGTGGGCATCCTCGGCATCCGGCTCCCTGCCGACCTCGACCGCCGCCACCAGCTCTCCGCCCAGATCCCGCGCGAGCAGCGGCCCGTCGTCTTCATCGGTCCCTACGAGCACCACAGCAACGAGCTGCCCTGGCGCGAGTCGATCGCCGACGTGGTCACGATCCACGAGGACGCGGACGGCCACATCGACGTCGACCAGCTCGCCGCCGAGCTCGAGCGGTACGCCGACCGCGAGCTCAAGATCGGCTCGTTCAGCGCGGCAAGCAACGTGACCGGGATCGTCACCGACACCCACCGGATCACCCGGCTCCTGCACGAGCACGGCGCGCTGGCGCTGTGGGACGTCGCCGCCGCGGCGCCGTACGTCGACATCGAGATGAACCCCCACGACGGTGACCCCGCCGCTCGCAAGGACGCGATGTTCTTCTCGCCGCACAAGTTCATCGGCGGTCCCGGCACCCCCGGGGTCCTGGTCGTGAGCCGCGGACTGCTCACCAACTCGGTGCCGGACGTGGTCGGCGGCGGCACGGTCTCCTACGTCAACCCGCAGGAGCACCGCTACATCCTCGACCCCGCCCACCGCGAGGAGGGCGGCACGCCCGCGATCGTGGAGTCCATCCGCGCCGGGCTCGTCTTCGCTCTGAAGGACGCCGTCGGCGTCGCCACGATCCGCGCCCACGAGGAGGACTTCCTGCGTCGCGCGGTGACCGCCTGGCGCGAGCACGCCTCCATCGAGGTGCTCGGCAACCCCGACGCCGAGCGGCTCTCCATCGTGTCTTTCGTGATCCGCCGACCCGCCGGGCGCTACCTGCACCACAACCTCGTGGTCTCGATCCTCAACGACCTGTTCGGCATCCAGAGCCGCGGCGGCTGCTCGTGCGCAGGCCCCTACGGCCACCGGCTGCTCGGCATCGACCTCGAGCGGTCCCACGAGTTCGAGCGCGAGATCACCGGCGGCTGCGAGGGCATCAAGCCCGGCTGGGTCCGGATCAACTTCAACTACTTCGTCAGCGAGGCGGTCTTCGAGTACGTCGTCCGCGCGGTCGCGCTCGTCGCCGACCACGGCCACAAGCTCGCGCCGCAGTACAGGTTCGACCCCATGACCGGCCTTTGGCAGCACCGCGTCGGCCCGGTCGAGCCGCCGCTGCGGCTGACCCACCTGTCCTACGACGCGGACGGCGTGCTCACCTATCCGCGCCAGCACGACACCGCCCCGGAGAGTGCCCTGGCCGGCTACCTCTCGGAGGCGGTGGCGCTCTTCGAGTCGCTCCCCGAGGTCGTTGGCGAGGACGGCGTCGGCGACCGGGTGAGTGCCGACTTCGAGCACCTGCGCTGGTTCGACCTACCCGCTGAGTGCCTCGACCCCGTCTAACCCAGCAGCTCTTCCAGGTGCGGCCAGACGAGGGCACCGAGCGCCGCGTCCGCCTCCGGCGTGCCGCCGTGCATCAGGTGTGAGGCCGCGCTCGGCCGCTCTCCGGGCAGGACCAGTCGGTGCCCGGCCCGCGGATGACTGACCAGCTCGGTGTGCAGACCGGTTGCGCTGCGCTGGTCCACGATCCGCTCGGCGAAGTCACACGAAGGCCAGAGCCGGTCGTCCCCGCCGGCGACCAGCAGCACCTCGCCGCCGATCCGCTCGACCGGGATCCGGGCGGCCGGCACTCGGTCGGCGTACGTCTCGAGGCTCTGCTCGTACATGCCCACGAACTCGACCGGGTCGGTGTCCGGCTCCCAGTCGTCGTCGTACGGCACGAACGAGAGCGGCTCGCCGCCACGGCTCCACGACGACCGCTGCGGTCGCTCCTGGGAGAGCCCCGCCCACACGACATGGGGCGCCGAGATCGCGACCACGGCGTCGATCTCGGCATGCAGCGAGCCGAGCAGCAGCGCGGCCTCCCCGCCCTTCGACGTCCCGAGCACGACCAGCCGCTCGCACCGCTCGTGCAGCATCGCCAAGGGCTCCTCGAAGGACTCCAGCGGCACCCGGTCGATCGTCTCGCCGAACCAGCGGTACGACGCCGCCGTTGCGCCCAGCCCGGCCAGGACTCGGCAGCGGTCCTCCTCGACCCGGCCGCTCGACCCGGCGAGCACCAGGACGCCGACCGGACCGTCCCCCGCGACGAACACGCGGTCAGTCCGGCGGTGCCTCGTCGGAGCGGATGTCGATCCGCCAGCCGGTGAGGCGGGCCGCGAGGCGGGCGTTCTGGCCCTCCTTGCCGATGGCGAGGGACAGCTGGAAGTCGGGGACGATGACGCGGGCCGAGCGGGCCTCGAGGTCGACCACCTCGACGGCGCTGACCCGGGCCGGCGAGAGCGCCTGGGCGACAAGCTCCGCGGGGTCGTCGGACCAGTCGACGATGTCGATCTTCTCGCCGTGCAGCTCCGACATCACGTTGCGGACCCGCTGTCCCATCGGGCCGATGCAGGCGCCCTTGGCGTTGACGCCGGGCGCGGTCGACTTGACCGCGATCTTGGTGCGGTGCCCGGCCTCGCGGGCGATCGCGGCGATCTCGACCGTGCCGTCAGCGATCTCGGGGACCTCGAGGGCGAACAGCTTCTTGACCAGGTTGGGGTGCGACCGCGACAGCGTGATCTGCGGGCCGCGCATCCCCTTGCGCACCGAGAACACCAGGCACTTGATCCGGGTCCCGTGCACGTACTTCTCGCCCGGCACCCGCTCGGCCGTCGGGAGCATCGCCTCGAGCTTGCCGAGGTCGACCATGACGTCATCCGGGTTGCGGCCCTGCTGGATGATGCCGGAGATGATGTCGCCCTCCTTGCCGGAGAACTCGCCGTAGCGGACGTCGTCCTCGGCGTCGCGTAGCCGCTGCAGCATGATCTGCTTCGCGGTCGTTGCGGCGATCCGGCCGAACCCCTCGGGCGTGTCGTCGTGCTCACCGATCTTCTCGCCCTCGTCGTCGAGCTCGGCGGCGAAGACGGTCACGTGACCGGACTTGCGGTCCAGGAGGACGCGGGCCTGCTCTGCCGCCCCCGGCGTCTTCTGGTACGCCGTGAGCAGGGCCTGCTCGATCGCCTCCACGAGCACGTCGAAGGAGATCTCCTTCTCACGCTCCAGGCTGCGCAGGATGTTGAGGTCGATGTCCATGGTTACGACTCCTGGCTTGAAGACTTGCGGTTGAACTCGACCTGGACCAGCGCGTTGGCGACCTCGGTGTAGGCGACCTCGCGCGCGGCGCCCTCGACGTCGAGGGTCGCGGCGGCATCGTCGGAGCCGACGATCCGGCCGGTGACGGTGTCGCCGTCCGTCGTCGTCACCTTGACCAGGCGGTCGGTGTTGCGCCGCCAGTGCCGGGGCAGGGTCAGCGGGCGGTCGACGCCGCGCGAGGTGACCTCGAGCGTGTAGGGCTGCTCACCCATCACGTCGCTGGCGTCGAGCACCTCGGAGACCGTCTTCGCGGCGCCCGCGACCTCGTCCAAGGTGACGCCGTCGTCGGCGTCCACCGCGACCCGCAGGATCCGGCGCTTGCCGGCAGGAGTCAGCTCAACCGCCTCGACGTCGAGGCCGAGGGCACCCAAGGGGGTCGCGAGCTCCTGCTCGATCCGGTCCCGGACGGCATCCTGTGCCTTGGCCACGGCGGCGACCTCCTGTGTGCTGTTGTGTGGTGCTGGTTGTGTGCTGCGGTGGAGCTGTTCCGACTCACGATAGCCGCTCGGTCGAGCGGCCCGGATAAGGTCGCGCCGTGCTGCCCGACCCTCCGCTCGTGCGTCGGCGGACCGCACTCAGCGGCGCACTCGGCGGGATTGCCGCGACGATGCTCGCGGCCGGCTGCGACACCGGCGACGACCTCGGGGAGAGCGGCGCGACCGGGTCGCCGACCCCGTCGTCCTCGGTCGCCCAGGAACCCGAGCTCACCCCCGACGAGGCCCTGGTCGACGACGTGCTGGCGCGGCTCGGCGCTGCCGTTGCCGTGCTCCAGGCCGCCCGTCGGTTCAAGCAGCTGCGCCCGACGGTCGCGCCCGTGCTGCACGCCCACCGCGCGCATGTGGAGGTCCTCGAGGGCGACCTCGATGGCGAGGCGCCCGCGTCGCGACCGGCCGACCTGTCCGCCGCCGCCGAGGCGGTCCGATCGAGCGAGACCGAGCTCCAGGCGAGCCTCGTCGACGCCGCCGGGCGGGCCGAGAGCGGCGCCCTGGCCAAGCTGCTCGCGTCGATGTCGGCGTCCACGACTCAGCACCTCGCGACGCTCCCGCCACCCCCCAGCTCCGGATCACCCGAATGACCACCGAGGTGGACGCCCTCCAGACCACGCTCGCCGCCGAGCACGCCGCGGTCTACGTCTACGGCCTGATCGGGTCGCGGACCTCGCAGGCGGCCGAGGGGCCGCTGTACCTGGCGCTACGGGCGGCCTACGAGGCGCACCGCGACCGGCGCGACACGCTCATCGGCGAGATCGCGGCGCTGGGGGCCGCCCCGACGGCGGCCGCGCCGGCGTACACCCCGCCCGCCGGGCTGGACACGACCGACGGCCGCTACCTCGCGGCGCTGGCGCTGGAGCGGGCGTGCGCCTCGACGTACGCCGCCCTCGTGGGAGCCACGGCCGGGTCGCGCCGGCTCGAGGCCATCGCGCTCTTAAACGACGCCGCGGCCCGCGAACTGTCGTTCCGGGGAACTCCCGAGATATTCCCCGGAGCCGACGAGTACGCGGACCGCTGAGGCGAACGCTTTGGGACCCCTGGCTTGGGCCTCCCCACCTGCTTCGTCCTGGCATGACTATGCAACGCACGTGCCCCCGACCGCGAGGGAGCGATTCCTGCACAAGTCTGCATTGCAAGTTCTTGCAAAAGTTGTACCCCGCGGGGTATCCAGGCCGGACCGGAGCGGCGTACTGCGCGCTAGTTCCGCTTTTTGCAGGTCAGCCCCAGTGTCGGACCAGGCCCGGGACCTCGTCGAGGGACTGTACGACGGCATCCGGCTCGCCCTCGGTGTGCCCGATCTGCTCGGGCGGGATCGCGCTGTGCGGCAGGTGGATCGCCCGGAGCCCGGCATTGTGGGCGCCCCAGACGTCGTCGAAGAGCCGGTCGCCGACGTACACGCAGCGCGCCGGATCGGTGGCTCCCACCGCTTCCATGGCGCGTGCGAAGGCCCGCGGTGACGGCTTCGTCCACGGGATCTCGCTCGTGTAGACGTCACCGTCGACCAGGTCGAGCACGCCGTCGCGCTCGAAGATCCGCTCGTGCCAGGCGCGCGGCCAGATCGTGTTCGACAGCACGCCGACCTTGATGCCGTCCGCCCGGAGCGCCTCCCAGGTCGGCCGCACCGCCGGGTCGGTGTAGGTGTGCGGCTCCCAGAAGTCGTAGTAGCCCTGGAGCAGCTCCGGGTCGTGGTCGAGGCCGGCCTCGTCGAACAGGTCCGCGACCGTGGCGCTCTGCTGGTGGTCGCGCGAGCGGCTCCAGATCGTGTTCCCGGCCGCGTGGAGAAGCTGCTGGGAGACATCGATCTCGTGGTCTGCGTTCACCACCGCCTGCGCCAGGGCCAGCGACTCGGCGTGGAAGTCGATGTCGTGCCACGCGGTGAGCGTGCCGCCCCAGTCGAAGATCACGGCGTCGATCGGCATCGCGCCACCCTAAAGCGCACTCATCCGCACTCAGTGATCGGGGAAGGGCTGGATCGTGATCCCGTGGTCCTTCTCCCGCATGCCGAGCTCGTAGGTGGCGGATCCGGGTGCCGCCAGGCTCAGCGGCGGAGAGCCGGCGAGCTCCACCTCGAGCTCCAGGTCAGCGATGGAGCAGTTCACCGTGTCGTGCTCCGAACCGTCCGGGTCGGCGTACACCCAGCCCACGAGGTCCTGGCGCCGCGCCGCCACCCGGCCCCTGACGGTGATGTCGGTCCCGGGCAGGGTGAACTCGCACGCCTCCGGCGACTCGACGACGTTGGTGGCGCGGGCCTTCCCGATGCCGCCGATCCGGTGGCGCCGACCGTCGAGGGAAAGGGCACCGTTGGCGATCCACGGCGTCGTGTAGGGACCCACCTTGATGCGCCCGAGAGCGACGTCGAGCCAGGTGTTGCTGCCCCGGCCGTCGAAGAGCGCCCCGTGGAGCCAGATCCAGCGCTCGGCGTGCTGGGTGCCCCAGTTGTGGCCGACCATGGCCGGCCAGTGGTCGAGCTCGACGTGCCGCTCACCGAGGCGCACCGACCCGCTGGCCCGCGCCCTCGGGACGGGTGAGAGCAGCTTGGTCTTCGGCAACCGCGCGGAGTACATCCACTCGCGCGGCAAGTGCCAGAGGGGTTCTGCGGCACCGTCATAGCTGAGCTCCCACGACACGTCGAGGCCCTCCGACGGCGCCGCGCCCCGCAGCACACCCGGTCCGATGACGCCTTCCCCGATGTGCAGCGTCCCGTCCGCCGCGACCTCGGGTTCGGTGCCGACCGTGACCTTGGACGCCATTGGCCCGGCGGCACCAGCCTCGAACCACGTGAACCACATCGAACCCCGCGGCGAGCCGTGTGCGCGTTGGTGGATCGTGTAGCGGATCCAGACCGCCAGGGATCGGTCGGGCGCCGCGGCCTTGACGTAGAAGCTCTCGTATCCCCCGCTCCTCGGCGAGAAGTCGGGGAAGCGCGCTCGGGTCGGCTCCGGGGCCACAGGTGGACGCTAGTGCAGCCAGCGCACCATCTCCTCGGCCAGCCGCTCCGGCTGATCCAGGGAGACGAACGTGCGCGCGCCGCGGAACTCGACCAGGGTCGCGTCCGGGAAGGTCGCGAGCAGCCGCTTGGCGAGCTCGTACTTGAAGAACGGGTCGCCGGGCGCCCAGCAGAGCAGCACCGGCTGGTCGAAGGTCTTGAGCCACCTCGCCGAGTGGACCAGCTCGTCGGGGTCCCAGCCCTTCGCGAACGCGGTGACGTCTCGGCGTACGCCGCGGTCGGTGAGGTACGGCGTCACCCAGGGCCGGCTCTCCTCTGCTTCGAGCTGGCGCCGGACCAGCCCGCCGAAGCCGAGCCGGCTGTGCCGCAGGAAGCTGGAGCGCATCGGCTGCATCAGGGCCGTGGCCAGGGACTGATGCCGGGCCACGCGGAACAACGCGCCGAACGGCGCCGGCGGGAACGAGTCGAACGCATCGCAGTTGGTCAGCACCAGCCGACCCACTCGACTCCGGTCCTCGTCGAGCAGCAGCTGCGACACTGCTCCCCCGGTGTCGCTGCCGACGATCACCACGTCCTGCAGGTCCAGGGCGTCGAGGAAGCTCGCCACCACGCGGGCCACCCCGCGCGGCGACAGGTCGGCACCGGGCTTCATGGCGGTCGTGTGCGAGGCCAGCGGCCAGGTCGGCGCATACGTGCGGAACCCCGCCTCGGCCAGCCGCTCCGGTACGTCGGACCACAACGTGTCGTCGACAAGGAACCCGTGCACGAACACCACCGGCCGCCCGCCCTCGGGGCCGCTCTCGCGGTAGTGGATCGTCCCCGCGGGCAGGTCGATGCTCCGGCGCTCCATGCCCCGATCCTGTCCGACCCGGGTCGCTCGCCGCGTCCTACCGCGGTCGGAACTAGTGCGCCGTCGCGGGCGCCCGGCGGACGAGCGCGTACGCCGACACGACGGCCCACGTGCCCTCCAGCAGGAGGAAGCCCCACTGGTGGCCGTGCAGAGCGTCGATCGCCAGCACCGCCGACCCGACGAGGTTGAGCGCGGCGTACGCCGTGGTGTCGGTGCGCATCCGGCGCAGCTGCACCAGCACGAACGGCACCAGGATCAGCAATGACCCGGCGATCTGGATGAGGCTCTCGATGGACACGTGCCCTCCCGGACCACGTCGTCTTCGCGCACCGGGTACGACGTGCCTCGTCCGGGACGGCGCAGAAACGCGCCGTGACACGTCAAGTCTAGGTAGTCGGGGTGCGGCGGAGTAGCGATGGTGACCAAGGGCACCAGGGTGGGCGGCCTAGCCCCGGACGACTCCGACCACGTGGTCTACGACCGAAGTCGCGGCGACGTTCTCGCGCTCGCCGGAAGCGCGGTCGCGGACCTCGACGGTGCCGTCCGAGGCGAGATCGCGACCGACGATGACGATGGTGGGTACGCCGATCATCTCGGCGTCCTTGAACTTCACGCCCGGGCTGACCTTCCCGGGCCGGTCGTCGTAGAGGACCTCGACACCGGCCGCCGACAGCTCCGTGGCGATCCGCTCGGCGGTGGCGAAGACCTCCTCGTCCTTGCCGGTGGCGACCAGGTGCACGTCGGCGGGCGCGACGTTGCGCGGCCAGGACAGACCGAGCTCGTCGAGGGTGCCCTCGGCGATCGCGGCGACCGCGCGCGAGGGGCCGATGCCGTAGGAGCCCATGGTGACCGTGACGAGCTTGCCGTTCTCGTCGAGGACCTGGAGGTCGAGGGCGTCGGCGTACTTGCGACCGAGCTGGAAGATGTGACCCATCTCGATGCCGCGCGCGGACCGCAGGATGCCGCCGTCGGTGGCGCCACAGACCGGGCAGGGGTCGCCGTCGCGCACGTCGCCCACGTCGATCACACCGTCGCCGGAGAAGTCGCGCCCGGCGACCAGGTCGAGCACGTGGCTGCCGTCGACGTCGGCTCCCGTGACCCAGCGGGTGCCGTCGACGACGCGGGGGTCGAGTAGGAAGCGGACGCCGGCAGGCTTCTTCTCACCCAGCGCACCGGGGCCGATGTAACCCTTGGCGAGGGTCGGCCGGGCGGCGAAGTCGGCCTCGCCGAACGGCTCGAAGACCACACCCTCACCGAGCTTGGACTCCAGCCGCTTGGCGTCGACCTCGCGGTCACCGGGCAGCCCGACCGCCAGTGCCTCGACGGTGCCGTCGGGGTGACGCACCGAGAAGACGACGTTCTTGAGGGTGTCGGCAGCCGTCCAGGGCCGGTCGGCGCGAGGAAACTCCGCGTCGAGATGGGCGACCAGCGTCTCGATCGTGGGCGTGCCGGGCGTCTGCTCGGCATGCGCGGCCGGCGCCTCGTCGTACGACGTGGGCGCGGGCGCGGGGGTGTCGACAGCCTCGACGTTGGCGGCGTAGTCGCAGCGGGTGCAGCGGACGTAGGTGTCCTCGCCGACCGTGGCCTTGGCGAGGAACTCCTCGGACTTCGAGCCGCCCATGGCACCGGCCTCGGCCTTGACGATGACGTACTCGAAGCCGAGCTTGTCGAAGATCCGGATGTAGGCGTTGCGATGCTTCTCGTAGCTCGCGTCGAGGCCGGCGTCGTCGATGTCGAACGAGTAGCTGTCCTTCATCACGAACTCGCGGCCGCGCAGCAGCCCGGCGCGGGGCCGTGCCTCGTCGCGGTACTTCGTCTGGATCTGGTAGATCGCCAGCGGCAGGTCCTTGTACGACGAGTACAGGTCCTTCACCACGAGGGTGAACATCTCCTCGTGGGTGGGCCCGAGGAGGTAGTCGTCGTCCTTGCGGTCCTTGAGCCGGAAGATGCCGGCGCCGTACTCGGTCCAGCGGCCGCTCTCCTCGTAGGGCCCGCGGGGCAGCAGGGCCGGGAACAGCAGCTCCTGGGCGCCGATCCCGTCCATCTCCTCGCGGATGATGTTCTCGATCTTGCGCAGCACCCGCAGCCCCAGCGGCAGGTAGGTGTAGATGCCGGGTGCGGCGCGGCGGATGTAGCCGGCGCGCACCAGGAGCCGGTGGCTCGGGATCTCCGCGTCCGCGGGGTCGTCACGCAGGGTGCGCACGAACAGGCTGGACATCCGGAGAATCATGTCCAGAAGGGTACGGGCGGACCGCCGCCGACTTCGACGCGGTTTCGCCCGCGCGCAACTCTGGCCCGGCCACGAGCGTCCACCCAGCATGAGAGCTGCCCTCGCCGTCGCCGCCGGTCTTGTCGCGGCACTCGTCCCCTCGCCGGCCGGCGCCGTCCCTGAGACGACCGTCGGTCTCGGGCTGGACCGCGGCCCCGCGGTGGTCGGGCCACACGTCGAGGGGCAGACGCTGGTGGACGGCGACCTGCGCATCCAGGTCGACGCCGATCTCCTGAGGTACGTCGGGAAGTCGGGGTCGTCGTACCTCGTCACCGCGAGCGACGACACCGACGAGCACTCCAGAATCGTCCGCGTGGCGCCCGACGGCACGCTGACCCGGCTGGCCCGTTCGTACAGCTACCCCGCTGAGCTCGCCGACGACGGCCAGCGGCTGGTCACCACCCGCGACCGGCGCGGCCAGACCAGCACGGTCACGGTCCGCTCCGCCACCACCGGAGCCCCGATCGCCAAGCGGAACTTCCGCGGGCACATCTACGCCCTGGACCTCGATGGAGACCGGGTGCTGCTCGGCGGCAGCAAACGGACGATCCTGTGGCGCACCGACGTCGACAGGCTCGACGTCCTCAGCCGCGACGGCGGGTACGTCGGCGACCTGAGCGCCGATGTGGTCGCCGGATTCGACCCGTCGACGCACACCGCAGAGGGCGCCTGCACGCGGATCAGGCGGGTCAGCACGGGCCACGTCGTCACGACCATGTGCGACGACCAGGTCCTCGAGTTCAACGCCGACGCGACCCTGATGGCGACGGTGGGCCGCTACCTGGACGGCCCGATCTCCGTGATCACAGGGCGCACCGTCGACGGCCGGGTGCTCGCCCGCTACCGCTCCTCGCGGCCGACGACCGTCAGCGGCGTCGACTGGGAGACCCCCACCGCGCTGCTGATCGGCGTTCTCTCCGAGAACCGCTCCGGCACCGTCCGCTGCACCGGCAGCCACTGCGAGCTCGCCGGGCGCCCGGTGCCGTATCCGTGAGACGGTGCAACCAAATCCCCCGCCCGGGCGTCTTCGCACCAGACGGGCCACCCAGCGGCCCGTAGCCACGAACGCCTCGAAAGGACGCCCCATGCGCCCCCTGTCCCGCACCCTCGTCGCACTGGCCACCGGCACGCTGGCCGCGACCCTCGTCGCCGCGCCCTCCTCGGCCTCCGCGACGACGACCCTCAACCCGACCAAGCTGCCGCGCGGGGGGGACGTGGCCATCCCCCATCTCGAGGGGAAGACGATCGTCGACGGCGCGACGCGGATCAGGATCAAGGCGCCCACGCTGCGGCTGCTCGGCAAGTCCGGCACGTCGTACATCGTCGGCACCGCGGACCGGCAGGGTGCGCACGGCCAGTTCCTACGCGTCCAGCCCGACGGCACCCGCACCAAGCTGGGCGGTGCCGACATCTTCCAGACGGAGCTCTCCGACGACGGCGAGAACCTCGTCTCCACCAAGGTCCCGAACAACCGGAAGACGATCGTCACGGTCTGGTCGGCCACGAGCGGCGTCACCGTCGCCTCGCGCAGCTTCAAGGGGTACGCGTCGGCGCTCGACGCCGACACCGACCGGGTGCTCGTCGGCGGCCCGGACAAGACCTGGCTCTGGACCACGAGCACCAACTCGGTCGGCGTGGTGGCCCGTGACTCCGGGTACGACGGCGACCTCTCTGCCGACGTGCTGGCCACCTACACCAAGGACCCCTACCAGGGCGGCTGCACCGTCGTGCGCACGCTCTCGACCGGCGCGCAGCTGTGGAAGTCCTGCAAGGAGCGGGTCGAGGGCTTCAACGCAGACGGGAGCCGGATCGCCACCGTCGACATCCTCAGCGACGGCATCGGCCCCGGCTACGTCGCCGTTCGCGGCAGTACCGGGCACAAGTTCGGCGCCTACACGGTGAAGGGCTGGTTCGGCGCGATCGCCTTCGAGACCACCACCGCGGTGCTGCTCGAGACCAACGGCCCGCGCAAGGCAGCCACGGTCCGGTGCACCGACGTCGGCTGCGAGCGGGCCAGCGCCCTGTCTCCCACCGTCCAGCCGCGGGTCGCCTGACGCACGGCTCATCCTGTCAGCCCGCCGACCGGGCGGCCGCGACGGCCGCGCGGATCAACGGCACCTGCAGCGGCATCCGGCCCCACGCGGCGACCTTGAACGCCGTGCTGGAGGACCGGTTGCTGTCGAGCGCCATCTGCAGGTTGCCCGGCCAGACGCCGAGCAGCAGCGCGGCACTGGACCAGCCGGCGAGGCGACGGGTCCGCGGCACCACCATGCCCAGTGCACAGATCAGCTCGGCCACGCCGCTGGCCAGGATCACCTCGCGGTGGGCCGGCATCCACGAGGGCATCAGCGGCTCGTAGACGTCGGGCTTGGCCAGGTGGATGGCGCCATTGGCGACGAACACGCCCACGAGCAACTTGGAGCTGGGAGGGAGGGACACGTCCAGACACGTTAGCGACCAGGCACGTCCTTGGTTGAAGATGTCCACCTGTCCTTGAGGGGGGAACAGGATGAGCCACGACGCGCACGACCATCCCGCCGCGGCGTACTACGCGCCGGCGACCGGCGCGCCGGCCGTCACCAAGGACCTCACCGCCCTGGGCGTGTTGGCCTTCGTGACCGCGGCGATCGCGACGTTCTGCATCTGCGTCGTGGCCCTGGTCCTCCCCAGAGCCGCCCGGATCCGGGCCGGCGGGGGGCCGGATGCGGTCGACTGGAGTCTGGGCGTCTACTACGCCGCCACCGCACTCGCGCTGATCGGCCTGCTGGCGGGCTTCGTCACCGGCTCGATGTGGCTGCACCGCGCTCGCAAGAACGCCGAGGTCCTGGCGCCCGCCGGCCGCCACACCCGTCGCGCGGGCTGGGCGTGGGGAGGGTGGGTGACCCCGTTGGTGGCGCTGTGGTTCCCGTTCCAGGTGGTGCGCGACGTTCGCAGGGCACTCGCGCCGATGGAGACCTCGGCTCTGATCGGTTTCTGGTGGGCGCTGTTCCTGGCCTCCGAGATCGGTGTCCGGACCTCGCTCAACCTCCAGGGCGACGCCCTCGTGCGTCTCGAGAACGCCGCGGACGCCCGGCAGTGGTCGGTCATCACGGCGGCCGTGATGATCGCGGCCCTGGCCGGTTGGGGGCAGGTGCTGCGCGCGATCACCCTCGAGCAGCACGAGCGGATGTACGGCGGAGCAGCCTCCTAGCGCGTGTCTGAAACGCTCTAGAACATCACCGTCGAGAACCGCGCCGTCTCACGGAAGCCAACCCGCTCGTAGGCCCGCCGGGCCGGGACGTTCCAGTCGTTGACATAGAGCGAGACCGTCGGCGCGATCTCGCGCCGGACCAGGTCGACAACTGCCGCCATGCCCGAGACCGCCAGCCCCTGTCCCCGGAGATCTGGTGGGACGAAGACCCCCTGGATCTGCGCGGCGTACGGCGACGCGCAGGCGACCTCGGCTTTGAACACGAGCCGGTCGCGCTCGAATCGGGCGAAGGACCAGCTGCGGCTGATCAGCTGCTGCACGCGCGCCCGGTAGAGCTCGGCACCGCCGCCGAGCTCGGGCGAGACGCCCACCTCCTCGGTGTACATCGCCACGCACGCCGGGTAGAGCAGGTCGAGGTCGGCGCGGGTGGTCCGGCGCACGTCGGGATGGCCCTGGACCAACGGGTCGTGGCCGATCTGGAGGTGGGGCTGGTGCCAGCGCAGCTCCCGCGGCCGGTCCCACTGGGCCGCGACCGTGTTCCAGAAGACCTCGACGGCCTCATGCCGGCCGACGATCGTCGAGACGCTGCGGGTGCGGGTCAGTGCCCGCTCCCCGAAGGCCCGCGCGTCGTCCGCCGTCGCCTCGACCGGCACCAGGTTGGCGCCCACGTGGCAGGCCGCGACCAGGTCTCCCCCGTCGAAGCGGCCCCACATCTCCCCGCCCAGCCAGCGCGGCTCCAGATTGGTCGTCCGCGCCCGGTGCTCGGCGAACACGTTGACCACCGGATCCCGGCTCGTGAGCGCGAGGAACGCGTCCAGGTCGGGCGTCCCCAAGGGACGGACACCGTGGCGCGTCGTGAGCACGGGGCGAGAATACGATGCGGTGGCACCAAGTCGGCCCGCTCTTAGGGAGCCAGAGGTCAGTCGACCGCCCGAACCTCCTGTTCGCCGGTCCGGTTCACGGCGACCAAGGACCCGCCGAGGGCGGTCTGTCGGTAGAGGACGCTGCGCCCGGAGCGCCAGCTGGTCACCATGCCTGACTCGCGCAGGACGGTGAGGTGCTGGTTGACCGAGCCGGCACTCTGACCCACGCTCCGGGCGATCTGGGTGGTCGACATCGGGATGTGGACCAGCGTGAGGATCGTGGCGCGACTGCGTCCCAGGAGTGCAGCCAGGCGGTCGCCCTCGGGTCTGGACGTTTCCATCCCCTCCCAGACCCGCGCCACCCCGCGGGCTGCGTAGGTGAGCTCGAAGGCGTCAGGTTCTGAGTGAGAGACCACCAGTCGTGGCCACACGAAGATCGAGGGCACCAGGGTCAGCGCGGCCCCGCGGTAGGTGGCGTCGGCAAAGCGGGGTTTGTCGATGCGTATCGCGCGGCTGTCCTCGGTCAGCGTGACCTCGGGATGAACGTCGGACAACAGGCCGAACAGCCCGGCGCGAAGGGACATCGTGGCCCGATGGGACACGTCGTCCTCCAACACGCCGCACATCCGCGGCCACCACGGCGTGATCGCCACCTGCCAGTACGTCGCGATGGCCTCGGCGAGCAGCCCGGGTGCCCGGTGGCCCTCCGCCAGCAGGGACACCACCCGCCGAGGCAGCGGACGACCCTCCCACACCTTCGCGAGATCCTCCTCCAGCGCCTCTGGCGCTACCCTGGCCAGGGCCTCCAGCTGGACCTGCAGGCTCGTCTCCGGCCCGGCCGCGGCGGGGTACAGGAAGTCCGGTGCCCATCTGCTCTGCGGTACCAGTGCCAGCAGCAGCTCCATGTCCACGTCATCGAGCAGCGGGCGGACCTGGTGCAGCCAGGGCCCGTGCGGGTGCACCGGGCGAGGCTGGGCCAGGAGGCGCAGGCTGGCCCCCACCTCGGCCATCGGCGAGAACGCAAACCTGGTGTTGCCGAGGACGTCCGCGGTCAACCTGAACTCGATCACGCTCACTCCTTGGTCACCAGGGATCGCCGCGCCGGCCAAACCTGTCCTGGGCTAGGCGGGACCGGCAATGATTTCGGCCCAGCCAAATGGTTGCCGCTGTCCCACTCGGCCGCAACGCTTCCCAGGCATGGACGACCTACATGAGCTGACGGTCCTCAACGACCGGTTCATCGCCGCCTGTCGCGCGGGTTCGTGGAGCGATCTCAGTCAGATCCTCTCCTCGCGCTTCCGCTACGTCGACGGTGTGACCGGCAGCTGCTGGGAGATGGACCGCTACATCGAGGACCTGAGTTCCCACCCCAATCCTGAGTTGTCCATCGACCAGGTGGTCGTGCACCTCGCCGGCGACACCGCCGGAGTCTCCGCCCGCACCACCAACGGAACCGGCCGCCACCACCGCTACCTCGACATCTACGCCCGAGAATCCGGTGAATGGAAGTGCGTCCAGGCCTGCGTCTGGCCCGCCGAGAGCGACCTCGTCCTTGGAGCACCCGCATGACCGACAACCCCACCGACAGCGGCCCGCACCCCTCGTTGCGCAGCCTCGACCGGCTGGTCGGGACCTGGGCCATCTCCGGCCCCGGGACCAGCGGCACGGTGCGCTACGAATGGATGGAGGGCGGCGGATTCCTCGTCCAGCACATCGACCTGAAGGCCGACGAGGGGGACACCCGAGGCGTCGAATACATCGGCTACGACAAGGACAGCAAGTCGCTGCGTTCGCACTTCTTCGGCAGCGGCGGGGAGATCCTCGAGTACACCTACGACCTCACCGGCGACACCCTGACCATCTGGTTCGGCGATTCGACGTCACCGGCGAAGTTCGTCGGCACCTTCACCGCCGACGGCACCGCCAACACCGGAGCGTGGGAATGGCCCGGCGGCGGATACGAGTCCACGATGACCCGGACGGGCTGAGCACCGACTCTGGCCGATCCCTGCCTACGCTGTCCGGATGCGTCGTCTTGCACTCGGGCTGGTCCTCACGCTGCTCCTCCTCGGTCCGGCGGGGTCACCCGCGGATGCCATCACCCGCCACCAGTGTCGGGCGCAGTGGTCGGATCTCCAGTCGTTGCACGGCGAGAACGGCAACCCCGAGGGGCCGGTGCCGGAGCTGGTGGCGCGCTGGGACACGACGTACGCCGGGGCGCTGGCCTACGCCGAAGGCGCCACCGCCCAGGACTGCGGTGCCCTGATCGACGGCTACGCGCTGGCGTGGGACCAGCTCGAGGCGTTCATGTACGACCTGCACTCCTACGACCCGCTGGGACGGCTCGCGATCGCCGAGGGCGACCGGCAGCACTACCTGGACTTCAACAACGTCAAGCACCTGTCGAAGGCGCTGGAGCGTCGGTTCCGCTTCGCCCGCAAGCAGGCGCCGCTCGCCGCCGCGGACCTGGCACCGGCGCTGAGCACAGTCCCCTCGGTGGACGTCGGCAACCCAGCCGCGGTCAAGTCAGCGCTCTATCAGTTGAAACGGCTCGCCAAGGCCAGCCGGCACGTGCGGAAGCTGGACCGGGCGCTGCGGGTGATCGGTGACGCCGAGCTCCACGAGGAGTGAGGCTCAGCTGACCGTGACGCTCGCCTCGGCGCCGTCGACGGTCTCCATGCCTTCGGCGATCCGCATGGCCTCTTCGATGAGGGTCTCCACGATCTGCGACTCGGGCACGGTCTTGATGACCTCGCCCTTCACGAAGATCTGGCCCTTGCCGTTGCCGGAGGCGACGCCGAGGTCGGCCTCTCGGGCCTCGCCCGGACCGTTGACGACACAGCCCATGACCGCGACCCGCAGCGGCACCTCGAGGCCGTCGAGGCCGGCGGTGACTTCCTCGGCGAGCTTGTAGACGTCGACCTGGGCGCGGCCGCACGAGGGGCAGGAGACGATCTCGAGCCGGCGCGGCTTGAGGTTGAGCGACTCCAGGATCTGGAGGCCGACCTTGATCTCCTCGACCGGCGGCGCGGACAGCGAGACCCGGATGGTGTCGCCGATCCCCTGGGAGAGCAGGGCCCCGAAGGCGGTTGCCGACTTGATGGTGCCCTGGAACGTCGGCCCGGCCTCGGTGACGCCGAGGTGCAGCGGCCAGTCGCCGGCCTCGGCGAGCAGCTCGTAGGCGCGGACCATCACGACCGGGTCGTTGTGCTTGACGGAGATCTTGAAGTCGTGGAAGTCGTGCTCCTCGAAGAGCGAGGCCTCCCAGACCGCGGACTCGACCAGCGCCTCGGGGGTGGCCTTGCCGTACTTCTCCAGGAGCCGCGGGTCGAGCGAGCCGGCGTTGACGCCGATCCGGATCGAGGTGCCGTGGTCCTTCGCGGCCGCTGCGATCTCCTTGATCTGGTCGTCGAACTTGCGGATGTTGCCCGGGTTGACCCGGACCGCGGCGCAGCCGGCCTCGATCGCGGCGAAGACGTACTTCGGCTGGAAGTGGATGTCGGCGATGACCGGGATCTGCGAGTGCTGCGCGATCTCCGGCAGCGCCTCCGCGTCGTCCTGCGACGGGCAGGCCACCCGCACGATGTCGCAGCCGGTCGCGGTCAGCTCCGCGATCTGCTGGAGGGTGGCGTCCACGTCGGAGGTGAGCGTCGTCGTCATCGACTGGACCGAGATCGGGGAGTCGCTGCCGACGCCGACCTTGCCCACCTTGATCTGGCGGGTCTTGCGGCGCGGCGCGAGCACCGGCGGGGGTGCCGCGGGCATCCCCAGGTTGATCTCGGTCATGTTTTCAGCGTACGGCCGGTGCGGCGCCGTCCCCAATCAGAGCGGGGCCTCAGTCAGGTCTGCAGGTGCAGGGGTACGACGAAGTCGGCGATGATCAGCACCAGGCTCATCACGAGCATGAACGACGCCATGACGTAGGCGACGGGCAGCAGCCGCGCGGCGTCCACGAAGCCAGGGTCCGGGCGGCCGCGCAGCCGCGCGAACCCGCGGCGGATGGCCTCCCACAGCGCGCTGGCGATGTGGCCGCCGTCCAGGGGCAGCAGCGGGATGAAGTTGAAGGCGCCGATGAAGAAGTTGAAGCCACCGATGAGCAGCAGCAGGTAGACGATCTTCTTGTCTGTCGAGAACTCTTCTGTCGGCAGCGACACGGTCTCGCCCGCCAGCCGGCTTCCGCCGACGATGCTGACCGGGCTCTCCGGGTCGCGGTCCTGGAGGCCGATGATGGCCATGCCCACGCCCCAGACCCGCTGCGGGAGCCGGATCACGGCCTCCACGGTCTGCTCGGCCACGTAGCCCATCTCGACGAGCGTGTAGAGCGGACCGCCGGTCACGAGGTGGGTCGTCGGCTGGATGCCGAGGAAGCCGACGTCGACGAGCTTGTCCGAATCGGCGGAGACCGGGCGCGACTGGATAAGGGTGCGGACCGTGGTCTCGTGGTGCGTGCCGTCGCGCGAGTAGCCGATCACGGCCTCGCCGTCGTCGTTGGCGCGGATCAGGTCGGAGAGCTGGTCGTAGGACGTGATCGCGGTGCCGTTGAAGCTGGTGACGAGGTCGCCGGGCTCGAGCCCGGCAAGTGCCGCGGGACTGGGCGGGTCACCCGGCTGGCACGTCACGCGCTGCTCGGCGTAGGGGATGACGCAGTCGCTGACCTCGCTGATCGTCGGCGTGCCGGCGTCGATGACGCGGTCCTGGGGGTTGCCGTAGAACGCGAAGACGCCCCAGAAGAGGAAGAACGCGATCGCGATGTTCACCGACGGGCCGCCGGCCATCACGATGACCTTCTTCCACCACGGCATCTTGTAGAACAGCCGCGGCTCGTCCTCGGGCCCTATCAGCTCCCACTCGGCCGCACGCGCGTCAGAGATGAGCTGGGTGAACATCCCGGTGTTGGACTTGCGGATCTTGGTGACCTGGTTTCCCTGCTCGTCGTAGGTCACCTTGCCGAGCTGCTCGGCCCCGGGCGGCAGCATCCCCACGATCTTCACGTAGCCGCCGAGCGGGATCGCCTTCAAGCCGTACTCGGTCTCGCCGCGCCGGCGGCTCCAGACGGTCGGCCCGAATCCGATGAAGTACTGCGTGACCTTCCCGCCGAAGGCCTTGGCCGGGATCATGTGGCCGAGTTCGTGGAGCCCGATCGAGAGCAGGATGGCGCTGAAGAAGATGACGACGCCGAGCGCGTAGTAGAGGCTGCTCACCCTCGGTTCCCCCCTCGTTGCCCCTCGACCGAGGCTTCGGCTCGGGCCCACGCGTCTGCGGCGAGGACATCCTCGACCGTCAGCGACGTTCCCGAGGACAAAGGTACGTCGTGTCGTGAAAGCACGTCGGCGATCGTCGGCACGATCTGTGTGAACGCCAGCCTCCCCTTCCTGAAGGCTTCGACACATACCTCGTTGGCCGCGTTGTAGACCGCGGGCGCCGTACGGCCCATCGCCGCGGCCCGTTTCGCAAGGGCCACCGCGGGAAACGCGTCGTCGTCCAGGGGGAAGAACTCCCAGGTCTCCGGTCTGGTCCAGTCGACCGCCGGCGCGGTGTCGGGCACCCGGTCGGGCCAGTTCAGCCCCAGGGCGATCGGGATCAGCATCGTGGGCGGGCTGGCCTGGACGAGGGTCGCGCCGTCCACGAACTCCACCATCGAGTGCACCACGCTAGTCGGGTGCACCACGACCTCGATCCGGTCGATCGGTATGCCGAAGAGCAGGTGCGCCTCGATGACCTCCAGCCCCTTGTTGACCAGGGTCGCCGAGTTGATGGTCACCACCGGGCCCATGTCCCACGTCGGGTGCGCCAGCGCCTGCTCGACGGTGACGTCGTGCAGCTCCTCGACCGACTTCCCCCTGAACGGCCCGCCGCTCGCGGTCAGCACCAGCCGGCGCACCTCGTCGGGCGAGCCGCCGCGCAGGCACTGCGCCAGCGCGCTGTGCTCGGAGTCGACGGGGACGATCTGGCCGGGCTTGGCCCGCTCGACGACCAGGGGGCCGCCGATGATGAGGCTCTCCTTGTTGGCGAGCGCGAGCGTGTTGCCGGCATCGAGTGCCGCCAGGGTCGGCCGGAGCCCGACCGCGCCGTTGATGGCGTTGAGCACCACGTCGCACGGTCGGCCCGCAACCTCCGTCGACGCCTCCTCGCCGAGACCGACGTACGCCGGGGAGAACTCCGCGACCTGCCGCGCGAACAGCTCGGGATTGCTGCCGCCCGCGGTCAGGCCGATGACACGGAACCGGTCCGGGTTGGCGCGCACGATGTCGAGCGCCTGAGTGCCGACCGATCCGGTCGACCCGAGCACCACGACGTCACGCACCCAGCCATCCTCCCCCACCGCGCGTGACGACCACCCCCGCCGGGCCCTAGATTCGAGGAATGAACGGCGGCCCCTCGCTCCCCCAGCAGCGCAACCTCGTCACGGCGATCCCCGGCCCGGAGTCCCTGGCCCGGCTCGACCGCAAGAAGACCTACGTCGCCGACGGCGTGGGCACCATGCTGCCGGTGTTCGTGGTCGCGGCCGGCGGGGGCGTCCTGGTAGACGCGGACGGCAACTCGCTGATCGACCTCGGCTCCGGCATCGCTGTCACCAGCGTCGGCAACGCGGCCCCTTCAGTGGTCTCGCGCGTGCAGGAGCAGGTGGCGGCATTCACGCACAGCTGCTTCATGATCACGCCGTACGACGGCTACGTCGACGTGTGCGAGCAGCTCGCCGAGCTCACGCCCGGCGACCACGCGAAGAAGTCGGCCCTGTTCAACTCCGGCGCCGAGGCCGTCGAGAACGCCGTGAAGATCGCGCGCGTGGCGACCGGCCGCGACGCGGTCGCCGTCTTCGACCACGCCTACCACGGCCGGACCAACCTCACGATGGCGATGACCGCCAAGAACATGCCGTACAAGAAGGGCTTCGGTCCGTTCGCCGGCGAGGTCTACCGGGCGCCGATGTCCTATCCGTTCCGCGACGGGTTGTCCGGCGAGGACGCCGCGACTCGGGCGATCGACGTGATGGAGAAGCAGATCGGCGCGGAGAACCTCGCCTGCGTGGTCATCGAGCCGATCCAGGGTGAGGGTGGCTTCGTGGTGCCGGCCCCCGGATTCCTGCCCGCGCTGTCCGCGTGGGCCAAGGACAACGACGTGGTGTTCATCGCGGACGAGATCCAGACCGGCTTCTGCCGCACCGGCGACTGGTTCGCCTGCGACGACGAGGGCGTCGAGCCCGACCTGATCACGCTGGCCAAGGGGATCGCAGGCGGGCTCCCGCTGGCCGCGGTCACCGGGCGGGCGGAGCTGATGGACACCGTGCACGTGGGCGGCCTGGGCGGCACCTACGGCGGCAACCCCGTCGCCTGCGCTGCCGGCCTGGGCGCACTCGAGGAGATGCGCACTCACGACCTGACCTCGCGGGCCCGCGAGATCGGCACCCGGATGGCCGACCGGCTCCACAAGATCGCCGCCGACCACCCCGTGGTCGGCGACGTCCGCGGTCGCGGCGCGATGATGGCGATCGAGCTGACCACGCCCGGGACGCTCTCCCCCGAGGCGGCCCGCACGGCCGCGGTCTCGGCGTACTGCCACCAGCAGGGCGTCGTCACCCTCACCTGCGGCACCTGGGGCAACGTGTTCCGGTTCCTGCCGCCGCTCTCGATCTCCGACGGACTCCTGGACGAGGCCTTCGATGTCGTCACCGAGGCGTTCTCAGCCACCGCGTGACGCCCACCGACGCGGTCCGCGGGCTCTGGGCGACGACGCCGCCGGGCTGGTCTGACCGGTCCGGAAGACTGACCGCATGGCAGCACGACGCGAGACCGTCGTCGTCGGTGGCGGCGCGATGGGGTCCGCGACCGCGTGGCACCTCGCCCGCCGCGGCCGCCAGGTCACCCTCATCGAGCGCTTCGGCGCTCGGCACACCCAGGGCGCCTCGCACGGGCGGTCGCGCAACTTCAACCTGACCTACGACGACCCGACGTACCAAGACATGCTGCGGGAGGCCGCGGTGCTCTGGCGCGAGCTCGAGGACGAGAGCGGTGTCTCGCTGCTGGAGCTCGTGGGGATCGTCAACCACGGGGCCGGGATCGACCCGGACCTGGACCAGGCCCTCGGGGGCTTCGGCGTGCGCGCGTCGATGCTCGCGCCGGAGGAGGCGCAGGAGCGGTGGGCCGGCATCCGGTTCGACACCCGGGTGGTCCACACGCCAGACGCCGGACGGCTGGACGCGGACGAGGCGGTCGTCGCACTCCAGTCGGAGGCGGCTCGACACGGGGGCGAGGTCCTCCTCGAGACCCGGGTCGACACGATCCAGGTGCGCTCCGATGCTCGGGTCGAGGTGTCCACCCAGGACGAGGTGTACGTCGCGGACACCGTCGTCGTCACGGCGGGCGCGTGGACCGACAAGCTGTTGGGGGCGAGCATCGCGCTACCGAAGCTGGTGGTCACCCAGGAGCAGCCGGCCCACTTCGCGGTGTCGGACCCCTCGGCCGTCTGGCCGGGCTTCAACCACCTGCCCGAGCCGGGCCACGCCCGCTACGACTACTGGTACTCGCAGGTCTACGGAACGCTCACGCCCGGTGAGGGCGTCAAAGCCGGATGGCACGGCGTCGGGCCCGTATCGGACCCGGACGCGCGCACCTTCGAACCGGAGCCGGTGCAGCTCGCCGCGCTCCAGCGGTACGCCCGCGAGTGGCTCCCCGGAGTCGACGCCGATGCGTTGACCGCGATCAGCTGCAGCTACACCTCGACCAACGACACCGACTTCGTCCTCGACCGGGTCGGGCCGGTCGTCGTCGGGGCCGGCTTCTCGGGCCACGGGTTCAAGTTCGTGCCCACGGTCGGTCGGATCCTCGCCGATCTCGTCGAGGGCATCGGGCGCCCGGCTGCGCGGTTCTCCTCGACCCGGCCCTGAGTTGTCGGCGCCGCAGGGTCTGCCTCGACTCCGTTCGCGGCAAGATCAGTTCGTGACAAGTGCGCCGCGGGAGCCGTCACCCGCCGAGCCTCCCTCACGGCCCGGTGCCGGGACCGGGGGCTGCGCGCCAGGCCGAGCGACGTCGTCGATCTGTTCGTCTACGTCGTCGTCCTCAACCTCGCTGTCGAGTACGTCCCATCGGTCATCAGCGAAAAGCTTCACGCTCTCGCTGCTGACGACAGTCCCCCTCAAGGTCGCCTTGGAGGTGGTGATTCTCGCCAAGAACGCGATCCTCGTCCGACGACGGGCGGCCACAACGCCGCGCACCAAGCTCGTGGCCGCCCTGTAGTTTGTGGGTGGTCGCTGTCGGCAGCAAGCTCGTCGTTCTTGAACTGGTCAGCCTCGTCTTCGGCGACTCCGTGAGCCTTGGGGGCTTCATTCAGTGACGCTGCTCGTCCTCGCCCTGCTCGCATCGAGGGCGGCCGTACGCCGCCTGCTCTACGACACTCCGACGGCGGCCTGAACCCGGACCTCATCGCGGGGACCCGCTCAGGTGGACGTCCGGCGCTGGAACGCCCGCAGCGCGAGCGGCGCCAGCACGGCGGTCAGCCCGATTGTCCAGATCAGCGTGCTGAGCACCGGGTGCTGCAGCGGCAGGGCGGCGTCGCTCGCCACCGGTGGCGTATTGCCCCACAGCTCGCGGACGGCCTGGACCAGCGAGGACAACGGGTTCCACTCGGCGATGGTGCGGAGCACCGGCGGCATGTTCTCGGCCGGGGCGAACGTGTTCGCCAGGAACGTGATGGGGAACATGGTGGCGAACATCAGCCCGTTGACGGCCTCGACCGAACGCATGCTCGATCCGACGAGGATGCCGAGCCAGATCATCGCAAAGCCCCACAGGAGCAGCAGGACGTAGGCGAGCACAGCTTCGAAAAGGCCTTCGCGGATGCGCCAGCCGATCGCGAGCCCCGTCAGCGACATGATGACGATGCCGATGCTGGAGTGGAGAAGGCTGGAGATGCTGCGTCCGACCAGCACCGCGGCGGGGTTGATGGGCAGCGAACGCATCCGGTCGACGATGCCCTTGTCGATGTCGGCGGTGAGGCCGACCGCCACGATGAAAGACGCGAAGGCGATGGTCTGGCCCATGATCCCGGCCATCAGCCACTCGCGGTAGCCCGCCGCTGTGCCGGTGACGGCGATCGAGCCGCCGAACACAAAGGCGAACAGCAGGACGAACATCACCGGCTGGATGGTGACGTCGAGCAGCATCTCCGGCATCCGCTTGATGTGGATCAGGTTGCGCCGCACGATCGTCAGCGACTGCCGCAGGAGGCCGGTGTCGCGGATCTCCGGGCGCTCGAGGTCCGGACGCTGGGTCGCGGTCGGCTCGGTGCTGGTGGTCACGGGGACACCTCTTCGGTCTCTTCGGTGGGCTCCTCGGCGCGGTGCCCGGTCAGGCGGAGGAACACGTCGTCGAGGCTGGGTCGCTTGAGCCCGAGGTCGTCGAGCTCGATGTCGCTGTCGTCGAAGATGCCGGCGATGCGGGTCATGGCGCGCAGCCCGTCCGCCGGTGCGGTGAGCTGGCGGGCGCCCTCGTCGATGTGGACCTCGCTGACCACCTCGCGCAGCAGCGCCTCCGCGCGCGGCAGGTCGTCGGCGTTGGACACCGTCACTACGACCGCGGCCCGCCCGGAGCGGTTCTTCAGCTCCAGCGCCGTGCCCCGCTCGATGACCTTGCCGTGGTCGATGACCACGATCTGGTCAGCGAGCTGGTCAGCCTCCTCCAGGTACTGCGTGGTGAGCAGCAGGGTGGTGCCGTCGCGGACCAGCCCCCGGAGCACGTCCCACAGCTCGACGCGGCTGCGCGGGTCGAGGCCGGTGGTCGGCTCGTCGAGGAAGAGGACCGGTGGGATGGCCACGAGGCTGACCGCAAGGTCGAGGCGGCGCCGCATGCCGCCGGAGTAGGTCTTGACCACGCGGTCGGCGGCGCCGGTGAGCGCAAACCGCTCGAGGAGGTCGTCACTGGCGCGCTTGAGGTAGGACGCCGACAGGCCGTAGAGGCCGCCGATCAGCCGCATGTTCTCGCGACCGGTGAGCAGCTCGTCGACCGTCGCCGTCTGGCCGGTGAGACCCATGCTGCGCCGAACCCCCCGTGGGTCCGCCAGCACATCGTGGCCGGCCACCCGGGCGGTGCCGCTGGTGGGACGGGTGAGCGTCGTCATCATCCGCACCGTGGTGGTCTTGCCGGCGCCGTTGGGGCCCAACAGCCCAAGGACCGTGCCCTCGGGAACGGCGAAACTCACCCCGTCGACCGCCACGGTGTCGTCGAACCGCTTGACCAGGTTGTCGGCCTCGATGGCCGGTGGCGACGTCACACGTCGAGGCTACGGGTGACCACCGACAATCAGCCCGCAGGGTTGGCTGCACACCCGACTCAGTGGGCGGCCTATCTCCTTGACCTCAAGTTAACTTGAAGAACTAGTTTTGGGAACATGACATCGACAACGATCCAACGAGACGTCCGCGAAGCCGACATCGAGGCCATTCACGAGGTGGTGTCCGCGGTCCAGCACGCAACGCAGAACGAGCTGGTCGATGAGTTCCTCGCACTCTTCCGTCCCGACGCGATCTGGACGACAGGCGGCGGCAAGAGACTCCTTGGTCTTGATGAGATCGCGGCTTTCACTCGACAGGTGCTCCCCGGGGGGATGAAGGGCCTCGACATGAGCATGGAGGTCACCCACGTCCTCTTCATCCGAGCCGACGTCGCCGCGGCCAAGGTGCGCCAGATCTACACGAGCAACGACGGCCAGCCCAACGAGGCCGAGGGAGAGGGGACCCCGATGTTCGTCATGGCCAAGGAGGACGGCCGATGGCGCCTGGTGGCGTGCCAGAACACCCCTGTGCTCGACAACTGACACCGGACAGTTCGGCACCCGTCCCTTGTGGCCCGAAGTTGAGGAGTCGTATCTTGCCAAGACTGTGACCTGACTCACTGCGCCTGGGGAGATCTCGCATGACCCAGCTCGACCGCCAGCCCCCATCAGACCCGGTGTTCGTGCCGTTCACCCCAGGCATGCGGGACAACCCCGACGAACTGTCGGCGATGCCCGACGAGATCGCCCGACCGCACGAGCTGCCGGCCGACCCGACTCCGACCCAGGAGTTCACCGAGCAGTGGCGCAACGCGTCGTACAACTGCTTCTCCTCCGGCCACAAGTTCTGCCGCGAGGTCTGCCCGGTGATGCAGGTGACCCGCAACGAGTCGTGGACGCCGACCGCCTTCCACGCCAACGTCGTGGCGATGGACAAGGGCGAGATGACGATCGAGGAGATTGCCTCCGACTACGTCAACTGCACCCAGTGCGGCGCCTGTGAGCTGCGCTGCCCCAACACGCTCTTCACCGGCGACTTCTACCGCTTCCGGACGCGCACCGTGGACGTGGTCAAGGCGGTGCGCGCGTTCGCCGTCGAGAGTGGAGTGCACCAGCCGGCGTGGCAGTCGTGGAACGAGCGCACCGACGAACGTACCCACGAGCCGGTGCTGGGCGAGACTCCTGTCAGCCAGGAGCACGTGCGCGACTGGTCCGACGGGCTCGACCTCGCGATCGGCGGTGAGACCGTGCTGTTCGTCGACTGCGAGGCGGCGTTCTACCGCACCTCGGTCCCTCGCGCCGTCGCCCAGATCCTGCGGCTAGCGGGCTACGAGTTCGGGCTGATGGGCGAGCAGTGGTGCTGCGGAGGCCCTGCCGCGGAGATGGGGTACGTCGACCAGGCGAAGCGGTTCGCCCAGCACAACCTCGACAACTGGCGCTCCACCGGCACCCGGCGGGTGCTCGTGCTCGACCCGCACGACTACATCTCGTTCACCGAGGACTACCCGAAGTACTTCGGCGCCGACTTCGACATCGAGGTCGTCCTCGTCGTGGAGCTGTTCGCCGAGCTGATCCGGGAGGGCAAGCTGACCCCGTCGGTGCCCGTCGAGCGGGCGATCACCTACCACGACCCCTGTCGACTCAACAAGCGCAAGGGCATCTGGAAGGAGCCGCGCGAGATCCTGCGCTCCATCCCCGGTCTCGACTTCACCGACGTCGACCGGGTGACCCAGTGGTCCTACTGCTCCGGCGGGGGTGGCGGGCTGCCGGTCGAGAAGCCCGAGCTCACCGCCGCGATCTCGGCCGGACGGCTGGAGAAGGCGGCAGCCCTCGAAGTCGACACCCTGGTGAGCGCGTGTCCCTGGTCCGAGCGGCCCCTCGGCGAGGCGGGCCAGGCCGCGAACATCGACGTCGTCGACATCCACGAGCTGCTGGCCGAGTCACTCGGCATCACGGTCGGCGGGTCCCACAACGGAGGCTCGGCATGACCATCGCGGTGGAGCGGCTCGACGAAGTGGTCACCGCGCTGCGCACCGTGCTCAGGGACGAGCAGATCCTCACGTCCAAGCCGGACCGCTACAACCGGGCCCGAGTGCCCGCGCCGTTCCCGGTGCACCGCTGGGCCGAGCGGCTGCCCGACCTCGCCGTCCTGCCGACGAGCACCGAAGAGGTTGCGGGCGTCGTACGGATCGCCAACGAGCTGCGGGTGCCCGTCGTGCCCCGTGACGGCGGCACCGGCCTCACCGACGGCGCCGTGCCCCTGCGCGGCGGCATCGTCGTCGACGTCAAGCGGATGAACGCGATCAAGGAGCTCGACCTCGAGAACCGCACGGTCACCGTCGGCACCGGCATCAGCATGCTCAAGCTCAACGAGCAGCTCGCGAAGCACGGCCTTTTCTATCCGGACAACCCGGCGTCGTACCCCTGCTCGCTGGTCGGCGGCCGCATTGGCACCAGCGGGTGGTCGCTGATCGGCTCTCGCTACGGCCACACCCGCGATCTCGTCCTGAGCTTCGACCACGTGCTCCCCACCGGCGAGGTGATGCACGTCGGCGACGGCATCGGTCACAAGGTCAGCAAGTCCTCGAGCGGATACCAGCTCAAGCACCTGTTCATGGGGCACCAGGGCACGCTCGGCATCGCGACCGAGGCCACCCTCAAGCTCTTCCCCAAGCCCGAGGCGGAGCTCTCGCCGTTCTGGGCGTTCGACAACTACGACGACGCCTACGCCTGCGTGGGCGCGCTGGCCCGCGCCGGGGTCGCGACCTTCGCCGGGGCAGTGCTCTTCGACGAGTGGAAGGTCGCCTACCTCCGCCGCGACGACGAGGCCTACATCCCTCAGCCCGGCGACGTCCGAGCGCTGGTGTGCGCGGTGATGTACGGCTACGAGGACGAGGTGCGCCCGGCCGGCAAGCGGCTGTTCCGGATCGCGAAGCAGCACGGCGCCCGCTACCTCGGCGACGAGATCTCCGAGGGCGACTGGGCGGCGCGGCACGACCGCTACGCCACACCGATGCACGGTCGGACCAAGGCCGGCCAGGTGGTGCCGATGAGCTGGCACTGCGAGGACGCGGCGATCAACTACACCAACCTCCCGTCGGTCACGAAGGCCTGGCACGAGATCGTCGCGGACCTGCGTCGTCGTACCGACGTGTTCGACGACTGGGGCATGTTCGCCTACACCTCCGGCAACACGGGTGTGGACTACCTCACCGAGATCGACGTCGGCATCTGGGAGCAGCAGCTCGACGACCGGGCCTGGGAGATGTGGGTCAAGGCGAAGCGGGACATCGCCGCCGTCGCCCTCGCGCACAACGGCTCGATCAGCGCCTGTCACGGCTCCTGCCGGGAGGGCGAGGTCGACCTCGTGCCCGACGAGCTCGGCCGCGGCTTCGACGTGATGCTCGACCTCAAGCGCACCCTCGACCCGAACAACATCATGAACCCCGGGAAGTACCTACTCGACCGCGCCTACGAGACAGGGACCCGACCATGAGCGACGACCACGCCGACGTGCCGATCGGCTTCCGGTACGTCGACCAGTACACGCCGCCGGAACCCAAGCGCGTCTCGGACGTCGCCATCACCACCCATGAGCACGTCTACGAGGTCGACCCGAGGTTGATGGAGCGGTGGGTGCTCCAGCAGGAGTTCCCCAACTGGGACAGCCTCCGGATCATGAACAGCCGGGGCGACCACCTCGAGTGGATGCACCGGCACTTCGCCTCGAAGGTCGTCACCGGCTCCGAGCTGCTGGCCGAGGTCGACGCCGAGGACGGCGCCGAGGACGGTGACGCGTGACCGCGGCGCCGCCCGACGACGAGGCCGAGCGGCTCGAAGGGCTCGGCTACACCTCGGAGTTCAAGCGGGAGATGAGCCTTGCGGCGAACTTCTCCCTCGGCTTCACCTACCTGTCGCCGGTCGTGGCGACGTACACCCTCTTCGCGGTCGCGGTCGCCACCGGCGGCCCGCCGATGATCTGGTGGCTGGTGATCGTCGGCGTCGGGCAGTTCCTGGTGGCCCTCGTCTTCGGTGAGGTGGTCTCGCAGTTCCCGGTCGCGGGCGGGGTCTACCCGTGGGCGCGTCGGTTGTGGGGACGCCGGTGGGCCTGGATGACCGGCTGGGTCTACCTGATCGCGCTGCTCGTCACCATCGCCAGTGTCGTCTACGGCGCCGGGCCGTACCTCGCGCTGCTGCTCGAGTTCACGCCCGGCACCGGCTCCACCGTCATCTGCGCGCTGATCATGCTGGCCGTGGCGCTGGCGCTCAATCTGCTCGGCACCCGGATCCTGTCGCTGGCGGCGACGATCGGCTTCGTGGCCGAGCTCGTCGGTGCACTCATCGTGGGTGGCTGGCTGCTGATCACCGAACGCCACCAGAACCTCTCGGCTCTCTTCGACTCCGAAGGGGTCACCGGGCACAGCGGCGGCTACCTCTCGGCGTTCCTCGCGGCGGCGATCATCGGGGTCTACCAGTACTACGGGTTCGAGGCCTGCGGTGACGTTGCCGAGGAGGTGCCGGACCCCACCCGGGTGATCCCGCGCGCGATGCGGATGACCATCTATGTCGGCGGCGCGGCGTCGATCCTGGTCTGCCTGTCGCTGCTGCTGGCCGTGCCCGACTTCGGGGCCGTGATCAGCGGTGAAGACCCCGACCCGGTCATCAGCGTCCTGAACAGCGCCTTCGGCGTCACCGGCACGAAGTTCGTGCTGGTCGTGGTGATGGTGTCGTTCCTGTCCTGCACGCTGAGCCTGATGGCGGCGGCCAGCCGGCTGATGTACTCCTACGCGCGCGACGACATGATCTTCGCCTCCCACCTGTTGCGGCACTTCGACCCCAAGCGGCACGTGCCGCCGTACGCCATGGTGGTCGCGGCCTCCGTCCCGGCCGTCATCGTCCTCGGCTCGATGGTCTCCGAGAAGGCGCTGACCTCGATCGTCTCGTTCGCGATCCTCGGCATCTACCTCGGTTTCCAGATGGTGGTGCTCGCGGCACTGCGAGCGCGACTCAAGGGCTGGGAGCCGTCCGGGGCGTTCACCCTGGGTCGCTGGGGGTTGCCGGTGACCATTGCGGCGCTGACGTACGGCGTCCTCACGATGATCAACATCGCCTGGCCGCGGACACCTGATGCGCCCTGGTACGACAACTACCTCGTCGCTCTCTCGGCGATCGTCGGCGTCGGCATCGGCGCGGTCTACATGCAGCTCGCCAAGCCCTACCTGCGCAGCGATGCCCGCTACGGCGACGCCGTGCCAACCCAAGAAGGAGTCAAGCAATGAAGTTCAGCTACGCGATGCTGCCGGACTACCCGCTCAGCGAGTCCCTCGCCTCGATCAAGAAGGCCGACGAGCTCGGCTACTACGCGGTGTACGCCGCGGACGAGACCTGGCACAAGGACCTGTGGCTCCTGTTTGCGGCTGCGGCCGCGCAGACCAGCCAGATCCGCATGGGCCCGAGCGTGTCGGGCGTCGTACTGCGCGAACCCACGCTGATCGCCCAGGCAGCCGCCACGCTGGACGAGCTGACTGACGGACGGGCGGAGGTCGCTGTGTCGAGCGGCAACTTCGGCCTGCTCGCGGAGTACAACATCGACTGGGCCAAGACGAAGCCGCTCTCCCGCGTCAAGGAAGCTGTCCACGTCATCCGCACCCTGCTCGACGATGGCGCCATCACCCACGACGGCGAGTTCTTCAACTACAGCGGCCTGTTCACGTTCGCCCGGCCGGTGCAGGAGCGGCTCCCCGTCAAGATGGGGGCGATGCGCGGGCCGAAGTCGTTCGAGGTGGCCGCCGAGTTCTCCGACGGGTGTCACCACGCGCTCAGCTACACCCGCGAGGCCTACGACTACATGATCGAGCACTGCACGATCGGCGCCGAGCGCGCCGGCAAGAACGTGCAGGACCTCGACCTCGGCGCCTGGATCGTGTTCTCGGTCGCCGAGGACAGTGCCGTGGCCAAGGACGCCGCGCGCAGCATGGTCGGCCTCTACGCCTCCTCGATGCCGCACGAGCAGCTCAAGCGCAACGGCGTCGAACCCGAGGAGGTGGCGCCGATCATCGAGGCGATCGGGGCGGGCGACATGTCGAAGGGCATCGAGCTGACCACCCCCGATCTCGCCGAGCGGCTGTCGGTGGCCGGCACGCCGGAAGAGTGCGTGACCCAGCTGCAGGAGATCGCGGGGGCGGGCGTCAACCACATGATCCTGGCCATCACCGACAAGGCGCTGGTCAAGGCCCTGATGGGCCGGGAGATCGAGGGAGTCCCCGACGTCGACACCCAGCTGCAGCTCGTCCACGACAGGGTGATGCCTGCGTTTGCCTGACGCCGGGCGCCCAGGCCCAGCAGGTGTTTCGGGCTGACCTGGTCGTAGCGGGCAGCCGGACCAGAGCCGATCAGAGCCGGACCAGGGCCCCCAGCCAGCGGGGCAGGGTCCAGTTGAGTCCGCGGTGATCGGTTGCCGATTCCCTCGTGAACTCGGCAACCGATCGGTACCCCGTGACGAAGAAGGGGCATGGACCCCGGCCACGCCATCGGCGAGAGACTCGCTCGCCGGGAGGAGCAGGCGCTCGAGGAGGCGTACGCCGTCTACGGCTCGAGCCTGCTGGCCTATCTGCGCCGATACGTCGGACCGGACGAGGCGGAGGACGTGCTGCAACGAACCTTCCTCGACGCCTGGCGCAGCGCCGGCAAGTACCGCAGCGGCGAGCGGTTCAGCAGCTGGCTGTTCACGATCGCGCACCACCGCGCCGTCGACTCGCTGCGCGCTCGCCGACACGCGGTGGTGGACGTCGACTCCATGCGTGACCTGGTGGGCGAGGACGGCCGAGAGACCGTCGAGCGCTATGCCGACGCCGCCGAGGTCCGCGCCGGCCTCGAGCAGTTGCGGGAGAACGAGCGAGAGGTGTTGCTGCTCGCCTACTTCGACGGGCTGAGCCAGAGCGAGATCGCCGCTCGGCTCGACGTCCCGCTGGGGACGATCAAGGCCCGGGCCGCGCGCGGCACGCGCCGGTTGCGAGACGTGATCGCGCAGTTCGACGGGGAGCTCGGAGGAGATGCATCATGAATGGACACCTGGACCTGTTCGGGTTGCTGCGCGGAGAGCTCGACAACGCCGACACGATCGCCGCCGGTGACCACCTCGAGTCCTGCGCGACCTGCCAGGAGGAGCTCGTCGACGCGGTCGTGGGCCACGTCCTGCTCGCCCGGGCGAGCGGCACGCTGGGGGCCGAGCGGCAGCCCGCGCTTCCTCCGCCCAGCCCCGCGAAGCCGCCTCGCCGCCGTGGTGCCCTGCTCGCGGTGGCCGCCGCCGTCGTGCTTGCTCTCGGTGTCACCGGCACGATCTGGTGGCGCTCCGACGACTCCCCCGGCCCTGAGTCGGGGATCGAGGCCGCGCTCACATCCCTCTCCGTCACCGTCCCGGGAGAGGGCAGCGTCCGGATGGTCGAGCACGACGGACGGACGCGCATGACGCTGACGGTGCGCGACCTGCCTCGGGCGGGGAGCGGGGAGTTCTACTATGCCTGGCTGCTCGACCCGAGGAGCAACAAGATGCTCGCCCTCGGTCTCGTCGACCCCGGCGGCGGCGCGACCTTCGAGGTGGACGACCGCCTTGTGGCGGCGTACTCCGCCGTCGACGTGAGTCTCGAGGCCGACGACGGCGATCCCGCGCACAGCGTGACCTCGGTGCTGCGCGGCACCTATGAGCCCAACCAGTTCACCACCACCGCAGAGAGGAAACACCCATGAAGCACAACCTCGTCACCCGGCTCGCCACTCTGGCAGCCGGCGCCCTCGTCGTCACCGGAGCCGGCCTGGCCGCTCCGGCCGCCGCATCGGAGCAGCACCACAAGGTCGGCAAGCGCAGCCTCGCGCAGGTCCTGGCCAAGGACGGCACCCGACTCGACCACAACTGGCAGGACTTCGACATCCTGGAGGCCGCCGTCGTGGCGGTCGTCACCGCCAAGCCCAGCAGCCCGGTCGCGCTCCTGACCGACGGCTCGGTCCGGCTCACCGCGTTCCTGCCCATCGACCAGGCGTTCCGCGACCTGGTCGGTGACCTGACCGGCAAGCGGCCGGGCACTGAGAAGAAGACGGTGAAGGCGCTACTCGGACTCGTCGACGTCGACACGATCGAGACGGTCCTGCTCTACCACGTCGTCGCAGGAACGACGCTTGCGTCGCCCAAGGTGGTCGCTGCGGCCAAGAAGGGCACCAAGCTCACCACCGCCCAGGGCGGGAAGCTCAAGGTCATCAGCCGCAGGGGCAACATCACCCTGGTCGACAAGGACCGCGACCTGACCGACCCGGTCGTCATCCTGAACGGTGTCGACATCAACCGGGGCAACAAGCAGATCGGCCACGCCATCGACCGGGTGCTGCTCCCGATCGACGTCTGATCCGCGGGCCGGGCGCGCCCATCCCAGGTGGGCGCGCCTGGCTCAGCCCGAGACTTCCTGCATCCCCCACGGGCTGCCGTAGGCGGTCAGCAGCTCCAGGAACGGGACGGCGTCGAAGGCCTCCGGGCCGAGCACGCCGGCGCGTGCTCATGCGGTGCTCGGACCGGCTCAACTGATCGGGTGTTGTAGTCGCGGAGGCCCTCGTGCGTTCTCGGCCATCCCCCGCGGGGAGGCGGTGCGACTCGTCCGCGCCGCCCGCGCTCCGTGGGCGCTCACCAATCCTGGCTTCGTGGCATATCTGAGCGGACGTTGAAGAAGATGTGCGTCTTACCGGCTCCCCTCTGTTGTCAACCGGCTCGTTTGAGGGGTTGCTTCGCTGCGGGCTTCCGGGAGCGTGGGCTCGGTTGTAACGTCGGTTTCGCGGGTCCGGGAAGTGGCTGATCCGAAGTGTCGATGTGCGGGGGCAGGTCGACCGCGCTGGATTCTTGAGACGCCCCGCAGTGCCCTCCCGGACCCGTGCCAACCAGTGGCTGGGCATCGGCGACCAGCTGTCGGTAGACGGCGTCGGCGAGCCGTCGTGTGAGGCAGCGCATGGCTTCCATCCGGGTCTTCCCGTCGGCGAGCTTGCGGCGGTAGTAGGCCCGGCCCTGGGTGTCGAGCCGATCTGTGTGGTCGCGGCGATGTGGATCATGTGGGTTCATCCGTCGGTTCCCGGCTCGGGAGAGCCGGTGCCGGTTCTGCTCGCCGGAGGAGGCGTCGAGTGGCGCGGTGCCGGTCCAGGACGCGAAGCGGTTGCGGTCGGCGAAGCGGGCGACGTCGCCCACATCGGCCAAGATGCGCGCGGCGACGACGGGACCGACCCCACAGAGGTCCATCAGGTTCGAGCCGCGCTCCTTGACGGTGGCCTTGATCTCGATGGTCAGGGCTTTGACCTTCTTCTCGATCGCGATCAGGTTGGCCAGCTCGTCCGCGGCGACGCGGCGGCGGGTCTTCCCGACGACGTCGCGGGGGCGCACGCTGGCGAGGATCGCCTTTGCCTGCAGGGCGGTGATGTCCTTCTTAGCCTGACCTGGGGTGAGCTCGGCGAGCAGCCGTTGCAGCCGGTTGACGGTCGCCACCCGCTGATTCGACAACTGGTCGCGGTGGTCGACGAGCATCCTCAGCGCCTCGAGCTGGCCGTCGGGCGCGAGGACACGCAAGTCCTTGGTGCGGACCGCCGCGACCGCAACCGAGTGCGCGTCGTGGGCGTCGGTCTTGCGGCCGTGGCCGGTGTCGAGGAGCCGTGCCCGGGCTGCGAGCTTGGCGGGGACATCGACGACGCGTTCACCGGCTTCCAACAGGCGCTGCGCCAGTGGACGGCCCACGCCGAGGCTGCCTTCGACTGCCCACGCCCGGTGCTGCCATTGGTTCACGTACTTCCGCATCGCCGCGAAGCCGGCCTTGTCGGTGGTGAACCTGGCGGCACCCAAGAGGTTCTCTCGTTGGTCGACGATCTCGATCGTGGCCGACAGCTTGTGGGGATCGACCCCGATGACAACTCTCTTCATGGATGCACTCGCGCTCTGCCGTGAATGGATGGGACGGCGAGGTGGGCATTGCTTCTACGAGCTGGGCAGTCCCCTCTTGAGCCACGCCTCGCACGGTGCCCGACGGTCCGCAAACCGGAATAGCGCCACACCCTCAAGCGGGTGGGCAGCCCAAAATAGAGCGTCCCGTCGAGCACCTGGACTGAGTCTGGCCTGACGCCGGTCCTGCGGAAGATCCTCTAGTAGCCCAGGATGACGCGGGCCTTCCAGTCACCCTCCTTGCTCCAACCTGAGGGGTTTTTCGAACCCCAGCACGGTTCTGCAGCGGTTTTCGTGACCGTGGTTGGGTTCAAGGCTTGGGCTCAGGTCACGGACGCGGGTTTCGGCCGAGGAACGCCACGAGCTGTTCGCCTGCACTCGCGTCGTCCGGTGGCGTCACGACCGCGGAGAACGGTGCGCCCGGCCCGCGCATGTCGTCCGACACGGCGCCCTTGCAGAACGCCAGGGCGAGCTCTGCCAGGTCCGGCGGAAGGTCAGCGGGTTGACCGGTCGCAACAGCGAGATCCCAGCCATGTGTGAGCGTGTCTGTCAGCGCAAGGCTCACTGCGACGACTCCGGGCACCGTGCCGATCGGCAGTTCGGCTGCGCGTTCGAGTGCGCCTGCAGTGCCGACTGCAGCGAGCAGAGCGGCGCTGGCCGCGCGGTACGCCGCCCCGGGATCATCGCCGACCAGGTCGCCGGGATCGCCGGCAGGCAACGGCTCGCCACGGAGAGCGCCGCTGAACATCCACGTCCCGCCGATCAGGTGATTGGCAAGCGTGCGCACGTCCCATTCGGTGCACGGGGTGCTGCGAGCGTGGTCCTCGACGGAGGTTCGCGAGACGATCGCGCCGGTCCATGCCAGGGCATCGGCGAGGGGAGTCGTGTGTTCCATGTCGATCCTCCAGTCACCCGGCCGGTCAGCCGAAGAACGCGTCGATCGCATAGGGGTCCGGGCGGTGGTAGGTGTGGGTGATCACACCATCTTCGATCTCGTGAGCGATCACCTCGACGCAGTCGAGTCGCGCTCCGTTGTGTTCGGCGGTGACGCGCTGAACGTGCGCCGCGCCCCGCTCGCTGGCCAGGACGTCGAGAACCTCCAACGACAGGGTGCCGCCGGAGAGCTCGAACGACCTGGCCAGGAAGCCGACGATCTGCTCCGGCCCCTTGTACTCGCCGGCGAGCGTGCCCCGGCCGGGAAGCTCCCAGATCGCATCGTGGGCGAAGTGGGTGGCAACCGAAGCCAGATCACCTCGGCTGAATTCCTCGACGACGGTGCGGACCAGGCTCTCATTGGACTGTGCGGACATCTACTTCTCCTTGCTCAGGGAGCCGAACTGGCTCGATGCCCCATCGTGATCAGGAACGCCGAGCCTGTGACCCGCCGAATGGCGGGTTTAGCGGAAGGAGGTGCTGGGCGACCTGGGTCCGGTTCGTGGTGCCGGTCTTGGCCAGGAGTTGTTCGACATACCCCTTGACCGTGCGTGGCGACAACACGAGCCGATCGGCGATCTCGGCATTGGTCAGCCCTTCGGCGACGAGGCGCAGTACGTCGACCTCTCGTCCGGTCACTCCGAGCATCCTCAGGTGCTCGGGGATCGTGGTGGCGCCGGTTCGTCGGCGTCGCTGGGGGGCGCCGGCCTTGCGGGCCAGCCCGCGGCAGCGTGCTGCCAGGCGGTCGAAGCCGCGCTCGGCGAAGAACGACTCGGCCTCGACCATCCACCGCTCCGGTTCGCCCCAGCCCGCCGCCGTCGCGTCCTCAGCGACCCAGCGATGCCCGAGGTGGCGCCAGCCTGCGAACCCGGGCACCACTCGGAACCTCTCCTCCGCTGCCGCAGCCTGCTCCTGCGCGCCGGACCGATTGCCGTCTCGGCCCAGGGCGACTGCTTGTGCCAGATGCCACAACGCATCGGGCCCTGGTGCGATGCGCAGGTCGGCGCCCTCAGTCTCCTGCCGGGCCGCCACACCGCCATCGCCCTCGAGGTCTCGCACGGTGGCGAGCACCGGCCACAGGTACCAGGGCGGGACCGGGCCGATCGCCGGAAGGCGGCGCATTTCGTCGACCGACCTCAACAGCCGTTCGCTCGCGGAGTCGGCATCGTCCTCCAGCAGCAGTGGGAGCCCGTGACAGAGCCCGACGGCCATTCCGACGATCTCCGGGTTGTCCGACGCCAGCGAGATGGCCTCGGCGCCCGCGGCTTCAGCCTGAACACGATGGCCAGCTACAGCGTGCGCCTGTCCGATCAGGATCCACGCCCAGGCCTCCTGGCCGATCGCCCCGAGCGCCCGAACGTCCCCGAGCAGTCGGCGTCCGGCTTCCAGTGCTTGATCCGCCTCGAACCGCACCCCGTGCAGGGCCGCGATGTGGAAGTCGATGGCCGAGACCAGGCCGGGAGCTCCAGCATCGATGGCCGCCTGACGCGCCCGGTAGTGGGCCGCCACATCGAGCGACCGGAGCTGCGAGATGGTGGCGAGCTCGTGCAGGGCCCGAGCCCGCCAGAGGTGCAGACCATCGGCGTGCGCCACGGCCTCGGCGCGGGCGAACCAGCCGTGCGCGCAGTCCAGGTCACTCCGTCGTGCGAGACGGCCCAGAACCTCCATGGCTTGGCAGGCGGCTGTGCCACCTGCTGCCTGATCGAGGACCTGGCGCGCTCGGGCACCCGCCTCCTCGAATTGGCCGAGTTCCAGCGCGACCAGCGACGCGAGGGCAACCGTTGAGAGTGGCGGGTCCGCGGCAGTGTCGTGGAGCAACTCGTTCGCACGAGCCCAATCGCCCTTCTGCGCGAACGCACGGATGACGGCCTCGGTGACCAGGCCGACACGGTCGGCAGTCAGGATCGCGGTACCGGCGTCGATCTCGGTGCGCAGTCGGGCGGCATGGTCGAGTGCGGTGTCGACGTTTCCCGCCAGTGCACTGGACTCCACCAGGACGGCCCACGCCTCCGTCCTCACCGAGGGCGACCCAGTTCGCCACGCGGTTTCAGCTGCTGCAGCGGCCGACAGGGGGGCGGAATGATCGAGGTGAAGCTGGGCCAAGGACAGGTAGTCGGTTGCGGCCTGCTCCGGACCGTGGGCCCAGGTGGTCAGCGCAGCGATGAGTGCGAGGTCATCGACATTCGGAGGAGTTGTGCGGGGCCCGAGTGCTGCGAGGAACGCCGTTGCATGCTGGCGTCGCTCCGATTCGACCAGTGTGCCGAAGACCGCTTCCCGGAACAGTTCGTGGCGAAACCAGAACTGCCCCGTCCGCCGGTCCACCTCGATCAGGCCCGGAACCGTGGCGGCCTGCAGCGCTTCGGAAGTTCGCCGCGGAGTGGTAGAGGCGGCGGTTGCCAGCAGATCGACATCGATGCGGCCCACCATCAATGAAGCCAGTTCGATCACAGCGCGATGCTGTGTCGAGAGGGCGAGAAGCCGTCCAACGGCCAAGTGCTCGATCGTCGCGGGCACCTCGCGTGACGCGTCCAGCTGCCACTGTTCGTCGTCCTTTCGAAGCGCACCGGTCGCCGCCAGGTCCCCAAGGACCGCCTCGACATGAAGTGGGACCCCGCCGGTAGCGGCAAGGTGACTGGACAGCGTGTCGGGGAGCTCCTCCACACCCACCCCGAGGCACGCGGCCGCCATGTCTCTCACGACCGCGGGCTCGAGTGCCTGCAACACCAATTCGGTGGCGATGCGGTCTGAGACCAGCCGGCGCAACCCAGCAAGCCCCTCGCCTTCGGGTCTGCTTGTGACGATCAGCGCCACCCCGACGGCCGACGCTCGCTCAATGATCCGATGGATCACGGCGACGCTCTCCTGATCTGCCCAGTGGATGTCTTCGATGGCCAGGACCGGACGTTGGGGCACCGGAATCGTCGCCCACAGTCGAAGGAGGGCGTCGCCCATCACCACGGGGTGCGCCCCGTCGCGGAGCAGGTCGGACTCGTTAGCGGTACTCGGCACCAGCCTGCGGAGCGCGCCGGCGTAAGCGCCAAGAGCGGGGTGGCTCGGATTGGCGCCCCGAGCCAGGAGATCGGCCACGATCGTCGCTATCGAGGCCAGTGCCGCTGACACGGGTGGCAGGCACCGACCCAAACACAATTGCTCGGTGGCGACCGACGCGTGAAGAACCGCTGACTTCCCGATCCCCGCCTCGCCCACGAGCACGACAGCTCCTGCACGGTGGAGGCTGTCGGCGGCGCGCTGGAGCATCGCCACTTCGGCGGTGCGGCCGATCACGCCTGGGGCTTTCAGCACCCAGACAGTATCGCGGGATCCTGGCGTGTTGCCTTCGACTACTGGGCCGCCAAACCAACACCGACTGCAAGATCAGGTTCGACAGCTGTCGCGCTAGGACCACCTACAGGCGTGAGTTCGAACCCCCCACATGTTCCCGACATCAAACTCAGAGCGCTGCACGGCACTGTGCAATTCTGCATTTCGGATTGAGTCTCCGATGCCTGGAACCGGCGAGCGCGCGCGGCATTCCGCCGCCTGTGACTGCCAGACGTGAACGTCGGTGACCCCGCGCTCGTCGAGCCCGAAACTGCCCCCGGTCAAGTCCCCGGAAGTGGTGTACGCCTGATCTCTCGAGTGGGCTTGGTTGGAAGGGCTGCCCAAGTAGGTCGCCACCACCGAGATCAGCGCGGCCTCGGCCCGCTTGCGCCGTTTGCCTCCGCCGGATCTCGTCGACACTCACCCTGCGCGAGCCGGCGCTCGACACGCTCGCCCGCGCCCAGGACATGGACCCGCTCCTCAGCGGTCTCGGCAGCTCGTCCCCGCCCCGCATCGAGGGGATCAGCCGCTAGGGGCGGCCCGAGCCAACGAAGAGTGGGCGGCCGCCTCGTCCCGGCAGAGCAGGACGAGGTCGCATAGTGTGCGGGCGACGCGTCGGACAGTGGGCAGTCCTCGGACCGAAGCGGCCGGTTCGGCTCCTTACAAAGTCGTGACGGCTTCCCCGGGCTCCGGGGCCAAGGCGCGTTCGCGCCTAGGGTCGGGGGCATGGTCACTCGTTGGGGGGCGGCGGTCATGTTGCTCGGGCTGCTCGCCGCCTGTGGCGAGGGGTCGGACTTCCCGGAGCGTGTGGACCGGCCGTCCGCGGCCGGTCCGAGCGACTCGGCGGCCGCGGAGCCTACCGACGGGACTACGACTCCCCAGCCCTCTGAGACCGGGTCCGAGTCAACGTCCGAGTCAACGCCCGAGTCAACGCCCGAGTCCACGCCGCCCGAGGATCCCGGCACGGGGATCGTGGTCGCCGCCAGCGACTTCGGCCCGATGCTCTTCGACGCCACGGGCCAGGCGATCTACCTCTTCGACGTCGAGACGAACGCGGATCCCGCGTGCTACGAGGGGTGTGCGAAGGCTTGGCCCCCGGTCCTCACCAAGGGCCCTCCCGTCGCCGGCGAGGGCGTCCGGAGGCCGCTGCTGGGTACGACCGAGCGCAGTGATGGGAGCACCCAGGTCACCTACAACGGGCACCCCTTGTACTTCTACGCGCACGAGGGCAAGCACGAAGTGGAATGCCACGACGTATTCCTCAACGGCGGCAACTGGTACGCGGTCCAGCCCGGCGGTGACGCAGTTCCCCAGCAAGCATGAACAGTCGCGAGGTCATCGAGAGGCACCAGGCCTCGGGGCGGCACTTCTCGGCCGCCGGGGTCGGCAGTTTCGTGCTCGATACCGGCGGCGGGGTCCCGGTGGTGTGTCTGCACGGGGTACCTGCGTCGTGCTTCCTCTACCGCAAGCTGGTGCCCGAGCTGGCCCGACGTGGCCTGCGCGGCGTCGCGTTCGACCTGCCCGGACTCGGCCTCGCCGAAAGACCTGAAGACTTCGACTACACCTGGACCGGCCTGGGCAGGTGGACCATTGCGGCGATCGAGGCCCTCGGGCTCGACCGCTTCCACCTCGTCGTGCACGACCTCGGCGGTCCGGTCGGACTCGAGCTCGCTGCGGACACCTACCGACGCCCGTGGGTGATGAAGCCGTTCGCGGTCCCGGGCGTCGGACGCGCCTACCTCAAGGCCATGAACAAGCCCGTCTTCCGACTCCTCATGCGCCAGCAGGGCGTCGAAGTTCACTCGGCGGTGTCACCGGCCGAGCTGGACGCCTACCTGGACCTGCTCAGGAAGGGAGACGGGGGTGCGGCGTTCCTGAAGATCATGCGCGGCTTCGAGCTCACTCGCGCCAAGCGCGACCTGTACGTCGGCGCGCTGCGCAGCGGAGCCTTCCCCGTTCAGGTCATCTGGGGTGATCGCGACCCCGCCCTCACGCTCGCCCGCCACGGGGAGGCGGCTCGTCGTGCCGCCGGGGTTCCGGACATCATCAGGCTGCCCGGCAAGCACTTCCTCCAGGAGGACCAGACGCCGGCGCTCGCCGACCACATCGCCCGCCTCGCGGCGACCTGACCGGGCTTCGAAAGGCTCAAGAGCGCATCGGTGGCCGGCCCGTCGGGGGCGCATCATTCCGCCGCCAATGCCCGCCAACTGATCGCTGACTGATTTATTTCCGTTGGGCGTCCGCACACGGGACGGGGGCGGCCCGCGCGAGCGCGTCCACGGGGTCTCCCGGGGGCTAGGGTCGGGTATGGCCATGACCTCGCCTAGCGGGACTGATCCCTTGGTGGCCGGCCACGAGGCCCTTCGGAACGCGGCGTGGGGCGAAGCGCGGGCTCGATTCGAGGAGGCCGCCAGGTCGAGCGATGCTCCCGAGACCTGGGAGTGTCTGAGCCGCGCGGCTTGGTGGCTGGGCGACCAGGAGCAGACACTGGCGGCTCGCGAGCGCGCGTATCGCGGGTACCGGTTGGCGGGGGATGCGTGTGGGGCCGCCCGGATGGCGATGTGGCTCGCATCGGATCACCTCGGCTTCCGCGGCGATGACGCTGTAGCCTCCGCTTGGCTGCGACGAGGACGAGAGCTGCTGGGCGATCGCGAGCCGTGTTCGGAGCTGGGCTACATCACGCTGCTCCACGCGGACATCGCCTTGTTGGCGAAGTCCGATCCCACGTCAGCCGAGCGGTTGGCGCAAGAGGCGCTCGATCTCGCGCGCGAGATCGACGATGTCGGGGTCGAGGTCGTCGCCCTTGCGGTGCTCGGGAGTGCCCTCGTGGCCTCAGGCGCGGTCGAGGAGGGATTGCTGCGGCTGGAGGAGTGCGGGGCGATGGCGATCGGCGAGGAGTTCGCTGAGACGTCTGCGCCCGGCTGGGCTCTCTGTCACACGGTCTCGGCTTGTGCGGATGTCGGCGACTTCGGGCGTGCTGCGCAGTGGTGCCGCGCTCTTCACACGTGGTCGGCGGTCTGGCAGGCGCGGCACTTCTTCGGCATCTGCCGCACCGCCTATGGCGAAGTGCTCGCGACCAGTGGTGATTGGTCGTCCGCCGAACAGGAGCTTCTCAGCGCCCTGGACGATCTCCGTCCCACCCGCCCGACTCTCGCCGCGCCGGCTTTGGTCCGGCTCGGCAGGCTGCGAGTGAGACAGGGTGACCTGGCCCAGGCGCGGACACTCTTCGAGGCAGCTCTCCCGCTGCCGCAGGCCATCGTCGCGCTCGGCGAGATGGATCTGGTGGGCGGCGATGCGACGACGGCAGCGAACGCGGCCGACCGGGTCCTGCGGCGGGTGGGGAGTGCGAGCATGCTCGATCGTTTTCCTGCTCTGGAACTCTTGGCACGCGCGCGCGCCGTCGCGGGTGACGGGGTTGGTGCAGACACGGCGACCGCCGAGCTGGAACACGAGGCCAACCGACTCGCCACCCCCTATATGCGCGGGCGCGCTCGCATGGTGCGCGCCCGCGTCTTATCGGCTGCCGGTGACCACGATGGCGCCCGCCAGGCCGCCGAGGATGCCGCGGACTTCTTCACCGGATGTTCGGCCCCATACGAGGCAGCCGATGCACGGTTGCTGCTGTCTTCAGCGCTCGAAGCACTCGGCCGACCCGAGCGAGCCGAGGCCGAGGCACGCGCTGCACGTGCGACCTTCGAGCTCCTCAACGCCAATGCGAGGGGAAGCCGGCGTTCGAGGGAGGAGCTGACGCCACGTGAGGCCGACATTCTCCGCCTGGTCGCCCAGGGGCTGGGAGACGCCCAGATCGCCGAGCGGCTGTTCCTGAGCCCGCACACGGTGCACCGCCATATCGCGAACGTCCGGACCAAGCTTGACGTGCCCTCACGCGCGGCCGCCGTGGCGCACGCCACCCGGATGGGTCTGCTCTAGACGACTGGCCGGTTCCGGCCATCTCGCGGGATGGCCGGTTCCGGTGAAGATGCGTGCGCGGATCGATCCGAGACTCGTGCCATGACCACAACCAGCCTCGTCTCGAGTGTCGACGAGCTCCGCTTCCGCCTGCAGGGCGGCGTGCACGAGCCCGGCGACGAGTTCTACGACGACACCTGCACGCTCTTCAACACCATGATCGACAAGCGGCCGCTGCTCGTGGTCGAGTGCATCGCCGTCGACGATGTCGTGGCGGCCGTCGCGTTCACACGCCAGCACGAGCTGCCGATCGCCGTGCGAGCCGGCGGGCACTCCGTCGCTGGTCTGTCGCTGTGCGATGACGGCGTGGTGCTCGATATGCGTGGCATGGCGGACATCGAGGTCGACGCCGACCGGCGCATCGTGAGGGTTGGCGGCGGTGCCATCTGGGCTGACGTGGATCGCGCGACCCAGGCCCACGGCCTCGCCACCACGGGTGGGCGCGTTTCGACGACCGGGGTTGCCGGCCTGACGCTCGGCGGTGGCTCCGGGTGGCTCGAACGCAAGCACGGCCTCGCGTGCGACAACCTCGTCGCCGCCGAGCTCGTGACCTGGGACGGTCGGATCATTCGCGCTTCCGAGCACGAGAACACCGAGCTGCTCTGGGCACTGCGAGGGGGAGGTGGGAGCTTCGGGGTGGTGACGGCGCTCGAGCTCCAGCTCCACCCGCTCCACCCCGAGGTTGTCGCCGGCCTTGCCCTGTTCGGAGCCGAACGAGCCGGCGAGGTCGTCCGCGCGTTCCGCGATGTCATGAACGACGCGCCCGACGAGCTCTCGCTCGCCTGCGCCTTCATCACGGCGCCCGATGACGATGACGAGGTGCCTGCCCAGCTGCGGGGACGACCCGCGGTCGCGATTCTGGGCATGTGGGCCGGTGACGTAGTCGACGGCGCAGCGGCACTTGCCCCGATCCGGGCGCTCGGCCCAGAAGCCGACTTCTTCGGCCCGGTCGACTACGCCGACTTCCAATGCTCGGTCGACGACCCGCCCGGCTACCGCAACTACTGGACGGCCGAGAACGTCATCGACCTGCCCGACGAGGCGATCGACCTGATCGTCCGGCGCGCGACAGACCTGCCCCCCGGACCGTCCCAGCTCTTCATCGTGGCGTGGGGCGGAGCGGTCCGCCGATTCGGCCCTGCGCACTCACCGCTGGCCGGCCGCGAGGCGCGCTTCATAGTCCACCCCTTGCTCCTGTGGGAGGACCCGGCCGACGACGAGCGCAACCAGGTGCTGGGTCGCGCGTTTCGTAGCGACGTGCGGCAGTGGTCGATCGGCGCGACGTACCCGAACTTCCTGGGCGAGGAAGGCAGCACGCGGATGAGCGCAGCCTTCGGGACCAGCGCCGGCCGCCTGTCCGCGGTCAAGTCCCAGTGGGATCCGCACGGCGCCTTCCGCACCCACCAAGCGATTCGTAGGAGCAGTTGATCACGGCATCACACCCGGCAGCGTCGGAGAAGGGTCGGTCGATCACGGCCAACGTCCTCGACATCTACGTGGAGCAGGTGGCCACGGGGCCGAGGTGCTGCATCGGCGGCCTTGGCGACACCGTCGAGTCGCGACAGTCCCGGCTCGACGTACTTGCGAACCAAGAGAAGTCCGGCACCAGCCGGCGGAACACTAGAAGGTGACCCGAAGATGAACCAAGACAAATTGACGGAATTCCTCGAGCGGTTCGTGGCCGACCTTGGCGCGACCGGTGCGGCCGGCCAGGTGGTGATCGGCAACCGCCTCGGCCTCTACGAGGCGCTCGCAGAGGGCCCGGCGACGCCTGAGCAGTTCGCCGAGCGCACCACCTGCCACGTGCGCTATCTCACGGAGTGGTTGCGCGGGCAAGCCGCCGGCGGTTACGTGAGCTACCACCCGGCCAGCGGCGAGTTCTCGCTGAACGCGGAGCAGGCGTTCTGCCTCGCTGACCCGAACGGCCCCAACGTGTCGGCGGCGTTCCTCCTAGCGCTCGGATACCTGCGCGCCGAACCCCAGATCACCGAGGCGTTCCGCACCGGTTCAGGCGTCGGCTGGAACGAGCACCACGAGGATGTCTTCGTCGGGTGTGACGCGTTCTACCGGCCCGGCTACGTGGCCGAACTGGTGCCGAACTGGATCCCCGCGTTGGACGGGGTCGACGCGAAGCTGACCGCCGGAGGCCGTGTGGCCGACCTCGGCTGTGGCCTCGGCTCGTCGTCAGTGCTGCTCGCCGAGGCGTACCCGAACGCCACGATCTCCGGATCGGACTACCACGACGAGTCGATCGAGCTGGCACGCAAGAAGGCCGCCGCGGCGGGTGTCAGCGACCGGGTGCTGTTCGAGGTGGCGACGGCGCAGAACTTCACCGGCGGGAACTACGACCTGGTGACAATGTTCGACTGCCTGCACGACCTGGGAGACCCGGCGGGCGCCGCCCGGCGGGTGCGGGAATCGCTGGCTCCGGACGGCACCTGGTTGCTGGTAGAGCCGGCCGCGGCCGACGTCGTCGAGGACACCTTCAATCCGGTGGGGCGGCTCTACTATGCCGGTTCGACGTTCCTCTGCGTGCCCAACGCGCTGTCGCAGCACGGCGGCTACGCGCTGGGAGCCCAGGCCGGCGAGGCCGCCATCCGACAGGTGGTCAGCGACGCCGGTTTCACCCGCTTCCGTCGCGCCTCGCAGACGGCATTCAACATGGTCTACGAGATCCGGCCGTAGGACGTCCGGCGGCGGTCACGGCTCTTCGACGACCGTCGCCGGCCGGCGTTCCCCAGACTGTCGGCTTCTGATTGACCTGCACGGGGCCGCCTCGCGCGCGGCTTCGACCGCCGGCCGTACGGCATCAACAGGTGTCAAGTTTCCGCCTACCGTGCTAGCGGACAGAATGGCGTTGTGGACCTTGAGGAACTGCGCGTTGCGGTCTACGCGTCGTTCGCAGATGCCGGCCGACCTCCCGAGGTCGGGACTCTTGCGGAGCACTTCGGCACCAGCCGGAACGCCGTGGTCGAAGGGCTCCAAGAACTGGCCAGCGCTCGGCACCTGGTGCTCGACTCCGAAGATCGCATCGTGATGGCGCACCCGTTCGCGGCTATTCCACTCGGGTTCTCGGTCATGGGCACCTCAACGCTGTGGTGGGGTGGTTGTGCTTGGGACTCGTTCGCCCTACCCCATCTGCTGCCTGCGCAGAGCCCGGTGCTGGTTGCGACCACCTGTCCCGCGTGTGGTCAGGCCCACGCCTGGAATGTCGGCATCGATGCCCCACCGGCCGACCAGCAAGTGGTCCACTTCCTGGTCCCCGTGGCCCACATGTGGGACGACGTGGTGCACACCTGCAGCCATCAGAGCGTGTTCTGCTCCACCCATTGCGTCGACAATTGGCTCGAGCGCAGCGGCAACCAGCGCGGCTACGTGATGGACCTTGCGACGCTCTGGCGGCTTGCCAGGCACTGGTACTCGGGGCGACTGGACTATGGCTATGCCCGTCGAGAGCCCAGCGAGGCCTCCGACTACTTACGCCAAGTCGGCCTTTCGGGCCCCTTCTGGGGCATCCAGGAACCCATCGCGACCGAATGAAACAACGGATTCGGCCGCACGCCGCGCGCGTCCGACTGGCCGTTCGGCTGCGTCACACCGCCGCGTAGGGATGCAACCCGGCTGAGCTGCTCTCCTCAACCTTCGTTCGTCGGCACAGCACCCGGCTGCCGGGCCCTAGCGATGTCTGCCATCCGCTTCCTGGCCTCACGAAGCCGCTCTCGCGACTCGCCGACCTTGTCCAGATTGAGAGGGGGACGCAGTTGGCGCACCACCGCGGTCTCGACATCATCGAGCGTCGCGTCCCCGGTCTTGATCCAGGTTGCCAACCACAGATGCTGCTCCATCCATTCACTCAGGCGCGCATCACTCGGGGAATCGAGACCGAAGTTGGCACTGCCGTCGGGCTTGGCCTGGTTGCGCGGCACGGCAACGAGGTCGAGCTGGTCCGTGAGTAATGCCGCGAGACTGCGCCGAACAGTTGACGAGCCGGTCATGCCGGTCGCGAAGTGCGTGCCAACATCACGCCCGTTGAGGCTTCTCTCGGCCTTGCCGACGTACAGAGGTTGATCGTCGAAGGCGGGACGCAGCCCAAGATTCAACCATGAGTGTCCATCTCCGTAGAACGCATAGAGCCCCGGCCTCTTGGCGACGAGCTCGATCGCCTCCTTACGGGAATGACGCACTCCGGCCAACGCGTGCAGCGCTGCGGCGACAAGCGCGTCAGTGCTCATGTCTGGACGTGTCAGTAACTGTCTTTGTTGACGACCCGGAAGGGTCCGCCGTGTGTTGCGTAGTTGTTGTACTCGACTTGGACGGTGGAACCCAGCCCGGAGTTGACGCATGACCGGTACTCCGCATGATCCATCGTGGTTGTCGTTGCGTCAGTGGCCGCGAATGTACCCTTGCGTGCACCCAACCGGGACTGGTCGTGGAACTCCTGGTGGATCCAGGGCCGTCAGGCCGGAGCGACGATGACGAGGTCGCTCACGTTCTCGGTCTCGGGGCCTTCGATGAGCAGCCGATAGACACCCGGCTCCTTGGCGGTGAACTCGACGTCCGTGGCTCCTGCGACGGGCGACAGTTCCCGGGTTTCCTCGGGAGTGGCCGGTGCGCTGGGGCCGCTTACCCAGGTGAGCGAAGCGACGAGCTTTCCGACAGGGGCGGACGGGTTGAGTGTCACGTGCACCGGTTCGCCGGCCTGGTGGACGTCGGCGGTGTCGACCGCGACGTGCTCGGGCGCGCCGGCGAGGAAGTCGCCCAGGTCGATCTGGTTGATCCAACCGCGCACCTGGGTGTGGACGCCGTCCGCGTTCTGGAGGCTCCCGTGTTTGTCGCTGGAGAACATGGCGCTCTGGTCGGACGTGGCTTCCTGTGGTGACGCAGAGACCCGGGGCACTGTGCCGTCGCCGCCCAGGTCCTCGCCGTCGTAGTTGCGCGCCATGGTGAGCCGTCCGCCCTCCCAGATCGCGGTTTGGTACGTCGGCTGATCGATGCCGACGACGGGCCTGACCCATTCACTTCGGGCGACGTACTCGTCGTCCTGGCGGTTGCGGGCGACCGAGTCTTCTATCTCCTTGTGGAAGGTCCGGGCAGTCTGAATCTGGGAAGGCTTCAGCCGCGGGAGCACCTCGGGAACCTCGGGCAGGCGTTTCATCCCCTCGTCGGTCTTGATGCACGGGTAGATCGGCAGCAGCTGTTGGACCGACGTGAAGGACACCATCAGGTCGGTGAGGTCAATCAGACCGAAGAACTTCGTGAAGCCATTGGCCGCGAAGTCGACGGCGTTGAGTGAGCCGCGGAAGGGCGTTCCGAACGTGACTAGTCGGCGAGTGTCGCGCCAGCCACCGAGGACCTCCAGGTAGTACCGAGACACCAGGCCGCCCATCGAGTGGCCGAGCAACACCAGCCGGGCGTCCGGGTGCTGCTGGCGGCGAGCAGCGAGCCACTGCGTGCAGCTCGCGGCGAGGCGGTGAGCGGCGACGCGATTGTCGCGACGCCAGTCGTAGGGGAACTCGAAGTAGCTCTCGCCAGCGACCAGTCCGAACCGCTTGCGTAGGAACTGCCCGACCTTGTAGTAGCCGTCGACCTTCCAGAGTCCGGGCACCAGGTGGGCGTCCCCGGCGAGCCGGTTCGAGGTCACCCCGTCGCCGAGGTCAGGAATCGTTCGAATCTCCTCCACCCCGGCGGGGTCCGCGACCCAGGTGGGCTCATCGAGCTGCAGTCCGGCAATGCTCCGCCCGCCGGAGAAGAGGGCCCGGAAGCCCGCCTCGGCGGTGAGGCCGAAGACATCCTTGCCGTCCTTCTGCAGCACGCTGCCGAGGATGCCCGGCACCAGTACGTAGACGTCGTGGTTCACAGTCAGAGCCCTTCCTCAGCGACAGCCGTAGGCGGTCATGCCAGCCCAGGCGAAGACATTGCCCGGCTCGGCCTCGAACATGGCGATCTGCACGGACCGGTAGGCCTGTAGCGGGCTCTCCCCGCCGCGTCGGTGCTGGTGCCAGGCCACGGTGAACGCACGGGCGGCCTTCTCGCGCACGGGCGGGATGCTCGCCAGCAGGAAGCGGGCCCCCGCCTCCAGAAAGGAAGCTGGAAGGCCGAGTGCGTCATCACCGGCGAGCTCGAGGTCTCGGGTGGCCTGGGGTCGCCAGGCGGTGCTGCAGGCACTGAGCACCACCTCACCGAAGGGGAGTCGACGGACGAGGATTTCGGCGGCGTCCACGGTGGAACCTGTGAGGACCAGCCCCGACGCGAGTGGCTCGGTCGCCTCGAGGCTGCCGTGCCCGCTGAAGTGCAGTACGTCGCCGCCCTCCGCCTGGCCGGCGAGCCGCCAGAACTCGTCTTCACGGGCGCCTTCGCCGGTCATCGGGTTGGCCACGACGCGGTCTCGGTAGATGGCCACAACGTCCTGGATCTCTACAGGCGACTCTCTGAGCACGCTGTACTTCGTCAGGCCGCGATAGTCGGCTGCACCGATGATCGCGACCCGCGGGTCGGACTTCGGCTCCGAGTCCAGCAGAGGCAAGGAGGCCAGGTTCGGCAGGACACCGACTGCGCAGCGCTCGAACAGCCGCTCGGTGCCAACTGCGAGGCAGGCCCAGGGCAGAAGGTGCAGAACGCCGTGAGGTACCACGACGACAGTCTCGGCCTCTCCGAGCCGGTCGACGATCTTCTTCGGGAGTAGCTGCTCGACTCCGACACCTTCTTCCGAGCTGAGGTCGAAGAGGAAGTCGTCCGGTGCCGGCTTGCGCAGGTTCTCGACGAACTTGGTGATCGCGGCCGTGGTCGCGGGCTCAAGCGCGCGTGATTCGGCAACGATCCCTGCCGCGTCGATCAGCGCCGCGACGATCTGCTCGCCATCGGGGCGCTTGCGGTGGTGAAGGACGAGCGCCGCTCTGGTCGGCCCCAGGACCGCCTGGATCTCGCCGAGATCGATCCGCGGTGGTTCCGTCATGGCGCGCCAGCGCGGGTCGCCGATGCGGATCCGCTCGAGCACTTCATCCCGGCGGGCGATGAGGTCGAGTCGCTGCTGGAGCGCGCCGACGGACCCGCTGCCGCTGTACTGAGCGAAGGCCAGCGCGTCGATCTGCTGTGACAGCGTTTCGAACTCAGCCGCCGAGCCAGTGGGGTCAGCGGCCTGGGTGCGGGGGACGCTGATCGTCGCAGCCAGTGCCCGCGACTTGACCAGCTCCACGAAGTGCGCCACGGCACCGGCGTCGTCCTCTGCGAGTGCGGCGTCGATCGCCTCCTCGGCCATCGGTAGCTTGTCTGCGACGAACGTGGTGTCGAGGCGATATCCCAGGGGCGCCATCCGGAGCCGGTCAGCTTCCGACAGGCCCGCCCGGAACGCGTCGACGGCTAGGGCGCCCTCGCCGAGGGCAGCAAGTGCCTTGGCCCGCCGCCAGTGGAGTTTCCATGCCAGGTCGAGGTCAGGGTAGGTCGCTTGGTCGCGCAGGCCGTCTTCGGCAAGGCTCAGCGCGTTGCCGGGATCGCCGACGAGCAAGTGTAGGTCGGCCTGGACCTGGCGAAGCGCGGCCCGCCGAGGCCGAAACTGCTCACTCTCGAACGCGGGTGCGATGCTCGCCAGTAGGTCTCGCGCAGCTGCAGCATCTCCCCGTGCGACGGCGATCACCGCCAGGTGGAAGTCGATGCTGGCGGGCACGCCGAACTCCACAGCGAACGGCCGTGCCTGCAGGAACAGTCGCTCAGCGTCGTCATACCTGCCCGTGAGCCGGCTGGTGCGCGCCTCGCTCTGGACAACCTCGAACGCGATGCGCTGGAGGGCGGCCAGGCCTTCGCCCTCGCCGGTGTCGTGACCACCCATGATGCCTGCGATCTGACGAGCCACCCCGGCGTTGACCTGGGCCGTCGAGGGCGGCCCATTCTCCAGCATCGGCGCCACCCGATCGTGGGCGCTCGCCACCATGGCGAGCGACCGCTCATAGTCCCCGAGCCACTCGTAGATGTTCGCGAGCTGGAGGTCGGTCTGCACCGTGTCGAGAATCTCCCCCGCGTCGTCGAAAGTGACGCGGGCCGACGCCAGCGCGGACAAGGCTTCGTGGAACCGACCCTCGGTCGCCGCCAGCATCGCCTGGTCCCGGCTGAAGGCCGCGGCGGCAGTGGCGCCGAGGTACGTCGACGTGACCGCGCCCGCCTCGTCGCGAAGCTGTTGGGCGGCCTGACTGTCACCTGCGGCTTGGTGATGGTCGGCGTACATCGTCAGCCACTTGACGAGGGGCTGGGCGAAACCGGAGACGTCGAAACCGCCCGGCGACTCGGCCTCGAACGACGCGACGCCAACGACCAATCGCCTTGCCAGCGCCAGGTACCGATCGTAGGTCTCATCCGACGGCCGTGACCCAGCGTCCAATAGCGCGAGCATGGCCGTGTGGGTCTGCTGCTGCAGCGCCGCGAGCTCCTGCAACCGCGCTAGTTGATCCGTGGAACTAGGCATGGTGCCCCCTGTCGGCCCCTGTATGGGGAGGGTCGGGCTGCCGAATAGTCGCTCCCCGCCTCATTCAGCCGTCAACTCGAGCGTTGCGGCTGCTCCTGCCGCACGGAATAGCCACAGTGGGCCATTCCGACTCGCTTCTCTACCCGTCGTTCGGCGAGCTCTTGGACAAGCGATCCGCGACCTGTGGACCTGGTTGTTCGCTGGCGGGCCGACTGTCGGTGGCGAGTGCTTGGGTTGAGTCATGCCAGAGCCCACCAGCTTTCTCGCCGTCGAGGACCTCGACGCTGCTGGGACGTTGGCTGCGGCGGAGGCCGCGGTGCGGGACCGGCGTGCCGCGGAGCTGCGTGAGTTGGAGATCGCGTTGCACTGGGCGGACCTGCACGCGAACGACCCGAACGACGGGCAGCCCACGCCGCCAGGTGCAGCCCAGCTGGTCCGGCTTGGTGGCTACGGCACTCCGATGGTGCAGGACCTGGCGATCTGTGAGCTCGCCATCGCCCGGGGGCAGCACACCCTGACGGTCCGGTCCTTTCTGGCAGACGGCCTGGACCTGCGGCATCGGCTGCCCGAGGTGTACGTCGCGGTGCGGGAGGGCCGCTGCGACCTGTGGGTCGCGCGCCGGGTCGCCTCGATGACCCGCAAGCTCGACACAGAGGCGGTGGCGCTGGTCGACCGGGCGGTGGCCGAAGCCGTCGACCAGGGGCCTGGCATGGCTGCTGGCGATCACCGAGGCGAAGGTGATGGAGGCCGACACCGACGCCGCGCGGGCCGAGCGCGAGGCCGGGCGGCGTCACCGCCGCTACGTCGCGATGACCCCAACCGATGAGTTCGGGTTGCGGACCGTGATCGCTCCGGTGGTGCCGGCCGACGCCGCCTGGCTGGATGCGATCGTCGAGCGGGTCGCCGACGCCCTGGACGCGCGCCGCGATCTGGTGCCCGACTTGGCTGCCGACTGCACCCGAGAAGAGCTTCGCTCGGTCGCCCTGGGCTGGCTGGCCCACCCCGAGGACGTCGTCGCCTTGCTCGCCGGCGAGGAGGAGCCGCGCGGCCGCTCAGCAAAGTGCCAGGCGGTCGTGCACGTGCACCTGCACCAAGCGGCGCTCGAGGGCGCGAGCGCGGTGGCGCGGGTCGAGGAGGTCGGGCCGCTGCTCCTCGACGAGGTCGCGCAGCTGCTCGGCCACGCCCGAGTCACTCTGGCCCCGGTCATTGACCTGGCCACGAGTGTTTCGGTCAACGGTTACGAGCACCCCGAGTCGGTCAAGGACCGCACCCGCCTGCGCTGCGTGGGCGACGCCTTCCCCCACGCCAGGACGATCAGCCGCAAGACCGACATGGATCACCCCGACCCGTACGACGCCCACGGTCCACCCGGCCAGACCGGTGACCACAACGCCGCCCCACTCGGGCGTCGACATCACCGCGCCAAGACCCACCTCAGTTACCGGTCTCGGCAGCTCGGTCTTGCGCGATATCTGTGGCGCACACCCAATGGTCGCGAACGCCTCGTGGACGCCGCCGGCACCCATGAGCTCGACGTCGCGCAAGCCCTCGAGCTCGAACACCCTGGCGCGCTCAACGCTGCCCTCGAGCGGCTCGAAGCCAGCCTGCCGACCGCAGCCGACTGAGACGGCTCATCCCGAGGCGAGTTCGCTCGAGACTTCCTGCATCCCCCAGGGGCTGCCGTAGGCGGTCAGCAGCTCCAGGAACGGGACGGCGTCGAAGGCCTCCGGGCCGAGCACGCCGGCGCCGGTCCAGGTGCCCTGGGAGAGCAGCTCCAGCGCGACGACCGGGTTGATCGCGGTCTGCCAGACCACGCACTGGTGGCCGTACTCCTGCATGGTCGACTCGTTGTCGACCACGTGGTAGAGGTACGTCGACCGAGCGTCGCCGTCCTTGCCCTTGCCGGTCACCCACAGGCCCGCGCAGGTCTTGCCCTTCATCCGCGGGCCGACGGTGGCCGGGTCCGGCAGCACGGCGGCCACCACGTCACGAGGGCTGACCTCGACGCCCTTGACCCGCACCTTCTCGGTCTTGTCGAGGCCGAGGGTGTTGAGCACCTTGAGGATGTTGATGAACTCGTCCCCGAGGCCGTACTTGAACGTCGCGCGCTTGCAGTCGACCCAGCGCGGCATGAGGAGGACCTCCTCGTGCTCGACGTTGACGCACTCGACCGGGCCGATCCCTTCGGGGAAGTCGAAGACCTCGGGCTCCGAGAACGGCGCCGTCGTGAACCACTCGCCGTCCTGCCAGATGACGGGCGGATTGAGGCACTCCTCGATCGTGGTCCACATCGAGAACGACGGCGCGAAGATCTCGTTGCCGTCGTCGTCGGTCACCACGAGGTTGGCGCCGTCGCGGGTGCCCAGCTCGTCGATCTCGCTGAACAGGTGGTCGGCGGCGTACCGCGCGAACACGTCGGAGAGCCCCGGCTCCACGCCGATCCCGACCAGCGCCAGCCGCCCGGCGTCCTCCCACTTCTGCGCGACCGCGAACTGCTCGTCGCCGAGCTTCACGCCGGTCTTCTTGTACGGCGCGTCCGGGTGCGGCTTGGACAGCGACATCGCCATGTCGAGGTAGTCGGCACCCGCCGCGAACGCGCCCTCGAAGATCGGCATGTTGAAGATCGGGTCGACGGCGTTCATCACGTGCGTGATCCGGTGCTCGCGGCACAGCGCGGTCACCGAGTCGGCGTTGGACGCGTCGACCTGCGCCGCGACGTACCGCTCGTCGGTGGCCGCCGCCTTCTCGGCCCGCGCCGGGTCGTAGTCGGCGATGACGATGGTCTCGAAGAAGTCGCGCCGCGCCGCTATGGCGGTGAAGGCACCACCCACTCCCCCGGCGCCGACCAGCAGGATTCTCATTCAGTCCCAGCCTTCAGTTGCGTGGTTTCGAGACGGGCGCAGAGCGCCCTCCTCAACCAGCGGCCGGAGCTGACCACCGGTGGTTGAGGAAGACGCGCCAAGGCCCTCCTCAACCAGCGGCCGGAGCTGACCACCGGTGGTTGAGGAAGACGCGCCAAGGCCCTCCTCAACCAGCGGCCGGAGCTGACCACCGGTGGTTGAGGAAGACGCGCTAGCGCCTGTCTCGAAACCAGGTGAGCCACGCTCTACTCGCCGATGTAGGACATGACGTGCTTGATGCGGGTGTAGTCCTCGAGGCCGTACATGGACAGGTCCTTGCCGTAGCCCGAGTGCTTGAAGCCGCCGTGCGGCATCTCCGAGACGAACGGGATGTGGGTGTTGATCCAGACGACGCCGAAGTCGAGGCCCTTCGACATCCGCAGCGCGCGGGCGTGGTCCTTGGTCCACACACTCGACGCCAGGCCGTACTCGACGCCGTTGGCCCAGCGCAGCGCCTCGCCCTCGTCGGAGAACTTCTGCACCGTCATCACCGGGCCGAAGATCTCGGACTGGATCTGCTCGTCGTCCTGCTGGAGTCCGGACACGACGGTGGGCTCGTAGAAGTACCCGACCGAGCCGTGGCGGGCGCCGCCCGTCTCGAGCTTCGCGTGGTCGGGCAGCCGGTCGACCATGCCGGAGACCCGGTCGTACTGGTTCTGGTTGTTCAGCGGGCCGTAGTAGGTGTCCTCGCTGTCGGGCTGTCCGGTCGGCATCCCCTTGGCGGCCTCGCTGAGCGCGGAGACGAACTCGTCGTGGACGCCGGGCCCGGCCAGCACCCGGGTGGCCGCGGTGCAGTCCTGGCCGGCGTTGAACAGGCCGGCGCCGGCGATGCCCTCGGCCGCCTTCTCGATGTCCGCGTCGTCGAAGACGATCACCGGCGCCTTGCCGCCGAGCTCGAGGTGCACCCGCTTGAGGTCGGACGACGCCGCCTCGGCGACCTCCATGCCGGCGCGAACCGAGCCGGTGATCGCGACCATCGCCGGGGTCTTGTGGGAGACCAGCGCGCGGCCGGTGTCCCGGTCCCCGCAGACGACGTTGAGGACGCCGGGAGGCAGGAACTCCTGGCAGATCTCGGCGAGCAGCGTGGAGCTGGCGGGCGTGGTGTCGCTGGGCTTGAGGACGATCGTGTTGCCGCCGGCAAGGGCCGGGGCGATCTTCCAGATCATCATCATCAGCGGGTAGTTCCACGGCGTGACCTGGCCGACCACGCCGACCGGCTCGCGGCGGATCCACGAGGTGTGGTCGGCCATGTACTCGCCCGCCGAGCTGCCCTGCAGGACGCGCGCGGCGCCGGCGAAGAAGCGGAAGTGGTCGGAGGCGTAGGGCAGCTCCTCCGACATCGTGAGGTGCAGCGGCTTGCCGGTGTCCTTGCACTCGACCTCGTTGATCTCGTCCTTGCGCGCGTCGATCGCCTCCGCGATCTTCAGCATCGCGGTGGCGCGATCCTGCGGCGTCGAGTCGCCCCAGCTCTCGAAGGCGGCCGCCGCGGCGGCATACGCGCGGTCCACGTCCTCGACGCCCGACATCGGCGCGGCGGCGTACACCTCTCCGGTGGTGGGGTCGATGACGTCGTAGGTCTCTCCCGAGACCGAGTCGACGAGCTCACCGTTGATGACGTTCTGGAAGCGCTGATCGGCCATGGCTCGGAGCCTAGGGCGACGGCGACGGAATCTGTAGGGGCGGGGTGTCGATTCCTGCGGAATCAGTCGTGGACGACGCCCCCGCGCCCATTCTCAGAGGTGTTGGAGGAACGCCGGCGCGGTCGGGAGCTTGGCCAGGCAGGACGTGTCGACCGGCCGCTCGGGGTCGGCCACGAAGCTGTTCCGCATGGACTGGGCGCAGTCCCCCGAGCCCAGCACGTTGTGTCCCCAGCCCGGCACCTGGACGGCGGTCAGCCGGCTCAGGCCGCTGAGCGCCGTACGCCACCCATCGGGGTCGACGTCCAGGAACGGGTCCCAGCCACCGGTCAGGAGCAGTACCGGGACGTCGGACTCGATCTGCTCGTCGGGGGCATCCTCTGCCTCGACGGGCCATCGGTCGCAGGCCAGCCAGTACGGGTCGTGGGTGAAGGTCCGTCGCACTGCCTCGGGCAGGTCCGCCTCACCACTCGGACCGCCGGCCCGGCTGCAGACCGTCGAGAGGTAGGCACCCAGCGTGGTCCGCTGATGGGCCGGGCAGTAGATCAGGTACCCCTCGCAGTAGGCCCTGCTCGCGCCCATCGGCTCGACCAGAAGAGCAAGGGACGCCTCATCCCTGGTGTCCGCGGCGGCGAGGGCAGCGGGCACCGCGTCCGCGGTGAAGACCTGCGAGTGCGAGGCGTTGTTGGCGAGCATGTGCCGCAGCAGCCGCACGAGCAGCTCTCCGTCCACGGCCACCGCCACCGGCAGCCCCTCCACCTGGATGGTGACGTCCACGGGCTCCGAGTCCAGGGCCGAGGCGATCCGGTCCACGTCCGCCAACGTGTGCGGCAGAGCGCGGCACTCGGGATCCGCCGCACACGCGTCGAGCACGCGGCGCAAGGCCAGCGCCGTGCGCGCCGCGGCGGCACCGAGCGTGTCGTCACCTGGCAGCTCGGGCGCGTCGAGGAACACCGCACGCAGACCTGCCGGGTCGTGCCTCAGCACCTCGAGTGCGACCCGGCCACTCGTACCCCACGACCCGATGTTCCAGCTCGACACGCCCAGGGCGTCGACGAGGTCCAGCACGTCGGCCGCGATCGACGACTCGCCGAACGCCGTGACGTCGACGCCGGCCTGCTCCAGCCGGGTGGCACAGCGATCCACGGCGTCGACCCATTGCTCGACGCCGCCCATGGGCGCAACCGGGCCGAGCACGTCCACCTCCGGGCACGAGAGGTCCGGCTGCGATCCCGCGACACCGCGCGCGTTCAGCATCACGAGCGTCCGTTCGAGCCGGTCCGCGGCGGGCGCGAGACCGGCATAGTTCAGCTCGGAGGCCAGGTCGGCACCGACCACGATGAGTGGGTCGTCGGACCCGGCGCCACCCTCCGGCTCGACGGTGGTCACCAGAAGCTCGACCGGCGGGCTGTCGTCGCGCTCGCTCGTGGTCAGCATCGCGCAGCTGTAGTCGCCCATCAGCACGTCGTCCACCTGCGGCGGGCACTCGGTCTCAGCGAGGCTCGGCGCGGTCTCCGTCGAGTCCGGTTCGTCGGACCCCTCGCATGCCACGAGCATGGGCAGCAGCGCCGCGGCGCTCAGGAGTGCCAGCCGGCGCCACACGCTTCTCACTCCTCGACCCGCTGGAACGGAACGGAGGCGTAGAGCCCCACCATGATGGCCGCGTCGGGGGTGCCCTGGTAGTCGGGGCACGTGTCGTCGACGAGGTCGAAGCGGAGCCGGTCGCCGGTCACCGTCCAATTGAACGCCGCCCGGCAGGAGGACCCGATCGGCTGCAGCTCGATGGCGGTCTCCGACGCGGTGTACGCCTGACGGTCCTGGACGCCCTGGGTGCGGTCGTCCACGCTCCACGACAGGAGGACGAAGCCACCCTGCACCTTGAGATCTGTGGTCAGCTGGCTCGACGGATCGTTGCCCTGGATCACGTTGTCGGCGTACTGACCCATGCCGGCCTTGTCCAGCGCGGCCACGACCTTGGCGAACGGCGCGGGCCCGGCCCGCCAGGAGCCCTCGAACGGCTGGGCGGGCTCGCTGGACTCGGCGGGTCCGGCGGGTTCGGCGGACGCTGCGGCCGCCGTTGTGGGAGGTGCCGCGGCGGTCGTCTCGTCTGCGGAGCCGCCGCCGCAGCCGGCGGTGAGGGCAGCAAGCAAGACCGTGACAACGGTGATGGGTCGGTGGGTGGGCATGGCGAACTCTCCTGTCGTGCGGTGTCGGATGTGTGGTGAAGGAAGCCGGGTCAGCTGCCGGTGCGGGTGAAGGGGAAGGCGCCGTAGAGGCCGTGCATGAGGGCGGCGTCGGGGGTGCCCCGGTAGTCGGGACAGTCGTCGGAGGCCAGGGCGAGCCGCAGCCGGTCGCCCTGCACCTCCCATTCGAAGACCGCCGAGCAGTCGCTGCCGATCGGGGTGAAGGAGACCCGGGTTCCCGAGATCTCGTAGGCCTCGAGGTCCTGGTCGGCCGGCAGTCCGCCGTCGACCGCCTTGGTGAGGTTCACGCGCCCGCCCTGGAGCTTGATCCGGTACTCGATCGTGGCGCCGGCCGGGGTGCTCTGCAGCACTGCCTCACCCCACTGGCCCAGGCCGACCGACGCGAGGTGGTCGAGGACGCCTTGGGCGGGCACGGGACCGGTGGACCAGGTTCCCTCGATCGGCGACGGCGGCGTGGGGGTCTCGGTTGTCGAGGCCGTTGGGCTGGGCGCCGGCTGGATCGGCTGCACGTCCTCATCGCCCCCGGGCCACCAGGTGACGGCGACGACGACCACCAGCACCGCTGCCGCGACGACGCCGGCGACCCAGCGGGCCCGGTCGCGGACCCGCTGCTGCTCGGCTCGCGCCTCCACGTCAGCCCACCCGTCGAGCAGGTCAGTGAGGTCGGGGGCCGGTGTCGTCTCGGTCCGAAGCCCGGTGCGAAGCCTCTGGTCAATCGACACGGTCGGTCACCTCCTCGCCCAGTCGCTCCGCCAGCGCGTGGCGGGCCCGGTGGAGATGCACCCAGCCGGTGGACTCCGAGCAACCGAGCAGCTCGGCCACCTCGTCCATCGGCCGGTCCTCCAGGTAGAAGAGCGCGACCACGGCGCGCTGCCGGGGTGACAGCTCGCGCACGGCGGCCAGCAGTGCAGGGTCGGACACCTCGGGTTCCCCGACCGGCGGTGGCTGGCTCTGCAGCTCGCGCACCGGGCGCAGCCGGGCCCGCCGCGTCTCCTTGACCGCCATCCTGATGGCGACCCGGCGCAGCCACGCGCCCGGCTCGTCGTACCGAGACACCTTGCTCCAGTGCCGGACGAGCTGGACGAACGCCTCCTGGGCGATGTCCTCGGCCTGGCTGCGATCGGCGACGACGCAGCGCAGGGTCCGGACCAGTGCGGGGTAGGTCGCGACGTACATCGCCTGCAGGTCGCCGGTCTGGCGGTCCTCCGGCGGCCTTCCCCGACGGGCGCGGGGGTGCACGTCCCCCATCGTCGTCGGTTCGGCCCTGCGCGTCACGGTCCACCTCGCTTTCTGCCCTCTTACAGCCGCGAGGCGGACCCGACCTTTACACCGGGTCGGAAGTCTTGGCTCAGGTGCCGTGCACGATGTCGCCGTCCACCCAGGTGGACACGACGCGCGCCGCGCCGATCTCCTCCGGCGGTCCCGCGAACGGGTCCCGGTCGAGCACCACGAGGTCGGCGACCGCGCCCACCTCGATCACGCCCGCGTCGTCGCGGTGGTTCACCCACGCGCTGCCGGAGGTGTACGCCGCGAACGCGACCTCGAGGGGCAGCGCCTGCTCGGGCAGGAAGGGGTCGGTGCCGGCCCGCCCGGGGTCGCCGTACGCCGTGCGCGTGACCGCGGTGTGGATCGCGGCCAGCGGGTCGGGGGTCGAGACCGGCCAGTCGCTGCCCGCGACCAGCCGTGCGCCGGCCCGGTGCAGGTCGCCGAAGGGGTACTGCCACGCCGACCGCTCCTCGCCCAGGAACGGCAGCGTCAGGTCGGCCATCTGGTCGTCGTGGCAGGCCCAGAGCGCCTGCATGTTGGCGGCGACGCCGAGCTCGGCAAACCGCGGCACGTCGTCGGGGTGGATCAGCTGCAGGTGGGCGATGTGATGCCGCAAGTCCCGCTGGTCGAGCCTGTCGCGACCCCCGAAGGCATCGAGCGTCTCGCGCACCGCCCGGTCGCCGATGGTGTGCACGTGCACCTGGAAGCCGGCGGCGTCCAGGGCGGCCACGGCGTCCTTGACCGCCTGGGCATCGAGGAAGGAGTGGCCGCGGTTGTCGGTGGCGTGGCCGCAGCGGTCGAGGTACGGCTCGAGGAGGGCGGCGGTGCCGTTCTCGGCCACGCCGTCCTGCATCACCTTCACGGTGGTCGCGCGGAACCGGCCTCCCGTCAGCGCCTCGCGACGACCGACCAGGTCGGCGACCTGCTCCACGCCCTGCTGCCGGTCCCACCAGAGGGCGCCGACCACGTGCGAGCGGAGCTCGCCGCTCGCGGCCGCCTCGACGTACGTCGACGCGGGGTCGTCCATGCCGGCGTACGAGCCGACGATGGCGTCCTGCCAGCTGGTGACGCCGAGCGAGTGCAGGTACTCCTGTCCGGCGAGCAGCGCCGCGCGATAGTCGGCGCCGGTGGTTCGGGGCAGATGCCGTGAGACCAGGGCGGTCGCCCCCTCGTGGAGGGTGCCGCTCGGGTTGCCGTCCGCGTCCCTCTCGATCCGGCCGTCCGGCGGGTCCGGCGTGTCCCTGGTGACCCCGGCGATCTCGAGCGCCCTCGTGTTGACCCAGGCGCCGTGGTGGTCACGGTTGGGCAGGAACACCGGCCGGTCCGGCACCACCGCGTCGAGGTCGGCAGCCAGCGGCGTCCCGCCCGGGAACGCGGGCATCGCCCAGCCGCCGCCGAGGATCCACTCGACGTCGGGATGGCTGTCGGCGTACGCGCGGACCGCGGCGAGGTACTCCTCACGGGTCTCGTGCTCCGACAGGTCGCAGCGGAGCCGCTCGAGCCCGCCCTGGATCGGGTGCACGTGCGCATCGGTGAACCCGGGCGCGAGCAGGCGGCCCTCGAGGTCGACGACACGGATGTCGGGCCCGGGCCTGCCCAGTGGCTCCAGCTCGGCGCGCACCGAGATGATCCGGCCGTCCGCGACGCGCACCCCACCGAGCGCGCCTCGGTAGCGGTGTCCGTCGAAGAGCGCGCCGTTCCGGAAGACGGTGGTCGTCATCTGCCCTCGAGGAGCGGTCCGGCGGGGTCGTGGGTGATGCCGACCTTCTTGGCCGCCAGCCCGGAGAGCGCCTCGAGGCAGACCCGGTTGGCCAGGAACGCGGTGATCTCCGCGTGGTCGTAGGGGGGCGACACCTCGACCACGTCGATGCCGGCGATCGGCAGCTCCCGGCAGATCCGGCGTACGGCGTCGAGCAGCTCGCGCGCGGAGAGGCCGCCCGGCTCGGGCGTCCCGGTGCCCGGTGCGTGGCCGGGGTCGCAGACGTCGATGTCGACGGAGAGGAAGACCGCGTCACACTCGTCGAGCGAGATCTCGAACGCCTCGTCGAGGCAGGCGGTGAGCCCGCGGCTGCCGATCTCGGTCATCTCGAAGGACCGCATGTTCTGCTCGGCCATCCAGCCCAGGGTCTCGGGTCCCGGCCAGTAGCCGCGCAGCCCCATCTGCAGGAACCGGTCGCCGCGCAGCGCACCACTCTCGATCAACCGGCGCATCGGCTGCCCGTGACCGTAGAGCGACCCGAACTCGATGTCGCCGGTGTCGGCGTGCGCGTCGAAGTGGATCATGGACACCTTGCCGAACCCGAGGTGCCGGGCCACCGCCGTCGCGTCCGGCAGCGTGATCGAGTGGTCGCCGCCGAGGACCAGCGGGATCGTGCCCTGGCTGGCGACGGCGTAGACCGCGTCCTCGAGGTTCTGGCGCGAACGCTCCTGCTCTCCCGGAGGCATCTCGGCGTCGCCCGCGTCGAGCACCCTGAGGTCCTGCAGCGCATCGACGCGAAGCGCCAGGTGCGGCCGCGACCCGTCGTGCGGCAGGTAGTCGGTCTGCCGGATCGCCTGCGGTCCGAACCGGGTGCCGGCCCGGTGCGAGGTCCCGCCGTCCCACGGTGCCCCGACCACGACCACGTCGGCCGCCGCCAGCGCCTCGGCGTCCTCGAGGTCGACAGTGTCCACGCCGAGGAAGGTGATATCGGGGCCGAACTGCGCGCCGTACCGAGTCATGGACTAGTCCTACCAGCATCCGCCCCAGGCGCGGTCACCGTCCGATTCCGTGGCCGATTCCGCAAATGGCGACGGAATCCGTCGTTTCCAAGTGGTGTTTCCCCGCAAGCCGGAGCATCATGTGGGCATGGCTCTCGACCCAGCACAGCTCCAGCAGGCCGCAAAAGACCACCTGTGGATGCATTTCACCCGGCACGGCTCCTACAAGGACAACGACGTGCCCGTGATCGTGCGTGGCGAGGGTCCCTACATCTGGGACTCGAACGGCAAGAAGTACCTCGACGCGCTGGCCGGGCTGTTCGTGAGCCAGCTCGGGCACGGCCGCGCCGACCTGGCCGAGGCCGCCGCGAAGCAGGCCGAGCAGCTGGCCTTCATGCCGCTGTGGTCCTACGCGCACCCCAACGCCATCGAGCTGGCTGCCCGGGTCGCCGACTACGCGCCGGGCTCGCTGAACCGGGTCTTCTTCACCAGCGGTGGTGGTGAGGCGGTGGAGACTGCCTGGAAGCTCGCGAAGAACTACTTCAAGCTCACCGGCAAGCCGATGAAGCACAAGGTGATCTCACGCACGATCGCCTACCACGGCACCACCCAGGGCGCGCTGTCGATCACTGGCCTGCCCGGGCTCAAGCAGCAGTTCGAGCCGCTGGTGCCCTCGACGTTCCGCGTCCCCAACACGAACTTCTACCGCGCCCCTGAGCACGTGGCCGACGACCTCGAGGGGTTCGGCCGCTGGGCGGCCGACCAGATCGCCGTACAGATCGAGAACGAGGGCCCCGACACCGTCGCCGCGGTCTTCCTCGAGCCCGTCCAGAACGCCGGCGGCTGCTTCCCACCGCCGCCCGGCTACTTCCAGCGGGTCCGCGAGATCTGCGACGAGTACGACGTGCTGCTGGTCTCCGACGAGGTGATCTGTGCGTTCGGCCGGCTGGGCCACATGTTCGGCTCGGAGCGCTACGGCTACGAGCCCGACATGATCACCTGCGCCAAGGGCATCACCTCGGGCTACGCCCCTCTCGGCGCGATGATCGCCAGCGACAAGCTGATGGAGCCGTTCCAGAAGGATGGCGCGATGTTCGCGCACGGCTACACCTTCGGCGGCCACCCGGTCTCGACCGCAGTCGCATTGGCCAACCTCGACGCGTTCGAGAACGAGAACATCCTCGAAGGCGTCCGCGCCAACGAGGCGGCGCTGCGCTCAACCCTCGAGCGCCTCAAGGACCTCCCGATCGTCGGCGACGTCCGCGGCGACGGGTTCTTCTACGGGATCGAGCTGGTCAAGGACAAGACGACCAAGGAGACCTTCAGCGACGAGGAGTGCGAGCGGCTGCTCTACGGCTTCGTCTCCAAGCAGCTGTACGCCGAGGGCCTCTACTGCCGTGCCGACGACCGCGGCGACCCGGTCGTCCAGCTCTCGCCGCCGCTGAACTGCACCCAGGAGCACTTCGACGAGATGGAGCAGATCCTCCGCGTGGTCCTCGACAAGGCCGGCAGCCTGATCGACGACGCACCGTCCTCGTCGACGACGCACCCGCGGGTGCGCACCCAGTAGCTGAGGGGCAACTTAGGGGCGCCGGAAGATCCCGGCGCACGGCTTGGGCTCGAAGTACGTCGTCTTCGGCGGCATCACCCCTCCGGCGTCCGCCAGCCGGGTGAGCGCCTCGAGCGGTGGCGGCGCGAGCGTGAAGAGCACACCCTCGTCGCTGTCGCACCGGCGGGTCAGCTCGTCGACGGGGGTTCGCGCGGGCGCGATCTCGACACCTTGGGCGAGGCGGTCGAGTACCTGCGTCGTGAGCACTTCCACGTCGAGGCCGTCGCCGGCGGTACGCAGCGTGACGGCGTACCAGCGGCGCTCGGCGAAGAGCCCGAACGAGCCGGTCTGGAGGGCCGGTGCCGAGTCGCACGGCTCGACCGTGAAGCCCGGCTCGAGCACGCCGACCAGCTCGGCGCGGTCGACCGGTCCGAGCACCCGCCGGTGGAACGCCGACAGCCGCAACCCGTCCATCGGGTGCACGACGCACAGGACGCTCGAGCCTGCGGGCTCGCCGTGCCGCTGCCAGGTCGCGAGCGACGCCGCGACCCGGTGGTGGCCGTCGGCGATGTAGTGCTCGGAGGAGGTCAGCTCCGCGGCGAGGGCCTCTGTCAGACCTCCCGGGGGCACCCGCCAGACCCGCTGCTCGAGACCACCGGGCCTGGCGAAGTCGAGCAGCGGTGGTGACGCCGTCAGCTCGTCCAGAACGCGGAGGTAGGTCGGACCGGCGTGGTGCAGCAACGCGACCAGCGCCGGCGCCGCGTCGGTCTCCATGTGCTTGACCAGGCTGTCGACCCGCTGGGCCTGCACCGCCTCGTGCCCACGGACCTGCCCGTCGACGAAGGAACGCACGTCGACCTCGCACACGACCCCGGTGTGGTCGCCCTGCCGGTAGATGTAGAGCGCGGCCTCCGACTCGTCGTACGCCGTGAGGTCGGGCGGTGCGACGGGCGGCAGTGTGCCGGTGTCCTCGGGCAGCTCGGCAAGGCCGGTGACCAGCCGGCGGGCCCACTCCGGGCGGACGACGCGAGCCCGAAAGGGACGGATTCGGGTCACGAGTCCTCTGTCTCCGCGCGCAGCGTCACCTCGGACACGCTCAGCACGTGCGGGACCCCGCGCAGGGTCTCCAGCAGCTCCGCGGACGGCTGCCCACCCACATCGATCGTGGCCACGGCCGCCTCACCGCCGCGGAAGATGCGGTTCTGCATGTGCTCGACGTTGAGGTGCGCGCTGCTGAGCCGGTCCAGCACCTGCGCGAGCACGCCGACCCGGTCGAGGTGCCGGATGGTCAGCGTGAACGAGCCCAAGGTGCGGTCGTCGAGGTTCACGCAGTGCCGGGCCTCCCCCGTCATGAAGGCGTCGATGATCTCGGTGACCCCGGCCGCGATGGCGGCCTGCGCCTGCTCGGTCGAGGCACCGATGTGGTGCGTGGCGACGACAGCCGGATGCTTGGCGATCGCGGAGTCCCACGATCCGTGGCTCGAGCCCGGCTCGTCCGCGAAGACGTCCAGCCCGGCGCGGACGTCGCCCGCGTCGAGCGCCTCGAGCAGTGCCTTCTCGTCGACCACGTCGCCGCGGGACGTGTTGAGCAGGATCGCGCCGGGACGCAGCTGCTCGAGGAACTTCGCGTCGACCATGTTCCTCGTGTCGGACTTCGACGGCACGTGCAGGCTCACGATGTCGGACGACCTCAGCAGCTCCTCCAACGAGTCGCACCACGTCACGCCGGCCAGCTCGGCGCGCTCCACGACGCGCGCCGGACGGTCGCGCCTGGCCAGGGCCTGCACGTTGATGCCGAACGCCGCCGCGCGCTCGGCGACCAGGAGTCCGATGGACCCGAGCCCGATGATCCCCATGGTGGATCCGAGCAGCCCGCCGGCCTTGCTGTAGCGCTGCTTGTCCCACCGGCCGTTGCGCAGGTCGGCGACGTTGTCGGCGATCCGCCGGTCGATCGCCAGCAGCAGCCCCATCGTGAGCTCGGCGACCGCGGCCGAGTTGCGGCCCGGGACGTTGGACACCACGACGCCGTGGGACGCCGCGGCGTCGGTGTCGACCGTGTTGGTGCCGGCGCCCGCCCGGATCACCAGGGCCAGCCGGTCCGCGGCCTCGAAGACCGAGTGCTTCACCTTGGTGCTGCGGACGACCAGTCCGTCGAACCCGGCGATCCGTGCCGCGAGCTCGTCGGCCTTGAGACCCGACTCCACCACGCAGTCGTGCCCGCGGGCCTGGAGGTCTGTGATCGTCTGCTCGGGCAGACGGCAAGCGAAGAGCAGCCGCATCGTGCCACCTCCCGGATCTGCCCGCTCGTCGGTGCCAGCGGGATCCGGTCACGCTAACCGTCTGGCGCGCGGTCGCGCCATGAGCCGACCAGCACTGCCCTTCCCGCACGCGGGATCCGCGGTCTAGGTTCGTCCCACGGCCCGCGGCAACGCCGCCGCGGCGGGAGGGATCCGTCATGGCTCGTCGTCGCCCAGTGTTCATCATGATCGCCGCCGCTGCCGCTGCCGCAGCGGTCACCATCAGCGCGACCGGAGCTCAGACCGGAGCGGCCGCGAGTGGAGGCCACCACCCGTCGCATCCGGCCAAGCCGACCAAGGTCGTGATCATCGTCGTCGACTCCCTGAGCAAGGAGATCGTCGACAAGTACCGGATGAAGAACGTCAAGAAGCTGATGAAGGACGGCGTCGACACGCCGCGCGGCTACCTGGGCCACACCGGCTCGGTCACGGTGGTCACCCACAACGTGATCACCTCGGGGCAGCTGCCCAAGCACATGGGCTGGACCGACGAGGGCTACCGCGACGTCGCCGGGATCCTGGGCGACCCCGAGCCGGCCAACCCCGACCAGCTCTACATCACGAGCAACGCCACCGCAGACCTCTTCAAGCTCCAGCAGGCCGCGGGCTACCCGAAGCTGGCTGACTACCTTGGCACAGCCAACCCGTCCGCCAAGACCTTCACGATCAGCCCGAAGGGCTATGCCGGTTACGCGTTCGGCGGCGCCGGCTCCGACTCGATCATCACGTTCAGCAGCACCACCGAGTGCACGACCGGAGGCGGCTGGCGCAAACCGGGCGGTATCAACGTGCCGTCGTACATCCTCGGGGCGCCATGCAGCCGGTTCTGGGTGCACAGCGGCTATCCCCCGGCAAGCCCGAGCTTCGCCTACGACACCACCAAGCTGCCCGCGGTGCTCTACCCGCTGGACAGCGACCGCTACGTGACCGGCCATGACCCTGCACACCAGGGCGGCGACGTCTGGGCCGCCGACGCGGCGGTCGCGATCATGCGCAACGACCCCAGCTGGAACGGCATCTTCGTGACGCTGCCCGGCGTCGACAAGGCCGCACACATGTGGGGCGGCGTGACCGACCCCGGCCCGACCGGTCCCGACGGCGACCCGATGACGCACATGGCCGCCGCGACCGCGGAGGCCGACCGGCAGGTCGGCAAGCTCATGGCCGAGCTCAAGGCCCAGGGCGAGCTCGACAACACCCTCGTGGTGCTCACCTCGGACCACGGGTCGGTCGCGGGCAAGCAGTTCTACGGCAAGCAGGTCGCCACGCGGGACTACGGCTACTTCAACTGGTACTACGGCGACCCCGAGAACGACGCCGTCACCTACAACCAGCCGCAGGATGCCCTGCTGCCGCTCGTCAACACCGGCAACGTGGGGCTCTCCTACAGCGACTCGATGCTGCGGGTCTGGCTGAAGGACCAGTCCTCGGCCAAGGTCAACGAGGCGGCCGCGGCCATGCAGTCGATGGCGGCTGTCACCGCCGTCTGGCGGCGGCACGGCGACCACTACGACCGGGTCTCCCCTGTCCGCTGGGACCGGATGAAATCAGGAGGCGAGCGGAAGTGGTTCGCCGACAAGGTGCAGGAGCTGGTCGACACCGAGGCCGCTGTCTACGGGCCGGACCTGATCGCCACGCTCCCCGACGACACGACGTACTCCGTCCTGGGTGACCACGGCGGCATCCAGCGCGCCGCCCAGCAGATCCCGATCGTCTTCGCGGGCGCCGGGCTGTCGAGCAAGGACCTCCAGTCCGAGGTGCGCTCGGTCGACATCATGCCGATGATCCTCAGGGCGATGGGGATCCAGCCCACCTTCCCGATGGACGGCGTCGCCTACCCGCTGCCGGCGAAGCACGGGCACTGAGCCGGAGCCGCGTCTACCGGACCTTTCTGATCGGCAGGATGGCGAGCGCGCCGACGACGGCGCAGCCCGCAGCCACGGCGTAGAGGACCGAGTAGCTGCCGCCACCGACGGCGAGCACCACGGGCGCGATGGCGGGCGCGACCGCGAACGGAAGGGCGCCGGCGATGTTGAGGACACCGAGGTCCTTGGCGACGGATCCACCGTCCGGAAGCACGTCGACGACGAGGGCGAGGTCAACGGCCATGTACATCCCGAAGCCGACCCCACCCACCGCCATGCCGACCAGATAGCCGTCGAATCCATCGGCACCCGCGACCAGCAGCAGAGCGAGCCCGTAGACGACGGCGGCCAGGGCGACGAACACCTTGCGGCGACCGGCCCAGTCGGACAGCTTGCCGGCGACCGGCGACGTGATGATGATCGCCGCCGACTGGACGAGCGTGCCGAGGAAGATCTGGTGCGGCACGTCGTCCTCTGCGGTCCCGAGCTCCTCCAGGAGGTAGTACGCCTGGTAGGTCACGAGGAACGCGTACGCCGTCACGATGAAGAACCGCGAAGCGAACGCCCACGCGAAGTCCGGGTTGTGCCTCGGGTCGACGTAGAACGAGCCGGCCAGCTCGCGCAGCGACCACGGCTTCCTCTCGGCAGGGTCGAGGCGGAGGTCACGCAGCCGTGCCGCAAACACCAGGACGAAGGCACCACCCACGAGGCAGGGCACCAGGAACATGGTCAGCATGGTCTGGTCGAACGCCTGCACCAGATAGGTGCCGGCCACGGACGCCACGGGCAGGCAGACCCCGAGGATGCCGGAGACAGCGCCCCGCTGAACGGTCGGCACCTGGTCGTGCAGCACCGCGGCCTGGGCGGCTAGCAGGGCGTTGAAGAACACCTGGCAGATGCACCAGCCCAGGAGGACGACCGGGATGCTCGGCGCCAGCGCGATCGTCAGGGTGCCGATGGTCCCGCCGGCGAGACCGATCAGCATCCAGGGTCGACGCCTGCCCAGCCGTGACGTGGTCCGGTCGCTGAGCCGGCCGAAGAAGGGGTTGCTCACGATCGCGAGCAGCGACCCGACGCCGGTGACGAGCGCCAGGTTCTTCGGTGCCTGGTCGATCCCGACCAGCGAGTTCACCTTCAGCGCCAGCGAGACCAGCAGCGGGGCCAGGAACACCAGCGCGCCACCGGCGTACGAGAGCGCGTACAGGGAGACGAACCCTCGTCCCACGGGGCGCGGGCGGACAAGCCGGGGAGGGCCTCCGGGCACTCCAGAACCTGCCGAGACAGTCAGGTTTGGCAGGCGCACCATCGGCCCATCCGTCGCCGGGCGCCGGTTCGACGGCCCGGCCGCCAGCATCCATCAGATCGGACCTGAGCGACACCCACCCCATGGATGGGTCCTGTTCCAGCACCCGCCCGAGGCACTAGTTTCAGAATCATCCTCGGAGGGAGCCCCCATGTCCGTCACGCTCAGCGAACAGCTCACTCGCAAGAAGCCGATGGCCGCGAAGAAGGGCCCGCACGAGGGGCCGGATCTCGGGCGCAGCTTCGGCACGTTCCAGCTGACCATGTTCGGCGTCGGCGCCACCGTCGGCACGGGCATCTTCTTCGTGCTGCAGGAGGCCGTGCCGGACGCCGGGCCGGCCGTCGTCGTGTCCTTCCTGATCGCGGGCCTGGCCGCCGGTCTCTCGGCGCTGTGCTACGCCGAGATGGCCAGCGCGATCCCGGTGAGCGGGTCGACGTACTCCTACGCCTACCACGCGATGGGCGAGCTCGTGGCGATGGTCATCGCCGCCTGCGTCCTGCTGGAGTACGGCGTGGCCGCGTCCGCGGTCGCGGTCGGATGGAGCGGCTACTTCAACGAGCTCCTCGACAAGACGATCGGCACGACCATCCCCGACTCGCTGTCGTACTCACCCATCCCCTACGACGGCACCAACGGCCTGGTGAACCTGCCCGCGATCGTGCTGGTCGCCATGTGCACGATGCTGCTGATCCGGGGGGCGAGCGAGTCCGCCAAGGTCAACACGATCATGGTGCTCATCAAGCTGAGCGTCCTGGTGATGTTCATCGTGATCGGGCTGTCCGCGTTCCAGGCCGACCGCTTCGACAACTTCTTCGACTCCGGGTCGGCGGGCATCAGCGCGGCGGCCGGCACGATCTTCTTCTCCTTCATCGGCCTCGACGCGGTATCCACCGCGGGTGAGGAGGTCAGAGATCCGCAGCGCGCACTCCCCCGGGCGATCATCGGAGCGCTCATCGTCGTCGTCACGGTCTACGTGCTCGTGGCCGTTGCCGGCGTCGGCGCGCAGCCGTTGGAAGAGTTCTCCAGCCCGGACCAGGAGAGCGCCGGCCTGTCGGTCATCCTCGAGAACATCACCGGCAACGCCGGCGCGGGCACGATCCTCGCGGCCGGGGCCGTGATCTCGATCTTCTCGGTCACGCTGGTCTCGCTCTACGGCCAGACCCGCATCCTGTTCGCCATGGGCCGCGACCGGATGCTGCCCGACAAGTTCGCCGAGGTGAACCCGCGCACCCTGACCCCGACCTTCAACACGATCGTCGTCGGTATCGTGGTGGCGATCATCGCCGGGTTCGTCCCGTCCGACTACCTGTGGGACACGGTGTCCATCGGCACGCTGATGGCGTTCTCCACGGTCGCGATCGGAGTGCTCGTGCTGCGGCGCACCCAGCCCGACCTGGAGCGCCCCTTCAAGGTGCCTGGTTACCCCGTCACGCCCGTGCTCACGGTTGCCGCCTGCATCTACGTGCTGTCCGGCCTGGCGGCGATCACCTGGGTGATCTTCGGCGTCTGGCTCACGATCGTGATGGCGTTCTACTTCCTCTGGGGACGGCACCACTCGCGACTCAACTCGCCGGTCCCGATGAGCGAGGACGCCTGAGATGACGCTCGTCGTCGGCTTCTCGCCCGGGAAGGACGACTGGTCGTCCATCGAGCTCGGGGCCACCCTGGCCAGGTCCGCGGACACGGACCTGCTGGTCGTCACCGTCGTGCCCAGTGTCTGGCCGACGCCGGTCGCCGCCCACACCGACCGGGAGTTCGAGGACTGGGCCGAGCAACAGGGCGCCGCTGCCGTGGCCGAGGCCAACGCGATCCTGGCCGAGCACTGTCCCGAGGTCGCCTCGGTGGCCAGGTGGACGCCCGGCCGCTCGGTCGCCAGCACGCTGCTGGAGCAGGCCGAGGAAGTCGCAGCCAGAATGATCGTCGTCGGGTCGGGCAGCACCGGCAGCTACGGCCGCGTCCACCCGGGCGCGATCGGCGACTGGCTGCTGCACTTTGCCCACATCCCCGTCGCCGTGGCGACCCACGGCTACGCCGGAAGCGAGCACGGACGCGTCCGTCGCGTGTCCTGTGCCTTCCGCGGGGACGAGAGGTCGCTTCGGACCGTGGAGCGCACTGCGGCCATCAGCGCGGACATCGGTGCCTCACTGCGGCTGGTCACCTTCGCCGTGCGCGGCCGCACCGTCTACACCGCCGGGGTCGGCGCCGGAGCCGAGGACATGGTGCTGGACCGCTGGGTCAACCAGGCGACGGCGGCGCAGGACGACGCCCTCAAGACGCTGGATGAGTCCGGCAACGCGCCGAAAGAGGTCGACAGCGTCGTCGCCAGCGGACGGTCATGGGGTGCCGCCATCGACCGCCTGGACTGGCTGCACGACGAGGTCCTCGTGGTCGGATCGTCCACGGCCGGTGTCATCGAACGGATCTTCCTGAGCTCGAACGCCTCCAAGATCGTGCGGCACTCGCCGGTCCCGGTGATCGTCGTCCCCTAGAGTGCGCCACCTAGTCGACGTCCCGTCGCAGCAGGTCCTCCCAGGTCTCGCGTCTGACGACGGTTCGCCATGACCCGTCCCGGGCAAACACGACGGGCAATCGCCGGTTCCCGTTGTAGTTGTTGGCCATCGTGAAGCAGTAGGCGCCGGTGGTGGGCACGACCACCAGGTCACCGACGGCCGGCCGGGGCAGGACCAGGTCACGCACCAGGACGTCGCCGCTCTCACAGTGCCTGCCGACCAGCTGGCAGAGCTCGTCGTCCCGGTCGTGAGCGGGGTCGAGCCGGCCGACAATGCCCGCCTCGAACCGCTGGTCGAAGAGAGCGACCTCGAGGTTGTCGCCCATGCCGCCGTCCACGGCGACGAACGTGTGCTTGCCGCGTTTCACGGTCACCACCGAGTAGACGGTGCAGGCGGCCGCCGCCACCATGCTGCGGCCCGGCTCGATGATGATCTCGGCGTCCGCGGGCAGGTGCGCTCGGCTGGCCTCGGTCAGGACGTCGAGGTACGCCGCCACGGACGGCGGTTCGTCGGACCAGGTGTAGCGCGCTCCCAGGCCGCCCCCCAGGTCATAGACCGGGAACTCACCCAGCCGCGCGACCGCCGCGACGGAGTCGGCGAACGGCTCGGTCTGCAGGATCTGCGAGCCGACGTGCAGGTGGAGCCCCTGCATCCGCAGGCATGCCGACGCCTCGATCCGGCGGATCAGGGCCTCGGCGTCGGCGGGCGCCAGTCCGAACTTCGAGTCGTCGTGTCCGGTGAGCACGCTGTCGTGGGTCTCGGCGGTGACGCCGGGGATCACCCTCACCAGCACGTCGACGACGCGACCCGCTGGCACGGTCGCCTCCAGCCGGTCGACGTCGTCGGTGCCGTCCACGACCACGAGGCCGAGGCCGTGCTCGACCGCGAGCGCGATCTCGTCGGGGAGCTTGGCGTTGCCGTGCAGGATGACGAGCCGCGGGTCGACGCCGGCCTTGAGGGCGCCGAGGATCTCGCCGCCGCCGGCCACGTCGAGCCCCAGTCCTTCCTCGACCATCACCCGCTGGACGGCCGTACAGGGAAAGGCCTTGGACGCGAAGACCACCCGGCTGCGCGGCCAGCGCGCGGCGAGACCGTCGGCGTACTCGCGCGCCCGGGCACGCAGGGCGTCCTCCGCCACGACGAGCACCGGGGTCGCGGTCTCGGCGGCGATCTGGTCGAGCCGACACCCGCCGACCAGCGGGACGCCGTCGTCGGTGAGTGCGGTGCCGGCCGGGAGCAGGTCCAACAGCGACATGGCGCGATCGTACGGTCAGCTCGCCGTTCCGGGATCGATCTCGAAGACCAGCTGCGGCAGCACCCGACCAGGAATCGACCCACTGGCGACCTCGCCGACCCGGCGCGCGCCGTGGTGCAGGTAGAACGGCTCGGCTCCCGGGTCCGAGTCGACGCTCACGCGCGTGATGCCGCGGGAGCGAGCCAGGTCAAGAGCGTGAGCGATCAGTACGCCGCCCAGGCCCTGGCCGATCCAAGGCGGGTCCACGAATATCGCCTGGAGCTCGCCTTCGGGTGCGGCGCCGCGGAGCAGGAAGAAGCCCGCGACCGCGGAGTCCGCCTCCGCGACGTACAGATCACCGGAGCGGCAGTCCGCCTCGGAGTAGGTGAGCTCTGCGCGACAGGCCTCGAGGAAGTCTGCGTCGTAGCCCCAATGCCCCTTCGAACGGAGCGCCAGCGCCGAGACCGGACCAGCGTCGTCCCCGCGAGCGGGGCGAATCGACAACACGGTCAAGCCTCCCGTCTGCGTGGCCTCGGTCCCAGGCTCCGCAAGAGTAGAACCCGCTGCCCGCATGGTTGAGGCGTACGCTCACCGGCAGTCGGACGAGGGAGTGCCCGTGAGTAATGCGAACCATCTGCTGGAGGCTCTTGAGCCGGTCGTCGCGGAGAATCTCGACCGCCATCTCGGGCTGGCTCAGGAGTGGCACCCCCACGACTTCGTCCCGTGGAGCGAGGGCCGCGACTTCGCGCTGTTGGGCGGTGAGGACTGGTCTCCCGAGCAGTCACGGCTTTCCGAGACCGCCAAGGCAGCGATGATCACCAACCTGCTGACCGAAGACAACCTGCCGTCCTACCACCGCGAGATCGCCACCCGGTTCGGCCGCGACGGCGCGTGGGGCACCTGGGTCGGGCGCTGGACCGCCGAGGAGAATCGCCACGGCATCGCCATGCGCGACTACCTGGTCGTAACCCGAGGGGTGGATCCCGTCGAGCTCGAGCGGGCCCGGATGGACTACATGACGTCCGGCTACGACTCGGGCGACAAGACACCGCTGGAGGCGGTCACGTACGTGTCCTTCCAGGAGCTTGCCACCCGCGTCTCGCACCGCAACACCGGCAAGGTCACCAACGACCCCATCGCCGACCGGATGCTCGCACGGATCTCCAAGGACGAGAACCTGCACATGGTCTTCTACCGCAACATCGTTTCGGCCGCGTTGGAGATCGCGCCCGACGAGACCATGCGCGCGATCGCCGATGAAGTCATCGGATTCGAGATGCCCGGCGCGACGATGGCCGGCTTCCGTCGCAACTCGATGATCATCGCCAAGGCAGGCATCTACGACCTCAGGCTGCACCACGACGACGTGATCATGCCGATCCTGCGGCACTGGGACGCCTTCGACCGCACTGACCTCGGCGAGGTCGGCGAGCAGGCCCGTGAGGAGCTCGCGACCTTCCTCGAGGGCCTGGACACGCAGGCGACCCGCTTCGTGGAGCGCCGCGCGGAGCAGCGCGCCCGCACCGCCGCCCGGTCCAACAGCGACGAGACACCCGACATCGCCTCCTGATGCCGGACTACGGGCGCCCGCTGCGATTCGGTGTGTTCCCCACACCCGACGCGGCGTCGCTGGACGAGGTGCTTGCGCTGGCTCGAGTCGCGGACGAGGGAGGCCTGGAGTACGTCGGGATCCAGGACCACCCCTACCAGCGGCGCTTCCTCGACACCTGGATGCTGATGGCGACCGTGCTGGCGAGGACGGAGCGCGTGTCTGTCTTCCCGGACGTGGCGAACCTGCCGTTGCGTCCACCTGCCATGCTGGCCAAGGCGGCCGCAAGCCTGGACGTGCTGTCTAGTGGGCGATTCGAGCTCGGGCTCGGCGCAGGAGCGTTCTGGGACGCGGTTGCGGCCATGGGTGGACCGCGGCGGTCTCCCGGCGAGTCGGTCGACGCTCTCGTCGAGGCCATCGAGGTCATCCGGCTCATGTGGTCGGACCAGGGCTCGGTCCGCTTCGAGGGCCGCTACTACCAGCTCTCAGGAGTGAAACCCGGGCCGCCACCGGTGCACCCGATCGGCATCTGGCTCGGCGTCGGCGGCCGCCGGACGCTCGCGCTCGTCGGCCGAGCCGCCGACGGCTGGGTGCCCTCGAGCGGATGGGCCACGCCCGACAAGCTTCCCGACATGCACGCCCGTATCGACGAGAGCGCGGTCGCTGCCGGAAAGGACCCCACCAAGATCGCGCGGGTCTACAACATCTGGGGCACGATCGATGGCGCCGGCGGCTTCCTCGAAGGTGGCGTCACCCAGTGGGTGGACGAGCTCACCGACCTGGCGCTCGAACACGGGATGGACACGTTCGTGTTCGGCCCGTCCGAAGACCCCGTTCGACAACTGGAACGGTTCGTCGCAGAAGTGGTGCCCGCGGTTCGCGAACAGGTCGCTCGGCATCGCGGTACTCAGTCAGAGCGTTAGCTCGGACCTCCGACTGAACGGCAGCTGCCACGGCGGTGCGGGGCACTAGGTGACTACTTCGGGAAGCCGGCGACGACGGCGTACAGGTACTCGCCAAAGGCGGCGGCCGTGCCCTTGATCTCGTACTCCTTTCCCCACGACCACAGGCGCAGAGTGATCTGGTCGCCGCCGGCCGGGTTCGCGGGTTTCAGGCCCCCCAGGTAGACGACCCAGTGCGACGGCGGCCACGCGTCGTCCTCGCTGTGGGTCCAGTTGCCTGGTGCACCGAGCGGGGCGCGCGCGTCGAACCAGCGGAAGCGGTACCACATGTCCTCCTCGTGGTCGTCGCCCCCGTCCACGAGGAGGAAGCGGTCGACGAGCATGAACGCGACACCGCCCGCGGCGACCGCCTTCCGCGCGACCTGGAGCGCCTCGAGCTCGTCCTCGTGGTAGCACTCGAAGAGCTCGGACCTCAGGCCCAGCAGGTCCCGGGTCCACTGCTCCAGCGCACCGGGCAGTGACGCGGCCTCCCAGCCCTCGCCGTCCTCGATGTCGTAGTTGACGTTCTCCTCCTCGCGCATCGTCGCTGCCAACATCCAGTCGATCTGACCGGGCCCCCAGCCCTGAAACAAGTGCTTCGGAGGCAGTGGCTTGCCACGCAGCTCGGCGTCCGCGACCACGGTCGGACCGCCGGTCGTCAGCTCGCCGGTGTCGAGCAACCGGCCGGCGGCACGGACGTAGCGCCACGGCTCGCGGCGGCCCAGCTCGACCAGCACCGCGAACGGGCCGCACAGGTCGGTGGGGTTCTGGCTGACGATGGCGGCATTGCGGATGCGTTCGCGCAGCTCCTTCACGATGTCCTTGCGGTGCATGTGCGTCCAGCCGTGCTGGCCGCCCGCAGCGACCTGACGAAGCTCCGCGCCGGCGCGTCCGTAGCGCCGGCCGAGCTCACGGAGCGAGAGCGTCGCGTCGTCCTTGATCGGTGGCCACACCCCGACGAGCGAGGAGCGCAGGCTCCACGCGCCAGGGCCCGGCAGGTCGAGCGCGAAGGCGACGTCGCGGAGCGACGCACTCACTGAAGGCCGACCAGGACGGGGATGAGGCCGCGGCCCGATTGAAGTGGCTCGATGGCCTTGCCCAGCACCGCGCCGAAGGCACGCCCGTGGTCCGCCACAGCCATGGCGTGGCCGGGCGCATCGGACGTCGTGAGCAGGTCGCCCACGGCGATCGGAGCTCGAGAGGCATCCACGCGGCAGTAGACCTTCCCTGCGAGCGCCACCGGCCAACGACGGCTCGTTCCCGGCTGCCGGCCGAGGACGATGCCCGGCCGGAGGCCACCAGCACCCGAGATCACCCCGGCCACCCGACGGTCGTACGCCTGGTCGGCCAGGCGCATCCGGCCGCTCTCACCGAGCGACACGACCGCGCCCTCCCCGAGCCCCTCGACCTCGTCGACCTCGAACTCCTCGGCGCAGTCCGCGTTGCGAAGTACGACGTCGCCGGTCCGGCCCAGGATGGCCACGGTCGCCTCGTCCTCGTCATCGCCCGAGGCGTCGGCGGGGAAGACGAGGAGCGTCCCGTCACTGCCGCGGCCGCCGAACCAGCCGGATCCGTCGCCCTCCAACCGCACGTTCGTGTCACCGCCCGAGCCCCGCACCTCGACGAGTCCGTTCAACTTGTGCCCGCTCATGTACACCGCGTCCCGGCCGAGCCCGTTGCGGAGCACGACCCAGCCGGCGCGGCCCTTGTCGCCGACCACCATGCTCGCGTAGTCACCGTCGACCGCCCGCAGCACCAGCGCGTTCTTCTCGTCCGAGTCCCTGAGCTGGACCTGGCCCGCGCCCTCGTGCCCGCTCAGGAAGGCGGCGTCCTTGCCGCTCGCGTTGCGCACGACCAGCCAGCCGCTGCGTTGCTCGCCGCCGACGATGAGGCTGGCGTCGTCGCCCTGGACCGCACGGAGGGTGATCGTGGCCTTGCCGGTGCCGTCGCCGAGGGTCAGCTCGCCGGTGCTGACGGCCCCCTGCTCCCTGCCGCGAAGGGTCGCGATCACGGCGCCGCCGTCCGGGTTCGGGTCGCGCACCACGACCGAGCCCGGGTCCCCCATGATGACCACCACGGCCCCAGGACCTGTCGGCAGCATGGGGATCAGGCCGCCCTCCTCGCCGCCGCCGTTGATCTGGACCGTGGTGCGTCCGACGTCGTCCTTGACCACTACATCGCCGCCTCGTCCCCCGCCGCCAGCGGTGATGTCCGCCGCATCGGCGTCAAGACGGATCCGGACCTTGTCGTTCGCCGTGCCGTCGAACTTCCCGACGAATCCCATTGTGTTCCTCCCGACATCGTGGACGCTCGCTCCTCGGATCGAGCGTCGACGCCGGCACAAGAGGACATCCAGTTTCTGGCGCTCGAGCCCCGTCGTACCCGTCGTACCAGCGGCGCTCAGGAGACGTCAAGGCGACCCGACGGGTGCGCGAGCGCTCAGACCAGCGCCCGCGCGCGCCGCCTCGAGTTCAGCTCGCCACCGACGACGATGATGATCGAGATGACGAACATCAGCGTGCCGACGACGTTCACCTGCATCGGTACGCCGCGCTGGGCGACGCCCCAGACGTACATCGGAAACGTCGTCGTCTGTCCGGCGTTCAGGTTGGTCACGATGAAGTCGTCGAAGGACAGCGAGAAGCTGAGCAGCGCGGCGCCGAGGATGCCCGGGAAGACGAGCGGGAAGGTCACCCTCCAGAAGGTCTGCCTGGGAGTCGCGTAGAGATCCATGGCTGCCTGTTCGAGGTTGTCGTCCATGCCCGCGAGGCGGGAGCGGACGGTGACCACCACGAAGGACAGGCAGAACATGATGTGGGCGATCAGGATCGTCCAGAAGCCGAGCTGACCGGCGAAGCCCGCGCCGACGAACAGGGCCAGCAGCGAGGAGCCCATCACGATCTCGGGCGCCGCCATGGGCAGGAAGATCAGCAGGTTCGCGGTGGACCGGCCCCGGAAGTCGTGGCGCACCAGGGCGAACGCCGCCAGGGTGCCGAGCAGGGTGGAGCCCAGCGTCGCGAGCAGTCCGATCTGGACGCTGCGGCTCAGCGCGGAGCACATGTCCGGGTCCTCGCACGGGTTCAGCCAGTTGTGCAGCGTGAACCCGTCGAACTTGTAGATCAACCGGCTCGCGGGGTCGTTGAAGCTCATCAGCACGACCACGAAGATCGGGATGAACGTGTACAGGAGCACCAGCAGCCCGAGGATCAGGACCATGTGCTTGCGGAGCCAGGTCACAGCAGCTCCTCCGTCCCAGCGCGCCGGACATACACAAGCACCATCGCGACGATGATGATCATCAGGATCATCGAGAGCGCCCCCGCGGCCGGGTAGTTGTTGGCGTCGGTGAACAGGCTCTGGATCACGCTGCCGATCATTCGCTGGTTGGGACTCCCCAGAAGCTGGGCGTTGATGTAGTCGCCAGCGGCCGGGATGAACGTGAGCAGCGTCCCCGAGACCACGCCGGGCAGCGAGAGCGGCCAGGTGACCTTGAAGAAGCCGACGACCGGGCTCGCGTAGAGGTCGTTGGCGGCCTCGATCAGCCGGTGGTCGATCTTGTCGATGCTCGCGAAGAGTGGCAGCACCATGAAGGGCAGGAAGTTGTAGGTCAGCCCGGCCACCACCGCGACCGGCGTGGCCAGCAGCCGCCCGTCGTCACCGAGGAGGTGCACGAACTGCAGCGTGTTCACCACGAAGCCGTCGTCGGCCAGGATCAGCTTCCACGACAGCGTGCGCACCAGGAAGCTGGTGAAGAACGGCGCGATCACCAGCACCAGCATCAGGTTCTTCCAGCGGCCGGCCTTGAAGGCGATCGCGTAGGCCAGCACGTAGCCGAGCACCAGGCAGATCGCGGTCGCGATGGCGCCGTACGCCAGCGAGCGGACCAGGGGTCCCCAGTAGTCCTGGAGCACGTTCGAGTAGTTGGCGAAGTGATAGGTCATGTCGTAGCCGCGCGAGTCCGAGCCGCTCGGGTCGAACAGGCTGGTCGCGACCAGCGAGTAGAACGGGATGACGAAGAAGACGCCCAGCCACACTGCCGCCGGGAGCAGAAGCAGGTAGCCGGTCCGGCCCCGCTTCCGCACCATCTCAGCCATCGGCGTCCACTCGCTGGGCGCCGGCGAACGCGTCCTGGGCAGCATCGAGGAGGAAGGCGTACTCCGGTCGCCAGGAGAGCTCGACCTCGTCGCCGACCCCGAAGATCCGGGTGCGGCCGGTGTTCTGCGAGAAGACCTGGAGCTCCTGACCCCATGGCATCCGGACGAGGTACTGGGTGCTGACGCCGACGAAGCTCACGTCGCTCACCACCCCGCCCGGGATCGTGTTGCCGGGTGCGTCGAGCACTTCGCCCACGTCGCCTATCAACACCTTCTCGGGACGGATGCCGACCCAGCCGCGGTCGCCCGGCGCGTGCGAGCGGTCGGTCGGGATCGAGACGGAGATCCCGTGCATGTCGACGCTGACCACGTCCGCGGCGCGGCTCGTGATCGTCCCCTCGATGAGGTTCGACTGGCCGAGGAAGTTCGCCACGAACGTCGAGCGCGGGTTCTCGTAGAGCTCGGAGGGCGCGCCCATCTGCTCGATCCCGCCGGCGTTCATCACCGCGACCGTGTCGGCCATGGTCATGGCCTCCTCCTGGTCGTGCGTGACGTGGATGAAGGTGCGGCCGACCTCGGTCTGGATCCGCTTGATCTCGATCTGCATCGACCGGCGGAGCTTGAGGTCGAGGGCGCCCAGCGGCTCGTCGAGGAGCAGCACGTCGGGACTGTTGATCAGCGCCCGGGCCAGCGCCACGCGCTGCTGCTGCCCGCCGGAGAGCTGGGCCGGCTTCTTCCGGGCCTGGCTGCCGAGCTCGACCAGGTCGAGCATCTCCCGCACCTGGTTGTCGACGTCGCCCTTCTTGCGGCGCCGAAGCCCGAACGCGACGTTCTCGTAGATGTCGAGGTGCGGGAAGAGCGCATAGCTCTGGAAGACCGTGTTGACCGGCCGCTGGTAGGGCTTGGCGTAGGTGATGTCGTTGCCGGACAGCGTGATCGAGCCGGAGCTGGGCGTCTCCAGTCCGGCGACCATCCGCAGCGTGGTGGTCTTGCCGCAACCGGACGGGCCCAGAAGGGCGAAGAACGAGCCTCGGGGTACGTCGAGATCGAGCTCGCGGACGGCGTAGAACGAGCCGTAGTGCCGGGTCAGCGCGCGCAGCGCCAGGCCGTCGTACGACGACGGGTCGGCCGGCTCCTCCGCCGAACCCCCTCCTGGCTGTGCCTCAACCACCTGTGACATCGGCGAACTCTCCTTCGAACTTGGTGGCTTCCGCCTCGCTGAGCGGCCTCATGTCCATCGTCACGGCGAGGATCTCGTCGGTCGGGAAGATCAGCTCGTTCTCGACCAGCGACGGGTCGATCTTCTCCATCTCCTCCCGGGCCCCCTGGACGGGACAGATGTAGTTGACCCACGCGGCGAGCTTGGCCGCCACGTCCGGCTGGTAGTAGTAGTTCATCCAGGCCTCGGCGTTGGCCTGGTGTTCGGCCAGGTTCGGCACCAGCATGTTGTCGCTCCAGAGGCTGAGGCCTTCCTCCGGCGCCACCCACTTGATCGCGGGATTGTCGAACTGCGCCTGGATCACGTCGCCCGACCACGCCTCGCAGGCGACGATGTTCCCCGCGGCGAGGTCCTGGATGTACTCGTTGCCGGTGAACGCGCGCACCTGGCCGTCGGCCACCACCTGCCGCAGCCGGTCGATCGCGTTGGCCCAGTCGTCGTCGTCGAACGCACCCGGGTCGGCGCCGACGACCTTCAGCATGAAGGTCATCGTGTCGCGCATCTCGGTGAGCAGCGTGATCCGGCCCTTGAGCTCGGGGCGGCTGATCAGCTCCTCGAAGCTCCCCACCTCGCCGGTGACGTCTGCGTTGTAGGCGATGCCGGTCAGACCGCTCTGCCAGGGGACATGGCGCTCGAGGTTCGGGTCCCACTGCCGGTTGCGCAGCGGCTCGATGAGGTTCGCCGTGCAGTTGGGGATCTTGCTGGCGTCCAGCTGCTGGATCCACCCGAGGCTGATCATCCGGGCCGCCATCCAGTCGGTCATCACGATCATGTCGCGCTGGACGGGCTGGCAGGAGCCGAGCTGGTTCTTGACCTTGGCGTAGAACTCGGAGTTGTCGTTGACGTCGGGCGTGTAGTCGACCTTGATGCCGGTGGTCTCCTCGAAGACCGTGGCGGTCGAGGTGTTCTTGCGCCTCGGGTCGATGTAGGCCGGCCAGTTGGAGATGATCAGCCGCTTGTCGGTCGACGAGACGTCCGTGCCCACGCACGACTCGGACTCGATCCGCGCGCCGTCGACCGAGAAGAAGGGCAGCTTGAGCGCGGCGGCACTGAGACCGACGAAGGCGACCGCGCCCCCGCCCCTGATCACACCGCGACGGGTCAGCCCCCGCCCGTCCTGCGGGACCGGCTGCAGCTGGTCGGGCGTCATCCGACGCCGTTCAGGAAGATCCCCCACATTCTGCGGATCGTTGCACGGTAGCGGTCGGTCAACAAGGGATCCCGCAGTGTCGTAACCTCTCGGCAACGAAATCCCTCGCAAATCGCCGCGTTGGGAGGCGGGACGGCATGCGACCGGAGTACGTTGCCCGCCATGGTTAAGCGCACGAGGGAGCGCCAGGTCCTCGATGACGTCTCCAAGGCGATCATCAGCCAGCTGCAGCAGGACGGCCGCCGCTCGTACGCCGCGATCGGCAAGGTGGTCGGGCTGTCCGAGGCCGCGGTCAGGCAGCGCGTGCAGCGGCTCACCGACGGTGGCGTCATGCAGGTCGTCGCGGTGACCGACCCGATGGAGCTCGGCTTCGCGCGCCAGGCCATGGTCGGTGTCCGGGTGACCGGCGGCATCGAGCCGGTGGCCGACGCGATCGCGGCCCTCGAGGAGGTCGACTACGTGGTGGTCACGGCCGGCTCCTACGACATCCTGGCCGAGGTCGTGGCCGAGAGCGACGAGCACCTGCTCGAGATCATCAGCGACCGGATCCGCTCCATCGACGGGGTGCTGTCGACCGAGACCTTCATGTACCTCCATCTCCGCAAGCAGACGTACTCATGGGGAGTCCGCTGAGCACTCTGCCGTCGGACGGCTCGTCGTACGCCGGTCTATCGCTCTGGCACGAGACCACGCCTACCGACTGGACTCCACGTTCGCCGCTCGACGGTGACGTCGAGGCCGACGTCGCGATCGTCGGCGCCGGCTACACCGGGCTCTGGACGGCGTACTACCTCTCGATGGCCGACCCGACGCTGCGGATCGCGGTGGTCGAGGCGGAGGTGGCCGGGTTCGGCGCGTCCGGGCGCAACGGTGGCTGGTGCTCGGCGCTGTTCCCGACCTCGCTCGGCGAGGCGCAGGATGCGGCGATGCGCGCCTCGGTCGACGAGGTCCAGCGCGTGACCCTCGCCGAGGGGATCGACTGCCACTTCGCCAAGGGCGGAACCGTCGTGCTCGTGCGCAACAAGGCCCAGCTCGCGCGGGCCCGCTCGGAGTACGGCGACCAGGTCCTCTCCCCCGCCGAGGCCGGCGAGCGGCTGCGCGCGACCCGGACCCTCGGCGCGACGTACACCCCCGACTGCGCGGCGATCCACCCCGGGCGGCTGGTCCACGGCCTGGCCGAGGTCGTGACCCGCCGCGGCGTCGCCCTCCACGAGCGGACCCCGGCGCTCTCGATCGAGCCGGGCGTCGTGCGGACGGCCCGCGGGTCGGTGCGGGCGCCGTACGTCGTGCGCGCGACGGAAGGCTTCACACCCCGGCTGCCCGGGCTGGCGCGGGCGGTGGTGCCGGTCTACTCGCTGATCGTCGCGACCGAGCCCCTGCCCGCGTCGGTGTGGGACGAGATCGGCCTGGCGCGGCGGGAGACGTTCTCCGACCACCGGCACCTGATCATCTACGGGCAGCGCACCGCGGACGACCGGCTCGTCTTCGGAGGCCGCGGGGCGCCGTACCACCTGCGGTCGCGCATCTCCCCCGCCTTCGACCGCGACCCGCGGGTCTTCGCGGCGCTGCACAGCACGCTGCTCGACCTGTTCCCGGTGCTTGCGGGCACGCGGTTCACCCATGCCTGGGGCGGGCTGCTCGGGATCCCTCGCGACTGGTGCGCCTCGGTGGGCCTGGACCGCGGCACCGGGCTGGCGTGGGCAGGTGGCTACGTCGGCGACGGCGTCTCGACCACCAACCTGGCCGGCCGGACGCTCTGCGACCTGATCCTCGCCCGGTCCACGGAGCTGACGGCGCTTCCCTGGGTCGGCCACCGGTCGCCGTCGTGGGAGCCCGAACCACTGCGCTGGCTGGGCATCAACGCGGGGCTGCGCGCGATGACGCTCGCCGATGCCGAGGAGTCGCTGACCGGTCGCCCGTCGCTGGTGGCCCGCGCCATGGCGCCGCTGCTCGGCGGGCACTCCGCGTAGCGGCGTACCGTCCACGCATGGACGACGATCTCGAGCAGATGAGCAGGGACGAGCTGTTCTCGGCCGCCCGCGGGATGCGCGAGGCGATCCGGACCCACCGCGACACCTCGGGCCAGAACCTGTGCTGGCACCACCCCGCGATGTGGGACCTGCTCCCGGAGGGGACGCCACCCGAGATCGAGGTGCCGGAGTGGCCCCAGTTCATGCGGGGCTGCGTCGCCTACCGCACCTCCCTGGATGCCCAGGCGCCGGACGCGCCGCGCATGACACGTGAGTTCGGTGAGGGACCCAGGTCATGAACAAGCGCGCCCTGGTGCGCCGCCCCGGCCCCCGCCTGGAGGATGGTCTGCTGACCCACCTCGAGCGGACGCCCGTAGACCCGGAGAAGGCCATGCACCAGTGGTTCGGCTACGTCGCGGCGCTGCAGGCCGAGGGGTGGGAGCTCTTCGAGGTCGAGCCCGCGGACAACTGCCCGGATGCTGTCTTCGTCGAGGACACCGCGGTCGTGTACGGCGACCTCGCGGTCGTCACCCGCCCGGGCGCGGACCAGCGGAAGCCCGAGACGACCGGCACCGAGGAGGCATTGCTCGGGCTTGACTACCGGGTGTCGCACATCGAGCCGCCCGGGACCCTCGACGGTGGCGACGTCCTCAAGCACGGCGGCACCGTCTGGGTCGGGCTCGGCGGACGGACCAACCAGGCCGGCTTCAACCAGCTGCGCGCCCACCTCGAGCCGCAGGGCGCCACCGTCGTCGGCGTCCCGGTCACCAAGGTGCTGCACCTGAAGTCCGCGGTCACCGCGCTCCCCGACGGCACCGTGATCGGCTACGACCCGCTCGTGGACGACCCAACCGCGTTCCCGGCGTATCTCTCGGTCCCGGAGGAGCCCGGCGCCCACGTCGTCCTCCTCGACGGCTCGACGGTCCTGATGGCCACGTCCGCCCCACGCACCCAGGAGCTGTTCGAGTCGCGCGGGCTGCGCGTGGTCGCGGTGGACATCTCCGAGTACGAGAAGCTCGAGGGCTGCGTGACCTGTCTGTCGATCCGCTTGCGCGGTTAGAGCAGTCCGTTGTCGGCGGTCTTGGCCGGCGGCACCTTTGCGTGCAGCCAGGCGTCGAAGAACGCCGTGAGGTCCTGGCCGCTGATCGTCGTCGCCAGTGCCTCGAAGTCGGCGACCGAGCCGTTGCCGTACGCGCGCTGCGAGACCCAGGTCCGCAGCAGCGTCCAGAAGGCCGGGTCACCGATCCGGTGCCGGAGCGCCTGCACCGCCATGGAGCCCCGGAAGTACACGGCGCCGTCGAAGAGGCGCGCCGGGCCGGGATCGTCGATGGAGAGCTGCCAGGTGCCCGCCTCCGACGAGAAGGTGTCGTAGTTGTCGACGAGCCACTCCTGCATCGAGTGTCCGCTGACCACCTCGGTGACGTAGTAGGTCTGGAGAAACTGGGCGAGACCCTCGTTGACCCAGATGTCGCGCCAGCCGCTGACCGAGACCGAGTCGCCGAACCACTGGTGCGCGAGCTCGTGCGCCATCAGCCCCACGCTCGGCCCGCCGAGCGCGGGGTACGTCGGGCGGGTCTGGTTCTCCAGCGCGAACGTCACCGGCAGGCTGGTCACGAGGCCGCCCATCGCGGAGAAGGGGTAGGGCCCCAGCACGTTCGCGAGCGCCGTGACGATTGTGCAGGTCTGGTCGGCCAGGTCCTTTGCCGCTTGGCCGCGCGCGAACCCCGCGCGGCGCTTGGAGACCGCGACGAAGTTGGTGATGCCGTTGCAGCGCCCCGACCGCGTCTCGAAGTCGCCGGCCGCGAAGAACGCGAGGTAGGTGGCCATCGGCTCGACCGCGCGCCAGTGCGCGGTGGTGCGGCCGTGCCTGGTCCGCTTCGAGACGAGGACACCGTTGGCGATCACGTCCTTCCCGCGTGGCACCGTGACCCGGATGTCGAACGACGCCTTGTCCCGCGGGTGGTCGTTGGCCGGGAACCACCAGGCCGCCATGTGCGGCTCGTTCATGGTGACGACCTCGTCCCGGTCGGCCAGCCAGTTGCTCTGGCCGCGCGACTTCTCGGCGGCCGGAAAGCCGGCGTACCTCACCAGGACCTGGAACTGGGCGCCGTTGACGATCGCCGCGGCGGGCGTGATCCGGAGCTCGTGGTCGCCGGCGGAGCGGAAGCGGGCGCGCTCACCGTTGACCGTCACCGACCGGACCGGCAGCTGGAAGTCGAGGTTGAAGCGCGACAGGTCCTGGGTCGCGCGGACGTCGAGCCTGGTCCGCCCGGCCAGCCGCCCCGAGCCGAACGAGTAGCTGTTGCGGACGTCGTAGTGCACCACGTCGATGCCGCCGTTGCCGTCCTGCGGGAAGTACGGGTCGCCGATCCCGACCGTTCCCGGAGCAGGGGCCTGCTGCGCCGCTGCGGGAGAACCGCCCGGCGCCTCGGTCAGGAGCAGGCCCAGCAAGGGAGCCAGCAGGGCCGGGACGAGCCGGCTGCGGACGATCACGCACGAAACCTACCTGCGCTTCGCATAATCATTGGCGCTACCGGCGGATGCCCGTCACCATGGGCATGACGCCGGAACTTCCCGGTGTTGGATGCCGGGTGCAGCCCGGTGCTCCACGAGAGGAGGCGCGACCGTGACCACGACTGTCTTCGGCCTGCCCGCCGACCGTCTCTCTCTCACCTCATGGAGCACCACCAGCGATGTCTCACAACGACTTCACGCAGCACCCCGAGCACCCCGCATTTCCTGACGCCCCCCTCGATCGGCAGAGCATCGCCGACGCCTTCCGCTACGTCCGTCCTCCGAAGGAGGACGACCTGAGCGACGTCGACGAGCGGTTCGTCATCGACTTCCGTTCCTACGGCGAGCTCGACGACGACCAGCGCTGGTCGACCTGGCTCAACGTCGAGCCCCTCTGCCGTGGCCCGGAGCCGCGCCCGGACTGGGTCGTGACCTCACAAGGCGCGATCGACACCGAGCTCGGCGTCCTCAAGACCGGCAAGGAGGCCGACGTCCACCTGGTCGAGCGCGCCGACCCGTACGACTCCGGGAGCGGCGTGATCCTGGCCGCGAAGCGGTACCGGTCGTCCGAGCACCGGACCTTCCACCGCGCCGCGTCCTACACCGAGGGCCGCTCGATGAAGCGCTCGCGTGACGAGCGCGCCCTCAAGCGGAAGAGCACCTTCGGCCGGCTGGTCGCCGCGGGCGAATGGGCGGTGTCCGAGTGGGGCGCGCTGGTGCGGCTCTGGAACCTCGGGCTGCCGGTCCCCTACCCGGTCCAGATCGACGGCACCGAGATCATGATGGAGTGGATCACCGTCCTGGACGAGGACGGCGCCGTGCAGACCGCGCCCCGGCTCGCGCAGACCCGGCCCTCGCCCGAGCTCCTGGCGGCGTACTTCGAGCAGCTCACGGACGTGCTCGCGGTCATGGTGCAGAACGGCGTCGTGCACGGCGACCTGTCGGCCTACAACATCCTGGCGGCGGGTGACCGGCTGGTCATCATCGACCTGCCCCAGATCGTCGACCTGGTCGGCAACCTCAACGGCATGGACTTCCTCCAGCGCGACTGCGCCAACATCTGCGCCTGGTTCCACGCCCGGGGACTCGACGTCGACGAGCACGCGCTGTTCGGGGAGCTGATGGCGCACGCGTTCTGATCACCTCGGGCTAGGTTGCCGTCGTGAGGCGCAGCCGCGGACGGGTCGTGCGGGTCGAGTCGCTCGCCGACTTCGACCGCCGGATCGAGGCCGGCGCGACCAGGCTCAGCGGCTGGCGGGTGGCCGGGGTGGACCTGCGCGACCGTGGCGAGGTGCTGGCCGGGCTGCGGGTCGGCGGGGCGACGTTCCTCGGCTGCACCTTCGGCCCCGGCATCGAGGAGCGGATCGAGGGCTCCGGCGCGTTGGTGCTGCCGCCGCTGACGATCGCGCCGGTGGACGTCTACCGGTCGCGCCTCTACACCGCCGAGGAGCTGTACGACGCGACGCCGTACGTGCGCTCGCTGGACGGCCGGGCCTATGCCTGGTCCCAGACCCGCGGGAGGGCCGACGACGCGCTGGCCCGTTCGCTGCACGACCACGCGATCGACGAGGCGCTGACGGCGTGGATCGAGCGCAAGCACCTGGTCGGCGTGATGGGCGGCCATGGGGCGAACCGCGGAGACGCGGAGTACGCCGACGCCGCCCGCCTCGGGCACGCGCTCGGCGCGCACCACGTGGTCGCCACCGGCGGCGGCCCGGGTGCGATGGAGGCCGCCAACCTCGGCTGCTACCTGGCCGGCTCCCATGTCTCCCGGGTCACCGACGCCATTGCCGCCCTGGCCGAGGTCCCGGCGTTCCGACCCTCGGTCGACGCGTGGCTGCGGCCCGCCCTCGAGGTCTGTGATGTCGTCGCCGAGCCGCACGACTCGCTCGGGATCCCGACCTGGCACTACGGCCACGAGCCGTCGAACGTCTTCGCCACCGGCATCGCCAAGTACTTCCGCAACCCCACCCGCGAGGCGATCCTCCTCGAGGTCTGCGACGCCGGCATCGTCTTCCTCCCGGGAGCGGGCGGCACCGTCCAGGAGGTCTTCCAGGACGGCTGCGAGAACTACTACGCCGACGAGTCCTCGGTCGCCGAGATGGTGCTGGTCGGCCGCACGTACTGGACCGAGACCCTGCCCGCCTGGCCGCTGCTCCGCTCGCTGGCCCGCGGCCGCCCGATGGAGGACCGCGTCCACCTCGTCGACCACGTCGACGAGGCAGTCCACGTGCTGGCTCAGGCGGCGAGCTCGCGGTAGCCGGTCATGGTCTCGGCGACCTCGCGGTAGTGCTCGACGAGCGCCTCGTTGACCGCCTGCCACGAGCGCCCCTCGACCGAGCGCCGCGCGGCGACCCCCATCCGGCGGCGGAACTCCGGGTCGCGGGCGAGCCGGTCGACGTAGCCGCCGAGGTCGTCGCCGTCGCCACGTCCAGGGAGGCGTGCACGCGGCCGAGCTCGGCGCCGTGCAGGACCCCGAGGAAGCGAGCGTCGGGCATCAGCCGCCGGAGCCGGCCCTCCTCGGGCCCCCTCCGACGACCACCAGCGCGTAGCGGGGGTCGCCGGAGAGGTAGGTGAGCAGCTCGAGCTCCTTCTCGGGAGCGGGCCGGCCGACGTACCCCACCAGGATCCGGCCGTCGGGAGCGAGCTGCCGGCGCAGCCCCTCGTCGCGGAGACCCGGGTGGAACGCGTCGAGGTCGACACCACGGGGCCACAGCGCGAGCCGCGGCACCTCCAGGTCCTCGAGCTGTCGCATGCTGGCCCTCGACGGCGCCAGGGTCCGGTCCACGAGGGTGTGGATCTTGCGGGTCAGGTAGGCCATCGCGCGGATGCCGCCGGCACCGAGACCGGGCTTGGCGTAGCGCTCCGCGAACCCGATCAGGTCGGTCTGGTAGATCGCCACGCTCGGGATGCCGAGCTCCTCGGCCGCGCGCGCCGCCTGCCACCCGAGCGTGGCGGGCGAGGCGATGTGAACCACGTCGGGGCGGAACCTCAGCATCTCCGCGCGCAGCCGGGCCCGCGTCTCGGGGCCGATGCGGAAGTCCCGGTAGAACGGGAGCGATGCCCCGCGGGTGGTGTGCACCGGCAAACCGGCGTACGACGCGGGGCCGGTCGGCGCGACCAGCTCGGCCTCGTGCCCCTCGAGGGCGAGATGCTCCAGCACTCGGCGTACCGAGTTGGTGACGCCGTTGACACCTGTGGGAGGAACGACTCCGAAACGACCAGCACACGCAGCGGTGCGTCCGTCATGTCTCGTACGGTAGGTACAGCGCCGCAACGGACAGCCAGCACTCGCGCAACGGCGCGTGAACCCTGTGTGTCGGGCGTGACCGTCGTTACGGCATCTCGTTGTGGTGGGCGTGCAGCTCACCCGACGCGGTCTGTTCCGCTCCGGCGCCGTCGCGGGTGGCGCCGCGGCCACTGCCGGCGCCGCCCCCGCCGCCGCCGCCGCCGACTCGGTCTGGACGCCGGGGCCCGGCACGACCTCGGCCGGACCCGCCGACGGGACGACCCTCGCGCGCACCCTGACTCGCGGCACCGCCGGTGCCGGGGGCTACCGTCCGATCGTCGAGGCGCCCGGTGAGCCGCACCTGCTCCGCACCGACCTCGGCGGCACGCCGGCCGCCGACCGCGCCAGCCAGCGCAAGCCGCTGATCGCGTTCGCCCAGCTCAGCGACGTGCACGTCGTCGACGCCCAGTCACCGATGCGCGTGGAGTGGACCGACCGGCTCGACGACGACAGCGCGGTGCCGGCGACAGGGCTGTTCGCCTCGGCGTACCGACCGCAGGAGATGCTCTCCGGCCAGATCGCCGACGCGATGGTCCGCCGCCTCAACCAGATCACGGCCGGCCCGGTGACCGGCAAGCCGCTGGCGCTCGCGATCCAGACCGGCGACAACTCCGACAACTCCCAGCTCAACGAGGTGCGGTGGAACATCGACGTCCTGGACGGCGGCCAGGTGCGCGTCGACTCGGGCGACCTGTCCCGGTGGGAGGGCGTGCACGACGGCGACCCGACGTACTACGACCCGCACTACTGGCACCCGCACGGCACGCCGCCGGGACTCGGTCTGCCACTGGCCGATGACCTGCCGCGAAGCCAGCGGGGCTTCCCGGTCGTGCCCGGGCTGCTCGACGCGGCCCGTCGGCCGTTCCAGGCCGAGGGGCTGTCGATCCCCTGGTACTCCGCCTTCGGCAACCACGACGGCCTCGCGCAGGGCAACTTCCCCTCCGCGACCCTCCAGCTCAACCTGGTGGCGACCGGGCCGCTCAAGCTGATGTCGACCCCGGCCGGCATGTCCCCGGCCGCGGTCGTCAACGCGCTCCAGAACGGGTCGTACGCCGCGCTGCTCGCCTCCCTGGCGCTCTCACCGGCCGTGCGCCTGGTCACGGCCGACGCCCGGCGCCGGCTGCTGACCCGCAAGCAGGTCGTCGAGGAGCACTTCCACACCGCCGGGCTCCCGGCCGGTCACGGCTTCACCGCCGAGAACCGCACCGAGGGCACGGCCTACTACACCTTCGACAGGGGGCTGTGCCGGTTCGTGGTGCTCGACACCGTCAACCCGAACGGGTACGCCGACGGCTCGATCGACCAGACCCAGTTCACCTGGCTCAAGTCGGTGCTCGCCGCTTCGACGGACCGGCTGGTGATGGTCTTCAGCCACCACACCTCCGACACCATGACCAACGGGCTCAACGGCCCGGGCCTCGACACCGACACCCGGATCCTCGGCGACGTGGTCCTGGCCGAGCTGCTGGCCCACGACCAGGTGATCGCCTGGATCAACGGCCACACCCACAAGAACCAGGTCTGGGCTCGGTCCCGTGCGGGCGGCGGCGGCCTCTGGGAGATCAACACCGCCTCGCACATCGACTGGCCGTCACAGTCACGGATCATCGAGGTCGCCGACAACCGCGACGGCACGCTGTCGCTGTTCACGACGATCGTCGACCACGCCGGCCCGGCGTCGTACGCCGGCAACACGAGCGATGCGACGCACCTGGCCGGCCTGGCCCGCGAGCTCTCCGCCAACGACTGGCACAACCGCGGCGACGGCTACCGCGGCGCTGCCAACGCCCGCAACGTCGAGCTCGTGCTCCCCGCGCCTGCGTTCCTCTGGATCCGCACACGTGCAAGGCCAGTTTAGGCAAATCCTGAAGTTGAAATTAGGCAAATCCGCTATTTGAAGTTAGGCATACAGTAAACTTCAGTCATGGCTGCCTACCGAGACCGGATCGCGGATGGGGAGCTTGCGGCTCGCTTGGCGGCGATGGGGGCCGTCCTCATCGAGGGTCCCAAGGCCTGCGGCAAGACCGCGACCGCATCTCAGGTGGCTCGCACCACGGTGCGCTTCGACGAAGACGCCAACGCACGAACCGCAGTCACGTTGAACCCGGACGCACTGTTCAACCAGCCCACTCCGATCCTGTTCGACGAATGGCAAGTCGCACCGGACGTATGGAACCGGGTTCGTCGTCAGGTAGACGATCGTGGGGAGCGCGGGCTCTACATCCTCACCGGATCGGCGACAGCTCGAGACGACGCGTCAAGACACTCCGGCGCCGGACGCATTGGAACCATCAGGATGCGCCCGATGAGCCTCTTCGAGTCGGGTCACTCGACGGGTGATGTCTCGCTGATCAAGCTCCTGCAAGGCGACGTGCAGCCGGGGCAAGCAGCTGACCTCTCCGTGCCAGACCTCATGGAACGCATAGTGATCGGCGGCTGGCCCACACTGCTCGACGCGGGACAGGACGAAGCGCGTGCTTGGCTCACGGACTACATCCGACAGGTTGCCGAGGTCGACCTTCCATCCCTCGGGCCACGCCGTAACCCACGCAACATCCGCCGTCTCCTGGAGTCCCTGGCGAGAACGGTCGGCCAACCTGCAAAGCTGACAGAGATCGCCAAGGACGTCGGGGGCGACGGCGGGCCGATCGCTCAAGCCACTCTCAGCGCCTACCTCGACGCCCTCGAGCGACTCATGCTCACGGACATCTCTCAGGCATGGCAACCGCACATGCGATCCCGCACTCGGCTCAGAGCCACCCCCGTCCGCTACTTCGTCGATCCATCGCTCGGCACAGCGGCGTTGGGAGTCGACAAGGAAGCCCTCCTCCTAGATCTCAAAGCCGCCGGCTTCCATTTCGAGAGCCTCGTACTGCGCGACCTCCGGATCCTTGCACAACCTTTGTCTGGTGTCGTTGAGTCCTGGCGGGATGCAAATGGTCGGGAGGTAGACGCGATTGTCACCCTTCCTGGGGGCCGCTGGGCGGCGTTCGAGGTCAAGCTCAATCCGGATGACGTCGACGATGCTGCCGGCTCGCTCCTCAAGTTCAGGGACTCCGTCGACACGGAGCGGCACGGGACGCCCGTCGCAATGGCAGTCATCACGAGCAGCGGCTATGCAGGCAGACGCCCGGACGGCGTAGATGTCGTCCCCATCACCGCTCTAGGACCCTGATCTAGTTACCAAACGCTGGCACGAGATGACGGTGTCAGCTCTCGATCGCGGCGAGCTGGCCGCAGGCACCGTCGATCTCGCGGCCGCGGGTGTCGCGGACCGTGGTCGGGATGCCGCGCGCCTCGAGCCGTCGCACGAACTCGCGCTCGTCGGCGGGATCGGAGGCGGTCCACTTCGAGCCGGGTGTGGGGTTGAGCGGGATCAGGTTCACGTGCACCCAGCCCCAGGTGCCGTGCTCGTGGAGGACGTCGGCGAGCAGGTCGGCGCGCCAGCCCTGGTCGTTGATGCCGCGCATCATGGCGTACTCGATCGAGACCCGGCGGCGGGTCTTGTCGGCGTACTCCCGAGCGGCGGCGACGGTCTCGGCGACCGAGGAACGGGTGTTGATGGGCACGAGCTCGTTGCGCAGCTCGTCGTCCGGCGCGTGCAGGCTCAGCGCGAGCGTGACGGGGATGCCCTCGTCGGCGAGCTGCCTCATCCGCGGCACCAGCCCGACCGTGGAGACGGTGACCCCGCGGGCGGACATGCCGAACCCGTTCGGCGCGGGGTCGGTCAGCCGGCGGACGGCGCCGATGACGGCCTTGTAGTTGGCCATCGGCTCACCCATGCCCATGAACACCACGTTGGAGACCCGGCCCGGGCCACCGGGGACCTCGCCACGGTCGAGCGCCCGGGCACCGGCCAGCACCTGCTCGACGATCTCGGCCGTGGACATGTTGCGCTGGAGCCCGCCCTGGCCGGTGGCGCAGAAGGGGCACGCCATGCCGCACCCGGCCTGGCTGGAGACGCACATGGTGACCCGGTCGGGGTAGCGCATCAGCACCGACTCGACCAGCGCGCCGTCGAACAGCTTCCACAGCGTCTTGCGGGTGGTGCCCTTGTCCGCCTCGAGGGTGCGCAGCGGCGTCATCAGCTCGGGCAGGAACGTCGACATCAGCTCGTCGCGCTGTCCGGCCGGCAGGTCGGTCATCTGCTCCGGGTCGTCCACCAGCCGCTGGAAGTAGTGCGCGGAGAGCTGGCGGGCGCGGAACGCCGGGAGGCCGGCCTCCGTCGCCAGGTCCAGACGCTCGTCCATCGTGAGGTCGGCGAGATGACGCGGTGGCTTCCCGCGTCCCTTGGGCGCTTCGAAGACCAGGGGAAGCGGCTTCGGCTGGGTCATGACGTCTGGGTCATCAGTTCTGGTTCTCGACGAGGTACCACAGCACCAGCGCGCCGACGCCGACCACGACGATCGCGGTGAGGATCATCCCGATCCAGAAGTAGGTGCCGAAACGACGCGTGCGCTTGCTGGCGACCAGCCCGATCGGGACGACGAGGGTGACCAGCACGAACGGGAACAGGTCCTCGGCGCGATCGTTGTCGACCACCAGGCTGAGCACGCCGTAGAACGCAGCCGGGACCAGCGCGACGAAGAGCAGCCCGGTGAAGAACCCCGACAGCGCGGCGAACGTCGGGTGGTCGCGGTGCCACCAGCTGGGCTGCCGCGCGTCGCCGGCGTCGTCCCCGCCATCGCCCTTCTCAGGCTCGTCGGCGGGCTCGTCGGCAGGCTTGTCAACGGGTTCGTCGACGGCCTGCTTGTCGGTGCTCATCACGTCGATCGTAGGCGTTCGACGATGACGAGGTCCGGCATCTGCAGCGCGCGCCACCTGTCGAGATCCGGCTCGACCAGTGGCCGGCCATGGCGGACCAGGAAGAGCATCAGGGGTGCCCTCTAGAAGACGGCGTAGTGCAGCAGCAGCCAGATGGGCGCGATGGTGGCGAGCAGCGAGTCGAGTCGGTCCATCAGCCCGCCGTGGCCGGGGATGACCTGGCTCATGTCCTTGATGCCGAGGTCGCGCTTGATCACCGACTCGCACAGGTCGCCGAGGGTGGCCATGACCACCGCGATCGCGCCCAGGGCGACGCCGACCCACCAGTCGCCGTCGAGCAGGAACACCACCAGGATGATTCCGGCGGCGATCGTGAAGACGATCGAGCCGACGAAGCCCTCCCACGACTTCTTGGGCGAGATGACCGGGGCCATCGGGTGTCTGCCGAAGAGGACGCCGGCGACGTAGCCGCCCGTGTCGGAGGCGATGGTGACCAGGATGAAGGTGATGATCCCGGCCACGCCGTCGTCGTCGATCCCCGCGCCGGTGCGGCCGCCCTCGGCCAGCAGGAGGGCGACGAACGAGCCGAGGAACGGCACGTAGATGAGCGCGAAGACCGAGGCAGTGGCGTTCTGGACGTAGCCGTCGATCCCGCGGCGGAGCAGCCAGAGCATGGTGACGAGTGCGGTCACCGCCGTGGCCGTGACCAGCGCCGGCGCTCCCCAGACGTAGGCGACCACGACCATGACCACACCGCCGAGCATCAGCGGCTGCTCGGGCAGGTCGATGTTCTTGGCCAGGAAGCCCTTCCGGAGCTCCCAGATCGCCACGGCAACGGCCGCGGCGACGATGAGCATGAACGCCGTCTTCCAGAAGAACGAGCGACAGCGCGATGGCGCCCAGAAGCACGACGGCGGAGCCGATCGCTGCCTTCAGGTCCCGACCGGCCCGGCCGTGGTCCTTGGCCGGTGCCGGCGGGGTTCCTGTCATGTCAGCTCATACCTCGATGAGCTCGGCTTCCTTGTTCTTGAGCATCTCGTCGATGGCGTCGGTGTGCCGCTTGGTGATGCCGTCGAGCCGCTTCTCGGCACCAGCTTCGTCGTCCTTGCCGACCTCGCCGTCCTTCGCGAGCTTCTCGAGGCCCTGCTTGGCGGTACGACGGACGTTGCGCACCGCGACCTTGCCGTCCTCGGCCTTGGTGCGGGCGACCTTGATGTATTCCTTGCGCCGATCCTCGGTGAGCTCGGGGAAGACGCAGCGCAGCAGCTTGCCGTCGTTCGAGGGGTTCACGCCCAGGTCGGAGTCGCGGATCGCCTTCTCGATGTTGGCCATCGCGCCCATGTCGTAGGGCTGGATCAGGATGATCCGGGCCTCGGGAGCGGTGAACGACGCGAGCTGCTGGAGCGGCGTCGGGGTGCCGTAGTAGTCGACGAGGATCTTGTTGAACATGCTCGGTTGGGCCCGACCGGCCCGGATCGCGGCGAACTCCTCGCGCGCGGCCTCGACCGACTTGTCCATCTTGTTGTCGGCCTCGTTGAGGATGTCGTCGATCACCGCTGAACCCCTGTCCTGCCTGGTCTCGAGCGCCCGGTCAGCTGGCGCTGACGAGCGTGCCAATCCTCTCACCCTGCACCACTCGCAGGATGTTGCCCTCGGTCTCCATGCCGAAGACGATCATCGGCAGCTTGTTCTCGCTGCACAGCGTGAACGCCGTCTGGTCCATGATCCGCAGACTCTGCGAGATCGCCTCGTCGTAGGTCAGCTCATCGAACTTCGTGGCGGTCGGGTCCTTGTGCGGGTCGGCGCTGTAGACGCCGTCGACGCCGCTCTTGGCGACGAGAACGACGTCGCACTTGGTCTCCAGCGCCCGCTGGACGGCAACCGTGTCGGTCGAGAAGAACGGCAGCCCCATGCCGGCACCGAAGATGACGACCCGGCCCTTCTCCATGTGCCGGATCGCGCGGCGTGGGACGTAGGGCTCGGCGACCTGGCCCATGGTGATCGCGGTCTGCACCCGCGTCTCGATGCCCATCTTCTCGAGGAAGTCCTGGAGCGCCAGGCAGTTCATGACGATCCCGAGCATGCCCATGTAGTCCGCACGAACTCGGTCCATGCCGCGCTGCTGGAGCTCGGAGCCGCGGAAGAAGTTGCCACCGCCGGTGACGACGGCGATCTGGGCGCCCGACGAGGTGACCGCCGCGATCTCGCGGGCGATCTCCTGGACGACATCGGGGTCGATGCCGACCTTGCCTCCCCCGAACACCTCGCCGGAGAGCTTCAGCAGGACTCGCTGGTAGCCGGGCATCAGCAGTCTCCTCGGTCGGTGGTCGGGGTGAGGGTATCGATCAGGAACCGACCTCGATGCGGGCGAACCGCGTGACCGACGTACCGGCCTCGTCGAGGACCGCCTTGACGGACTTCTTGTTCTCGGTGACCGAGGGCTGCTCCAGCAGGACGACGTCCTTGAAGAAGCCGTTGAGCCGGCCCTCGGTGATCTTGGCGATCGCCTGCTCGGGCTTGCCCTCCTCGCGAGAGGTCTGCTCGGCGATCTCGCGCTCCTTCTCGACGATCTCGGCGGGCACCTCGTCGCGCGTGAGGTACTGCGGGCGCATCGCGGCGATCTGCATGGCCGCACCGCGGGCCGCGTCGGCGTCGCCGGTGTATTCCACGAGCACGCCCACGGCGGGAGGCAGGTCAGCTGCGCGCTTGTGCATGTAGGCGACGACGTCGCCGCCGAAGTGGACGAACCGGCCGAGCTCGATCTTCTCGCCGATGGAGATGGCGAGGCTCTCGACCACTTCGCCGACGGTCTGACCATCGAGCGCGACGGCCTTGAGCGACTCGAGGTCGTCGGCATCAGCCTGGGAGGCCGCGTCGGCGATCTTCTGGGCGGTGGCGATGAAGTCGTCGTTCTTGGCGACGAAGTCGGTCTCGCTGTTGAGCTCGACGAGGACACCCGGGGCGTGGGCCACCAGGCCGGCGGTCGCCTCGCGCTCGGCGCCGCGCTTGGCCGCCTTGGCGGCGCCCTTCACGCGGAGCAGCTCGATCGCCTTGTCGATGTCGCCGTCGGTCTCGTCGAGCGCCTTCTTGCAGTCCATCATCCCGGCGCCGGTGAGCTCGCGGAGCTTCTTGACGTCGGCCGCGGAGAAGTTAGCCATGTCGGGGTGCTTCTGCTTCCTGTTGTTTCAGTGGGTGACGGTACGGGCGTGAGCCTCAGGCCTTGGCCTCGTCGGCGGCCTCATCGGCAGCCTTGTCAGCGGTCTCGTCGGCAGCCTCGGTCTCGGCGGCCTCGGCGGGCTCCTCGACAGCGGGCTCCTCGACGACAGCGGGCTCCTCGACGACAGCGGGCTCCTCGGCGACGGGCTCTTCGACGGCCACCGGCTCCTCGACGACCGGCTCTTCGACGGCCACCGGCTCCTCGACAACGGGCTCGGCGGCCACGGCGGCCTCGGTGGCAGCACCGGTCGCCTCGGAGGCGGCCTCCTCGGCCTCCGCGGGCGCGCTGGTAGCGGCCTCGGCGGCCTGCTCGGCATCGCCGCCCAGCAGCTCGCGCTCCCACTCGGCCAGCGGCTCCTCGGCGCCCACGGCCTCGGCACCGTCGGTGCCGGCCTTGACGCCGGAGCGGGCGATCAGGCCCTCGGCCACCGCGTCGGCGATGACCCTGGTGAGCAGGCCGACGGCGCGGATCGCGTCGTCGTTGCCGGGGATCGGGAAGTCGACCAGGTCGGGGTCACAGTTGGAGTCGAGGATGCCGATGATCGGGATGTGCAGCTTGCGGGCCTCCTCGACGGCGAGGTGCTCCTTGTTGGTGTCGACGATCCATACGGCGGACGGCGTACGGCCCATCTCGCGGATGCCGCCGAGCGACTTGTTGAGCTTGTCGCGCTCGCGGCGCATCTGCAGCAGCTCCTTCTTGGTGCGGCTGCTGCCGGCCACGTCGTCGAAGTCGATCTCGTCGAGCTCCTTGAGGCGGTTGATCCGCTGGTGCACCGTCTGGAAGTTGGTGAGCATGCCGCCGAGCCAGCGCTGGTTGACGTAGGGCATCCCGACGCGGGTGGCCTGCTCGGCGATCGCCTCCTGGGCCTGCTTCTTGGTGCCCACGAACATGATCGTGCCGCCCTTGGCGACGGTCTCCTTGATGAAGGCGTAGGACCGGTCGATGTAGGCCAGCGACTGCTGCAGGTCGATGATGTAGATGCCGTTGCGCTCGGTCATGATGAAGCGCTTCATCTTCGGGTTCCAGCGACGGGTCTGGTGCCCGAAGTGGACGCCGCTCTCGAGGAGCTGGCGCATGGTGACGACTGCCATCTGAACTTCTCTTCCTTGTGGTGGACCAGCGGCAACGTCTGTCCGCCCTTGAAGCAGGGCAGGCCGGTGTCGGGTCCGATTGTGGTTTTCAGTTGGTCACGGTCCGGCCCCTGGAAACATGGAGCCCGGCCGTCCTGACGCCTGCGCGCGACCCGACTCGCCGGTTCTAGTGATACTGCCGTCGAGACCGAGGGTCGTCGCCCGCGGGTGGTCGGGCCCACAAGAGCGCCCGTCGCGGTCTGCATGCGTGCGAAGTCAGCCCCGGAGGGCTGCCCGTCAAGAGTAGTCGACGCGCGACGCCGTCCGCCAATCGTCCACAGCCCCCACCACCCGGCGGTTCGTCCACAGCGACGCCCTGGTCGGCCGTCGCGGGTCCGTCCGGCCGCCAAGGTTGTGGCATGGGCCCCCTGACGACACTCCTGCTCGCAGCCACACTCGCGCTGCCGGTCGCCACCACCGACCCGGTGGGCGTGTGGCCGCTGCAGCCGGAGCCCGAGCTGGTTCACGCGTTCGACCCTCCCGACTCGCCCTACGGCGCGGGTCACCGCGGCGTCGACCTGCTCGGCACCGTGGGCCAGCCGGTGGTCGCCGCGCTGCCAGGCGCGGTCACCTTCGCGGGATCACTCGCCGGGCGCGGCGTCGTGGTCGTCGACCACGGCGCCACCCGCACGACCTACGAACCCGTCGCAGCCTCGGTCGCGGTCGGCACAGCCGTCGCGGCCGGCACCCAGGTCGGCACCCTCGAGCTCGCCGGGTCGCACTGCTTCCCACGAGCGTGCCTGCACTGGGGCTGGATCGAGGGCGAGACCTACCTCGATCCGCTCCGCCTGGTCGGCGCCGGACCGGTCCGGCTGCTGCCGCTGTGGCGTGACGCGCCGGTGGGGTCGTCTCTGCTCAGGCCCTCGGGTGCGCCTGGCGATACGCCGAGCGCAACCGGTCAGTGGTGACGTGGGTGTAGAGCTGCGTCGTAGCCAGTGAGGCGTGTCCGAGGAGTTCCTGGACCGAGCGCAGGTCGGCGCCGCCCTCGAGCAGGTGGGTCGCTGCGGTGTGCCGAAGCCCGTGCGGCCCGATGTCGGGCGCGCCGGGCACGTCGACGATGCGGCGGTGCACCAGGGTGCGCACCGCCCGCTGGTCGATTCGTCCGCCACGAGCGCCTACAAACAGCGCGGCACCCGCCCCGTCGGCCCGGAGCGCGGGTCGACCGTCGGCGAGCCAGCGGTCGAGCGCCCTCGCCGCCGGATGGCCGAACGGAACCGCGCGCTCCTTGCGGCCCTTGCCGAGCACCCGGATCACGTTGCGGTCGCGATCGACGTCGTCGATGTCGAGCCCTACCAGCTCACCAACCCGGATCCCGGTGGCATAGAGCAGCTCCAGCATCGCCACGTCGCGCAGCCCGACCGGGCTGCCGTCGTCGGCGAGCTCGGCGGCGGACCGGATCAGGTCGCGAGCCTCGTCGGCGCGCAGCACCGCAGGCAGCGTCCGGTGCGCCCTCGGGGCACCCAGGGTGGCGCCCGCGTCACGCTGGGCGAGCCCGGTGCGGTGCAGCCAGGCCGTGAACACCCGGGCGGCGGTCGCCCTCCGGGCCAGCGTCGTGCGTGACAGGCCGAGCGTCTGCTGCTTGGCCAGCCAGCTGCGCAGCGAGCGCAGATCGAGGTCGGCCACGTCGTGTAGGCCGAGCCGGGCGGCATGGTCGAGCAGACCGGTCACGTCGCCGAGGTAGGCCCGCACCGTGTGCGCGGTCAGGTCGCGCTCGGCGACGAGGTGGCGCTCGTAGGCGCCGAGCACGCCGGCGAATGCCTCGGGGAGCTCGCCGGGGGCCGTCTCGGCCGCGGGTGGCGCGGTCACCTCTCCACTGTAGGGCGGGTCTGACGATTGCTGGTGGATGCCGGCGACGTCCAGGCGCGGGCTGGCAAGGCGCTGGCCCGCGCTCAGACTGGGTGTCTTAGAAGGGTCGGCAACGCCGCCAGCCCGCGTCCTGGGCGGCGTCCGGCGCCGCCATGAATCGTCAGACCCGCCCAAGGAAGAACACGGCCGCTCATCCCTGATCCGCGCCGTCGGCGAGGCGCCAGCCCGTCGGCAGGCGCTCGACCAGCCAGCACCTGGCCAGCCCATCGAGCACGGACTCGACTTCGGCGACCCCGAGCCCCGCCGTGCGGGCGATGGAGCCGGCCGCTGCCGAGTGCACCACCGGCACCGCCTCGAGGACCCGCTGCTGGCGCCGGGTCAGGCGGTCGCGGGCGGTGGTCGGCGCCCGGACAACCTCCACCAGGTGCTCGCCCATCAGCCCGGCGAGCTCGAGGACATCGTCGGCGCGGGTGACCAGCGTCGCGGCCCCGCTCCGTATCAGCTGGTGCACGCCTTCGGACGGAGCGCTCGTCACCGGCCCGGGCACCCCCATCAGCGGCCGGTTGAGCCGCGACGTCCAGCTCGCGGTGTTGAGGGCGCCGCTCCGGACCGCCGCCTCCACCACGACCGTGCCGCGGGACAGGGCGGCGATGACGCGGTTGCGGGACAGGAACCTGACCCGCATGGGCGCGCAGCCCGGCGCCACCTCGGACACGATGGCGCAGTGATCGCCGATGTGGTCGAGGAGCTGTTGGTGTGCGGCCGGGTAGGCGCGGTCGACGCCGCAGGCGAGGACGGCGACGGTGGCCCCGTCGCCGGCCAGCGCACCCCGGTGGGCGGCCTGGTCGATGCCGAACGCCGCGCCTGAGACCACGGTGGCGCCGGCGCGGGCAAGCCCGGCGCCGAGCTCTGCCGCGACATCGGTGCCGTAGGTGGTCGCGGACCTGGCGCCGACGACGGCCACCGGCGCCAGCAGGGTGTCGAGGCGCAGCGGCCCCCGGACCCACAGCCCGAGAGGCGCGCCGCCCAGGGCCTGGAGGGGCTCCACCGTCTCGAGGTCGTCGAGCGCCGCGGGCCACTCGGGCTCGCCCGGGATGATCCAGCGGATGCCGCGGCGGGCGGCCCGCTCGAGGTCCCGCTCTGGCTCGAGATCCTGGAGCCGGCCGGCCACGTCGGTCCTCATCCCGTGTGGATCGCGCCCGTCGAGCAGCCCGGCGTAGAGCTGCTCGGCCCCGAGGTCGGCGACCATGCGTGCCATCCGGAGTCCACCGGGCTCACCCAGCATGCTGAGCGCGAGTCGGGCGAGTCGCTCGTCGATCATCCGGCTGCTCTCCGCACGGTCGCAGCCAAGAGCGGTTGGCCGGTGCGCAGGCGCAGCGCGACCTCGGCCTCCTCGACCCCGGGCCGGTCGACGCCGGCGAGGTCGGCGACCGTCCACGCGATCCGGTGGACGCGACTGACCCCGCGACGGGTCAGGTGCCCGTCCCAGAGCTGGTCATCGACGAGTTTGGTGGCCTCAGTCGTCATCGGCCAGCGAGCAGCAAGGGCAGGGCCGGGCACATGACCGTTGAGCCGCCACTGCTCGTCGGCATAGCGGTCGGCCTGCCGGGCCCTGCCCTCCTCCACGCGCGCCCGCACCTCGGCGGTCGACTCCTTGACCGCGAACCGATCCCGCTTGGCCGTCGGCGTGGGAGCGGCGAGGTGACGGGTGATGTCGATCCGGTCGGTGATGGGTCCGGTGACCTTGCGCCGGTAGTCGCGACGCTGCACCTCGCGGCAGTTGCACTTGCTGAGGCGCGCGTCGGGATGGAAGTCGCCGCACGGACACGGGTTGGCCGCCAGGACGACCAGCGCGCGGGCCGGGAGCACGACGGACTCTTCGCCGCGGGCGACACTGATGTCGCCGCTCTCGAGTGGCTGGCGCAGGGCGTTGATGACGTCGGCGCGGAAGAGCGGGAACTCGTCCAGGAACAGCACGCCGCAGTGCGCGCGGCTGATCTCGCCCGGCCGGACCGTGCCCGAGCCGCCGCCCACCAGGCTGGCCGTGCTGGCGTCATGGTGGGGTGCTGCGAACGGTGGCCGGGTGAGCATGCCGTCGCCCGGCTCGAGCGCCCCCGCCAGCGAGTGGACCGCCGTGAGCTCGAGAGACTCGGCCTGGGTCAGGTCGGGGAGCAGCCCGGGGATCCGTTCGGCGATGCTGGTCTTGCCCGACCCCTTGGGGCCCGAGAGCAGCAAGTGGTGACCACCCGCCGCCGCCACCTCGACGGCGTAGCGCGCGTCCTCCATGCCCGCGAGATCGGCGAGGTCCACATCCTCCATCCGCTGGTCACCGCGCCAGGACAGCAGTCTGGTGCCGGACATCGCGGCCACCGGGGCCCCCTCCGGCACCGGCTCGTCGCGGAGCTCGGCGACCACCTGCGCCAGTGAACGCATGCCCAGCACCTCGAGCCCCGGCACCATCGCCGCCTCGCGAACCTGCGGCTCGGGCACCACGACGTGGCGAGCTCCGCGCTGGGCCGCCGCCATCGCCATCGGCAGCACGCCGGGGACGGACCGAAGGCCTCCGGCGAGGGTGAGCTCGCCGATGAAGACGACGTCCTCGAGTGAGGCGCGTGGCACCACGCCGGTGGCGCCCAGCACCGCGACCGCGATCGCCAAGTCATAGTGCGTGCCGCGCTTGGGCAGATCCGCCGGCGAGAGGAGGATCGTCGTACGGCGGGTGGACGGCCACTCGAACTGGCTGTTGATGATGGCCATCCGGCAGCGGTCGCGCGACTCGTTGAGGGCGGCGTCGGGCCGGCCGACGAGCACCGTTGCCACCTGCCCCGACGAGACGTCGGCCTGGACGTCGATGAGATGGCCGACAGCGCCGTTGAGCGCCACCGTGTGCGTGGTAGCGAACGGCATGTCAGGCCAGCCCCTCGACGTGGTCGACGACCGAGGCGCCGCGTCGCGGCCGGAGCACGGCGACCAGGTCGACGCGCACCTCCTCGGGCCGGACGTCGTGCTCCTCGGCCCACCGCCACACCAGCCGGTGCAGCCGCTCCAGCCGGACCGGGTCGACCGCCTGGTGCGGCGACCCACAGGCATCACCGCGCCGGGTCTTGACCTCGCAGGCAACCAGAACGTCGCCGTCGCGCAGCACCAGGTCGAGCTCGCCCTCGGGGCAGCGCCAGTTGCGGTCGAGCAGCAGCATCCCGCGCTCGGTGGTGAGCAGCCGGGCGGCTACGGTCTCGCCGTAGGCACCCAGCGCCTGTCGGCTGGCCGCGGTCGTCGTCATGTGGTGACCTCCTGCGCAGGAGAATCACCGCTGTCGCCGACGAGATCGCAGCGCCGGACCGTGACTTGTGGAAAGGCGCCGGCGTGCTGCCAGCTGTGGACGACTCGTGGTTACTTGATGAGCCGGACCGGGTCGCCGATGATCGTGGCGTCCCAGGTCGTCACGTCGTGCACCGTCCCGCTGGCGAACGCGACCACGACCCGGTACCAGCACCCGCCGAAGGAGTTGTAGTTGCAGGTGTAGTCGCTGGGGATCGGGATGATGATCGTCTCGGTCTTGCCGTTGTTCCGGGACACGCCGCCCGACTGGGTGAGCGGCGCTGAACAGTTGGTCAGGGTCTGTCCCGTGCCTGCGGACCCACCGGTCGCCTTGCAGTTCCCGGGGAACGGGTTGGTGAGGATGGACCCCGTGGCATCGGTCGGCCGCTGCACCGTCACGGACCCGGTCCCAGCCGCGTCACCGGCGTCGAAGTAGCTGAACGAGATGGACTGCCCGGCGGCTCCCGGCAGCACTCGGATCAGGTTGAAGGTCGCGGAGGCCGTGTCGGCGTTCATGAAGATCGGCATGTGCTCGTAGCCGGCGACGGCGACGTCCTTCTCCTTGCCGGTCGCAGTGACGGCCCGGAGCGCGAAGGCGTTCGACCCCTCGCCGACGGTCGTGTCTCCGACCAACGCTGCGGCGGCCATGTTGCCCGAGCGCTCCAGGCCGGTGCCGCTGCCGCCCAGAGCGACGTTGGTACGGACCTGCAGGTAGTAGTCGCCGGCCCTGGTCGGCGTGAAGGTGCACAGGTCGACCCAGTTGTGGAACATCCTCGCCACGTCGGCGTTGTAGGTGCTGCCGCCCGTGGACTTGAAGATGTTTGCGGACAGGACGGTCCCTCCGCCTCCCGACGGGTTGGGGTCGCCGTTGTTCGTCGCAGTCGTGGTGTACGAGCCGTACTGCTTGATGCAGGGGCTGCCGCCGGTGTCGTTCTGCACCGGCGCCGCCGTCGCGTCGAGGGAGTCCACCTGCTGGCGGAGGACGAAGCTGGTGGTCATCGCGTGCTTCGTCGACGCCCCTGACCCGTTGCCCGGATAGCTGTCACCGGTGCAGAACGCCGCTTGTGCCGCCGTCTGAGTGGTGTCAGTGCTGTACCGGTTCTTCGCATCCGCGTTGGTCACCCAGCTGTTGGCGTTGCCGGTGGTCCCGAAGCTGCTGGACGGCGGCAGCTTCTTGCACGTCTGTCCGGCGTTCAACATGATCGGGTCGTAGACCTGCAGCTTGACGTTGGTGCCGACCGCGGCCGGCTGGACCTTGACGACGAAGGTGTAGCCGAACCTCGTCGTCGACGTGGTGGACAGCTTCGGGCCGTACTCGTCGTTTGTCGTCCCGGTGCAGCCGTCGACGCCGGTCGCCTCGCAGCCTCGGGTTTGGTACCGGTCGCCCTGGAGCTTGCCGGTCTCCGGGCCCTCGAGCACCCCCCAGAACGTCGGGTTCCGTGAGCAGTTCGAGAAGGGACTGGTGCCCTGGGCGGTGCCGGTCGGCGTCGGTGAGCTGCCGGCCGTACCTCCGTTCGGCTCGTTGCCGAAGGTGTTGCAGGGGCTGCCCATGGGCGCGGGCCCTTTGTAGTCCGCCGTGGCGGTGCGCGTGATTGTCGTATTCGAGATACCGATGGCCCCGCCGAAGGTGTTCTTGATCTTGGAGGAGATGGTGACCTTGAGCTGGCTCGCCAGGTCACCGACTGCGACCGTGACCACCACGTTGAGGCTGGCGTCGTCATAGCCGTTGCGCTTGGCGACCTCCTTCGCCTTCGTCGTCGCGCTGGTCAGGTCGAACGGCATGTACGGCACCGCGGCCAGCGCCGCGGCGTCGGCAGCCTTCTGGACCCGGTTCATCTCGTCGTACCAGCGCGCGGTGTCAGAGCTGATGGCGAGACTGGCCATCAGGAAGCCGCTGGCCATCAGGCACGCGACCAGGATGGTGATGTAGCCGCCCTCCTGGCTCCGGCTGTCGGCGAGCCGGGAGGCCCGCCGGCGGACGGCGGCCGCGAGCCCTTCACGGAAACTCATCACGCGTGCGCCCCCGAGGCACAGATCTGGGCCGGCAGCGGCTCGAAGTTCATCACCGCGTGGTCACTGAGGGTCAGGTAGCTGCCGAAGAGTCCCGTGAAGTTCTTGTGCTTCGCGACCAGCTGAATTCCGACCCGATCCAGGTTGCCGGGGAAGCAGGCATTGATCGTCGAGGAGATCCAGGTGCCGCTGTTGTAGCGGAACTTGTTCTCGGTGGGCCGCCACTTGAACATCACGCAGTTGCTGAAGCCCGAGCAGCTGGTCGGCATGGTGGTGTTCGCGTCGGTGCCGGGGAGGCCGGCCGCGTTCGCCTTGTAGACCAGCAGGTACTCGATCTGGTCGACCGGCATCGCCGAGCCGGCGCGCTGAACGGCGTCGGCGGCAGCCTGCGCCAGCGCGGGGACGTTGGCGGGCACGCAGGGCGGGGCGCCCGCACCGGTCGGACACGTGCCCACGCCGGCGTTCGCACCCGTGGACGCGATACGCGCACCCAGACGGGTGTCAGAGACGACGACGGCGTGGTCGCGCATCAAGAAGGTGAGCTCGATGATGCCGAGGATGATGAGCAGGAGGATGGGAAAGGTCAGCGCAGCCTCAAGGGCCACTGCTCCGCGCTCACCGCGCGCGCGTTTCCGGTTCAACGCCTTGCGCACAGCTCCACCTCCGGACTACTCCCTCGACCTGGCGAAAGGCTCGCAGACCTCGCCCCGGCGGATATGGGAAACGGAGTGGATTCGACCGTAAGGACTAGACACTTTGACCGAACGGTGGAGGGCTCAGCCCTCCGAGCTGCAGGTCGACCGGGCTCAGGGGCCCTTGGGCGGGTCGATGTCCGCCTGGTTGAGCTCCTCGACGTTGACGTCCTTGAAGGTCAGCACCTTCACAGTCTTGGCGAAGCGCGCCGGCCGGTACATGTCCCAGACCCACGCGTCGCTCATGGACACCTCGAAGAACACCTCGCCGGCCTCGCTGCGCGCCTTCACGTCGACCTGGTTGCAGAGGTAGAAGCGGCGGTCTGTCTCCACGACGTACTTGAAGATGGCGACGACGTCGCGGTACTCGCGGTAGAGCGTGAGCTCCATCTCGGTCTCGTACTTCTCGAGATCCTCGGCACTCACGACGAGATCACCGCGCTTCCTCCAGCTCTTCGACCCGTGCCAGCGTCACGGCCTCCTCATTCTGCACGTCGTCCAGTGGTTCGAGCCCGGCGGCCCGCCGCACGTTCACGAACCGCCTGCGATGAATGGGCGAGGGGCCGTGCTCGGTGAGGGCCGCACTGTGCACCTCGGTGATGTAGCCCTTGTGGGTCTTGAAGTCGTAGACCGGCCACTCGGCGTCCAGCTCGGTCATGAGCCGGTCGCGGGTCACCTTGGCCAGCACCGAGGCAGCAGCGATGCACCCGGCGACCCGGTCGCCCTTCCAGACCGCGAGTCCGGGCACCCCGAGCCCGTCGACGGGGAACCCGTCGGTCAGCACGTACGCCGGCGGCACCTCGAGCAAGGCGACCGCCCGCCGCAGCGCCTCGACGTTGGCGACGTGCATGCCGAGCCGGTCGCACTCCTCGTGCGAGACCACCACGACCGACCACGAGATCGCTCGGCGGACCACCTGGGCATAGACGCGATTGCGTGCCTTCTCGGTGAGCAGCTTGGAGTCGGCCAGCCCCGGCACGATCCCGGACTTCCCGGACGGGAGGATGCAGGCGCCGGCAACGAGCGGGCCGGCACAGGCTCCTCGGCCGGCTTCATCGACCCCAGCGATCGGCTCGATGCCGTGCCGGCGCAGCGCGCGCTCGTAGCCGTAGAGTCCGGCGTCGCTCCGGACCGTGGCCCCCCTCGGCAGCTCGGACACGAGCTAGCCGGCGTCGGGGACCTTGTCGAAGGCGTCCGTGCCGTTGCCGCCGCCGAAGCGCGACAGCGGCCAGACCAGCGCGAACGCCTTGCCGACGATCAGGTCCGTGTCGACGTACGGGTTCTTCGTGCACTCGGTCTCACCCTCGAGGCACATGTGCACCGTCGAGTCGGCCGAGTGAGCGCGGTTGTCCCCCATCACGAACACCGTGCCCGCTGGCACCGGTCCGACGCTCCAGCTGCAGTTGCCGGTCATCGGGCCGAAGCAGTCGTGCTGGTCGATGTCGCCCGGGAGGGTGTAACCCTTCTCGTCGATGGACACGCCGTTGACCGAGAGCCGGCCCAGGTTGTCGCAGCAGACGATGGTGTCGCCGGCCACGCCGATGACCCGCTTCACGAGGTGACCGCCCGAGGGGTAGAGCCCGATCTTCTCGAGCGCCTGGGCGACCGGGTTCTTCGGGCCCGCCACATCGCCGGCGCCGAGCCAGCCGCCCGGATCCTCGAAGACCACGACGTCGCCGCGCTGCGGCCCACCGCCGCCCCAGTAGGAGACCTTCTGGACCAGGATCCGGTCGTTCTTGATCAGCCCGGGCTCCATCGACTCCGACGGGATGTAGAACGCCTGCACGAAGAACGCCTTGAGCACGACGGCCAGAAGCACCGCGACCACCAGCAGGATCAGGGTTTCCTGCCAGACCGGGATGTGCGGGCGAGCCGCCTTCGAGTCCTTGGAGGAAGGATCCTCGAGCCTGGCACTGGTGCCGGGGTCGGCTTCCTCGATCGTCACGTCTTGGAGTCTAGGTCCGCGGATCAGGTCTCGCGGCGTTCCTTGATCTTGGCGGCCTTGCCGCGCAGGTTGCGCAGGTAGTAGAGCTTGGCGCGGCGCACGTCGCCGCGGCTGACGATCTCGATCTGCTCGAAGATCGGCGAGTTCAGCGGGAAGGTCCGCTCGACGCCGACGCCGAAGGAGACCTTGCGGACGGTGAAGGTCCGGCCGACGCCCGACCCGTGGATCCGGATCACGACGCCCTGGAAGATCTGGATTCTGGACCGGTTGCCCTCGACGACCTTCACGTGGACCTTGATGTTGTCGCCGGCGCGGAAGTCAGGGACGTCGTCGCGCCTCAGGGCGTTGCCGAGATCGGCAATCACGTTGCTCATTGTGCTGCTCCTCGCGAGTGCCACAGGTCAGCCGCGGAATCGGAATGTGTGTGCATGGAGTTGTTGCTGCGCTTGAGACCGGCGGCTTCGGACTCCCCTGTGGCAGAGAACCGGCCGACTGGGCCAAGGAGCGAGTCTGCCACAGGAGGCCGCGAGCGGCCCAAATCACGGACGAACGAGCGCACTCAAGCGACGGGTGGTTCGCTCGCGGAGCGAGCGCCCCCGCGATCGGCTCCGGTGGCCACGGCGACGGCGAAGCCCGCGAAGCGGAGCGAGCGTCGTCGTGGGCCCGGGGCCGAAGCTCGCGGGGGTAAACAGGCGGGCCGAAGCTCACGAGGGTATTGATTTGGTCAAGATCACCGCGAGCGGGGGCGCCTCGAGGTCGGTGCGCACCCGGTAGCCGGCCTTCTTGTACATCCGGATGTTGTCGGCGCTGCGCGCCCCGGTGAACAGCAGGTACGTCGTGGCGGCCGGGTCGGCCACCGCCTCGATGTGGGCGAGCAGGGCCCGGCCGAGCCCGCGGCCCTGGAGGTCGGGGGCGACCATGATGCGGCCGATGTCCCAAGCCGGACCGCCCGGCGTCTCCTCGATGCGGCCGCGTACGGCGCCGACCAGCCGGCCCTCGCTGCGGACCACCCAGGTCGACCAGGTCCCCATCCATGCCAGCACGTCGTCGAGTGACTCGTGCAGCGCCGGGATGTCGGCGAGGCTGTCGTTGGCGAGCGCTTCCTGCACCCAGCAGGCCCGCTGCAGGGTCAGCAGCTCGCCGGCGTCCCCCGGCTGCGCGGGCACGATCTCCCACTCGGTGGTCGCGAGGCTCGCGTGCAGGAGGTCCGGCCGGCGCTGTGCGGTACGACGCCGAGCCTCGTCGAGCCGCCAGGCCGCAACCGCGGCATGGTCGCCGGACAGCAGCACAGGGGGCACGTCAAGGCCGCGCCAAGACGCCGGCCGGGTGTAGACGGGGTACTCCAGCAGTCCGTCCTCGTGCGACTCCTCGACCAGCGACTCGGCGTTCCCCATGAACCCGGGCAGCAGCCGGACCACCGCCTCGGTGATCGCCACGGCCGCGACCTCACCGCCGTTGAGGACGTAGTCGCCGAGGGAGACCTCGACCACCTCGGCCCGCGTCGCGGCGTGGTCGAGCACTCGCTGGTCGACGCCCTCGTAGCGGCCGCACACGAACACCAGCCGCTGGCGGGTCGACAGCTCGCGGGCCAGCGCCTGGCTGAACGGCGCCCCGGACGGGGTGGGTACGACCACGGTCGCGCCGTCGATCCGGAGCGCGTCGAACGCCTCCCCGAACGGCTCGGGCGTCATCACCATCCCGGCTCCCCCGCCGAACGGCGCGTCGTCGACGGTGCGGTGCCGGTCGTGAGCCCATCCCCGCAGGTCGTGGACGTGCAGCTCGATCAGGCCCTTGTCCGCGGCCTTGCCCGTCAGCGACTGCCGCAGCGGCGCCAGGAACTCCGGGAAAATCGTCAGGTAGTCGAGCCTCACTCGTCGTCCTCGGGCAGCGGAGTGACGAGCCCCGGGCGGTCCGCGATCACGACTCGCCCACCGGCGACGTCCACCTCTGGCACCAGCGCCTTCACGAACGGCACCAGCGCCTCCCGGCCGTCTGGCGTCGCGATGCGGAGCAGGTCCTGTGCACCTCCGTGCACGAGCCCGGTGACGGTGCCGAGCGGCGTGCCGTGCTCGTCGTACGCCGCGAGGTCGACCAGCTGGTGGTCGTAGAACTCGTCGGGGTCGTCCGGCGACTCACCGGCGGGGATCGTCGCGTGCAGCACGATGCCGCGGGCCGCCTCGGCAGCGCTGCGGTCGGCCAGCTCCTCGAACGCGACCAGCAGTGCCGACTGGTGCCGCCGCGACGCGGCGACCGTCAGCCGCCGCAGCGACGACGCCGAGCCCGGCGGGGGCTCGGCGCGCAGCGAGCTGCCGGGCGCGAACCTCCGCCCGGGCTCGTCGGTGCGGACCTCGACGGTCACCTCGCCGTGCAGGCCGTGTGGTTTGCCGATCCGGCCGACCACGACCTCTACATCAGCCGGGCCGTCAGCGGCGTCGGTCGACATCCACGAAGTCGATCCGCGCGCCACCCTTGCCGGCCAGTGCCGAGATCACGGTGCGGAACGCGGTGGCGGTGCGCCCGCCGCGGCCGATCACCTTGCCGAGGTCGTCGGGATGGACCCGGACCTCGAGGATCGAGCCGCGGCGGAGCTGCTTGTCGCGCACGACGACGTCGTCGGGGTGGTCGACCACTCCGCGGACCAGGTGCTCCAGCGCGTCAGCAATCATGTTCAGGCTTCCGACTTCTCGGCGCCGAGCTCTGCATCCCTCTGCGCAGCCTCGGCCTCCTCGGCCTTGTCGGCCGCACCTTCGGGGGTCTCGTCGGCCGGGACCGGGGCGGGCTCCTCGGCGGCGGGAGCCTCGGCCTCGGCAGCGGGAGCCTCCACTGGGGCAGCCTCAGCCTCCACGGGGGGAGCCTCGGCGGCCGGGGCCTCCTCGGCAGGAGCCTCTGCGTCGGCCTTCTCGGCGTCTGCCTTCTCGGCAGCGGCCTTCTTGGCCGGTGCCTTCTTGGCTGCGGCCTTCTTCACTGCGCCCTTTTCAGTCAGGGCCTCACCGGAGCCAGTGCCATGCGCGTCGGCCAGCGCCTTGTTGAAGGCGTCGAGCTTGTCCGGCTTGGCGGCGGCGGTCTTCAGCGTGCCCTCGGTGCCCTTGAAGCCCTTGAAGGTCTGCCAGTCGCCCGTGATCTTGAGCAGCTTGGCGACCGCGTCGGACGGCTGCGCGCCCACGCCGAGCCAGTACTGGGCCCGGTCGGAGACCACGCTGATGTACGACGGGTCCTCCTTGGGGTGGTACTTGCCGATCTCCTCGATCACCTTGCCGTCGCGCTTCTTGCGGGAGTCGACGACGACGATGCGGTACTGCGGCACCCGGACCTTGCCCAGGCGCTTTAAACGGATCTTGACTGCCACAGCTGTGGTGTCTCCTCAGAATCAGTGGTGGTGGAGACCTGGACACGCGTGTGGGGCACCGCGTCTTGATCTCCGATGGGCCGTGCCTCGCCGCGGATGAGAGGGTCCGCAGCGTGCAGGACTCAACCGTGAAGTCTGCCAGACGCCGGCCGTCGTGCCGAAATCCCGTGGCAACCGGTCGCTGCCACGGCGCATCCCATGGACGTGCACACTCTCACCCGCCGCCGGCTTACCGAGCGGCACCCGTGGCTCTATCCCCTCGCCGTACGTCTCCACCAGGCCCGCCGCCACGCCCACTGGCTCACTTCCGGCACGAGCTGGGCGACCCGCGCCGCAGGCACCCCGGAGCTGCCCGTCCGCGTCAAGAAGCACGGCTCGCTGCTGCTCCGCGATCTCTCGCCCGACGAGATGGCCCTCCAGCACAACAAGGTGGTCAACCTGCGGCTGGCGAGCGCGCGGACCGACGGAGTGGTGATCCGGCCGGGCGAGACCTTCTCGTTCAACAAGGTGGTGGGCAACTGCACCCGGCGCAAGGGCTACATCGTCGGCATGCGGCTCTCCAACGGCGACGCGACGGCCGGCGTCGGCGGCGGCATCTGCCAGCTGGCCAACCTGCTGCACTGGATGTTCCTGCACTCGCCGCTCACCGTGGTCGAGCGGTCCGAGCACAGCTTCGACCCGTTCCCCGACAAGAACCGCGTGCTCCCCTGGGGCGTCGGCTGCTCGATCGTCTGGAACTACGTCGACCTCGTGGTCCGCAACGACACGGACGTGACCTTCCAGGTGAGCACCTGGCTGGAAGAGAAGCACCTGCGCGGTGAGCTCCGTGCCGACCGGCCGGTCGACCACTCCTACAAGGTCGAGGCGCGCGGGGAGGACTTCGTGCGGGTCGGCGAACGCGTCTGGCGGCGCAACGAGATCTGGCGCACCCTGGTCGACCGCCGCACCGGCGCCACCGTGGGCGAGGAGCTGCTCAGGCGCAACTGCGCCGTCGTGAAGTACCCGCCGCCCGAGCACCTCGTCACCGACCTGGCTGACGGCGGCCGGCCACTTCACGCGACGACGACCCCCCGCAGCACCACCCGGGCGGGCCTGGCCAGGACGGCGATGTCCTGACGCGGGTCCGCGTCGTAGACCACGAAGTCGGCGGGCACGCCCTCGTCGAGGGTCGCGTTGAGGCCCAGCCACTTCCGCGCCTTCCACGAGGCGCCGGCCAGGGCGTCCTCGACGGGGATGCCGTATGCCGCGAGCTCGGCCACCTCGCCGGCGATCCCGCCGTGCGGCAGCACCCCGCCGGCGTCGGTCCCGGCGTAGATCGGCACGCCGGCCTCGTAGGCCGCCATGATCGTGTCGCGGCGGCGCGCGTGCAGGTCGCGGATCGTGGCGGCGTACGCCGGGAACTTCTCCGCGGCCTGGTCGGCGTACTGCGGGAAGTTGTTGAGCTGCATCGCGGTGGGCACCAGGGCGGTCCCGTGCGCGACCATCCCGTCGATGAGGTCGGTCGTGAGTCCGGTGCCGTGCTCGATGCAGTCGATCCCGGCCTCGATGAGGCTCGGCAGCACCTCGGTCCCGAAGCAGTGCGCGGTGACCTTCGCCCCGAGCGCGTGCGCTGTCGCGATGGCCGCGGTGAACGCGTCGGCCGGCCACGACGGCGCCAGGTCGCCGCGGTCGCGCTCGATCCAGTCGCCCACGAGCTTGACCCAGCCGTCGCCGCGGCGCGCCTCCTGCTCGACGTACGTCGTCAGCTCGTCCGGCTCGACCTCCCACGCGTAGTCGCGGATGTAGCGCCTGGTGCGGGCGATGTGCCGGCCCATCCGGATCAGCCGGGGCAGGTCGTCGCGGTCCTGGACCCAGCGGGTGTCGGCGGGACTCCCGCAGTCGCGGAGCAGCAGCGCGCCGGCGTCGCGATCCGCGACCGCCTGCTCCTCGGTCGCCTCCCGGTCGACCTCGCCGTGCTCGTCGAGCCCGACGTGGCAGTGGGCGTCCACCAGACCGGGGACCACCCAGCCGCTGGCCACGGTCTCGGCACCGGCCTGTGGTTCGAGGGTGACCCGGCCGTCGACGACGTAGAGGTCGCGAGGCTCGCCGTCGGGGAGGACAGGTCCGGAGACGCGCAGTGCAGCCACGCCTCCGGACCGTACCCCCCGTCAGTGCCAGGTCAGGTGCTCGGTCAGGTGCCGAGCCCGAACCCGAACTTGTAGAGCGGGTCGTAGCCGGGGTCGCCGACGTTGATCGGCTCCTGCGCCACCGAGCGCGGCCAGCTGACCGGCAGCTTGCCGGTGAAGCCCCGCTTGCCGAACAGCACGTCGGCCACGCCCATGCCCTCGCTGCCCGGCAGCCACGACGCCACGAGAGCGTCGATCTGCACGCCCAGCTCCGGCGGGATGATCATCGGGCGCCCGGAGACGACCAGGACCGTGCACGACTCGGCCCTCGAGCAGACCCGGCGGATGGCGAGCTGGTCGGCTTCGCTGAGCAGCATGGTCTTCTTGGGTCGCGGGACGCCGTTGTCACCCGGGTCGTAGGCCCACTGCGGCCCGTTGACGTCACCGAATCCCTCGGCGTACGGCGTCTCGCCGACCACCACGACTCCGGCCGCATTGGCCGGGACCGGGTCGCTCGCCGTCTGGCTCCAGGTCACCCGCGACTTCGAGGTCGCGCGCACGGCATCGAGCACGGTCTGGCCGGGGATCACGTTGGTCGAGCCGCCCTGCCAGGTCAGCGTCCAGCCTCCGGCCTGGTTGCCGATGTTGTCGGCGTTGCTGCCGGCGACGTAGACCGGCTGCTTCTTGCCCGGGCTGAGCGGCAGGGTGTCCTGCCGGTTCTTGAGCAGCACCTGTGACTCCGCGACCGCCCGGCGGGCGACCTTGCGGTGCGCCTTGCTGCCGATCTTGTCGATGTTGCGGCGGTCGGTGAACGGGTGCTCGAAGAGCCCGAGCTCGAACTTGACCGTGAGGATCCGGGAGACCGCGTCGTCGATCCGGCTCATCGGCACCTCCCCCGCCTCCACCAGCCCTGTCAAGGTGGTGACGAATTCCTTCCAGCCGGACGTGTCCCCGCTGTAGGGCTCCATGAACATGTCGGTCCCGGCGTTGACGCCGGCCTTCACCTGGTCGCGGTAGGTGCCTGGGATCTGGCGGATCGCGCGCCAGTCGGAGATGACCAGCCCGTCGAAACCGAGCTCACCCTTGAGCACGTCTGTGATGAGCTCCTGGTTGGCGTGCATCTTGATCGGGTTGCCGATCCCGTCCTCGGTCCAGTCGACGCTGGAGAAGGACGGCATGACGGAGCCGACGTGGTGCTTGTTGATGGCCGGGCCGTACGGCGCCAGCGCGAGCTTGTTGAACTCCGGGCGCGAGACCCGGTTGATGCCCTGGTCCACCGTGTAGTCCCCGGTCGGCGTGCCGTACTCGGTCAGCCCGTCGCCGGCGTAGTGCTTGGCGGTGGCCAGAACGCGGTCCGGCCGCTTGAGGTCGCCCGGGCCGCCCTGCAGTCCGTCGATGATGGTCTCCAGCTTGATGGCGAGCGCGGGGTCCTCGCCGAAGCTCTCGTAGGTGCGACCCCAGCGGTCGTCACGCGCGACGCAGATGCAGGGTGCGAACGCCCACTGCGGCCCGCTCGCGCGCGTCTCGATCGCGGTGATGTGCCCGATCTTCTCCAGGAGGCCAGGGTCGCGGGTGGCGCCGAGGCCGATGTTGTGCGGGAAGACGGTGGCACCCTGCAGGTTGCCGTGGCCGTGGACCGAGTCGACGCCGTACAGCAGCGGGATGCCGAGCCGGGTCTCGAGGGCCGCCTCCTGGAAGGTGTCCACCATGTCCGCCCACGCCTCGGGCGTGTTGCTGGCCGGGGTGGAACCGCCGCCGGACAGGACGCTGCCCAGCCCGTAGGTCGTGATGAGCGAAGGATCGGGATCGACGTCGATCCGTTCGGCTTGGGTCATCTGGCCGATCTTCTCCGCCAGCGTCATCTGGCTCAGCAGGTCGTCGACCCGCTGCGCCGTAGAGAGGTTGCTGTTCTTGTACGCCGGCTGGACCTGGTGTCGGTCGGCCTGCATGGCCGCCTCGCCGGGTGCTTGGAGCAACCCGACGGCGAGGGCCGCGGTGAGGAAGGTGCCGAGAACGGCGCCGCGAGGGGTGCGCAACATCGCTGTTTCTCCTTGCCCGATCAAGAAGCCGGTCGGCCGCCATGGCCTACCGGACGGGGCTCAGCCCGCGCCCCCGAACCTAGAAAAATCGATTGATCCCGGTCAATGCCGAATTGGTCCCATCACGGTGAGAGTTCCTCCACTTTCCGCACTAATCGTCCTAGGCTGGCGGCATGGCTGGCTCCGGCGCCCTCGAACGGCTGCGCGCCGCCAACCAGCGCGCCGTCATCGGCCTGCTGGCCGGCGAGGGGCCGATGAGCCGGGCCGACCTGGTGCGGGCCAGCGGGCTGTCCCGTACGACGGTGTCCAGCCTGGTGGCGGAGCTGATCCGCGCCGGTCAGGTCACCGAGACCGACGACCGGGCCCGGCCCTACAAGGGCGGCAGCGGGCGCCCGCCGGTTCAGGTCCGGCTCAGCGCGCCGGCCGGCGGCGTGGTCGGGGTCGACATCGGGCACGGCCACCTTCGGGTCGCGGTCGCAGACCGGCTCGGTGCCGTGCACGCCGAGGAGCACGCCCTGGTCGACGTGGACGCCCATGGCGCCGAGGTGCTCGACCGTGCGGCCGCCATGGTCCGGGCGCTGACCGCGGAGAGCGAGCTCGACCTGACCGACCTGGGGGCCGTCGGGATGTGCGTCCCCGCCCCGCTGGACCGGCGGTCCTCCAGGATCCGGACCGGAATCATGCCGGGCTGGCAGGGGCTGCTGCCCGGCGACGAGCTGGCGCGGCGGCTCGGCGTACCCGTGCACGTCGACAACGACGCCAACCTCGGAGCGCTCGCAGAGCTGCACCAGGGCAGTGCCCGCGGCCGGCACGACGTGATCTACCTGAAGATCGCCAGCGGCGTCGGAGCCGGGATCGTGCTCGGCGGCCGGCTGCACCGCGGTGCGAGCGGCATCGCCGGGGAGATCGGTCACGTCCAGGTGGGCGAGGACGGCCCGGTCTGCCGCTGCGGCAACCGCGGCTGCGTCGAGACGATGGTCTCGGCGGCGAGGCTGCTCGAGCTGCTGCGCCCGACGTACGGCGGGCCGCTGTCCATCGAGGACGTGCTGGCGCTCGACGCGGATGGCGACGCCGGTGTCCGGCGAGTGCTGTCGGACGCCGGCCGCACCGTGGGCCGGGCCGTGGCCGACCTCGCGAACAGCCTCAACCCGGAGCTCGTCGTGGTCGGCGGCACCCTCGGCGGGTCGAGGTCACTGGTCGACGGGATCCGCGCCTCGATCGACCGCTACGCCCAGCCCGACACCGCCGCCGCCCTCGAGGTGGTGCCCGGTGCCCTCGGCGACCGCTCCGAGGTGGTTGGCGCGGTCGCGCTCGCGATTGCTCGCGTCGCGGCCGGCTGAGATCGATCAGTATCACCCGCCGGCGACGTCCGTACTGTCGACCCAACGGAAAGTAGGCCCCCCATGCGCAAGGTCGTCCTGTATCAGCTGCAGTCCCTCGACGGCGTCGCCGAGGAGCCCGGCGACTGGATGTTCGGTGCCGACGAGACGATGTACGACAACCTGGGCAGCGTGATCGGCGCCCAGACCGACGTGCTCCTGGGTCGCGGCACCTACGACTACTGGTCCGGCTACTGGCCGACCGCCACCGACGAACCGTTCGCGTCGTTCATCAACGGCACCACGAAGCACGTCTTCACGTCCGCCGCCCCCGACGCCGAGTGGGCGAACTCGACCTTCGTCGACACTCCGGCCGAGGAGTACGTCGCCGACCTGAAGCAGGGCGACGGCGGCGACATCGGGATCCACGGCAGCATCCGCCTGGCCCAGTCGCTGATCGCGGCAGGGGTCGTCGACGAGCTGCGGCTTGTCGTCTGCCCGACGCTCGCCGACGGCGGCCGACGTGGGCTCAGCGACATCGCTGGACAGCAGAAGTGGGAGCTCCTCGACGCTCGCAACACCTCCGACGGACAGCTCCTCCTCGGGTACCGCCGGGTCAGCTGAGCTCGGCCAGCAGCCACGACGGACTCATCGACGTCCCGCCGGCGGCGGTCACCCGCGACTGCAGCATCCGGTCGGCCGTCACGACCGTGACCACGTCACCCCGCTCGGCAGCCGCCGTCACCTGGGCCACGATCTCGTCGTCACCGCTCCCCCGCGCGTGTGCGGTGCGCAGGTGGCCGTCGCGTCCGGCCCGGGCCCCGCCCTTCGCCGCGCCTTCAAGCACCAGCACCACGTCGTCGAACGACAGGTCGGCGACCAGCAGTCGCTCGTGCAGGCGTCGCGCGGCGCCCGCACGGTCCTTCCACCAGCCGTCCGGCCTGCTGCCCACGACGTTGGCGCCGTCGACGACGAGGACCCTGGCCATGTCGGCGTCACCGCCCGATCGGTTGGTCGAGCGCCACCTGCTGCAGGGCCGCGACCAGCTCGTCACGGAACACCGCGATGGCCTCGGCCATCAGCCCGGCGGCATCGGCGCCGTCACCGGACTCGACCGCGCGGAGGACCGCCTGCAGCTCGTCGCGGGCGCGGGACCCCCGGTTCGCCGCGCCCGAACGCAGGGCGACCCGCCGCGCCCGCTCGCCGTCGTCGAGCAGCCGCTCGACGATCCGCGTGGCACGTGCGTTGCCGGCAGCCTCGACGAGGCCCAGGTGGATGGCGCGGTTCGCGGCGATGAACCGCTCGACCGAGTCATGGTCATTGGAGTCGACGGGTGGGTCGGCGAGCGCCTGCAGCCTCGCCAGCTCCTCGGGCTGCATGCGGCCGGCGGCCGCCTCCGCCGCGGGAGGCTCGAGCAGCAGTCTCAGGTCGTAGATGTCGAGAACGTCGCGGATGGTCAGCGGTGCGACCACGTGCCCGCGACGCGGCTCGGCCACGACGAGGCCCTCGCCGCGCAACCGTGCGAGGGCCGCCCGCACCGCCGCCTTGGAGAACCCGAAGGCCTCGACCAGCTGGGCCTCGGACACCCCGGCTCCCGGCGCCAGCTCGAGTGTGGTGACCGCCCTCCTGAGCCGGTCGTACGCCGCCGCTCCCGAGGTTGCTTCGCCAGACGTTGTCATCAGGGTCGGCCCGCCGCGGCCAGCCGCGCGCCGAAGGCCAGGAGCGCGGCGCCGGTGACCCGCTCGGTCCACGCCCTCACCTGCGGGCGGCGTAGCCAGCCAGCCACGACACCCACGACGGTCACCAACCCGATGAACCACGCGACGTACAGGACTGCGAACAGGGCCGACAGCCCGAGCGCGGTGGGCAGCGCCGAGCCGCTGTCGGGCAGGAACTGCGGGACGAAGGTAAGGAAGAACAGCGCGACCTTCGGGTTCAGCGCATTGGACACGAAGCCCTGCACGAACGGCCGGCCGGCCCGCGACTGGGCCTCGTCGGGGACCTCGTGGCCGGCGGAGCGAAGCATCCGCACACCGAGGTAGAGCAGGTAGGCGATGCCGACGAGCTTCAGAATGGTGAACGCCGTGGCCGAGGTCGCGAGCAGCGCCGAGACGCCGAAGGCGGCGGCCGAGGCGTGCAGGGACAGTCCGCTGGCCCCGCCCAGCACGGTGCGCACCCCCGCGCCGCGACCACGCATTGCGGTGTTGCGCAGGACCAGGGCCTGGTCGGGGCCGGGCAGCGCGATCAGGATCAGGGAGGCGGTGGCGAATTCCGCGATCATGGTGACATGTCACCATGATCTATCTGACATGTCAAGAGGCGTCAAGAGAGCATCAAAGGGTTCTTGCCGAGTCCTTGATGCGGCGACAACCCAGCCATAGCGCGGGCTCTCGCACGCTGCGCGACATGAGCCCGAGCCCCAAGCCACTGAGCTTCATCGCTGCCATCGCCGCCACCGCGGCCCTCCTGTCCACCGGACAGCCTGCCCACGCCGAGGACCAGCGCCCATGCGTCGCCAAGCGGGAGTTCTACGGCGCCCGGGACTTCGGCATCCCCCTACTCCCCGGCCACGACCGCATGAGCAAGGTGCCACCCGCATCCCTCGAGCCAATCGGGCGGCTCACGCTGGAGGACAAGTGGGACGTGCGCCACCTTGGTGTCACCGTCACGTCCATGCTCGGCGACGATGCATCAAGGCTGGGCTCTCACCCGGCGGTCAGAGTCAAGATGTACCGGTCCTGCGAGCTGCCACTCGCTGAGCTTCAGGTCTACGTCGCCTTCCACAAGGACACCAACCTGGTGCTCTGGATGATGTGGTGGCCATCTCGCCTGACCATCGGCTGAGGCTCACGCGAGCGAGCTACTTGAGGTACTTGGAGAAGTCCTTCGGCAGATCGAGCGCGGCGGCGGCCTGCTCGTAGTCGACCTCTTCGCCGTTCGGGGTGCCGAACGGGTTGGCCGACGCCGCGGCGGCTGCCTTCTCCTTCTCCGCGGCGGCCTCCTGGGCGGCCTTGGCGGGGTTGCCGGAGACCCGGCGGCCCTTGCCCTTCTTGGCCTGCGCCTTCGCCTTGCCGCGCTTGCCGCCGCCGGACATGCCGGGCATCCCGGGCAGTCCGGGCATGCCGCCGCCCTTGGCGAACTGCATCATCATCTTCCGCGCCTCGAAGAACCGGTCCACCAGGCTGTTGACGTCGGAGACCTGGCGGCCCGAGCCGCGGGCGATCCGGGCCCGCCGCGAGCCGTCGATCATCTTGGGGTTGTCGCGCTCGGCGGGCGTCATCGACTGGATGATCGCCTGGATCCGGTCGATCTCGCGCTCGTCGAAGTTCTCGAGCTGGTCGCGGAACTGCCCCATCCCGGGCAGCATCCCCATGATCTTGGACATCGAGCCGAGCTTGCGGACCTGCTGCATCTGCGCGAGGAAGTCGTCGAGGGTGAACTCGCCGCCCTGCCCCATCAGCTTGCCGGCCGCCTTGGCGGCCTCCTCCTGGTCGAAGGTCTTCTCGGCCTGCTCGATCAGGGTGAGCATGTCGCCCATGTCGAGGATCCGGGAGGCCATCCGGTCGGGGTGGAACAGGTCGAAGTCGGTGAGCTTCTCGCCGGCCGAGGCGAACATCACCGGCCTGCCGGTCACCGACGCGATGGACAGTGCCGCGCCACCGCGCGCGTCGCCGTCGAGCTTGGTCAGGACGACGCCGTCGAACCCGACGCCCTCGAGGAAGGCCTGCGCCGTGGTGACGGCGTCCTGGCCGATCATCGCGTCGACCACGAACAGCACCTCGTCGGGCTGTACGGCGTCGCGGATGTCGGCGGCCTGCTGCATCAGCTCGGAGTCGACGCCCAGCCGGCCGGCGGTGTCGACGATGACCACGTCGTGGAGGGTCCGCTTGGCCTCCTCGATGGACGCCCGCGCCACCTCAACCGGGTCGCCGGTGCCGTTGCCCGGCTCCGGTGCGAAGACCGGGACACCCGCACGCTCGCCGTTGACCTGCAGCTGCTGGACGGCGTTGGGCCGCTGCAGGTCGGCGGCCACCAGCAGCGGGCTCTTCCCCTGCTCCTTGAGCCACAGCGCGAGCTTGGCCGCGAGCGTGGTCTTGCCGGAGCCCTGGAGGCCGGCGAGCAGGACGACCGTCGGCCCCGACTTCGCGTAGCGCAGCCGCCGGGTCTCGCCGCCGAGGATGTTGACGAGCTCCTCGTTGACGATCTTGACGATCTGCTGGGCCGGGTTGAGGGCCTGGCTGACCTCCTCGCCCCGCGCGCGCTCCTTGACGGCGGCGACGAACTCCTTGACCACGGGCAGGGCGACGTCGGCCTCGAGCAGCGCGATCCGGATCTCCCGGGCGGTCGCGTCGATGTCGGCCTCGGAGAGCCGGCCCTTCCCGCGCAGGTTCTTGAAGGTGTCGGCGAGACGGTCCGAAAGTGTGGCGAACAACGGGTCCTTCCTCGTAGAGGGTCAGTTGGCAAGCCTAACCGGGCCAGTCACGCCAGCCGTCGGAGTCACCTGATCTCAGGTGACTCCTGCACTTCGGTATCGAGATCTCGGTGCAGAAGTGACCGGATCACCTGATCTCAGGTGACCCATCCCCCGCTAGCCGTCAGCGCCTCACGAACGGCGTGGGCGGCCTCCGCCGCCCGCACCTCGCTGAGCACACCGGCGGCGGCCTCCTGCAGGTAGAACACGTCTACCGCCTGCGGGCCGAGGGTGTTGACGTGCGCGGAGCGGACCGCGACGTCAAGCCGGGCCAGCGCGGCGCAGACCAGGTAGACCACGCCCGGCCGGTCCGCGGCCCTCACCTCGAGCACCGTCGCCTGCACCGAGGCCTCGGGGCGTACGACGACCGTGGGGTCCAGCTGCTGGCCGGCGGGCGGCGCCAGCCGGGGCGCCGGGTCGAGGCGTCCCTCCTGGATCGCGTCGAACCGCTGCCGCAGCACTGCGGGGTCCACCTGCTCCTCGGCGACCTCCCAGAACATGACGCCGTACTGGTCCTGCGACCAGACCCGGGCCGCCCGCACTCCGATGCGCAGCAGCGCGAACATCGCGGCGACGTCGGCGAGGAGCCCGACCCGGTCGGGGGCGATCACGGTCACCCGCGAACCGTCGTCGACGGGCTCGACGGTGATCGAGACTCCACCGCGGCGGACCTCCTTGGGCACCGAGACCTCGTCGTTGGCCACCGGCGGCAGCGCGGCGCCGCTGGTGAGCGCGGCCCTGGTGCGGCGGGACAGGTCTAGGATCAGCCCGGACCGCCAGGACGACCAGGCCTTCGGTGAAGCGGCGCGGGCATCGGCCTCGGTGAGCACCGTGAGCAGGTCGAGCGCCTCCGCCGAGCCGAGCCGGGAGGCCAGCGCCGCGACCGTGGCCGGGTCGTCGGGGTCGCGGGTGGTCGCAGTCTCCGCGAGCAGCAGGTGCCAGCGCACCAGCAGCGCGATCAGCTCCACGCCGGACTCGTCGAACCCCATCCGGGTCGCGATGCTCCGGGCGATCGGCTCGCCGGCGACGCTGTGCTCGGTGAGGCTGCCCTTGCCGATGTCGTGGAGCAGTGCGGCCGCCATCAGCACGTCGGGGCGCGCGACCTGCCGGATCATTGCCGCGGCCTCGGTGCAGGTCTCCACGACGTGCCGGTCGACGGTGAACCGGTGGATCGCCGACGCGTGCGGCAGCAGCCGGATCCGCTCCCACTCGGGCAGGATCTGCGCGAGCGCCCCGGTCTCCTCGAGGGTCTCCCAGGTGCCGAGCAGCCCACGCCCCGAGGCCAGCAGCCTGACCAGCAGGTGCCGCGCCTCGGGCGGCCAGGGGTCGGGCAGCGGCGGGCACTCACGGGCCAGCCGGGCCGCGGTCGGAGGGGCCAGCACGACGTCCCGCTCGGCGGCCTCGGTGGCCGCCCGCAGCAGGAGCGCGGGGTCCCCGGCCGGGCGGGCCCGCCGATCGAGCACGACCTCGTTGGCCGCCAGGGCGACGCCCTCGGCCAGCGGCGTCAGCGACGGGCGGCGTACGCCGACGTGGGCGGGCCGGGCCAGGGCGTCGTCCACCCGCCGCCAGGTCAGCCGGGACAAGTGGGTGATCCGGCGGCCGAGCTCGCGGACGTGCACCTGCGCCGCCCGCGCGTCGGCCCTCCCCAGCTGAGGGGCCAGTGCGGCGCCGAGCTCGGTCCACAGCTCCGGCGCGATCCGGTCGGTGGCCCGCCCGGCGAGGTCGTGCACGAGGTCGCGGACGTCGAGCAGGGCCAGCCGGCTGCGCTCGAGCTCGACGTGCGGTACGTCGACCAGCCAGGTCGCGACCAGTGACTTGAGCACGGTCGCATCGCGGATCCCACCCTCGGCCTCCTTCAGGTCGGGCACCGACTCGTGCGCGAGCTCGCCCATCAGGTCGTGCCGCGAGCGGACCAGCTTGTGCAGCTTCGGCAGCCGCTCGCGTGCCTCCCGGCGCCACTGGGCGAGCATCGTGGTCCGCAGCCGGAGCGTGAGGTTGGGGTCACCGGTCAGGTGCCGCACGTCGAGCAGCCCGGACGCGACCCTCAGGTCGGACTCGGCGGCAGAGACCATCTCGGGCAGCGACCGCACCGAGTGGTCGACGTTCGCGCCGGAGTCCCACAGCGGGTACCAGAGCTGCTCGGCGATCCGGCGCAGCTCCTGGTCGTCGACGACGCCCGCAGTGCCGTCGCCGGCGTCGCTGACCAGCACCACGTCGAGGTCGGAGTGCGGCGCCAGCTCGCCCCGGCCGTAGCCGCCGACCGCGACCAGCGCCAGCCCGACCTCGGGACCGCCGACGTCCGTCCACGCCTTCGCGCAGAGGGCGTCCGCGTCCGCCGTACGCCGGGCGCGCTCGTCAGAGGTCAGGGTCAGACCGCCGACTCGTCACGCTCACCGGTCCGGACGCGGATGACGGAGTCGACCGGGACGACCCAGACCTTGCCGTCGCCGATCCGGCCGGTGTGCGCGCTGGTGGTGATCGCCTGGACCACCGCGTCGGCGTCCCCGTCGTCGACGACGATCTCGAGGCGGACCTTGGGGACCAGGGCGATGTCGTACTCAGCGCCGCGGTAGACCTCGGTGTGGCCCTTCTGGCGGCCGTAACCGTTGACCTCGCTGACCGTCATGCCGGTGACGCCGACCGCCTCGAGAGCGGCACGGACGTCTTCCCACTTGTGCGGCTTGACCACCGCGGTGACGAGCTTCATGACTTCCTCCGAGGTTCTGGTCGCGCGCGAGCGGGCTGTTCCGATCATGTCACCGGCCCGGCTCCCCGTCGGGAGAGCCGGGCCGGTGGCAGATCGGGCTACAGGGCGGCCGAGTCGCGGTCGCCCGTGCGGACCCGGACGACCGTCTCGATCGGGCTGACCCACACCTTGCCGTCGCCGATCCGGCCGGTCTGCGCGGTCTTCACCACGATGCCCACCACGTCCTCGGCGTCGCCGTCGTCGACGACGATCTCGATGCGGATCTTGGGCACCAGCGCGATGTCGTACTCCGCGCCCCGGTAGACCTCCGTGTGGCCCTTCTGCCGGCCGTAGCCGCTGACCTCGCTGACGGTCATCCCCGTCACGCCGAAGGTCTCGAGCGCCTCGCGGACGTCCTCCCACTTGTGCGGCTTGATGACCGCGGTCACGAGCTTCACGCGTTGGCTCCTTCGGTCTTGGTCGCCGCGCCTGCAGAGGACACCGTCGCGGCAGCGAGCACGCCCGTCGTACCGGAGCTGCTGGTGCTGGTGTGCAGGTCGTACGCCGACTCGCCGTGCTGGTCGAAGTCGATGCCCTCGACCTCGGCCTCCTCGGCGACCCGCCACCCGAGCGTGTACTTGATCGCCAGCGCGATGACCGTGGTCAGCGTGCCGGTCCACAGGATCGCCCAGCCGGCCGCGGCCGACTGGTCGACGAGCGAGCCGAACCCGCCACCGTAGAAGAGCCCGTCGATGCCGCCCGGGGCGTCCGCGGTCGAGAACAGCCCGATGAGGATGGTGCCGACGAGGCCACCCACGAGGTGGACGCCGACGACGTCGAGCGAGTCGTCCATGCCGAACTTGAACTTCAGCCCGACGGCCCAGGCGCAGAGCATGCCGGCGACGGCACCGATGGCGATGGCGCCGGTGATGCCGACGGCACCGCACGACGGGGTGATCGCGACCAGGCCGGCCACGATGCCCGAGGCCGCACCCAGCGACGTCGACTTGCCGTGCAGGATCCGCTCCATCAGCAGCCAGCCGAGCATGGCCGCACAGGTGGCGACCGTGGTGTTGAGGAAGGTGACCCCTGTCTCGGACATGAACTGCGCGGTGTCCAGCTCACCGCCGTCGGCCTCCACGAAGACCAGCGAGCCGACGTTGAAGCCGTACCAGCCGAACCACAGGAGGCCGGCGCCGATCATGGTGAGGGTCAGGTTGTGCGGCTTCATCGGCTCCCGGCCGAAGCCGACCCGCTTGCCGATGATCAGCGCGAGCACCAGCCCGGCGATGCCGGCGTTGATGTGCACGACCGTGCCGCCCGCGTAGTCCTGTGCCGAGAAGTGCTTGGAGACGAACCCGACACCGGTGGTCCACACCTGGTGGGAGATCGGGAAGTAGCACAGCGTGACCCAGAGCGGGACGAACAGGATCCAGGCCGAGAGCTTGACGCGGTCGGCGATCGCACCCGAGATGAGCGCCACCGTGATGGCGGCGAACGTCATCTGGAACATCACGCCACCGATGTAGCTCTCCCACGGGACGTCCTTGAGCGCCCAGGCGTCGAACGGGTTGGCGAAGAGGCTGCCGACGTCGTCGCCGGCGAAGGCCATCGACCAGCCCCACAGCACGTAGACGATGCCGACGATGCCCAGGGAGATGTAGGACATCATCATCATGTTCAGCACGGACTTCGAACGGCTCATGCCGCCGTAGAACAGTGCCAGTGCCGGCGTCGTCATCATCAGGACCAGGGCTGTCGCCACGATCATCCAGGCGTAGTAGCCGTCCACGGAACCTCCATCAGGACTCAGTAAGTAGAGGGGGAGCGGGACGCGGCTCTCGGGTGACGACGCTGTCGCTGCCGGGCCCGCTGCGTTGTCCAGAACCCTCGTGGCACCAGGTTTCACGGCCCTCCGTGCCGTGTTGCGGGCATGCAACGGGTTCCCGGTTCTTGTTACTTCGGTGTTACGAGCGCGCAGGTCCTCGCGAGGAACGAGCGAGGCCCGTGGCGCGCGAGGGTTGAGCAAGGTCGCGACTGAGGAACGAAGTCGCGACAGCGCGTCGAAACCACCGCAACCGAGGCTGGAACGCAACCAGGTCCGCCGCGTCGAGGCTCCACGGGCGATGATGTGGCGCGTGACCCCGCCCGCTTCGCCCACACCTGGGCGCGCCTGGTCACGGCGTGGCTCACCCTCGGCGAGGACGGGCCCGAGGGTGATGCTCTGCTGCGCAGGGCGCTCGACGAGGGCCTGCACGCGCTGGACCTTCCGGTGGCGGGCGAGATCGCGGTCGGCCAGGGCCGGCGCTGCGAGATCGCGGTCGTCCGGCTCGCGGACGCGGTCGACGAGGCCGGCTACCTCGCCCACAACCAGTCGCAGGCCGAGCGGGGCGCCGAGCCCGTGGACCACTTCTGCCGGCGCGGCTGGAAATCGCTGCGCAACCCCAGCCTCGACTTCGACGTGTGGTGGTACTGGGCGGAGTACCTCGACCCGACCGACGAGTCCGAGACCGCCATCAACCCGCTGGTGCACTACCTGATCGACGGCCGGCACCGCGGCCTGCTGCCACTACCCCAGCGCGTCGCGCGACCGACGTACTCGGAGGCGGACCCGCCGAGGCGGGCCTGCCTGTTCGCGATGTACGACCCGGACGGGCTGGTCGACGACTACGTCGTGGCGTACGTCGCCGAGCTGGCCCGGCACGCCGATGTGTTCGTGCTGGCCGACGGGTCGCTGCAGCCCGGCCAGCTTGATCGCCTTTCGGCCGCGACCGGAGCGTGGGTGCGCGCGCACGGCGGCCACGACTTCGGCTCGTGGAGCCTGCTGGCCAGGGAGCTGGTCGGCTGGGAGGAGCTCGCGGCGTACGACGAGGTCCTGCTCGCGAACGACTCGTGCTGGCTGCTCCGCCCACTGGACGAGGTGTTCGCCGAGATGGACACCAGACCTGGCGACTTCTGGGGGCTGCAGCTCACCGCGCGCCGGTTCGAGCCGGAGCCGTCCCAGCCGCAGTCGGTGCCGCTCGAGGAGGTGAAGCGGTCCTGGCTGCCCCCGACCGCGTTCCGCTACCCCGAGCTGGTGCACGTCGGCTCGTACTTCCTGGCCCTGCGCCGTCCGGTGCTCGACGACCCCGGCTTCCGGCGCCGCCTCGATGCGGTCCGGCCGCAGCGCGACCGGGCCAACCTGGTGCAGAAGTATGAGACCGGCACCACGCAGTACCTCGTCGGCCAGGGCTTCGACTTCGCGACCTGGGTGCCCGAGCTGCGACCCAACCACCCGATCTACGGACCCGGCGTCTTCGACCTGCTGGCCCAGGGGTTCCCGCTCTTCAAGCGACGCTTCCTGGTCGCGAACCCGTATGACACCCCCGACCTGGCCGACTGGAAGCAGCGCATCCTGGCCGCTGTCCCCGACGCGCCGGTCGACGTGTTCGAGCGCAACCTGCTCCGCGTCGCCGATCCGGACGAGCTGGCCCGCAGCTTCGCGATTCGGTCATCGGGATAGTCCGTGACATCTGTGCCTGTGGAACCGACGTTTCCACAGGCACAGATGTCACGGACTATCGCAAGCCGCGCTCGGTCCTCGCTTCGTGGGCGACCTCGATGAGGCGGGCGGCACGGGCGGCGAAGGAGTGCTGGGTGCGGACCCGGTCGGCGGCCGCCCGGCGGGTGGCGTCGTCGCCGAAGACCGAGTCCGGGTCGGAGAGGGTGGCGAGCCGGGCCAGGTCCTCTGGGGTTTCGTAGACCTGGACCCCGGGGCCGAACAGCTCGGCCAGTCCGGCCGCGTCGAGGATCGGGTCGGTGACGACACGAGCCCCGCTGGCGACGGCGTCGAAGAGCCGGTTGGAGACGAAGCCGTCGGCGCGCATGGCGTCGTGATGGTCGTTGAGGACGACGCCGGCGGAGCGGTACGCCGCGGCGAGCTGGTCGTTCGGGATCGACCGGCCGTGCACCACCTCGTCGGGGACCAGACCGGACCAGAGGTCGCCGTACACCGCCAGCGGCAGGCCTGCCTCGAGCGCGTCGCGCACGACCGGGCGCAGCTGGCGGCGCGAGTTGCCGACGAACAGCACGGCGTCGCCGGTGCCGGGGATGCCAGCATCGGGGTGGAATCGCTCGGGGTCGGTCGCCTGAAGCAGCGGCTCGATGCGCAGCGCCCAGTCGCGGGCCCGGCGCTCGGCCCACGGCTGGCCGGCGGCGAGCACCCGGTCGTAGCCGTGTGCCTCGTCGGGGGTGACGATCTCGGGGTGCGAGATCACCCAGAGCAGCGACACCTGCTCGGGGCTGGGGTCGTGGCGGACCAGGCCGCGCAGCACGAGCACGACATCGTCGTGGCGGCCGGTGGGCCGGTCCCACTCGGGGCGTCGGTCGACGACCACCTCCTGGCCGTGGTCGCGGAGCGCCGCGGCCAGGGACGCGGCGAAGTGGGTGTCGCCCCATCGCTCTCCGCCGGGTCCGGCGGGGGCTGCGTTCTTGATCGCCCAGCGCAGCCTCGTGGCCTCGGTGACCTGGAGACGGGCCTCGCGGACCAGCACCGGCCGCGGGACGCGTAGCCGCGGCGGGGCACCGTGCCGGGCCTTGCCGATGTCGTGGTCGACCACGCGCATCCCTCGAGTGGCCCACAGCGCGGCATCGTCGCGAGGGACGACCACCCGCTGCCAACGGTCCAGGTAGACGGTGCGGTTGGCCAGGTGCTTGTCGTGCCGGCCCGGCGTCCCGGACTCGTGGTGCACCGCCGGCTGGCTGTCGAGAACGCGGAAGTGGCCCTGTGTCGTCTCCTGGCGCAGCTGCCGGAGCCGGTGGCACAGGTCGACGTCCTCCATGCCGTTCGTGAAGACCGGGTCGAAGCCGCGCAGCGCCACCGCGTCGGAGAAGCGCAGCGCGAGCGCGGCCCCCGTGAGCGCCTGGAAACGCAGCCCCTCGACGCCGTACGCGTCCTCGGCGGGGAACCCCCGCAGGAACGCGTGCGGCAGCCCGCCGCACGTGGGGAACGCGACCCCGGCGGACTGGATCGACCCGGTCGGGTAGAGCAGCAGCGGCTGCGCGCCGAGCACGTCGTCGTCGGTCAGGGCCTCGCGGAGCGGGGCGAGCCAGCCCGGCGGGACCGTGGTGTCGTTGTTGAGGAACACGACGACATCACCGGTCGCCTGCGCGAGAGCCAGGTTGTTGCCGAGCGCGAAGCCGTGGTTCTCGGGACTGTGGTGGACCTGCACCTGCTGGTCACCTCTACCGCCCGCCAGCCGGTCGAGCACCGCGGCCACCTCGGCCGAGGAGCCGTTGTCCCAGACGATGACCTCGACGCTCGCGTGGTCGGCGGCCTCGGCCGCCATCAGCGACTCGATGCACCCCGTGGTGAGCTCGCTGTCGTCGTACGTCGGCACGATCACCGACGTGAGCCCGGTCGTCGGCGTCCGGGCCTCAAGGGCGGCCCAGTCGATGAGGTGCCGGTTGAGCACGACGCGGCGCCAGTCACCGGGCGGCGGCCGGAGCGCGCGTCGGCGGTCCGGGAAGCGGCGGCGTACGCCGATGCTCGGCACCCGTTCGACCTCGGTGTGGTGGCGCATCAGGAGGTCGAGCAGCCAGGCCACGGGCAGGGCGGGATCGACCGGCCCCAGCTCGAGCAGTGCCTCGCGCTGCGCGACGAGCCGGGCCGGCTCCACGTCCGGCGCCGGCGCGCGGAAGATCACCCGGTCGCCGTTGCCGCGCTCCCCCTCGAGCTCGTCGGCGACGAGCGGCTTGCGCAGGGCAATGAGCCGCTCCAGCCGGTCGGGCACCCAGGAGTCGCCGGCGTCGAGGAACGCGACGAACTCCCCCGTCGCAAGGGCCAGGTCGGTGACGACGTCCCAGTCGGTCAGCGTCTGGTTCTCGACGCTGGCCAGGGAGATGGCGCGGAGCTCCTCGTCGTACCCAGCGTCAAAGACAACGGAGACCTGCGCCATGTCAGCCGATCAGAGCATCGACGAACGCCTCGGCGTCGAACGGCGCCAGGTCGTCGGGGCCCTCGCCGAGACCGACCAGCTTCACCGGTACGCCGAGCTCGCGCTGCACCGACACCACGATGCCGCCCTTCGCCGAGCCGTCGAGCTTGGTGAGCACGACCCCGGTCACGTCGACGACCTCGGAGAAGACCCGGGCCTGGATGAGGCCGTTCTGGCCCGTGGTGGCGTCGATGACGAGCAGCACCTCGGTGACCGGGGCCTGCTTCTCGATCACCCGCTTGACCTTGCCGAGCTCGTCCATGAGGCCGGCCTTGTTCTGAAGCCGGCCGGCGGTGTCGATGATCACGGTGTCGACGCCTCTGTCCAGGCCGTGCTGCACCGCGTCGAACGCGACGCTCGCGGGGTCGGTGGCCTCGGCACCGCGGACCACCTCGACGCCCACCCGCTCGCCCCAGGTGGCGAGCTGGTCGACCGCCGCGGCGCGGAACGTGTCGGCGGCCCCGAGCGTCACGGAGCGGTCCTCGGCGACCAAGATCCGGGCCAGCTTGCCAACCGTGGTGGTCTTGCCGGTGCCGTTGACACCGACCACGAGCACGACGCCCGGCTTGCCGTCGGCGCCGCTGACCTGGAGCCGGCGGTCCATGGTCGGGTCGACGAGCGCAACGAGCTCCGCACGCAGCGCGGCCCTCGGATCCTCGGGGGCGCCCTCGACCCGCAGCCGGGTCCGCAGTCCGTCGACCACCTGCTGGGTGGGCCCGACCCCGAGGTCGGCGGTGAGCAGGAGGTCCTCGATCGACTCCCAGGTGTCCTCGTCGAGCTGCTCGCGGCTGAGCAGCGCGAGCAGCCCGCGGCCGAAGCCGCCCTGCGCTCCGGCCAGCCGCTTCCGCAGGCGAACCAGCCGCGAGGCGGTCGACTCCGGCTTCTCGATCGTGGTGGGCGGTGCACTCACCTCGACCGGCGGTGCCGTTGTGTCGGTGCCCGCCTCCGGCTGCACGACCACGTCGGTGTGCGTGTCCGGCAGGGGCGCCGGCTTGCGGCCGCGCACCACGAAACCGACCACGGCGCCGATCAGGACCAGTGCGACGACGGCGATGGCCAGGATCAGCAGCGCCAGGGAGGACATGCCTCCATCCAATCAGGACGGCCACCGTGCGTGCCTAATCAGCGCAATCGCGCCGGACAGGTCTTGTTTCACGCGTGAAACAAGACCTAATCAGCGCAATTGCGCCGAAAAGGTCAGCTGGGGGTCAGCCGCCCAACAGGTCGTCGAGGCTGCCCTGGTCGGGGTCCTTCCGGCCGGGCCGGTACGTCGCCCAGTCGTCCTCCTCCTCGGAGAACACCGCGATCACGACGAGCGCGATGACCACGATCAGCACCATGCCGATCACGATCGCGGTCATGTCGTCTCAACGGTTCACGAGCGGACAAGTGACGCGACGGCGGCGCGAATCTCCTCTGGGATCGGGGTGACCCGCCGGGCCGCGTCGGTGTTGTCGACGTACACGTGCACGAAGGTGCCCTCAGCGGCCGCCTCGTCGGCGGGTCCGTTGTCGGGACCCTGGAACAGCCCGACCTTGTAGACCACCGACGAGTTGCCGAGCTTCTCGACGTAGACGCCGACGTCGACCGGCGCTGGGTAGCCCACTTCGGCGAAGTACTTGCACCCGACCTCGGCGACGACGCCGATGGCCGGGAGCTTGCGGATGTCGGTGCCGGTGGCCTGCTCGAGGTGGTTGTTGACGACGGTGTCGATGATCTCGAAGTAGCGGGCGTTGTTCATGTGCCCGTAGACGTCGATGTCGGCCCAGCGGGTGGTCACGGTCTCCCAGTGGACGTACTGGTCCCGGGTCGGGCGAGTGGCGGGCACGGGCAGAATGCTCGCATGCACGACTGGGTGGCGCTGCTCAGAGTGCAGACGGCCCGATTCGCCGCAGTGATCGCGGACGGCGACCTCGACGCGCCGGTCGCGCACTGCCCCGGCTGGGCCTTGCGCGACCTCGCCGACCACCTCGGCGGGGTGCACCAGTGGGCGGCGCACGCGGTGGTCGCAAGCTCGCCGCGGCTCGAGCCCCAGTCGGCCGGACCGCTCAACGCTGCGGAGCTGGCCGACTGGTACGCCGGCCACGCCGGTCACTTGGTCGACGTCCTGAGCGAGCGCCCGGCCGACACCCCCGCGTGGGCCATGGACCCGTCCAACCGGACGGCCGGCTTCTGGCAGCGGCGCCAGGTGCACGAGACGACGATGCACCTCTGGGACGCCGATCTGGCCGTGGGTGCGCCGCAGCCGATCGACCCGTCCCTGGCCTGGGACGGAGTGCTCGAGGTGGTCGACGTCGTCTATCCACGCCAGGTCCGGCTCGGCCGGATCGACCCCTTGGCCGGACAGCTGCGGCTGCAGGCGACCGACGTCCCGGGGCGCACAAGCCTCGGCGAGGGCGAGCCGCTCGACGTGACGGCGAGCGCCGAGGTGCTGCTCCGGCTGCTCTGGCACCGCGCCGACCCGGAGGAAGAGGGCGTCGACCCGCGCGCCGGCGTACTGCTGGCCGGAGCGGTGACCCCCTAGGCCGACTCGGCCTCGCGCAGCCGCTGGCTGATCACCGCGGAGACGCCGTCGCCGCGCATCGAGACGCCGTAGAGCGCGTCGCCGACCTCCATGGTCCGCTTCTGGTGGGTGATGATCACCAGCTGGGAGTCTTCCCGCAGTTCTTCGTAGATCTCCAGCAGCCGGCCGAGGTTGGTGTCGTCGAGCGCGGCCTCGACCTCGTCGAGGATGTAGAACGGCGACGGGCGGGCCTTGAACAGCGCCACCAGGAACGCGACCGCGACCAGCGAGCGCTCACCACCGGAGAGCAGCGACAGCCGCTTGATCTTCTTGCCGGGCGGGCGGGCCTCGACCTCGATGCCGGTGTTGAGCATGTCGTCGGGATCGGTGAGGACCAGCCGGCCCTCGCCGCCCGGGAACAGCCGGGAGAAGGTCTCCTCGAAGGCGCGCTCCACGTCGACGTAGGCCTCCGTGAAGACCTGCTCGACCCGGGCGTCGACCTCGCGGACGATGTCGAGGAGGTCCTTGCGGGTCCGCTTCAGGTCCTCGAGCTGCTCGCCGAGGAAGCGGTGCCGCTCCTCCAGCGCGCTGAACTCCTCCAGCGCGAGCGGGTTCACGGTGCCGAGCATCGCCAGCTCGCGCTCGGCGGCGCGCAGCCGCTTCTGCTGCTCCTCGCGGACGAACGGCGTCGTGTCCGGCTCCAAGGGTCCGTCGGACTGGTCGGTCTCGGGCTCCTCACCGTCGGGCAGCTTGTGGTCGACGGGGACCGGCTGGTCGGGGCCGTACTCGGCGACCAGCACGTCGCCGTCCATGCCCAGCTCCTCGAGCGCGCGCTCCTCGAGCTGGTCGATCCGCATCTTCTGCTGGGTGCGGGCCATCTCGTCGCGGTGGACGGAGTTGACGAGCTCGTCGTGCTCGCGGGCCAGGTCGCGCAGCCCGGCGCGAACGGCGAGCAGCTGCTCCTCGCGACCCTGGCGGGCGCGCTCGACCTCAGTGCGGGCCGCAGCGGCCCGGCCGATCGAGACGTCGAGACGGTCGAGCACGTAGGCGACCGCGGCGCCGACGGCCTGGGCCGCCTCACCCTCGCGGAGCAGCCGGGCCCGGCGCTCGATCTCGCGGGTGCGGGTCTCGCGCTCGTCCTGGGCGGCGCGCAGCAGCTGGTCGGCCCGGCCGTGCAGGGCGCGCGACCTTTCCTCGGCGGTGCGCAGCGAGAGCCGGGCCTCCATCTCGCCCTGTCGGGCGCCGCGGGCGGCCTCGGCGAGCTGCTCGCGCTCGTCGGTCACGTCCTCGAGATCGGGGTGCTCCTCGGCGCGAGCCAGCCGCGTCTCGAGCTCGCCGAGGCCCTCGAGGTCCTTCGTGCGGGCTTCCTGCGCCTCGCCGATCGCCCGCTCGAGCCGCTCGGCCTCGCCCCTGGCGCCGCGCGCCTGGGCGCCGAACTGGCCGAGCTCCTCGGCCACGGCGGCGAGGGTGGCGTCGGACTCGTGCAGCTTGGCGAGTGCGACGTCGACCCGCTTCTGAGCCTCGTGCCGCTCCCGCTCCAGCCGGGACATGTCGAAGCCGAGCCGCTCGCTGGAGGCAATCGCCTCGGACAGCTGCTGGACGGCCTCGTCGACCGCGGCCTGGATCTCGATGAGGCTCGGCTGGCTGGCCGAGCCGCCGGCCGCCACGTGGACGCCAAGCAGGTCCCCGTCGCGGGTCACCGCGGTCAGCGAGCCGTCGCGGGCGAGCAGCGCGCGGGCCTGCGCCAGGTCGTCCACGATCGCAACGCGCTCGAGCAGCTTCGCGAGCGCAGGGCGTACGGCGTCGGGGCAGGAGACCACGTCGAGGGCGTATGAAGCGCCCTCCGGCAAGGTCGGCCAGCCGCTCACGTCGTAGGGCGCCGAAGAGCCGAGCACCAGCCCGGCCCGGCCCAGGTCGCCCTCCTTGAGGTGGCCGATCGCCGCGATCGCGGAGTCTGCGCTGTCGAGCGCGACGGCGTCGGCCGCGCTGCCCAGCGCGTTGGCGACGGCCGTCTCGAAGCCGCTGCGGACGGTCAGCAGGGCAGCCACCGAGCCGAGCAGCCCGGAGACCTGGTCGGAGGCGGCCAGCAGGGCGCCCGCGCCGTCCTTGCGGTTGAGGCCGAGCTCGAGGGCGTCCTTGCGGGCGGCCAGCGAGGCGCGGTCGCGCTCGGCGCGCTGGGCCTCCTCGCGGACCTTGGCGAGCTGCTCCTCCAGGTCGTCGAGCTGGGCGGCGGCCGCCTCGTGCTCGGCGTCGAGCCCCTCCTCGCCCGCGTCGAGGCCGGCGACCCGGGTCTCGAGTGCGGTGAAGTCGCGCTGGGCGCGGGTCGCGCGGCTGAGCGCGTCCTCGTGGGCCTGGGTGAGACGGCCGAGCTCGTCGTCGGCTGCGGCGGCGCGTGAGCGCAGCGCGTTGACCTGGCCGATCAGCCGGGCCAGTCCCTCGCGACGGTCGGCAGCGGCACGGTGCTGGCCGGTGACCCGCCGCTCCTCCTCGGCGACGGCGTCCTCGGCGGTACGCCGCGCCGAGACCGCCTGCTCGAGGGTGACGCGGTGCGCCTCGACCTCGGTCTCGATGGCGCTCTCCTGCTCGCGCACCTGCGCGGCCTCGGCCTCGAGAGCCTCCGGGTCGCGGCCGGTGGCGACGTCGCCGGTGCCGAGCCCCTCGGCGTTGCGGACCCGCTCCGCGGCGAGCGACTGGGTGCCGCGCAGCCGCTCGCGAAGCCCGGACAGCGCGAACCAGGTCTCCTGCGCCTGGGCCAGCGCGGGCAGGTCCTCGCGCAGCGCGGCCTCGAGGTCGCTCTCGCTCTGGGTCGCCTCGGCCCGCTGGCCCTCGACCTCCTCGCGGCGCGCGACCAGGACGGACTCGTCGGCGAGCTCCTGCTGGAGCGCGGCGCGGGCCGTCACCAGGTCGTCGGCGATGAGGCGGGCCTTGGCGTCGCGGACCGCGGACTGGACGCCGACCGCCCGCCGGGCCACCTCGGCCTGGCGGCCGAGCGGCTTGAGCTGGCGGCGGATCTCGCCGAGCAGGTCGGTGAGGCGGGTCAGGTTGCCGTCGCAGGCGTCGAGCTTGCGGAGCGCCTTCTCCTTGCGCTTGCGGTGCTTGAGGACTCCGGCGGCCTCCTCGATGAAGCCGCGCCGGTCCTCCGGCGTCGCGTGCAGGATCGAGTCGAGCTGGCCCTGGCCGACGATGACGTGCATCTCGCGGCCGATGCCCGAGTCGGAGAGCAGCTCCTGGACGTCGAGCAGGCGGCACGGGGTGCCGTTGATGGCGTATTCGGAGCCACCGCTGCGGAACATCGTCCGGCTGATCGTGACCTCGGAGTATTCGATCGGGAGCGCGCCGTCGGTGTTGTCGATGGTCAGGAGGACCTCGGCCCGGCCCAGCGGCGGCCGGCCCGACGTACCGGCGAAGATGACGTCCTCCATCTTGCCGCCGCGCAGCGACTTGGCGCCCTGCTCACCCATGACCCAGGCGAGGGCGTCGACGACGTTGGACTTGCCGGAGCCGTTGGGCCCCACGACGCAGGTGATCCCCGGCTCCAGCTGGAGCGTCGTCGAGGAAGCGAAGGACTTGAACCCCTTGAGGGTCAGGCTCTTCAGGTACACGGTGCTCCCTCGCAAAATAGCGGCTACGGCAGGGCTGACGCGGGGGAAGCTCAGCATCGCCACCCTACCGGCGGGGCACCCCCCGACCGTGAATCCGGGGCCGCTCCGGACGGGCGTGTTCCGAGCCCGCGCCGAGCTTGCCTGACCTCCTAGATTCGGTGGCATGGTGACGCCGGCCCGGCCGTTGGCCTCGGGGCGAGACTGCGACGTCTTCGCGCTGGCGGACGGCCGGGTCGTTCGCTGGTACAAGGACGGCCGGTCTGCGGAGGACGAGGCCGAGCTGATCCAGGCTGTGCACGCGCTCGGCTACCCGGTTCCCCGTGTCGATGAGTGGGACGGCCCCAGGATCGTCATGGAGCGCATCGAGGGGCCGACGCTCGGGGAGCAGCTGTTCGGCGGAGCCGTCGACGCCGACGAGGGCGCGCGGATCCAGGCCGACCTGCAGCGCCGGCTGCACGCCCTGCCGTGGAACGGGCAGAGCCTCCTGCACCTCGACTTCCACCCGCTCAACGTGCTCATGGGCCCCGACGGCCCGGTCGTCATCGACTGGACCAACGCGCGGCCGGGGCCACCCGGGCTGGACGTTGCTATGTCCGCGCTGATCCTGGCCGGGGTCACGCTGACGCAGGAGTACCCGGGAGTGGGCGAACTGCTGAAGGCGTACGGCGCCGCCCCGCCCGCGCCGTACGCCGAGCACCTCGAGGAGGCCGCCCGGATCCGGAGCAGCAAGCCGCTCACGACCGTCGAGGAGCACGCCGTCATGGCGCAAGCGGTGCAGCTCGCACGCGACGCGCACGCGTAGGCTCACCGACCGTGTCGAGCGACCAGAGCCTGCTCTTTCTGGCGGGGCTCGGGCGGTCCGGCACCACAGCCCTGCTGGAGGTCTTCGCCGCCCACGCCGACATCGCGCTGGGCGTCGAGCGCTACAAGCGGCTCTACCCGCGCGACGAGGAGCCGGTGACCGCCGACCTCTTCGAGGAGGGCCGGTTCTTCGACTTCACCGACGGCCTCACCAACCTCACGCCCGAGCAGGCGCCGGAGTGGGCGCCGCACTACGCGGCGATGCGGGCCAAGTGGAGCCAGGCTCGGTACGTCGGCGACAAGATGGTCGCGATCCGCCTCCAGCACGTGTGGGAGACACTGCCCGACGCGCGGTTCGTCTGCATCGTGCGCGACCTCGAACCGGTCGCGGCGAGCTGGGAGGCCCGCGCGCAGAACCCCGACGACCTCGGCTGGTCCGCCGACCAGGACGCCACCAGGGCGGTGGCCGGCTGGAACCGCTCGCTGCGCCGGGTCCGCCGTGCGGTCAAGCAGCGACCGGATCACGCCGTGGTCGTCGAGTACGACCGCTTCTTCGGCGACGCAAGCGCAACCAGCCTCGACAAGGTGCTCGCCTGGCTGGGGCTCGAGCGGTCACCGGAGATCGACACCGCGTTCGCGCAGGTGCACGCGACGTACGTCGAGAAGGTGGCGCCCAAGCAGCGCAGCCTCTCCCCCGAGACGCTCGCGTTCCTCGCCGAGCACGCCGAGCGCGACGTCTGGGAGCAGGTCACGACCCAGCTCGCGCTCTAGGTGAGCCGCTCCATCTGCTCGGCGACGGTCGCCTCGCGACCGCTGCCCTCCGCCCGCAGCCCGGCCACGACGCCGGCTCGGTCCGCCTCGGACCGGTTCTGGCTCAGCTTGGCCTTGCCCTCCACCCGCTCGATGGTGAACTCGAGCCCGACGATCGCGCGCAGCTGCTTGTCGACGTACGTCGAAGGAGCGTCGGTGACCGCCCACGGCTCGGCGCGACTCGACTCGTGCTGCTCGGTCAGCATCGTGACCGCGCTCCGGATCCACTCCGGATCGTCGTGGCGCCGGACCCGGCCGGTGACGTGGACCGCCGAGTAGTTCCAGGTCGGCACCACCCGGCCGTGCTCGGCCTTGGTGGCGTACCAAGCGGGCGACACGTAGGCCTCGGCGTCGGTGACGACGGCGAGCGCGGGCACGTCGCGGTCCGACGGGATCGACCGCCAGTGCGGGTTGGCACGGGCGATGTGGAGCACCAGGCGGTCGCCGTCCCAGACCACGGGCAGGCGGGTCGCGAGCGGGTAGCCGTCCTCCCCCACCGTGACCAGCTCGGCGGCGCCGACGCCGCGCACCATCGCCCGGATGGCCTCGTCGTCGTCGAGGGCGTTGAACCGGGGCACGTACATGCCACCATCTTCCGCCCGGGGTCAGGTCGTCGCGGAGGCGAGGTCGTCATCGTGCGCGATGTGGCTGAGCTGGCGCCAGATGAGGACGACGAACACCGCCGACCCCACGAAGGCGAACCAGAACGGCGCCGTCACCCCCCACCGCTGCGCGATCAGCCCGCCGATCCCGGCGCCGACCACGAGCCCGCCGTACACGCCCATCAGGTTCACCGCGCCGACCCGGCCCTGGAGCTCGGTCGGCACCGCACGCTGCCGGATCGTGATCGACGTGGTGCCCCACACGAACGCGTGCGCGCCGAACATGAAGAAGACCGGCATCGCGACGTACGGCGACGAGGTGGACGCCAGCACGAGATGGGTGAGGGTCTCGATGATCAGACCGATCCGCATGATGTTGCCGAGGCTGATCCGGCGGGTCAGCCAGCCGTAGGCCAGGGTGCCGGACAGGCCACCGGCCGCGGTGACCGTCGTGACCAGACCGAAGCCCACGCTGCCCAGGCCGAGGTGCTCGGTGGCGTACAGGACGAGCACCGACCAGGCCGCGCCGAAGGTGACGTTGAAGATCAGGATGGTGAGCACCAGCGTGCGGACCGCAGCGTGGTGCCAGGCCCAGCGGAAGCCCTCGACGATGTCGTGCCAGACCGGGCGAGCCTCGTCAGGAGCGCGGCCGTGCGCGGGGAGCTGCAGCCGGGCGATCAGGACCACGGCCAGGACGACGACCAGCGCCTGGGCCGTGAACGGGATGAACTGGCCGAGCGTGAACAGCAACGCGCCGATCGGCGGGGCCGCCAGCTGGTTGATGGTCACGAAGCCGGTCTGCAGCCTGGCGTTGGCGATCGCCAGGTCGTCGCGCGCGACGAGCATCGGCAGCAGCGTGCTCGAGGTGTTGTCGGCGAACACCTCGGCGGTGCCGAGCAGGAACATCGCCACCAGCACCAGCGCGATGGGGGCGACGTCGAAGGCGACCGCTGCAGCCAGCAGCGCGAGCACGAGGGCCCGCAACAGGTCGACGGTGATGATGATCAGCCGGCGGTCGAGCCGATCGGTGAGCGCCCCGGCCCATACGCCGAAGACCATCGGGGGCGCCCACTGGAGGAGCGCGGCGAGCGCGACCAGGAACTCATGGTCGGTCTTCGAGGCGACGAGCAGCGGACCGGCCGCCAGGGCGATGCCGTCGCCGACGTTGCTGGTCCACGACGAGGCCATCAACAGGCGGAAGCCCCGCCCGAGGCGTGGCGGCGCGAGGACGTCGAGCAACCGGCTCACGAAGTCAGCACGCTAACGCCGTGTCGCTCCCCGTTTCACCTGGTTTCCCGGCCGGAGCCGTCAGCACCAGGCGGGCACGTCCCGCGAGTCATAGTGGATGCCAGCGTCGTCCAGGGCGTGCGATGGCTAGGCGACGGCGCGCTGGCAGACTGGGCGTCTTTCGAGCGTCGACGACGCCGCCAGCGTGCGTCCTG